>NZ_AP026709.1:1695000-3022500 GCF_027923765.1 Pseudodesulfovibrio nedwellii | reverse complement strand
GTTAAAAAACGTGATCTGTTCACGACCAGCGATTTCAAAGACATCCAGCGCAGCAAACAGCACGGCGTTGGCAGGTGAGCCAATCATGGACCCCATGCCACCGATGGCCGCACCATAGATTACCGCACACATAAGTACCGTGGTCATTCCTGTGGCGCCCTGCTCTGCAAAATCCTTGTCCAGCTTCTTAAGCACCGGAATCAAAGTGAGCACTGTGATGGTATTGGGAATAAAAGAAGACAGGGCCGCGGATGCGGCAATGATATACAGGATCAAAAAGGACGCATGGCCCCGGCTCTTCTTCAAAGACCAGGATACAAAACTGTCCGTAATTCGGGCTGCAGCCATAAGCTGATAGACAAAATAACCACAAACAAAAAGCAAGATCAGTGGCAGACGGTGCCAAAGATAGGCGGATAGGTCGGTGAAGGATTCCACAAAGGCTCCCGGCTGGACGTTTCGATCACTGACAATGGACCGCTTTCACCGGGGAATGTCAACTAGCCAGGGTGAGGCAGTTCCACACAAACCATATACCGAGAACCTTGCACATTAAAAAATGGCCTGCTGATCAAACACGATCGCTTTCCGGTAAACGGGGAGACAAACGGAGGAGTAACGAACTTTTCATAGCCGATATCAAGATAAAGGACATAATCTTCCACGGAATGATCCGTACCTGTTTCCATAATCGCATCAGGATGGTGCGGCGGTTGCACAGTTCCTGCTGAGATACGTCGGGTTATCTGCCGTCCCCGGTCATCAAGCACGAAGATGGAAATAACCTCTTCAACCTTACGAACCAAACGCTTGCATCCATCCTCAAACCATTCTTCCGACATATTGGAAAGCTTGGTACAAATTGCAGAAACGTCTTTAAAAGCCTCAACAAACCGTTGCTTTTTATGAAGGACCAGCTTGTTCTTCACCTTAAAATACTTGTCATGAGTCTCAACAATCTTTTCCATGAATTTTCCGGCAGGATCTCCGGGGCGACTCTCTTCGCTCCTTGTATAGTAATAGCCCTGCTGCAAATCGACCCCGGCCAAAAGCAATCGAATAGACTCGGATTCACTTTCAACCCCCCGACCAATGACCGATGCTCCTACATGGCCTGCGACAGAAAGCAATGCATCCAGGGCTTTTGCCGAGTAATCAGTTTGTTCGGCCTCGCCAAAAAAGGACCTGTCCAACTTAATAAAATCAGGATTAATCTTGGTAATGGCGTAATTAAACGAATCATCCACAGCACATCCATCCAGACAAAACTTACACCCCAACCCCTGCACAAGCTCGCAATAGTATGCCACCAAATCCCTATCAGGCGCGAAATCCATAACTTCAAGGACAATATTACCGGGATCAATCCCGGCCTCCTTAATCAGCCGTGGCAACGTCAGGTTATTCGGATCGATATGCGGAAAGATCTCCACATTAACGTTAAGGCCAAGAAGCAGTTTCTTATGGGCGTCATGAATCGGCTTGAACTTCTCAAGTGCCATACGACGACACATCCGATCCACGCCCACCATAAGTTCCGGGCTCAAATCCTTGTGAAACAACATCCGGGTATCAATAAAGCGATCATCGCCCGTCACACGCGAAAAGGCCTCAAAACCAATAATAGATTTGGAAGCGATAGCTACAACTGGCTGAAAATTCGTATTTACTCGTTTGGATTCAAGGATTGTTCGAACCCCCTCCTCGTCAACAGGAGGACAAATATTTTCCACCACGCACTCGCTCCTTTCAACCTTTTTGACAATAGTTACTTAAACGCAAAACGAGAACGTACCTTCAGGGGCCTGCGCGGTCAACACTCTATAAAGATTAACAACACAAATACACACTCCCGGATCACATTCAACTTCAAGCGGTTACCAAAAATATGAACTATCACCGGTTCACTTCTTCCAAAGCCGCAAGGAATCCAGTATACCTTGGGGTCTTGAGTAAACCGCATTTCCACAGGGAGCACCGTGGCCGAATTCGTTCATCTTCACGTCCATACAGAGTACAGCCTCTTGGACGGCGCAATCCGCATCAAGGATCTGCTTTCGCGATCCAAAGACCTCGGCATGCCTGCCGTGGCTATCACCGACCACGGATCCATGTTCGGAGCCGCGACCTTTTACATGGCAGCCATGGAGATGGGCATCAAGCCCATTATCGGCTGCGAAGTCTATGTGGCTCCCGGTGACATAGACGATGAGGACGCACACAAGCGTAAGGAAAAAGGAGGCGGCTACCATTTGGTGCTACTCGCTAAGAACCGCAAAGGGTACCAGAACCTGACCAAATTGGTAACAACTGGCTACCTGGAAGGGTTCTACTACAAACCACGCGTCTCCAAAAATTTGCTCAAAAAACACTCCGAAGGACTCATCGCCCTGTCCGCTTGTCTGGCAGGTGAAATACCGCGCAAACTCATGAACGAAGGTCTGGAAGAAGGCGTGGAGATGGCAAAGACCTATGAGTCCATCTTCCCCGGCAACTTCTATCTTGAATTGCAGGACAACGGTATAGGCAAGCAGACCCGACTCAATGAATTGCTCATCAAATGCGCGGAAAAGACTGGTCTGCCCATGGTCGCGACCAACGACTGCCATTACCTGACAGCCGAGGACTACGAAGCGCATGACACCCTGCTCTGCATCCAGACACAGACCACTGTGGACGCAGAGAAGCGGTTCAAGATGGACACGCAGGAATTGTATTTCAAAACGCCTGAAGAAATGGAAAAGGCATTCGCCCATGTACCCGAGGCCATCCTCAACACCCAGCGCATTGCCGAGCAGTGCAACCTCGAAATCGAGTTGGGTAACTACTATTTCCCTGAATACGAGCTGTCCGAAGGTGTATCGGACATGGACGAAGAATTCGACAAGCTCTGCCGCGAAGGTCTCAAACGGCGATTGGATACCATTACCTATGAAGTAGACGAAAAACGGTACTGGGATCGGCTGGACTACGAGCTCGGCGTTATCGTTGAAATGGGATTCCCGGCCTACTTCCTTATCGTGCAGGACTTCATCAACTGGGCCAAGGACAATCGCATCCCAGTCGGCCCCGGTCGTGGTTCTGCAGCCGGTTCAATCGTGGCGTGGTCTCTCAAGATAACCAACCTCGACCCCCTCCCGTATGATCTGCTGTTCGAGCGTTTCCTGAACGTCGAACGTGTATCCATGCCTGATATCGACGTTGACTTCTGCGAACGCCGCCGTCTCGAAGTCGTCAAATACTGCGCCGAGAAGTACGGCCATGATCGTGTGGCGCAGATCACTACCTTCGGCACCATGAAAACCAAGGCGGTTATTAAAGACGTTGGTCGCGCACTCGGCATGACCTTCGGCGAAACAGACCGTATCGCCAAACTCATCCCGGACGACCCCGCCCTCATGGCCAAACTGCTCGGCGTGGAAAAAGCCAAAATCAACGTCCCCAATGCGGTCAAGGCTGTGTTGGAATTGGACGACATGGTTGCCACTGACCCAAAAATCGCAAAACTCATAGATATTTCCACCCGTCTCGAAGGGTTATGTCGACACGCCTCCACTCATGCAGCGGGCGTGGTTATCTCGGACAAACCCATGGTCGAATACCTTCCTCTCTACAAAGGGAAGAAGGGTGAAATCGTGACCCAGTTCGACATGAAAAAAGTCGAAAAAGTCGGCCTGATCAAGTTCGACTTTCTGGGCCTGCGCACCATGACTGTTATCGAGGATTGTCTGGACATCATCCGCGAACAGGGCAAAAACGCGCCTGACCTCGACACCCTGCATTTGGACGACCCCGACACCTTCGCCATTTTTGCCAAAGGTGACACGGACGGCATCTTTCAGGTCGAATCATCAGGCATGCGTAAATATCTCAGGATGCTACGCCCTGACTGCTTCGAAGACATCGTCGCCATGCTCGCGCTCTATCGTCCCGGCCCGCTGGGCATGATCGGTTCCCACGGCGTCAGCATGGTTGATGAATTCATCATGCGTAAACACGGCGACATTGATGTCACCTACCCGCACCCTTCGCTGGAGGACACGCTCAAGCCCACATACGGCGTTATGGTATATCAGGAACAGGTTATGGCCACCGCCATGACTGTTGCCAACTACTCACTCGGTGAAGGTGACCTGCTCCGACGTGCCATGGGTAAAAAGATTGCCGAGGAGATGGCCAAACAGCGTTCCCGTTTTCTTGAAGGGTCACGGGAAAATGAAATTCCCGACAAGATCGCCAACGAAATTTTCGACACCATGGAAAAATTTGCGGCATACGGTTTCAACAAATCACACTCCGCCGCCTACGCACTCATTTCCTATCACACCGCCTATCTCAAGGCGCACTTCCCGGTTGAATTCATGGCCGCTCTCATGTCCACGGAAATGAACAACACCGAAAAAATCATCATGTACATCAATGCATGTCGCGACATGGAGATCACGGTCAAGCAGCCCAACATCAACGCGGGGCATGCTCGATTCTCAGTACTTGAAGGCGACATTCTCTATGCCATGGCCGCCATCAAAAACGTTGGCGAAGAGGCCATCAACGAAATCGTGGTTGAACGCAACGACGGCGGACCTTTCAAAGATATCTTCGACTTCTGCGAGCGGGTGAATCTACGCCGCGTGACCAAACGAGTCTTGGAATCGCTCATCAAAGCCGGCGCATTGGATTGTTTCGACTGTTCCCGTGCTGCCCTGCTTGAAGATCTTGAAAAGGCCGTTGCCATCGGTCAAAAAAAGGCCAAGGAAAAAGATTCCGGCATGTTGAACATGTTGGACATGCTCGGCGGTGGCGGGCAAGACGCCCCATCTCATTCGCCCACCTGTTCGGATATCGAAGAATTCGACGACAAGGAAAAGCTGACCCTCGAAAAAGAGGTGCTCGGTTTCTTCCTGTCAGGCCACCCCCTGCTTGCCTATCGTCAGGACTTGGCTCGATTGCGCACCTCCACCCTTGAAGACTGCAAAAATATTCCCAACGGAACAGAAGTTCGCGTGGCCGTGATTATCCCGGACTACAAGCAGTTCATTACTAAGCGCGGTGACCCCATGGCATTCTGCGTGGCCGAAGATCTGACCACATCCGGCGAAGTCACCATGTTGCCCAAGGTCTATGCGGACGCACGCGAGCTTATCGACGCGGACCGCCCGCTCATGATTCAGGGCAAGATCGACATTCGCGAAGAACCTGGTCAGGAAGAGGCGCCCAAGTCAGCCAAGATTCTAGCCGACAAGGTCATGTTCCTGGCGGATGCGGTTCAAGGTTCAGACAAACCCGTGCCGCTCTGGATCGGTGAAAAAAGCGCCGTGGATTCTCATCTGAATATGCTCAAAACCATTCTACAACGCTATCCCGGCAACACGCACGTCACTCTCGGGATCATCACAAAAGAAAGTGTGGTTACGCTCAAACTCGGCCATGGCTGGAAGATCTTCCCAAGTCGCGAATTCTGGAAAGATGTGGAAAAATGGCAAAACGGCGATGCCTTGAAGCATCAGGCTGCCATGAAGTAAGGATGCGTCTCCTTCCCCAAGGCCTCTCACCTTCCGAAACTTTTTATGTGCGCTCCGCGCAATGGTGAGGACTAATGAAAGTCACACGCACAAACCACATTCTCCATTTCACGGCTCTGCTATGCCTGGCGTTGATACTGGCTGGCTGTAGCGGCAAACGGTCCCCCATGCCGGAAGGACTTTTACATGATGGGCAGTTGCCGAATTATAAATACATCCGATTTTATGGGGACTCGGCGCCGGAAAAGGCGGCCATGCGCTTGCTTTTGGCTCAATGGGCTGCACAGGAAGCGGCGACGGGCAATACCGGTAATTTTACTGTGCTCAGTTTATCCGGGGGTGGTGCGGACGGTGCGTTTGGTGCAGGATTTCTGACGGGGTGGACGTCTCGAGGTGACAGACCAAACTTCACATTCGTCACCGGCGTCAGTACCGGGGCGCTCATTGCCCCCTTCGCTTTTCTCGGGCCGGAATATGATGCCACGCTCAAGCTTCTCTACACAACATTCAGCACCATCAATCTTGTAAAAGCCCGTCCGATCGGTTCTGCTCTTGTGGGAGACGGCCTCTTTAACGTGAACTCTTTTCGGCGGGCGTTGAAGACCTACGTTAATACAAAAATCATCAACAAAATCGCCGCCGAACATCGCAAAGGACGACGGCTGTTCGTCGGCACGACGAACCTTGACGAAATGCGCCCGGTTTATTGGAATATAGGGGCCATCGCCCAATTCCAGACAAAAAAAGCCCACCAGCTTATTCGGGATGTCATTCTGGCCTCGGCTTCCGTTCCCGTGGCATTTCCACCAATGTATTTCTCCCTTGAAATCGACGGCAAAAAATACGAAGAAATGCATGTGGACGGAGGCGTCACCAATCAGGTTTTCGCATACCCGCCGAGTGTTCACATGAAAAAGAACCTCGACAAACTGGGAATCTCACGAAAAATCATTCTCTATGTTATCCGCAATGATGCATTGACCACAAAACCGATTCAGGTAAACCCCAATCTGGGCGACATCGCCGCTCGGTCCCTGACCGGCCTGATCCGGAATCAAGGTATCGGGGATCTCTACAGAATCTTTTATGTCGCGGAACGGGACGGCGCAGATTTCAATCTGGCCTTCATCCCGCCGACGTTTCAAGCGGATTCCAACGAATTATTCGACCCGAATTATATGTCCAAACTGTTCAAAGTCGGCCAGGACATGGCCAAAAGTACAACCCCCTGGCACAAAACGCCGCCTTATGATTTAAACCCTCAACAATAAATGATAAAACCATGGACTCACTCAAACAACTCGATGAACGCCACCGCAAATTTGTAGAAGAACGTCACTGGCAAAAACACCAATCTCCCAAGAACCTTGCCATGGCTCTCACCGCCGAAGTAGGCGAACTGGTCGAACACTTTCAATGGCTGACCGTCGAGGAAAGTTGGAATGTAAGCGGCAAAAAAAAGGAAGCCGTGGCCGAAGAACTGGCCGATGTACTCATCTACCTAACCCGCTTGTCCTCGGAACTGGGCGTTGATCTGGTTGCGGCTGCCCATGAAAAATGCGAGAGAAACGAGCACAAGTACCCGGTGGAAGAATTTCAGGACGGTGACCGCCGCCCCCACGAGTACAAAGATCGCGACAAGTATTAAAAAAAACTAAGGACATTATATGCCCGGCAAATGGAAATTGACTATCACGCAGGATTTTTCAGCATCACACCAACTGCGCAACTACGGCGGCAAGTGTGAAAACATGCACGGTCACAACTTTGGTGTAGAAGTAGTGGTTGAAGGCGACAAACTGGACGATAAAATCCAGTACCTTGTCGACTTCAAGGAAATAAAACAACGCACTAAGGATGTGTTGGAAAAACTCGACCACAAACACCTTAACGAGGTGGAGTGCTTTACCGAGGTCAATCCTTCCTCCGAAAACATCGCCATGTTTATATATAAGGAATTGGACGGCAACATGCCGGAGCCAGTCCGCTTGGTCGAAGTGTCTGTTTCGGAGAAAGAATCGTCCAAGGCCACCTATTGGGAAGAATAACCGTGTCAGAAAAAAAAGAAGAAAAACGGGGCGAAATCAATGGCATGTCTTACGGCAAGATCATGACCAGTCTTCTCATCCCCAAGGATTCACGTAGTAATCCGAAACGCATCTTGAGCGGAATAGCCTTCCTCGCATTCGTCTGTTTTTTCCTGTTCGCAGCACTCAGTAAAGGCTGCCAGCACGACGCCAAACAACAGCAGGAAGAACAGCGTATCAGCCAACACATCACCACCATCCATGAAAGGACAGTTTAGTCATGCGTTTGGTCGTTCAACGTGTTTCCGACGCAAAGGTTACGGTCAACGACGCTGTTGTCGGTGAGATTGACACCGGCCTGCTGGTGCTCGTCGGATTCGGCCATGCAGATGAAGCGGACCTGCCAAGCAAGCCCATCTGGAAGAAAATGCTCGACAAACTGGTGAACCTACGCATCTTCCCGGATGAAGACGACAAAATGAACAGATCGCTCACAGACATTCAGGGCGACATCATGCTCATTTCCCAGTTCACGTTATATGCAGACTGCAAAAAAGGTCGCCGTCCGTCCTTCACCAACGCCTGCCATCCGTATATTGCGGAATCCCTATTCGACCGCTTTGTGGAAGACGCACGCAAGGCTGCCCCCGGTCAATTTGCCACTGGCCGATTCGGAGCAGAAATGCATCTGGACTTCACCAATTGGGGTCCCGTCACCATCATTCTCGATTCAGACGAGATGTAAAACCGTTGTCCTTATAAGCCGGATACCTTAAACTGTCGTAATGAGCATTAAATCCAAACTGATATTAGCCCTTTCCTTCATTCTTGTTTCCGCTTTTCTGGCAACAAGTCTGGTCAACTACGTTTTCACGCGCAGGGCCATCCGAGCCGAATTGCTCCACTCCTCCCTGCCGTTGACCGGCAAAAATATCTATTCGGAAATTCAAGCCGTCATGATGCGGCCACTGCTCGTATCGTCCTCAATGGCGAATGACACATTTCTCAAAAACTGGGTGACCGATGGAGAACGGGATATCGGGCAAATCACGAATTACCTCAAAAAAATTCAGGAAAAATATGGATTCATTTCCACCTTTTTCGTCTCATCAGCAACAGACGCCTATTACAGCCAAGAAGGCATACTCAAAGAAATTGGGCCACGAGACCCTCACGATATTTGGTTCTATGCTTTTCGACGTTCAGGCAAGGAATTCGATCTGGATGTGGACACCAATGAAGTTGAAAACAACAAACTGACAATTTTCGTCAACTTCAGAGTGGAAGACAACAATGGCCGTTTCATCGGTGTTGCTGGTGTGGGATTGAACATCGAACATGCTGCCGAGCTCCTGAAAAAATCAAAAAAGAAATACAACAGAAAAATTTACCTCGTGGATCAGGATGGCCTAGTTCAGGTACACCACGACAAACGGCTTATCGAGAAGCATTCCATTGCTAAGGCCGGTGGAATCCGTGACCTTGCTTCAAAGATACTCACCAAAAGAGAAAAATCACTCAGCTTGGAATATAATTGGGACGACACTCACTACCTGCTTTCTACCCAATACATCCCGGAACTGAATTGGTATCTCATCGTCGAACAAAGCGAAGATGACGCTTTGATTTCTGCGAGGGATAATCTTGTCCGCACCATTATTATAGGTATATGTACGTCACTTCTAATAATCGTACTGTGCACGTTCACGGTCAATCACTTCCAGGGACGACTGGAACGGCTGGCCCAAACCGATCCGTTGACCGGTGTTGCCAACCGTCGTGCATTGGAAATATATTTCCAACAGGCAACCTACAAAACCAAACGATACGGCGAACAACTATCCACCATCATCCTAGACCTCAACAAGTTCAAAGATGTCAATGACAAACACGGACATCTCAAGGGCGATGAAGTGCTTAAATGCGTAGCCAGCACCGTGGGAGAAACCATCAGGCCGACAGATATTCTGGCCCGTTGGGGTGGCGATGAATTCATCATTTTCCTGACCGGTAACATCGATGATGCCGGTGCTTTGGCAGAACGAGCACTCACGGCTGTTGCTAAATCTTCCGAGGACCTTCCCATCACTTTCAGCTATGGGTTAGCCCAATACGAAGAAGGTGAAGATCTTCTCTCCATAACCATGCGAGCGGATAAGGACCTCTACCGGTCCAAGAAGCACAACGGCTCCGGCGAGTTGTAGACAAATCTGCCAGGCGCAGGTACCCTTGTGGGCAATGCAAAAAGACCAAAATCCATGGCCCGGTTTCAGAGAGACAGCTCCGCGCATACTCCTGCTCACCAGCCAGTATTTTCTTATCGGCGAACTTAAAGCCGCGTGTGAACGACTCGGCGTAGAATATCATTTTCTGGATTTCGGCACCAAGGAAATGGACCTCGACACCTTTGTCACACAAATGGTGGCAACCCTGACGGCCTTCAAGCCGGACTTCGTTCTCACGGTCAACCATCTTGGCGTTGACCGCGAGGGAATACTCACCACCCTGCTCAAAAATTACGATATTCCGCTGGCATCCTGGTTCGTGGACAACCCACACCTCATTCTTGATGCCTACCAAAATCTCTTCGAATGCCGAACAGCCCTGTTCACTTGGGACTTCGACACTGTGGACTCACTCAAGAACATGGGATTTCATAACGTCTTCCATCTTCCGCTCGGCGCTGATCCAACAAGACTCGTACCGCATCGGACACAACCTGTGGAAAAATGGCGCGCCCCCATTTCCTTTGTTGGCAACTCTATGTTGACGAAAACCATCAAACGCATTCAGGCATCCATGCCGTCTCCCCGTTTGCTGGAAGCCGGTATGGTGGTCGCCAAGGCCTTTGGAGAATCCGGCGAACCACAGGCCGGTCGATTCCTGAGACAACATTTCCCTGAGCTATTATCGGAATTCGACAATCTGCAAACACCGGAACGAAAACAGGCATACCTGACTTTCATCACATGGCAGTCGACCCTGCTCTACAGACTGGACTGCATCCTTCGCATCCTCGACTTCGACCCGCTCATCATAGGCGATCCCGGGTGGAACGAGCTGCTCAAAAGGCGCACGGGCTGGCGATACCACTCCGAGTTGTCATACTACGACGACCTACCGGATTTCTATCCGCTTTCCGACATCAACTTCAATTGTACCAGTCAACAGATGAAAGGTGCGGTCAACCAACGAGTCTTTGACGTGCCCACCTGCGGTGCGTTCCTGCTCACGGACTACCGCCGACAAATGGAAGAACTGTTCGAACCGGGCAAAGAAATCGTCTTTTACAACCACCCGGACGAAATTCCCGGACTGGTGGACATTTATTTGAACGCACCGGACAAACGGCAAAGAATCATCGACGCCGCCCGCAAACGCGTATTGGCAGAGCATACATACGACCACCGCATGCTCAGCCTCATGGAAACCATGCGCCAGACGTTCGAGTAATCCATGGCGAACAAAAAACCGATTCTCATACTCCAGATGCAGCGGATGGGAGACCTCATTCTCTCCTACCCACTCATGCTCTGGCTCGCCCGCAGTTATCCCGGCCACCCTATTTTTGTAGCAGCCGAGGAAGCCTTTTACACACCGCTCATGAAACTTTCCCCTGCGGTCACATATTTCCCGTGGTCCGGCCTGCATGTTCTCAAACGGCACTCATTCGAACTTGTTCTCAATCTGTCCATTCAGGAAAAAGCCGCCATTCTGGCAGGAGAAGTTGCAGCAGAACACAAACTTGGTCCGGTTCAATCTGCCGACGGCTCCCACTTTGTTCATGGAGACTGGCAGCTCTATCGGACGTCACTGGTGAAAAATAATCTCTACAACCGATATCATTGGGCAGAACTCAACGCTCTTGACGTTATACCCCATGCAAGCATCAAGGCCACCCGATTTAGCATGCCCCGCACCCTTGCGGATGGACACAAAGTCGGTCTTTTTCTCGGTGCAAGCGATCCTGCAAAACGCCCTTCCGCCACCTTCTGGGCCGCACTTGTAGATGAACTTCATGGTCGCAATCTGCGCCCGGTTCTCTTTGGCGGTCCGGCAGAAAAGGAACTGGGACAAAAAGTCGTCTCGCTCGCCAAAGGGCCGGCCTTGAATCTGTGCGGAACCCTCGGACTGGATGAATTCAGTGTTGTGGGACAAACGCTGGGACTCTTCATCACTCCAGACACCGGCCCCATGCATCTGGCAGCATGGTCCGGGTTGAAATGTCTAAATTTATCCATGGGCAATGTGAATCCATGGGAAACAGGCCCATACTCACCTGGTCATTATGTACTTCGAGCGGATATGGACTGCGCAAAAGGGTGTTGGCAATGTACCCGCGACCGGCTCTACTGTCGTGACGCGTTCAAGCCCGGACGAGTGGCTGCACTTGCCGTATGCATATTGGCCGGGAACGGATCGGCCAAACTCGCCAAATTGGACTTGCCAGAACTGACACTTTTCGAGACCGGAAAATCCGACCTCGGCCTTTATCAGATACAACGACTCGACCCAGCACCTCCTGACGCCGAAAGACTCCTATCCCGCTTCTGGCAACAGTACTTTGGTCACGAGTTCGGCCTGTGGGAAGCTTCGCCCCTCTCAACGGCATGGAGCAACCTAACCGAGTCTTCCGAGAAAGAAGCCGAAGCATTGCTTTCGCACATCCCGGAGATGGGCCGTCAGTTCAAACACGGACTAAAAAACGGCACACTTCTCGACGAATCTTTCTGGGCGGACAGCCCTGTCGCAATGAAACCGCTCACCGGATACGCCCACATGTACCTTGAGAACAATGACTACTCCCGCCCGGCCTGGGCCAGAGTTCTCATGCTCCTGGAGAAACTGGTCGCAGCCTGTCGATAAAGACTTCCCTCCCGACTTCCAAGACCCAAAAGGGTTATTTCTTCCTACCTGAACATCCAGTCAACATACTGATTCCTTGATACTTTTCCTTTGGCACGCCTTTTGATTGTAAGTGAGGCGAAGGAGAAAAGTATGCAAAATATTCCCGGCATCGCCATAGAAAAGAAAACCGAACAACTTCCGGTGGTAAAAATAGCCTCCGCAAACAAGGGTGATCAACACGCCCTGTTCGCTGATCTGTTCAATGAGCACGCCAACATGGTCGAGAACGAACTCGCCCTGGCACCTGTCTCCTCTCAGGAACAAATGCTCGAATCCGCTCCTGACACAGATAACCAGGAAGAGGCTGTCAATGCCGCCGGCACCAAAGTCCCAGTTCAAGAAGAACCGGAACCTGAAATGGATGAACGCGAATCCCTGATGACTCAAGAAGATTTCGAAGAAGTCAAAAACGATCTTGAAGCATACGGAATGTCGGAAGAAGAAATCACCGAGATTGAAGACAAGATAAACAGTGAAGAAGGCATGACTTGGGGACAGTTCGTCTCGACCGTAGCTCAAAGTATGGCCGAAATGCGAACGCACGAATTTTCCGACGAGCAAAAAGGAAAATTGAATTCTTTCTTTTCGAAATTTGGCTTTACCGCCAAGGAAAGCGAAAAGCTGATCAGCAACCTGGAGAATGGCAATCAAGCTAAAGTTATGAAGGCCCTCCAGGCCAAGATCGACGCCATGCCGCAGGGCAAGCAGTTGCTTTTCAACAAGCAAGAAATCGAAGCCTTTACTTCGGCTTTGAGCTTTTCCAAAGAATTCACATCCAAGATTCAAGAACTCTTCGGCACCAATTCCCTTCCCAAGGACGTCAAGCAAGCCTTTACCCTGATACGTCAGGAGATGGGGAAGATGGACTCCAAGGATCAGGAACTGGTCCGCGCCGTCACCAAGGGCTTTGTCAACGCCATGGGCGACTCGGCCAAGGAGAGCACTCTCGCGCGTCAGGTCGCCGAAGCCGTTGATCTGAAACCCCGTGTGGCAGAGGATTCTCTTGAGACCGAAGTGAATGGCAATTTCAAGCAGGCCACACAAGACCGCAAAGACGCCCTGCCCGATGCCAAAGTCAGGGACCACTCCGAAAAGAACATGGCGGACAAAGTCGAGATCAAGACTGACGCCAAACCGGATGCCAACACCGACACTCCCGAACAGCAGAACGCTGCATCCAACGAACATTGGACCAATCTGCTCGGCAAGGTCACCGACGACGATTCCCGTTCCGTACAAAACAAAACACAGATTAAGACTGAAGATACAGCGCAGGCTCTCAAAACAGGATTAACCACCACAACCGAAACCGGAACCAAGACCCAGGCATGGGAAAAAGTTTCCGCCCCCAAGGTTATGAAGCAGGTGGATAATGCCTTCATCAAAACCCTGAATAATGGTGGTAAGCAACTCACCTTGCAACTCACGCCCGAAAACCTCGGCAAGCTCTCTATCGTGCTTCAGGTCAACGGCAAGGAAGTGAGCGCAAGTATCCGGGCAGAGAGTCCCGAAGCTGCAAAGATTATCAATGAACATTTAGATATCATTAAGAATTCTTTAGAAAACCAAGGGCTAAAAGTTGAGAAATTGGACGTCCAAACCGGGCTTGCCAGCAACCAGGACGCCCATGATTGGTTCGGACAAGAACAACATAATATGTCCCGCGATCAAGAAGCCATGGTCGCCATGCGCAACCATATGAAGAACATGCGTAACGGCGATGGCGGCATGGTGGCCCGAGACCTGCAACAACTCCGTGAGCAGGCAATTAATGCCGCACATGGGTTACACGTTATTGCGTAGGAGAGGTCTATTATGGGTTACATAGACAATGGTGGAATGGTTCTCGGGACACAGGAACAGCGACTCGCCGCATCCAACACCCCTGAGCACAAATCAAAAATGGACCAGGACTCGTTCCTGACCATCCTGGTGGCACAGCTTACCCATCAGGATCCGCTCAATCCAATGGAGGACACAGAGATGACCTCCCAATTGGCCGAGTTCTCAAGCCTTGAGCAGCTCACCAACATCAACGACGGCATCAAATCGCTGGGCAGCTCAATGCAGCAGAGCGATATGCTCTCAGCCGTCAGTTTCATCGGCAAGGAAGTCAAGGCTGAAGGCTACAAAATCAGCATGAACGAAGGTAATGCCTCGACCATTTACTATGGCTTCGGCGAACCAGTCTCAAAGATCATGATGAACATCTACGATTCAGAAGGTGCCATCGTCCGCTCTGTCGAGCTGGGAAGCAAAAAAGCCGGTTCCTATCAGTATGAATGGGACGGTAAGAACGAAGCCGGTCAGAAATTACCCGATGGTCAATACGGCATCGGTGTCCTTGGCGAAGATCTCAACGGCAAACACGTCATGGTCCAGACGGAAATTTCCGGCAGGGTCGATGCCGTCGTCAACGAAAAAGGCACGCAGTACCTGCGCCTGAGCGATGGCAGATTTATCAGCTTCCTCAACGTCAAGGAAGTGGTTGATCCCGGAACAGATCCGGTGGTTCCACCTTCAGAAGATGAAAACGAAGAAGAATAGGTCACACGAATTTCACCTGACGGCATCCAAGCCGCAGGCTCTTGGAGAAGAGATTAGGAGGTAGATATGGGTTTAGGAGCATCACTGTATTCAGGCATTTCCGGCCTTACGGCGCATTCCGAAAGGATGACGGTCATCGGCAACAACCTCGCCAACGTGAACACCACGGGTTTCAAAGGCGCACGGATGCAGTTCGAAGATCTCATGAGCACCGATTTTTCGACAGTCAACGGTATCGGCCAGGTGGGTCGCGGTGTCCGCGTGTCCACTGTATACTCGGACTTTGGTCAGGGAGCTTTCGAAGCATCCACCGAAGCCACCGACATGGCAATTTCCGGTGACGGCATGTTTCTCGTCTCACCCCTCGGCGAAGACATGAAATATTTTTCCAGAGCAGGTAACTTCCGCTTTGATCAGGACGGTTTTCTCGTGGATCCCCACGGCTACGTTCTGCAAGGGTGGGAAATCGAACGTTCCACGACATCGGTAACAACGTCCAGCTCGGACACATCCCTGTCCCCGCGTTCAGCCCGAATCATCGGAACCCCAACGGACATCAGATTAGAAAATTTCCAATCCGAACCAAATGCAACCAGCAACGTGTCCATCGTCACCAACCTGGACCCGACGGCACCAGACAGATCGTCCAGCGATACCAATCCGTACTTTGCCATGTTCAACAACTGGCGCGGTAACGAAGAAACTCCGCTGGCACCGACGCTTTATGGGTATTCAACCACCCTGAAGGTGTATGACGACATCGGCACCGCACACAATCTGACTGTTTACTACGATCAGGTAACGATGAGCAACGCTGGTGGCGACACAGTCTGGGAATACATGGTCACCTGTGAACCTAATGCAGACAATCGTGTCCTCTCCGGCGCAAACGGACTCCAGACATCTGTTGGACAAGGAGGGACTTCAGCAGCAGGTGTGCTCATGATCGGCACCATGACCTTTACCACAGGTCAATTGTCCGGCATGAGTGCATACACGCTCAAGTCTAATGGTGGCGGTGCGCTCAAGGATCTGAACAACTGGGATTTGGCAGATTTCTCCACCAGTGGTTACCCTGTCTGTACAGCCAACTTTCTGGGTAAATCCAATGCTAGTACAGCTCAAGCGACAAATGCCACGCCGCTCCAAATTGATTTCGGCATGAGCAACCGCGACTTGTCCAGTAACGGCGGGGCGGTCACTATTGGTTGGCAAGGAGGCCTCGGTACCTTACCTACCACCGCAGCCATGGTTGGCAACAATGTCAGCAATACCGGATATCTGGCGAACTTCAAGGACCCCGCAGTCAGCGCACTGGCCACACAGAGCTATGACACTGGCGGTTCCTCCACACTGTTCCAAAGCCAGAACGGTTACTCCGCAGGTATCCTGCAGAACATATCCGTTTCTCGCGAAGGCGTTATCACCGGCCATTATTCCAATGGTCAGGTACTCGAACTCTACGCCGTCACCCTGGCGACCTTCACCAACGAGCACGGCCTCAGACGAGAAGGCGGCAACCTGTTCTCTGAAACCCGTGAATCCGGCCCCGCCCTGACAGGGCAGGCAGGCTCCACAGGCAAGGGAACCATTGACGGCAACTCACTGGAGATGTCCAACGTTGACATGGCTACTGAATTCGTTCGCATGATCACCACGCAGCGAGGATTCCAGGCCAACACCAAGGTCATCACCACAACGGACTCAATGCTCGGCGAAGTTATCGCCATGAAGCGTTAAGCACATAGAGGTCTAAAGTAACCCATACTCATAGACTCCTTCTCCAAGATATCCCCCGTCTGACCCGCGGGGGATAACAGAAGACCTTACGGCCCGGCAGAATACCCATCTGCCGGGCCGCTTTGGTCTTTGGTGCAGGCACGTGAATGAAGCGAAATGTTATTCATACTTAATAGAAAGGGAAAAGAGGGTCTTCGTTTTTGGTGGGCTTTGCGTGCTTTCGCAGTGAGGGAGCAAACGGAATTATTACAAAAGTTTCGCCTTTACGGCGACCTGCTTTTTTTGAGGCGAAAATAAGGAGGCAAAAAACGCCTTTTTCGTTGTGCGCCTGATAGCGAACCCAAGAGCCTGTACGCGACTCCACTGCCCGACAGGATTGTCTGTGACACAGACTCGGTCGGGCTACGTTCCGCCGCGCAAGACAGGCTCTAAGGCTCGCTATCAATTGTCCGTCGTTGTAGGGGGGGGGCGGTGTAGGTGTTTATTTTTTGATTCTAGGTGCTTTGATAACAATACATAACTTTAAAATTTCACATTTCATCGCTATAAATTCGTTCTTAGTGAAAATGCCCATTTTGATTAAGGCTCTTCGTTATCCATAAAGGGCCTTGGGGTGCTTCAGCACCCCAACACCGTTCTCCCTCCGAAGACAATTTCTTCCTCGCACAACCAAACGAAGACGAACCTCAGCCCTTGACCGGCGGCCTAGAAGCTGACCAATCGAAAGAGGCGGCTCTTATAACGGAATCAGGTAATTTGTCTTAAACTGAGGGATGACGGGAGAGGTAAAGCTTATACTTATAATCGGGTGGAGCCGACTCGATTGGATCAGATTCTTGCCGCCGATCATGGAGGCGCCCAAATTCGCGAGCCGAGCTTTTTGGTTCTTTTTGGGGCGGCTCAGCCAAAAAAATCCGCCGCCCGCGCAGGGCATGGAAAGCCTTGGGTGCTTCAGACCCAACAATGACTCTCGCCAAAGGCGCATCTTCAAACAAAAAGCCGCATGAAAGCGGCCATCCTTATTTCTTCATCTTTATCTTTATCGAGAACGCTCCCCCCTCCACTGCTCGAAGTGGCATTTTTTTCACCACCACCGACAAACCATTGACGAACAAAGCTTTTCGGAGCTTTTCAGTATAGGAAAAAATAACCATTCTAGACTTTTTTTAGATACTTATAGTCTTAATATATCTTAATAAAATTATATTGGCACGCATACTGCTTAACAATGCCAAATGGATTTGATAATCGAACAAGGAGGGTTCTGATGTCTTTAGTCATTAACCACAACCTCATGGCGATGAACGCCCAGAGAAACCTGTCCGACCACTATGGTCGTCTGGGTGTCTCCACCAGGCGCTTATCTTCCGGTCTGCGAGTCGGCACGGCTGCCGATGATGCCGCCGGATTGGCAATTCGCGAGCTCATGCGCTCGGAAATCAGCTCACTGCACCAGGGCATTCGTAATGCATCTGATGCAATTTCGCTGATTCAAACCGCTGACGGCGCACTGCAGGTCATTGATGAAAAGCTCATTCGTATGAAAGAGCTGGCCATGCAGGCATCTACGGGTACATACAACTCAGATCAGCGTCTGATCATTGACTCCGAGTATCAGGCAATGTCCTCGGAAATCACCCGTATTGCCAACGCAACTGATTTTAACGGAATTTATCTCCTGAACGGCAACCTTTCCGGCAACCCTGCCGTCGATCATGACGGCACCGGTTTACAGTCCACCGGCCCTCTGAAGATTCACTTCGGTACCGGCAACGACTGCGCGGAAGATTATTACTATGTCGCCATTCAGGGTTCCAGTGCATCTGCATTCGGTCTGGGGCAATCCGCGGCTCTCGACACCAACCAAACAACTTGGGAAGCACAGAATGCCGGTAAGGCCATCTCCACGCAGGGATTGGCGCAGGCAGCCATGGAAGCGATCAATAATGCGATCATTTCCAAGGATAAGATCCGTGCAAACCTCGGTTCCATGCAGAACCGTCTGGAAAACACCATCACCAACCTGGGTATCCAGGCCGAGAACCTGCAGGCAGCTGAATCCCGCATTTCCGACGTCGACGTGGCGCAGGAAATGACCGAATTCGTCCGCAATCAGATTCTCACACAGTCTGCTGTCGCCATGCTGGCACAGGCCAACTCTCTGCCGAGAATGGCCATGCAGCTCATCGGCGGCTAGCCGACACCGACACACGGCTGAAGACGATCGGAAACCAGCCCCGTGGCAAGGATGCCACGGGGCTGGTTCTCCGGTCGTTTCCGTTTATTGACCGGCAGACACAGAAAATCTGTGTCGTTCTCATACATTCATATTTTTTGAAATTATTCTTCGGAAAGGAATTTCAATGCAGCACGAGCGGATTCTTGCTCCGCTCGCTTGACGCTCGTCCCCACTCCACGAAATACTTCGCTTTCTGGCAACGTCACATCAACCATGAATAACTTTTCGTGTTCCGGGCCACTGGTTCCAGCCAACACATACACAGGACGTTCCCGAAAACGCTCCTGCGCCACTTCCTGCAAACGGCTTTTATAATCTTTAGTCTCAGGCAGCATGGCCTGTTCCGGCCATTCTCCTTCAAAAATATTCAAGATGGTTCTTTTGGCCACCTCGAATCCACCGTCCATAAAAACGGCTCCTAGCACAGCTTCAAGAGCATCCGCCAATAAGGCATCCCGTTCACGGCCGCCCTGCAATTCTTCACCACGTCCCAATCGAATGTATTTATCCAAATCAAGATCACGGGCGATTGCCGCAAGACTTTGTTCTTTAACCAATTGAGAACGGATGCGGGTCAACTGTCCTTCAGCAGCTCTGGGATAACGCTTGAAACCTTCTTCAGAAATGCACAGCTCAAGCACTGCATCCCCTAGAAATTCCAGGCGTTCATTGTCCTGATTCACCTCTTGTTCATTGGCAAAAGAGGAGTGCGTAAGAGCGACCTCCAGAAACTTGACTTGACCAAACCTATGGTGGATACAATCCTGTAGTTCATCAGTATCCATTCAACCCCCTGTATTTATGCAAGCAGACGCACATCTTCGCTCTCTATTTAATCCGGACTCCATCGCCATCATTGGCGTATCGAGGAGTTCGCATAAGCTCGGCAACGTCATTTTGTCCAATTTGATTGCCGCAGGATACAAGGGTACAATCTTCCCCGTCAATCCCGCAGGGGGAGAAATCCTCGGCATTCCGACTTTTTCCGACATTTCTTCGATTCCCAAGCCACCGGACCTCGGCATTATTGTCCTACCACGTGAAAAAGTCCTGCCAGCCATGAAAGAACTGGCCGACGCCAATGTCAGTGCCATCTGCATCATTACGGCCGGATTTCGCGAAACCGGCAGGGACGGCTTCGAGCTTGAGATGAAAATGGCCGAACTTGCCCGACGCAAAGGTATCACCCTGCTCGGTCCCAACACGCTGGGGCTCATAAACACGGCTATCGGCCTGGATGCAACCATTGCACAGGCCAAACCTGCTAAAGGGTCCATCGCCTTCTTTTCACAAAGCGGAGCACTCTGTTCGGCCATCCTCGACTGGGCTGACGGAGAAGATATAGGATTTTCAAAATTTATTTCGCTTGGCAACAAAGCCGGCATATCAGAAGCCGACGTCCTTGAATCCTTGGGCGAAGACCCGGACACTAAAGTCATCATCGGTTATCTGGAATCTGTCGATGACGGACAGAAATTCTTAGCAAAAGCTCGCGCCGTCACAGACAAAAAGCCGGTCATCATGATCAAGGCAGGAACCACTCAGGCAGGTGCACGAGCCACATCCAGCCACACAGGCTCCATTGCCGGGTCCGTTGTCGCTTCCACCGCAGCTTTCAAACAAGCAGGTATCATTCAGGTAGAAAGCCTGGAATCCCTATTCGATCTGGCACGAGCCTTTGCCGAGCAACCACTGCCCAAAGGCCCGAACCTGACCGTGGTCACCAATTCAGGCGGCCCCGGTATTCTGGCCGCCGACGCCTGCGAAGCAGCAAACCTGCATCTGGCACGCCCGTCCACGGTTACTCTAGGAAAACTTACCGAGGCTTTGCCTCCCTTTGCCGCCATCTACAATCCCATCGACATTATCGGGGATGCCAAGGCTGAACGATATCGCGTCACTCTTGAGGCCGTGGCTCAAGATGAAATGACCAACGCCATACTGGTCCTGCTGACACCCACCGCATCTGCCGAGATTGAAGCAACGGCACAAGTCATTATTGATGTGGCACAAACGTGCGACAAACCAATTTTCGCAAGCTTCATGGGTGATGAACGTATAGGCCCAGGCCGAGACATGTTGCTGCAGGCAGGCATCCCCTGCTACGGCTACCCGGAACCAGCCATCCGAGCCATTTCTGCCATGCACGCCCATTACCAGTGGGAAAACCGCCCGTACCCTGTCGAGGTCTGTTTCCGACGAGACAAAGGACGAGCCGAACGAACCATCAAACAACTGCTGAAGCAAGGAATTTCCGAACTGCCATTTTCCGATGCCATGAACATCGCCTTGGCCTATGAACTCCCCGTCCCTGAGACCCGTCTGGTCCGTACCAGCGATCAGGCTGTCCGAGCGGCCAAGAAACTCGGTTACCCGGTTGCCCTCAAACTGGTTTCTCCGCATATTCCCAGTCGTGGCGATGTCGATGGCGTGGCCTTGGATCTGGCAACACCCCGCGAAGTGCGCGACGCATGGCTCGACATAACATCCCGCGCCCAACGTAAACGCCCCGGCGCCTACATCGCAGGCTGCCTTGTCCAGACCATGGGACCGATCAAAGCCCGCGAAGTCGTCATCCGATTCACGCAGGACCCACAATTCGGACCGCTGGTTTCCTTTAGTCTGGCAGGACCGTCATCCGAAATTCTTGGAGACATCAGCTATCGACTGGCCCCATTGACCTTGCAAGACGTGCAGGACATTGTCCGTGAGATAAAATCATTCCCCTTGCTTCGAGGCATTCGGGGTGAAGAACCGGTCAATCTGGCGGCCATAGAAGATATTTTACTGTCCATGTCGCAAATGGCGACGGACTTTCCAGAAATTCAGGAAGTTGAACTCAACCCGATTCTGGTGGATGCCGAAGGTGCGCTTGTCACAGACCTGCGCTTGACCATCGGCTGATTTTTTCGCAATGTGACATAGATGAGCAACAGGTGCTTGAACAGCCCCGCTCACGCCATAATTCAGGAGGTTTCCATGGCAGGTCTCTACATTGGATCAACAACGGGATACTCAGGCAAAAACATGATCGCTATGGGTCTGGGCCTGAAACTACAGAAAGAAGGCTTCAACGTCGGGTACATGAAACCGGTCGGAGCCATGCCCATGGAGATCGACGGCAAACTCGGCGACGAGGATGCGGCATTCGTGCAGGATGTGCTCGGTGTCACAGCTGACCCAGAAATGGTCACTCCCGTGGTTGTCACCCAAGATTTCAAAGTCAAAGCCTTCACCGGCAAGATGGACGGCCTCCTCGACAAGATCGTGGAAGGCTACGCCGCTGTATCCGAAGAAAAGGACGTCACTTTGGTGGCGGGGTCCGGCTCCATGTACTCCGGCAAGTACTGCGACACTGACGCTATTTCCGTCATCAAAAAGCTCGGCATCAAGACCATCATCATCGACCGGTTCCAAAAGGAACTGAAATACGATTATCTCATGGTCATGAAAGAAACTCTGGGAGACCTCATGGCCGGCGTCATCCTAAACGATGTCCCACCGAATTTCATGGACGAAATCGACCAGCTTCTCGCCCCTGCGTTGGAATCCAAGGGCGTCAAAGTTCTCGGCGTAATTCCTCGTGATCCACTCATGGGAGCCATCAAGGTCGGCGATCTGGCCGATCGTCTTGGCGGCAAGATCATTTCCGCACACAACAAAAGTGAACGTGTTGTGGAATCTTTTCTCATCGGCACCATGCAGGTGGAAAACTTCATGACGCATTTCCGCAAAAAGAAAAATTCTGCCATCATCGTGGGTGGTGATCGCTCGGATGTCCAACTCGTGGCACTCGAAGGCGACTGCCCCTGTCTGATTCTAACAGGCAATCTCTATCCCAATGACATTATCCTGACCCGCTCCGAGGTCTTGGAAACGCCTATCATCATGGTCCGCGAAGACACCTTCACTGTAGCCAAGAAAATGGACGATATCCTGTCACGCCACAAACTGCGTGATGCCATCAAGATCAAGCAAGGCGCAGAACTGGTCGCCAGCAACATCGATTTCGAGTTCCTGAAAAAAGAACTGGGACTGAAATAGTCATTCCTCAACGAAATTAATTCAACAGCCTCCCGAATTGGGAGGCTGTTTTTTTATGCACTAAAGAAATCCCGGAC
Organism: Pseudodesulfovibrio nedwellii; assembly: GCF_027923765.1. Classification (NCBI taxonomy): domain Bacteria; kingdom Pseudomonadati; phylum Thermodesulfobacteriota; class Desulfovibrionia; order Desulfovibrionales; family Desulfovibrionaceae; genus Pseudodesulfovibrio; species Pseudodesulfovibrio nedwellii. Next base: position 2,999,396 of record NZ_AP026709.1, on the reverse strand, counting down.
TATCTCAAAAATTTAACGTCCCAAAATCCCTCTTTACTATCCTCTCCGCCCCAGCCACACACCAAGACCGATAATCCCGCAGGCGACCAACTGCATCAACGACATGGATTCACCAAGTACAAGCCACCCCGTCACCAAGGCCACAGGCGAGACCATGTTAACAGCCAAGGCAGCCCGTCCCGCAGGCATGAATGTCATGGCCATATTGTATAAACCAAACGCCCCCAAAGTGACGAAAAAACCAAGATATCCCACTGCACACCATGCAGATAAAGAGACTTCCTGCAACGGGCCAAAGCCTGACACAATCGCTCCCGGCAAAAAAAAGAATGCGCCGGCTACGCATTGCATACCCGTCAGCCACCATGTGGAATATCGTGCTGACAGCCTTTTCATGACCACCATATAAATAGCGACACACACCATGGCCCCGACTTCGAGCGTGTTTCCAAGAAGTGGATTTGGGGCAGTCACGTCAGGTATCCCGCCAAACGACAGCCAAATCACACCGCATATGGAAACTACTATCCCCAACACCCCCCTCAAAGACATGGACTCCTTAAGGATGGCCCACGCCCCAACCATAACCATCAAAGGCACCAGAGCGGAAATCATGCCGGCCTGAGCGGACGTTGTCAGGGCGATGGCATACCCCTCGAACAAAAAATACAGGCAGGGTTGCATTAAACAAAGAAAGGCCAGAACTTTCCAATCCCCTTTTCGATAGTCAGGTGCGGGTATGTGTTTAAAAAGAAACAAAACCAAAAATGCGGCGATGGCCATACGCAACCAGATAACGACCATGGGGGAAAATTCGGTCAAAGCGATCTTGGTCGCCATAAACGATGTCCCCCAAAGCAAAACGGCTCCGGCAAGACACAGCGAAGCAAGCAAACGTGGCCCCATGGAGTGAACACCAGAATGAAGCAAAGCATCCACAACCGTGCCGTCAGTCATCGTCTCTTTCATCAACAGCCTCCTGAATTATTTTCAGGGACACCATGAGAGGAAGACGAACAAAGGTATTGTATGAAATTGCGAAATCGAATCAGCTGCGAATTCCGACCCCAGCCTGATATTGTTGAGGGGTAGCTCCGGTATACTGCTTGAACACTCGGGAAAAATGACTCTGATCCACGAACCCAGCCTCTACAGCGACATGGCTAATGGAGAGATTCTCCGCCAGGAGCTTCTTGCCCAAATCGACCCGAAGCTGATTCTGATATGCATGTGGCGACAAGCCCACGGCGTCCTGAAATGTCCTCAGCAAATGATAACGACTCACATGCGCGACTTCTGACAACGCATCAAGACTGACCTTCTCAGCCAAATTCTCCGCCAAATGATTCTTCACGGCCAAGATTGCGTCACCTTGCCCAACAAGAACCTGAACGTCTCCACATTCGGCATGTCTCGACAACAAGTCTGCAAGCCCTTCCACCAACAAGGATTCCTTTTCGAGACATTCACCATCGCTGATGATCACCTCATGCAAATCCCGCCAATGCGCAACCAATTCAGGATCATCCACGACCGGCAAGGGAAATGAAGGAGGCCTTATCTCCCGGCCAAACATCTCTGCCCCCACTGCTTCCAACCATGAGGATTCCACATAAAACATACGATAGGTCATACGGGAATCCAAATCAGGATTACAGACATGAACAACCTCCGGTTCGATCAAAACCAACTGACCGGCACCAGCATGAAAAGCTTCGCCGTTAAGAGTAAATGTTGTTCTCCCTGTCTCTATGAGTCCTATTGAATAGGCCACGTGGGTATGCTTGCGAAAAGCCTCTTCGTTGTAACTGGAATAACGGACTTCCACGCCCGGTAAGTCTGGGGCGCGCCAAAACCGCACATCTGTATTCGTTGGAGTCTTTCCCATGGTTCAATTCCTATAGGCACACCGCAGGCACGTCAACAATCGGCTATACTCCCATCATACCTTCTGGCATACTCCGCCGGACTTGATAAAGAATCAGAGGTGGATGCAATACAACCAAGATTTACAGTTCACGATAAAGTAATCACACTCTCTTCGAATACCCAATACGGATTTGCCCACAATACGCCACGCATGGCTTTTGCCTATTCCGATGACGCCGGTGAACCCCGAGCAAACATAACGATGTAATCGACAGGGGGTCGGTTTTGACCTCATTATCTGTTATACAAAATCAATGACACAGACCACAGACACCACAGACCTCACCTCGCGCCCAGTTTCCGCAGTCATCCGACAGATCGCCGTTCCCGCTTCGGTGGGTTTCTTTTTCAACACCATGTTCAACGTGGTGGACACGTGGTGGGCTGGACGCATTGATACTCAGGCCGTAGCTGCGCTGGCCCTTTCTTTGCCCGTCTATTTCATCATTACCGCCCTTGCCAGTGGTATCGGCACTGGTTCCACCGCCCTCATGGGGTCTGCTCTCGGGGCTAAAGATCGTAAACAAGCATCATTCATTGCCGTGCAGATGCTCAGTTTCGGCATCTTTGTATCCATTTTCCTGGCATGGTTCGGCCTGACGTTTTCTCCGTCCATTTTTGGCTGGCTCGGCGCTGAAGGCCATTACCTTGAGACCTGTCTGGCCTATATGAACCCGATTTTTGCCTGCAACATCGCTACAGTGGCTATTTTCCTCTTCAACGCTATTCTTCAATCACAGGGTGACACCAAAAGTTTTCGCAATGTCCTCGTCTTTGGTGCCACATTGAATATAGCCCTTGATCCATGGTTCATCTATGGCGGTTTCGGTCTCCCCGCCCTGGGACTTCAAGGCGTGGCATGGTCAACGGTCATCATCCAGGCTTTCGGAGCCATCTATCTCGGATACCGAGCGCGTCAAACAGGACTGGTTGTCACCAACGCCGGCAAAAACCTGATTCCGCACCCCACTCTCTACGCCGACATAGCACGACAGGGATTCCCGGCAGCGCTTAATTCCATGACCATCGCCCTCGGGTTTTTCGTCATCTTCAAATTCGTCTCCGGTTTCGGGCCTGAAGCGGCAGCAGCCTATGGTATCGCCACCCGCATCGACCAGATCGTCCTTCTGCCATCCATCGGCCTGAGTGTAGCCGCCTTGACAGTCACCGCGCAAAACTACGGAGCAAACCGCATTGACCGTATCCGCGAATCCGTACGCAAAAATCTCAAGTATGGAGCGATCCTCCTCCTGCCACTTTCGATACCTATCTTTCTGTTAGCCGAACCGCTTATGCGATTCTTCACCTCCGACCCCGCAGTCATATCCATTGGCGCGGAATATCTGCGCATTGATGCGTTTACCTTATACGGATACGTAATCATCTTCGTGGCAACATCCACTCTACAAGGCATGAAGCGCCCCCTTTTCGCCATCTGGATGGGCCTTGCCCGCCAAGTCGTCGCGCCATTCGCACTCTTTACTTTGTTCACCGCAGTACTCGGTTATGGAACAATCTCACTCTGGCTTTCCATCCTTGCCATCGTCTGGATATCCGCTGCCATAGCATCCTGGTACGCAATGAAGGTGATCCGACAGGTTGAAAAGACACAGTAGGGGAAACTTTCACCCTCTACTCTCCTTCCTTAATTTTTAGGGCGCTTCGCGAGGTCTAAGGACTTTCAAAAAAAATGAAAATTCACAATTGAAAGATTCATCGATATCGAGAACCGGCCAGCTTGACAATCGTTCTTGGTACGTCTATCTTCCCGGACTCGACAACGGGCCAGTAGCTCAGTTGGCAGAGCCACCGGCTCATAACCGGTCGGTCCCAGGTTCGAATCCTGGCTGGCCCACCAACGACCCTCCAAACGGGAGACGTGATTGAAGAAGTTTGATACTGGAAACCAGTTCAACGCATATATCTTGAAGTATCCCGTGAAGGCCAATGGCTGGGTTATTGAAGAGGAAATTAATGCTCCCGAGGGGGAAACCCTACGGGAGCATCTTCTTTACGATAGGTGGTCATAAGTATATGAAAATTAAGGATATTTTATCGTTTTTCCGCCTTTTGTCCCCAGAAGCAAATCAAAGCTCCTGGGACAATTGTGGTGTCCAAATTGCCGGTGAAATAACGGAAACCGACAAAGTCGCCGTAGCTTTAGAACCGACTCCGGCAACCCTTGAAAAGTGTCTAAATTGGGGCGCCGGGGCCGTGATTACACATCACCCTCTGTACATGAAGCCCAAGGCTCCGAACGTGGAGTCCATGTATATGGACGTTCTGCGTCAAGTAGTTAAAAGCGGTGCATGGCTGTACAGCGCACATACGTCTTTGGACACTCGCCCCGGTGGTCCGGCCTTCTGGCTGGGATACGATTTTGCATTGGAAGACAGGAAACTCCTCGAAATCGAGACCGGCTACACTCCCATCGAGGCCTCTTTCTACACGGAAGAACCTATCTCCCGCGAAGCTGCCGACATCTGGGCCAATCACGACGGCATTCACTCCGTGTCGCAGAGTCGTACCGGCGAAGTCCGCCTGGTCTGCGACGAATCGCATTGGGCGGATGTTGCCAATAAAATTGAATTTTCCATGAGCAAACGTCCTCTGTTCTACATTCGTTCACTGACTGCGCCCCGGCGCGAAGTCGGTTTTGGCGAAGTCGGCAGATTGCCTGAGCCCATGCCATGGGATGCGTTCATCGCAAAACTGGATACCCTTCTCCAGCGTGACGCGCTCATAATTTGCGGACCGCAGCCCGAAACCGTTACAACGGTAGCCTACTGCGGCGGATCTGGATCGTCGCTTATCGAAAAGGCCGCAAAAGCCGGAGCTGACGTATTTATTACCGGTGACATGAAGTATCATGCAGCGGTAGAAACACCCATTTGTGTTGTAGATGCCGGACATTTTTCATTGGAAGAAGAAATGATGCGTCGATTTGCCAAAGAACTTACAGGCGAAATGGTTGACGCGGACGTACAATTTTTCGAAGGCGAAGACCCGTTCCGGGTACACGTCAAAAAATAGCGAAACAAGCCGATTAAATGATTTGGCAAAATTTCAAATAGATAGAGAGGTTAACAATGTATCAGAAACAAATCGAACAGTTGATCGTTCTCCAGCAGGTTGACGACGAAATCCTCACCCTCAGGGATGTGATCGAGCAGGCTCCCAAAGAGCTGTCCGACCTTGAATCACAGATGAGCGAATTCGATGAGCGCCGCAACCAGATCGACGAAAGGACTGGCATCCTCAAAGAACAGCAGAAAAAGCTGACCTTTGAAATCGATGAGGACGCCGGGAAAATCAAAAAGTCCAAAAACAAACTGATGTTGGTTGGCAACACCAAGGAATACCACGCCATGATGCGCGAAATGGATTCCCTGGAAAAGCTCAACCGCATGCGTGATGACGAGCAGGAAGCCGTGCGTGAGGAGCTCATCCGTCAGGACGAGGCCACTGAGTCCCTGACCGAAGAAATGAGTGGAGTCAAAGAGCAGTACGCAGCTCTCAAGACAACCTTGGACGAACGTCTGGCCAAAGCTCAAAAGAAACTCGACTCCTTGGGCCGCAAGCGCAAGAAGTCAAGCAAGGCTGTTCCGCCGCCGATCCTGGGGCGTTACGAGTTCATCCGTGAACGCTTGAAGAATCCGGTCATCGTACCAGTTTCCAAAGGCGTATGTTCGGGCTGTAATATCATGATTCCGCCGCAGTCCTACAATGATTTGCAGAAAGGCCAGCAAATTTTGAGCTGCCCCAACTGCCAGCGCCTCATTTACTGGAAGGCGCACATTGAACCGGAATCTCAGGATTAGAAATTGAATTCGGGGCCTCACGGCCTCGTTGGATATAATACAAGTTTGGAGTCGGACAGGTCATCGCCGCGATCTTTGATCGGGGAGGAAAGTCCGGGCTTCTCAGGGCAGGACGCTGGGTAACTCCCAGGGGGAGCGATCCCCGTCACGTGCAACAGAAAGGATACCGCCTCCGGTTTTAACCGGCGGTAAGGGTGAAACGGTGGGGTAAGAGCCTACCGGCTGTCGTGGTGACACGGCAGGCCAGGTGAACTCCGTCCGAAGCAAAACCAAATAGGACAGCGCTGTAGATCGGCCCGATCGAGCTGTCGGGTAGGTTGCTCGAACCGGCTGGTAACAGTCGGTCTAGATGAATGATGACCACCCCGTAAGGGGCGACAAAACCCGGCTTATGACCGGCTCCAACTTGATATACCGCGCGGGAAAAGGCGCATACCTTCTCCCGCGCGACCACTTTTCATTCAACGGCATAGGTTTTCGCATGACGCGTCCACTCAAAAATATCTGGGGCATAATCCTTGCCGCAGGCTCCGGTACAAGACTGGCTGAAGCCGTAAACGGCGAACGCAAGCAGTACCTCGAATACAAATCGGCACCACTGTTCTGGCATTGCGCCCGAACATTCTCACGTGTAGCCCGCGTCAAGGGGCTAGTGTTCGTCTTCCCGCCCGAAGACGCTCCGACCATGGAGAAAAAACTCCGCCAATATTTCAAATCCGAAGACCTCGGCCTGAAGTGGAAAGTCATCCCCGGTGGCGAACGCCGTCAGGATTCCGTCAAGAACGGTCTGATCGGTCTGCCCAAGGAATGCGACGGTATTCTGGTCCACGACTCGGCTCGCCCGTTCGTATCACCTCGAATCATCACTGACCTTATCGACACCCTCGATAATGGCGCGCGCGGTGTGATCCCTACCATACCGGTGACGGACACGGTCAAACGCGTGGCTGACGATAAGGTTGTCGACACCCTGAACAGGGCCGAACTGGCCGCGGTCCAAACTCCGCAGGGATTCGAAACATCCATTCTCAAAGAAGCCCATGACCGGGCTGATGCCGAAGGGTGGGAAGTAACAGATGATGCCAGCATGGTTGAAAAGCTGGCTGAAGTGGACGTGATTCCCGGCGAGACACGCAACATCAAGATCACTGTTCCCGAGGACCTAAAGCGTCTGGAAGAAACAAAGACCACTGTCCCATGTATGGGCTGGGGCTACGATGTCCACCGCTTTGGCGGTGAAAATGATCGTCCACTGACACTTGGTGGGGTTCCCATTGCCGGTGGCCCGACCATCATTGCTCACTCAGATGGCGATGTACTCCTGCATGCCCTGACAGATGCCATTCTGGGCACTTTCGGTGGCGGAGACATTGGCAAACATTTCCCGGACACGGACCCGAAATTCAAGGGCGTGGACAGCTCTATCTTTCTGCGAGAAGTTCTGACCATGGCAGAAGAAACCGGAACGCGTATCGTCCACGCGGATCTGACGGTTATTACTCAAGCGCCGAGACTTTCCCCGCATGCGAATCAAATCGCAAAAAACATCTGCCGTCTCCTCGGACTGGATGCTCATCAGGTTAACTTCAAGGCCACCACTGAAGAGAAACTCGGCTTTACCGGCGCCAAAAAAGGTATCAAGGCCGTAGCTTCCGTTACGGGTCTCCGGGATTTGTAGACCATGAATAAAATCGCCAAATTTCTCATCTCGTTCGGCGTGTTCGTGGTCATTTGTGCAGTAGCCCTGAACTGGTTCGTCCACTCCGAAGTCCGCAAAGAACTCGACCGAACCGTCGCGCAAACGCCGGGCTTGACCCTGACGTATGACAACCTGTCCGTCGACATTTACGACCATATGGTCACACTGGAAAATGTCAACGCGACCCTCCCTTCGGGGCAGCACTTCTCAGCCGACACCCTGCGAATCGACGACTTCGACCAGCGCAACCCAATTCCGCACCATGCACACGCAACCGCGTCCAGACTTTCCTGTGCGGTTACGCCAGAAAATTTCGGAGAATGGACCGACATCATGCTGAAATCCGGCATTGATTCCATCGTCGGTAACATTGAGCTTGACTATACGTACGATGCGACCAACGGTATCCTGACCTTGGAAACGCTTTCCATGGATGACCCCAAATTGGGGCACGCCATGCTGACCTGTGCAGTGGACGGTATTGATCTCAATGACATGCGCCTTGAGCAGCTGGTCGGCCTACGCCTCGACAATGCCACTCTGCGATTCACGGATCGATCATTGACAAAAACAGTGGTTCGCAACTGGTCAGCGGCCATGAACATGTCCGAAACTCTGACAGTGGCAACCATTCAGCATGAGCTGGCCGGTTTGGCCGAACACGCTGCCAGCAAGGAAAACGATGTAGCCGAAGACGTCATGCTTGGCCTGAGGCGTTTCATGGGAGACCCTGCCACCATGACAGTTTCCATATCTCCAAAAGAGCCATTTCCAGTACTGTACTTTTTCATGGGCCGCGATATATTTGAAACCATGCAGCTCCTGAATATGAAAATTGTCACGACTTCCAGCGATGGAATTTAATTAAATATCAATTATTTCAAATGAATAAAAATGGAGTAATTCAATGAGACTTTACAATACGCTCAAACGACAGAAAGAAGAATTCACCCCGGCGAACGGCAATGACGTCAATATGTACGTCTGCGGCATCACGGCATACGATCTCTGTCACATCGGCCATGCTCGCTCCAGCGTGGTTTTCGACGTCTTGTACCGATATCTCCAGCGCAAAGGTTACAACGTCAACTTCATCCGCAATTTCACGGACATTGATGACAAGATCATCAAGCGCGCCAATGAAGTCGGAAAGGAAGCTGGCGAAATCGCCGAAAAATTCATCGGTGAATTCTATGTGGACATGGACAAACTATCCGTACTTCGTCCAGATGTGGAACCCAAGTGTACCGAACACATCCCTGAAATGATCGCCCTGACCGAACGTCTCATCAACAAAGGACACGCTTACTCCACCCCATCCGGTGACGTCTATTTCAAGGTCCGTTCCTTTGAAGGATACGGCAAACTGTCAGGCCGCAACATCGACGAGTTGGAATCCGGTGCACGCATCGACCCCGGTGAAGAAAAGCAGGACCCGCTCGATTTCGCACTGTGGAAAGGAGCAAAACCCGGCGAACCTTCCTGGGAATCCCCTTGGGGCCAAGGCCGTCCCGGCTGGCATTTGGAATGTTCGGCAATGTCCGAAAAATACTCTTCCCTGCCGCTGGATATTCACGGCGGTGGACAGGATCTTTCCTTCCCGCACCACGAAAACGAAGTAGCACAGTCTGAGGCTGACACGGGCAAACCGTTCGCCAACTACTGGGTGCACAACGGATTCGTACAGATCAACTCCGAGAAGATGTCCAAGTCCCTTGGCAACTTCTTCACCATCCGGGACATTCTGGACAAATTCCTTGCCGAGACACTGCGGTACTTTCTGCTGACCATGCACTATCGCAGCCCACTCGACTTTTCTTTCGAGGCCCTCGAAGAAGCAGAAAAAGGCATCAAACGCATCTACTCCGCTTTGGCCCAGATGGACGTTGAACTGGCCAAATCCAAATGGAAAAAATCTCCGTTCCCTGAAGAACTGGTTACTGAATTGACCGAGATCGAAAAGCATTTCGACGAAGCAATGGAAGACGACATGAACACGGCTGGTGCGTTAGGACATGTCTTCTCCGCCATTCGTCTGGCCGGACGCGTTGCAGAGGACAAGAACCTGCGCAAATCCGAAGGTGGTCGCGATCTGTTCACCCGCATCAAAAAAAACGTTGCCCATTGGGGCGAGGTACTCGGTATCTTCGAACGCGAACCTGTCGAGTTTCTGACCGAGTTGCGAGATAACCGCGCCGCCCGGACCGATATAGATCCGGTCAAGGTTCAAGGGCTTTTAGACGCCCGTCAGCAGGCACGTAAAGACAAGGATTTCGAGAAGTCCGATGCCATTCGTGATGAACTGGCTGAAATGAACGTTGAGGTTAAAGACACGCCGCAGGGCGCTACTTGGGACGTGCAGTAAATTAAGTTGGGAACCGCCTTCGGCGAAATTGTCGGGTGATTTCGTCTCCGACGGCTTAAGGTCGAAGGCCTTAAGAATCCCATGTCGCCTTCGGCGAAAGGGTTTATAAAAAAACAAGAAGTCTCGGTAGCATTAATGCTACCGAGACTTCTTGTCTATTCTTTGCCGAAGAGTTCTTCCATGCGTTCGTCCATGATGCCTTCGAACACGGAAAGGACTGCTGCAGCCGTCGCTATCTGAGTATCAGAAAACTCATCGAGTCTGTGCAGCAACTCTTTAAAATGCCGCTCATGAAAATCTTCATGAACACTAAATGCCTCTTCTCCTGCAGAAGTTAAATAAACCCGAGCTTCCTTGCGATTCTCAGGTGTAGAACGCTTTTCTGCAAAACATTTCTCCACCAACTTGCCAACCATTTGTGATGAGGCACTCCGTGTCACCCCCATCACCCCACCGAGTTCATGTATATTCATCCCGGGATTTCGGCCAATGGCCTGCACGAAATGCACTTCTCCCGGCCGCAGCACACACGACTCACCAATATGAATTGGTAACTTCTCGATACGCATATGTTGACGAATAATCCGCTTCAACCTTCCAGAAATATGTACAATGGTTTCTTCTTTTGTCGTCATGCTGAAAATGTAAAGTAAATACACATTTTGTACAACACTTGTACTAGCTCTCGCTTCAATAGCTTGATTTCTCGACAATTGATTGTTCACTAATCAACTTTATTTTGTTTAGAAGCTTTACAAAATAATTTATTTACATCTATCATTCTTCCAGACCATCAAGGAGACATTATGAACAATGACGAACTGCGAAAAATTTGGGACGAAAGGGCTGAACAGCATGCGGCAAGAAAGCTGTGCAAATCAGATAACCATTCAGGCCAATTCTATCATGAAAGTTGGTGGCGGCACATAGAACCACTTCTCCCAGAATTTCCCGAAGGTAAAGTACTGGAAGCAGGCTGCGGAACCGGACGATGGGCCGAGCATCTGGTCCCCATGGGTTTTGCTCTCACGTGTTCGGATTTTTCGCCTGGCATGCTCGCGAAAGCACAAGAAGACGCTGACCGTAAAGGTTTCGACAACATCAGATTTGAGGTGTTGGATGTCTGCGACCTGCATCCCTTTAAAGACGCCAGCTTCGATATGGTCATATCAACCGGGGAACCTATTTCCTTATCCTCCGACCCGAAGAAAGCCATAGGCGAATACTGCCGTGTCGTCCGTCCCGGCGGGTACGTCTTATGCGATGCAGGAAACAAATACCGCCTCGCTTTTGACTTATTCCGCGACAAGCCATCCGCAGATTTCATGCACACGCTTGAAACCGGCGAATTTTCATCCAAGGGGAATATGGATCTGCACCTGTTCGGCCCGACAGAGCTTACAAAAACCTTTGAGCACTTTGGCATGACAATACACACCCTCGCAGGCCTCACTCCCCTGTTCACATTCCCACCCAGCGCAAAGACCAATGCCGCAATGAAAGCAACAGACACCACTCAGGCCCTTGAAAAACTTGAACGCGATTACGCTACACACCCGGAAGTGATCGCCTTAAGCAGCAGACTCATCGTCGTTGCACAAAAACCACAGTAAATAGAAGAAAGCCCCGACAACACGCGCTGTCAGGGCTTTCTTCAAAAATATCAATCTTCTCGCCGGAGGCATCTTCTACCGCACCTTCAACGACCAAAAAAAACGCTCTCCCCGGGCCGCTGGATAACTCGCGACATTTCCGAGCACCCACCCTTCAGGCAATTCAGATTCAGCGGGAGGCAGATCATTGGACAAGATGACCGCAACACCAGCCCTCTCTTCATCCTTACGCAACATGGGATAAATGAAATCAAGCAGCTTGGGCCACGGCATAAACGCACGGCTGAGGATAAGATCAGCAGTTGCTTCTGTCCTGCCCTTTTCCAGTCGCGCCAAAGCATCTTCTGCCCTACCGCGAAAGACATTTGTACCGGGCAATTTGAGCTTGCTGAGTACGGATGTCATAAACAACGCTCGCTTCTCGCGCAATTCGACAAGCCAGTAATCTCCTTCCTGCCATAACGCACGCAAAGGAATCCCCGGCAACCCCGCTCCGGCACCAAAATCGAGACACAACGGTTTGTCGCCAAGTGGCAGCCCTTTCAAAAAATCCGCCAAAAACAAGGAGTCCACCACAAGTGTATTGAAAACGGTCCGCCAGTCAGACTTGCCAACCAGGTTCATCTTCTTGTTCCACTTGATCAGCTGCCTCAGATACACCGCCAACAGTTCTGCCTGCTCCGCATCCACGGGTCGACCCAACCGCTCCGCAGCAGCTAAGACATCATCATATGAAGGAGATACGTTCGCCATGAATTATCCCTATAAATTCTCCACTCCAAACATTCCGACTCCGACGAAGCGAAGCAGCGCAGCGCCCTTCACCCCCGCCACACAACAACGTGAGGCTTTCGAGAATGGGTCAGATGTGCATTTTCTCGGGCACAGTTTAACCGGAGGCGTAGCCTAGCTACGTTGAGGGTTAAAACTGTGCCCGAAAAATGTGCAGATGGCCCGCTATCGGAAGCCGGACTATTCGTCCTCGACAGGACGAGTGTATCCGCAGCCCTTCTTGGGACAAGCAATATGTTCGCCCTTATCCTTGGTGGTCTTGCGGGTCAGAATCGGATGCTCGCACTTTGGACACGGCTCGTTGACAGGCCAGTTCCACACCGCATAGTCGCACTTGGGATAGGTTGAACAAGAATAAAAAAGCTTGCCTCGACGCGACGATTTTTCCACCAATTCGCCCTCGCACCCTTCTTTCGGACAAGGAACGCCAGTGGAAAACGGTGCCGCGTAGGTACAATCCGGGTAATTTGAACAGGCAATAAACCGGGAACCGGTACGGGCCTTCTTGAGCAGCAATTCGCCGCCGCAGTCAGGACAGGTTCCGACAACTTCGGGCTTTTCAGATTCAACGACCTGAATCTTGCCGTTTTCATCACGCTTGAAATTAACAATGGATTTACAATCAGGATAGCCTGTACAGCCCAGAAATTCTCCTCGACGAGACTGCTTAATCGCCATGGGACGACCGCACTTTTCGCACAGTACGCCGGTCTCTTCGGGTTTTTCACGTTCAACAACCTGAATGGCACCCTGCTCATCGCGGGTAAAGTTCTTGATGGTACGACAGCCTGGAAAACCAGTACATCCGAGGAATTCGCCGGTCTTGCCGAACTTGATAGCCATGGGCTTGCCGCAATTCTCGCAGTTGATGTCCGTGACCTGCTGACTCCGAGCCATCTCGGTACGGGCTTTTTCCAAGGTCGGATAAAAATCATCGCCAAAATGTTTCAGCAGATCTTTCCAGTCCTTCTTACCCTCGGCCACGGCATCAAGCATGCCTTCCATTTGGGCGGTAAAGCCCACATCCATGAGCGCCTGAAAATGTTCGCCGAGCTTATCGGAAACAGTGAAACCAAGTTCCGTAGGCACAAACCGTTTTTCTTCCTGACGGGCATACTCGCGGTCGAGCAATGTGGAAATAATCGCCGCATAGGTAGAAGGACGACCAATACCAAGCTCTTCCAGCGTTTTGACCAGCGATGCTTCAGAGTAACGCGGCGGTGGCTGGGTGAACTTCTGTTCCTTCTTCAATTCATTAAGGGCGAGAACGTCACCTTCGTGGAGCTTGGGCAATTCAGTATCGTCATCGCTGCTGGCCTTGTCCATGGCAGCCAGAAAACCGGCAAAGAGCAAACGTTCTCCCTTGGCACGCCAGATGGTTTCCGGGGCGGTCACGAGAACCGTGGTATCCCAAAAAGTGGCAACGGCCATTTGTGAAGCGACAAAACGCTGCCAAATAAGTCGATACAGTTTATGCTGCTCGGAAGGCAAATAAGACTTCACGTCATCAGGCGTAATGGTCACATCAACCGGACGTATGGCTTCATGCGCATCCTGAGCGCCGCCCTTTGTCTTAAACTGACGGGGCTTGGGCGGATAGTAATCAGCGCCGAACCGATCAAGGATCAACTCCTTGGCCGCATCCTGTGCATCCTTGGCGATACGGACGGAGTCAGTACGCATATAGGTGATAAGCGCCGTGGTACCACGCTTGCCGAGTTCCACACCTTCGTAGAGACGCTGGGCAATGGACATGGTCCGCTTGGCGGAGTAGCCCATACGCCGGTTGGCGTCCTGCTGAAGCGTCGAGGTAATATATGGCGGCAAAGGATTACGCTTGCGCTGCTTCTCCTGCACGGAATCAACCTTGAACTCGCCGGTTTCCAACGCATTCTGAAGTTTTTCAGCTTCGCCCTGATTGCCGACATGATTAACGCCGGGTTTGACAGCCTTGCCGGCCAGCTTATGCAGGTCCAACCAGAACGGCGGTGGGTTGCCACCCTCAAGCAGCACCTTGAAAGGCCAATACTCATCAGCCCGGAAAGCCCGACGTTCTTTTTCGCGTTCCACCAAAATTTTGAGTGCCACGGACTGGACACGTCCTGCGGAAATACCGCGTTTCACATTCTTCCACAGGATGGGAGAAATCTTGTAGCCCACCAACCGATCCAAAATACGTCTGGCCTGCTGGGAATCAAACAGGTCTTCATTAAGTTCCTGTGCGTTTTCCAAAGCCTCTTTAACGGCGCGGGAGGTAATTTCGTTGAACTGAATACGCCGAATTTTATCGTTGACCGGCTTCAAAAGTTCAGCAACGTGCCATGCAATGGCCTCACCTTCGCGGTCGGGGTCAGGGGCGAGGAAGACTGTATCAGCCTTCTTTGCTGCGGCTTGAAGACGTTTGACCACATCTTCCTTGCCTTGAATTATTTCATAACGGGGAGCAAAGTCATTTTCTTCGTCTACACCGAGGTCTCGGGTGGGCAAATCACGAACATGGCCCACCGAGGCATCGACAATAAAATTCTTGCCCAGGAATTTGGAAATGGTCTTCACCTTGGCAGGGGACTCAACGATAATAAGATCTTTCGACATGTTCGGCTCTCTCATATCAGGCTCTTCAAAAACTCACGATTGCATCACGCTTAACAGCGGCTTCGCTGCCCGGCACTCGCGCATTCTTGAACAGACTGTTAGAAATTTTCCGGTTTTCCATCCGGCTATAATGGTCATCAGACAATCCGAATCACATTCCGGGTGGTCAGATTGCGCTGTATGCACGCTTATTAGGCAATTCGTCAACCCTTCTAATATAGATAATGGATGATTTCTCCTTCTTACCCTCCCATCAAAGCGTAACAACCGCCTCACTTTTCACAGAATATTCACAACGCAGACACACTCCGTCACGACGAAGGCACACAATTATCGCACTAAAAAAGTATAGAGAAGACATCAATAAAACCCCTGTATTCTAGGAGAAACCATATGTCTATCGAACACTTGAATCGTCGCGACTTCCTGAAACTCGGAGCTGTAGCCGGTGCAGTCGTTGCAGCCAGCGCCATAGCAAATCCTGTCCTTGCAGCACCGTCCTGTAAAACCTTGGATGAATGTATGGAAATGAATCCTGTTTCCATGGCCGAAGCCTCAGCACCGGTTTCGGCATCATGGCGATCCATTCGGCTCGCTGCCGCAGAAATTCGCAACCCAGATATCCGTAACCGCGTGGAAGCGATCCTCGACAACCCTGCTCCCACTCTGACCAAGGGAATGAGTCGATCAAACAAAAAAAACATATACAAAGAACTGACCGCAAAGGGCTTACTCAAGGATGTAAAAGAAGCCGACTTCCTCCCGCCGGTGACCGACAGTTCCAAATCATCCCAGCCGTTCTATTCTGCTCCGGGCAGCGGCTATCAGAGCCACCATTCTTACCCCGGAGGTTTGGCAACGCACACCGACCTCAACATCCGGGTATCCATGGCCCTCTATGATGGATATCGTAGCGTATACGACTACCTGCTGGATCGCGACGTGGTCATCGCGGCCCAAATTCTTCATGACCTGCATAAACCATGGGTTTTTCAATGGGATGAAAATGGCAAATCCAGAACCGAAATGAAACTAGGCGGTACTGGCGAACATCACCCTCTAGGTGTTGCCGAATCCATTGTGCGCGGTCTGCCCGCCGAAGTCTGTGTAGCTCAGGCCTGTGCGCATAATCACCCGCGCACCCCGGAAGATGAAGCCAAGGTCGTCGGCTGGATTCAGGCAGCTTCGCTCATCGCTGGAGTTGATCCAGTCAAGCACGGTCTGCTGGCAAAAGGCGGCAAAACACTGCCCCTGCCCCGTCGCCAGGAGGGATTTGTCACCCACCTCGGCGACCACGACTGGGTGCTGACCGTCCCTGCTGCCCAATGGATTATACCGATCATGGAAAAAGTAGCAGTCCGCGACTACAAAATGAGTGAAAACGACCTCAAGAAAAAACCATTCAACCAACTTCGCAATTACGTTTTCTCTCAAACCACCATCATGTCTCTCTACGAAGCTTACGCAGCACAGGGCGAAGCCGAACTCACACGCACCGTGCATTCGATTGTTACCCCCGCGTAACAGCTCATTCTCAAAGTACCCCAAAGGGCCGAACTTACCGGCCCTTTTTTTATTCCTTCCCCATTTCCACTTCCTGACAAATGGGCGAAAAATCCCTCTCATTCAATCTCGACCAGAGCCATGTGGTAATCAATCGTTTATAGACTAAATCTAGACATAAAATCCCGATAAAACTATACTTTCCCTCCTTGAACCGATTTCAACGAAATTTCGGGTGGTTACAGCGGGAAAAGCTGTGCTATATCTTTGTTTGTGACTGGGGATTGAAAAAAATATCATTAATTCATTAAACTAAATATTGATTGGGCCGATAAAGTAAAATGAAGTATAAGGCCCGGGATTCATAGATAAGTTATGAGCACAAGAAAAACTGAATTGGCCGATAAAACGGCCCAGGTGAAAGAGGAACTGGCTGAGGCCGCCAAAGCCGCAGGTCGTAAGCCCGAAAACGTTTCGCTGGTAGCTGTGTCAAAACTGCACCCTGCTTCGGATATACGGGCGCTCACTGAAAGTGGACAGATAGATTTTGGCGAAAACTATGTTCAAGAAGTTCTGAACAAACAGGAAGAGCTAGCCGACCTGCGTGTGAAGTGGCACTTTATCGGCGGGCTGCAATCCAACAAGGCCAAATTCGTGGCCGGGAAATTTGAACTGGTCCACAGCGTGGATTCACGTAAGCTGGCCCAAGCATTGCATAAAAAAGCTTTGAGTCTCAATGTAGTTCAAGACATACTCTTGCAGGTCAACATCGCAGGAGAAGCACAAAAGTCTGGAATCAATGTAGATTCTTTGCCAGAATTGGCTGATGAAGTCATGAAAATGGAAAACGTGCGCCTTGTCGGTTTGATGACAATGCCACCTTTTTTCAATGACCCGGAGCGAGCTCGACCTGTTTTTTCCCGTTTACGAGAGTTACGGGATACACTGGAAAGCCAACTGGGAACACAATTGCCGCACCTGTCTATGGGCATGACCGGAGATTTCATCCCGGCAGTGCAGGAAGGCGCGACTCTTGTACGAATAGGAACACGAATTTTCGGAGCACGGCCTCCGAAGGTATAAGAACCAAGGCAGAGGATACGGTATGGATCTAGGAACCATAATTGGCATTGTTCTCTCATTCGGACTGGTGCTGTCGGCTATCATGACAGGTTCCAGCCTGATCATTTTCGTTTCCGTGCCGTCACTGCTTATTGTTGTGGGCGGTACCATCGGTGCCGGTCTGGTCAACTACCCCATGAATTACGTCATCGGCGTTGTTGGGGTTATCAAAAACACATTCTTTTCCAGCCTAGATGCGCCGTCTGAAGTCATCGAACGATTCAAGGATTACGCCAACCGCGCCCGCCGTGAAGGAATCCTCTCTCTGGAACCGCTCATCAAGGAAATCGACGACGATTACATGCGCAAAGGATTGCAGCTCACCGTTGACGGCCTGGAACCTCAGACTATCCAGGAAATTCTGGAAACCGAGATTTCATACCTTGGTGAACGACATGCCACAGGTGCGGATGTCGTGGCAGCCCTCGGCACACTGGCTCCGGCCATGGGAATGATCGGTACTGTCATCGGTCTGGTACAGATGCTTCAAACGATGTCTGACCCGTCTTCCATCGGCCCAGCCATGGCTGTCGCCTTACTGACCACCTTGTACGGTGCAATCATAGCGAACCTCGTCCTCAATCCCATGGCAGGAAAACTCAAAGCTCGAAGCAAAGAAGAAATCCTGCTCCGTGAAATGATTATGGAAGGGATTCTTTCCATTTCAAAAGGCGAAAACCCGCGCATCATCGAGGAAAAATTAAACAGCTACCTGCCTCCCAAGGACAGAATCGTTTCGGAATAGCGACACGTTGCCGCAAGGCCCGAGGACCGCGTCATGGCCAAGAAAGAAAAAAAAATCATCTGCGAAGAGATCCCCCCCTGGATGGTCACGTTCGCGGACGTCATGACGCTGATGCTGACGTTCTTCATCCTGCTGGTCTCCATGTCCACCGTGGACCAACGGCGCAAACTCGTGGCCCTTGGTTCCATCATCGGCACATTCGGCTTCAACGAAGCCAGTTACGAAGTATTCTCCAAAAAAGACAATAAGAAGACTGTTGAACCCGGCCCCATGGATTCAGGCGACCTTGAGCCACTCAAAGAACTCAAGTGGGAAAATATTGACGACGACATCGACTTCCGTTCCAACCGGTTCGTCCAAATTCTGAGTATCAACGCCAGACTCCTCTTCGGGCCGGATGGTTCCACCCTGTCTCAGGAAGGCATTGACACCCTCAACGGTTTTCTGCCCATGTTACAACAGGTGCGCTACCCGTTGCTTCTCGCCGGGCACACCTCAACACTCCGAGATGAGCTCGGCCTTGATTATCAACCCGACAACGCTCAACAGAACCCAGATCTTTCCTGGCGACTCTCTCTGAACCGTTCTCTTGCCATCTATCAATACCTGCTGGACAACGGCTTAAGTCCTGACATGCTCAGGATAGAGGCCTTTGGTAAATTTCGTCCCCATTATCCACAAAACACCGTAGAGAATCGCAATCGAAACCGGCGTGTGGACATTGTCCTGGACAAACGCTCCAACCAATTGGGCGAACAAATTATCCAAGCCGCTCCCGTTGAAGAAAAGCGCACCGACACCTTAAAGGTGGACGGATTTGAATTCGATGTCTCCACCCCGCAGGAATTGGAATAGGCTATGGGTAAAAAAAAGAAAAAGGAAGTCTGCGCACCTTTGGCGCTCTGGCTCATCACATTTTCGGACCTGATGACACTTCTGCTCACCTTTTTCGTATTACTCCTGACCATGGCCTCCATGGACAACGCCATTTTGACCACCGTAACCCTGACAACCGCCGACTTAGGCCTGCTAGACAAACGCGGCTCTGGCCGGATATCAGTCAAAGAACGAATGGTTATCGACCTCATGGAAAAACCATGGGAAGTGTTGGATAAAAAAGATCGCATCAAGGACCTGCTGTTCCCGGACGATGTCCTGCCCGAAGAAATCGACAAATCCGACCTCGACAAAAATCTTGATGTGCTTGCCAAACCCGACGGGGTCGCTCTCGTCTTCACCGACGGCATCCTTTTCTCCCCCGGCACCAGTGAACTGTCAGGCAAAGGGCAATTCCTCATTTCACGACTCGTTCCCATGATGACCCACACCGTGGCACCAATCAACGTAGCAGGCTATACCGACACGAGCGACAACACGGAAACCCCGCTGCAACTCTCGGGAGACCGGGCACTGGCCGTACTCGCGTATCTTGTGGACCTCGGCGTCCCGAACAAACGATTTTCGCTGTCAGCCTATGGCGGCAACTTCCCGGTGGTGAATGAGCGAGGATTCCCTGTGGAATCGCCCAAAAACCGACGTGTGGAAATATTGTTGAAGACTGCGCGCCCTATCGGTGGCTACCAGTAGTCTAAACTTTGTCTGGAACAATACCCCATTTGGCGATATAGAAACGTCACAACAAGAAAAGAAAGGTGGCCGATATGGCTGATGAAGAACTGACGCAGGAAGAAGGGAAAAAGAAAGGCGGAATGCTCAAGTGGATCATCATCCTCGTGGTGCTGATAGCTCTGGGTGTTGGCGGATACTTCGGATATACCATGTTTTTTGCCGCGCCAGATGAAGATGCCACCAGTGAAGAAATGGCCGACGCACAGGCCCCTCTGGAAGACTTGGAAGGGCAACTCGTCCCACTACCGGTTTTCCTGGTGAACCTTGCCGATCCGCTTGGTCGCAGATACCTGAAGCTCGGTGTTGAAGTTGAAGTTCGTGATGCCGACGCGCAAGCTGCTCTGGCAAAGTATGAAGCCAAGGTCAAAGACACCCTGCTTTTACTGCTTTCAAGCAAGTCGTATGACGGACTCTCCACCATGAAAGCCAAAGTAGAACTCAAACAGGAAATAGCTGACAGGCTAAACCAGATTCTCGGAAATGGCAGTGTGCTCAGAGTCTACATAACAGAAATGGTTATCCAATAGCACGCTTCTTGCAATTCTCGTTTCGGACTGTCTTTTTTTTTGACAGCCCCTACTGGTGAACACCTTTTTTCGTGAGGTAAGAGATATGGCTGAAGATCAAGATAAACTTGCACAGGAATGGGCCGATGCCCTGCTGGATGGCGATGGCGACGCTTCCGTCGATTCTGATGATCCGCTTGGTGGACTAGAAAACATCACCGATCCTTCAGACGCAGGCAGTGCAGACGTTGGACAGGATGACGAAGCCCTTGCAGACGAGTGGGCAGCGGCCTTGGCCGACACCGAACAGGAAGAGGTCAAACATGAGAAGGAACAAGCTTTCCTTTCCACTCAGACTCATGACTACGAGCTCCCCGACATGGGACCGGATGCCAAAGCCGGAAGCTCTTCGGGCAAACGCGATCTGGACTTCATTCTGGATATCCCTCTGGAAGTTTCCGCTGAACTTGGTCGCACAAAATTGCTCATTAACGAGCTGCTCCAATTGGGACAGGGGTCAGTCGTGGAATTAAACAAACTGGCTGGCGAACCTCTTGAAATTTACGTCAACGGCAAACTGGTCGCACGCGGCGAGGCTGTTGTCATCAACGAAAAATTCGGCATCCGGCTGACGGACATCATCAGCCCCATCGAACGAGTAAAGCAACTTGGCTAACACGACCGTCGTAGAAACAGTGGCAACACCAATGCAATTGCCAGCCGTGGATTCC
Organism: Pseudodesulfovibrio nedwellii; assembly: GCF_027923765.1. Taxonomy (NCBI): domain Bacteria; kingdom Pseudomonadati; phylum Thermodesulfobacteriota; class Desulfovibrionia; order Desulfovibrionales; family Desulfovibrionaceae; genus Pseudodesulfovibrio; species Pseudodesulfovibrio nedwellii. Next base: position 2,978,346 of record NZ_AP026709.1, on the reverse strand, counting down.
GGGACAACCATCCTGACCACTGCCGGTTATCTGTTTCTTTTGCTCGGCGTCATTTTTCTGGCCTACTACCTACTCAAACGATTAGGTGTCCCTGCCGCATTTACATCCGGTCAAAACGGACCGCGCCTGATCAGCCGACTCATGCTCGGCAATCGTCAATCTGTGGCCGTAGTCCGATACCGCGACAAGGACTTATTGCTTGGTGTGACCGACAACGGCATATCTCTGCTCAGTGAAGAAGAAGCGGACAATTCGCAACAAGGACCTATCACACCAGTAAAAAGCTTTGCAGCATTCCTGAAAGGGAGCACCGACAATGAGGAGTAACAGGGGCCGGATAACGGCACTCATCCTGATCGCTTTGGCAGGCGTTCTCCTCCCGGCTCTGGCTTTCGGTCAGGCTCCGACCATTCCCAAATTGACCATGGAACTAGCCGCAGGACAGGCCGACCCAGCGGAAGTGTCCACCCTGCTCGAAATTCTGTTCCTGCTCACTGTCCTGTCGATGGCTCCGGCGATCATGTTGACCATGACGTCATTCACCCGCATCATCATCGTCTTTCACTTCATTCGTCAGGCCATGGGAACGCAGCAGATGCCGCCCAACCAGGTATTGGCAGGGTTGGCCATATTCATGACACTGGTCATTATGATGCCCGTGGGCAAGGCTGTGAACAACACCGCGCTCCAGCCATACATGAACGAACAAATCAATTTTGAAGAAGCCTTGAACAGAGCACAGGTTCCCATTCGCGAATTCATGTTCAAGCATACCCGCGAAAAAGATCTATCCATTTTTTATTCGATCACCAAGGAAGACCGTCCCCAGACCAAAGAGGACGTGAACACCCTGATGCTGATTGCCGCCTACACCATTTCAGAGCTCAAAACCGGTTTCACCATCGGCTTCTTGATCTACATCCCGTTCCTGATTCTGGACATGGTCGTTGCTTCCATCCTACTCGCCATGGGTATGATGATGTTGCCGCCGGTCATGATTTCACTGCCATTTAAAATCTTGCTGTTTATTCTTATCGACGGCTGGAACCTGCTCGTGGGTTCTCTGGTCAACACGTTCCAGTGACGGGACACAAAAGCCTTCCCTGGGAGTAGTGCGTCGTATGACTCCGGAATTTGTGGTCGGCTTTGCCCGACAAGCCATTGAGATGACCTTGATCATTTCCCTCCCCATGCTCGGTATCGGCATGGTGGTCGGTATTATCATTTCCATCATTCAGGCTGCCACTCAAATTCAGGAAATGACCTTGACCATGGTCCCGAAAATTGTCGCAATCTTTCTAGCCCTACTTATCGCCTTCCCATGGATCATGGATAAAATGGCATCCTATACAACAAATCTTTTTCTGAATCTGCCCAATTATATCAAATAACATTCCGTTTTTTCGGTGCTTTTTTCATACTTCTTTTTCTTGACCAAGCGTCGAGTAAAAAGAGGGAAAACTTGCCATATTTTTCACACCGGGTTACTGTATAAATCTCAATATAGATTTTTTACCCGGTGATACTATGACGAAACAACTGAGCTTCTCCCGGTATTCTCCCTTTCTTTTCATTGCTTGCATAATGGCAACTATCTTCTTCGCTCAGCCAATATTTGCATATCCCCTCTTCCGATCAATTGATATCCAGCCTCCTCAGGGACAAACCCTCAAAGACTGGATAGGATCCTTCTCGCCCGACGAATCGCCCACCACAATTCCCGTACTTGAGCCTCTGCCCGGAGCCTTGGTCCCGGCGAATGCGGCATCGCCCATAATCCGCTGGAAAGACGCCTTGAACACCACATGGCTCATCCCCCTGTCAACAAACGGCACCTCCTTATGCCGTGGTGTCATGGACACTCCATACTGGATTCCAAACCAACTTCTCTGGGAACAGATCAAATCCGCTGCCGGAAACGCACCGGTCCAAGTATCGGTAAACGGCATAAGCTCAACCGGTACACTCAATACCAAAGGAGAAACCTCCTTCGCCATATCTGAAGATCCAGTTGGCTCGCATATCGGATTCCTTCGAAAGCGGCTACCTTTCAAAAAAGCCAAAGACAATCCACACGATAGCCAGATGGCTGTTGGCGACCTTTCGTCCTTCGCCAAACCACGGATAGTGTTGCAGGATCAGCCCATCTGCTTCAACTGCCACGCTTATTCAGCTAACGGAAAGTCCTATGGTATGGATATGGATTACAAAGGCGACAAGGGTGGATATGTCTTGGTAGACATATCAAAAACGGTTTCAATCACTGACGACAATGTCATCTCCTGGAACGATTACAAGGCCCCCGGTCCCTCCAAATACAGCATGGGCCTGTTCACCGCATTTTCTCCAAATGGCCGTTATGCAGCCTCTACTGTGGGCGAATCCTCAGCGTTCATCATGCTTGACGACCTTCATTTCTCCCAAATGTTTTATCCGGCCACTGGGGTAATCGCATACTACGACCGCACAACAGAACAAGTTCTGCCATTGAGTGGCGCGGATAATATTGAAGCGGTGCAGACCAATCCGACATTCTCCGCAGATGGTCGCCGGGTGACGTTTGCCAGAGCTTCAGTCAAACCAGCCCTTGTGGCTGACATCGAAGCAGGCAGACTCCGCAAGGAAGATCCCTCCCAGACTATTCTCGATACCAATGAAAAATATCCCATGCAGTTTGATCTTTATTCCGTCCCTTTCAACAACGGGACAGGAGGCACAGCCTCCCCGGTTAAAGGGGCATCAGAGAACGGAATGAGCAACTTCTTTCCCCGATATTCACCGGACGGGAAATGGCTCGTATTCACTCAATGCAAAACAGGACTGGTGCTCCAACCCGATAGTCGATTGGTCATTGTCCCCGCAGAAGGGGGAATTCCCCGCGTGCTCAAGGCTAATATGAACCTGATGAACTCCTGGCACAGTTGGTCTCCCAATTCTCGTTGGCTCGCCTTTTCATCAAAAGGCAACTCACCGTATACGGAAATTTATCTCACACACATTGATGAAGATGGGAAATCCAGCCCGGCCCTGCGCCTGTTTCGGTTCAGTCATTCGGAACTGGCAGCCATGGTCCCGGAATTCGTGCCGGACAACAGCGTAATACAAAGGACCATGGGACTTGCCGACCCGGAGGGGGCAAAGGGTAATTCCATGGCTACAGACGGCAGATAACTTATAACTACTCGGGAGATAACCATGTTGAAAACGACAAGAGGTATGCATGGGTTCGTGGCGTCCCTGCTCGCACTCACATTGCTCCTTACACCGACCATGGCCTCGGCTTACGGCGGAGGCGGAGGCGACGTAGGAGGCCCACCAAAAGATTTAAAAATCGATCCGTGGAAACCCAGTGAATTGGTCTCCATTTTTGGGACCCTCAATCCATCACAACAGGACACCCTGATAACGGCCTTTACCGGCTCGACCATCGAGAAACGCGATCTTCTCACTATCCGTCAGGTCTTTCTCGAACAAAACTCCAATGCAGCCAACAACGAAGCGGCCATGCTGGACGCCTGTGTCAAGACACTTGAAGTACTCGATAAACTTGGCGAATACTCACAAGAAGGCCTGTCCTTTGTACCCGGTGTAGGCTGGGTGACAGCAGCGGCGCTCGGCGCGGCTCGCGGTGGTGCCAACGCATACCGTGACGGCAAAACTCCCGGCGACATCGTCAAAGGCATCGTTATCGGCGGTGGCGCATCCGGTCTGGTTGGCAAATTCTCGCCCATGAATGCAGACAAAGCCTTCACCACTGCCCGTGCAGGGATCAATCTGGCCCGCAATGCGATCACAAAAAAAGTCCGTGAACGTGCCACGGTTGTCGCAGTCAAGGCAGTAGCTCGATACGGCGCCAAAAAGGGTGTGGACTACGGTGCGGAAAAAGCCATCGGTAAAGCCATGGAACAGGCCGCCAACATACTGGGCGCAGAGAATCGCGCTTCGGTCCCAGACTACTCGCCTGACCCGACATTTGACCCCATGTCTTCCGCACCAGCCAGCTCGATTGCCGGCGGCACGCCTCAGATTTAACGCTTGCACCGCGAGTCCAAAAACAAGGTAATAATTCACATGCGCAAATATACCGTTCTCACGATTCTGGTATTGTTCAGCCTTGCCCTGACCGCCTGCAAAATGGACGGTCTGGGTTCAACCCCTCCACCGCCTCCGCCTAAAAAGGTGCAGACGCCCGAAGTCATTCCCGTCAAACAGGAACAGGCTCCTGATGACATCAAGTTGGTTACCTCCGCTCTCCTCGAACGTCTTCGCGGTGGAAAAATCGCGGTAGAAAATGTCACCTTCGACCCTGCTGGCCGCCATGCCGTTGGTGAAAAGGAATTTGACTACGAAGGGTTTGACGTCCAAAACGTAGCCGTGACCGGTTACGAAACCACCGTGCTTAATCAGGGCGAGGTTCTGGTTATGCTCGAAGGTGTGTTCCTATTCAAAGATGTCATCAACCGTCGTGCAGGAGTCTACTACGCCGCCCAATACGTGGTGACGAAAAGATCCGTCAACATCACCAAATCCGTCGTGGTTGGCATTCCGCCAGACTTCCCAAGGGTCGAAACATTCTTCGTCAAGGAAAAAACATTCAAGGCTGTAGCCTCCACTCTGACCAGCTACATGGACTACTATCTGTTCGCCATCGAAAATGCCGAACCCATGACCTATGGCGAAGACGGTTCCCGAACCGGTATCAAATCCAAGTACTTCATCATGACCTTCTGTAAAGATCGGTTGTTCCAGGAATCTTCGCTGGCCATGAAAGTAACAAGCCGCGCATATGGTGCAGGCACGAAACTGGCCGACGCCATTTCCATCAATGACTCTGGTTGGCGTATCCTGATAGCTGGTGGCGAATTCACCCCCGGCTCCAGCAAGAGCAGATTCTACGTGGGTGTGACCTACAAACAAGACCCAACAGGCTATCTCCCAGCCGTGGTGGTCGGTGAGTTCGCCAACGTGAAAAAAGACCGCACCGAAGCTCCACCGGCTCCCGTTGCCGCAGTTGCCGCACCAGCCGCACCAGCCACAGCATCTCCGGCGCCAGCTTCTGTAGCAGCTCCTGCTCCAGCAATAGCGGCACCTGCTCCGGCAATGGCAGCTCCTGCCCCTGCAATAGCAGCACCCGCGCCAGCAGCGATACAATCCGCCCCTACAGATGGCCCATTAGGCGCTGGACGCGCGTTCCTTAATCCGGTCTTTCCGGAAGACGTCAAAGTCATGCAGGTCCGACTGAGAGAACTTGGCTACTACAAGGGCAAAATCGATCAGAACTTTGGCCCACTGACCAAACAAGCTCTGGATAACTTCGCCGTAAAATATGGCTTTCCCAAAGGACAATGGAGCCTCGGTGTCCAAAAGGCTCTGTTCAAGGGGACCGGACTATAATCATTACCAGCAAAGGCGGTCTCAACTCCGAGGCCGCCTTTGCCCACCCTTTTTCAACCTTCCTTCAAGGGAAAAATCCCGTACGGGCAGGACATGAAAAGCACATATAAGGTCAAAAGATCAGGCGGTGCATCTTTTCCTTCAACAAGGAGTATTCAAATGCTTCTCTCACAACGATTTGCACCACTCACATATTGGCTAACGGGTGTCCTCCTTATTCTCTTCATGGCTGCACCTGCACCACTCTTTGCAAGCGGATGCGATAGTGGAGGAAGTGGAGGCGGTGGCGGAAGCGACGGTTCTGCTCTGAGAGGACCATCAGGAAGAAAAGGCCCGGCCATGGAACCCACCATAGGAATAGAAGGGGTCCCGGTAATGGACCCCGAACGAGGTTGGAAAAGTCCATGGACTGACACTCCGCCGCAACCAGTCGTCAATCGAGAACTGACAACCGCTGAAAAAGCTGCCGTTGCCATCATTGATTACACAAAAAATGAAGCACAAAGCCGCTTTCAGGATATGATCATGGGATTCATCTTTGCATCCAACCCAGAAATCATCGCAGCCATTAAAACCATTGAGGGCATCAAGAAAGGCGTAGACCTTTCCGTAGATGTCCTCCGCAGACTCGAAAAAGAAAAAAAAGCTTACGGAAAATCAGCCATGGGCATGCGCAATTCAAGAGGTGTCCAAACAGGACACGATGGCACGGCTGACGCCCCAGGAGACATGAGTCCCGACTACTCAGGCTTCGGATTTGGTATGCCTGGTCCTCAGGCAACTCAGGAAGACACACAGCTTTGGTAGAGGAGAAACCACCATGAAAAAGATTATTCTCACTCTCAGCTTTCTGATATGCCTGACAACAGCCTCCCCCGTCATGGGACAAGATGTGGAATGGCCGCCGGATGCCCTTGCCGTATCTTATGCCGTAGCTGCCAAACTCACCAACCAACAAGGGCCGAGTTCCGTCTCATTTGCTCCCGGCGCAGACGCATATATGGAAGGTCTCAATAACGGATACTTCTACAATTTCAAACATGGCGGGGCTATCCCGGTCATAGGCCAGAACTACGGCATCGGCGACAACTATGCGGCTGATGTGGCCGGCGTCATTCATCTTTTCGACTCTAATGAACGCATCGCAACCCTGCAATATCTGGCTCAATATACTGTTCAAAAAGACAAAATCAGCATCACACAATGTCTAGCCGCAACATCATCTCCATCAAAAATGACTCTGGAAGTCTATATGATCCCGTATGAAACATTTCTCCAGGCTGTCCCGATTGAATCTCGTGGAGATTGGGGAGCGGTTTACCATGCAGCCAAAACATACGGTTTTAATCCACAACGGGACCAGGCCAAAATCGACAAATATTTGGTTATGACCTTCGTCAAGAACCGACTCCCTGCGGATGCCAAATTTGAAGTTATCATGAGTGATAGAAAAAAAGCACAGTGGCAGCGAGACAATTTGGCAAAAAAACAGGAGTCGTATCTCGACTATGATGGTTGGCGAGTGCACATGTTCGCAGCAAAATTCAATCCGTCCAGCCTCCGTGACCGATTTTACAACAATTACTACTACACACCGGGGAGTGGTATCGCCCAAGATCTGCGCGAAAGGAATCATGTTGCTCGATACAACTCTAAACCGTCAGCCTCCGGGCCGTCAGCTCCCATAAAAAGCGCAGTCGCCCCTCCTGTTCCCACGAGCACACCACGCCCCCAAACGGCATACGCTCCAACGCCAACACCTCAAACAGGCTCCGGCGAAGGCCCGTATGGGCGTGGCACTGCTTTCCTGAATCCGGTCTTCCCCGAAGACGTTAAAGCCATGCAGGTCCGTTTGCGCGACCTTGGCTATTACAAGGGAAAAATTGACCAAAACTGGGGACCAATAACAAGACAGGCCCTAGATAACTTCGCCGTAAAATACGGATTTCCCAAGGGACAATGGAGCCTTGGGCTGCAAAAAGCCCTGTTCAAAGGAACCGGATTGTAGACACACTGTGCTCGAAATAATTAGGCGGCCATTCGAGGTCGCCTTTTTCATGCTCAATCCCGCACAATGGATGGTGACAACCGGGGAAAAACACCTTAGATTCATAAAGTGCCAATGCCGCGCACGAATAATACAGCATGAGCATTTAATGAACAAGACTACTCCCGCCCTCAAAGGGCTCCCCGGCTCCAAGCTCCGGGCCACGCTGGACCCGACCAAGATCCCCTATGAAACCAGTGCAGACATCCCGGACAGGAATGTCTATCCCAAACTCCAGCCCAGGGCCATACAAGCTCTGTCACTGGCCCTTGAGATCAAAGGCAACGAACATAATCTCTACGTTTCCGGTGAGCCGAATATGGGCCGGACATATTTCGTCAAATCCTTTTTGAAGCCCACAGCTGCAAAGGCCACACCGCCATGCGACTGGGTGTACCTCTACAATTTCGAGGACAACGACAGGCCTATTTCCGTGTCCATGCCTGCAGGCAAGGGCCGAAAGCTCAAAGTGGCTCAACACAAGGCCATGACCCATATCCGTCAGGAAATCCCGGCTCGATTCGAAAAGGATACTTTCCAGAAAAAACATGAACGGATAGTCAAAAAGTTCAACGCCAAACGTGAAGAACTGTTCAACAAGATGGATGCCACCGCCGAAAAGGAGAATTTCTCCCTTAATCTCGATGACGAGGGAGTTCTCACCCTCTCTCCCATCGTGGACGGTGAAGTCATATCGGACAAGGACTTCGACAAAATCAAACCAGCCCAACGCAAAAAGCTCAAGGTCAAGGGCGAAGAACTCCTTGCCGGAGTCAGCTCCATTCTACGCCAGATCAACCAGAACGAAATGGATATGCGCGAGTCCGAAAACGATCTGCACCGAGAAACAGCCAAGGCTGTCATGCATGATTGTTTCACACAAGTTTCAGACAAGTTCAAATCCATCAAGGGATTGCCGGAATACTTTGAGGCACTGGTCAACGAGGTCGTGGAAAACGTGGACCAGTTCATGCCCCGCGACACATCTCTGGCCGGCCTACTCCCCGAAGGAATGCCGTCCGGTGAAGACTTCTTCACACGGTTCGAGGTCAACCTGTTCGTGGACAACGGCAAAACCAAAGGCGCTCCCGTCGTGGTGGAAGACCACCCCACCGCTTTCAATCTACTCGGCTCCATCGAACGCGAAGCCGAAATGGGCGCACTCTACACAGACTTTACCCTCATCAAGGCCGGAACACTGCACCAGGCCAACGGCGGCTTCCTGCTCCTGAACATGGAGGATCTGCTCTCCAACCACGTCTCTTGGGAAGGATTGCTCCGCGCCCTCAGATCAGGCCAATCACGCATTGAAGACCCTGTTGATCAGGAACAAGTACGTGCTCGGACCATCCAGCCAGAACCCATTAATCTTGATCTCAAGATCGTGCTTATCGGTTCGGACGAACACTATGAAGTTTTGCTCTACAACGATGACCGCTTTGCCAAATACTTTAAGCTCAAAGCACATTTGCAGCACGCAGCCACACGTAACGCGGCCAACATCAAGAACTATATCTCGATTATCGGCCAGACCGCACGCGAAACAAAAGTCCTCCCGCTGACAAGAGAGGCCATTGCCGGGTTGGTTGATTTCTCATCCAGACTGGTGGAAGACCAGAAACGGTTATCCCTCTACATCCCGCTAGTACGTGAACGCATGATCGAAGCATCAGCTTTCGCACGCATGGCCGGTAAAGACACCATAGATCTCGAAGCTCTAAACGAGGCGGTTACCGCCAAGGACTATCGGGTCAATCTGTATGAAGAAGAATTCATGACCGACTATGATCGTCAGGTCATCAAAGTCGCCACCGATGGACAAGCCGCAGGTCGCGCCAATGGATTGTCCGTGACGCTCTTCGGCGACTACGAATTTGGTCTACCGCACCAAATTTCCTGCACCGCAGGCGTTGGTCACGGTGGCATTCTCGACTTGGAACGCGAAGCCCAGATGGGTGGCCCCATTCACACCAAGGGTATGATGATTATCAAGTCCTATCTGGTCCGACTGTTTGCACAGGACAAACCCATCGTCATGACCGGGTCACTCTGTTTCGAGCAGTCCTACGCAGGCATCGAAGGTGACTCAGCTTCAGGCGCGGAACTGGCTTCCCTGCTTTCAGCCCTGTCCGGCGCACCGATCAATTTGTCCTACGCCTTCACTGGCGCAGTATCCCAGAGCGGTGCAGTCATGGCCGTGGGCGGCGTCAACCGCAAGATCGAAGGTTTCTTCGAAGTCTGCCGTCGTCGCAAGCTGACCGGCAAACAAGGCGTCATCCTGCCTGCTGACAACGTGGTCAACCTGATGCTCAAAGACGAAATCGTTCAGGCCGTTGAAGCCGGGATGTTTCACATTTTCCCGGTCAAAACCATTGAAGAAGCCATGTTCATCCTCACAGGTATGCGTTGTGGCAAGCCCGACAGAAAAGGCAAATATCCGACAGGCACACTGTACCGCATGGTTGACGACCGATTGGCAGAACTCGCCAAACTCGCCGTGCCGGGTGACAAAAACGAATAAGATACGCTTCACAGGTGGCCCCACTTCATAATGGGGCCACCCGCTCTTTTATGTCCTCCCTCCACGGTCCGTTGACGAACGGCATGACTCAGATATAGGGTCATGCCAGTTTTTTTCAGGAGAACACGATCATGTATTGGATAGCATTTGGCGATATACACGAATCCACAGGCCTTATTGAGGCCATTCCCGACCTCTCCGGCGCGGAAGGTGTCATCATCTCCGGCGACATTACCAACCGGGGGAGCCGTGAAGCGGTCAATAACGTGATCAAGACTGTGGCCGCGATCAATCCCCGTATTCTGGCCCAACCGGGGAATATGGACACAGACACTGTGCAGACCTACCTGATAGAACAGGACATGGACATCCATCTGAAAGTCCGAGAGCTGACTCCCGGCCTCGCCCTCTTGGGTGTGGGAATGTCCACGCCGACACCGTTTGGTACACCCAGCGAAGTCCCGGAAGAAACCATTGCCAAATGGCTGGATGAAACCCATACGCAGGTAGACGAATTCGACCAGCTCATCGCAATTATCCACGAGCCGCCACACGACACCAAGGTTGATCAACTCGGTAACGGACAGCATGTTGGTAGCCCCAGCGTCCGCAAATTCATCGAGCGCGTCCAACCGGCACTGGTCATCACCGGCCACATCCACGAATCAAAAGCTGTAGACATGATCGGCAAAACTCCGGTTATTAATCCTGGCATGCTGGCTGGCGGCGGCTATATTCGCATCGAATTTGAAGGCTCAACCGTCTCCGCACAACTAATGAGCGTGTCATGAGCAAGATCGGATTCATCTGGGTTGGGAAACTCAAAGAACCATTTTCCAAGGATGGATGCGCCCATTACTTGAAAAAACTATCGCGTTTTTTCAAGCTGGAAGAGTCTATAATCAAAGACGCCCCCGGCAAACTTCCGGTTCAGGACAAGAACAAAAAGGAAGGAGAAGGTATTCTTTCCAAGGTCAAAAAGGGAGACGTCCTCATCATTCTTGATGAATACGGCGACCGATTGACCTCGCGAGAACTCGCCAAGCGGGTTCAAAAATGGACAGATGCGCCTAACCAACGACCTGTGTTCGTCATCGGCGGCCCCTTTGGATTGTCCGAAGACGTCAAAAAAGCGGCCCGTCATTCCATCCGGCTCAGTGATATGACACTGCCACATGAGCTGGCACGTTTACTCCTGCTTGAACAATTATACCGCGTCGGAACCATTCATAAAAACATGCCCTACCATCACGACTAACGGAGATTTACGTATGCTCGACATCGATTATCTGGAACGCGTGGCCAAGTATTTCGAATCCGGCGACTGCAAATTCGAATTCGAAAACGGTGAAGAAGAACGCCGACTGCTTATTCTCGACTTCCTTGAACACCTCATGGAGCTGGGAGAAAAAGCCGATGAACTCGCAACAAAACTCATTTTCAAGGATGCATATGCCACGCTGTTGACAGAAGATGGAGTTGCTACGGCAGAAGCGAATGGAGAAGGCGAAGCCGATCCAAAGAATCCGCAATAGTCTTTACCTTGTTATTAAAAACGAAAAAGCCGACCACATGGTCGGCTTTTTCGTTTTTAATCGTCAGAATTCTTAACTGTTATATTTCTTCAAATCAGCTTCCCGAATCTCTTTACGTTTGATCTTGCCGGAAATGGTCTTGGGCAGATCATCCACATACTCGATAACGCGGGGATATTTGTACGGGGCGGTCAATTCTCGGACATAGGTCTGAAGGGCCTTGGTCAGCTCTTCGGACGGCTCGTAACCGGGTGCAAGAACCACCGTTGCCTTCACCAGTTGCCCACGCACCTCATCAGGCAAGCCGGTGACGGCAGCTTCGATAACGGAATCATGTGCCACCAAAGCAGACTCGACCTCAAAGGGTCCGATACGATAGCCGGAGCTCTTGATAAGGTCATCAGTACGGCCCATGAACCAGAGGTATCCATCTTCATCCGCCCAAGCTTTGTCTCCGGTATGATACCAGCCATCAAACTTGACGGACGCGGTCTTTTCCGGCTCATCCATATAGGAATCGAACAACCCGAGCACCGGCTTGTCAATACGGATACAAATTTCGCCTTCTTCGCCCTGAGGGACTTTCTTACCCTCATCATCCATAAGCGCAATGTCCCACCCAGGCACAGGCCGACCAATGGAACCAGGTTTGGGCGTCATGCACTTGAAAGTCGCCACCTGAAGTGTGGTTTCAGTCTGACCATATCCTTCATAAAGAGGCATGTTGAAAGCCTTTTCCCAGGCATGGAATACCGACTCATTCAACAGCTCGCCAGCAGTAGTGCAGTGACGAAGTGACAATGCGTACTTGGACAAATCCTCGCGCACAAGGAATCGGTACACGGTCGGCGGTGCGCAAAAGGTCGTGATCTTGTTTTCTTCCATGATCTGCAAGAGATGAGCAGGCTCGAACTTGCCTCGAAAATCCCAGACAAAAACGACGGCACCGGCCATCCACTGGCCATAGAACTTGCCCCACACGGACTTGGCCCAACCGGTCTCGGACAGAGTCAGATGGATATCGCCCTCTTCAAGATCGTGCCACATTGCAGCTGTCGTAAAATGACTCGCCGGATAGGAGAAATTGTGCAGCACCATCTTTGGCAGGCCCGTGGTACCGGAAGAAAAGAAAATGACCATGGGATCATCGCCGCCTGGAGAATCAGCCGTACGCGGAAAACTCACATCACCAGTTGCCATAAGTTCTTCATAGTCATGCCAACCGTCATTGGTTTCGCCGTCAATCTGTACGAAATGATTGAGTCCCGGGCAATCACCCTTGGCTTCATCCACACGTGCACAAATGGAATCTTCACAGATGATAGCGGAAATCTTAGCGTAATTTACACGCTGAGAGATATCCTTCTTTGTCAGCAGGGACGGGGACGGAATTGGCAATGCGCCGATGCGATGCAATGCAAGCATAACCGTCCAGTATTCCAAACGGCGATACAGGACGAGCATAACCCGATCACCTTTCTTGACGCCCTCTTTCACAAGGGCATTGGCGAGTTTACTCGACGTTTCCTGAAAAAATTTGAAATCGTATTCGCGACGAACACCATCGTCGTCAACATGAATAAGCGCGGTTTTTCCCGGCTCCATTGCATCCAGAACATCATAAGAAAAGTTGAAATTCTCAGGGCATTCCGGTTTATATCTGGCGCACAAGTCTGCGTAATCGGCGTATTCTTCCTTAGTAAACATGATAAATAACTCCGTGATTCTGAATCAATTTTGCGTTTTTTTTGCACATAAAAAATGACATACCTTGTTCCGGGCGGACCAAAAAATCGGCCAACCCTACAGAATCACATCAAGGAATTTTACTTCTTTGCCATCCATACCACGCAGAGCATGAGGCGTTTCGGAACTGAAATACAAAGAGTCACCCGGCTCAACAACAATAGATTCACCACCAAGACGGACTTCAAGACGACCTTCAAGGACGTACATAAATTCCTGTCCACGGTGTGCAGTCTCGACCATTTCTTCTTCGGGTTTCGGTGGTACCGTGATCAAAAACGGCTCCATTTCGCGTCCGGCGAACTTGTACCCCAAAGACTTGTAGTCATAATCCTTGCGACGATCCACAGCGTACCCTTCGTCTTTACGGACAACGGAATACGATTTCAGGTGGGGTTCTCGCCCGGAAATGAGCGTGGTCAGATCGACCCGACACAGCCGGGAAACATCCAACATGTACCCAACCGGAATCTCGACTGTCCCGGATTCATACCCGGCAACTTTGTCTTCCGGCAGGCCCAAAAGGTCTGCCATCTCAGCAACGGTCCAGCCGATTCCTTCTCGCAATCCCACCAAACGGGGCGCAATTTCCTTGTACTGTTCCATATATACCTCCTGTAAGAAGTGCCTCCGGCGGCTCAAGGAACCTTTTAAAAAAGGTTCCTTGAGAATCCTCCAAAACTTTTTATCGCCACCCCTGCGGGGTGGAGGATTCTTCCTGACAAGCAACATTTTCCCCTTTGCTTGCCACCAACACGCCGCCAACGTGTCTTTATATCCCCCATTAAGCTCTCTGACGGCACGTCTGAAAGTTCTAGATGAGGGTTTGGGGGAAACCTCTTTCAAAAGGTTTCCCCCAGTCTTCATCTTTATTCTACGCGTCCGGCCACAGGGTGGCTGCGTGGTCACGCAATTTATATTTCTGAATTTTCCCGGATGCAGTCATGGGATATTCAGTCATAAACGTGACGTATTTCGGAATCTTGTAACGAGCGATCTTGCCACGGCAATAGTCGATGACATCTTCAGGTTCCAGTTCAACGCCTTCCTTGAGAATAACAAAAGCACCGACCTGTTCGCCAAACTTTTCGCTAGGCACACCAGCTACCTGTACATCGAGAACGCCCTCCATAGTGTAGAGAAACTCCTCGATTTCGCGCGGATAGATATTCTCTCCGCCACGAATGATCATATCCTTGAGACGACCTGTAATGGACAAATAACCGTCATCATCCATAACACCGAGATCACCGGAATGCAGCCAGCCATCGGTATCAATAGCGGCAATCGTGGCTTTCTCGTTATTGTAGTAGCCCGTCATTACATTATAACCACGACAACAAACCTCACCTTGAACACCGGAGGCACATTTTTCACCCGTTTCGGGATCAGTAATGCGAATCTCCACTTCGGGCATAGCCGGACCAACGGTCTCGGTCATGTGCTCGATGGTATCACCGATGGTGGTCTGACTCATCACCGGACTGGCCTCGGTGAGGCCATAACAGATGGTGATCTCTTTCATGTTCATCTTGTCCATAACCCGCTTCATGACTTCCACCGGACATGGCGAACCAGCCATAATGCCAGTACGCAGGGAGGAATAATCGAAACGATCAAACATGGCATGATCAAGCATGGCTATAAACATCGTTGGCACGCCATACACCGCAGTACATTTTTCCTGATCAATGGCGAGCATGACATCCGTGGGTACAAAGTCCTCAAGAATAATCATGGCCACACCATGGTTGACGCAGGCGAGTACGCCAAGCACACAGCCGAAGCAATGGAACAATGGCACAGTCAAAGCAAGCCGGTCACCTGGCTGAAAGTTCTGGTTCTTGCCGATCCAGTACCCGTTGTTGGCAATGTTGTAATGAGAAAGCTGCACGCCCTTGGGGAACCCCGTGGTCCCGGAGGTGTATTGCATATTGACAACATCATGCGCATCAATCCCCGCTTGACGGGCCTTGTAATCCTGATCGGAGACCATAGCGGACATGGCCTGCAATTCAGGAATGGAATACATGCCACGATGCTTTTCGTGACCAAGGTAAAATACACGCTTAAGATGAGGAAACGTGTTGGTATGAAGCTGACCACGTTCCTGCACCTTGAGTTCCGGCACCTGCTCGTACACCGAGGCGAGATAATCATGCCCCCGATATTCGCCAATGATGAACAGATTTTCGGCCTCGGAATGCTCAAGCAAATATTTAAGTTCGTGTGAACGATAATGAGTGTTGACCGTAAGCAGAATGGCCCCGATCTTGGCTGTGGCGAACTGCAAGGCGACCCAATAAGGGACATTATTCGCCCAGATAGCCACCTTTTCACCCTTTTGCACACCCAGTCCCATAAGACCTTTGGCGATGGTATCCACCAAATCGCCGAATTCCTCATAGGTCAAATGAAAGTCGCGATCCACGTAGACCACGGCGTCCTGATCAGGCCACTTTTCAACGGCCTCGTCCAAAAGTTGTCCAAGGGTTATTTCGCGAAGTGCTGTCATGACGCCCCCCTATTCTGGGAAGTAGAGGACAGCATAGATTTCGGCCATTTCATCACCGGCACACGCCACATTGTGCGGTACCACGGAGTTGAAATAGGAGGAATCTCCTTTTTCAAGAATGGTCTCTTCCTGGCCGTATTTGATGCGAACCTTACCGGAGTGAACTATGATAAATTCTTCACCTTCATGAGAGGAAAGGTGCTCGTCCTTAGCGGATTCGGGCATCAACTCGATAAAAAAAGGTTCCATATGGCGATCGGTCTTGCCCTTGCCAAGGGAATGAAACTTCAACCCCGGTTCCTTTCCGGCAGGATGCATGACCAATTCTTCTGTGCGCTCATCAAGACGCGTGATCAACGGATCACGGGACACATGGTCATCCATAAAGGTACCAAGCCGCACCCCTAATGCGCGTGCCAATTTCACGAGCGGCTGCAAGGAAGGATACATGTCCTCGTCTTCAACGGCGCGAATGAACTCTTCGCTCAAAGTGGTTCGATTGGCTAAATCCTCAATGGTCAGATTCTGTTTTTCTCGGTAGGACTGAATCCTTTTGCCGACATTGTCCATCAGTGGAGTCTCCTTGAAACATCAACAATTATCTACATTATATAAAATCTTCTGCAATCATTCGATCCAGAAGACGGTAATTCGCCGTCTTTGCGTTTACCCGAAACAAACCGGATTGTCACCTTGGAGGGTCAGGGAGAGGATGCTCATTTTTTTACAATGGATACATCTTTTTTTCTCATATTCTATCAAACGAATGTTCGTCGGAAACGTCTGTTCTCCGCATCAATAAAAGGCTCAAACTTTTGCATCACCACACACGGCAACAGATCGGATGCACGCATCCTGTAAACGTGTTATTTTGTCGTTCAATCGACACCTCTGCCAGTTGCCATTCATGGCTCTGCCGTGTATTTTTTTATTCACACACGATAAATTGAAACCAATCGAGGACATGTCGTGAACCAAGATAAAAACAAGGTCACCCCGGATGAACCCATGGAGACCGTCACTATTCCCGAAGATGTGGAACTCGAAAAAATCTTTGGAGTCTTCTCTTCTCAATCAGTCAACAGAGTCGGCACCGGCACCACTTCCCGCAAGGCTATCCAGAAGTCTTACTGGTTTGCCGAAGAAGCTGATCAAGATGAGAATGGACGAGTAGTCATGGTCCAACCTCTCAATAATAACAACATCCCCTCCGGGCCTAAGGAAGGTTTCCCATTGCCCGATTTTCTGGAAAAATTCGACCCGGAATTGGAATACTATCAGGCAGAAGTTTATCCAAGAATGCAGGAGATGGACTCCACCTTGAAACGCGCCGAAAATCAACGCGAACAGGGGGCACTCTACTCAGCTCAATTTGAGTATGAAGCCACACTGAACTTCGACGAGCAAAACGTACGCGCCAACTTTGGTCTCGGCCTGACATATATGGAACGAGGTGAAACGGAAAAAGCGGGAGATATCTTCGAACGAGTGGTCTGTCTAGACGCAGCATTTACGCCCGAACACAAGCATTTATTCAACGAGTTCGGCATCAACCTACGCAAATCCAAGCTACTTGATCAGGCCGTTGAGTATTATACCCGCGCTCTTGAAATCACTGAAAACGACGAGAACCTCTACTACAATATCGCCCGTGCCTATTTTGAACAAGGCGAAAAGGACGAATGCAAAGCGAACCTGGCCAAGGCGCTTGAACTGAATCCTTCTTTCGAAGAAGCCAACAAATTTTTGGCATATATCAATAAAGAAGAATAACGCATGTGTTTAACTCTTGAATCCGTATCCTTTTCATACCCGAATGGCCCAGCCATTTTGCACGATGCCAATCTGACTTTCGAGCAAGGGGCGTATTATCTCGTACGAGGGCCATCCGGTTCAGGAAAGTCCACGCTGCTCCGCCTGCTCTGCCGGTTGGAAGAAATTCAGGCCGGCAGCATTCAATATAAGGAATGTGACATCACGGACATTGCTCCGGCATCCCTGCGCCGGTGCGTGGCATATGTTCAACAAATGCCCACCCTGCTTCCCGGAACCGTGCGTGACAACCTGTTGCTCCCCTTCTCCTTCCATTCCAATAAAAACGTCACTCCTCCTGCTGATCTGGAACTCACAGGGTACTTGGATTCATTTCTACTCACAGGGATAACACTGGACAGCGAAGCGAACAGGTTGTCCGTAGGCCAATCACAACGGATATGCCTTATTCGCAGCCTGTTACTCCACCCGGAAGTTATTTTGTTGGATGAACCCACCGCTTCACTCGACCCGGAAAGCGCAGAAGTCGTGCTCAAAAAAACAATGGAACTCAGTCGTCAGGGAATCACGGTCATCATGATTTCCCACTCTGAAAAAACACCGGAAGGCGTCAATCAAATCGTCTCTATTCTCGACAAAGGGCTGGTGGCGCAATGACCCAATCCATCATTGAAATAGGTCCGCTTCAACTCTCCCTCTGTCTCGGATTCGTGCTGTTGGCAGGCGTCACGTCCTTCAAATATAATCTCGGCCTTGGGCGAGATCTCTTCATCGGCACCATCCGAACATTTGCTCAACTTTTTCTCATGGGCTACGTCCTCAAATTCGTTTTCAGTGCAAATATAAGCTGGCTCGTACTGCTCATATTTACAGGCATGGTCACTGCGGCTGTGCATATCATACGTGGCCGTGTGTCTGAAAAAGCCATCCCCTTTGTCATCCCGACATTTCTCTCCATGATCGTTACCTATTCACTCGTCACCATGCTCGTTACCGGCGTGATTGTCGGAGCCAAGCCATGGTGGACTCCACAATATTTCATCCCGCTGGCAGGTATGATTGTCGGGAATTCCATGACCGCAATTTCCATTTGTCTGGATCGACTCTTCTCAGACCTCAAAACTCGACGGGAAGAGGTGGAAATGAAACTCGCACTTGGCGCGGATTATCGCGAAGCCTCGCAGGACATCCTGCGCAATGCGATCAAGGCGGGAATGATCCCGTCCATCAATTCGCTTATGGCCGTAGGGCTCGTGTCTCTGCCGGGAATGATGACCGGTCAGATTTTATCCGGGACTGATCCACTCATAGCCATTCGTTATCAAATCGTGGTCATGCTGATGTTGGTTGCGTCAACTTCGTTGGGGACGCTCATCGTCTCGGGGTTAGTCCGCCGACGGTGCTTTTCTGCTGCGCAGAGGCTTCTTCTTCGATAGTGTAAGGTTCCTTTTTTTGAGTGTGTACTTTCTTGGTAGGCGTTGCGGGCGACCGCAATGAAGATAAAGGGAAAAAGGGGTACTTTTTTTGGTGGGCGTTGCGTGCTTCGCAGTGAAGGTACAAACGGTCTTTATTAAAAAGGTTTCGCCTTTACGGCGACCTGCTTTTTTTGAGGCGAAAAAAAGGAGGCAAAAAACGCCTTTTCGGTGTGAGCCTGATAGCGGTCCTAAGAGCCTGTACGCGGCTCCACTGCCCGACAGGATTGTCTGTGACAGCAGACTCGGTCGGGCTACGATTCGCCACGCGAGACAGGCTCTAAGGCCCGTTATCAATTGTTCGTCGTTGTAAGGGATTTCTCGGTGTAGGTGTCCATTTCTGATTTAAGGCTCTTCGTTATCCACAGAGGGCCTTGGGGTGCTCCAGCACCCCAACACCGCTCTCCCTCCGAAGACGATTTCTTTCCCTCCCAAACCAGACGAAGACGGAACCCAGCCTTTGATTGGCTGCTTAGAAGCTAACCAATCGAAGGAGGCGGCTCTTATAAAGGAGTCAGATAATTTGTCTTAGACTGGGGGATAAAGGAAGAGGAAGGGATTATACTTTTAATCGGGTGGAGCCGACTCGATTGGATCAGATTCTTGCCGCAGATCATGGGGGCGGCCAAACTAGTGAGCCGAGTTTTTTGGTTCTTTTTGGGGCGGTTCAGCCAAAAAGATCCGCCGCCCGCGCAGGGCATGGAAAGCCTTGGGTGCTTCAGCGCCCAACAATGACTCTCGCCGAAGGCACATCTTCCTAACAAAAAGGCCGCTTCCAAAGCGGCCCTTCCTTATTTCATATACTCTTCAAGGAATTTCAATTTCACCAAAATATCAACTTCCAAAACAGCCTGTTCAGCCCGTGCGGCAGCACACACCTCCTCAACCCCGTGCATGGTTTGCATCTTATATTTATTCCCCAAAGCATTCCCTTCTTCCTGCATTGAGGTATGAGACGCAACACCCGTACGCTTCTTATGCCGCACAGCCAGATGCCCTTGATAAACCGGAAATAATCCAGCCTCACACAAACGAATATCATGCTCCATGTCGTCATACTGCGACGGAGAAAGCTGAATCGCAAAATCACCGGACTCAAGTAGAGTTTCGGTTCGGAAAAGATGACAGCAGCCGGTCACAGACGCACAGGGCCGCATAAAATCAAAATCGCCAGAATCCACCGTCTGAATATGCAGATCGGAAAGTTTGAACGGATTCGGCGCCAGCCTTGAAAAATCCACAATAGTATCCGGCTCGGCCAGCAAATGACTGTCCGCACTCTGGATTAGCAACCCATTGGCATGATCCACGACCTTGCATCCCCAAACACCTGCCTCCGGGTACACCTTTACCGCTGCTCCAAGCCAAGACAACCAATCCTTGGATAACTCTACATCGTCGTCGAGATAACAAACAAATTCATGTTCCTGCACCACATCCATATGCAGCAACCAGTTCCGCGCCGATGCAGCTCCCACATTCACCGGCAACGATATTACCGTAAATCGATCAGCACCAAGCTCGGCCACAAACCGGGACTCCCATCCGGCAAGGACCTCGGCTGTCCGATCAGTCGATCCATTATCCAGCACGAAAAGCGATGCACCAGTCAAATCAGAATCGAGAAGCGACGCCAAAGTTGCATCCAACTCATCCGCCTTGTTCCATGAATACAACAACAGGGCGACAGAACCCGGCAGAGCCGTCCTCATTTCAGCCACTCCGGCCAGCACGTCATACCCACGCAGAGCCAATCCCATATTCCATGGTGCAGTAGCCAAATCATTCAAAAGCTGACCTGTATCGATCGTTTTTTCAGGAGACGACAACGCTCTGACTCGAGATAATGCGATACTAATCACACTTTCAGCACTTGACTCAATGTCGTTTGATAATATTTCGACACAGAAATCGGTGTCGAAATTAAACACACCAATAGTCAACGCCTGTTCTCGCCAATATAAATTATTCGGCTCCTTCGTGACTTGAGTACGAATAAAGTCTTTGAGTACCAAAAAATCTCGGCTCGCTCGAAGCTTCATAAAAGGATCAGAGGGGCCAGGTGCCTGATAATAATTTGCCACCACAGTCAGCTTTTCCACGACTTCCGATGACAAAATATCTTTAATCGGATTCAACGCAAGCAACTCGGCAGCCATACGTCCGTCGAGTGGATTTTCGCGAACAACAGTTTCAAGAGCATCGACGGCAATGGGCATCACAGCCGGATTACCAGAACGCAGACACCATCCGGCAATATCCAGCAAATGTTTTTTCCCGGTAAACCCAAGGCGCAATTTAGCCTTAAGGTCTTCGGGCAACGACTGCCAGAATTCGATCAATCCATCAGTGATCGCTCTTGCCATAAATCTGCTCCTCGCTCTGCGCCTTGGGCAGGCTGTCCATGTCCAATGGCTCGCACAGGGTTTCTCCCATATACACACGCATGAGATTCCGCCCCTTGGCTTCAGGGGTCAACATGGTACGGACCAAAGCCCGTCCGCCACACCCCATGGAAAAGCGCGCCGCAGGATTGTCAGCCATATACCGCATTTTTTCAGCCAGACACGCAACGTCTTCGCTCTCGCATAAAAACCCATTGACGCCATCACGGACAATCTCCGGCACCCCGCCCACACGGGTACAAATGGCCGGAACGCCAAGGTCAAACCCTTCAAGCAAAGCATTGGGCAGGCTCTCTTTACGCGAGGTCATGACCTGCACATCTGAAAAAGCCAGCTCCTCAAGCACCTGTTCATGAGGAATGACACCGGGCAAATGAAGACGCTCTCTGACAGCCGGGGTCATGTGGTCTGCAAACCATTCCCGCCGATCTTCGGGAACACCCACGGCCACAAACTCCATATCCCGACAATCACCATTTTCACAAAGAGCGGATGCCGCATCAAGAAACACGTCATACCCTTTGATGTCCACGGTGTTACCGATGTAAATAAAACGGATTCCACGCTTCTTGCGTGGCTTGGGATCGCCAAAATCTGGTCCCACATAAGCATTGTAAACTACGTTTAGCCGTTTTTTCAGCACATGATACTTGTGCATGACTTCTGCACATTGCCGTGAATTGGCTATCACACCGTCAGCCAATGCGGTCCACAGAAAAAATATCGAGTTGGGCTTGGAAATAACACCTCTATTGATGAACAACTTGCACTTGGCACCCATGAGTCGTGCCAGCACGCCCATTTTGTACGCCCGATTGTGGAAAGTATGCACCACATCAATAGCATTATTCCGCACCAGCTTTTTCAGGAATTGACCGGATTTCTTGTACTTCTTGAATTCATCGAAATGGAAAACTTCCACGTCCAGCCCTTCGAGCGCGGCGTTGATGGGCGTATCGCTGGTGATTACGGCATAAGTCTTGACACCCATGTCGGACATCGCTTTGATATTGTTGATCATCTGACGACTGCCGCCAGACAACTTTGCAGAATCCGTGGCATACAATACGCTCTGCACCTCAGGCCGCTTGGTGTGCAACTTGAAAAACACCCGAGCCGCTGGATCAGAACCGTACATACGTAAGCGGGACTGAATCCATTTACCGGTCTTTTTCTTGCCCACGCCAATACGATTCAACCGAAACGGATTCGTGCCCTTGGCATTGACCCACCGTTCCAAAGTGAATGCACCAACATATCCAGCCTTGTGCAATTCTTCCTGCGCATCATCACAGAACTGACCCCATGGCCAACAAAAAAGTTGTTCGTCGTAGCCATTCAGATCACGAATCCATTCGATACTCTTACGGAATTCCTTGCGACAGAAAGCCCGACGATCTGCGACGGATCTCTGGACAAAATGGGGTTTTCCTGAACCGTTGAAAGTGGGCTGAAAACCGCCGTAGACATAGGCACTACCGACTTTGAAGGTCAGCCAGTCCTCATTATAACCGGGATAAATGGACCATGCCCCCCAGTGAGCATTCTGCCCCATGGGTTGGAGCGGCTTGAGGTCAAGGAATGCGCCCTGATGACGGCAGCCATGCGAAAATACTTCCATTCCCTTATCGAGCATGGCCTTAAATTCACTCTTATTAATGAATTGAGAAAAATCACCATTGAGGTGTGCGGCTTTGAACGTCTCCGGCATGGTCATCATGTCAGGAGCAGTTTCAAATGTGCGCACAGGACCGTCCACAGTGAAATCTTTCAAAGCGAAGAATGTGCCGGTCATGTTCCGTTTTTCC
Source organism: Pseudodesulfovibrio nedwellii (assembly GCF_027923765.1). NCBI lineage: Bacteria > Pseudomonadati > Thermodesulfobacteriota > Desulfovibrionia > Desulfovibrionales > Desulfovibrionaceae > Pseudodesulfovibrio > Pseudodesulfovibrio nedwellii. The sequence continues at coordinate 2,955,130 of NZ_AP026709.1, read as the reverse complement.
AGTTCAGGAACCACGGTCAGCCAATTGGACAGATGACCGTCATCAAAAGTCAGGACCACGGATTTCTTCGGGGCCCTCATCTGTCCCCGCGTCACGGCCAGCAAGTCGCGGGAAGAGATGGTGTGCCAGCCAGCGTTGACAATGGCGTCCAGGTGTTCACGAAACAACTCCGGCGTATGGCCGTCGATGTCACTGACGTTATGATAGCAAAGGACAGGTATTGATGTTCTGATCATTATTTTCTCGTTTGCGGTTAAGCAACCGAGAAGTACCAGATGGGTCAGAACAGGGCAAGGAAAGGGGAAAAACCATAGTTGAAGCCGTCCACCAATGACGAACGGCTCTTCGTAATTCAGTGCTTCGTGATCGAGCACTCGTTGGGGGAATGATTTTCGACATAAAACGACTTCATGAATTTTGCGGAAAACCTAACACAGGGTTTCGACCAAGCGTCAAGATGTCAGCGAATATCGAGGAAAAGCGTCAAAAAGGTATAAACAATCAACTTGACAGGTTTCCAAAAACACCGTTCAACCCTTGAAAAGAGTGAACCTCTTGTAAACTGTCCCACTTACGGCTAATAGAAGGGATCATGTCGGCTAGAACAGTACTTTTCATCGCGGAACCGCAATCCGTCACAGGCATCTTCCCCACCTTGCAAAAGGCGGGGTTGCAGGCCGGGTTGGCTGACAATCTCACTGGCGCACTCGGCTTCATCAAAAAGTCCAGTCCGTGCCTCGTTTTCTGCCGACCAGAACTTCAAGGCTTTGATGCCAAAAGCTTTCTGACGCAGGCGCAATCCGTTGAAGGATTCCCGCCCGTGGTCATTTTCTCCGCATCCGGTTCTGCCGAGCAAGCCACTGAATACCTTGAACTCGGTGCACGTGATTACTGGATCGAACCGTTGGTCTGGGAAAAAATCAAGCTGGTCCTCCCGGAACCTGAACCGGAGCCCGAACCAGAACCGGCACCAACCGTATCACCCAAATCCGCAGCCGCCGCACCGTCCACACCCAGCAAATTTCAAATCATAGGCCGCCACAATGCGGTTTTACGTGTTCTTGCCCTTGCCCGACAGGTGGCAGGTTCCAAGGCCACCGTGCTCATCTCCGGTGAATCCGGCACAGGTAAAGAAATGTTCGCGCGGTATTTGCATCACAATTCGACCCGCACGGACAAACCATTCGTGGCGATCAACTGCGCGGCCCTGCCTGAGCATCTCCTTGAATCCGAACTCTTCGGCCATGAAAAAGGTGCGTTCACCGGAGCCATCAATCGCAAACTTGGCAAGTTTGAACTGGCTGACGGCGGCACCATTCTGCTTGATGAAATCACGGAAATGGACCTCGGCCTCCAAGCCAAACTGTTACGCGTATTGCAAGAATCGGAATTTGATCGCGTGGGTGGCGTGGAAACAGTCAACATTGATGTACGCGTACTCGCGACCACCAACCGCGACATCGAAACCACAGTCAAAGAAGGCAAGTTCCGTCAGGACCTGTTCTATCGCCTGAACGTCATCCCGTTGGCCCTACCCTCTCTCAAAGAACGGGGCGATGATGTCATTCTGTTAGCGGAATATTTTACCAACAAATTTACGGCTACTTATGGCCTTGATCGACTCGCCTTTGCAGAGGACGCCAAAAAATGGCTCATGTCCTATGATTGGCCAGGCAACGTGCGCGAACTCCAGAACCTCATGGAACGCGCCGTGCTTCTCGCCGGACAAGGTCCCATTCAAACCAAGCACTTTCTCATGGGCGACGAACAATGGACACCTGACGATCTGTCATCCATTGATGCTGACCAACAGGCCGTTTCCGAAACCGCGCCACCGTCCACCCCGGATGAAGCTTTGTCAGTCATGCCCATCCATGAAATGGAAAAACGACTTATTCTCAAAAGCCTTGAAGAAACTACCGGCAACCGCACTCGCGCCGCCGAACTCCTCGGCATCTCGGTCCGTACTCTCCGCAACAAACTTAACGAATATAAAAAGCAGGGCGTAGAAGTCTAAAAAAAAGGGCCGCCCTCAGGCGACCCTCATCTGCTTTATAACAGCGCTATGTTTACGCGCAATGCTGGACCTTACCCACAACTTCATCCGCTTCTGCTTCTTCTTCAAAATAAGGCAACGTTGCGGCAACGGCAGTTGAAAAATCCTGAAAGATATTATCGCTACCAACGACTTTGTCCGTACCAAGCCGGATCATAATCTTCATGATTCTCGGGTTTACCCCTGACAGGATAACTCGGATACCACGAGATTGTCCCTTGCGAATAACCGTTTCCAATCCTTCTAGTCCCGTCGCGTCGATGATGGGGACAAGCCGCATGCAAAGCACGAGAATTTCCGGTTTCTTGCGAGTAAATCGCATGATATCGATAAACCGTTGCGTCATACCGAAAAAGAGCGGACCTGCAATCTCATACACAACCACTCTGGGGTTTCCGGTTCGACGACTGATGATCGCATCTTCAGGTAAACCTGTATCGAGACTGTGAATATCCACCAGTTCACTCATGCGCTTCATGAACAGCACAGCCGCCAGCACAACGCCAATCTCCACCGCCACAGTCAGACCAACAAAAACCGTCAGCAAAAAGGTGCTCAACATCACCATGGAATCGGACTTGGGCGCCAGAAAAAGGCGTTTCAAACGATGGGGCTCACTCATATCCCAAGCCACTACCATCAAAACGGCGGCGAGACTGGAAAGGGGAATGAGCGACGCAACTGGTGCCATGAATTTAATAAACACTACCAATGTTAGAACATGGAAAATACCGGCCATGGGCGTAAATGCTCCGGCCCGGATATTGGTGGCGGTACGGGCAATGGCTCCCGTGGCAGGCAAGCCGCCGAACAACGGAGAGGCAATATTAGCCAATCCCTGTGCGACTAATTCCGTGGAAGAGTTATGCCTGTCACCGCTCATGCCGTCTGCCACCGTGGCACTCAACAGTGATTCCATGCCCGCCAGCACTGCGATGGTCAAAGCATCAGGAAGAATGTTCCGGATAGTTGCAAGACTTATCCCGGTCAGAGGGACAAAATCAGGCATGGTCGAAGGAATGCCACCGAACTTGCTTCCGATGGTCTCGATCTGTAGCCCCAAAGACCACGCCGCGATTGAACCAACAACTATTCCGGCAAAAGGAGCCGGGATACGTGGAATGTAACGGCGGACAATCAACATGATTGCCAATGTCAATGCGCCGATACCAAAAGTTGCAGGCAGTGCAGTCGGTAGGGCATGCGCACATGCCATTATCTGCTCAGCAAAGGCAGACGGCATAGCGCTGATCTGCAATCCCAAGAAGTCTTTCAACTGGGATGTAAAAATCAAGAGGCCAATGCCAGAGGTAAATCCGGCTGTGACCGGATACGGAATATACTGCAGCAATCTTCCAAGCCGAAGCAATCCCATGACCACAAGCAACAGTCCGGCCAAAATAGTGGCGAGCATCAGGCCTTCAAAACCATTTCGGGCAATAACGCCGGATATGATAACGACGAATGCGCCGGTCGGTCCACCGATTTGAAAACGGGTACCACCAAAGGCTGAAATAACAAAACCGGCAACAATAGCGGTGAACAGACCAGTTTGCGGACTGGCCCCGGACGCGATGGCAAAAGCCATGGCCAACGGTAGCGCAACGATGCCAACCGTGACACCCGCACCCAAATCCCGTTGCAGCGCAGTCAGCGAGTAGGATTTCAAATAGGTAATACTTTTGGGAGCGTACGTTTTAAATTGCGCACGCAATGAAAAAGCCATTGAGAGACCTCCTTAGGTTGGTGGTTTCTTCGTGGTCACAGTCAATGGTCGAGTCTATGAAAGAGGAGGCCAGGGGCTGGAGAATCACGCGGAAAGGGGCAGACTAAATACCTCTGTTCGCCAAGAGTCAAGCGTTAATATTTTCACATGGAATTGAACAAAAAAAGGACGTGCAGACAGCACAAAAGAAAGGAAACGACAATTCAACCAAAGACGAGGTTGAAAACGCAACTTATAAAAAAAACAGAATTCCCCACAAGACAATCATGCCGGAAGCAATAGTCGCCAACATATTCCGGGTCTTCCATGCGACCAGAACAGCGATCAAAGCAGCAGCCAGTTGATCCCATCCGGCAAATGTTGTCACACCACCGTCCTTATGCAGAAGCACCGCCGGGACGATCAGCGCAGGAAGCACCGAGGCGGGAATGTATCGAAGCATCCGTTGCACCATCTCCGGCAATGTCACCTTGTCGATGATCAAAATAAAAGAATACCGGATCAAAAACACACCAACACCAATACCCAACACGACGGGCCAGTAGTCAGACATATCAAGCATTGGCAAGCCTCCTCTCTGCGAGGTAACCTACCACCATGCCGCTGACGGCACCAACCATCAGCCCAAGATTATACGGAAGCGAAGACGCAGCAACGGCCATGCCGCCAGAAACAAGCGCGGCCAGAACCATGGGCCTGTCGACAATGGCCGGCATAACCACAGCCGTAAACGTCAACGGAACAGCAAAATCAAGTCGCCACTCAGGTGGAATGACTGCGCCAACATACGCACCGATGATGGTTGAAAAAATATAGCCCACCCATATGACGACATTGGTCCCCAGATAATACCAGACCTTGTTAACGCTACCAGTCTCACTACGAAGGTAATGGGCTACGGACACGGCATATCCCCCATCCGTCAACAGGTAGGCTAATCCAGCCTTCTGCAACGGTGAAGCTCCCTTGAGATACGGCCCGATAGACGCGGAATACATGAAGAATCGTGCATTGATGATCAATCCGGTAAGAATAACCACAGCGATGGACGCATTCTCACTCATGAGCTGGATGGCCGCCAACTGAGACGCTCCGGCAAAGACGATGACGGACATCATGGATGAGGCCCATTCAGGCATCCCCTCAGAGACTCCTACCGCGCCACAGATAAGGCCGAACGGCATCACACCCGCCAAGATGGGGCTGATGTCGCGAGCGCCTTGAAGAAATGTCGATTTTCGGTCAGTCATGCTTTTTCCTGTACAGCATGGGTACTGACGCCCCACGCACATCGTCAACAATTTTATTGTTTGCCACACATTTTCCGGGCTGGACTTTTTCCGGTAAAAAGCGGGATACTCACACGTATGAAAACCAAAGACATCTTTAGGTGCGCAGCCTGTGGTGCACAATCACCTCGGTGGCAAGGGCAATGCCCTTCCTGCAAGGAATGGAACACTCTGGAATCCATCACCGTAAACAAGAAACGCGCCTCATCCGTGAACGCGGCAGCCGCTCAGGATAGACCACAGCCACTTGAAGACCTGCACAGCGAACAATACTCCACGCGCACTTCGGGCATGGAGTCACTCGATGAATTGCTTGGCTCCGGTTTGGTGCCGGGTGCGGCCATTCTACTTGGCGGAGAACCGGGGATTGGTAAATCCACCCTGCTCCTGCAACTGGCCGGAAGTCAGGCCAAACTTGGACACACTGCGGTCTATCTTTCAGGTGAAGAGTCCCTGCCTCAACTCCGAGGACGTGCGGAACGACTCGACCTGCTCGGACCGGGACTGCTCGCCATGGCATCCAACAAGGTGGAAGATGCACTGGCAGTACTCGACGCCCCCAACCCGCCGGAACTACTCATTGTGGATTCCGTACAAACTTTAGCATCCCCGCTGGCTGACGGCATCCCCGGCTCGGTCAGTCAGGTACGCGCTGTATCCGGTGAACTGGTGGAAAAGACCAAAAAAACCGGCACCACACTCATTCTCGTGGGGCATGTCACCAAGGACGGCCAGATTGCCGGTCCAAAGCTCTTGGAACACATGGTGGACACGGTCCTGTATCTGGAAGGTGACCGCAAACATTTTTCCCGCATCCTACGCGTGCTCAAAAACCGATTCGGCCCCAGTGATGAACTGGTGGTCTTCACCATGAAGGAAAAGGGGTTGGAAGTCGTGGCAGACCCCGCCACATTTTTCCTCGGGGCACGTGACCCATCCCTTTCCGGCACGGCCATGGCCTTGGCTGTAGACGGCCAGCGCCCCTTTGCCGTGGAGGTACAGGCTCTCGTTTGCAAATCATTCCTGACCATTCCTCGACGTACGGCACTCGGTTTTGATACAAACCGCCTCAACCTGCTGCTGGCTGTGCTTGAAAAGCGACTACGCCTGAACCTGAGCGGCCATGACATTTATGCAAAGATAACAGGTGGACTGGCTTACAAAGATCCCGGCTTGGATCTGGCTGTAGTGGCAGCCATCATGTCGTCATTTTATGACCAACCTCTGCCGGAATCCGCCGTGTTCTGGGGAGAGATCGATCTCAACGGGCAGGTCCGACCAGTCGCTGCCCATGATGTCAGGCTCAAGCAGGCCGACCGACTGGGGCATGACCCTATCTGCCATTCCGGGACCGCCGGCACACTGGCCGACCTGCAACGCGTCCTGTTCGGCAAGCGGAATTGATAGAAGCCCATGACTTCCCTTTTCTGAAAATCATGGTATTCTACTGAACCCTGTACATGACAGGGAAATGATATTTTCTGTACGGCACGCACGATGCTAAAAAGTGCTCGGCGCATTGACGACACTGACCGGGAGGACATCATGGCTGATATTCTTGATTGGACCAATTCAAGTTTGGAAAACCTGGACATGGCGAGTTTCGAAGCTCGGGCCGAAGAAATGGCGGTACGTCTTCGCGAGGAAACCGGCGCAGGCAGACTCCCCTTCCTGACCATGCCTTATGCGACGGCCCTCAAAAAGCAACTAGAGGAGCTCAAACCTTTTCTCAAAAAATTCGACCATATGCTCCTGCTCGGCATAGGCGGTTCCGCCTTGGGCGCACGAGCCTTGCAACAAGCTTTCTTCCCTCAGCAAGATCAACCGGGACACTCCGGGCCGAGTCTCTGGATTGCTGATAATATCGACGCCTACGCCCTTGAAGCGTATCTTGCTAAACTCCCGCCCGAAAAAACGGTCGTCGTGACGGTTTCCAAATCAGGCGGCACCATCGAAACCGTGGGCCAATATTTCATCCTCAAGAAATGGATGCAACACCACTTGGGGGACGAGTGGCATAAAAACATGCTGCTTGTGACCGATGAAAAACAGGGATTCCTGCGCGGCGAAGTGGAAACCTACGGCATCACGGCCCTGCCGGTCCCTGACAATCTTGGTGGTCGATACTCCGTTTTATCTGCCGTTGGCATGGTCCCGGCCCTATTCCTGGGCATGGACATCAACTCGCTCATGGCCGGAGCGCAGGAAGTGGCGGACCAGTTAACCACCCCAAGCCTGACCGGCGAAACCCTGACCGAACACGGATCATTCCAATTGGCGGCTTGGGGCGCGGCACTCATGGACAAGGGATTTGATGAGATGATCTTTTTCGCCTATATCCCCTTGTGGGCCAGTTTTGGAGACTGGTTTGCCCAGCTTTGGGCCGAATCACTTGGCAAGGAAGGAAAAGGCAGTCAGCCTGTTCCCGCCCTCGGCGTGACGGACCAACACTCCGTAAATCAGATGTTCATGGACGGTGTGCGCAACAAGGCGTGCTTGTTCATGACCTGTCCGAATCTGCCTACCGGACCGAAATTCCCGGCAGACCTCCCGGACCAATTCAGTTATGTTCGGGACAAGGATTTCGGCGAATTGATTCAGGCGGAAGGCCTCGGCACACGCATGGCGTTGTCGACGAACGGCGTTCCGCTGGTGGAGCTGCGCATGGGCGCGGACAGCCCGAGACAGGCAGGTAAACTTATCGCCCTGCTCGGTGCGGCCACCATACTGACCGGCTGGCTCATGGGTATCAACCCGCTGGACCAGCCCGCAGTGGAACTCGGCAAACGATTGGCCAAGGCGCGAATGAACGCGGATGGCCTTGAAGGTGAAAAAGCAGATTTAAACGCTTTCCTCACCGCAGACAGAGATTTACGGGAGTTTTAATCCGTTGCAGATATCCGACGCCGACGGCGGCAAACCACTCCAGTTCGTCAAGGTCATATCCTGGACGCTACTGGTCATCATCTTGAGCTTCAGCCTACTGCTGTCACTGTTCATATCGAAATATGCCGAGCAGACCCTCCTGGAAAAACAGGAGGCCTTTGCTCTGCTCTTGGCCGAGAATGTCAGCCACCAGCTCTTTTCCAGATTCGTAATCCCCACGGTAGTCAAATTCGGTCACATCCAGCTGCGAAACGACGACCAATACAAAGCCATGGACAAGGTCATCCGATCCACGATTCACAGTTTTCATGTCTCGACCTTGCGAATATATGACGCCAAAGGGACTGTTATCTATTCCATGGAAAAAGATGAAATCGGCAAACCGGGCAATGCCATATACAAGGTTACGGAAACTTGGGAATCTAAAGATTTCAGCGCCGAAATTCTGGCCCGCGTTTCCAAAATCGCCGCCCTGTTTATGGTTGATCTCAAACCCGGCAGCATGACTCTCAGGGCCTACAATCCGCTACGCGCAGAACGAAGTCTGACCAACATCGACCGAAACCCGATCATGGGCATCCTTGAATTTGAACAAGATATTACGAATGATTATTTGTCCATGCTCAACTTCGAACGGCTCGTTATCGCCTTTTCCCTCGTCACCTCACTGGTACTCTTTTTCCTCGTCCTGACGGTATTACGCAGGGCTGAACGACTGAGCAACAAACAGCTCAAGGAAAAGGAAAAACTCATTTTTGAATTGCAACAGCAGGAAAAACTGGCAGGCATGGGCCGCATGGTCGCGGGTGTTGCGCATGAAATCCGCAACCCGCTCGGCATCATCTGCTCCAGCTCCGAGCTCATTCTGAAACGAGCAAAAAAAGAGGGCAGTTCCTCCACTCGTATTCTTGAAGCCCTCCATGAAGAGGCCAAACGCCTCTCTCGGACCGTGACCGAATTCCTTGATTACGCCCGCCCCAAGAAGCCGTCCATGCTCCCTGTCAAAGTGGACTCCATCTTGGAGCAAGTCTCCATTTTCATGGAACCGGAATGCGAAAAACTCGGTGTAACCATTGAACGAAAATACTGCGACGATATGTCGGCCAAAGGTGATAAGGATCTTCTGTACCGCGCCTTTTACAATCTCGTGGCCAATGCTCTTCAGGCCATGAATGGTGATGGTGAGTTGTCCATCAACGCGGCACGAGGGCACGGACGCCTCCATGTCATTCTTCTCGACACAGGACCGGGATTTTCACCCGAGCATCTGGATCAAGTCCGCGACCCCTTCTTCACAACCAAGGATTCCGGTACCGGCCTCGGTCTGGCACTGGTTTCCACCATCTTCGAAAGCCACGGCATCGAGATGCATCTGAGCAACGGCGAAAACGGCGGTGCACGGATAGATGTCATCTTCCCTGCATAAGGAATAGACATGTCAAAAGCGTGGATACAGACAAAACATCCCGAGTTCGTGCGGGATTTGTTCAAATTTTTCTGCCAGGCTTGCGAGCAGCTTGAACTTCAATTCATCGGGTTCGACAAAAACGGAACCGTAAAGTTTGAAGTAATCAAGGACCTCGTGGGTCTTGAAATGAACAAAGGGCTGCTCTGGCGCATGAAAGACACGGCTCATCACGTCTTTCGTAATGATCCGCACTCACAATTGGGCGGAAAGTTTTTGGACTGGGCACTCGGCTACATCTTCCATGAAGCGACCAAACTCAAGGAAGACGCCTATCAAAAACAAAACTACGCACCATGGTTCCATAAACTCCACGAGGGAGATCTGAGCGAGTCAGAAAAAGATATTACGGATCAACTTTTTCAGATTCTCAATCAGACCGAAGAATCCATGCGCCGCGAAATTGACCGCATCCGATTCATTATCGACAAGTGCCGACAGCTTCTTCCGTTTTACCTTCACAGGTATAGTGAGAACGTGTTACTTGCACGATACATTTTCTCACAAAACGAATTAGTTAAGGCGGTTTTCGGCACCGAATACGACCATCTGATCTCTGCCATTTATGGGAATGAGCCAGAACGCATGTTCGTCCTTGCCAGTCAGAGCCTGCGTATGGGAGGGTGGATGAAAGAGGCGGGTGAGGCAGCGGAGAAAGCCTTTGCCGAGAACCCAACCAGCAAAATAGTGTTGCAAGAAAAGAAAATTATTGATAATTGGGCAACTAGAATAAATACTTGACCCAGTTTTCACACTGGAATCTGCAAAATGCGATCTTTTTGAGGAGGCCCACAATGAAGAAGCTGATTTTACTCGCAATCGCCCTGTGCCTTGTCTTTGCCTGGGGCTGCGCCAAAAAAGTCCAAACCGAGCCAGAAGTGGTTATCGTTGAGGAAAAAGAAGTTATTGTTGAAGAAGTCGTTATTGTCGACCCCATGCAGGTCTACAAAGCTGAATACGATTCTCTCCCGGTGACACACACTGTGACCAAGGGCGAATGCCTGTGGTGGATCTCCGAATACAAGCATGTGTACAACGATCCCTTCATGTGGCCCCTGATTTTCAAGGCTAACCGTGACAAGATCAACAATCCTGACATGATCTACCCCGGCCAGCAGTTTGACGTGCCCCGCTACGGCTTCGACCTCGAAGAAGTCAAGGCATCCCGCAAGGAAGCCGGTGCTCCCTGGAAGGCTCTTGAGCCTGGACAGGATGCCATGATCCCCGCAGAAATGCGCGCGGCTCTCGGTTATAGCTTCTAAGGCTAGCCTCACCAGCCATACATATCCGCCTGTCCTTATCTGGACAGGCGGATTTTTTTATCTGCAGTCGCATACTTTCGTGAAAGCCAACTCCGATATCCGCTTGAATAAGCTCAAATTCACAGGCACAAGGGCACCATGACACCACGCGGTATACAAAGCATGACTCTCACAGAATGGCTGATGCTCATCACTCTTTCCATCATCTGGGGTGGCGGGTTCTTCTTCAACGAAATAGCTCTGCGAGAACTACCGCCGATGCTGGTTGTCTTCGGACGCATCTCGATAGGAAGTCTCGGTTTAATAGCTGTGGTTTTCATAACCCGACAAAATGCCCGTGTTCATTTACACCGCTGGCGGCAACTCGCCGTTCTTGGCACATTCAACACGGCCCTTCCATTTTTCCTCATTGTCTGGGGGCAGCAATACATCGAAAGCGGACTGGCCGCGGTCATCAATGCCACAACTCCAGCCTTCACCATACTGGTGGCCCACTTTTTCACGGCAGACGAACGGTTCTCCATGCGCAAACTCTCCGGCGCAGCCCTCGGCCTAGGCGGCGTGGCAACCCTCATCGGAACCGATGCGCTTATGGGATTTGGCGACCACGTTTTCGGACAGATCGCAATTATGGGAGCAGCTCTGTCCTATGCCTGTGCGGCAACCTACGCCAGACGACTGACAGGTATGTCCCCCACAGTCATGGGCTGCCTTCAGCTCTCTGCGGCCTCATTGGTCATGGCCCCCGTTGTCCTTGTCGTCACCCGGCCATGGGAGTTGCCTATGCCCGGACTCGAAACTCTTGCAGCCATCACAGGTCTAGGACTACTCTGTTCAACAATCGCCTCTCTCATCTTCTTCCGCATACTCACTTCAGCCGGAGCAACCAACATCAGCCTTGTGACTCTGCTCATCCCATTCAGCGCATCAACACTCGGCATCTCCTTCCTCGGCGAACCGTTCACTATGCGCCTCATAATCGGCATGCTCATTGTTTCGGCCGCAGCCATTCTTATTGACGGGCGACTCACATTAAGGAGAAGGCCTCCGGCGGCTCAAGAACCTTTTGAAAAAGGTTCTTGAGGATTTCCAGAACTTTTTAGTGCGCCTTCGGCAAATTTTTGTGAGTTGGCACGATTAAAGGACAAAAGAAGGTCCCACTTTTTCCGTATTTACGAAAAAAATGAGACCTTCTTATATTTTCACATTCACATAAGGCAACAATGAAATGCCCAGCCCAACGCACAGAGTCAGGCTTTCAAGAATGAATCAGATGTGTCGGTGGCGTATGTGATTTAACCGCAGGCGAACCTCGCTCCATTGAACAATTAAATTACACCCGACAGCGACGCAGATGGCCCGCGAGACTACATTCCCGCCAAAGCATCAGCCCGTGCGGTATACAGCGGAAAAATCTTGTCGTAGCCGGAGACTTCGAAGACTTCCTGAATGTAATCCTTAACGCCACAGATGGCGACAGTGCCCGATGCTTTTTTAAGTCGCTGATAAGCAAGCACGAGCACGCGCAGGCCCGAACTATTGATGTAGTCCAATCCCGAAAAATCAAAAAGCAATTTGGTTTCGCCGCTCTCAAGCAAGGCGAGGACTTTCTCTTCCATAGCCTGAGTGCCCTCGGCATCGAGATTACCGTCTACCGCAAGAATGGTGACGCCATTCTCATTTTCCTGGTTCATTGCCATTGTATGCCTCCGTATGCCTACCCCTTTGCGGGGGTGCAGGACTTGCTTGTGTCTTTGCTCAATGTGAGGACGTTCTTGCCGTCTTCGCGCACGTATTCAATACAATGCACCATGTTCTTGATCAGATGAATACCCATGCCGCCAATAGGACGATCACGCTCTTCCAGTGGCACATCCAACTCAGGTTCCGGGGCTTCCAAAATATTGAAAGGCTCGGAATCATCTTCTACCCTGATAATCAAGATGTCTCCGTCCATGGACAGGGAAACGTCAATAGGGTGTTCGTCGAAATCGGCGTACCCATAATCAATAATATTCGTAACCAATTCATCCAGCACCAACGTCAGATGAAAAATTATCTTTCCCGGCAGGCCGTTGGACTCACCAAAGGCCTCTACTTTCGGCTGAAAACACCGAAAGCAATTTTCCTTGTTGGTCATACGAAATGAAACGGTATCTCCAGGCATGCACTTTCCGCTGGTTTTCTTGATAACGACGACTGCAATATCGTCTTCCTGACCATTAACCTGATAGTGATCCACTGCATCCATCAATGCCAGACGGATTCCCTCTGCGTTTTTATGCGCACTCTCTCTGATGATAGCAAGCATTCTCTTCTTGCCAAACATTATACCTTCATCATTCCGAGCCTCCCAGACGCCGTCTGTGGACAAAACCAGAATCTCCCCGTTTTCCAACAGGGCTTCATTGGATTCATACTCATACTCTTCCAAAACCCCAAGAGGAAGCCCTTCGCCGAGCAACTCGCCGAAACTATCAGTGTCCGGATTGTATCGAATGGCCGGATCATGGCCTGCCCGCACCCATTTGACCGAGGCATTATTTTTCTTGAGTCGTAAATAGAACATCGTCAGGAATCGACCTGTTCCATCCAGGTCACGGCTCAACACCTCGTTGATGGACTGCATCCGTTCGTGCGGTCCCATGGTGATTTTAGACAGAGTGTGAAACTGCCCTCTGGCAGCGGCCATGACCATGGCGGACGGAAGGCCATGACCTGACACGTCACCAACGACAACGCCCAAGGCATCGCCGTCCTGACATTTAACATTCAGAAAATCATAATAATCGCCACCAGTCTGATCGCAATACGAAATACCACCGGAAATATCGAATCCATCCAGACACGGCTCGGAGTGTGGCAACAGCAGACGCTGCACTTCCTGTGCGAGTTCCATATCCTTGTTGAGACGCATCAATTCCTTGAGTTGTGGTCCCATTTCATTAAATGATTCAATAAGATCATCGCGCTCATCCCCGGTTTTCTGCGTCATACGCGCCGAGAAATCACCGCCAGCCAATCGCCGCGCCACATCATTCATGGCAAGAAGTGGCCGGGTTATCGCCCGCGAACCGAACCATGCTATAACCCCTGTAAAAATCAACATTATGCCGGAAATAATAAAGGAAATATCCCGCATTTCATCAAATAAAATATCCAATGAACCGGCCACAGCATTTGGTAATTTGGAAATAACTCTTTCAGGCGCGATAATAATAAAAGAATAAAAATCGTTGGAAGCAAAAGCGCACAGCGAATTTTCACCCTTATAGGAGAGCGGCACCGCCCCAGACTTCTGCATGTCCATCGCATGCAATAGGATTTCCGTACCAATTGGATCATCAAAGGTGAGCCACTCCTGTTTCACGCCGGACATCCAATGACGATGGCCGTCAGCATGGGGATCCTTCTGTGCAAGAATAAGTAGTCCTTTGTTCTGAGTATCACCGGAAGAATCCCGGCTGACCATGAAAGAAAGGATTTCTCCATCCCACCGCTCCTTCAATTCCTCCTCACCCATTAAGGCAAAAGCAGGCAGATCCAAAGAAGCGCAGCCGAGAAATGTTCCGTCATTTGATCGAATGGGAAAGGCTATCGTAGACACAGTCGCCCGTGTGACAGGATCAACAGTCAGATAAAACTTCCATGTTTTCGATTCCTTGGACTCTTGATACCAATCCTGATCCCTGTGGTCGTACATAGAAGGGAATCCACCATGCCCCGGATAGGTCAGAAATGCACCAGATTCAAGACCGACATTGATCCAAAACGGTGCATCCGTCATGTCCTGAATGAGACTGCGCAATGTCTGCGACAACTGCTGCAACAGTTGCAGATCCTTTTTTACGTCTTTTTCACGCACTCGATGGGACAAATGAACTGATGGATATTCAAAACTTACTTTAATGAGACGCTCCCGCCCAGACATGGTCTTTCGCACATATCCTTTATGAGGCACGGCGTCCGGTGGAGCTTCGTCGGGATCGGCAAAATCAATGGAATAATAAATCCGGGATTCAACGTCAGTTTTCTTGTTTTCAAAAATCCGACTCGTATCAACAGCGAGAGCACGCACTGCCAGCTTCATGGTCTCCCCGCCACGCTCCAGAAGAGTCAACAGCGACGAGGCATTATATTCAAGCTCCGATGCAACGATAAAAAGCAGTTCCTTGCGCAACTCTTCGGCCATATCACGGACTGCCTCGGAAGAGGCCTTGCCCATAAGCCCACGCGAAAGGAAAAGCGGCCCTAGACTAAACGCCAGAAGCACAACAAATATTTTAATACGGATGGAAAATTTCATACACTATTCCTCAATGAGGCCGTCCTCTTGTACATCCCTCGCAGTTTGACCATACAACAGGGGCAATTGTCCACAGCGAAACCGCTTTTCCCTTATATAATACTTGGAAAAACATCCTATTCCGTTTATACAAAACAAAATCTTCACAATCAGCACAATGGACCGTCACATGCCGCATCCCAACGATAATAAACGCATCACGAAAACCGCACTCTATTCGTGGGTTCTTTATAAAAATATCCCTCTCCAGCTTGCCGTAGTGGGCATCATCGTGGTCACAGTTGCCATGCGTGTCCTGCCGCTTGAAATGCAGAAGAGAATCATCAACGAAGCGATCGGCCTCAAAGACCTTCCGGCCTTGTGGAGATATTGCGCCTTGTACATAGGCGCCGTGACCCTGGCGGGTATACTCAAATACTGTATCAACCTGATGCAGGTATATATCGGAGAAAAGACCCTCAAAGTCGTCCGGGAACGGCTTTATGAACACCTACTTTCCCTACCCGTCCAATTCTATCGCCGCACCTCTCCAGGCAATGTCATTTCCTATCTTATCACAGAATTCATCCCAGTGGCCACGTTCATCGGCCAGGCTGTAGCCGTCCCAGCTGTCAACGTACTGACATTCTTTGCAATGGCCGGCTATATGATTCATCTGAATCCAACTATCGGCCTCATTTCCATTTCCATTTATCCAATAGAACTGTTCATCCTGCCTCGCATCCAAAAATACTTCAGACGAGCCAATCGTCAACGCATAGAGCACACCCAAAAACTCTCTGGACTGGTCGGCGAAGCCGTTTCAGGCGTCCATGAAGTCCATTCCAATGCGTCCATCCCGTTGGAAAAAGCCCGCTTCTCCGCCGTCATTGAAAAGCTTTACAAAGCCACAGTGACACAAAACAGCATCAAATTCGGTATCAAGTTCGTGAACAATTTTTTCATGAGCCTCGGACCGTTCGTCCTCTTTCTCATCGGTGGTTACTATGCCATTCAGGGCCATTTTGATGTAGGTGCTATCGTGGCCTTCCTGTCTGCCTATGAAAAGCTCTATGACCCATGGAAAGAGCTGATGGAATTCTGGCAGGTATATCAAGACAGTTCCGTTCGTTACGGCCAGATCATGCGCGCCTTTGATCACGCCCCGGAATTCAAACAATTCACTGAAGGACGCGAACCCTATGCTCTGGACAACGACATCGAAGTCC
Organism: Pseudodesulfovibrio nedwellii; assembly: GCF_027923765.1. Lineage (NCBI taxonomy): Bacteria > Pseudomonadati > Thermodesulfobacteriota > Desulfovibrionia > Desulfovibrionales > Desulfovibrionaceae > Pseudodesulfovibrio > Pseudodesulfovibrio nedwellii. Next base: position 2,938,932 of record NZ_AP026709.1, on the reverse strand, counting down.
GCGACCTTTCCTTCGTCATAGGCGGCAATATCCGTCTGCTCGACAGCGTGTCAATGAAAGTCAAAGGTGGCGAACACGTGGCCTTGGTAGGCTTCTCCGGTTCGGGTAAATCCACCCTGGCTCTGTGCGTGGCCCAGCTCTATAAATACACGGGCGGCAGCATACTTGTGGGCGGTCGCGAAGTCTCGGAACTGACCAAACAAGATATTTCATACAACCTTGGCATGGTAGCCCAGCATCCCTTCATCTTTGACGGCACAGTCAAAGAAAATCTGCTCTACTCCTGTCAATCTCTGGCCATGCAAGGAGGAAGTTGCACGCCTTCAGGGAATGAACCGACACTCGACGACCTGATCAAGATATCGCAACAAGTCGGATTTTTCACTGATGTCCTTGCCTTTGCCCTGCGAGCCAAGCTGGACACGAAGAACCCAGACAGAAGTCTCAAGGAAGCAATTCTCGCCTCACGCAAAGAATTCCAGGAAGGCGAAGCCGGTATGTACGCAGACGTGGCCGAATACATTGAATTCTTTGATGTGGATAGCTACAGCCGCTACATGACCGTAGCCGAAAACATAGCCTTCGGCGCAGCCATTAACGAAAAATTCGATCAAGAGCATCTGCATGAACACCATCAGTTCATCGAATTCCTTGAAGGACACGGACTCGTCGCGCACCTGACCGTTCTGGGCGAAACTCTAGCACGGATGATTACTGACGAACTGGGACCGACACCCGAACACGACGCCTTCACGAACAACCCTATCCCCGAGGCTGAGTACGGCGAATATCAGAAGGTCGCAAACCGACTCGATTCCGGCGAACCTCTTTCGGAAAAGGAAAAAGGCCTCATCTTCAAGCTGGCCTTGGCCTTCATTCCGGGTATTCACGGCCAGATTGAACTGGACAAGGGTTTTGTCAACCGTGTGGTCCGATCTCGTCAGGACTTCATGGACAAGGTGACACGAGATCACCCTGACTCTTTCCGTTTCTTTAGCCATGAAGAATACATCGATTCTCTGAACATTCAGGACAACATCCTGTTTGGTCGCGTCCGCGCCGATGCCACAGGTGCTGAGGACGAAATTAACCACCGCATCATGCAAGCGCTCATCATGCAGGGAGCGTTGGAGCCAGTGGCCGAAATGGGCCTGAATTTCGAAGTCGGTTCCATGGGTGACCGACTGTCCGGTGGGCAGCGACAAAAAGTCGCTCTTGCACGAACATTCCTCAAGGTACCGCCTGTCCTCATTCTGGATGAAGCCACCGCCGCTCTGGACAACAAGTCACAAGGACGAGTGCAAAACATCCTGACCAACAATTGGAAAGGCAAATCCACAGTTCTAGCCGTTATTCACCGTCTGGACATGCTCCCCTACTACGACAAGGTCGTGGTTCTCAAAGCAGGCCGCATCGTCGAACAGGGCGGATATGAAGAATTACTGGAACAAAAGGGAGCGCTCTACACGCTCATTCACGGCAAAGAGGATTAAACTGACGGTGATTAAGGATGTCTGAAGAAAACAAACAACCACGCAAGGACTTCAACAAGTTCTGGCCAAAAATCACAGATCTCGAAATTGCCAAGTATGCAGCGGCACAAGGCGTCTGGGCCTGCGGCATCATATGTGGCTTCACGGTACTTAATACCGTCATGTTCATGATTGATTATCCAGGGCAGCCGGTAGATCTGTTGCCTCTTGTGGATGTCGCCTTGTTCGGTCTGATCGGGATAGGCATTCATAAAAAATACAACATAGCCGCCATTGTCGGGCTTGTTCTGTACCTTTATATATTCATCTCGAAAATTACCGATGTACCAATTCAGACGCTCATCAGTGGTTTTTTCGCCATCTTCTTTATTCTTGCATTTATCAACGCCATTCGAGGTACACATAAATGGCATGAGCTCAAGCAAAACGAAGGCCCATCTACATGACTTTCTTTCAAAAAACGAAACCGGAAACTACTTTTTTTGTCCAACAATGTGGTATCGGTTGCTTTTTTGATAAAATACGCAAAAAAGTTCGCCAAAACAGCAAAAAAAACGTCATTTTTCCGCTTTACAGGCGTTTTTTTTGGATGTACCCAACGTCTAACCCAATCGGGACTCTCTCCCTCTCATAGCGCCCGGCCCAAGAGATGTTCTCTTGGACCGGCGCTGTATTATTAAAGGAGTATGGAATGAAAGAACCTGCTGAAAAAGCTACCGATCTCTTCCGACAGATGAACAAAAACCGCCGGGATGTCTTCAAGGCCTACCAGGGGTTCACCGCCACCATCAAAAAGGGCAGTGCCATCGAGGACAAATATCAGTCCCTGATTCTGATTGCCTGCTCCATCCTGTCCCAGTGCGACATGTGTATTTCACTGCACGTTCAGAATGCGGCCACGCACGGCGCAACCAAGGATGAGATCATCGATGCAGGCCTCTTGGCCGTTGCCATGGGTGGTTCTCCCAAGATGATGTACATGCGATATGTATATGAAGAGGCGGAAAAACTCTTTGACTAGAGATTGCCTACCTCTTGCGAAGCAAGATTAAAACAAAGCCCCGCTTGAATTTACTTCAAGCGGGGCTTTGTTTCGTTATTTTCAAAGATGCCCAACCAGTCCTTGATCGAAAAACCTAGAAGCTGACAGCGCACAACAGCAGCGTCCCGTTAGGACTTGCACTGGAGCGCAGCAAAAAAACGCGATTCCAAAAACTGCACGCGTTGATCAGATTCTCGCCGCCGATCACCAGGCAACCAAATACATAAGCCGATTTTTTGAGTTCTTTTGGGGTAGCTCTGCCAAAAAGATCCGCCGACCGCGTAGTACATGGAAAAGTTAAGTCTTCAGCATCCAATAATAACTGTCGCCAAAGGCGTTTCTCCCAATAAAAAAGGCCGCCCTTAGGCGACCATCATTATATTTTCTCTCCATCAGGATTGCCCACCGCTTCTTCAGGTACTCTGCTCGAAATGTACTTCTATAAATGGGGAAGAATCTCCAATTTCATTTCTGTCGCAGCAGCTTTCAAGAAGACCTTCACTTCACGCTTAAGGTGTGGGCTGTATCGTAACAGCAGAATTCCCTTGAATTTATTTACTACTGTAAAAATCCCGAGGTTGTCGTATCCTTCCAGCAGAAAACGGAACATGCCGATATCTGCGGTGTTAATACGAACATAAGTACGCGCCGACGTTTGTGGCGGAGGCGGACAAATTCTTTTTCTGGGGCGATTGCGTGAACTCTTCTTCATGGACGTTGTCTAGCGTCAGCCTGTAAAAAAGGCAATACCGTGCAGATCAATACTTTTAGGCCAAGTCAGACGTGGCAAGCACTGAAATCAATCGTTTGAGCATTTTCTGATCAAAGGCACTTCGCATGGATCGGATGTGCGTCAACGCTTCGAAAGGCGTTTTTTTCCGGCCATATTTCCCGGTGACTAGGTTGTCATACAGATTACACATGGTCAGGACCTTAACATAGTCTGGAAGAAAATTTCCTGTTGAGCCGGAGGGATACCCTGTTCCGTCTTCCCGTTCGTGGTGGAAAAGAATACACTGCAAAGTTTCCTGCGGCAGCGGGAGCGAAGAACAGTAGCCTACACCAAGCGCAGGATGCGAACGTACGAGATCTTTGCCTTCACGGTTAAGAGTCTCGTACCTGTTGACGAAGATATTCTGGGGCAGTTCCAGTTTGCCTATGTCGTGGAGCATGGCTCCCAGACCGACGGCCACCAATATGTCGTGCTCATCTTTCATGAACGTGGCGAGGGTAACAATGGTCAGGACCATGACGGCAATGCCGTGGCGGTACAGGCTGTCCCCTTCTCTGATGAATCGAGACAGTTCACGCAAAGCATCGTCGCGGGTTAGAAATGTGAGAGAGTTGGAGATGAGAGACTTAATGCGTTTGAATTGCCGCTTGTCTACAGGGGCAGGCAAAGATCGATCAAAAGCTGATTTGGCAATGGCCACGGTGGCGTCGTTCCATGCCCTGGCTCTTTCGGACAATGGGATGGCTTCATCTTCCAGCACCTCCATGATATTATCCTGAAGGTAACTCGTATAAAAGGCATAGTCTGAGGCTTTGACGTACAGATGTTTTACATCAAGCATAATGAGACGCTTGGTGTGCTCCTCGGTAAACAGGACGCCCTTTTCCGCATACAGCACAAAGTTTTTATCCTGCTTCAGGTACAACGAGAAACCGCCGACCCTGGAAGGGATGACCATGTATGGCGACACTTTAAAAACATTGTTCGCTGATATTTTGTGGGATTCTTCGTTTTCGATCCCAGTCGCTGTTGCGTCCTGCATTCTTTTTCCCTTGGGAAAGCGGGGAAGCCAAAGCAATCAGAGACCGTATCAAGTGGATTCATGGAGTATGGCTTTGACAACCCGGCGGTCTCAATGAGACCCGTGGCTTTCCGTCCCCGTTTCGCAACGGGTTTGGCTTTTCTTCCGGGAATAGATACACTCCAATGCGATGGCTGTAAACCTTTGAATTATAGTTTTATGTCTGTCAGTTTGGTCTGAAATCAAATCACATTTTGTTGATATACAATGTGTGCTATATATTTTTTTGAGCTTCCTTAATCATAGTATTAAATGATTCGGAGCAGCATTTCCCCATAGGATTTTTTACGGCACACATGGATTTCATTTTGCCACGGTAATGCTCAATAATATCTTGCATGTCGTTCAAACCGTTGGTTTTTACTGCATCAAAAACCATGTTTTTGGTGATCTCATTACAATAACAGGCCATGATCGGATCAACGTCAGCTTTGGTCCAAATCGGTGTGGCTGTCTGGTCAGTGGTAAAGAAATGAGAACCACCCTGAGCATACCATGACACAGCACAATCAGGTGTAAGACACAGCCCATATATTTTATCCGTAACAGCAATGCGATGCTCGTCATCAAGCAGATATCGTACAGTACCAGATTTGACGCGCACACCCTTCTCGCCGCACTTGGGACAAGTCGTTTCTATGAATTCCGGTGGACCACCACAGGTGCAATCCCGGTTTTTTGTATCCATAGGCAGATCATTCATTGGTTTGGTCATTCAAATCCCTCCTTGAAAAGTCTAGTATCTGAATTAGAGTGTGACCGTTGTGTCGAAAGTCAATGTGCAATTTGACCATTCCCATCATTTTCCCCTTCCGGCTTGCCTTCTATTCAGGAATGGTTACTCTCGGTCAATGACTCAATCAGCAGATAAGAAATTCATTCATATAGAAGGCGCCCGGCATCATAATCTCAAGGACCTGACTTTGGACATCCCCCGCGATCAGTTGGTCGTGGTGTGTGGTCCGTCAGGCTCGGGCAAATCCACGCTTGCCTTCGACATCGTCTATGCCGAAGGACAGCGGAGGTATGTCGAATCCCTGTCCGCATACGCTCGCCAGTTTTTGCCCCAAATGGACAAGCCGGATGTTGACAAGGTCGAGGGATTGTCCCCGGCAATATCCTTGGAACAGCAAACCGCCACGCGCAACCCGCGTTCTACGGTCGGCACTGTGACCGAGGTTTATGATTTTCTGCGAGTATTCTACGCACGACTCGGCAAATTTTATTGTCCCAAGTGTGGCAAGGCTATCGCGGCCCAGACCACAGATGAGATCGTGCAGACCATCCTCGCCATGGAGCAGGGCACCAAGTTTATGTTGCTGGCTCCACTGATTGAGCATCAGAAAGGTACACACAAGGACTTGTTCGCCAAGCTCAAGAAAGAAGGCTTTGTGCGAGTGCGAATCGGTGGGCAAATGTACACCCTCGACGACGTGCCGGAGCTTGAAAAGCACAAGAAGCACACCATTGATCTGGTTGTGGACCGGCTTGTCATCAAAGACGGCATCAAAAAACGACTCACGGATTCCGTGGAGCTGGCTCTTGAGCGTGGCGATGAGCGTTTAACCGTGGCCGTGGTTGGTGGCGATAATTCTGGCGACATCCCTATGTCTACGTTGTCGACCTGTCCGTCCTGCAAAATTTCCTTACCGCGATTGACCCCGCAACTCTTTTCCTTCAACTCGCCGCAGGGGGCGTGTCCCACTTGCAACGGTATCGGCACTGTCGAATATTTTGAGCCTGACCTCATTGCACCCAACAAGGGACTTTCCCTGAACGAAGGCGGTGTGATCCCGTGGAAGTCCGCCTACCGGCAGGAACAATACGGGCCGAAGCTCAAGGCGCTGTGTAAAATACACGGCATCACTTTGGATTCTCCATTATCTGATTTTTCAGCCGAAGCGTGGGATGATTTGTTTTACGGCAACCCCAAGGTCAATTGGCAGGGGATCGTTCCCATTCTTGAATACGGCCAGATGCAGTCCGGCATATGGGATCATTGGACTGCCCGGTTTCAGCAGTCGCGACCATGTCCTGATTGCAAAGGTGCACGCCTCAAACCAGAAGCCCTTGCTGTGCGTGTCGCAGACAAAAATATGTACGAGTTCGCGTCCATGTCCATTCAACGTGCGCTCGACTGGTTAAACGAATTGGAATTTGATGGTCACGACACACTTATTTCCGAACCATTACTCAAGGAACTGACCCACAAACTCGGCTTTATGGTCAACGTAGGCCTTGAATACTTGTCGCTTGGTCGAAACATGGGCACCCTGTCCGGCGGCGAAGCCCAGCGGATTCGTCTTGCCTCTCAGCTTGGTTCCGGGCTGGTCGGCGTAACATATGTTCTCGATGAACCGTCCATCGGCTTGCATCCTCGCGATAATCAGCGGCTTCTCGACACGCTTCGCTCCCTGCAACGCCGGGGCAACACCGTGCTCGTGGTCGAGCATGACGAGGAGACCATTCGCGAAGCGGATCACGTCATCGAAATCGGCCCCAGTTCGGGCTGGCTTGGTGGCGAAATCGTGTATCAAGGTCCTGTGGACAAGTTGCTCACAGCGGATTCCCTGACCGGCAAATATTTGCGTGGCGACATGTTTATCGAGCCGCCCGAATCCCGTCGCAAGGCCAAGGAATTCATCACCCTCCGCAGTGTGCAGACCAACAATCTCAAGAATCTTGATGTGGAAATTCCGCTTGGCGTCATGACCTGTGTGACCGGCGTATCCGGTTCGGGCAAGTCCTCCCTCGTCATGGACTCCATGTACAAGCATCTGCTGCTGCATCGTGGGCAGAAAGCCAACAACCCCGGCAAAATCGGCGGTATCGACGGCCTTGAAAAGATCGAAAAAGTCATTTCCATCGACCAGACGCCCATTGGTCGGACGCCGCGTTCCAATCCTGCCACCTACACCAAAATCTTCGACGAGATTCGCAAAATCTTCGCTGGTTCAAAAGAAGCGCGTACACGCGGCTATCAGCCCGGACGATTCTCTTTCAACGTCAAGGGTGGGCGGTGTGAAGCCTGTAAGGGGGACGGCCAAATCCGCGTCGAAATGCATTTCCTACCCGACGTGTACGTCACCTGCGAAGCCTGCAAAGGTAAGCGGTACAACGCCCAGACGCTTGAAGTGGAGTACAAGGGCAAGAACATCGCCGACGTGCTCAACATGACCGTGCGTCAGGCCCGTGAATTCTTTGCCAACCATCCCTCCCTCATGCGCAAGCTCGACGTGCTCGCCCAGGTCGGTCTCGAATATCTCAAGCTTGGCCAGCCCGCCACAACGCTTTCCGGCGGTGAAGCGCAGCGCATCAAAATCTCCCGCGAGCTTGGCAAGCGCAAGCTGCCCGGTGCGCTCTACATTCTCGACGAGCCGACCACCGGTCTACACATGCACGAGGTCGGCAAGCTCATCCGTGTTCTTCATGCTCTTGTCGACAAGAACGCCACTGTCATCGTTATCGAGCACAACACCGACGTTATCATGGCGTCCGATCATGTCCTCGATCTCGGACCCGGCGGAGGCGAGCACGGCGGCCAAATCGTCGCCAGCGGTACGCCCGAAGAAATTCTCGCCAACCCCGACAGCGCTACTGGTCAGTTTTTGAAGTAGCGGGGAAGGGCCTCCGGCGGCCTCGCTGGGGCGCTCCTTCGGAGAGACCAGGGCGCCGCCCTGGACCCGCCTAAGGCCGAGGGCCTTAGGAATCCCATTGCCCGCTTTGCAGCGGGAGGGGTAAAGAGCGGTCGCATTCTTAACTGACTGTCATCGTTTTTTCTTTTCAGGCCAATTATCAAAGGGTAACCGTTCGCCTTGTGAATGCCAGATGTCAAAATTCCAGAAGTCCAATACCGCTTGTTTATATTTCATATAATGATCAATGCGTGGAAAGAGATCAACTCGGATAAGGGAATGGTTCCCACCGATAATGGGTTGATTGTTAGATTTGTTATACGGTTTTACTATGTCAGCTTTTATTCCGACGAGTTGCCTATAACTGCTCCCATTACCATGTTTGATTGTGTTTGAAACTAAACGAAGCTCTTCAAGGTTTTTATAAAAGGACATTTGGGAAAGGTTTGTTGAGTATGATTTAAATATGTAATTAATCTCATTCCATGTTTTCATTAAATGTTTTTCAGGGATAACCCAATCATGTTTTAATTCGTGAATTAAATGGTCAATAATTTGTTTTTCCCAAAGATGGTACAAACCAGAAATGGAAACCCCAATCATATATGAATTTACCTCTGCAACCTGAAGGGTTTGAGTAATTATTTCTTCAAATTCATCTAAGGGGTCGTGCCATTCAGAGAAATTTTTTCTTTCGTTGCGTTCATTTATTTCGTGTTCCGTTCGTTTTTGTTCAGAATCCCATGAATCAATGGAAGGGAATAGGCGGCACTCGATCCAATTGCTATAAGCATCAATTTCATTTTGTTTATTGCGGCAGGTTAATTGATCCATATATAGAAAAGTTTTTGTCATCATCGTAGGCCCTTTGTATTGCGTTAGTGAATTTAAAGTGCATTACAAATGTTCTTAAATTTAACAGTATCGAGTATTAGAAATGCGATTTTGATTTATTAGTGTACGCATAGATATTGTGCGCTACAAGTTCGATTGTCTTTTATGATTTGTTGACCAAACAATCATGTTGTTTTTTTTGCTAATAGTTCCCCTCAGTCCTTGATCGAGAGGCCTAGAAGCTGACAGCGCGCATCGGCAGCGCCTCGTTCGGAATTGCACTGGAGCGGAGCAGAAGAACACGATTCCGAAAGCTGCGCGCGGTGATCAGATTCTCGCCGCCGATCACCGGGCGGCCCAGTTCGCGCAAGCGCCTATTCTTTCGTCTATTTCTTTTGGCGCAGCAAAAGAAATGGACTCCGCCGGAAGGGCGCGCGTTGGCGCAATCTTTTTCTTCATTTTCTTCCTTCCTTTCCACAAAAAAAAGGCCGCCTGTATAGGCGGCCATCTTTATTTCTTCTCTCCACCGAGGGTGCCCCCCTCGGCTTCTTCATTCTCAAAAAACTATTTCCCCATCAGCACTTTACCGACTCTGGAAAGAGCATCCTTCAAAGTCTCGTCATCAACAGCGTAGGAAAACCGAATACACTTGTCGTCGCCAAACGCAGACCCCGGCACCAGTGCAACGCCAGCTTCTTCCAAAATCTTGGTACACATAGCCGCAGAATCCGGCGCGTCTTCGGTGTAGAACTGATCCAACACCGGGAACAGATAGAATGCACCATCAGGCTTAGGACATTTTGCTCCCCAACCAGTAATGATCTCGTACGCAAGGTCACGACGACGAACAAATGCTTCCTTCATCTCATCCACGATATCCCACGGACCATTCAACGCGGCAAGCGCAGCCTTCTGGGTGATGGAATTAATATTGGATGTGGACTGCCCCTGAATCTTACTCATGGCTTTGACCAGATCCTCGTGCGCCAAGGCATACCCCACACGCCAACCGGTCATGCAAAATGATTTGGACAAGGCACCAACAATGGCGATGGTCTCAGGATACGCTTCCCAAGTCTTGGCAAGGGACACCGGTTCAAACGGAGCGTACACAAGACGGTCATAAACCTCGTCAGAGATGATAAAAATATCGTTGTCACGCGCCCATTTGGCAATAGCTTCAAGCTGTTCCTGCGTATAACAACAGCCAGTCGGATTGGACGGCGAATTGAGAGCAAGCACACGAGTCTTATCAGTACGTGCGGCTTCAAGAGCCTCCACGGTGACAAGATACTTCTCCTCGGCAGTAGTAGGGACGAACACGGAAACGCCATCAACCAACTGCACCATGGCCGGATAGCTGACCCAATAAGGAGCCGGAATAAGAACTTCATCGCCGGGATTCACCACGGCCATAAGCAAGTTGTACAACACCTGCTTGCCGCCATTGGAAACAATCGCATTGTCAGCGCAGGCTTTTGCCCCATAAAATTTTGTGTAATATCCGGCCACGGCTTCACGCAATTCCGGTATCCCCGGCACCGGAGTATAGCGGGTGAACCCTTCATCCAAGGCGGCTTTGGCCGCATCGCAAACATGGGCAGGTGTATCGAAGTCGGGCTGCCCTACTGCCAGACTGATAACCTCGCGTCCCTGAGCGCGGAGTTCCAAGGCCTTGGCGTTGACAGCCAAAGTCGCGGAAGGTTTGATACGCGTCAGGCGATCTGAAATACGCATATGAAGACTCTCTCTTGTTAGGTATTAATGATATGGACCGCTAACCTGCCAATAGACGAAAACAATTCGGACGTAAATCGGGTTTTCCCCCAATCGGGAAAAAAGTTGCCAAACGCGTTGACCTGTCTATAGGTTCATAGTGCAGAAACAAAGACATGAACAACACCGACAAGGAGAAACTCATGTCTACATTCAAGGGGAAACACACCACGGTTGAACAAGTGATACACCTTGACTTTCCAGCCGAGGATATCTGGCCACAACTCTGCCCTGTGCGCGAATACGATTGGATAGAAGACTGGGAATGCGAGATACTCCACTCCAAATCCGGATTCAATGAATTGGGTTGCGTCTTCCACACCGATTTCCCAACAGAAGGCGGCCCGGAAACCTGGTTCACATGCCGATTCGACCCGATGGAACGTATCGAGTTCATCCGCACCAACGCATGGAGAATCGCCCATTACATCATCGAAGTAGAACCGAGCAAAACCGGAACGACTCTCAAATGGACCCAACATGTGACAGCATTAAACAAGCAGGGAAATGAATACGTGAAACATAAATCAGAAGTATTCAAAGCCACAATAAAAGGACTTGAAAAAATGCTCACATACTATCTCGCAACAGGCGAAATGCTGCGGACAAACGATAAAAGCTGACAGGAGACAGACAACATATGTACACTGTTGGAAGGCTCGCCAAAAAGCACGGCCTATCTCGCTCAACACTGCTCTACTACGATCGCATCGGCCTACTCCGACCAAACGGTCACACCAAAGGTGAATATCGACAGTATTCGGATGAAGACGATATCCACCTGACAAGGATATGTGAATACCGTAGAGCCGGGATCAGCCTCAAAGCCATTGGTGACATGCTCGACGATCAAGCGGAAACCGGCGTGGCCACGACTCTGGAAAATCGGCTCTCAGAACTGAACCGGGAAATGGACACCTTGCGAGAACAGCAACGATTCATCACCAACCTGCTTGGCCGAGCCGACTTGTTGAACGAACAGCAAGTCATGGACAAGGCCACATGGGTTTCCCTGCTCAGTTCCGCCGGATTCAGCGAAAAAGATATGCGACGCTGGCATGTCCAATTTGAAAAGAGCGCACCTGACAAACATGCGGATTTCCTGCGCCGCCTGCATATACCTGAAGGAGAAATCTCAGCCATCCGGGCAATGGCCGCAGCACCGCATGCAATATTCAACATCAACAAGGAATCAGGAAAATTCATGGAAATATTCTTTAAGATATACGAAGGACTCGACCGCGAAGGTCCCGGCAGTTTTGCTATGACACAACGCGCTTACGATATGTGCACTGACCTGCCGGAAAAACCGGAGATTCTCGAATTGGGTTGCGGATCAGGTGGGGCAACGATCCCACTGGCGCAGATATCCAACGGCATTGTCACGGCCACAGAAATCTATCACCCCTTCCTCGAAAAGATGGTCGAAAACGCTAAGAAAGCCGGAGTGGAAGACCGCATTATCGCCGCAGTCATGGACATGGGCGAAATACAGGCTGAACCTGAATCCTTTGACCTCATCTGGTGCGAAGGCGCGGCATATATTCTGGGCGTGGACAAGGCGCTTGAACAGTGGAAACACTACCTTAAACCGGGGGGCTGCCTTTGCATCTCCGACGCGGTCTGGCTCTCGGACGACATCCGTGACAACACGCCTGAAGAAGTCAAGAACTTCTGGGCCGAAGGCTACCCTGCCATGCGTACTGCCGAAGAAAATAACCGCGCTGGCGAAGCCGCGGGCTATACCACGCTCGGCAATTTCACCATCGACACCGCCTGTTGGGATGCTTTCTACAATGACGTTGAACGGCGAATGAACGAAATTGAATCGACCTATGGAACAGACCCGAATGGACGAGCCATCATCGGCATGACCCGCAAGGAAATCGCGCAGTATCGGGATTACCCCGGCACATACGGTTACGAGTTCCACGTATTCAAGAAATAACCCGTTCGTTTCCCAAGACATTACCGGCCCCGTATTCCTCCTGTGCGGGGCCTTTTTGTCGACCATCTATTTTACATCTCACGACAAATCGTACCCCAGCTTCAATGGTGGACATTATTTTTTATCAGAGAGATCAACAAATATTGCTTTCGTGTTTACAAAAAAAAATGAAACAATTATAATATGATATGTAGTAATAATTACTAAGCACAAAGGCGTTCCCATGGGGGAAAGAATCCTTAAATCAAGTTTATGCCAATGGCTGGCAGCCTCAATGCTGGTATGCCTCATCGTAGGCGCTTGCGCCTTCACTTTGTACCAATCCAACAAGAATCATGTGGAATCATTAGAGGCAGAAAAGACCTCCAATACGGTATATTCACTTCTACAACTCTTGAAATTTGAATTCGAAAATATCGTGGCAGATGTCCGCCTACTTTCTAAAATGCAGGAGTCACAACAGGTCTTCACCAGCCACATGACCGCCATTCTCGCCAAAAACCTACTTTTTTTCTCTCTGGATAAAAAAACATATGACAATATCCGCTATCTGGACAGACAAGGCATGGAACTTTTCCGCATTGATTACCACGAAGGCAACCCCTCAGTGGCGGAGAACATGGCTTTGCAAGATAAAGGGAGAAGGTACTACCACAAAGGTTCCCGCAAACTGAAGGTCGGTGAACTGTACATTTCCGCACTGGATCTAGACACGAATTCCTGTGATCCCGGCGCTATTCCCAAGCCCATCATGCGCATCGCAGCTCCTTTATTCGACTCCGAAGGGACGAGACACGGGGTGGTTATGCTCAACTACTTCGGAGATCACCTATGCCGCATTATGGAACTCGGGACTGAGGGATCAAGCGAAAAACCCATGTTACTCAACGACAAAGGGTACTGGCTGCGGTCCAATGACGCAGATAAAGAATGGGGCTTCATGCGTGAAGGAGGTAAAGACCTCACCTTTCAAGCAAGTTTTCCGAAGGAATGGGATAATATCGTCAATACAGTAAACGGCCAAATCAGAACGAAAAATGGCCTTTTTACATACGCCACCATTGACCCTGGAGAATTCATCTCGGAACTGGCAGGGATTCAAATTACCAGTGATGCCGGAAAATGGATAATCATGATCCATGTGCCTGTAGCCAAACTCACAGCTCGCCCCAAGGCATACCTAGCCAAGATGTCCATGGTACTTATTCCCCTATCAATCCTTATCATGGCCGGTATTTATTCTATTTGCTTGTTCCGACAAACTAACAAACAGGCACAACTCGACATCATAGAGCAGCAGGCTTCCTATGCCCGATTTGTTCCAAAGGAATTCCTAGCACTTCTGGGCAAGGGCAGATACCGCGACCTTGCTCTGAATAGTCACGCGAATCATGAGATGTGCATCCTGTTCAGTGACATCCGTTCTTACACTAAACTCTCCGAGGACATGACCCATCTGGATGTCATCCAGTTCCTCAATGAATATTTCTTGACCGTAAACGAACCCATCGCGGACAATAAGGGGTTCGTGGACAGCTTTCACGGCGATGCTCTTCTGGCATTGTTCAAAGATGGAAATGCCGAGGGTGCGACCCAAGCCGCTATTGCCATGCAGCATCGTATAAAACGATTCAACACAAACAGAGCCGCGAAAGCTAAAAAACCGATCGCCTCCGGCATTGGCATACACTACGGCGAGGTGACACTCGGGGCGCTCGGCACCAACGAACGCCTCCAGGCCACGGTCATCGGCGATGTGGTCAACTTAGCCGCTCGTATCGAATCTTGCACCAAGACTTTCGGTGTCAATATCGTGATATCCGACAGCGTATACAAGAAACTCCCCGACCCTACAGCCTTCAATCTACGTGAAATCGACACGGTTCGCGTCAAGGGAAAACAGATTCCCGTGGCGCTTTACGAAGTCTTTGATGCCGACCCTGAACCTCTGATTGCAGAGAAAAAATCGTTACTGCCCTCATTTAAACAGGCATTAGGCCTCTATAGGCAAGGCGACTTCAACGAAGCTGCTGAACTCTTTAAACTGTGCATGAAGAAATGCCCTGGTGACACCATAAGCCCTATTTTCTTCAAACGATGCAAAACCATGATGCGCATCCCTCCGGGCGACGGATGGACAGGCATTAGCACTCTCTAACTATACCAATAGAGGAGTTCTCCAATGTCTTTCATTAGTTTTACCAAAGAAAACATGATCCACATTCCAGAAATAGACGAACAGCACCGCAATCTGTTTGAAATTCTCAACATGATGCATACCGCTACAATTGAAGGACAGGAGCAGTCTGCTATCGTGAAAATTTTCGATGATCTCATCGTCTATACGGTGGAACACTTTGATACCGAAGAAAAATTCATGCAGGAACAAAAGTATCCGGAGTATGAAAACCATAAAAAAGAACACGACGAACTCACAGGTCAGGCAGTCAAACTGCAAGAACAATTCAAGGACGGAAGCGCCACTGTAACATTTGAACTGCTCGACTTTCTGAATGGATGGTTGAAGGACCATACCATGGGAACAGACAGAGATATGGGGAACTTCCTTCGAGAGAAAATGGACGGGCCTTCATCGACATAACCCGCAAGGAAATCGCACAGTATCAGGATTACCCCGGCACATATGGGTATGAATTCCACGTATTCAAAAAATAACGAATACTCCCAGCCACACGAACAGCCCCGCCCGATCATGAGAGGGGCTGTTCTCTCTCCCGGACCGTCTCCGGCCCCCTCCATTCTTTCTTTATGCACATGACAAATTACACGCAAAAGCGGCGTGAAAGCTCTATAGAACCTTCCATCCTTTGCATCAGCCAAGATAAAAGGTCATGCACAGTAAAATCATACTATCACGATGAACAATAAAGGTAGATACACAATTTATCACTGTACATGGCAGCAAAAGACGGACTCTACTATGTTATTTTGTGCATAATACACGACAAAGAGTACTCATTACCGCCCGTCAAAAGCCAACTGTCACGCTTTTTGGTATATTCGTGACAGTTGCTCTATGCTTTACAATTCTTTTTGTGTGTGCATAATGCATTGATGGGCAACAAATTACTATACTTTTCCGGTGGAGAATACGAGTACGCTGTAAAAATATATTGCCAGACTTCTTATTGATGGACTTGTCATGGATATGATGTGGTTTGATTTTACCGATGTGGCCTTTACAGGACCACTGTTACTGACTCTCAAAGTCGCAGGACTGGCGACTCTGGGGGCGTTGGTTCTTGGCGTAGCCGCTGCCTATGCACTTGCCCGATGGGATTTCCCCGGACGAGACTTTCTGGACGCCGTATGCACACTGCCCATGGTCATGCCCCCTACTGTGCTCGGATACTACCTGCTCGTTTTCATCGGACGCCGAGGGATTATCGGAAGCTGGCTGCAAGAGCACTTCAATATTACACTCATGTTCACCTGGCAGGGGGCGGTCATCGCTGCCACGGTGGTTGCTTTTCCATTGGTATTCAAATCCGCTCGTGCCGCACTCGAAGGGGTCGGTGCACATTATGAAAATGCAGCCCGCACCTTGGGACAAGGAGAGCTGGCTGTCTTTCTTCGTGTCTCCCTCCCGCTGGCTTTCAGGGGGGTCCTCTCCGGGGGGATGCTCGCTTTTGCCCGTGCCATGGGAGAATTCGGTGCCACCCTCATGGTGGCCGGTAACCTTCCAGGCAGGACACAAACCCTTTCGCTTGCCGTCTATTCTGCGGTTCAAGCCGGGAACAATGCACTCGCCAACACACTGGTGCTCATCATCAGTATCGTCTGCGTGATCATCCTCATGACCACGAGCAAATTATTAAAACCTCGTTGTTAACGACCATTCAAGGAGTCATCATGAAACGAACGACTATTTTTGCCTCTATTGTTTTATCACTCTTTCTCATTGCAGGAACCGCTACAGGTGCCATGGCACAGGAACTCATCGTCTCTGCCGCCGCCAGCCTGACCGATGCCTTCAGCGACATCGAGCCTGCCTTTGAAACGGCCCATCCCGGCGTGAATGTAGTTATGAACTTTGCTTCATCCGGCGCTTTGTACCGCCAGATCGAACAGGGCGCTCCGGCTGATGTTTATGCATCCGCCAATCCCAAATGGATGAAAAAGGCCGTTGACAAAGGCTTCGTCAACAAAATCGACGCCAAGGTCTTTGCCCGCAACTCTCTGGTGCTGACAACCCCGGCAGACAATCCAGCTGGCGTAAAAACGTTGAATGACCTCACTGGAGCAGCCGTAAAATCCATTGGAATCGGCACACCCGAGACAGTTCCTGCCGGCCAATACGCCAAGGGAGCACTGACCGCTCAAAATCTGTATGAAAAACTGACGCCCAAGATGATCTTCGGCGAATCCGTTCGTCAGATCCTTGATTACCTGTCCCGCGATGAAATCGATTGTGGTTTTGTCTACCGTACTGATGCCGTCAAAGCAGGTAAAACCGTTACCATCATTGAGGAAATTCCCCTTGAAAAGCCTGTCACTTACCCTATTTCAGTACTTAAGCAATCCAGCGAGCAGGACATCGCCAAGGCCTTTGTAGAATTTGTCCGCAGCGATGCCGGTGCTTCCCTGTTGGAAGGACGCGGCTTCAAACGCCCCTAACAAAACCATCTAGTGTCATGAAATTCGAACTTGATATCACAAAACATATGCGAAGCGGAGGAGATGAATTTCTCCTCCGCTCGGAGTTCTTCTCGACAGACCGGGCCTTGGTACTGTTCGGGCCGTCCGGCTCGGGCAAGACCCTGACCCTTCGATCCATAGCGGGCATGCTTACACCTGACAAAGGATACATTAAAATTAACGGAGACGTTATCTTCGACTCCAAAGCGAATATTAATGTCCCCACTCGATGCCGCGATGTCGGGTACGTATTTCAGGACTATGCACTATTTCCACACCTGACCGTCCGAGAAAACATCGGATTTGGCCTCAAGCCGCTCTTCAGCAGACTTGGTCATAAAGAAAAACAGCACGTAGAAGAATTAATTGATGTGTTCGGCCTTGAAAAAATCGCAGGACAAAGACCGATTGCACTATCAGGTGGGCAGCAACAGCGAACTGCACTGGCCCGGGCGTTGGCTCCATCCCCCAAGCTTCTGCTGCTGGATGAACCCTTCAGCGCACTGGACCAACCTCTACGCATACGTATGCGCAATGAACTGACCAAGGTACTGGAGACTTTCGACATCCCGATGATTATGGTCACCCACGATGCCGACGAAGTGGAAGCATTTGCTGAGACCATCGTTGTTTATCACAACGGTAGTGTGGCAAACGTATACTCAGCCTGTGACTTTGTCGGTTCGGATCAACGCCTGGCCGAGACCCTCCGCCACCAGGTCTCACTGGCGTATGAATAATCCCCACTTTGATATCTAAGACGAATTTCACCCTCCCTGAGTCAACAAGTCCCCTGTTATATTCGTGATTGAATCTCATGAGCTAAAGTGACATTATTTGTTGATGACTCAAATCCCCTTTCCGTTACTCACGCCCTTCAAAAAGGGTGTAAAAAATACCAAAAATGAAATAATAACTATTTTTGATAAGACCCTCAAAGCTGACAACCAAGACAGGTCAAGGCTTCCCGGTCTTTATGCATGAAAATGCAATTTGCGCTGGCGTTTTTCGTCTGCTTTCTATAATCTAGATATTCTCTAGTGCCTACATTCACTTTCCGCTACTTTTTTAGATAAATACAATTTTTTCAACAGCTTACGAAGGTTCATCCATGTCAAAACTCAAAATGCCCGCAAGTCTTTCCGACCCGATTATCAATGAAAACGCCAAGATAGTTTTGAAACGGCGTTACCAACGGAAAGACACCGAGGGGGTCACTTACGAGACCACCAAGGAACTCTTCTGGAGAGTGGCGGCAGCCATTGCTGAAGAAGAAGACAAGTATAAGGAGTCTTCGTTCAAATCCACCAAGCTGGCGCGTGAGTTCTACGAACTGATGACCTCATATCGTTTCCTGCCCAACTCCCCCACTCTCATGAACGCAGGCACCGACATCGGACAATTGGCCGCCTGTTTCGTCCTGCCGATCGAGGATGATATCGAAGGTATTTTCGACGCCGTGAAGCACGCAGCCATGATCCATAAGTCCGGCGGCGGCACAGGATTTTCTTTCTCCCGCCTACGCGCCAAAGATTCCGTGGTCGGTTCCACTGGCGGTGTGGCATCCGGGCCTCTCTCCTTCCTCAAGATTTTCAACTGCGCCACTGAACAAATCAAACAGGGCGGCACCCGACGCGGCGCGAACATGGGCATTTTACGCGTCGACCACCCAGACATCATGGATTTCATCAAGGCCAAAGAACGCGATGGAGAATTGAACAACTTCAACCTATCCATCGGACTGACAGAAGCATTCATGAAGGCTGTTGAGAAAAAAGCAGACTTTGATCTCATCGCCCCCAATTCCGGCGAAAAAGTGGGCTCACTCAATGCCCGTGACGTCTTCAATATTTTGGTACAAAAGGCATGGGAATCCGGCGATCCGGGGATCGTCTTCTTGGATCGTATCAACCGCGACAATCCCACGCCCAAACTCGGTGACATGGAGTCTACCAACCCCTGTGGCGAACAGCCCTTGCTGCCTTACGAAGCCTGTAATCTCGGCTCCATCAACCTCGGCAAGTGCTTCGCCA
Organism: Pseudodesulfovibrio nedwellii; assembly: GCF_027923765.1. Classification (NCBI taxonomy): domain Bacteria; kingdom Pseudomonadati; phylum Thermodesulfobacteriota; class Desulfovibrionia; order Desulfovibrionales; family Desulfovibrionaceae; genus Pseudodesulfovibrio; species Pseudodesulfovibrio nedwellii. Next base: position 2,919,698 of record NZ_AP026709.1, on the reverse strand, counting down.
AAGGCAAAAACGGTCACGATTCCGAAGTGGATTGGGATGAACTCAAGCGCATCGTACACTTAGCCGTCAGGTTCCTGGACAACGTCATCGACGCTTCCCAGTACCCCTTGCCTCAGATCACCGAAACCGTTGAGATGAACCGCAAGATCGGTCTCGGTGTCATGGGGTGGGCTGACCTGCTTTACCAGCTCAAAATTCCCTACAACTCCCAGTCTGCCGTAGATATGGGCGAGCGCGTCATGAAATTCGTGCAGGACGAAGCCCGGAGCGCATCCAAGACCCTCGCTACCGAACGCGGCCATTTCCCGACATACGTCGAGTCCATTTTCGGTGAGGCCAATCTCGGCCCCTACCGCAACGCCACGACCACAACCATCGCGCCCACCGGCACTCTGTCCATCATAGCAGGCTGTTCCTCCGGCGTAGAACCGCTGTTTGCCCTGTCCTTCGTGCGTAACGTCATGGACAACGACAAGTTGGTCGAGACCAACTCCTTTTTCGAAACTGCGGTCAAGGATGCCGGAGCCTATTCCGCCAACCTTATGGAAGAAATAGCCAAGATCGGCACCATTAAAAAGATGGAACATCTGCCCGAAGAGTTACGAACCGTCTTCGTCACATCAATGGATATCGAGCCTATCTGGCATCTCAAAATGCAGGCAGCTTTCCAAAAGCACACCGACAATGCCGTCTCCAAGACCGTGAACCTGCCCAGCAACGCCACCAAGGAAGACATCTGGAACATCTACTGGAAGGCCTACGAATATGGCTGCAAGGGCGTCACGGTATACCGCGACGGCTCCAAAACATCCCAAGTTCTCTGCACTGGCGAAAGCGACAAGAAAAAAGAAGAAGATACTTCCGTTGTTCAGGATCGCCCGGATGTCATTTACGGATTCACCCAAAAAATCGCCACAGGTCTCGGGATGCTTTTCCTGACCGTCAACGAGATGGACGGCAAACCCTTCGAAGTTTTTGCCACCATCGGCAAATCCGGTGGATCAATCACCGCCAAGGCCGAAGCCATTGGCAGGCTTGTCTCTCTTGCCCTGCGTTCCGGCGTTGAAGTGCGCGAGATCGTCGAACAGCTCAAGGGTATCGGCGGCGAAAATCCCAAGTTCATGAAAAAGCATCTGGTCAAATCCATTCCCGATGCCATCGCCCACGTCTTCGAATCCCGCTATCTCAGTGGTGATCGCGTTGACGTACAGGTCGCATCGCTCAACAAGGAACTCTGCCCGGATTGCGGCGAACCGCTCGTCTTCGAAGAAGGTTGCCACATCTGCAAATCCTGCGCTTATACCAAGTGCGGCGGGTAGTTTAAGAAGTCTCCGACGGCTGGGGGGAAGGGAGAGAAAAACCCTTTGTAAAGGGTTCTTTCTCTCCCTTCCCCCCAGACCCCCTATCCCTCTCTTTTCCTAAACTTTTTATGTCGCTTCGCGAGATCTTAGTCAGCTAAATCAAAACCCGATTTGCATCAGGACTAAAAGTCTTTTTCGGACTATGAGTGCTCACCGAAGGCGCTATAAGAAATTTGGGAGAGTCCAGGACAGCGTCCTGGTCCCGCTAAAAGCGAACACCGTTATCCCAGATAAGACATGGGGTCGCGCACAGGGCGCACCTCGCCCTTGATGTAGCCCCAATCGATGAGACGTTGGTAAGCGTGACCGGCTTGATCACCCTGCCGAACCTGTTGAAGGAATTTGTAATATTCACGGGCCGCTTCTTCGCGGTTGCCCATGCCTTCCTGACTGTAGCCCTTGAAAAAATTGGAATAAGGATTGCCGGGCAACGCCTTGTCATAGGCCTCGAAATTATCATGCGCTTGGGAATACTGTTTGGATTGAATCAAAAGCACCCCACTCAATTGACTGGCCTGTGCCTCATCAGGATAAATTCGTCTGGCTTCCATGGCGTAAGGCAGAGCGTCTTCATATTTTTTTTGGGCCATCTGCAATTTCGCCATAAGCAAAAGGCCGGTGTAATCGTTCGGAACCTTCTTCAGGGCGGACTGCATCTTTTCCTCGGCTTCATCGTACTTCTTCTGACCGCCAAGCTTTTCTGCGTCCTGCATTTCCTTAATGGCCGGACCGATCTTGCGGAGTTCTGCGGTGTTGTCCATATACCGCTCGCGATAGATGGCGTACTCTCCGGCTCCCATATATTTATTAACGGCCTGTTTACGCGCCGTAGCCAACCGTTCTGAACTCATTGGATGAGTCGCAAACATGATCTCAACGGAACTCGGCTCCCGATCATGCTGTTCGTTGAGCATTTCCATCAATCCTATCATGCCGTCCGGGTTATATTGAGCACGGGTCATGTATTCCATACCAAGGCTGTCTGCCTGCCGCTCGTCGTCGCGACTGTATGATGCCAGAAGCAACCCTGCGCCAAGGCCACCGAGACCACCCGCGAGAGCTCCCCAAGTTCCACCATATGTTGCGCCCACCGCCGCTCCACCGACACCGGCTAATGTACCGATGACGGTTTGCGAACTCATACGCGCCGCAGTGTGCCGAGCGTTGACGTGTCCTATCTCATGACCGAGCAAGGCCGAAAGTTCAGCCTCGTTGTCGATTTCAAGCATGATACCGCGAGTACAGGCAATGGTCCCACCCGGAAAAGCGTAGGCATTGACGTAATTGGCGTTGACCACACGATAGGAGTACGGCATCTGCGGCCGATGCGATTGATCAGACAGGGACGTGCCAACGCCGCTCACATATTCATTGAGCACGAGATCCTGCGTTGGACCATAATCGTTGGACAGTTGTTGCGGCGAAGCCTTTCTGTCCATCTGAATTTCCTGTTCCTCACTGACCAGCATAAACTGATTCTCGCCAGTAACAGGGTTTTTTGCACATCCGCCAAAAGCGAGACCAAGGACTGTCATGCCCCCGGCTTTCATAAAATCTCGGCGACTCAACTGTCTGACAATATTAATATAGTCCATTATACTCTCCTGTGCTTGCCATACAATACCGCAAAGCGGGGTAACAATTCAAGTCTACACACGGCCCGTTGACAGTCTGGATACCTTGCGCCATCATCCAATCTTTCATTCACTCCAAAACGCTTTCGCAGGTCTTTCATGAAAAAAATCCTGATCATCAAAACCGGCGGCACTTTTGAAGAGTTCACCCACGATCACGACGATTTCGAACATTGGACAGCCAATGGCATGGGATTGTCCCTTGAAGATTGCCTCTGTGTGGACGTCCGCACGAGCGCATCATTGCCCGATCCGGCCAACATTGCAGGGTGTGTCATCACCGGCTCCCACGACATGGTCACAGATGATCTACCATGGATAACCGCTACGACCCAATGGTTGCGCGAAGCCATTGATACGGAACTCCCCATGCTCGGCATTTGTTTCGGCCATCAGCTGATGGCTCATGCTCTGGGCGGCGAGGCCGGATTTCATCCCAATGGATTGGAAATTGGTACCGTCGATGTCACGTTGACCGAAAACGGCATGGCCGACCCACTCATTGGCGGTCTGCCCTCATTTTTCAAGGGCCATGTCACCCATTCCCAAACCGCACTCAGCCTGCCACCGAACGCCACCGTGCTCGCTGCCAGCGACCATGATCCACACCAATGTTTCCGTGTAGGCAACCACGCATGGGGAGTACAGTTTCACCCGGAATTCAATGCCGAGGCCATCTGCTATTATATTGAACAATTGCGAGGGAAAATCACGGATCAGGGTGGGGATGCAAATAGTCTTCGCGATGCGGTGGTTGAAACACCGGAATCAGCATCGGTGCTGAAACGATTCGCAGCATATTGCACCGAATCATAAACAATTCATCAGAAAACAACCAAACAGGATGACGCTAACGACATTGTCTTGCCGATCTTTATTTCCTCATGTAACGCACTGAGTTATGAAATATTTTATTCTTTCCATGACCGTGGTCGGGCTGATGACCTTTGTGAGTGCAGGGTTGAGTATTCCTAATCCGGTATTCTGGAAAAGTCTGGAGGTGACGGTGACGGCATACAACTCTACGCGGGGGCAGACAGACGGCAATCCATTTGTTGCGGCATGGGCGAACAAGCTCAAACCCGGCATGAAAAGTGTGGCAGTGTCGCGCGACCTTATTCCCATGGGCTTGGGGAATCAGGCCGAAGTACATATTGAAGGACTCGGCGGACCTTATGTTGTTTTGGACAAAATGAATAAACGATTCAAACGGCGGATTGATCTATATTTTGGGGTCGATGTAAAAAAAGCTCGGGAATTTGGAGAGCGGACGGCGACCATCTACTGGAAGTAGAGGGAGCGCTTCGAGCAGCGGGCCTGAAGAAGGATGGAGGCTGCCTCCATTGAGGGAAAAGAAATAAGGATGCCGTCTTGAGGACGGCGTTTTATTTTTTTAAAGATTGCGCTAAAGCGCGCCCTTCCGGCGGAGTCTATTTCTTTTGCTGCGCCAAAAGAAATAGACGAAAGAAAAGGCGCTTTACGAGCTTGGCCGCCCCCATGATCTGCGGTAAGAATCTGATCCAATCGAGTCGGCTCCACCCTGTCAAAAATATAAGCCCTGTCTCTCCCGTTATCCTTCAGTTTAAGACAAATTGTCTAATCCCCCGACTAAAGCCGCCTCCTTCGATTGGTCAGCTTCTAAACCGCCAATCAAGGGCTGGTTCCCGTCTTCGTCTGGTTGAGCGGGAAAGAATTCGTCTTCGGAGAGAGAGCGATGTTGGGGTGTTAAACACCCCAAGGCCCTTTATGGTGAGCGAAGAGTTTGAAATTAAAAGTAAACACCTATGATGAAATATATTTATCACGATGGCATAAAACACCAAAAAATATGTATGCATTTATCGAAAACCCAAATCAAAAACAAACACCTACACCGAGAAATCCCTTACAACGACGAGAAATTGATAACGGGCCTTAGAGCCTGTCCCGCGCGGCGAAACGTAGCCCGACCGAGTCTGTGCCACAGACAATCCTGTCGGGCAGTGAAGCCGCGTACAGGCTCTTGGGTCCGCTATCAGACGCACAACGAAGAAGGCGTTTTTTGCCTCCTTTTTTTCGCCTCAAAAAAAGCAGGTCGCCGTAAAGGCGAAACCTTTACAATAATACCGTTTGCATTTTCACTGCGGATGCACGCAACGCATTCTATAAAAAAGGAGATGATCAATCAGCCAAAGGCTAATTGGGAGACGGCCACCCCAAAAAACTATTTCAACCCAATAATCCCTCGTTGACCAATCGTTTTAATAAACGCAGTCACACTCAACTCGGCCTCGCGTGGCTGCACTTCATAAAATGATGCCAACTCTGCGGCAATCTGTTGAACAGAACGTTCGCCATTGATTCGTTCCCAAACAAACGCTCCCAGTTCATCGAGTTCAACCTGTTTGATCATGGGTTTCTTGTCCCACATACCGACCTTTTCAGCCAACCGTCCAAACCACGGTTTTATCGCCAAGGGATATGCCAGCCGCACCAAACCATCAGGCAATGCAATCTCTTCCACGGCCCTGTTCTTCACTGGAACCATATTCAGGGCCTCGGCGCGCGAGATGACAGGTTCAGGCGATTTATTCTTGAACAAGTGCGTAACTCCCACAAATATCGGCAAACAAAATTTCAGGTGCAGGGACTGTCCCCGACGCACACACAGAAAGGATGGCATTCCCTGTTTCAGTCGTCCAAGCCCGCCCTTGAGAATACACTTCACGCCGTAATGTCTTACGAAGCAACGATGTCTTGAGGGCGCTGTTCCACGCAACTCTCGACGACTGACTTACAAAAGCCTCGATTTCAGGTGTTTCCTTCACAGTCTCAGCGATCCATTCGGCCAAACCGGTATGCCGCAGCAAAACCGAAGCCGGTGCAAATCGTTCAAACGTAAGTTGGGTTCCCAGCCCTTTCCCCGGCGGAACACGCTCTGACATCTTACCAGATTTAGGCCGCCAATATTGAACACGATAATGCCCTGGCTGAAACGAAAATGTATCGAGAATAAACTCTGCCGGAACTCGCGCAGTCACTCCAAACATGGTCCATGGCAGACTTTTCCCACTCGAATAATCACGGAGCGAAGCCAAAACATCAGCAGCCCGATCTTCATCGGACTCGGCACGAATAAAAAACTGCACCAGCGCGGCCAGTCCGGTACCGGGATTATACAAGGTTGCACCAATGCCACGCACACCGGAAGCCTGCCAAATAAAACTCCGGGAACGAAGACCGGATTCAGCCAATATTTTCAAGGCATCATTCCAAGCGGGAGGCGTCTCTTCATCGGCAACACCGCTTATGGCCGCTCCTTTGTGGCCCTTAGTGAGCTTCTTGATATGCTTTTCAAAAGAAAAGGAACCGCGAATGCGGTTCCACTTGAGTTCGCATACTGGCTGCCCACCCTCGGCAAGAGTCAACCCATCCCGCTCGATAGCGGCAGGTTCCCATGCGTCAGGTGCAACAACACCAAGGCCATTCCAAAGATATTCAGCCATGCCTAGCGGGGAATATATTGATCCAGAGACTTGATCCGACTTCTCTTTTCATTCATCTTTTTATCTTCATCCATCGCCAGATAACAATCTAGTTCCTGCTTCACGCGAGTTTTATGCGTCAGCTTAATAGAAACACCAGGGCGCATCTGCTGGCTGCGACTCCACATAAGCACCAGAGCAACTTCTTCCTTGCTGTCATTCTTGAACACCCACTGCCAGGCTATGACGTTCTTGAAGGCATCACCCACGTAATTGTCAGGCTCACCAAATTTCTTCTCATACCGTTTGTACAGTTTGTCAAAAAGTCCTTTGCCACGATCATGAAATTTCAACTTGATACCAACAAGTTCATTCTTGTGGTTACAGTTGCCAAAGATCAAACTTCCACCCCTAACGCCGGGCAGAACGTCAGACTTGATAATAGCTTCGCTCAAAAACGGAGCATCCGAACCAGGAACAGCCTTCTCCAAATGACAATAATCAGAATAACTTTTGACATCATCCCCCAACGAAAAACCCGCAAGGGATGTAGGAAAATCATCTCCGGCCAAAGCCATTGTTCCAAAGAACAGTACGGAGCAAACCATTGCCGCCAAAATAATCGTACACTTTTTTTTCATCGGTTCGACACTGCCTTTTTCAGAATTAAGACTTGTCCACGAGGTGGACACTGACCTATGATTAAACAAGATCGTGCCTCTTGGCAAAGGTATAGAAGACAAAAAAGGGATCGGTTCGAATGCAGAAGGGAACGACAATGTCCGCCATCCGGCCTCTGGCCTATTACCTGCTCGCCGTGCTTGGCGGGGCCATATACGGCGGCCGGGTCTGACCTTTCATGATACGGCTCCCGGTCTGGGAGCTTGGTTTGGTCATTCTTGTCCCCATGGCAACAGCCTATCTTGTCCGCGAATTCATCCAAAAAAAACTGGTCGAAACCGCCCCACAAATCCGGCAGGCCTTTCTACAATTTCGGATGGACTTGCTCCTGTTTCTTGGCGCGGGATTGATGGCCGCCCTTATCCTGCAATTCGGCTACAGCTTTCCGATCCTACAAAGTGGACTTAAACTGGCTCTAGGCATTTTCACCATCGGCTTTTTTGCCGGACTGGACCTCGGCCTTGAGCGAGAACGTACGGTTATCAACACAGCCCTAACAGGGCAGGCCGAATACGATCCGCCGCGCAAACTGACACCCATGACACGCAAATTTTCCTTTGTAGCCACCCTGACCATCTGTCTGATTACTTCCATTCTTTTGTTGGTCATCATCCGTGATGTACAATGGCTGGCGAATCAGGAACTGACCATGTCGGCCGTGGGCTTCCTGAACCGCTCGGTCCTGCTTGAAATCATCTTCATCATGGCTTTTCTGCTCATCATGGTGGTCAACCTGATTTTTTCCTATACCAAAAATCTTCGGCTCCTATTCAACACAGAAACCATGGTCCTTGAAAACATAGCACAAGGCGATCTGACCCGCCGCGTCCCCGTGACCACTTCGGATGAACTCGGCGTTATCGCCGGGCATACAAACGCCATGATCGGCGCACTGCGTGAAGGTGTCCGAATGCGCGAAGGGCTCCTCATCGCCAAGGAGGTCCAGCAACATTTCCTGCCGTCCGAGCAACCCGATTTTCCGGGACTGGATATCGCGGGTGTCAGTCTTTTCTCGGACGAAACCGGCGGTGATTTTTACGATTTCATCCAATGCGATCTGGATTCATGCGGACAGTTGGCTGTTGCCGTGGGCGACGTATCCGGTCATGGTATCGGCGCAGCCCTGCTCATGACAGCAGGACGGGCCGTGATCCGACAAAATGCAGCAACGCCGGGATCGGCCACGGAAAACATCGCGCGGGCCAACAAACATCTGACGCATGACATCGGTGAAACAGGCCGATTCATGACCTTGTTTTTTATGGTCATGGACCCGACATTACAAACCGCAACGTGGGTCAACGCAGGTCATCAACAACCCTTGGTTTATGCCCCGGCAACCGACACGTTCACGGAACTGAGAGGCGCAGACATCCCTCTGGGAGTCGAATCGGAATGGAAGTTCCACGAAAAAACCATGGATTTGCCTGATCCAGGTGAAATCATTTTCATCTGTACTGACGGCATATGGGAAGCGCACAGCCCCGCCGGAGAAATGTTCGGCGGCGAACGCATCCGTGAAATTATTCGAAAAAACAATGACAAAGACGCACAAACCATCATGAAAGAACTCTGTGACGCAGTACTTGAATTCTCCGGGTCGGACTTTCGCGAGGACGACCTCACACTGGTGGTCATCAAAGGCGTGGAGTCCTGATCCCTCATGATCGTCAAAACACATATTTCATCGCTATGGCTCACCCCGTCTACGGACGGCATACAAAGAATAGGCCATTTGCTCGACGCAGCCCCGGCCGGAACGGAAATATTCTTTCGTGCCGATGACGTGGCCGTTCCCAGTAATAACTGCCATCAAATGATGGACCTGTTCATCACGCATGGCATCCCCCTCCACATGGCTGTCACTCCGGCATGGCTCACGCAGGCCCGTTGGGATATCCTCATACATTGGGCCGGAGACAGCCCTGTATTCTGCTGGCACCAACACGGCTGGCAGCATCGCAGCCACCAAACCTCGGGTAAGAATTCGGAATTCGGCGACCAACGACCTACCTCTGACAAAAGAACGGCCCTAAAAAAAGGACGCGACCGATTGAACTCAATCATGGGAGAATCTTTTTACCCGGCGTTTACTCCACCGTGGAACCGATTCGACGCACAGACGGGAGAAGCGCTGATCGAACTTGGCTATGCGTGTGTCTCCCGTTCTGCTGGAGAACAGCGCAAAGTTCCGCTTCCCGATACCTTACCGGACATCCCCATCAACGTTGACCTGCACACCCGAAACGAAACCAATTCTGTTCAAGGCTGGGACGCTCTCGCCAAAGAATTCGAGGACGCCATTCAAACAGGAAACGTCGGAGTTATGCTGCATCATCAACGCATGAATCAAGCGGCCATAGACTTTCTCGACACCTGTCTGTCGCACATTGCAAACCACTCCGCTATAAAACATCGTCGATTCGATACCCCATAAAATCAGTCTCTTCCATAAAATCACCCCCTTGCGGTCCATTTATCCTTGTCATGGATGCAGGTTGAGCCTACTATGGGAGGAATTGAATATTTATCAGTGAATTCGAAGGATACGCATGAACATTCCCGCAGGAAAGGTTGACCGCCTTATCTCGCTTCCCTTCTCCAAATCGGTGGAGATCAGCTTCAAGAGCCTGAAGGTTCGGTTCTTCCGTTCCATGATCACGGTCTCGAGTCTGGTGCTGGCCGTTTCGTTCCTGAGCTTCGTGCTGGTTAATCTGGATATAGCGGCAGGGCTGCTTGAACACGGCGGAAAAGACGCGGCCCGAGCATTACTCCAAGCGGGATACGATGTGGATACAGCGCAAAGTGCAGTCACCATGTCCGCCAAGGAACGATGGATCGTCATCCTTTCGCTCTTGGTTTGTACCGTGGGTATTATCAACGCCCAACTCATGTCCGTCACCGAACGATTCTCGGAAATCGGGGTCATGAAATGCCTCGGCGCACTGGATTCAATGATCTTGCGCATCTTTCTACTCGAAGCAGCCATGCAAGGGCTGGCCGGAGCAAGTGTCGGTGCATTTCTCGGGGGTATTGTCTCCCTGCTGACAAACAGTATCCGCTTCGGATTCACCGCAATTCACGACCTTTCCATTCTTTCCATGCTCGGTTCGGTAGGAATCGCCACTCTGGCCGGTTGCCTCCTGAGCCTGCTTGGTGTCCTGTATCCAGCCCTGCTGGCGGCACGTATGGAACCGATCAATGCGATACGCGCAGAACATTAAGGAATAGTATGAGCGAAGAAAAACGTACCATTGTCCGCGTCATCGGCGTCACAAAGACCTTCACCATGGGAAAAGTCGAATTGCAGGCGCTCAAAGGCGTGGATCTGGAAATATTCGCCGGAGAATATATCTCCATCATGGGACCGTCTGGTTCGGGAAAATCCACCCTGTTCAACATGATAGGCGGGCTGGACAAACCCACGGACGGCAAGGTGTTCATTGATGAAGTGGACATCTCTCAACTGGACGCTTTTGAATTAGCATGGCTCCGCAACCGCAAGATCGGCTACATTTTTCAGACCTTCAATCTCATCCCGGTCATGACCGCGCTTGAGAACGTCACCCTGCCCATGACCTTTGCCGGAATGAATGCAGACGATGCACAAGACAAGGGTATTGAACTGCTCAAACTGGTCGGGTTGGGAAAACGTTTTCAACACAAGCCGCTGGAATTATCCGGTGGACAACAGCAACGTGTGGCAGTCGCCCGTTCGCTGGCCAATGATCCATCCATTATTTTGGCGGATGAACCGACCGGCAACCTTGATTTGTCCACGGGTGAAGAAATCATCGAACTGTTACAGATGCTCTCGGTGGAACGCGGTGTGACCATCATCTCCGCCACCCATGATTATAAAATGCTCAATGTCTCGGATCGTGTAATCTGGGTGCGTGACGGTCAAGTGGATCGTGTAGAAAAACGTGAAGAACTGGACATCACCGTCGGCGGTATCGGCGACAAACTCGCAGGCCGAACAAACGGCGAGGAAAGGGCGTAACCCATGACGCGTTTCGGACTGCGTCTCCTGCTCTGTATCGCCATGATTGTGGCGATAACCCTCCCGGCCCGTGCCAATGGCGTAGATTTTCTGCGCCAACTCACCAACCTTGAAGACCGATCTCTCGGAACCACCGGCGCAGCCAAAGCCGCGGATATGGTGGAAGCCGAATTCAAAAAACTCTTGCCCGACGCAACAGTGGGACGGCAATCATTCCACATCCCTGTTCCTATTAAAATGGGAGCACGTCTGACCTTTGAAAACTCAGGACAGACAGTAGACCTCAGACAGTTACAGATCAATGCGCTGTCTCCCGGAGCCGTCACACCTCCCGGCATCAGCGGCCCGCTCATCTACGTAAAACAAGGCCGAGTCTCTGATTTCAACGGACTGAGTGTAGAAGGTTCCATCGTTCTCATGGACATGGATTCCGGCAAGAACTGGAACAATGCGGCTATGCTCGGCGCACGAGGACTGGTATTCATCGGACGCGGAGGAGATGGAGGACGTGCGCCTAAACCTTTGTTCGAATACAAGTTCGAACAGACCCCAATAGATTTTCCAACGTTCTGGCTCTCCCGCGAGAAAGCCGAATCTCTGTTCGGTGCCGGATTCACCAAAAAAAGTCCCAAACACCTCGGCACCACACGGCTCACGGCAAAAGCGGCATGGCGCAATGTCTCAGCTGACACGATTTATTGCCGTATTCAAGGCAGCGACCCCGAACTTTCCAAACAAACGGTCATCATCGAGACATTCTATGACTCCACCGCATTGGTGGACGGCCATGCGCCGGGGGCTGACGAAGCATCCTCAATCGCCACACTCATGGATACGGCCGAAGGATTCGCAAAGAATACACCCAAACGCTCCGTTCTCCTGGTCGCCACTGCAGGTAAGGCCTCGGCTCAAGCTGGCATGCGTGAATTCACTTGGGCGCTGGCTACCGAAAAAGAACATCTTATCAAACGCAAAGAATCGCTTGAAAAACTGGTTCACGACACAGATCGCACCTTACAACTGCTCGGCAGCGGCGTTCCTCTCTCCGAAGCAAATCTGGCAAATAAGGATGATCGTTTCCTGCTCAAGGCAGCTTTCAAAGCCGTGGTCCGCAATCAGGAAGACGACATCACCAAAGAGTTGATGCGACTACGACTGCTTGCCCGACAAAAAACTGACGAAGTAGAAACAGAAGAAAATCACCAGAAGCGTATCAAACATCTGGCCGGTGAACGCATGGCGTTAAAACGGCTCAACTGGATCAATTCCAATACTGCCGATTTCCCGCTCTCCAACATGGAACGCACGGCACTGAATGCCTTCATCCAACCGGCCACAGTTCATGAAACCTCCATCCTTGAAGATATTACGGGCCAACTCAAAGACGTCGCCTCTGCCCTAACGCTGCGTGAGACTATTGGTGAATCACTAATCGCAGCCCATGTTTCACTCTTTCTATCCAGTCACGGCAACGGTGTTGGCGGATTTGATAAGGGATGGCTTATCGACCTCAAGCCGTCAATCAACCGCACTGCATTTTTCCGCCCTCTGGACACGGTCATGAAAGAGACCGTCAAAGGACTTGAAGCAACAAACAGCGATATCGCAAAACTTTTCAGCGACACCCTGCGTCCGGGAAAACGCGCATGGCAAAGTTACCTGCCCGACACCCCGGAACTGGGCGGTGAGCCCATGGCTCTGGCCGGATTCCCCGGACTAACTCTGGCGACAGTGCACGATGTCCGTCCCGTCTGGGGTACGCCCTACGACACGGTTGACCGTGTTGATTTCGATTTTCTGGCTCAACAGACCACACTTGTGACATCCCTGCTCGACGCTCTGGCCAATGAGCCAATAGCCGATGCAGGCAAACGGAACAAAGACCGTTTCGTCACCATTGAGGGGCGCGCCAATCTCCTCAGAAAAGGTGAAATATTCCCGGATCGGCCCGGAACAGGCATGGTTGTGCTCGCCTTCCAATGGCAAACCCGCAACTACGGCATGGTCGACACGCAAGGGAATTTCCGCATCCCCGGCCTCGCCAATAAAAAAGTCAGTTACCACAAGGCCGTCATCGAAGCGTTCAAATTCAATGAACTGACCGGTCTGGCCGATTGGGCCATCGATAAGCCCAAAACCGGCAAATCGGCATATCGCATCAAACTAAAACGAACCGTACAGGCAACAGATCTCATCCTTTTTGGTTGCACTCAGACCACGCTGTTTAACATGTTCGACCCACGAACGTTCAAGTTCCTCTATCGGCCTACACTTATTGACGGCCGCACCGAGGCCCCGCCGGTCAGTTATTGGTACAGCCGCATGGACACACGAAAATCCACATTGGGCACATTGTTTCTTGAGCCGGACACACCCATCAAACTTACGCTGTCCGACACTGTACTGGATAAAAAGGTCCTACTTCTGAACACGGATAAGAACCATCCACAGGGACTCGGCTTCATTGCCCGTCAGTGGCCGGTGATACCCATGACGGAATTTCAGGCGGCCATAGACATGTGGGGACTGATCGGTCCGCGCATCGACAATCTGGAACAAAAAGGCATCATCAACGAACGTATCCGAGACCTACGCCGACAGGGCGATGACGAACTGGCTCAGGCCAGAAAATTCAAGGCCGAAAAACAATGGGATAAATTTGTTGAAGCAGCGCGAGCCTCCCTATCCAAGGCAAGCCGAGTGTATAACGATGTGGATAAGACCCAGAAAGACGTACTCATCGGCGTACTCTTCTATGTGGCCCTGTTCGTGCCGTTCGCCTATTGCATGGAACGACTCTTCTTCTCATTCGTGGATATCAAGAAGCGAATTGTCGCCTTCCTCGGGTTCCTGACGCTGATCATCGGCGTAGTCTATTTCGTTCATCCCGCTTTCCAACTGACCTATTCACCAATGGTGGTCATACTCGCGTTCTTCATTCTCGCGCTATCTCTTTTGGTGTCGCTCATCATATTCTTTCGATTCGAGCGTGAAATGGTGGAACTCCAGAAACGATCAGCCCATATCAAGCTGACTGGAATCAGCCCTGCCGCTGCATTCGGTGCGGCCTTTGTGCTCGGTGTGGGCAACCTGAAACGCCGTCCGGTACGCACGTTCCTGACCTTTGCCACACTGGTTATCCTTACCTTCACCATCATGAACTTCACCACGGTCAAATCCGTGCGACAGGCAGGGTGGGCACAGTTCAGCGACAAGGCCTCCTACTCCGGCCTGATGCTCAAATATCTCAACTGGCAAGATGTCCCCGCAGAAGCCTTGTCTGTGGTGGAAACAGCCTTTGCCGGAAAGGGCGTTGTCGCTCCCCGTGCATGGTATGACACAGGTTTCACGGCAGACAAATCCCGCGCACCGCTCATCCCTATCTCCTTTGGCGACAAAACCGCACAGGCTCGTGGGCTGGTCGGTCTTTCCTACCTCGAACCACAGGTCAGTGGACTTGATCGCATTCTGATCAAAGGCCGCTGGTTCAAGGAAGGCGAACGTAATGTCGTCATGCTGTCCGAACGCATGGCGAACCAGCTGGGAGCAGACCCGCTCGACCCCGAACGCAATACGCTCACAACATGGGGCACCAAGATCACCCTTGTCGGCGTTTTCAGCGATGAAGGGCTAAACGATCACCCGGACCTCGACGGCGAACCCATAACGCCCATCATCTTCCCCAATCAGGCCGCCACTCAACTATCCGAAGTTGAGGCTGAAGCCATTGAAAACGGCGAAGATGTGGTCACCACCGAATCCCGCTACCAACACATCCCCGGTTCGGAAACCATACTCATGCCTGCCGAGATGCTGCTGTCCCTCAGGGCTGGCAGGCTCAAAGGGATCGCCGTCAAACCGGACAACGCCACTCTTGCTCAAACCGACGACATGGGAGACCGGTTCGGCATGCTCCTGTTCCGGGGCGGTCCGAACGGCACCTCGCTCTATTTCGCATCCGACGCCGTCAACTATTCAGGCATGGCCAACATCCTGATCCCCCTCGGCATCTCCATATTGATCGTACTCAACACCATGATCGGCTCAGTCTATGAGCGCAAACCTGAAATCGCAGTCTATACGTCGGTCGGACTGGCTCCTCCGCACGTAGCCTTCCTGTTCATTGCAGAAGCACTCGCCTTTGCTGTCATTTCCGTGGTGGTCGGCTATCTTCTGGCCCAGATATCTTCGGCATTCCTTGCCGGGACCCCCCTCTGGGCTGGCATGACCGCCAACTATTCTTCAACCGCCGGTGTAGCCGCCATGATTCTGGTCATCGGCGTGGTGCTTATCTCAGCCATTTATCCGGCCAAAGTCGCAGCCAATATCGCCATCCCGGACGTGAACAAATCATGGAGCATGCCCAAAGCCGAAGGCAATGAACTAGTTGTAATTCTGCCTTTCCTTATCAAACTCCGTGAAATCAACTCCGCAGGTGGATTCCTGCACGAGTATTACATGGCTCATCACGATGTCTCACACGGCGCGTTCTGCACCGATGACATGCAATGCAACTTCCTGGACCTCGAACAGGTCGAAACAAACACAGGCCTAGTCAGCGGGCTGTCCGAGAATATCCCCATACCCGACGATCTCTGCTTTTCCATGGACCTGCGCGTCTGGCTTGCCCCATTCGATTTTGGTGTGCGCCAAAAAGTAAAACTCGTGTTCTGCCCGTCTGATCTCTACACCGGATTCCGGCAGATCAAAGTCATCCTCCACCGTGAGGCAGGCGAACACAAAGCATGGGAAAATCTAAACAGGAACTTCCTCAATGACCTCCGCAAACAACTGCTGGCATGGCGTTCTCTGGATGACCAAGCCGTGGACAGTTACGCTAAAGACATGAACCGAACCATTGCAAAAGAACTGAACGACAAAGAGGGGGCAGCATGAACGGAAGACTCCGCCTCCGCGCGCTTCTGACCGGCCTGCTCCTTGGCCTGACCTTGTGCATTTTCACGCCGCTGAACAACACGGTTCTGCACAACACGCCAATGGGTGGCGGACATTTCCCTATGGCCCCATTCTTCATCGTGACATGGCTGTTCGTGTTCGATGCCTTTTCCTCCAGACTCAGCAAACGTCCCCCATTCTTTTCCGGGGTTGAACTGCTCGTTATATGGCTAATGATGGTCCTGTTCACGGCTATCGGCTTTGCCGGTCTCACCGAAACATTCTTCATCAACATCACAGCTCCGGAACGATTCGCCAAGGATGCCTATCGTTGGACCGAAGTCCTGACACCGCTTCTTCCCCAATCATGGTTTCCGCAATCAGCCGATGCCGTCAGCCTGTTCTTCGAAGGGCTGGATGGCGGCAACGAAATGGGTGTCACCGCAGTTCTGTCAGCCATCCCGTGGGGCGTCTGGTTACCCACCTTGTTTGTCTGGTCACTGTTCATTCTCGGCTCCTTCTTTGTCATGATCTGCCTCATGACCCTTTTCGGCCGCCAATGGGTTGTCAACGAACGGGTCCATTTCCCAATGGTGAGCGTCCCCATGATCATGGGAGACGCGTTGGACCAGAAACAATTCATTTCATGGTGGTCCAACAACTATCTGCTCATCGGACTGACCATGGCCGGAGCGTTGCACCTCATCAACGGGCTGCAATTCTATTATCCATCCGTCCCGCAGATACCGACACTCATTCTGGCCGGGTCATATTTCCCCAAATTCGGTCTCTTTTCCGGTTTCTATAAGCTCAAACTTTACATCATCCCGGCGTTTATCGGATTCGCCTTCCTGACAACCCGACAGATATCCTTTTCCATGTGGGTGTTTCATCTCATGGCCGGACTGCTTTTCGGTTTGCTTTATATCCTCGGGTGGCAGCTCCCCGAAGCCGCACTCGGAACCACCTTCGGCCCAGACCTTGCCCGTCCCGAAGGTGCACAGGTCATCGGCGCATACGCCATCTTCTTCATCTTCCTCATCTGGCTGGCTCGGCATCATCTCAAGGAAACCTTCATTTGCTTCCTCCGCCCAACCTGCCACAGCTCTGAACTGGACGGAAAAGGCAAATTCGACACAATCCCCGATGAATGGGGACCACCCACATGGCCGCTATGGGGGCTCTTCATCGGCATGATTTTTCTCATGGCCTGGGGCTGGTGGTTCGGCCTCCCGCTTCTGGCCGCTGTACTCCTACCCTGCGCATTTCTTATCGTCACACTGGTAACCAGCCGTCTGGTCTGTCAGGGTGGACTGCCATATTTCACACTCACTGCCGCGCCATCTGATGGTCTTATGGGACTGTTCGGCACCGGCTTTTTCGGTTCCGTGGGTGTGGCTGCCACCGCTGTCATGCAAAAAGTCCTGTTCCTCGATGTACGTGAAGCCATTGCGCCCACGCTCTTCCACGGTTCCAAAATCCGGCAGGAAACCCCCAAGCGTAATCTCGTACTTGTTGCCATCGGTCTGTCTCTGGTGCTCGCACTCGTCACCGCGTTCGTGACCATGCTCTATCTCGGCTACAAATACGGCCTACGAGAACTCAATCTCGATTGGGCCACTCAGACCGTGCTCGCCAACTACGAAAATGCACAACGGCTCGTGGATCAACCCACCGGTCCCAACGAATGGCTCATCACCTATGCAGGCTTTGGCGCGCTCGCCATGTTCCTTTTGATTTTCTGCTATTATAAATTCCCATGGTGGCCGTTGCATCCGCTCGGCTACTTGGCCGCTTATTCGGCTGGCATGAAGATACTCTGGTTCCCATTCTTCCTCGGCTGGATGTGTAACCATCTAGTTTTGCATTACGGCGGGACCAGTCTGTTCAATCGAGTCCGTTTCCTGTTCATAGGACTCATACTCGGCGATTTCCTGATGGGTGGCTTCTGGGCCATGATCGGATTGTTCAACGAACAAAGTTATAATGTATTCCCGTTGTAGTGGCGGGAATGAGGAAAGGTAAGACCGCCTGTCGGCGGATTTGATAGGTGATTTCGCCTCTGGCGGCTTAAGGCCGAGGGCCTTAAGAAGCCCGTGTACGATTTCGCGCAGATGTAATAAATAAGATAAAGATTACTTAAACGATATAAAGCACGGCTCCCCGCCTCAACCAAATTTCGCCAAAGGCGCGATATAAAGTTCAGGAAAATAGAGGGATGAGGGGGGGCCGGAGGCATCTTGGATGTATGACGACAAAGAACTGAAAGAGTATCGTGACTTAATGAAGCCCCCCGACAAGTTCGAGGAGGGGTTTGATTGGAAGACGATAGTTGGTGCCATTTTCATAGGATTCCTGATGATGCCGGGGTCTATGTATTTGCAACTCGTCATTGGTCAGGGCATCGGTCCTGCAGCCCGCTGGGTAACGATCATCCTCTTTGCAGAGATTGCAAAACGCTCATACACCCACCTAAAACAGCAAGAAATTTTCCTTCTTTATTATATGGCTGGCGCGGCATTGGCTTCGCCGTTCCAAGGACTGCTATGGAACCAGTACCTCGTGCAGTCGGACGCGGCGAGAATGTTGGGACTGACCGAATTCATTCCACACTGGATAGCCCCGGCTCTTGGGTCAGGATCATATCTAGAACGCACATTCATGCACCCGGACTGGCTGGTACCAATCATGCTGCTGGTGGGCGCACAACTGGTGCAGCGCATCGACCACTTCGGGCTGGGATATTCTCTGTATCGCATCACTTCGGATGTGGAAAAACTGCCCTTCCCCATGGCCCCGGTTGGCGCATTGGGTACCATGGCACTGGCCGAATCCACCGAGGATAAAAAAACCGGCTGGAAATGGCGGGTGTTCTCCATCGGCGGAGTCATCGGACTGGCGTTTGGATTTTTCTATGTATTGTTGCCAGCACTATCAGGACTACTGTTCAGTGAACCAATCCGACTGATTCCCATTCCGTGGATTGAGTTGACCATGCACACTGAAGACCTTTTGCCCGCAGTGGCAACAGGTATACAGTTCGATCTGGGGCTAGTGTTTATCGGCATGGTCCTGCCATTCTGGGCGGTCATAGGCGGGCTGGTTGGTCTGATCATTACCATCATCGCCAACCCGATCCTGTATTCCCATGGAGTCCTGCACCGCTGGCATCCGGGTATGGCAACCGTTGAGACAGTGTTCGCCAACAACTTTGATTTTTACATGAGCTTCGGTATCGGACTGGGCCTGGCCATCGGCGCGGTGGGTATCTATTATGTGGTCAAATCTTTCCGAAATACGGATGGTAAAGGACTGGATTTCTCGGCCCTGTTCAATCCACCTGAAGGCCGTGGTGACATCAACTTCTGGGTATCCATCGGCATCTATGTTTTTTCAACACTCTGTTACATCGCGTTCTGCGTTTGGCTGGTGCCATCATTCCCATGGATTTTCTTCGTGCTGTACGGCTTCATCTACACGCCGATAATCTCGTACATCACAGCCCGAATGGAAGGTGTAGCCGGTCAGTTCATCGCACTGCCCATGGTTCGAGAATTCTCATTCATCGCCGGCGCCAAATTCTTCGGCTATCAAGGTCTTGAAATCTGGTACGCGCCCATTCCCATTCACAACTATGGAGAGGCCACGGTCCAATTCCGGCAGATCGAACTGACCGGAACAAGCCTACGCGGCATCATCAAGGCGGAAATCATCGTCTTCCCCATCGTCATGGTATCGTCGCTGCTGTTCTCGCAATTCCTGTGGCAGTTGGCACCCATTCCGTCCCCGGAATATCCGTTTGCCCAGGAATTATGGCATTTGCAGGCATTGAATACCTTGCTGATGCAAACCTCAACACTTGAAGGCAACTCACTCTTCTTCGAGGCGTTGTCCGGTCCCATTGTACTGTCAGGTCTCGGGCTGGGGCTGATCATGTATTCGGTGCTGAACGTGCTCGGATTACCCGTACTACTCGTCTATGGAGTGGTGCGTGGTCTGGGACAATCAACGCCGCATGGCATGTTGCTGGAGGTAATCGGCGCATTGCTCGGTCGATTCTATTTCCTGAAGAAATACGGCAAGCAATGGCGGCATTACGCGCCGGTTCTGCTGGCTGGGTTCTCCTGCGGCATGGGATTAACGGGTATGTTCGCCATGGGTTGCACGCTTATCATGAAATCACTGGGCCGATTGGCGTATTAGAAATGCCTCCGGTAGCTCAAGGGCCTTTTGAGAAGAATTCTTGATAATCTCCCAAACTTTTTGGTGCCGCTTCGCGGGGCTATACCCAATGGTTTTTCTCTCTCAATTCATATTCAAAAAATCGGATAACTTCGATTTAAGATTCTCTACACTCTGTATCCTAACGGGATTTCACAAACGGTCCTTGTCCTTTTCACTTCTAGCAGGTAAATTATCCTCCGACTGATTGCACTGAGATTGATCGTGCCTAAAACAAAAGACACGGAGAATATAATGCCTGATACAAAAATCACCGCCCTGGTCCTGGCCGCAGGCAAGGGAACACGTATGCATTCCGCCAAGGCAAAAGTGTTGCAGACGCTTTTGAACGAGCCGATGCTTTACTATGTTTATGCCGCGCTCAAACCGATCATGCAGGAAAACATCCTGACCGTGGTCGGACATGATGCAGAAGGCGTGGAAACCGCCTTCCCGGACAAAGCCGACCAATTCATCACGCAGGATGAACAACTTGGTACTGGCCACGCACTCCAAGTATCATGGGATGCCGTAGAAAAAACTGGAGCAACCCATTGTCTCGTTATCAATGGCGACACCCCACTGGTCACAGTTGAAGCACTGCACAGAATTACCAATGTAGTCGGTTGCTGCGACCTCGCCTTCATGACCATCACCCCCCGCGACACCGGCGCTTTTGGTCGCGTTGTGCGTGATCCTGAACGCAGAATTACGGCCATCGTGGAAGCCAAGGATTATGACCTGAACGTCCACGGCCCGGTTACGGGTGAAGTCAATGCTGGGGTCTACCTGCTCAAAATGGACACCATTGGGCCATTACTTTCAAAATTGAAAAATGAAAACAAATCGGGTGAGTACTACATCACCGATATCGTTGAATTGGCCGTAAGCGAAGGGTTAACCATCGACGGAGTGCAGTGCGGCGACGATATCAGCCTCATGGGCATCAACTCCCCACGAGAACTCATCACCGCCGAAAACACCTTGCGCCGCCAGATCGTGGATGAAAAACTGGATTCCGGTGTGCTCATTCACAACCCTGATACCGTCATCCTCGGCCCCAAAGTCGAAGTTGAACCGGGCGCCGAAATATTCGGTCACTGCGAAATTTACGGTAAATCCACGGTCAAAGCCGGAGCACGGCTTGGTTCATACAACTACATCCTCGACTCGACCTTCGAAGGCGGATGCGATGTGCGCCAATTCAATCACATCGAAAATGCGACAGTTGGCGAAAAATGCTGGGTAGGACCGTATGCACGGTTGCGCCCCGGTGCTGTCATGAAAAAGGACGCCCGCGTCGGCAATTTCGTGGAAATGAAAAAGGCAACGCTCGGCGAAGGAGCTAAAGCCAACCACCTGACATACTTGGGAGATGCCGACGTTGGAGCCGGGTCCAACATCGGAGCCGGAACCATCACTTGCAACTACGATGGCAAGAACAAATTCGTCACCACCATCGGCGAAGGCGCGTTCATCGGTTCCAACACCGCTTTAGTGGCCCCGGTCACCATCGGAAAGGATGCCCTTGTAGGGGCCGGATCGACTATCACGAAAGACGTGCCGGAAGGTCAGGGAGCCGTGGCTCGAGGCAAGCAGGTAAACATAAAACGCAGACTCAAGAAGTCTTGATTTGTTAAAAAAAAAGGACTAGATATATTATATGGAACTTGTTGCCCAACTTGAAGAAAGATTCAGTAAATTGTTGAACAAGATCAACGAATTAAAAGAAGATAACCAGCGCTTGAGGGAGGAAGTCGAGACCGAGAGACAAACGCGTCACGACATCGAATCTCGCATCGACATCTTGCTCGATAAGATTCAGAACGAGCTGGAATAATAGTGCGTTACGATGCCACGATACACGTTGACTCTGCTGGGACTCGAAATATCCTTCAAGACAGATGCGGATAACCCCCGCATTGAGGCCGCTCAGGCGTTCATTGACAACAAGCACAAGGAGCTTGTTGCCGGAGCCGGTGATATCAGCAAGGAAAAACTGCTGACCTATCTGCTCCTCAGCTTGGCGGACGACTATCTGGTCGCCACAGATAAACTGCAGCGACTGGAAGAGAAGATTGGAGAGATTTTGGAAAAGACCTCATAGATCCTGTGCCGATAATTGGGCAGGACCGAGGTCGGAAAGGAATTACCCCTGGGGCGTGCGTGATTGTTTGGAGTGTTATTGAGCCAATACTCTGTAAAAGGGCGACGACGCCAGTGAGTTGGTGAGCAAGCCCGGTTTAGCCGGGAAGCCTAAAGGTTCACGAGTCATGCCCACCTGGAAATGCCAGGTTCAAAACAAACAGACAACACGGCACCCTGGGGATTAATAAAACTGTCTGACCGACAAAGATCGGCATTTTCAGACGGTAATATATTTACACTACCCTTCCGTCCAATCCACCCCTTCCCCTCTTCTCTTCGCATAAAGAGTACCTTTTCTCGTACTCTTCAGGTACATTACGGCGTCAACAGACCGCCCAAGTCTGTCAACATATAATAGAAGGAGTAACCCCATGTTAACCGAAATCGCCATGGTCGGTGGAGGGATAGCTGTCGGTCTTGGAGCCGGCTTCATCCTCTTCAAATATATATCCGACAAGCAGGTTTCAGACTCCAGGGGCCTGGCCGAGCGCATAATCTCAGAAGCCAGGAAGGAGAGCGAGGCCTTGAAAAAGGAAACCCGCCTCCAGGCTCAGGATGAAATTTATACCCAGAAAAAAGAGCTGGAACGGGAATTCAAAGACCGCGAAAGCCAACTCAAAAACGAAGAAAGAAGGCTCCACTCCAAAGAGGAGCGCCTGGATACAAAGCGAGAAAAAGTCGCTGATAAAGAAGCCCAAGCCATAGAGCTGGAAAAGCAGCTCATCAAACAGGAAAAGCAGTTGGGCGAGCTTGAGGAAGACCTGGAACACAAAGCGGATGAACATGAACGCAAGCTTCAGGAAATTTCCGGCCTGACTGTCGAAGAGGCAAAAGAAAATCTCCTGAGTGAAATCGAATCGCGTACTCGTCATGAAGCCGCTAAAATGATTCGCAATATTGAGATGGAAGCCAAAGAGACAGCCAGCAAGAAGGCCAAAGAAGTCCTTTCCCTGGCCTTGCAACGCTATGCGGGCGATTACGCAGGTGAACAAACTGTCACCGCTGTCGCTCTGCCCTCCGAAGATATGAAAGGCCGCATCATTGGACGCGAAGGTCGCAACATCCGTGCTCTGGAAGCTGCAACCGGCGTTGACCTGATAATCGACGACACACCGGAAACCGTGGTTCTGTCTGCGTTCAGCCCGCTCAAACGCGAAGTTGCCAAGCAGGCTTTGGAACGTCTCATCCACGATGGGCGCATTCACCCCGCCCGCATTGAAGAAATAGTGCGCAAAGTTGAAAGTGAGATGGACACCAAGCTCAAGGAAATTGGCGAACAGGCCACCTTTGACGTTGGTGTTCACGGCATCCACCCAGAGGTCATCAACCTTCTGGGCCGCCTGCATTACCGCACAAGTTTCTCCCAGAACGTGCTCCAGCACTCTATGGAAGTCGCCTTCCTGTGTGGTGTCATGGCTGCCGAACTGGGACTCAACGAAAAAGAAGCCAAACGCGCAGGTCTGCTGCACGATATTGGTAAGGCCGTGGACCACGAAATCGAAGGCCCCCACGCCATCATCGGTGCGGATTTGGCCAAAAAGCACGGTGAATCCAAAGAAATCATTCACTCCATCGCTGCTCACCACGAAGACACACCGCCCATGTCCATTCTAGCCAATCTGGTTCAGGCTGCGGACTCACTGTCTGGCGCACGGCCTGGTGCACGTAAGGAACTGCTTGAAAACTACGTCAAGCGCCTTGAAGAATTGGAAGGACTGGCTACCGGATTCGAAGGCGTGCAAAAAGCGTACGCAATTCAGGCCGGACGTGAAATTCGCGTCATGGTTGATTCGGAAAAGGTCGGCGACGAGAACACATATGTTCTCTGTAAAGATATTGCCGAAAAGATCGAAAACAACATGACCTACCCCGGCCAGATCCGGGTGACAGTCATTCGAGAAAAACGGGCTGTCGGCTACGCCAAATAGCATGATTCAATGTACACCCGGATTTCACATGAAATCCGGGTGTACTTACATTATACGAATACATTGATGCCTCCCATGACATTGGTGCAAATTATCATGGCATAATAAAACATTTGTCGTATGATGCCATCATGAATTGGTAAAACCGGGCCTCACAAGCGCACGGGAAAGACGAAGACAACAGGGCGACGGTCCGTCGGAACACCGCGCCATAAAACGAGGTCGACACTAGGCAGACAATGAATAAAGCCATGCAGGTCAATCAGTCCCAGATGGGCGATGCCGAATTCAAACGGTTTAGTGAACTCATCCACACGGAATTTGGCATCAAAATGCCGCCGACTAAACGCGTATTGCTGCAAAGTCGTTTTCAAAAGCGTCTCCGCGTTCTGGGCATGTCTTCTTACAAAGAATATTGCGACTACGTCTTTTCCGACAAAGGCCGTGAAGAAGAACGATCACACCTCATCGATGTGGTCACAACCAACACTACCCACTTTTTCCGTGAGCCCAAACATTGGGACATCATGAACAACTCCGTGCTGCCCGAACTATGGAGTCGGGGCATCGGCCGAAATAGTGATTTGCGCATATGGTCTGCCGGCTGTTCCAGTGGAGAAGAACCATACACTCTCGGCATGGTTCTCCACGAATGGGCCACGACTCATCACGGTTTCAAATTTTCTGTCCTTGCCACCGATATCTCAAAAAAGATTCTGTCCGAAGCCAGCAACGCCGTCTATTCCATGGACAAGGTGGAAGACGTCCCCATGCAGTACAAAAAAAAGTACATGCTCAAGTCAAAGGACAAGAAACTGGTCAAGATGGATGCGAGCCTCCGCAACAAAGTTTCATTCCAACGGCTCAACTTCATGGAAGATTTCAAACTCCCCAACCATCAGGATATCATTTTCTGCCGCAACGTGGTTATCTACTTTGATAGGGCTACCCAAGCCACGCTGTTCGCTAAATTCTGCAACAACCTGAAGTCGGGCGGATATCTTTTCATCGGACACTCAGAGAGCCTGTCAGGCTTGACGCTGCCCATCAGACAGGTAGCGCCCACGGTCTTCCAACGCTTATAATCAGCGCCGACCGGTCCACCCTATTCTCTTCCACATCCGCCGTTTTTTGACGGCCTATTATTCACAGGAGTATCATGCGTATTCTGTTTCTCGGCGATATCGTTGGCATTCCCGGTCGCAAGGCGATCAAGGACAGCCTTGCCCGCATCAGGGAACAGGAGTCTATCGACCTTGTTTTTGCCAACGGTGAAAACGCCAGTGGTGGCTATGGCCTCAAGGCCAAACACGCCAAAGATTTTTTTAAAGCCGGGGTTGATGGAATCACTGGCGGCAATCACATATGGAAGTACAAGGACCTGTACTCCATGCTCGATTCGGACAAAAGAATTTTACGACCGCTCAACTACGCGGACCACCTTCCCGGAACCGGATTGCGTATCTTCGAAAAAAAGGGGCTTCCTCCCGTAGCCGTATTCAATGTCATTGGACGCACCTTCATGCCGCCCATAGACTGTCCGTTCGCAGCCATGGAATCAGCTCTCGACGCATTGCCCGCTGATATCCCGGTTCAGCTCGTTGACTTCCATGCCGAGGCCACAGGTGAAAAAATAGCCATGGGATATTTTCTGGAAGGCAAGGTATCAGCTGTAGTCGGTACTCACACACATGTTCAAACCAATGACGCAAAAGTTCTTCCAGGTGGCACAGCATATCTAACGGATCTGGGTATGTGTGGAGCCGTCAATTCCTGTCTTGGCATGAAACCTGAAATCATACTGGACAGATACCTGACCGGGTTGCCCAGACAGCTTGAAGCCGCTGCAGGACCCGGGATTTTACAAGGCGCGATTTTTGACATAGAGGATACAACCGGCAACGCGGTTTCCATAACTACGTTCAAGCAAAATGACAGACCGTAACACAGCATAAACGTACGGCAATAATGGGGATAAAAGTGAATATTTTCGACGAATTAAAGTGGCGAGGGCTTATCAATCAGGTATCCGACGAAGACAAGGTACGTGAATATCTTGCTACCCCCGGAGCCTCCATGTATTGCGGCTTCGACCCCACCGCGGAATCCCTGCATATTGGTAATCTCGTGCCCCTGCTCTGCCTCGTGCGCATGAAACGAGCAGGCCACAATCCACTCTACCTCATGGGTGGAGCCACAGGCCGCATCGGCGACCCATCCGGCAAGGATAAAGAACGAGAACTGTCCAACACCGACATCATGGAAGAGCGCCTTGAAAAAATCAAAGGCCAAGTCCGCCGCTTTGTAGAGCGCAACACCGGTGATCGCCCGGACATCGTCAACAACTATGACTGGACCAAGGACATGACCGCCATCGAGCTGTTGCGTGACGTGGGCAAACACTTCACCATCAACTGGATGTTGCAGAAAGAATCGGTCAAAGGCCGCATCGGCCGTGAAGAAACCGGTATTTCCTACACCGAATTCTCATACATGATCCTCCAGAGCTACGACTTTTATCATCTCTTCAAGACCCGCAACTGTAAGTTGCAGATCGGTGGAGGTGACCAATGGGGCAACATTACCGCAGGGTGTGAATTCACTCGTCGCCGTTCTGCCCACGAAGGCGAACAGGCCGAGGTCTTTGCATTGACTTTCCCCCTGATTACCACGGCGTCCGGCAAGAAGTTCGGCAAATCCGAAGGCAATGCGGTCTACATGAACGCAGATCTGACCTCACCATATGCCTTCTACCAATACTTCGTGAACACTGACGATGCCGATGTCATCAAATTCCTCAAGATCTTCACTTTCCTTGACCAAGACGAAATCGCGGAAATGGAAAAGCAGCTTGAAGAAGCACCGCACCAGCGGGCCTCCCAGAAGAAACTGGCCGAAGAAGTCACTCGCATGATTCACGGCCAGATGGAGCTGGATCGCGTCCTGGCAGCCACCGAAGCATTGTTCGGCAAGGGTGATCTCAAGGCCATTGATCCGGTCACTCTCAGATCCGCTCTGGAGTCCGCCCCGACCTTCCGTTACGCACCCGGAGATGTTCCCGACCTGCCTCAGATGTTTGTAGACCTCGGGCTCGTCAAGTCCAAGGGCCAAGCCCGAAAGGACCTCAAAGGTGGCGGTGTCTATATCAACGGCGAACGCGTTGAAGAAGACCATGTGGTCACGGATTCCGATTTCATCGCGGGCGAGCTGCTGGTCATCCGCAAAGGCAAAAAGAATTACGGATTGATCACCAAAGGATAATCCGAACACTATAAAAATGACCTCAAAAGGGCCGCCAGTTTCAGGTGGCCCTTTTTTTGTGTTCCTATCCAAGAACTGTCCTCATCTCCATTCGGTTACAGCGTAGAAGATAACGAAACAACCGTTGAACACGGAGTATGACTTCGCTTGGAATTGGACTTCTCGGGCCTTTGACGGGCGGTTAACACTTGACCTAATCCCCGATAACGGGCAATCCCACGCGCATGAACGAAACGTTATGGATACTCTTCGCATTGGTGGACCTGTGTATGGTCCTAGTGGTCTACCGGCTCTTTGGTCGCGTTGGTCTGTTTGGCCTCATGGTCTTCAATTTATTGCTGTGCAATATTCAGGTGCTCAAAACCGTTGAACTTTTTGGTTTGACTACGACGTTGGGCAACGTGCTGTATGCCAGCGTATTCTTGTCCACGGACCTGCTCAGCGAATTCTACGGTAAGAAAGAAGCGCGTAAAGGCGTTCTCCTCGGATTCGTGGCTCTGGTCATGATGGTCGGATATATGCAAATTGCACTCTATTTCCAACCTGCCGCAGATGACTTTGCCCAGCCCCACTTGTCTGCCCTGTTCGGTTTCATGCCGCGCATCGCTTTGGCAAGCATGATGGCCTATCTCATATCCCAACTCCATGACGTCTGGGCTTTCCACGCCATCAAGCAACGGACCGGCGAAAAATATCTGTGGCTGCGCAACAACGCCTCCACCATGGTCAGCCAGCTGTTCGACTCGGCCATCTTCTGTTTCATCGCATTTTGGGGTCTGTTCCCTACAGACGTCTTTATGGAAATACTGCTTTCCACCTACGTCATCAAGATCGTGGTCGCCGGACTGGACACGCCGTTCATCTATCTGGCCAAACGAATCTTTACAGATCGCAGCCATAGCCCCAAAGAAGCATAACGCACACCGATATTCAAAATCATCAAGCCCTTGCTCTGCAGGGGCTTTTTTTGGAAATAAAAAAGGCGGACCGTATGGTCCGCCTTTGTATTTTCATTATTGCGCTGGTGTCTTTTTTTTCAAAAGAGGTTTCTTGATGCCATGCTTGGCAAGCACCGCCTTCATCTCATCCGTCGAGGCAGGCGAGCCGTGATAAAGCACCTGAACGCGGTGCCATGTCGATCCCTTGGCTTCTCCAGATGCCACTTGAGCACGCAGGCCTGAAGCGACCAGCTTGTCACGCAAGGCATCTGCCATTTCGGCCTTCTTAAACGAAGCAACCTGGTAAATATAATCAAAGACAGGATCACCCGGCTTAACTGCCGTGGGATCAAAGACCTCTGGCTTGACAGAAGAAACCTCAACTTTGACTTCAGGCTTCTTCACCGCTGGCTTGACCGGCTTCGGCTTAACTGCGGGTTGATCCATAACCTGTTGAGTCGGCGCAGACAGACGATCCGCGTATTCCAACTCCTCAAGCTTAAGAACTTTAGGCTTGGCCTGCTCCTCTGCCTGACCATGCTCACTGGAGGGCATAATCTGCTCAAGGGGCGGCACATCTGCCTCTGGTCGATATCCTCGGCCAATAAGTATTCCCATGATAAAGAAAAAAGTCAGTGCGAGTACACCCGCTCCAACCGCGCTGATCATGCCCGGCAGGGACAGGGATAAATCATAGGTCTTCTTGCTCGCATTGAGCTTAGGGACTTTAATCTTGTATTTCGGTTCTTTTTTTTCCGCCATGATCCTACATCGATTCCGGTGCGTTCACTCCGAGCAGACCCAATCCATTTTTGACCACAACGGCCACACAACTCAACAACATGAGTCTGGCCGATGCAATATCGACCTCAGCAGAGAGTACATGACAATTGGTATAGTATCTGTGGAGCTTTGATGCAAGCTCCTGCAAATACATAGAGATCATATTCGGGCTTTGGGTCCGTGCGGCCACTTCCACAAAGTCGGGGTAAAGATCAAGATGTTGAAGAATTTCCATATCATACTTTGTATTAAGCAAAGCCAAGGAATCCGATCCAACTGCGGCTGCACTCAAGCCGGCCTCGTCCGCTTTATTTTTAAGCGAACAGATGCGGGCGTGAGCGTACTGCACATAGTATACGGGGTTATCCATGGACTTCTGCTTGACCAACTCCAAATCAAAATCAAGCTTGGAGTCGGACTTACGAGACAGGAACATGAACCGAGCAGCATCTGAGCCAACCTCGTCCACCACATCCTTGAGCGTCTCGAACTGACCGGCGCGAGTGGACATTGCGATAGGCTGTCCATCCCGAAGTAGGTTGACCAGATTGACCAGAATGACGTGCAGGCCGCCTTTCTTGCCGAGCGCTTCACAGGCCGCCATCATGCGCGGGATGTAGCCGTGATGATCCGCACCCCAAATGTCGACAACGAGGTCAAAGCCACGTTTGAACTTGTTGTCATGGTAGGCGATGTCGGATGCAAAATACGTGGTATCGCCATTGGATTTGCGCAAAACACGATCCTTGTCATCGCCCAGCTCAGTGGACTTAAACCAAAACGCGCCGTCAGCTTCATAGCCCATGCCGGATGCTGTCATGTCCGCAAAGGTTTCATCAACCTTGCCGTCCGTGACCAAAGACTTTTCCGAAAACCAAACGTCGTGACGCACACCAAAGGCGGCCAGATCGACCTTG
Source organism: Pseudodesulfovibrio nedwellii (assembly GCF_027923765.1). Classification (NCBI taxonomy): domain Bacteria; kingdom Pseudomonadati; phylum Thermodesulfobacteriota; class Desulfovibrionia; order Desulfovibrionales; family Desulfovibrionaceae; genus Pseudodesulfovibrio; species Pseudodesulfovibrio nedwellii. Next base: position 2,889,463 of record NZ_AP026709.1, on the reverse strand, counting down.
ATACCTTCAAGAATCACATCTTTACCGAAAACCTTGCACAGCTCAGTGGCTTCGGCTTCATCCCTGTCCAGCAGGTCGGGGTACTTCGCCATGACATCACGGGCGATGTCAGCAATGTAGCCGCCCTTATAAAAATTTTCCGGCTCAGTCACATCCTGACCAGCGATCTCACGAGCGCGATACAGAATGGAACCACCCAGAATAAGCATCTGACGACCAGCGTCATTGATATAATATTCGGCTTCGACGTCATATCCAGCTTTTTCCAGAATACGAGTCAGAGAATCACCCAGTGCAGCACCACGTCCATGCCCAATGTGCAACGGACCAGTGGGGTTGGCAGAGACATACTCCACCTGCACCTTGGTGCCGTTACCCATGGTGGACGTACCGTATGCCTCACCGACTTCGGTGATGACACCCACGGTGTCCTGCCAAAAACTCGGGGCAAAGGTGAAATTCAGGAAACCGGGGCCAGCGATATCGACCTTCTCAATCAAGGCATCACCTTCAAAAGCAGCCTGAATGTCTTCGGCCACGGCACGCGGGGCCTTCTTGGCCTGCTTGGCGAGCATCATGGCCACGTTGACCGACATGTCACCAAACTTCTTGTCCTTGGGCGGCTCGATAACCGTTTTCTCCGGCCATTCCCAGCCAAAACCGTCCAGCACCTTTCTCAGTGCTTCTTCCAAATGTATTTTCGCTCTCATGAGTATATATTCTCCTTAAACAAAGCTTGTGGGGCAGGCACTAGCACGTTTGGTGCCGCAATCCAAGAGGATAAAGGCGACCAATCCCGGCGGAAATACAAGCTTGAACCCTATACTCTGAACTGCGGCAATGTCCGTTTCAAGATTTCAGGGAGCATCTCCATCATCTTCCGTTCAATGGTGTCCTTATGTCGATGATACTGCAATCCCAAAGCGATAACTGCTAATCCAACCCCGCTCAAGGCGAAGGCAAAAAGCAACTCGCTCTCAAAAACATCGTAGGCCAGATGACCAAGATATATACTGACCCCAATGCCGCCGAAAACGATGAACACGCGACGCTGCAACAGCACCGACACACCCATCAAAATTACGTTAATGCAACAATAAACGAGTTTGCCGAGTTCCGTGTCACTGTCCATGCTGGTCAAACCACCCCAAAAGGCGAGCAGGCCAAACAGATACCCCCAGAAAGCAAAATCCTGCTCGGTTCGTCGATCCACCAGAAAACTCCCGACCAGCATAACCAAACCAAACCACACGGAAACCAGTTTGCGCTGTTCCCAAGAAAAATCAGTGCCATATAAAACGGCGGTCAAATCCATGGACATAAACCACAGGCTGAACGCCACAGGTAGCATTATAAAAGGGAATCTGCACCACCGAAGAGCGACAAGCCCAGCCACGATGGTGCATACTTCCATGAGGAACCAACCACTTTTAACCCATAGATAAAAATCCGAATAACTTCCGGGTTCATGCCAGCCCCACCAACCAGTCATTTCCTGAATCCCAAAAACGGCCATGGGCGTCATACAAACCGCTGCCGTAACCAGAATTCCACCGGGAATACGCTGCCCTTTGCCTTTCCAGAGCCATCGCCCCACCAACAAAAACATGCAGGCATAGAAAAGTGCCACGGCCAAGTGACCGCCTCCACCAAGGGCTTCCCACGCCGAGGTGACATAGAACGTCATGGAACCGATAACAATAAGTCCACCCAGATAATAAAGAACATTAGCAAAGGACAACGATGGCTTGTCCGCATATTTCTGCTGGAACGCGTCAACCAGTGCATCGCGCACCTCTGGCGCAATAACTTGTGTATCTGCTGCCCAATCAAGATCTTTCATCGAAAATTTCATGGTACTCCTTCCTTGAAACAATCTTCCGAGGCAGAGTACGCAAAACATGGCACCATGTACACATTTGCAATTTTTCACACTCTTGGCACGATACGTATTTTAAAAAATGACAGAGAATCACTCAAACAGGAGTAACCGCCCCCTTTACAGCTCCAGGTTGGTAAAGGGCTTCCACTTTTTCTTTTTTTTCTTTGACTCCAACAAAGACAAATCAAAACCAGAATCACCCACGGATTCAACGGCTGCCCGGACTGGATCAGGCTCGGTTTCGGCTTTGGTTTTCGCTTCAGCAAGCTTCACCTGTGCCAAAGAATTTTCCGAGTCAAGATCCAGAACATGTCCGAAAAACGGCAAGGAGTCCCTATACCGTCGCAACTCCAGATACAGCGATCCAATATTTAAGGCCGCGCCCACGCTGCCAGCATAAAAATGAGGATCGATATTTAGAGCCTTCTCAAAACATTTCAAAGCAACCATGCGTTGATTGCCTTCCCACTGCGCCAAGCCCATATTATAATGAATAACGGGGTCTTCCGGGGCAATAGTCACGGCCTTACCATAGACTTCAACAGCCTCGGCCCATCGTCCTTCCCCACGCAAAATAATGCCGAGACGATTAAAATGAACAAGATCGTCCCTCCCCAGAACCCGCTTGGTATCAATAACCCGATTCAAATATTTAACCGCCAGATTTGGAGCAATGGCCGTCACCGCGTCCACAATGCGCTGGGTCAGGTCGCCGACCATGCTGCTGACTTCCTTTTCCGCAACAGCCATACCTCGATCAAGGTACTTCTCAGCCTCTTCATGCTCCCCTTTGCGCAGATGCTCCTCTGCGATGTCAATTTTACGTTCAGGGTTCAACGGACTGATGTCGTCCAGCTCCTTCATGTAGGCAAGAGCCCGTTCATCTTCCATCTCCCTGAAGGCCTCGGCGAGCTTAATAAGCGGAGCCATGAAAATCGGTTTGGCTTCATGGGCGGCCATGTAACACTGCACAGCCTTGTCGATTTCGCCCACTCCCATGAGGGCATTACCCCGAAGGACCAATCCCCGAGCACTGTCTGGACGCGTCATGAGGATACGATCCGAGGCATCCAAAGCCGCATTATATTCACGATTCTCCAAAAGTTCCTCACACAACAATATTTGCTGTTTGAGTTCCATGAACGGCGAGATCACCTCAGCCAAAGCGTCAATGACCATATTGGCAGAGGCTGGCTTAACCAACACTCGACTCACTCCCAGCTCAAAGAAATAGGCCACGGTTTCCTGTGTTGCTTCCCAGGTCAACATGACCATCTTCACATCCGGGAATTCCCGTTTAAGCGTGATAATAAAATCCGTGGAAGGGCGATTGTCGATCATCCGCTCGATAAATATGACGCAGGGAATCCCTTGATCCTGCAATTCCAAACACTTCTTCATGGCTGAACCCATGGAAGAAAAAGCAAGCAAGGAATCCCCGCTCAAACCGATAACCCGTGAAACGATATTCCGCAGAGCACGGGTAAAGACGAAATCGTCGGATAGATAGACGATGACTCCTCCGTCTTTCTTGATAAAATCAAGAACAATGGTGTCAGCGGATTTTCCAAGCATGATCTCTCCCGTTTTTCACACAGTGAACTGCCACTAGTCCTGCCATACTGCATACTACGTGATGTGAGGGAAACGGGTCAACCCGACACGAAAAACCCCGGCTGTCAACAAGGACAACCGGGGTTAGATGATTTGAAAAACGCAAAGACCGTCTAGGATTTTTCTTCGAGCGCGGCCAGCTTCCGCAGAGCCGCAGTGTTGTTCGGATTGATTTCCATCGCGCTTTTAAAACAGGGTATGGCTTTTTCATTCTCTCTGAGTTCGCTAAAAAGCATCCCGACATTCATGGAAACAGCTTCGCTCGCCTTATAAAAAACAGGGTTCCGCTTCAGAGCATTTTCAAAGCACTTCCCCGCCAATCGACGTTCTCCACCATCAATATAGGCCATCCCCATATTGTAATGCAGCCCTTCGTCGTCTGGAGAAATCCGCAATGCCTGAATATAATTTTCAATAGCTTCCTTCCATTTGCCCTGTCCACGCAATGCGATACCAAGCTTATTGAAAAGCGTAATGTCCCCCGGTCCAAGACGTGAACCTTTTGCCTCCAATACTTTGCTCAAGTATTTTTCGGCCATACGGGGTGATATTTGTTGTACTGCTTCAGAAATATTTTCGGCAACCGAACTGATCAGACTCATCGCTTCGTGCGTTGCAGCGTCAATGGCCTGATCAAAATATTTTTCCGCCATTTCCATTTTCTTTTGATGGACAAAAATCTTGCCGATATCCGTTTTTCGTTCAGCATTGAGCGGACTCAATTTGTCAAGTTTCTTCATATAAGCAAGGGCTTTATCCTCGTCCAACCCCTTATATGCTCCCACTAACTTCTTGAGAGGTTCCAAATACAATTTGGAACTATCATGTGCACGATGGAAACAGGCCAACGCCTTATCCATATCACCCTGCAATGAATAGACATCACCCTTGAGCATCAGTCCGGCCGGGCTTTCCGGTTTAAGCTGCAAGATCTTGTCTGCAATCTTCATGGCTTCCATGAATTTGTTGGCAGCAAGACACCGCTTTCCAATGGACATATATTCGCTGAGCTTGCCCTGAGGCTGCACGGTGAACGCCATTTTTTCGATTATATTATTGATGGAAGCAGGTTTGGAAATAACGTTATTCACGCCAAGTTCATAAAAATAGGCGATGTTTTCCCGTTTGGTTTCACCTGCCAAAACGACAATTTTCAGCTCCGGCAACAACCGCTTGAGAGTAATAATGGTATCCGTGCTCGGATGTCCGCCCAAAATCCGCTCAATAAAGACTGTTGTTTCTAAAGACCGTTTATCCAATTCCTGGATTTTTTTGAGTCCCTGCTGCACATTTTCAAAAGCGAAGAAGCAATTGCGTTTGGTGCCGATGACCTTGAAAAGGGTTGTAGCCAGTGTCTTCTTGAACAAAAGATCTTCACTGACAAGAACCACATTCCCATTTGATTTCTCAAAATAATCGTAAACGATAGAATCGTATTTTCCCGCCATAATCCCCTCTGAAACAAAACCAGATAATCAATTACGCCAATCAAACATTCGTTTCACAACGTTACTCACTGTGCAGGATGGCATAAAAAAGTCTGGTTGGGAATGATAAATAAGGGAATAAGACTCTACAAAATATGGACATCTCCAGGCTCAGGCAGAAAAACCCTCATGTCAGAAATGGCGTTTGCCCGTGCAAGAATCACATTTTTCCTTTCCCGTCGAACCGTTCGCTTCACATGAACCAAAGCGCAGGCTTTGGCACTTGCCTTACGTGCAAAATCAACGGAAGACTCAACGCTTCCGTGTCCTGTTTTTTCCTGATCCAAAGAATAGGACTCGTGAACCACAAGGTCACACCCCAAAGCCAGCTCCAAAGTGTCATCAGTGGGCTGTCCGTCACCGGAATAAAACAAGGACTTATCCGCAGTATCAAGCCGAATAGCCTGACAAGGCATGGCATGATCGCTCATAGCAAATCGGAACCGAAAACCAGCGTGTTTAAAATCCTGGCCAGGATCACATTCAATAAAAAAAATGCTGAACTTTGCCCGAGCCAAGGCGTTGGAATACGCCATTTCCATAAGGCGGGTAACGCGAGATTCAATGCCCGAAGGGCCAAGAATGGTCAAACGCTTGGTGCGCCCTTCCTCAATGGAGCGGACAAGCAATGCGGGCAATCCAAAATAATGATCGCCATGAAAATGAGAAATATAAACAGCATCTAATGCAAGGGGATTCGCGGCCATCCCCCAAAAGACACAGGCAGCAGTAAAACCACAATCAAGCAAGACGGTGGAAGAACCGGCGTGCACCAACAAAGAAGTGTTGGGCAACTTGTCATCAAAGGCTTCGCCAACACCGGCAAAGGTCACACGCATGGGGAAAACTCCGTATCTGAAATTTTGTACATGCGACGGACTATCGCCTGAAAAAGGAATTAGGGCAATAGGGGTAAACCCTATTTTTCGTTGTCTCTATTTCTGACGTCATCCCGCCAGGAATTTAGCGGGGCATAACAGCCCTGCCCCTCATGCTGAGATTGACGCACTTGCTCACTCATTTCAGGATCGAGCATAAGGCCGCACATGTACCGCTTCTTCTCTTCATCCCAAAAAAGATCCGGGCAACGGCGCATATAACCATATCGTCTATGAGATTCCATGCAGGGGTCTTGCAGACAACACCACCCACATCCAACACACGGCTTGGACATGTCTTTTCATTCTCCTGATTCTTATTGGGTCAGCGATACCTTTGGCCGCCGTAAATGGCAAGAAAGTGCACTTGACTTTTTTCGCCGTTGCTTCGATTCTTAAATCATCAAAAATCGTAATACAAATTAAGGCTTCCCATTCATGAAATTCACATTGGAACTCGAAAACGATTACCTGTTCAGTTCTACAACCGGGACAGTGAACACACTCGAAGAAATGCAGCAATACGCCACGGCCATCCTCAATAAGACGTATAAATATGGCATCAAACGCATTTTACTGGACCAAACCGGCCTAAAGAACAATACCTCGTCACTTGACGCGAGCCTTCTGGCCAACTCCGTCGAAATTGATATGGCAGCCGTCCAAGGAATACGGGTCGCCACCATTGTCACTCCAAACGAGTATTCTATTGCTGTCACGTATGAAAACGCACTCTTCAACCGATCGCTCAACTGCAAAACTTTCATGGAGAAAGAACAAGCCATGCAGTGGCTCACATCCTGATTCACCTCTCATCCATATCCAAAAAGAATTGGACCATATGTAAATCACGGCCTACCAGTGGTAAAAATGGAGTTACACACCATGAATATATTCACCAAGTCCGTTCCTTTCTACAAAATGCAGGGTTGCGGCAACGATTTCGTCGTCATCGACAACCGGGAGCTTGGCATCCCGGAATCAGCCATGGAAGCATGGGCCAAAGCCCTCTGCGCCCGAGCTTTTGGAATTTATGCCGACGGGCTCTTCTTTCTTGAGGATTCAGAAGATGCAGCACTGGACTACCGGTGGCATTTCTACAACTCCGACGGGTCTCGCGCCGAGATGTGCGGCAATGCCTCCCGCTGTGCGGGCAAACTTGCCCACGCCATAGGCTTAGCCCCGGCTGAGCACACCTTCGGCACTGATGCTGGCCCCATCAAGGCATCAGTCCTTCTTGACGGACCCGACGTAGGTCGCGTCAAAGTTCAACTCACTCCACCGAAAGAAACAAAAACCAACATCACGCTGGACATCGAAGGTGAACCGTTGACCGTCCACTTCTCGGACACAGGCGTTCCCCATGCCGTCGTCTTCGTAGATGACGTCAAGGCCCTCGACATTATGGATATCGGTCCAAAAATTCGCTACCACGAGGCCTTTGCTCCAGCTGGTACCAATGTTAATTTTGCACAGATCATCGACGAAAATACGATGTTATTACGCACCTATGAACGAGGTGTGGAAGCCGAGACATATGCTTGTGGGACTGGCGCAGCCGCCACGCAGGTGTTGGCCAATACCCTTGGTTTGACCGGGAGTTTCGCGAATCTGACCACGACCAGTGATGAAATGCTAACCATCTTTTTGGAAGACGGTAATATTTTCCTCCAAGGAGCAGCAGAATTGACCTTCCAAGGCGAATTCTTTCTCGGGCCGCTAGGGTTGACTCTGTAAGACCTCCACAGAGTGCCCCGGCAAATGAAACGCCTCATCATTATGTTGGTGAGGCGTTTTTTACCTCCTTTTTTTCGCCTCGAAAAAAACAAATCCCCGTAAAAACGAAACCTTTATAAAGATCTCGCGTGCATCCCCACTGCGAATGCACGCGCAAAAAGAGGCTCCCGACTATTTGTCGGGAGCCTCTTAAAAAACGAATGCAATAAAAACTACAATGACGCGTATCGTTCGATCTTGCCTTTGTAGGCCAGAATACCTTCAACAATGCCGTTTGCGAGATAGTCAAGATACCTATCGGACTTGAGTCGCTTGGCCTCTGTCTTGTTGGTGATGTATCCCAATTCAACCAGCACGGAAGGCATTTTTGCTCCCATCAATACGTAGAAAGGAGCCTCGCGTGTTCCCATGTTTTTAAGAGAATATTTTTTGCGAACCCGCTTGATTGTGCTCGACTGTACATCCGAAGCGAGATCTCGGGATTCCTTGATCTTGGAGTTGACCATCAAGTCGGTCAAAATGAATTGAAGGTCGGAAATCGAACGTGGATCAACCGCGTTTTCACGGGCGGCAATACGGACTGCATCCTTGGATTTGGCAAGGTTCAAGCTGTATGTTTCCATACCGTGAATACTGCGACTCCGGTTGGCGTTACAGTGAATGGACAAAAATAGGTCGGCTTTTTTGACGTTAGCCATGGCCGTTCTCTTTTCCAGAGCAATGAATACATCCGTGGTACGGGTGTACGTAATCTTGAAACCCTTGGCCTTGAGTTTTTTACCAAGAAGTTTGGCAAAGCGGAGATTGATGTCCTTTTCACGCAGGCCATTGGAAACGGCCCCGGGGTCCTTGCCGCCATGACCCGGGTCGATCATGATCGTCTTGACGGTCAGGCCGAGCTGCTCAAGCAGATCCCCAGCCATCTTTTTGCTGCCGTACGGTGGACGATATTTTGAATTGGCCGTGGTTTTTCTGGGGGCTGCCTTGGCTGCCGCTTTTTGAGCTGCAAGAGTCTTTGCGTCAGGAGCGTATACATCAATGACAATACGATATGGATTTTGGAGCGGAAAAACCTTGTAATCCTGTAAATCAAGAAAATCGAGGACCACACGGGTGGTATTCTTGTTGTATTGCCCTGTACGGATAGAACGAAGAATGCCGTCTGACACCGTCGTGGACGCGGTAACATCATGGCCCAGTCGTGAATTGCTTATATCGACGTAAAGCCTGTGTGGCCGGTTTACAGCCGCATTTGGCTGGAGCACCTGATAGCGGTACTTGGCCTGATCGTCCAACTCCAAAACTACGCGAGTATATTCGTCACTGGAAGTATATCGGACCACATCTAGATGGGCCATGCCGGAAGGATCCTTGGCTTTGGTACTGGTCGGTTTAGTCTTGGCTATCGGCTTTTTGGCTGTGGCTTTTGCCGCAACGGAATCCAATGTCCCGTTGCCGGACATCGTGCCGCCTGAAACTTTGGCAATGGCCCAGTCGTATTTACCCAATTTTTTGAGGGCTGTTTTAGCTTTATTTTTCATGTCTGAACGCGGGTAGTCGACAATAATGGTCGCCAAATCCAGACGGGCATTGGTGGTTTCCCTGAGTCGTTTGGCATAGACTCCGGCTCGCCGATACAGGCAATCATCAGCCCATCCATGGCGTGGATAACGGGCAAGCACCCGGCCAAAATAGTCAACGGCCCGTCGGAAATCGGATTTCAAACCGCTTTGTATGCCAAGCTCTTCGTGAACCCGGCCAATGTAATACAACGCCTTGGGCGCGTACGGTCCATTGGGGTCCGCCTTGAGACAACGAGAAAAAGATTTCTCCACTTTTTCCCAGTTGGAGCGATACTTGGCGCGCTTACTGTTTTTTATCAATGCATGAAAATCAGAATGGCCAACAATAAAATAGGATTTGGCCGAAGCGGTAAGACCTGTATTCGGGCACAGGAAAATGACGGCAAGGAAAAAAGCCGTAAATAAAAGCAGAAGATGTAATTTCGCAGCGTAATGCAGCTTCATTGTTCCAGACCAGGGCTGAATGAAAAGAGACTTCAACAGACGATTTATCTGAATCATATATGTCAGAACATACAGTTTGGCAGCATTTTTCAGAAAAATCTAAAAAAAGTCCAGAAAAGAATGCGATAAATGGGGAAAATTAGACAACTCCGGTGGTAATCCACTCGGCCCAATCGTCCCTGCCGTTCTCTTTTGCCATGGCTGCAGCACTGTCCCAATCGTACTCCACGTTCATGAATTCGACTTCCCAGCCAGAACCTTCCCTCGTAAGAATCGCATATCTCGCATGGGGTGAACCGCTGGCCATTATATGCGGCGGAGTATCGTCATCATAAGCAGGCAGCCCCACGCTGCCGGGATTAACGATAGTAATATCATCGCACATAATCAGGCCTGCGTGATGAGAATGTCCAGCCAGAACCAGTGAACATCCATTCGCTTCAGGCATGAGATGCTCAAGAAGAGCTGTGTGATCCCGCATGGCAGGCAGGCCTGTGGTTACATCTTCCAGCAGGTAGGACATGTCGTCCTTGGGCGTTCCGTGGCAGAGCAAAATATCCGGTGCAGGACACACTATGGCTGGAAGTGTTTTCAACCATTCCAGTCCCTCTTTTCCAATACTTTTCAATGTGCGCCGGAAAGTCGGCACCTTTTCCCAGTCCAAACCGCCCTCAATGAGGATTCTGTCCTGATTACCAAGAATGGCGGGCATGTCCTCATTTTTAAGTATGGCCCATGTCCCTTCCGGGTCCAATGGACCATAAAAGGTATCCCCGAGATTGTAGAATCGATGCACGCCGTGTGCCCGGGCATGAGTGAGCACTGCTTCGAGGGCAAGACTGTTGCCATGAATGTCAGCCAATACGGCTATGGAATCTTTATACATAATTAAATGACTATTGGATAAAATCAGACGTATTGCAAGGAGGCTTTCCTTTACTCGACGAGAGGCAGGCTCTATATAAGTATTTAAGAGAATGTTATCATGAGTACCATTATTGTCGGCATATCGGACATGCGGTTTTCAGTTACCCCTGAAGACGTACTCGTCACCTATTCCCTAGGATCATGTATCGGGATTTCTGCCTATGATCCGAAGGCACGCATCGGTGGCCTGATCCATTGTCTATTGCCATCTCCGGGTGAAGCCCCAAAAGGGGATCGGGACAACCCTTTCAAGTTTGTTACTACTGGCGTTCCTGTCATGGTACGCCGTCTGGTTAAAGCCGGTGCAAAACAGAACCGTCTGGTCTTTAAAGGAGCAGGCGGAGCCAATATTCGGAGCCAGTACCATATCCCCATTGGTGCAGAAAATGCCGAAGCCTTGCGGGGGGTGCTCTCTTATAACAATGCTCAACTAGCTGCTGAAGAATTTGGAGGAACCATCCCTCGAAGCATGTTTCTTCACATAGATACAGGCCGGGTTCTTGTTCGCTCCAAAGGCATATTCCGCGACCTTGATTAATTCCTATTTTGCATAAAAAAAGAGCAGCCCGTTTCCGGACCGCTCCTAAATCTGATATCTCTTCGCTTTATTTGGGTTGGTATATTTTTTTGATGACAGTCAATTTGACCGGCACATCACTCATTCTGCCGGAGCGGGCTGTCTGTGATTCGTGGATCTTGTTGACTACATCCATACCCCTGATGACCTTACCGAAGGCACAATAGCCCATGGTGGTGCTGCCCGAGTAACTGCCTGTACCGATTTGTTCGGCGGTCTGTTTGTAGTCGAGAACCGGATTGTCTTCCACATTGAAAAAGAATTCACAGGTCGTGGAAAGCGGCTTGTCTGATCTAGCCATGGCGATTGTCCCCTTTTTGTTCAACAGACCTGTAGCGGCTTCGTTGACGATGGGGGGCAATGTGGTCTTCTTTTGGAGTTGGTAGGTATATCCGCCGCCCTGGACGATATTCATGGAGGAATCGTCTGCGCCTGCCGGAGGTTTGCGTTGGCTAATGACGCGGTGAAAAACTGTTTTTTCGTAAAATCCTGAATCAACGTACTTGAGAAAATTAGCAACGGTTTTGGGTGCATCTTTGGGGTAAAGCATCACGATGATGCGGCCTGCGGATGTTTCCATAACCACAACAGGATTGGGTCCGGCTTGTGCATTGGACGGGAAAAAGGCCATCGCCGTAAGCAGCATGCAAGACGTAACCACTGATAACAGGATGTTTCGTGCGATATTCATTGTGTCACCTTTGCTTGAAATGATCAAAAAAATATGTTGTTTCGCGAAACCGGTCAACCCTTTAAGGCGTTGAGTAATAGGTGTCTCGCTCCGGTTTCATTCATATCCAAACCGGTCCAGAGTCGAAATTGAGCCAGTCCTTGGTGAAGAAACATCTCCAAACCGGAAATAGTCTTGCAACCAGCTGTTTTTGCATCCCGCAAAAAACGGGTTTCGAGCGGGTTATAAACGATATCATAAGCCACCATATCCGGGGTAAAGGCATCCGCAGACCACGGAGAAAGGCCTTCAAAATCACCCGACATGCCCAGTGGCGTGGTGTTGCAAACAAGTCCCCACGGGGTGTCCATACGCGCGTTCCAATCAATACAATCTATCTTGAACTCTTCGGCCAATTCCTTTGCCTTGCTGCGTGTACGATTGGCAACGCTGATATACTGTACGCCCAATTCCTTGAGGCCGACAATGACAGCCCGTGCCGCGCCCCCAGCACCCAATACAAGGGCCGAGTCGGGAAGTTGATCCAATGAACGAAGAGGAGCGATAAAACCGACGACATCAGTGTTCTCACCACACAAAATGTCATTATCCCAATAGAGGGTGTTGACCGCGCCGACCTGCGCAGCTCGGTCAGAGATCGCGTCCAGATAATCCATAACCGTCTGTTTGTGTGGAATAGTCACGCTGAGACCAGAAATGGGCCGGGTTCGGATCTGCCCCATAAATGAAGACAGGTCGTCCGGGGAAACCGGCCATGCCGCATAGCTGGCTTCCACGTCGAATTCCCCAAATCCCCAGTTGTGCAGAGCTGGGCTCATGGTGTGACCCAGCGGCCAACCGATAATTCCATAACTTTTAAACATGACGACCTTTACAATTCTCCGGCCTGTTCAAGATTACCAATATTCCGGCCTGACCATTTTTCTTCCATGGATCCAAGGTTGGCCTTGAGCATTTTAAAGAGAACACCCTTGGGGCCGACTTCAACAAATTCTCGAATGCCGGTCACCCACATGGCCTGCATGGTTTGAATCCACAGTACGCTAGAGGTCATCTGATTCTGCATGGTAGTTAATATCTGCTCAGGGTCAGGCTGAGGCAAAGCCGTGGCGTTATGGTGCAAAGGAAAAGCCGGAGTATACCAAGTAAGTGTCTTGAGGAACGCACTAAATTCGTCGGCAGCTTCCTGAATAAGCGGACTGTGAAATGCGCCGGATACAGCCAATCGGATAGCGCGGCCCTTGGCTTCCTTGACGAGAACATCGGCGGCATCGAGTGCTTCTTGCTCACCGCTGATAACGAACTGAGCCGGAGTATTGTAGTTGGCGATGCGCAGTTCCTTACCCGTACTTTTGGCAGCCTTGTCAACGATATCTTCGACAATGTCCTGCTGAAGTTTGACAACAGCGGCCATGCCGTGCCCTGCACCACCGGATTCGGCCATGAGCCGACCACGCAGAATGACGGCCTTGATGCAGTCTTCCATGCTCAGAATACCTGCCGCACCAAGAGATGCGAATTCTCCCAGACTATGTCCTGCCGTTGCTGCAGGAGCAATCTTGTTCTTCACCGTCAACCACAGGGATAGATTGACCACGGTCAATGCCGGCTGCAACGCCCGTGTATCGGCCATGTCAGCAGCCTCGCCGTCCCAGTATATTTCACGAAGAGGCAGACCCGATTCATTTTCAGCTAATTTCCACAGGTCCAAAGCCGCGCTGTCGCTTTCGGCAACATCCCGGCCCATGCCTTTTTCCTGAGAACCCTGTCCCGGAAAGAGTACGCCAATCTTGGTCATTATATTCTCCTTGTATGGATGGGGGGAATGGTTGTTCCCTTCATGCTTTGTCATGTTTGGTGATACCGGAGATATCGCGTCTGAGAATGATGCGTCAAGCAGTCCGTTGTCTGTTCGTTGACAGGAAAAAGACAAAGCAGGTAGATCAATGGGTATAAGTGGAGCAACGATATGAAGATATTAATCATTGGTGACGGTGGCCATGCCCGAATGGTAGCGTCTATTTTGGTAGCCATGGAAAACATGGAACCATTGGGCTATGTATCTGGAGACGGTACAGCCGGAGTTCTCGGTCCTCTGAGCCTACCCGTATTGGGTGGAGATGATTGCGTATCCACTGTGGATCATGATGGCGTGATCGTGGCTGTGGGTGACAATCATGTCCGACAACGACTTTTTGACCAATTGTCAGCGTCCGGTGAAATTTTGGTGAACGCCGTGCACCCCAGTATTATTATGGATCCTGACGTGGAACTTGGGACCGGGTGTGTTATTTGTCCCGGGGTTATCCTGAATACAGGTGCAGTTATCGGCCACAACGTCATTCTCAATACCGGCTGTGTGGTCGAGCATGAATGTTCTATCGGATCGCATATACATGTGGCACCCGGTGTAAAGTTGGCGGGAAACGTCACCGTAAATAACGGTGCGTTCGTTGGCCTTGGGGCCTGTATTATTCAAGGTATTACGATCGGTTCAGACAGTGTGGTTGGCGCTGGGGCGGTTGTCATTGATGACGTTGCTTCGAACTCAACAGTGGTAGGAATTCCGGCAAAAACAAAAAAAGACGTATAAAAATCATTTTTCTCATTATTTATCCGCAATGGTTGGATAAAATGTCACAATGCATTATAACTCGCTGGAATTGCATGTGTTTAGAATTCAAACAGGTATTTCAACAGGTTAAGCAAAACAACGTGTTATTTTTCCAGAACATTTCTAGACTAGCCGCTAGCCCTTGCTGTGCAAGGCTTTCTACAAAAAACGCCAACTGACTTGATTTAACTGGATTTCCCGGTTATAAAAGCGGGTAACTGTCAAAAATTCTTCGTTCGCATGGAACGTTTCCATGCCACTGAAAGGCTTGGATTTCAGACCGAACGGAGTGGAGAGAAGGAATGGCTCACGTGGATTCTGACTGTATTTTTTGTAAGATTGTGGCAGGGGAAATTCCCTGTGCCAAGGTATTTGAGTCGGAAACCTGCATGGCTTTTCTAGACATCGCACCTGTGAACGAGGGGCATGCTCTGGTGCTACCCAAAGGGCATTATCCCACACTCATGGACATTCCCGTAGAAATGGGAAGCGATTTACTTCAGGCTTTGTCCGTAGTGGGCAAGGCGGTCATGGAGGCTACCGGAGCCGACGGCCTGAACCTTATGCAGAACAATTACGAGGCTGCCGGACAATTGGTGCATCATGCACACTATCATCTCATTCCGAGATTCTCGGACGACGGACTGCGCCTGTGGGAGCAGACTCCGTATAAAGATCCTGACGAGATGAATCGGCTTGCGGCTAAAATTGTAAAACTCGTGAAGTAATTTCTGAAAACCTTTTCTGGAGGCGATCAATGGGCACCCTCACCAAAGCTGGCATCGTAGACTACATCTACGAGCGCACTGACAAGAATCGCGCCGAAATCAAGGACTTGGTTGAATCCATCCTTGAGATCATGAAGACTGCCGTCAAGAAGGACCACGCCCTTCTGATCAGCGGTTTCGGCAAGTTTGAAGCGTACGACAAGCGGGCACGCAAGGGGCGCAATCCCCAGACCACCCAGACGATTACTCTGCCACCGCGCAAAGTGGTTGTATTCAGGTTGTCCCGTAAGTTCCGCGCCGAACTGAATCGCTAGGATTGTTCACGAGGCCCGATTCGTTTCGAGCCTCTGAACCACCTACCGATATTACTCGTCGGCTGACTTCTTGAATACGAACCCTTCGGGGTAGTCCGTCTTGAGTGTGGTGAGCGCATTTTCGGCCGAGATTTCGTCCGGGAATGAACCTGCCTGCACGCGGAACAATCCCGTATCCGTTTTGGACAATACAGAGTCCTTGTACCCATCCGAAAGGAGACGTGCGAGGACTTTGTTTGCGTTTTCAAGGTCGGAAAATGCGCCAATCTGTACATAGTACATACCGGGTTCAGTTGAGGCCGAAGAAACAACCTCCTCCGTGACAACCACCTTTTCAGTAATGGTCACTTCTTCGGTTACCACTGCTTCTGTTTTTTTAGCTGCCGGGATTTCGGCGGCCTTGGCTTGGGGCAACGACTCTTCGGCCAAATCATTTTCACCCACATCTACGGGTTGAGCTGCCGCTTCTGCCGGAGCGTCGACGACGTATGTCTCTTCAATGATTTCGGACTGTCCCTCTACCTTTTGCGGAGCAGGAGCAGGTGTCACCTCAACCTGTCGCGCCGGTTGTTTTACCGGAGGCGCCGATTCAATGTGTTTGCGAAAACACCCGCTGAACATCAGAACAGACGTTGCCAAAAAAGTCAGAAGCAATATGCTTTTCTTCATGGGATAACTCCCCCTTTCCTTCAATCTTATGGATAGTAAATCAAGTCTAGAGATAATCTAAACGATATCCAAGCGCAAGAGTGAATGGAGAACCGCACCGGACTGGACAGAGTGTGGACGGACCAGTGCTGGTTAAGATAGTATTTCTTAATGCAAATCGGACGATATGAAATACGGGGCCTTTTAGGCCGAGGCGGCATGGGTGCAGTGTATAAAGCGGCGATGCCGATGACCGGACGAATTGTCGCGCTGAAGGTGTTAAAACCTGCCGAAATACTTGAGGACATTGTGGGCGAGGATGCGCTCAGGGAGATGTTTTTCAAAGAAGCAGCCACCATGGCGAGCATCAGCCATGGCAATGTGGCCTCAATTTTGGATGTGGGCACGGGAGACTCCGTGACACCACCTCATTTCACCATGGAATATTTTTGCGGCAACCTCGGTGTGCTCATGGGAGAAACATACGAGGTCGAACGTGAATCTCGCCGCCTTGGAGTTGAGGCTTCTTTGCACATTGCTCGTGGTATGCTGCATGGTCTGGACAGGTTGCATTTTGAGGGCATTATCCATCGAGACGTCAAACCCTTCAATGTCATGCTGGCCGAGGATCAAGGCGGGCCGGGGCAGGTCAAACTTATTGATTTCGGCCTGAGCAAATTACGCGGTGAAAAAACCGCCGGACACAAGGGCATGGTTGTCGGTTCCCCATATTATACCGCTCCCGAACAGGAAGCTGATCCCGAAAACGCAGACGCCCGTTCCGATGTATATTCCGTGGGTATGACCCTCTATCGCATGCTCACTGGGACTTTGCCCGAAGAGAGTGGCAGTACCAAACGGCTATGCGACATCCACGCTGATCTTGATTGCGCCTGGGATAATTTTTTCGATCAGGCGTTGGCCGTTGATCCAGAAAAAAGATTTCAGGATGCCATGGCCATGATTGACGCCTTAAACAATCTGGAAACAGCATGGCTGTCCCAAAAAGACGCCACCTGTGTAGCTCCGAATTTATTGTTCGAACCTGAACGCCATGATCCTGAATGGTTGCCACGCCATGAATCCGTAAAGGTGGGAATCAAGGGCGCCCGTGCCTTTTTCGATCTCGATAAACTGTGGCGACCCAATGAATACGGCCCCAGCGCATTTAAGAATACCGATGATGAAACGGTGCTGGATCGCGTATCCGGTCGGGTCTGGGAAAAAATCGGATCACGGTATCCTTTGACATGGGAACGCGCCCATACCCACGTGGAGCGGCTGAATCGCAATGGTTTCGCTGGACGCACCGATTGGCGACTGCCCACAGTGGATGAATTGACCACATTATTTACAGGCCGCACCGAACCAGGGGAATTCTGTCTGGAATCCGTGTTTGATCCACGCAAGGCACGGCTTTGGTCTTCTGACACCAAAGCATTTACCGCAGCATGGTATGCGGACGCCGAATTGGGTTTTGTCTGGTGGCAGGACCGAACCTGTCGTTTCTTCGTCCGAGCCGTGAGTGGACGATAATCCCAGATTATATGGCCGAGACAGAGGGCAATGACCTGATGCCGTCGGAGGATGAATATTCACCGTTTACCGAGGATTCAATCCTGTCTTTTGATTGATTCACCGTTCACCGGGCGTATTTGAACCGTTCACCTAAAAAAGAACGCGGTTGCGCGCTTCTTTGAATAAATGATAACGTGTCCAGCGTGACTCACCCCCACAATGGAAACGACATTTCAGAAGGTTGCGGTCCATTTTGACGGAGACCTTGAAGACACAACCATAGATCAGGAGAATACCAGAATGAGCGAAGAGAAGAAAATCGAGAGTCTGCAAAAAGACGGGCAGATATTCGAACCTGACACCTCAATGCAGGCCCAGGCGTGGATTCAAAATATGGAGGCCTATGACGCGGCCAATGAAAAGGCGCTCAACGATCCCGAAGGATACTGGGGCGACAGGGCCAAGGATCTTCTGACCTGGTTTTCCGATTTTGATTCCGTATTGGAAGCGGACTATGACAAGCCCGAGTTCAAATGGTTCGCTGGCGGTACGACCAACGTTTCCTACAACTGTCTGGATCGGCATTTGACCAATGGTCGCCGGAACAAGGCCGCACTTATCTGGCAGGGTGAACCGGAAGAAGACACTCGGGTTTACACCTATCAAATGTTGCACACCGAGGTCTGCCGTTTCGCCAATGTCCTGAAAAAGAAAGGTGTCAAACGCGGCGATCGTGTTGCACTTTACATGCCCATGATTCCCGAGTTGGCTATTGCCATGCTCGCTTGCACCCGTCTTGGCGCATTGCATTCCATTGTTTTTGCAGGATTCTCTTCTATCGCGCTGCAATCCCGTATTGATGACTGTCAGGCCAAGGTTCTGATTACTTCCGACGCTGTTTTGCGCGCAGGCAAGACCATCCCGCTCAAGCCCAACGCAGACGAAGCGCTCAAGGACTGCCCTACGATTGAACAATGCATCGTGGTTCAGCGTGGCGGCAACGAAGTCAGCATGGTCGAAGGCCGTGATTCCTGGTGGCACGAAGAAATCAATGCCGACGACATTACTTCCGAGTGCGATTTCGAGAAAATGGAATCCGAAGATCCACTTTTTATTCTGTATACCTCCGGCTCCACCGGCAAACCCAAGGGCGTGCTGCACACCACCGGTGGGTACCTGACCTATGCGGCCCACACCACACAATATGTGTTCGATGTGAAAGACGATGATGTATACTGGTGTACGGCTGATATCGGCTGGATTACCGGCCATTCATACATCGTGTACGGTCCGCTGGCCCTGGGTGCCACATCCGTCATGTTCGAAGGTGTGCCGAGTTATCCCAAGCCGGACCGTTTCTGGCAGATCGTCGACAAATTCAAGGTCAATATTTTCTACACCGCTCCCACAGTGATTCGTGCGCTCATGCGTGAAGGAGAGGAGTGGACCAAGAAGTACGATCTTTCTTCCCTCCGTTTGCTCGGGTCTGTTGGTGAACCCATCAACCCGGAAGCATGGCTCTGGTATCACAACAATATAGGTGGAGGTAAGCTGCCCATCGTGGATACATGGTGGCAGACAGAAACCGGTGGTGTTATGATTTCCGCCATGCCGTATGCCACCCCGCTCAAACCCGGTTCCGCCACCAAGGCACTGCCTGGTATTTCTGCCAAAATTGTACGCCGTGATGGCTCTCCCGCCGGCCCCAATGAGGGCGGTCATCTTATCATCGATAAGCCGTGGCCCGGTATGCTTCGAAGTGTTTGGGGCGACTCGGAACGATACAAGTCCACCTACTTTGCCGGGTTCCCCGGGGCATATGAAGCCGGTGATGGTGCTCGTGTTGACAATGATGGATATTTCTGGATCATGGGCCGTCTGGATGACGTTATCAATGTATCCGGTCACCGTATGGGTACCGCAGAAATCGAGTCCGCGCTGGTCGCACACAAGGATGTAACAGAAGCCGCAGTCGTCGGTATGCCCCACGACATCAAAGGCGAAACCATTTACGCCTATGTAACTCTCCGATCCGGCCTGGAGCCTGACGACGACATGGTCAAAGAATTAAAGATTTGGGTGCGCAAAGAAATTGGCCCCATCGCCACCCCTGAATTCATTCAATTTGCGGATGGCCTGCCCAAGACTCGTTCCGGTAAAATCATGCGCCGTGTTTTGCGCAAAATCGTCGAAGGATCGAATGAATTTGGCGACACTTCCACACTCGCCGATCCGGGTGTTGTTACTGATTTGGTCGAAGGAAACAAAGACCTCGTCGGATAGTATTAAAACAAACAGAATGAAAAGGCCCTGCACGGTGTGCGGGGCCTTTTTTATGCTTATGCACGATCTTTTTTGAGGGAGAATTTGGGAAGGTGTGTATGCATCCGCAGTGAAAATGCAAACGTTATTATTGTAAAGCTTTCGTCGTTGTAAATTTGTTATCGGTGCAGATACCCACTTATGATTAAGGCTCTTCGACAACCATAAAGGGCCTTGAGGTGTTCAACACCCCAACACCGCTCTCCCTTCGAAGAAGGTTTCTTCCTTCCTATCAGACGAAGACCGGACCCGGCCCTTGATCTGCGGCATAGAAGCTAACCAATCGAAGGAGAAAGCGCTTATACTTTTAATCGAGTGGAGCCGACTCGATTGGATCAGATTCTTGCTGCTGATCATTGGGCGGCCAAACTCGTGAGCCGAGTTTTTTGGGCTCTTTTTGGGGCGGCTCAGCCAAAAAGATCCGCCGCCCACGCAGGGCATGGAAAGCCTTGGGTGCTTCAGCACCCAACAATAACTCTCGCCAAAGGCGCATCTTCAAAAAAAAAGGCCGCATAAAAACGGCCATCTTTATTTCTTCATCTTCAACGGAATTTCAACCCCGGTGCTTCAAACAAACTTACCAATCAATTGGCAATTTTACTTTCTGCCCCGCCTTATTCGTAAAAAACACATGCCCATGCTCTCGCCCAAACAAATAGACATCACGTGTCACCGCCACATCCTGCTGGCAATATTCAGTAATAAGATCAAGCCGCCCTTCCTGCCACCACTTAAGCGCCTGCAACCCATCGGCAGACTTGCCAACATCCAAGGTGGCCGATGCAATATTATCAAGCTTGAGGCGATACCCAAGCCGGTTATGCACTTCCATGAGCAAATCAAGATTGGGCAATCCTCTGAAATGAAACGGATTCAACCCGCCAAGCACGGCATAATCAAACTTCACATGGTTAAAACCGATAACAAGATCAAATTGTTGCAGATGTTCGACCAACTCGGGCATCTCATCCTGCTCATAATCATGCATGGCATCATCATCCGAATCATACACGCAAGCAATGGACACGCCCATACGGTCGGCACGTCCCCACCCACCCACTTCGTCGGCGGAATAGCGGGTTTCAATGTCAATCACACCATACCGCTTGGGCGCGGGCTTCTTCATGTCGATTCCTGGCAGAAGATTCACGTCTATCTCCTTTGGTTCGATTGATTTCGGATCGCCGGAGCGAATTGCTTCCAGCACAAACTGTGCGGCCCGTTTATCAATGGGCCGGTTGCCTGATCCACACTTGGGCGAATGCACACAAGACGGACACCCCAGGTCGCACGGACAGTCAACAATGGTCTTGAGCGTTGTCTCGATCAACTCATCGGCACGCTCGAAAGCCTGTCGGGTCAACCCTGCCCCACCGGGCATACCATCATAAATAAAAACCGCCGGACCTTCCACCTGCGGATGCATGGGCGTGGAGATACCACCAAGATCATTGCGATCGGTCATAACCAACAACGGTAACATACCGATAGCCGCATGTTCAAAGGCATGAATACCCCCCATGAAATGCAGGAACTCCTCCTCGCACCGACGACGGATGTCATGGCCCACCTCAAACCAAATGGCCTCGGTCTCGAACACTAACGGGGGTAAATCAAGCGGCATGATACCGAGCAACTTGCCACCACGTACGGAACGCTTTTCATAGCCGGTGATCTGCTCCGTAACCTTGACCCGCCCGAAGTAGACACGAGTTCCAAAACTTGCTTTCTGGCCAAGGACTTCCAAAATTTCGGTATCCTTGCTCCCGCGTGGCTTGGTGTAGTAGCCCACGCGCTCCTTGCGAGCATGGACAGCACCCGCCCCCACATTGAGATCAGAAATGACATAGGTCTGGCCGCGATGCAGATAAACGGCACCGGGATGTGTTTCCCGAAAAGCCCGATGTGCGTCAATGGTTCCGATAACAGGCGCTTTTTCCCGAACCGACGAATTGTCCTCAATATGAAGTTGTTGACCTGCTCCACGCAAATCAACGTCTCGATGTGGCCGCTTGCGGCTGGAAACAACTTCTGCCGGATGACCTGACGTATCAGGCTGCACCTCGTACAATTGACCAAAACTGATCAACTCTTCCACGCGCTTGCTGACAGGCTCCTCACGGAGAAAAACCTCCCCTCTCCGCAAGGTCAACTCGGCTGCAGCGCAGATAAGATGCCGATCCATGATCACCGGATTGTGCGGATTGAGCATGGCTGACTCTGGAGGTCGGCTAAAAAAATCATCCGGGTTGCGCATGAAGTATTGATCGAGGGCGTCTTCCTGCGCGATAAGCGCCACCACGGAATCCTGCTGACTCCGGCCCACGCGTCCACCGCGCTGCAACGTCGCCATGATAGAGCCGGGGTAGCCGACCATAATACAAACATCTAGTCCACCGATATCAATACCAAGCTCAAGGGCCGAGGTGGAAATGACAGCCAGCAAGTCGCCATCTGCCATTTTCGTTTCGATTTCGCGCCGCTCTTCAGGTAAAAAACCGGCCCGGTATGCAGAAATTTTCTCTTTAAACTGCCCGCTACGTTCTGTCGCCCACATGGAAATCAACTCGGTCATCTTACGCGACTGGCAATAGACAATGGTCCGCAAATCACGAGCCAATGCGGCCTGCAACAACTGAATGGCGGCCTGTGACGGGCTGCCGTCAGGATTAAGAAATACCATATGCCGCCCGCCACGCGCAGCTCCGGACTCAAGGATGGGATGCACTTCAAGATCAGTGAGCATATGACAAAGTTCAGCCGGATTGCCGATTGTGGCCGAACAAAACACGAAAGTCGGGGTGGCACCATAATACCGGCAAAGCCGAAGCAGTCGCCGGAAAACCATAGCCATATGCCCGCCCATGACACCTCGATAAGTGTGAACCTCATCCACAACTATATGCGTCAAACCTGACAAGAATTCGGCCCAACTCGCGTGATACGGCAACATGGACAAATGGACCATTTCCGGGTTGGACATAATGACATTGGGCGGTGAATTACGGATCTTCTTACGAAAATGAGGCGTGGTGTCGCCGTCATAAATGGCGGCCGTAGGCCGATTATCCTCGGGCAACAAAGCAGCCAGTTCGTTGAATCCCTTGAGCTGGTCCTGCGCCAACGCCTTGAGCGGGAAAAGATACAAGGCCTTGGCTTCGGGGTCAGCCATGCACCGTTCCATGACCGGAAGATTATAGGTCAACGTCTTGCCGCTGGCCGTAGGGGTGGCGACCACAATGTGACGACCGGCCCGGACATAGTCCACGGCCTCGGCCTGATGCGCGTACAGATGGTCCACACCAAGCAAAGAAAGAGCATTTTGCAGGGCCGCAGGCCACGGACGGCGCGGTTCGCCCAAACGGGCTTCAACGCCGCCCACCATTCGATGATGAGCTATCTGATGGGCCATGCGCTCGGAGTTGAGCATGGCCGCGACATATTCTGCGACAGGAGTTTCCACAGGTCGGATGGTAGTACGTGCGGCATCCCGAAGCAAGCCGTGAAATATACTTGCCATGGACGTATTACGGACGCATATTGTATGAAAGAAGTAGAGTTTTACATATGGAGCAGCCCATGACCCAACAGCTTGAAAAAAACGATGTTCTAACGACTCTCATCAGTCTGGCTCAGGCCGCTGAAGCCCGAAACACCTTGACCAGGGGCCATTCCGAACGCGTGGCGCAGGTGGCACACGGCATTGGACTAGAGCTTGACCTCCCGACCAAGAAACTTGAACGACTGCTGCTCATGGGTAGACTGCACAACATCGGCACGGCAGGGGTCCGTGACACCGTTTTGCTCAAAACAGATAAACTCACTGACTCGGAATACGCCCATGTCAAAAATCATACGATTCTGGGAGCACAGATGCTCGCCCCCATTAAGGAACTCGAAGATGTCGCTGAAGTCTGCCTAACGCACCATGAACGATGGAATGGTTCCGGCTATCCTCACGGCCTGCGAGGTGAAGAAATCCCATTTGCCGCCCGACTCATCAGCACGGCTGACGTCTATGTCGCCATCATTTCCGAGCGACCCCACCGTGATTCCATGCCTGAACCTGTAGCAGCAGATATCCTCAACGAAGAAAAAGGCACATTGCTGTGCCCTCTCTGTGTGGATGCATTCCAAAAATGGTTTGATAAGACCGGGAGCCGGATAGAAATCAAAGATGAATAAGAGAGAATAAATGCTGCCACGTTTATAATTGAATACGCCCACAAGGCGTAGGTATACAATGAACGGCAGCTCTATTTTCCACTCTGAACCGGAAAGGTGGCTATGACTGAATCCCTCAAGATTCTTATTGCCGATGACTCCACATCCGCGCTTTACGCGCTGAAAAAGAACCTTGCTCCCACTGATGCCATCCTCACCACGGCTATGGATGGCTTTGAAGCTCGGGAAATAATGGAAAAGCATTCTTTTGATTTGGTCATAACCGATGTCGATATGCCCAGACTCGATGGTTTGGAATTCTGCAAATGGATCAAAGAAAATCCAAAAACAAATACCACCCCGGTCATCATCCTCAGTTCCCGAGAGTCAGATCAAGACATTGACAACGGATTCAGGGTCGGTGCCGACGGCTACGTCCCCAAAAGCTCCGCTGCAAAAGAACTTATCCCACGCATAGAACAAATTCTGGATAGAACGGCCATGACTCAAGACAGGGTTCTGCTCGTCGTTGACGATTCAGAGGCTATACGAACATTTCTTCATAACGGCCTCTCCATCGCAGGATTTAAGGTCCTGCTTGCCCGAGACGGAAATGAAGCCATGACTTTACTCGACGGAATCTCTCCAGATTTAATTTTGTCTGACCTGATGATGCCAAACATGGATGGGCGGCAACTATGCCGACAGATCAAAACTCGCGAAAACCTCAAGGATATCCCGATGGTCATTATGTCGTCCATGCAAGATAAGGCGGTTATGCATCGCATGATTCATGACGGAGCCGCTTCTTACATTACGAAACCATTCGGCATAAACAATCTCATCCAGATTATTGAAAAGATTCTCTCAGAACAGTTCCGTATCATGCTGGTGGAAAGGGACAGACTAAAAGCTGAACGGCGGATGACCTTGGGATCGATAGCCAGCCTGGTCAAGGCTCTGGAAGCTCGCGACCACTACACAAGCGGTCATTCAGAATCAGTGACACACATTGCCATGCAAATAGCCAAACGGC
Organism: Pseudodesulfovibrio nedwellii; assembly: GCF_027923765.1. Taxonomy (NCBI): domain Bacteria; kingdom Pseudomonadati; phylum Thermodesulfobacteriota; class Desulfovibrionia; order Desulfovibrionales; family Desulfovibrionaceae; genus Pseudodesulfovibrio; species Pseudodesulfovibrio nedwellii. Next base: position 2,864,299 of record NZ_AP026709.1, on the reverse strand, counting down.
TAAATTTCAATGATGACCAAATGACAAGGCTCCACATAGCAGGCAACCTTCACGACTTGGGCAAAATAGGGATCAGGGACAACGTACTCCTCAAACCCGACAAACTGTCCACGGAGGAATTCGAACACATCAAGAGTCACACCACAGTGGTGGTCGACATTCTTGATCCGCTGCCCGGAATGGAAGATGTTCTAGTGGCCGCATCATCCCATCATGAACGATGGGACGGGACAGGATACCCTCACGGTCTCAAGGGAAAAAATATTCCTCTGCTCGGAAGAATCATCGCCGTCGCTGACGTTTTCGACGCCATGACCAGTGATCGCGTCTACCGCAAAGGGATGCCAAAAAAAAAGATTCGAGACATCATTCTTGAAGGACGAGACAAACAATTTTGCCCAGAATGTGTCGACGCCTTTATGGATTGGTATGAACAATCCGATGGAATCATCAGCCCCCCAGGCGATTGGGACAACTAGACAAACTTCACTATTCCATTTCGACAAACCGACTGAAATCAACTGCGAGAGCAGACTTCAATACTTTGAGGTCCGCCTCATTCGTACGAGCAAATGCAAAAGCGAACACAGGGTAAGATAAATAATCAATCTTTCGCAATTCCAGCAATTTGCTAAACAGCGAACAGAATCCTTCATAGTCGATGGACTTGACGTTTTCTCGATCAGTCCCCGGCACAAAATCACCGATGACCATGACCGTTGCCACATCCTCCTGCCCTTCTAAAATGGCATCCCAGTCCGGGCGCAGACCTTCGAAATAGCACTCATACGGATTGAATCCCCAAGCGTAATGGGTGATATCGGCCACGCACCATCCTGCGAATCGAAGCGGATTCGCCTCAATGGGAACAATTTCACCGTCAGTGGTCACACGCACTTCGATATGCGTAGCGAATTTATTAAATTCACAGGCTCTTCCGACCTCAGATACATACTCCGAGAATGGCAGCAGCCACGTTTTCATGATGTTGGTCGAGGTGTAGTAAAGGCGATCAGAAATATCATCCTCGGAAATGAAATGGTGATGCATGATGTTGGTAATCACAGCCTCGCCATCGTCGTCATAGTAGACATCAATGGCGTACTCTTCGCCATCAATACCCTGCTCCACAATAAACTCGCCCGAATTGACCACTTCCTCCGGGTATTCGGCATTCATGATCTCGCGTTCACCGTGGATGGCGGCGACCACCTCGGCCCATTCGTTGTGGTCATTCACAACATGCACACCCAGACTGAAAAATCCACGCGCAGGTTTAACCACAAACGGACATGACATGGGCGAAATGTCCAACCCGTCAAGATCATCAAATGCCACACGCATGAAATGATAGTCAGGATGCATGTCGGCCACGGTCTCACGAAAAAGCGCCTTGTCCTTACAAATATCTATCTGCCGCGCCAAATCCGGTTGACACCCACAACGGATGACGTATTCGAGGGCATTTTCCGAGTTGGCCAAGACCTTCTCACCGGCCCCGAGACGGGCAGAAAAATCGACCGTATCAATAAAATCAAACCCCGCGTCACCAGCAAGAGCACGGGCTTCGGGGGTATCCAAGACCGACTGGCCGAGTTCCCTGACTGTTTTTTTCAGAAACTCGGAAACATAGGGAGCGTCGAGAAGAAACATTTATTTTGCTTTGCCGGACAGGCTGTATTTCTTAAGTTTATATTGAAGATTAGACTTGGACAGACCGAGCATATCAGCGGCCTTGACCTGCACAAACTCGGTTTTGACCAAAGCACGCTTCACGAGCGCACCTTCGATTTTATCCATGGTATCAGCCAAGTTCAGCTTGGTAGGCAACAAATCAACAGCGGACTTGAACTGCGCTTCCTCATCCTTGATCTCAGGCGGCAAATCTTCTGCATGAATAACATCCGTACGAGACAGGACTGTACATCGCTCCACCACATTTTCAAGCTGACGGACGTTACCAGGCCATTCGTAAGCACTCAGATAATCCATGGCACCGGAAGAAAAGCCACTGATCTCGACCTCATTTTCCTTGGTATATTTTTCAAGAAAATGAGCAGCCAGCAGAGGGATGTCCTCGCGTCGTTCACGCAGAGGAGGCATGAAGACGGAAACCACGTTGAGTCGATAAAACAGATCCTCACGGAATTCGCCCTTGGCAACAGCCTCCTGCAAATTCTTGTTGGTGGCGGCCACGATGCGAATATCCACATCAAAAGTCTCGGCACCACCCACGCGCTCAATCTGGTGTTCCTGCAACACTCGAAGCAGTTTGACCTGCAATTCCGGTGTCAATTCACCGATTTCATCAAGAAAAAGCGTGCCCTTGTTGGCTTGTTCGAACCGGCCCTTACGCAGAGCGGTAGCGCCGGTGAAGGATCCTTTTTCATGACCAAAAAGTTCGGATTCCAGCACGCCAGGATTAAGAGCCATGCAATTGACCGTAATAAACGGAGCTTCCCGACGCGGTGAAGAAGTATGAATGGAGCGGGCGATGAGTTCCTTACCCGTGCCGGATTCGCCAAGAATAAGCACCGTGGATCTAGAGGGAGCGGCCCGATCGACCATGTCCATAACCTGCTGCATGCCCTTGCCGCGCGCAATAATGTTATCCTTGGAATAGCGGTCACGGATTTCCCGTTTCAGCCGAATGTTCTCCTGCTGTGTGGCCGCGAACTGTTCGGCCTTGGAAATGGAAAGCAACAGTTCTTCGTTGGCAAAGGGTTTGGTGATATAATCGAATGCACCAATTCGCATGGCTTCCACCGCGGCTTCGATCGACCCGAAAGCGGTCATGATCAGCACCGGAATATGCGGATAGTTCTTTTTACAATGTTCCAGCACATCCTGTCCTGTCAGGCCGGGCATTTTCATGTCGGTCAGGACAATGTCTACCTCGGAGTCTTCAAGGTAGGCCAACCCCATTTCCGGGTCTGACAAAGTGGTCACGTTGAACCCTTCGTCCTCCAGAATAGTCTCAAGGATGAGCAGATAGTTTTTTTCGTCGTCTAGAACCAGTATATTCGCAGCCATCGGTACTCCGCTCGATCAGTTTCGTTGATATCGCCGTACACAATACAACAAGACGGTCCGAAACCCAAGCGGGGATGTCATGCGTTTAAAAGACGTACAATGCTTCAATTTGGAAGCTGTGAGACTCTGCATACTCTTCGACTTCTCCCTGATACCGCAGGGCCATGGCAAGACCGTCATTGTGAATAAATTGGGCTCCTGCACCAAAACGCAAAGAATCGTCAGCAGCCGAAGAAATTCGCTGAGACAAGGCAACATCCGGCGCTCCTGAGGTAAACACTGTCAGGTCGTCATCCTGTGAAAACCACTCGTGCATCCACATGGCGGATAATTCGGGGATAATTTGACCGAAATCAGTCACCCATGCCCGATCAACTTTAAAACCAAGTCCACTTTCAAGAAAATTACTGTCAACGTCCTCAACCGTCAGATTGGCAGCTCCTGCACCTGTTTCGGTATATTTACCTTGATGCAACCGAGTGTATTCCAATGAAGCTATTGGCGTCAGACCATACTCGCTCAGCATATACTTGTAACCACCTGCGACCTTGGCCGAGAATGAATACCCATCAGGATCAGCGTCAGCAGTACGACCCAAGAAAGGAATTTTCCTTTCAATGTCGAACTTGTTGTAGGAACCAGAGACAATCGTATCCACATACCAATTATCCTCGAACCACGAAGAATAAAATCCAAGAGTGTAACTGTCAGCCTCTGATTCGCTTTCACCTGCATCTTTATATTCTGCATTGGTCTTGGAATACCCACCGCTGATACCGGCGAGGAACCCGTCATTCAACACTCTGTCATACCCGCCCGATAAAATCAGGCTGCCATAGTCATACCCGACACGGTTGCCATGGGTCTCCATATTTGCAGTGCGCCCGATGGCACGCATATGGACACCATTATTCCAGTAGTCAGATGTCCTCTGCATGACGCCAGCCAAATCACCTATAGATGCCACCATAGGCCAAGAATCAGGATCGTCTACGTCAGCCTGTTCGCTTTGTTGTGCTAACAAAATTTGATGAGTACGCAAATCGGCCATACGGGACTGGATGGACAGAGAAGAAAATCGTGTCATATCCAACGTCTGAGATGACAGATCCATTGAGAATACGCCTGTCAACTGGTCAAGATTGCTGTTGAAATCTTCCACAGAAGTCGAACAGTCAAGCGCGGCCATAACTGCTGCCATATCACCGGTCGCCGTCGTAACAAGTGGGTCAAGCGATGCGGCTATCTGCCGATGCGCTCCCGTTGCCACGCTATCATACGATTTTTTGGTCAAGGTGAGATCGTCACCAGCGACAGCGACTTCCAGCATGGGAGAAGAGTAGACGCCTGTTCCCGTCAGACCTCCACTGGTCAAACCGGTAAATATGGTTCCACTGGCCACCGTTGTATCGAGCAAAAATTCCACTTCAGCATCGTTGTTCACGGCAGCGGAAGTCTCAACTGTCGCGGTCGCAGTCTGACCAACACGGACTTGCAGTTTGCCCGCCTGAATATCCAGATTTGTCGCGGCAATTTCACCGGTTGTCCACGTCCCGCTCCCGGACTTGGTCATGGTGTCGCCACCATTCACGGAGCCATTCAGATAACCGCCACCAACCAGATTCAAGATGTTGGTGCCACCAGCAAGTTCAATTTTGCCGTTAATATCTGCGCCGTCCCCAAGCGTAACGACATCATCACTTGCTCCAAGAGACCAGCCACCGGCACCATCCCGTGAACCGTCTGCGATAGCATATGCTTTCCCGGCACCACTCGTATCAAGGGCACTCACTGCACCTGTCACATTCAGTTTAAGCCCCTGACCGGAAGAAACACCAACAGCGATCCCTTTGGCCCTGGCTAACACTTGACCGGAAATATCCACGGCTCCGCCAGTCCCATCTTCAATTTTCGAAAGAGCTCTTACGGCATAGGCCTCGTCCCCTCCGGAAGAAACAGCCGAGACAGTACCAGAAATACCATCGGAGATAAAAATATTACCGTTTGACTCCAACCCTAAAACAATATTGCCTCCACCCTCGGCCGAAACAATTCCAGACAAGCCGCCATTGATCGCTATGTTATTCCCGCCAAATAATGCAGTCGCATAGTCCCCTGAAGCACGCGCTCCAACGAGGCCCGAAAGCCCTCCGTTGATAGTCAGCGAATCCCCAGCAAAAAGACCAATCGCTGACATGTCATTTTCTGCCGTGGCAAGAACGGAACCAGAAAGACCACCATTGATAGTCAGTGAATCCCCAGCCATAATTCCTTTCGCACCCTGCCACCTATTGGCCGTTGCGGAAATGACACCGGAAAGACCGCCATTAATTGTCGTGGAATTTCGCGACTTGAAGCCAAAAACATTACACTTTCCCTCAGCAGTCACCAAACCGGAAAGGCCTCCATTCAAAACTATATCACTTGCTGAATATACACCAATAGCATCCATAGAGTCACTCAGTGCCACTATTGACCCCGACATCTCACCGTGAATCGCAACATGACGTCCCACCGCCGCCACTGCGCTATTTCCCCCTGACACATAAACTGAACCGGAAAAATCATCGTGCAGAACGAGGCCGTTCTCCACCATAAGTCCATAAACATCCCCTGATTGACTTCCACCAATGATGGAGCCTGAGAATTCCCCGAAAACATCCAATGCATTTGCATACAGGACTTCAGCATTAACTCCGCCACTTAAGGCTAAAAGAGAGCCGGAAAAAGCATTGTTAAGCACCAAGTTGTTGGCTCTCAAAGCGGATGCAACGAACATCCCCTTGGCGGTAATCGAACCAGAAACATCTCCATTGATTGTTGTATCTCTCAAGACTAAACCGTTAGCGATGCTTCCTGTTGAATAAATATCCCCTGTAATACCACCTTCAATAGTGAGAGCACCAGCGGCTCTCATCGCATAGGCTTTTGCCGTGGAATCAACCCAAATCGTTCCTGACAAAAAATCAGTCAACGTAACGGCGGCTACATTTCGAAACCCTACGGCGTCAGCAGCAGAGGTCTGGTTAAATGTGATATTTTCTCTATTCACAAATGTTACGGATTTATCCACCGACATGGTGGAATCGAAAAGGAGAGTACCCGATAGCCCTGTTTTGAAAGTGATGGTATCGCCGTCAACGGCAGCACCCAACGCCTCTCGCAAGGAACCGGCACCAGTGTCATCCAAATTGGTAACCGCGATATTGGCCGACCACGCTGCAGTCGGAGCAGCAACGAAAAAAACAAAGACAGCAATGGATAGAAGGGATGCCCACTTCCAAGGAAAGGGGAAAAATGAAAGGGAAGTGACACTATCAGCAGCAGGGAAAACAACGGGGTAGTGCATCGTCAGACATCCTTAATCTATATTTAGAATAGTGTGCACTACCTTCTATTTATTAAAAATGTCAAAAAAATTGCGTTAAAGAATATAATAATTTCATAAACATACTGCGCAGGTATAGATTTGAGGTTCAAAAAGACACTCCCGGCAGCTATACCCTACGTTAAAATAACATCGAGTATCACAATCAAATATTCACAAAATCTCATGCACGCTCACTCGATGATTCTACCTAAAGCGAACTCTGGATTGTCCTGAGCGTGCATGATAGACATTCTTTATGATGGACATGGACAAACAGACGTTGCGTACGACGCTTCTTAAGCAACGCGACAACCTCACCCCGAAACAGGTATGCAATGCCAGCCGAAAGGTTATGGAATTCATTCGTACCCTACCGCGATGGAAGGACGCCACCGAAGCACTCATATACTGGCCCATCAGAGGGGAAATAGATCTGCGTCCATTGGTCACCGAACTGTGGCAGCGCGACTGTCGAGTGCTCCTGCCACGATGTCATCCCGGCGCAAACGGCAAAATGGATTTGGCCTGCGCAACGTGTGAGGGAGACCTCACACCAGGTCCATTCTCCATTATGGAACCGGACACGGAGAAATGTCCGCCTAAACAGGATTTCTGCCCGGACATAGCCCTCATTCCCGGTGTTGGATTCGACCGCGCCGGCAATCGACTCGGCTTTGGCGGCGGCTACTATGACCGACTTTTAACCACTACAAACATGCAAAACACTCTGACCGTGGGCATTGGCTACGATTTTCAATTCGTGGAAGCTCTCCCCACCGAACCATGGGACAAACCCATGCACGCGGTCTGCACGGACAAGGAATTATGGCGGCCATAGCGTTCTTCCCCTATCAGTTCATCGACATTCCCAATGTTGCCTGCGCCTTCACCTCTCGCCGGGGCGGAATCTCCGAACCACCCCACGATTCGACGAATCTCTCCTTTGACGTCAACGACGACGAACAGGCCGTGCAAACCAATCGACGCGCTATTTTTGACCGTCTGAAATTGAACGGCTGGTGCGAGCTGAACCAAATTCACGGCGATATAATTCATTGTGACCCGGAACCAACACAGCCCGAAATCCACGCGACTCTCGACGGAGATGGCTTGACCACGGCCACTCCCGGTATTGGACTGGTCATCAAGACCGCAGACTGTCAGCCCATACTGTTGGCCCACCGTTCCGGCAAATATATAGCGGGGCTCCACGCTGGCTGGCGCGGTAACAAGATCAATTTCCCCGGCTCTGGAGTCCGTCGTTTCTGTGAACAATATGCTCTCAAACCCGAAGACGTCTTCGCAGTACGCGGTCCATCCCTTGGCCCTGACGCCGCCGAATTCATCAACTTCGACAAGGACTTTGGCCCAAATTTCAAAAGCTATTTCAATCCGACCACCAACACCGTAGATCTATGGCAGATCACCCGCGACCAGCTCATGGACGCAGGACTGCCTGAAAATCAGATCTTCGGCATGAATCTCTGCACCATGGGCTTGGACGATACCTTTTTCTCATACCGCAAAGCCTGCAAGACCCCGAACCGAGATACCGGCCGGCAAGCGGGTATTATCTGGATACGTGGAGAATAAACCATGGGCTTATTTATCAAACTCATCATCGTACTCGGACTGATCTTTCTCATTATCAGCCAATTCACCAAATCTAAGGTGGAACGAGCGCACCGCCGTGACAAATGGACCAACGTACTGTTGATCATCGTTATCGTGATGCTCGGACTGTCCATCCTGTCCAACTTCCTGACGCGGTAACGTTGTGACTCGACCGGATTTCCCGCATATCCTCTGGACCGAGGGGAACGGTCCCCGCATTCTCGGCATCAATCCATGGATACATGACTTCGCCGCCTTCAATGTCTGGTCACGGCCCGTGGGTTTGCTGGCCTGTCTCGACATGGTGCGCAAAGCCGGCGCTTCCGTGGCACTCATGGACTGCCTGAACCCTACATGGGGAGACGTGCATTGGCCCAAACCGGGCAAGTACGGCACCGGCCATTATCCCAAGGAAGAAATACCACTCCCCGAACAACTGTCTTTTATGGACCGACGATTCTCCCGCTACGGCCTGCCACACGAACAGATACGCGAAGCACTGACCGCGCTCGATCCCAAACCTGATGCGGTCATGGTCTCGTCCATCATGACCTACTGGTATCCCGGCGCACTGGACGTACTCGACATGGCCGCTGAACTCTGGCCGGATACACCCCGTTTTCTGGGCGGCGGTTATGCCTCCTTGTGTGCGGACCATGCAAAAAAACACGCGAACGCGCACCTGCAACAAGGCCCGCTTGAACGTTCAGACAACTGGGCTGATTTCTGGAGTCGCATTAATTCATCGATTCCACAATTACCCGACAATGCAGGACTTTCATTAGCACTCGATTTATACGAAGACCCATCATACTCGATTATTCTTGGATCAAGAGGCTGCCCATTTTCCTGCGAATACTGCGCGAGTCATGCTCTGTACCCCAACTTCTGCCAAGGGTCGCCCAATGCGATCATGCGATCCATACAATCAGAGTATGACCGAGGAGTACGAGACTTCTCCTTTTATGACGATGCCCTGCTTGTCAACCCGAAGCAATGGCTCTGGCCGGTGCTTGATCAAATAACCGAACACGCTCCAGACCTCCGACTGCACACGCCCAACGCCATGCACATCCGCAGGCTTACACCAGAGGTCTGCACCAGACTCAAGGCAGCCGGTTTACACACTGTTCGGCTCGGACTAGAAACCACAGATTTCGATCACCGAAATGACGTTAAACTCACCCGCGAAGAGTGGGAATCCGGCGCACGCAATCTTCTGGATGCCGGATTTGATCTCGACGACATCGGCGTCTATATTCTGTTTGGCCTGCCAAATCAGGACCTCGACAATGTAGCCCATGCGGTTGAGCACGTCCGCGCCTTTGGATTCCGACCACACCTAGCCTATTACACTCCCATTCCCGGTTCACCCATGTTTGAAACTGCCTGCGCAGCCAGTCCATACCCACTAGCCAATGACCCGCTATTCCAAAACAACTCCATCTGGCCCTGCGTCCCCGGCGGATTCAACTGGGAAGAAGCTCGAAAATGGAAACGACTGCTTCATGGTGAGACGGGCTAATTCAATAGCCTGACAAACACCTGAAGCAGCCGCTCAACGGCTCTTCCTATTTTGCGGTAAAGGTCAGGGTGGCTCCGTAATTGACCGACGTCACCTTTCCATAAAGATCTTTCAGTGGACCGTCTTTTGTTACGGGTTCGTTATGAAAAACATTCACAACCCATTGCCCAACACTTTGCACCTCAAACTGGGCCTTTCCTTCAGATATATAGGAGAACAGCTCAAATCCCTTCCCCTGCCCAAATGAAGGGCTGAATGCTGTCACATATTCAATTCCGGTAGGGCCATACGATAATGGTTTTCCCAGAAAACGAACATCCACTTCCACCAAATCACCCACTTTCACCTTGGAAAGATCAGTCAGGGGAGTAATTTCCAACCCATGTCCAATAGGTTTGGGACTGATCCATTTTTCGACAGAAAAATACGATTTGGCAAAAGCCTGATACTGGACCGAAAACAGCACTTTCTCGATATCCTTAACCTCATTTTGCGGCTTCAAAGCCAGACGAGTTCGCCCTTTGGAATCGATGTACCGGGTATATGATTTAATTTCCGTTTTTGCCGCCGCCAGATATGTACCGGGTGTCGTGTTCTTGTTAAATGCGATTTTCTGACAAGCGGTGTCTGCATCAAAAATCCCAACATCAACCGTTTTTGCAAATGGCTTTGTCACTTTTGACGCAGGAATATGCAACGAAAGGACTTTACCGGCCGGGTCGGTCAGAGAGAAATCCTTCACGACGGTTCTGGCATTCACACTATTCGTTATGTCATCAATAGGCAGAGAATGCCCCCACCCGATAGATACTGTGGTGTGACCGGGCTTATGCGCGAAGGATTCAAAAGCATTCACCCACAACATATGCGCATGGGCGGGAGCAACCAACAGCAACAAGGCTATAATAGCTTGAGATACTATTTTCATTTTCTCTTTCCTTTTCCATTGAGTATTTTCATGATCGAATAAAAAGAAGCTGTCCGTACAGTGTACTACACGCCATGCGGACAACACTCATGATTAGAATCTGTAGGTCAAAGTCAGACCGGTGCTCCGAGGTTCCCCGTCTTGAACGAGTGATCCCATATAGGCCATCCGGCTGACGACGTAGCTTTCGTTGAACACGTTGTTCGCCCACAAAACGGCATCAACATCTTCCCATGAATAACCGACCTTGAGGTTCACGGTCTTATACCCGTCCACCTTTTGGGTGTTTTCCGAGTCGCAGTAATAACTCCCTGTTCCCAAAAGATCACCCCGCAGGAACAGACCGTTCATGGCCCGATATTGCGCTCCCAGATTGTAGGTATACTTGGGGGCGTTGGGTAAATATTTGCCTTTGTAATCAAAGCTATTGCCGCCAGGGCGCGGTGCTACCCAGTTGTCAAATTTGGCCTCAGTGTATCCAACTCCACCAAAAAACTCGATTTCGTTCCATGGACGAGCCGAAACTTCCAACTCAAGTCCGTTGGAGGACGCCTGAGCGGCATTCGAAACACGTCTCAGTGTAGGAGCACCACCAACCGGCCATTCGATCACCTGCTTATCCTTGATGTCGATGTGGAAAAGTGCGGCGTTGACGGTAAGACGGCTGTCCCAGAAAACAGACTTGAAGCCGGCTTCATAACTGGTGGTATGTTCAGGCTTGAAATACATGTCATCAGCATTGTTCCCCATGTGGAAGTTGTACCCTCCGGACAGGAATCCCTTGGAATACGTTCCATAGGCCATGATATCATCAGTCAAGTCATAAGCTATCGATAACTTCGGCAAGAACTCATCATTAGTCTCTGAATGAGAATACTTGGGCGTTGCAGCAAATTGGTTGGTTTGTTTTCCTTCCAAATTCTGATGTTCGTAACGAGTCCCCACAGTCAGATGCAGACTGTCAAACAGTGTATATGTGGCCTGCCCGAAGACGGCCACTGTCCCGATATCAATATCCGTATCGCGCACCGCGAAGTACACGGGGGTGTGTGATTTCGCAAACGTCTTGTCCTTGGAACCGAACAGGCCGACCAACCATTCCAACGCTTTCCCATCATTGGGAGACGACAGCCTGAGTTCTTGATTGTAGGAAACGCAGTCGAACGTGAAGTCTTGATTTCCAAAATTAAAAGGGCCGAAGTCCGCGTCATTGAGAATTTCGGTCCGGTAATCGCTTCGGCTTGTAATGGAAAGCAGGTCGAAATGTTTGCCGCTGTATTTGGCTTTGAGAACTTGATTGTTACTGTCCGTGTCCCAGTCGTTTCCGCCATTCCAGTTGGACTTATGTTTGTCGCTGGCTCCGGCGCCAGATTCATATCGCAACCATGCATATTTATTGTTATTCTTCTCTGCATCTACGATGAAAGAAATATCCCACACCTGTGCAGGAGTCCAACGCAAAGAAACCCTGCCGATCTTCTGATCATACTCGGCAGCACTTTTGTCCCCGTCGTAAATATTTTCCATGTAACTATCAGAGGTTTTACCCTGGAACGCGACACCAACAAACAGCTCATCTTCCAAAATAGGGCCGCTCACGTTACCACCCGCTCGGTATAGCGGCACGGCTTTACCTATGTCATAAAATCCATATTCACCAAAGATTTTGCCTCGCAACTCGTTGTCCGGCTGCCGGGTGATGATATTAATAGCGCCGGATTCTGTGTTTTTGCCATACAGAGTGCCTTGGGGACCGCGTAAAACCTCGACACGTTCGACATCCAAAAGGGCAGGATTTTGCATTCTATTAATGGCATACGGGATATCATCGACAAAAAGACCAACCGCCGGACTTAGTGCTGTGTTCATGGTTGATATCCCTCGTATGACCATGGACCGATTATCGAGTGACTGGGTTGAAAAGACATTAGGAGTATACTGAATTAATTCAGACAAATCAGTAATCCGAGCTTCCTCAATATCAATTCCCGTGACAACATTCATGCTGACGGGAACGTCCTGAACATTCTCCTCCCGTTTCTGAGCCGTGACCGTTACTCCTTTCAACTTTACCTCCTGATCATCCTCTGCAAAGGCATGACTCGTGAAGAGTAAAAGCGTCGTCAATGCGACGGCAAGAGTGACATATCGTGCAAGCATTGTTTCTCCTTATTTCTGAAAATTCTGAATAGCACTTCAGCAGTAAGTTGAAACTGTTAACAAAATCCGACAAAGGTGAACGGCACAAACGTCCAAATTTTACCCACGATCGTCTGTAAAAACGATAAAAATCGGCATTTATCAGCCAAGGATGACCGTTGGAGGCGAAAAATCGCGTAAAGGGAAAAGAATGGGTGTTGCAAAAAAAGAATCAACAACGGCTGTTCGTGCGAAGAAATTCCTTAGGCGTTTTCAAAAAACGCGCCGAAAAAAGCTTGGAAAAATAACCGACGCTTTCGTAGCCCACCCAGTAAGCAGCTTCGTTGACATTGCAGCGCCCCTCTTTCAGCATCTTTTTGGCAGAGGCAAGTCTATAGTCACGCAGGTACTCCAAAGGGGTGCACCCATGCACAAGCCTAAAAGATGAATGAAGCTTACTGCGACTCAGACCGACGGCACTGCATAAGGCAGAAAGATCCGGTGGACTCTGCATGTCCTGAACCAGCAAATCAGCAGCATATTGAACCCGCTCTTCATCGGCAGGCCCCACCGTAGCAGTCCTGCTCATTCCTTTCCGACGACTATTTTGAATCTGTTCAAGTTTGTAACTCATCAGCTCCAGTGTTTTACTCTCTAAAAACAAAGAGCGAACCTTTCCTCGGTACGGGCAGTTCAAGACCTGAAGCAAGGTGTGACGCATGACGGAAGTAAGCTTGTCCGACGCGACAATCGTTTTTTGTTGGTGTAGCCCTTCCCAAAAAAGGGAAAAGGATTCCTCGTCATCACGAGTCATATCAATCAAGGTGTTTTTATTCATGAGAATCCATACCTTTTGGCACCTTTCTGGCAAAATTTTAACCTTCATATCAACGGTTTCAGGAAAAACAAAATGACCATTCATATTCGGAACGACCTTCATAGACCGTTTGTAGGATGGGGAAGCTGACTTGGAATGCCCTCTAAGAATAAACCCCATTCCCACTGATTGCGCGGAACATTGCTGGTGAATGATGGCCGACTCGTTAAAAGCAACATCCATGACCACCAAATTCAACCCTGACGCAAAGGATTCCATGGAAAAATTTCCGGTACCGATAGATTTCGGGCAATGGAAAAAGACGTGGCCTGGATTGCTCGAAGGGACAAGCGGTTCGGCTTCGAATGTTTGGATGTCCGACATAATTACACCATTTGATTTTGATTTTCATTATCATGAATTTTGAAAGTCTTTACTCTTTCCACCGCAAGGAGTAAAGCCTGTCGCTCAGCAAAAAAAAATTCCGCTCCCCCTCACTTTGACCCGATGCTCTTTGTATGGGAAACTACCCCATGTTTAATTTCGCGCAGATCGTGTCTGAAGCCCATATCAAACGGGCAATCAAGGAAGGCAAATTCGACAACCTTGAAGGGAAAGGAAAGCCACTCCCCAAAGATGAAGCCGAGAACCTGCCCCCAGAACTACGCATGGCGTATCGAATGTTAAAAAGCTCTGGCTATGTGCCTTCTGAAATAGCTGAAGAAAACGAAATAGTACGCACCATCGATCTTTTGGCGCACATGAAAGACGAACAGGAACGGTATCGACAGATACAAAAACTGAACGTCATGATATTGAAGATGAACGAACGACGCGGACGCCCAATCCATCTGGATGACTCGGGCGAATATTATCACCGCATTGTAGAAAAAGTACGGATCGCGGAAGAACGATTCGGCACCACCCATAAAAACAACGAGTAAATCATGCATAAATTTGGAATGGTCGCACTGATCGGCCCGCCTAACGCAGGCAAATCCACCCTGATGAACACCTATCTTGGACAGAAGGTGGCCATTGTATCGCCCAAGCCACAGACCACACGCAACCGTATCAGTGGCATTCTGACCGAGGAAGATGCACAAATCGTCTTCCTTGACACACCCGGAATTCACCAACTGCGCGGCAAGATGAACCGATTCCTACTTGAATCAGCTTGGAGTGCTCTTTCCTCTTCTGATGCTGTGGTCGTGCTCATCGATGCGGCCTTATACTGCGCCAAGCCGCACCTGCTGGAAAAAGAAATTGCTCCGCTGGTCAAGCCCATTAGCGAGTCCGGCAGACCTGTGTTGGTAGCTGTTAACAAGATTGACCGGGTCAAGGAAAAGGACAAACTCCTGCCACTCATGGCCCGCGTGGCTGAGATGTGGCCCGAAGCCGAGTATATCCCGGTGTCTGCCCTACGCGGCAAGGGGACGGATCAGCTCATGGACCGTATCCTCTCGCTTCTGCCCGAAGGCCCGCCCATGTTCCCGGAAGATCAAATTTCCACGGCTCCCATGCGCTTCATGGCATCCGAAATCATCCGCGAAAAACTGTTTTACTCTCTCAGACAGGAACTTCCGTACTCCACAGCGGTTGAGATCGAACAATGGGATGAAGAATCTCGAGACGACATGATCATCGTTAATGCAGTCATCTACACCTCTCGTAAAAGCCACAAAGGCATGATCATTGGCAAACAGGGATCAAACCTTAAACGAATTGGCACGGATGCCCGAAAAGACATCAGCGAATTGACAGGATCAAAAGTTCACTTGGAAATGTGGGTAAAGGTCCGTGAAGGCTGGACAGAAGATCCCGGATTTCTCAGGGCCATGGGACTGGGAGAATAGCTCTGCCCCGAATATAACCCTCTTGCGAAAACAGTGAAATAATGCACCATGGTCCTTGAAAGATGAGGTGGTCATGTTTGCAATTCTAATTCATCGCGTTCGGCTCCTAACCGAAGCCATCCTTTTGGCAACGCTTTGTTGCGGACTTTTTTTCACATACCCGGCTCAGGCAGAACATACGAACGATCACGTCACAGCAGTTGTTCTCGCGGAATTTCCTCCCCTGTACACAACCACCGGCAGCGGCAAACCGGATGGTTTTGCTCTGGATGTGCTCAAGGCGGTAGGGGCCGAAGCAGAGATAGTATATGATCTGCTTGTTGTCGAAAGCTGGTCCGAAGCGTTAGAAGCCATCTCCACCGGAAAAGCCGACTTCATTCCCGGCATAGGACTCACCAAGCCGAACAAACAAAAATTCATCTTCACAGATGTTTTCGAAACAGTGTCAATCTCCTGTTTTGTTCGCTCTGAATCCACTGACATTAAAGGAATAGCCGACTTCCCTGGGCGCCGTATAGCTTTCATCGACAAAACAGCACCCCAGACCCTGCTCAAGACAATTTCTGGTGTCACCCTGTTACCGCTCCACTCTGTCGATGAAGCCTTGTTCAGTCTTTTGTCAGGCAAATCGGACGCTATTATCTTCCCTGAACCTTTCCTGTGGCGGACAGCGCAAAAAATCGGAGTTGAAAACAAAATCAAAGTCGTTGGCCCACCTCTTATGGAGGTCAAACGCGGATACCTCCTGCGCAAGGACCACACCGAATTACGCGACCGACTGGACAAGGCCTTGCATACCTATGTCGCTTCTCCAGCCTTTAATACCGTTTATTTGAAATGGCGAGGTAAACCCATCCCCTATTGGACAACGCAAAAAGTCGTCTCCATTGGAACAATCCTTTTAATTTTAACGGTAATAGGATTCTCGCTCTGGCGTTGGCTGTCCGTGTCCAAAATCAACGAAAAACTCAAACAGTCCATGGAGAGACTGGTTAAGACACAAGCAAAATTAAAGGCCAGAGAGTCACAGCTCAGTCGAGCTCAGGAATTAACGTCCCTCGGCAGCCTTGAACGAAATCTCATCACGGACGAAGGCCAATGGTCCGTAGGTCTATACAAGGTCCTCGGCTTCCCGCGATCAGACAAAGCCCCCAGCACAAAAAAATTCCGCGAATGCCTGCACCCGATAGATATGAAGGAATATGAACGAAAGACCAACGCGGTTTCCCCTAAATCTCCATCTTTTTTTCTGGAATTCCGCTTCAGACAGCCAGGTAAGGGAACCTATAGAACTGGAGCCGGTGTTTTTTCCTACGAGTTTTCCGCTGATGGTATGCCCATCAAACGCATAGGAGCCATCCAAGACATCACGCGCCAAAAAAGGACCGAGGCTCTGCTCATCGAGGCTAAAGAGAATGCGGAAGCCGCCAATACAAGCAAAAGTGAATTCCTTGCTAATATGAGTCATGAACTGCGCACACCACTCAACGGCATCATGGGTATGCTCCAACTCATGGCATTGGAAGACATCAAATTTCCGCATGCAGAGTATGTTGACACGGCCCTTTCCTCTTGCACAAGCCTGGCCCGACTCATCGGCGATATCCTCGACCTTTCCAAAGCCGAAGCAGGCAAAATGGATCTTACACCGGTTCCATTCAACCCCGGACAACTTCTCCTGACCGTACGAGATGCATTTATTCAACCGGCCAAGGAGAAAGGCCTGACGCTTTCCCTCTCGATAGACGAAGATATTCCAGAATGTGTAGTGGGAGATTCTGCCCGCCTGCGGCAGGTACTTTTCAATCTGGTCGGTAATGCCATCAAATTCACCGAACAAGGGTCGGTTTCGATTGAAGTCTCACAGCAACCTGCAAAATCATCGGAAGCGTCCATACTTCTCTTCTCGGTCATCGACACCGGTATAGGTATCCCCAAAGCCATGCAGGAAAAAGTTTTCGGCGCATTCACTCAGGTACCGGGTACATCACGAAAATTTCAGGGAACAGGACTCGGCCTTCATATTGTAAAACAGTTGGCCGCACTCATGAACGGCGAAGTTTCCATTAAAAGCACCGAAGACAACGGAACCACAGTCCATTTCTCGGCCACATTCAAATGGGATGATCGATCCGAAGCCCAATGCCATGCCCCCATGGATATGCTGGTGGAAGATATCCCTCCGCAAAAGATCCTGATTGTGGAAGACGAGCGGGTCAATCAGATCGCCATCACTAAATTGGTGGAACGACTGGGGCATACTACAACTAAAGCAAACAATGGCAGGATGGCACTAGAAAAACTGGCTGAAGACGATTTCGATCTTATCCTCATGGATATCCAGATGCCCATCATGAACGGTATCGAAGCTACCAACGAAATTCGTTCGATGAAAGACCAAAAGAAGCAGACCATCCCGATCATCGCCCTGACTGCACACGCAATGAGCGGAGACCGCGAGAAATTCCTTGAAGTCGGTATGGACGACTATCTTGCCAAGCCAGTCAGCCTTAACGGACTCAGAGCCATCCTCAACAAAGTACTCGGCACGTAAAAACCGCTGCTCCCAAAGGAAGCAGCGGTTTATGATCTGGTATCCACAACACAGATCAATGGTTTTCTTCAAACCCCTGTTCCGTCTTGTAGGCTTCCCATTCTTCGTGGTCCACCGCACTATCCGCGTTGGTGTCGACCTTTTCAAAAATTGCCAACTCTCCACTGGGAAACGCCACCAAGAACTCACCTTTGGTTATGGTCCCATTCACATCCGCATCCAAAGAATTGAAGCAGACATTATAATTTGTATTGGCTAAAACAGGCTGACTCGCAATGAGAACCAATACAAAGGCTAGAAACATTTTTTTCATATACTCTCCGAGTCTCGTTATATTAACCTTCAATAAAACCGGTCAAAACCTTGATCAATTTATCCAAAGCCTCTTTTTCATCAGTTTCACCCTCCATGGCATCGGCGTAGCATCTCAACATGTACCGTTTCAAGATCAACTTATTGGCGGATTGCAAAGCAGAGCGGACAGCCCGAACCTGAACCAGAATATCCTGGCATTCCTTGCCTGCCTCAATCATACCCTGAATACCACGCACCTGCCCTTCGATCCGCTTCATACGAGACAAAACGTTTTTCTTAATTTTCTGTTCTTCAACTGTTGCTGCTGATTCCATGTCATTCTCCTTGACTTCAGGGCAAGTTCCCGTTGCCGGGTCTCAAACTTTACCGTACTGTAGTACGGTATAAATCACTGCCGACAAAAGGATTCAAAATGTCCATATCTCAATCAAAACTTCATTTACTCAATGTATTGGAACTGTGTGTCACCGTATTTCGTGGCCCTAATGCAGAAGAATGGGCCAATCTCGCCAAGGTTGGAGTGCCTGAACTCCTTGCCAGTGTCCAGAAAAACCCCGATGCCTTCCTTGCTCCGGTCCAACGTTTAAACCAATTATCAGCCAGCCTTTCGGATGAAGACGTCGCGGTTCTTGAAACCGAATATGTCCGACTGTTCATTGCCGGTTCCGGGGGAATTCCCGCACCGTTGTATGAATCCTGTCATCTCGCCACCACACCCCGAACCATGGGACAAAGTGCGTTAGACATGCAAACTCGTCTTCAGGAAGCCGGGCTTGAAATATCGTTGGACTCCAACGAACCCGCCGACCATCTGACCATTGAACTCGAATTCCTCTTCTACCTGCTCTCCGAAGGCTGGTTCGGCCAAAGTGAACAAGCGGTTCAAGGCGGCGAATTCGCCGAGTCAATCATGCTTCCGTGGGTACGCCATTTCCGGGACGCGCTAAACAAGGCGAACCCGCATCCAATATTCACCTGTATAGCAGACCTCACAGTGGCAACTCTGGAAGCAGTATCAAAAATCTAATCCAGTTCCTCAGTTCGAATCACAGCTGACCGAAGTACATCCAAGAACTTGCTATCCGGTTCAAAATATCCGCGCCGAATCAACTCAATGGTCCAGTTGCCATCGCCCTCGGCCCGAACCAGATAGGCCAACGGCAATTCGGCCTGCCCAAGACACTCGAAAATCTGTCCACTTTTATCTGAGAACAGTGGATAGGCCACCTCGTAATGTTTCTTAAAACGGACAACGGCATGATTCGAGTCATACACACCCAGCCCAATGATCTTGAGCTGTCCGGCCAAGACAGGATCGTTCTCCACATCCTTGAAAAACCGAGAAAGCAACTTGGTTTCCCTGACACAGTCGTTACACATGGTATTGTAAAGTTGGATCAGCACAAAACGGGCAGATAGTTCAGAAAGCTGCAACCACTTGGTCCCTTCCGGTAACTCCAGATATTCGCGATCCGCATCACCATTCAGCACCGCCACCCGACAGGCTGGAAACGTATCGCCCACGGCCAGGATATGCTTTTCTTCCTGCACGCCATCCACGAGTTCGGGGTATGTCTCTTTCCAAGCATGAAAACCCGCTGCATACCGATAAACATCAGTGTATCCGAGACGCGCTGCCCAGCGCGCCGCAATGCCGCTGCGCAGTCACCTGAAACTACGACAATACACCACCAGCAATCTTTTCTGATCCTGTCCGGCCAATTCCTTGAGCACAGCCCGCTTGGCCTCGGGCAGATCCATACGGTCGCCAAGATCAAATTCCATATTGCTTGAGCCGTGGATATGCCCTGCAGAGAACTCATAATCAGCTCGCGCATCAATAATGAGTGGCGTCGCGCCTGAATCAATCAGCTCTTTCAACCCCTTGGAGTCAATAAGCTTATACCCTTCGCGCTCGGCTTCACCTTGTGCAGCGGCCCACCAAACTTCATTTTCGTCGGCATTGGCGGGTGCACTCCCAAAAAAACATAAGGCGAGGAGCAAATATACAATGGAAGATGTCCGTATCATCATATCTGCTCCCCGCCTGTCTGTGTGTGACGTCTGGTCGGACTATCCGACCTTCTGCAACTGGAATCTATTTATTGGGATGAACCTCGTAAGAATTGTCTTCACCGAAATCATTAGTGGCTTCCAGATAAAAGACATTCTTGGCATCAGGCACCATGTCCATAAACAGGTAATAGGCTTCGCCAGCTCGTGCGCCCGTGGCACAGGAGAATACGATAGGCTTGTCTGTCGGAATTTCTTTGGCCTTTTTCTCAACCATATCAACAGGCATGTTGATGGCGGAGGGGAAGTGACCGGCTGCGTATTCCTCAGGATCACGCACATCAATCAGCAGAATGGAATCTGGATTTTCCTTGATGGTCTTCAGAAACCACTCGGCATCGACTGCGCCTTCAGCTTCACCGGCCTTGACGGCCACATCGGCACCACCAAACATTTCCTTCCAACCGGGATAACCGGCTTCAGCAACCACAACTTTCTTGTAGCCAAGGTAACGGGCCTTGATTGCGGACTTGTGCGACAGGGCACATTTGTAGCCGCCGCAATAGTAAACCAGTGTGACTTCAGCTTTATCAATTGGCAACATACCGCGCTTGTCGGCAAAATCCTTTTCAGGAATGCCGATAGCGGACGGGATCGCGCCAGCCAAATACTTCTGGTATGGACGGGCGTCGATCAATGCGTATTTTTCGCCGTTGGCCATCTTGCCGTGGAGATTTTCCAGACCGATGGAGTAGTACAACGCGTGCTTCTTATAATCCGGGAAACCCGCGGCGTAGACATGGACGTTGGTATAGCCAAGCTTTTCTGCCTTCCAGGCCGCTTTATGGGAGAGTCCGCAATGAAAGCCGCCACAATAGAAAACAAGGAGATCGTCCTTGTTGGCGGGCAACTTATCCACCATCTTGTCGAACTGACTGGTCGGAATTGACACGGCAGTCGGGATGTACCCAGCGACATATTTCGGCTTATACGGCCTAGAATCAACGATCATCGCACCCTTGGGCTTGGGCATCTTGGCGTACTTAGCCACGAATTTGTAATCCACGATGGAGTGGAATTCCTTGAACTTCGACTTCTTGGCTTCATCAGCCATTGCAACACCGGTTGTCGCCACCAGAGCGAACACCAGCATCATGACTGCGGCAAACAATTTCCTATACATAACAAACTCCCTTCCTAAAGATTTGTTTGTGCTCCGCCCCGCACGAGGCAGAGTCCTCTCTGACACTATCGTTTCCGAGGCCTATTCACCCTCGGTTTTGACCTTTTCCCACCACAGGCGGTGATGATGTTTGGCATAGTTGCCGGGAACCACGCCGGTGAACATGGACTTAAAGCCAGGACGTTCTTCCGGCGAAATGGCAGCCATATAGATATGAACCAGCAATCCCGCGAAAACCAACCCCACGGCAATGAAGTGCAGGGTCACAGCCCAGCCAATCATGCCTGTGGACTCGGCCCCGAAAGTCCGGTCGGACATGAACATGATCACACCGGTCACAGCGATAACGATACCGCCCACAACCGATGCCTGAGCAAACGCCTTCTGGCCCATGTTGTAATATCCCTGATCCGGCAATTCCGGGTCCATACCCATTACTTTGAGAGCCTTGGGTCCCAGCGTCATGAGCACCATTTTCTTGATCATCCACGCCATGTCACGCGCCGGACTGACGGCGAACACTTCTGCCAGAAAAAACCGGGCACCCTTGAAGTTGACGAAAAGATAGAAAACGAACCCGGCCAGCCAAAGCAGACCGATAATTTCATGGATGACCAGCAGATTTGCCCCGCCGCCCACCATGGCACGCATAGCCTCGGGATAGCCGGAACCAAACGGATCAATGGCCGGGTGCTGGATCAGCCCCACTCCTGTCAGCAGAAGCAGCAGCCAGCAGGCCGCGTTGAACCAATGAATGAATATATCGGTTTTATCGTGTCGTTTGAACATGGTGTTAGGCATCGGAATCCTCCTTGTGGTCGGAATCAGAGCCGACAAACAGTTGACGGCCAAGCATGGCAAGCACGCCCAGACCGGACAGAGCCACGATACCCTTCACCAATGGTGCGGACTGCTTCATGGCGATCATGGATGCAGGAATGACAGCCTCACGGCCCCACTCGCCCGGACCGGGGTTACCAAGATAAAACATATTCGGTTTGGTGTCGGTCTTGGCGGCCACACGAGTCAGACGGTCCTTATTTTTAAGGTACAGACGACCGGCTTCGCTGTCGGGATCGTTGATATCACCAAAGACCCGAGCCTTGGTGGGACAAGTGTCCACACATGCCGGAGGGATGCCTGCGGCCCTGCGCTCGGGACAGTAATTACACTTATCCGCCTTGCGCTTGACCTCGTTACGGAAACGGGCGTCGTAGGGGCAAGCAGGAATACAGTTACCGCATCCAATACACAGCCCTTCGTTGATAACGACTTCACCAGTTTCCTTATCCTTGTACGTCGCACCAGTAGGACAGGCGTCCACACAGGTGGGATTTTCACAATGCATGCATGCGCCGGGCTGGAACCTGGCGGTATCACTCTTTTTGCCGGGGATCGGCGTATCGCTGGTCGGCTTGATCCAGTTGCGCCACTGCCCTTCCGGGACTTCGTTGGCGACCTTACAAGCAGCCACACACGCTTTGCAGTCGATGCACTTGGCCGCATCAATGACCATCGCAAGTTGCTGTGCCATTACGCCACCTTCCTTGTTACGGTGACAAAGGTCGTATGCATGGAAGCATTCCCTGTAATCGTGTCATAATCATCATCCAACAATTCATTGATAGATGCGCCGTTGGCATGGGACAAAGTCTGCATGGTGGACAAGGTATTGTAGCCCGAAAGCATGTACACCGTGTCTTTTCTAATTCTGTCCGTCACTTCGGCCTTGAGCTCCTGCCTGCCAACAGGACTGGTCACTTCGACCAGATCACCATCCGCAATACCAAGCTTTCCTGCCGCTTCAGTGTTGAGCCACAACGTATTGGTAGGATTAAATTCATTGAGCAATTTATTGTTGATCGTCGAGGTCTGGGTGACTGCCGCATCTCGGCCGAGCACCAGACGGAATTGATTCTTGGGAACCTTGGTTGGCGGGGTATAGATGGGCATGGGATCAAGCCCCATCTGCTCGTACCGCTGGTTATACAGCTCCACCTTCTTGGACAAGGTCTTGTAAATCCGACCTTCATAAATGCCGTACACCTTGGACGGATTGTAGTAGACGCCGTCGCGGTCCATGACCTCAAGGGCCTCCGGGATCTCACGAGTCTGCTTCTTGCGAAATTCCTCAATAGTGAAATCAAAATATTCACCGAGGTCCATCTTGCCGGCAATACCCTTCATAATGTCGAAGAGTGAACGGGATTCGTACAAGGACTTAATGAGTGGGTCGCGTTTGACCACACAGGCGCAAGCCACTGAACCCTGCAAACCGGCGCACGGATCAGTCCGCTCCAGATAACTTTGTGACGGCAAGACCAGATCGGCGTACCACGCTGTATCGGACATGGCGATATCCACCACGGTGACAAAATCCATCTTGTTCATCATCTCGATGGTCTTCTTCCGATTGGGAGCCGTGCCCATAGGGTTGGTCTTGTACACGAACCACCCCTTGATGGGATATGGGTCCTCGGCCAGTACGGAATCACGCGTGACCAGGAATGAACCTTCGTGCTCAAACATCATCGGCACCTTGTGGGCGTCGATACGATCGTCCTGATTCTCATCATACCACGGGGCGTCATAGGAAACGCCCTTAAGGCCAACCTGCCGAGCGGCCAACAGACCACCAGGACGGTCCCAGTTGCCGAGCAAACCATTCACAATGGCGAAACTGCGACGAATCTGGGTGGAATCTTCATAATCCGAGGTCCGACGACCGGGATAAATCATGGCTGCCGGAGCGGCCGCTGCCAGCTCACGGGCCATGCGGGTGATATCTTCTGCCGGAATGCCACACTCTTCTGCAGCAAAACCGGGGGTATACTGTTTGACATGTTCGGCCAGTTGTTCGAGACCGTATGTCTTCTCTTCGATCCACTGCGGGTCGTAAAGTTTTTCACCGATGATGACATGTGCCAGAGCGAGCATGAACGCCATATCCGAACCGGGCCTGATGGGATACCATTCATCTGAAAGAGCCGCAGTCTTGGTATAACGCGGATCAAGCGTCACCAACTTGCACCCGTTCTCACGGATGGCGGTCATCAGATCAATGGAATCCGGGGTGACCAAAGCTTCGAAGCGGTTGGCACCTGCCATAACAATATACTTGGAGTTGAGCACGTCCGGGAACGGCACTTCTCCGTAAGTATCAAGAAACGCCCTGTTGCCCGAAACCAGACACAGTGATTCATGGGACGTGACATTAAACGAACCATAGACTTCGGCAAATCGGCCCACGAACTGAGAATGCAGATCAGTTCCGGCAGAGAAAAGATGACCGCAGGGGGTATACTTCTTGCGAACTTCTTCCATTTTCTGCGCGGCCATATCAATGGCTTCATCCCACGGGATGCGCTGCCACTTGCCTTCGCCGCGTGCTCCCTTTCTGAGCAAGGGATGCTTGAGACGATCTGGATCATAGACTTGATCAAGACCGGCGTTACCGCGGGCACATAACATGCCCCGCGACTTGAGAAATTTGGGATTGGGATCGAGCTTCTTGATGACCCCATTTTCAACACGGGCGATAAGGCCGCACTTGTTGAAGCACATATCGCAGGCCGAGAACATTGAGTCCCAGGCCGGGGCCGCCATGGGAGCCGCCTGCGCCTTTTTCAGACCACCCAGCAAAGCCGGACCGCCTACCGCCCCTGCCGCCACAAGGCCAGTAGCCTTGAAGAAATCACGACGGGACATTGTCTGCTTGGAATTCGACACTAAATACCTCCGGATATCCACCATTCTACCGTTGGTGTCACAACCTTTCCCCGACACCTCGCCACCCTCGGACGAGGTGTCGAAAAAAGTCTATTCAATACACGCTGAAACTTCAGATGCCACCATGGGCACCGAGAACATCCAACTAGCTACACTTGGCCGGGGACGGAGAGTCCTTGGCAAAATCATGCAGATACGTGAAAATGTCGTTCAGATCTTTTTCAGAAGCCGACCAGTCGCCGGAACACTTGATCTTGCTTGTGTCCTTGAACGTGGCAGTCCATTCAGCCTGGGTGCGGTCTGCCGGACTCAAATCAGGAGCTTGAGCACCATTATGACAGGTGCGACAGTTTTTACGGTAAAGGAACTTACCCTTGCGAGCATTGCCGCCACCCATGGCAAAGGCCATGGAAACTGCAAAAATAGTAATCAGGGCCGTTGCAACAGCCAGAACGATTGTGCGGTTCATGTTTCCTCCAGAATAAAAGTGAGTTCATGGTTACAGTTGTGACACTCTCCCGCTTTACCGTGCGGGTGTTTTTACGAACATTATAACCTGACCCAATATGGGCTCTCTGATTCTCGTATACCCATACGGGGTATAGGTGTCAAGCCGCCTAGAATGATGAAAACCCAATAAAATTATCATGGCACTACTCAAATTTTAGAGTATAAGGCCCTATACGCCTAACAACATTTCACGTCTGACGCGGAGGTTCACATGATCGGCTCCACTTTTTTCCCGCACTACCGAATGCTGATCAAAGACGGTATTCGATTTTTTTTGCCACTTCTTCTCACCGTAGTTTTTTTCATTGTCGCGAGCACTATTTCCACCGCACAGGCTGCCGAAGAAGAACCCACTGTCGGCTCGGTAAAGACTGTGACCGGCACGGCCAATCTCAACCGCAACGGCCAATTGCTCATCGCTCATGTCGGTGATCATCTGTATAAAAATGACATACTTGTTACGGCCGACAACTCCTCCCTCGGCGTCATTTTTCGCGATGACACAATCTTGTCCCTCGGTTCCCGGTCGGAAGTATGTATTGATGAATTCATTTTCGATCCCGCGCACGACGACGTGTCCTTTGTGACCAGCGTCTCCAAAGGCACCGCCCAATTCATTTCCGGGCAGATCGCCAAAGTTGCCCCGGACAAAATGACTGTAGAGACTCCCCTTTCAACTATCGGAATCCGGGGCACCCGATTTCTCGTCAAGGTCGACTAGGAGCACACCATGAAAAAAATCACCTTGCTCATTTTCAGTTTATTGCTGTTGGTCGGATGCGGTCAAAAAGTTGTTCTTCTGCCTGATCTGGATGGACATGTCGGACAGGTTACCGTGACTGCCCATTCAGGCGAAACAGTGACTCTGAACCAAGCCAATCAGACTGTCAGCGGGAAAGATGACGTATATACAATGTCAGAAAGCGAAGTTCAGTCTGCCTTTTCAGAGGCATTGGCTGCCCAGCCGGAGCCGACTACGCGGTTCCTGCTGTACTTCTTCAGTGATTCAACCAAGCTCAAAGCTGAATCCGAAACGATGCTTTCTGAAATCATGGAAAGTTATCGGACGCGCTCATCCACCGACGTCTCAATAATCGGCCACACCGATACGGTCGGTGAAAAGCAATACAATTATGATCTTTCGCTCAGGCGGGCGCTCAGTATTAAAAAGAAACTTATGAAAGACGGAATGCCTGCGGATGTAATCCAGACCACATCCCACGGGGAAACCAATCCTCTGATCCCGACGCCGGATGGCAAGAGGGAACCCAAGAACAGACGTGTAGAGGTACTTGTCAGGTAGGTCGTATTACCAGAGGCGGTCACCAAAAGAGCAATGAAAGCCGTGTTCGCGTATGCGATCCACGGTTTTCTGGATGTCGTATTCGACAAAACGCATGGTCAAAAGGCGGGATTCAACATCAAAAAGCCCGTATTTGGCCCGATTGTCACCGTCTCGCGGCTGACCAACGGCTCCGATATTCACCAGATGCCGCATGTCGGGTTCAAGCGGGGTGTCCCCTTGGCAGAGAAGAAGCTTTTCAGATACCCCCCCTTGGTGAACATATCGAGTCAAATCGTGGGTATGACCCGCAAAACAGATATCTTCTGAATAATGGGCAAAGACTTCGCCCATGTTCTTTTCATGTTTCCACAGGTACTCGGCCACGACATCCGGCGGCGTGCCGTGGACAAACCGACACCCATATTCCACCATGCTCTTGGGGCGAGACACGAGCCATTGGTAAGTCTCTTCGGAAATCATCTCACGAGTCTTGCGCAAGGCATCCGCAGCAGGCTGGTTGAACCCTCGCAGATAATAAATATTAATCAGTCCCTGTTCATGGTTGCCCATGAGGCACTTGACCCCTCGTTCGCGAAGCAAATCTACACATTCCTGCGGCTGCGGCCCATATCCAATCTGGTCGCCCAGACAATACACCGCGTCCACTGCAAACCCATCAAGGTCCGCTAGCACTGCTTTCAATGCCTCAAAATTGGCATGAATATCCGACATGACGGCAATTCGACTCATGAAGCAACCCTATACTCTACAGTCCTTTACAGCAAGATGTGAGATTGCCTCCGGCGGTCGGGGGAAGGGGAGAGGGAAACCCTTTGAAAAGGGCTTTCCCTCTCCCCTTCCCCCGAACCCCCATCCCCTCTCCCTTCTTAAACTTTGTATGTCGCCTTCGGCGAGGTGGGAGGGTAAAAGACCATTCTTAAAATTCCAGTTTTATTCATGCAACACTCCCAAAGTCCCCTTCGAGTCATACCTTAACGAAGAGTCCCCGCGAAGCGGCACCAAAAAGTTTAGAAAAAGGATGGGATGGGGGTCTGGGGGAAGGGAAGGAAAAAACCTTTGAAAAGGTTTTTTCCTTCCCTTCCCCCAGCCGTCGGAGACAAATATTAATCTTCCTCAAGCCCGGTGAGGTCGCCTATTTCGTGACCGGATTCTTCGGCCTTGAGCACTCGGCGCATAATTTTGCCGGATCGGGTCTTGGGTAACTTATCACGGAACTCGATAGACTTGATCACGGCAACGGGACCAAGTTCGTTACGAATGGTCCGCTTAAGATCCTTGATAAGATCGTCGTCAGGATCAAAGTCGTCATTAATCTGGATGAATGCCTTGGCAGCCTCGCCCTTGATTTTGTCAGGCACACCTATAACAGCACATTCAGACACGGCACGATGCATACCAAAAGCGGCTTCAAGCTCGGCTGAACCTATGCGATGCCCGGCAATGTTGATGACATCATCGGCCCGACCCTGAATCCAAAAATACCCGTCCTCGTCCTTCTTGGCCACATCACCGGCATAATAAACACCGGGAATCTTTTCCCAACATTCCTTGAAAGCTTCGTCATCATTCCAATAGCCCGTCATCATGGCAGGCCACGGCTTGGTCACAACCAACAACCCACCTTTACCGGGAGGCACAGGGTTACCGTCACGATCCACGACATCACACTCCACGCCGGGAAGAGGTTTGGTCACGGAGCCGGGTTTGAGCAGGGATATCGGCATAGGCGCGATCATGAACATACCAGTCTCGGTCTGCCACCATGTGTCGAGCACCGGGCATTCGGAGCGTCCAATATTCTTGTAGAGCCACGTCCATGCTTCCGGGGATATTGGCTCACCCACGGAACCGAGAAGACGCAAGCTGGAAAGATCGTGCTGCTTGGGATACTGAGCACCAAACCGCATAAGCATACGAATCATGGTCGGCGCAGTGTAGAAAGTTGTCACCCCATATTTCGCCACAATGGACCAAAGCCTATCTGCCTGCGGATAGTTGGGATGACCTTCGTACATGACGGAGGTCGTGCCAGCCATAAGCGGCCCATAGACCCCGGCACTGTGTCCAGTGACCCAGCCCGGATCAGCGGTACACCAAAAAATATCTGTCGGCTTGATGTCGAACACCGTGGTCAGTGTCCGATTCACGCCCACCATATATCCCGCATGGGAATGGACAATCCCCTTGGGTTTGCCAGTGGTGCCGGAAGTGTACATCAGAAAAAGTGGATCATCCGCGTCCATGACCTCGGTGGGGGCCTCGTTGCGCTCCTGCCGAACAAGATCTTCGTATTGAAAATCACGACCATCCATCATGTCCACACTGAGATTACAGCGACGGACCACAACCATGGAATCAACACAGTCGGCACAAGCCCCGACCAGTGCTTCATCAGCGGTTTCCTTGAGATTGACGATCTGGCCGTTGCGATAAAATCCATCAGCAGTAATAAGCAGCTTTGCCTGTGCATCATTGATACGCTGACGTAATGCCTTGGCCGAAAATCCAGCAAACACAACAGAATGAATGGCCCCGATCTTGGCAGCGGCCAGCATGGCAACGATGGTTTCCGGGAGCGGCGGCATATAGATAACCACCCGATCGCCTTTGCGGATACCGAGTGAACGCAAAGCATTAGCGAACCTATTCACCTCACGATAGAGTTCGAAATAGGTATATTTCCGCTGATCACCGGGTTCACCTTCCCAGATCAGGGCAAGCTTGTTTTTGTTGGCTGTTTCGATATGCCGGTCGAGCGCATTGTAGACAATGTTGCATCGTGCGCCGGGAAACCAGCGATAGAATGGTGCGTCTTTGTCATCGAGCACCTGATCCCACTTCTTGAACCAATCGAGTTCGTCAGCAGCCTCCTCCCAGTAACCAAGGGAGTCCATGCGTGCGAATTTGTGCGCAGCCTCCAATTCCTGGGGATTGACGTTGGCCTCGATAACCAATTGCGGAAGGGGACGAAAAACGCGCTCTTCCTGCAACAAGCTGTCTACTGTTCCTGACTGGTCCATATTTCCTCCTCGCCGCAAAACGGTTCGGCGAGTCTCTTTCATATCAATTTATCCCGGCAACTCCCGCCTTATTCGGTCAGCGGTTGCCCGAGCACGTTAAACGGTTACAGCCCGATGATCTTCTTCAATTCAGCAATGCGCCGCCGACTGATCGGCAACTCAATGCGAGTCCGACCTGCCGTGCGCAACATGAAGTTGGAACCAGGCATGCTGGCAATTTCCGTGACCATGTCGAGATTCACCAAATACTTGCGGTGCACGCGGAAAAACCTGTGCGGTCCCAGCCGGTCTTCAAGATTCTTGAGACGGTGGGACGAAAGAAATTTTTGATTGGCCGTGTGGACGTAAGAATAATCCTCAAACGCCTCCACAAAAATAATCTGATCATACGGGATAAGAATGGTCCGCCCATCTTGACTCACGGCAAGCTTATCAATTTCCGGCCTGCGATTGGCGGTCTGATCCCATGCGGCCTTGAGTGCGGCCAGAAAGGAATCCTGCTCATCTTCGGGCAGAGGCAACTTGACAGTCTGCTCGTTACCTTCATCCGGGACGTCATCCGCCTCATCCATGCGCGGCTCTGGTGGCGGCACTTCACGAAACCGAGTCTTGAACGTCTGGAGACGATCCATTGTCCGGGCCATGCGGCCAGGAGCAGGAGGCCAAAGTAGATAATCCGTGGCCCCCAACTCAAAGGCGGAATAAGCCTGCCCTTCGGAATCCGAAATAAACACCAATGCGGGCTTATTCTTGCGCCCACCAAGCATCTGGGCCATCTCAATACCACTGGCTCCGCCCGGCAGATCAATGCCGAGAAAAAACACGCCATATGGAATGGATTCGAGCATTTCCATGGCTTCGAAAGCTGTCACAGCCTCGCCGAGCACCTGAATGAACGGGACCTCATCCAAAACATCACGCAGTGCTGTGCGGACTTCCGGGTCAGGGTGAATGAGGAGAGTTTTCAGCTTGGGCATGAGATGGTGTTGGCCTTTGTTGCAATGAATTAAGTTTGGTGATTCACCAATAGCACTACCCATAAATGTGTTGTTTCGCAAGGTTGAGGTGGTTTATTTTGTATAATGGACATGAAGAAGCCGAGGTTTCAATCCCCGATGGGGAGAACCATTGTTGAGGCAAAAAAAACAGGACGCCATAAAGACGATACCTTTGTAATAATGACGAATGAATCCCTACTGCGAAGCACGCAACGCCTCTCCATAAAGACATCCACCCCGAAACATAAAGAGACTTGTCTCCTCTTCATGATTTCTTTACATTCATTCAATCATGAAAAATCCATACCTCGCCAAATTCATAAAGATGCTCAAGTCCCACCTGCTCATGTCAGTCATTATTTATGGTCTGGCCGCAGGAGTTCTGGCCGGCGCCCTCTGGTTCGCCTTCCAATTCGTAGACCCACTACCGCCAAGCAAAGTGACCATTGTTTCAGGTGGCCCTGGCGGCGCCTACCATGGATATGCCAAGCAATATGCAGCGTTCTTCGCCAAACACGGGTATGAACTGGAAATCATCCAAACCAACGGCTCCATGGACAATCTGGCACGCATCAGCGACCCGGAAATCGATGTACAGGCCGCGCTCATGCAGGGCGGCATCACCACCCCAGAGGAACATCCGACCCTACAAAGTCTGGGCAGCCTCTATTACGAACCCGTCTGGCTGTTCCATAAAAAACACTTCAAAATAAAAACGTTGGCTGACCTCAAGGGCCACACCATCGCAGTCGGCACCAAAGGCAGCGGGACCAATCATCTGGTGACCACCCTTTTGGATGAAAATGAAGTCACAATCGAAGACGCAAAATTGGTGGAAGCCGGAGCTTCGGCAGCTATCCCCTTGTTGATGAAAGGCAAAATAGATGCGCTGGTGACCATTGCCGGAATTGATTCAAAAGCTGTGAATGAACTCATTCATGCCAGAAAAAAGATTGCGCTGTATTCCTTCCAACGAGCCGAAACTTATGCTCGTACCCATCACTATTTAAAAAAACTGACACTGCCTCAAGGCGGCATTGATCTGGTAGAGAATCTGCCAAGCAAGGACATCTCGCTACTCGCCCCCTCGGCGAACTTGGTAGTGCGGGAAGACCTGCATCCAGCCATCAAATATCTGTTCCTGCTGGCCGCTGACTCAGTCCATTCCAAAGGAGACATGTTTGCTCGGCCTGACACGTTCCCGAACGATGAATCCGTACTTTTCCCGCTCAGCAGCGAAGCCGTGAATTTCTATAAATCCGGCCCTCCGTTCCTCATGCGATATCTCCCGTTCCAGCTCGCCATAACTGTGGAAAGACTGAAAATCCTGCTTATCCCTTTGCTGACACTGCTCTTCCCGCTATTCAAGATCACGCCACCAGCGTACCGTTGGCAGATCAGACGCCGTATTTTCAAGTGGTACAAGCATCTTAAGAAGCTGGATATGGAAGCGTATGAAATGAAAAACACTGAGGATGCCCAAAAAATGCTTGCCCAATTGGAACGCATGGACCGCAAGGTTCTGGAAACCTCGGTTCCACTCTCGTACACGGATTACATCTATTCCCTACGTCTCCACATTCGGATGATTGAAGATCGTCTGAAAAAGGTCATCGAAGAAGATACAGACGCTTCAGCCTAACATCGCATTCCAAACAAAAAGTACGGCGCACCATGAAATCATGGTGCGCCGTTTTCTGCCTCAAAACTGGGAGGGTGTTGAGTCAGGGGAATTCAATTTACTGCCGAGACCGCCTGCCACCACCTTTCCTGGGCACACACACTATTCCTTCATCTGTATCCACACAGATGCCAGAAACAGTACCTCTTGGAGTCTGAACCGAACATCTGCTCCCAGATGATTTGCTGTTACATGCGTCGAAAGCCTCTTGCGGTACACCGCCTCGTCGGCTTTGGCCCTTGCCCTTGGGTTGATTTGGGTCGCCGCCTGCCCCTCCCTTCCACTCAGGGATACGGTCGTTTGACGGCTCGTAATATTCCACGTCTCCACCGGACACACAAAGAACATAATTATTGATACGGATGTCATCCCCCTGCGGACCGTGACCCTGCGAATAGCGTGACGGATCACCGGCCTTGGGATCGCTACGCTGTGCTCCGGCCCCGTGCACATCCATCAGTTCCTTGGTTGCACTGGACCTCGGCGGTGCAAAGTACCCCATGGCGCGTCCGAATGCGACATACGCCGCATGACTGGGCTTTGGCCCGTCCAAATGTGTGGTGGAAGACCAAAAATAGGATTCCACCTCTGTCACACCAAATATCGGATCAATTGCTGCTGAACCTGTTGCGGTAGGACTGCGCGAATAATCAACGATAGACTGCAACTCCTTGATGTTGGGCAGTCGCCAGTCATTACGTCCTGCGAAGGTTAAATCCTCGCAATAAGACAAAGCCTGTTCCCAATTACGAGTCTTGCCGTCGTCAATTTTCTGCCAGACCAATCCTGTGGCCTTATCCGAAATAGTTTCATTTCCATTGTCCACAAAATCATTCCTGCCATAATCGGAATTGCCACGCACATAACGAATATATTTGTCATGGCGAGTGCCACGATCCATGGTCGGATATCCCTTGATACGCCCATCCGCAAAGTTGACACCAAAGGCGGTCCGGCTACCACCCATAGTCGTCCCCTTATAAAGAGTTGCCGACCAATCCTGACAGTCGATGATACGAGCACCGGCTCGGGTGTTACCCCATGAAAAATCAAAATATCGAGTATCAATAAAAGCGACGGAATCCTGCGTCTTCCCTTGAACCCATCCATTGAAATCCATAAGAGAATAGAGTTCTTTGATGGTAGGAGCACGCCAATCGTCATGCCCACCAACTCGACAAACCTGCGCACCATTCACGGCAGTCCGCCAACTCAATTTGTATCCTCGAGCCTTGACCCACATCAGTCCGGTCACAAGGTCGGACACGGTTCCATCACCATTGTCACGGTAGCGGGCCACGTTCCCTTTATACTGAGAGTCCTGCCCGTTGAAGGAATCACCCTGTTGCGGACATTTGGCCTGACTCTGATTGTCAAAACAGCCGTTCTGCCCCGTGTCCACAATGGGATAGGAGCCGCCAAAAGCCGGTCCATTCAAAGCAAACAGGCACAACAACGCACTCAAAACTCCGATACGAATCATAAAGGTCTCCTGTCTTACTATTATCGTTCGAAGCGCAGTAGAAGTTACGTCAGGCCAACAAAAAAACCGCCAGACCGATAATTCAATCTGGCGGTGGAAGGTTAAAACCGCGAACAACACGCGTTGTCTTTACTTCTTCTCTTTCTTTTGCTGTATGTTTTTTTTCAAGGCCATGGTTTCGCGCTTGAAATGAATAAAATCAAGGAGCACGCCTTCCGGGTTCTGATGAAAGGCGTTGATATACATTCCCATGCGCTGTGCATGCATTTTATCCCGTATCAGCCAGAAGTATTCCTTCTGGTTCAACTCCCCCATGGCTTTCAATTCATCGGCTGCAAAAATTAATCCTGACGCCATCTTGTTGGCCTGAGTAACGACTTTGTCACCTTCTTCCAAATGACCTTTGGCATGGGAGCGACTGTGACAATCGGCGCAAATATCAAGCATGGCTTCACGACGTTCGTTCCATTGGGCCATATCCGGACGAAAGCTATCCGGCGCAAGCACAGGGCCAAGCATGGATAATGATTTCTTGACTTTCTTTTGAATGGCGGCCTGTTTCTTATCAGGCTCCTCACCTCGAATACCAAAGAAACCCCAGCTGGTTTTCACCATGTGATCGCCTTTCGACATATGACATGTCGCACATGTGGGAACGGCATCATCAAGCCCGCGCGACTTATATAGCGCACCATGTTTTGAGAATCCGTAGGCTTCATATTGAGGATGGTTACCCATATGGCACGGGAGACATGCCTCCGGCTTACGGGCTTCTTCTGCCGAAAAACGATGCCGGGAATGACACGCATCACATTGTCCACCACCCTTGCATATTTCTTGATGACACGTTGCACAGGCGCGTCTGAAAACGACCGGAGCCTGTTTGTTCACCTTCTTGCCCATGGGTGGAATACTGAGAGCTTCCTCAGCTCTTGCGTGTTTGCCAAGCATGAATTGACTGGCTTGCTTTTCATGGCATTTGGAACATTGTTTGATTGTCGGCAGTACGGATTTTTCCACATTCGTCGGTCCATCGTGTTCCGTGCCGTGGCAATCCTCACACCCCATACCTTTTTTGGCCATAGCCGAGGATTCCCAATCCACAACCAATTTCGGATTGTCTTTACCATGACAATCAATGCAGCTTTCCTTTGCTGCATGGGCCTGTACGACACAAACGCACAGTACTCCCACTGCCAACAACATTCTAAATTTCATACACATCCTCCATCAACCGTTGAAAATGATACCGTTGCAAACTTGAGCTTTCATAAATGAAAATGAAAGTCGTTATCGCTAATAGTTTGGAGGTATCTTCTTGTCAAGATGGAATAAAAGTATACCTATCTGCTCTATTTTATACTTACGAATACATTCCACGGCCCACTTTCACTCCAACAAAAAAAGCCGCCAGACCGATACTTCGGTCTGGCGGCTCATACGCGAAATTAGCTAATCGCTTACAACAATCTGCTCGCAATAATCTTGGCTGCACGTCGCCCTGCGCCCATGGCCGAAATGACCGTGGCCGCGCCAGTAACGATATCACCACCAGCAAAGACATTGGGGATGGAAGTTTCACCGGTTTCGGCATCAGCCTCAATGTAACCCCACTTGTTTAGGGCAAGGTCGGGAGTCGCTTCCAGCAAGATCGGGTTCGGACGAGTGCCCACGGCGATAATAGCCATATCGCAGGGCAACTGTTCAGTCGCTCCCTCAATGCAGACCGGGGAACAACGACCGGAATCATCAGGTTCACCGAGCTCCATCTTCTGCACGGTCATGGCCTTGAGCCGTCCCTGATTGTCGCCATGGAAAGAGACTGGGCCACACAAACAGCGAAGCTGGATGCCTTCCTCGATAGCATG
Organism: Pseudodesulfovibrio nedwellii; assembly: GCF_027923765.1. Taxonomy (NCBI): domain Bacteria; kingdom Pseudomonadati; phylum Thermodesulfobacteriota; class Desulfovibrionia; order Desulfovibrionales; family Desulfovibrionaceae; genus Pseudodesulfovibrio; species Pseudodesulfovibrio nedwellii. The sequence continues at coordinate 2,828,357 of NZ_AP026709.1, read as the reverse complement.
TTCAATTTCTTCACGACGGGCAGGCATTTCGTCCTCGGACCGTCGGTAGACAATGGATACTTCTTCAGCTCCCATGCGCAAAGCGGTCCGGGCCGCGTCCATGGCCACGTTACCTGCGCCAAGCACAGCCACACGCCGCGCATTGTAGGCCGGGGTGTCATAGTTGGGGAAATCATAAGCCCGACCGAGGTTGACGCGAGTCAGGTACTCGTTGGCCGAAAATACGCCGACAAGATTTTCGCCCGGGACGTTCAGAAAGCGTGGCAGACCGGCCCCCACACCGATGAAAATGGAGTTGTAGCCTTCTTCAAACAAATCCTGAATGGTGATGGTCTTGCCACCCACCCAGTTGGTACGGAAGGTAACACCGAGTTCACGCAAGCCGTCCAATTCACGACCTACTACTGACTTGGGCAGACGAAATTCTGGGATGCCGTAAATAAGCACACCACCCGGCTCATGCAGTGCCTCAAAGACATCCACCTTGATACCACGTCCAGCCAGATACCCAGCCACGGTCAGAGAAGACGGTCCCGCACCGATGCAGGCAACCTTAAGGTCCTCGCGCTCCAAGGCGCAGGTGGACAAATCAGTCACTTCCTCACAGGCAGATTCTGCGGCATACGTGTCGGCCACGTACCGCTCCAACCGCCCAATAGCCACTGGCTCATATTTCTTGCCGAGAATGCACTTACCTTCACACTGGGTCTCTTGCGGACAGACTCGACCGCAGACCGCAGGCAAGGAGTTGGTCTTGCGAATAATGCCATAGGCACCACTAAGGTCATCATCCACCAGATGGGCAATAAAACCCTTGATATCGATATTGACCGGACAACCTTCCTGACAGAGCGGTTTTTTGCATTGCAGACACCGCCCGGCTTCAATGAGGGCCTGTTCACGAGAATAACCAAGGGCTACTTCGTCAAAATTCTTCCCGCGCTGAATCGGGTCCTGATGCGGCATGGGTGTCCGAGCGCAGACTGTCTTCTTCTTATTTTCCGCCATTGCACTGGCACTCCCTGCTAAACAGTTCCATGGATTCCCCTTCCTGTTCCTTGAACTGCCACAAACGTGTTTTCAATTCAGCAAAATCAACCTCATGACCATCAAACTCCGGGCCATCCACACAGGCGAACTGTGTTTTGCCACCCACGGAACAACGACAGGCTCCACACATACCAATGCCATCCACCATGATGGAGTTGAGGGATACGGTAGTTTTGGTGCCAAAGGGTTTGGTTACGTTGCAAACCGCTTCCATCATGGGAACCGGACCAATAGCGACCACTTCGGCTACGTCATCTTCGGTTTCAAGGATATCCTTCAGAACCTCGGTGACAAATCCCTTGTGGCCTTCACTGCCATCATCCGTGGCAATGCGAACCTCGGGGCAGAACGAAGAAAGTTCGGAGCAAAAGAGAAGTAGGTTCTTGGAACGTGCGCCAATAATGGCGATAACGCGGTTTCCGGCTGCAGCGTGTCCCTTAGCAATATGGTGCATGGCCGCAATACCAGTGCCGCCACCAACACAAACAACAGTCCCGGACTTTTCGATATGTGTAGGCTTGCCGAGTGGGCCGCACACATCCATAAGCACATCACCCTGATTAAGCGTATTCATCTCGGCAGTGGTTTTGCCCACTACAAGATAAACAATGGTAATTGTGCCATTTCCCTTATCGCAATCCGCAATGGTCAACGGAATACGCTCGCCGTGTTCGGTGGTCCGAAGCATAACGAAATTTCCGGGCTTGGCTTTTTTGGCGACCTGGGGCGCATCAATAACCATCAGGGTGGTCTGTCCCGGGATCAGCTCTTCTTTGACTAAAATCTCGTAACCCATCTCAAATTTTCTCGCGTGTTGAAGTGACTCTCTGTATCCCTCGCCAAAGCCCGAATGGTATTCGGTGACAGGGTCTTTGCTAGTAGCCCCTTATGGACGGGGTTGTCAAAAATCAACCAAATGATTATAGTAATAGTTCGAATGACTGAGTGAAGTTTGCCAACTCCCACGGATGGGAAGCGGAAAACCACGGGTCCCTCTGGATTGAGCGTGACGAAAGTCACAGGGATGGCCGGGCTGCGATGGGAATCGCCACGGCCTTTTTTTGTACACAAAAAAAGGCTGGCAACCAAGTCGTAGGAGACGATCGTGCGCATCACAGGCCACGCATCAGAACAGTACCGCAAAACATCGGACCTTGCTGACAAGCGGCCCGTAAAAAAGCAGGTACAACCACAGGCAACGACGAAAACCACGTCTTTCGGTTTTCGCCTGGGTAAGTTCGGCCTGGACTATCAGCAGGAAGAAACAGTCTTCGATCCGTCCCTGTCACGTGACGTTCGTCAACAAAATCAAAAAGCCCGAGCCTTTGAGACTGAAGCCGAAGTAGAAAACCTGCGTGCCAAAGTCGGCGCGGATGGCGCATACTACCGCGAACGGCACCCCGAGACAGTTTCCACCGAGACACCGCCCAAGAGCCGTATCAAGGCCGCACTTTCAGCCTACGCCAAAAGCACAGCACAAATTCTACCGCCACCTGGCGCCATGCTGGCGAGTGTGGTTTAGGCTTTTCATTGCCTTGAGCGACCCTTTGCCATAGTCTCGCTCCCCATGTCCTCCCCTACATCTTCCCCCATATCGTCGCCTCGCGAAATACTTTCTTCCGTCTTCGGATTCACCGACTTTATCGGGTTGCAGGAGCCAATCATCGACAACGCCATGCGCGGCGGCGATTCATTGGTACTCATGCCCACAGGCGGCGGCAAATCGCTGTGTTACCAGATTCCGGCCATGCTACGTGACGGGGTAGGAATCTGTGTCTCCCCGCTCATCGCACTCATGCAAGATCAGGTACAAGGACTGACGCAGATGGGAGTGCGTGCGGCCTGTCTCAACTCATCCCTTGATCCGAACACGGCCTACGACATCGAACAAATGCTCGTAAACGGCCAGCTCGACCTGCTTTATGTAGCCCCGGAACGGCTCTGCAAACCAGGCTTCCTTGACATGTTGTCCCGGTGCAACCCGTGCCTGTTCGCCATTGATGAAGCGCATTGCGTATCCCAGTGGGGGCACGATTTCCGGCCAGAATATATGCAGTTGTCCGTCATCAAGGAACGGTTCCCAAACGTGCCGCGTCTGGCCTTGACCGCTACCGCAGACGAACCGACGCAGGCGGATATCATCCGCAATTTGCAACTGGAACAAGCGCAAGTATTTGCCACCGGATTCGACCGACCCAATATCACATATACAGTGGTGCCCAAAAAAAACGCCACGTCCATGCTCAAGCGATTCATTGAGGAAAACCACCCCAATGACGCAGGCATTGTCTATCGTTTAAGCCGTAAGAAAGTGGATAAAACCGCAGAATTTCTTCAAAAGAACGGTTTCACCGCCCTGCCGTACCACGCCGGGATGTCTGCCCAAGATCGTGCCCACAATCAGAACCGATTCATGCGCGAGGAAGGCGTCATCATGGTAGCGACAGTCGCCTTTGGCATGGGCGTGGACAAACCCAACGTACGGTTTGTCTGCCACCTTGAACCACCCAAATCCCTGGAAGCATACCACCAGGAAACAGGGCGTGGGGGACGCGACGGATTACCCGCCTCGGCGTGGATGTGTTTCGGCATGCAGGATATCGCCGTATTGCGTTCCATGATCGATTCAGGTGAAGCCGCCGGGACACGGAAAATGGTCGAACACGCCAAACTCGGCTCTCTGTTCGCCTTTCTGGAAACCGCAACCTGCCGCCGTCAGGCCCTGCTCGCCTACTTCGGTGAACATATCGAGCCCTGCGGCAACTGCGACAACTGCCTGAATCCTGTAGAGACTTGGGACGGCACCGAGGCCGCACAAAAGGCGCTCTCCAACATATTTCGCACCGAACAACGCTTCGGCGTCAACTACCTGTCGCAAGTGCTTGTTGGTAAGGGAAACGACCGCATCACACGATTCGGGCATAACCGCGTGTCCACCTTCGGCATCGGCACAGAGATGAATCAGGAACAATGGAAATCCGTGTACCGCCAATTGCTGGCGAGTGGGCTTGTGTCCGTGGACCTTGAACGGTTCAATGCATTGGCCCTGAACGAACATTCATGGCCCGTGCTCAAGGGAGAAAAGGAAGTCCGGCTCCGCACCGACCCGGTCCTGCCTCGCAAGTCCAAGAAGAAAAAGCGTGTGGTCATGGCCGAGGACATTCTCAACACATGGGAAGCCGAAGCCCTGTTCGATGCATTGCGCGACCTGCGCCTCAAAGTGGCCGAAGAACAAGGTGCGCCGCCCTATGCTATTTTCCCGGACAAGACGCTTCTGGAATTCGTGCAATATCGCCCACAGGACCTCGACGAAATTGGCCTCATGTCAGGCGTTGGTCAGGTTAAACTCGACCGATTCGGCGAACGGTTCCTGTCCGGCCTCAAAAGGCATGAGAAAGAGCATGGCCGCCCAGCCAACGTCGCAGAAATCCCGGAAGAGCGATTTGAACAGCGAGAAAAGAAAAAAGCGAAAAAAAACGAATTTTCCAATACGGCGCAGACATCTCTCGACCTGTTCTTGAAACACCGCGATATCGATCAGGTGGCCAAAGAACGCAGCCTTAAACCCACTTCCATATGGCGACATCTCATACAAGCCGTGGATTTTGGCAAGATTGATTACCGTACGGTTATCGATTTGCCCGACGAAGAAATCGAAAACATTCGACTTTCCATCAAGGCCTTTGAAAAACAGGGAATCACGTCTCTGACTCCAGTCTTTGAATCACTGGATAAACAATATCCTTATGATCTTCTCAGACTTGTCAGAACGGCCAAGTAAACGGAATTAATATTCCCTCTTGCCAAATTCTCTTTCAATGCGCACTATGTGCACCAACTCATTGAGAAGGATTATCAACGATGAAAAAGACTCTGGTACAGATTAATGGAATGCATTGCGCGGCCTGCTCCGGACGCGTTGAACGCGTTGTTGGTGATATGGACGGCGTGGAATCAGCAAACGTCAACTTGGCTACTGAGACCATGGACCTGACATTCGACCCCGAGGTTGTGACTGCCAAAACCATCGGCGAACGCGTCAAGGACCTCGGCTTTGAGGCCGTTTTCCCTGTGGAAGGCGGATTGACCAATCTCAACCTCGCACTGGGCGGCATGCATTGCGCAGCATGCTCCGGGCGTATAGAACGCGTTATAGGCAATCTTCCCGGTGTAGACATCGCGGCCGTAAATCTGGCTGCCGAGACTGGTTCTTTCTCATTTGACTCCACACAAATTTCCCGCCGAGACATCAGGCAGGCCATTACAGACGCCGGATTCTCTTCGGAAGTCCAGTCCGACACCACGACTCTTTTCGAATCCCGTCGTAAAAAGGCCGAAGAAAGGCTCGCCACCCAAAAACGCGCACTCATCCCGGCCTTTCTGTTCGCTCTGCCGTTGCTAATCCTGTCCATGGGCCACATGTGGGGAATGCCGCTCCCACAATTTCTTGACCCCATGCAGTCGCCGCTCAATTTTGCGCTGGCACAACTGCTACTGACCCTCCCCGTGGTCTGGTCTGGTCGAAACTTCTATCTCCAAGGCATCCCGGCCCTGTTGCGTGGCGGCCCAAACATGGATTCGCTCGTAGCCATGGGCACAGGTGCGGCCTTCCTGTATTCCTTATGGAACACTATCGCTATTGCCAGCTCCATCGGTGACGTCCACATGCACGCCATGGACCTCTATTATGAATCAGCCGCAGTGTTGATCGCCATGATTTCCATGGGCAAATATTTTGAAGCCCACTCAAAACTCAAGACATCCGATGCCATTCGTGCGCTCATGCAGTTGACCCCGGACACAGCCACCCTGCTGGTTGATGGCGAACAATCATCCATCGCAGTCGAAGAAGTGGAAGCCGGAGACCTGCTCCTGATCAAACCGGGAGAACGTATTCCGGTAGACGGAATAGTCGCTGACGGGAAATCTTCAGTGGATGAATCCATGCTTACTGGTGAACCCATGCCCGTAGGCAAAAACATCGGCGACACTGTGGCCGGAGGCACGCTCAACACCCACGGCGCATTGACCATGGAAGTCCAACGCGTGGGGGCAGACACCGTGTTGGCGCGTATCATCAAACTCGTACAGGAAGCACAGGGGTCCAAAGCACCCATTGCCAATCTCGCGGACACCATCAGTTTCTATTTTGTACCAACAGTTATGCTCATAGCTCTGCTGGCTGGCTTGGCTTGGTACTTCATCGGCGGAGCTGACTTCCCGTTCAGCCTGCGTATTTTCGTGGCCGTCATGGTCATTGCGTGCCCATGCGCCATGGGATTGGCGACCCCGGTCGCTATTATGGTCGGCACCGGACGCGGCGCACAACTCGGTGTACTCATCAAATCCGGCCAAGCCTTGCAAGGTGCGGGCGACCTCGACACCGTGGTCTTCGACAAGACCGGGACCCTGACCCACGGTCGACCTGAACTGGCTGCCATCACCATGGTCCGTGGCACCATGGCCCAGACTGAAGCCATCTATCTGGCTGCAGCCGCAGAATCCCAATCCGAACACCCGCTGGCACAGGCTATTATCCGATATGCCAAGGACAAAGACCTCGAATATCCGACACCAAAAGCCTTTGAAACAATTCCGGGCAAAGGCATTAAGGCGACCATTGATTATCGAGAAATTCTCATTGGTAACTGGGCCTTCATGCAGGAACACGGCTGCAATTTCGGTGAAGATGGATTCGCAGAAGAAGCCGTAGGCCACTATGAAAAACAAGGTGCGACTGTTGTCTACTTCGCGTCCGAAAACAAACTCAACGCCCTGTTCGCCATTGCCGACGAGATGCGCGGTGAAACCCCTGAAGTTATCGCCAAGCTCAAAACCAATGGCTTGACCCCGGTCATGTTGACAGGCGACAGCGAAGTAAATGCCAAGGTCATTGCGGAACGGGCCGGAATCGACACCGTCATCGCTGGTGTCATGCCTGACCGCAAGGCCGAAGAAATCACCCGACTTCAGGCAGATGGACGTAAGGTCGCCATGGTGGGCGACGGCATCAATGACGCCCCGGCACTAGCACAAGCCGACATCGGCATCGCCATGGGATCAGGCATTGATGTGGCCGTGGAATCCGGCGATGTGGTGCTCATGAAATCCGACCTGCACGGCATATTGACCGCGCTCAAACTTTCACGGGCAACTATGACCAACATCAAGGAAAACCTTTTCTGGGCGTTCGCCTTCAATGTCATCGGCATCCCGGTGGCCGCAGGTGTATTGCATATCTTTGGCGGACCAACCCTGAATCCCATGATCGCAGGAACGGCCATGGCACTGAGTTCCGTGACCGTAGTATCCAACTCCTTACGGCTGAGATTCTTCAAGAGCGAATAAAGACATCACTTTTTTTATTTGCATATTCGGTTGCGTTATGTATGAACAAGTCCTTCTTTCGTACATAACGCAACCTTCTTGGAGCTTTCATGAAAAAGTCCGCACTTGTTCTTACTCTTTTGGCCGTCCTCTGCCTCTGTTCCTCTGTTTTTGCCGGTGACTGGAATCTGGCGGAACTCAAGACACAGGCTGCCAAGGCTATTCCCAATGGTCAGGAAATCGGTGCGGCTGCCGATAAAGACAGCGCGTTTGTCGGCATGCAGGCCAATGGACTGAACTATCAGTTTACGCTGGCTTCGGATCAGGAAAGCCAAATGCCCGATGCACAGGTATTGGAATACAAAGGGCACAAGGCTTTCTTCTTCGAACCCGGCATGCCCGGCTCCGGCGGTCTAATGATCTTGCTTGACTCCAAAAAAAGTCTCACTATCCTGTGCATGGCCGGTTTTGATTCGGACAAGGAAATCACGTCCGAAAACATGACCGCCATCGCCGATAAAATGAATCTCGGTGCGCTCTAAAGGCGACGCCGGATAATCATCACTATAAAAGAGGGAGTCATTTTATGCCCATCGTTAAAGTCAAAGGCATGAGCTGCCAACATTGCGTCAAATCCGTCACTGAAGCCATGGAAGCTTTGGGCGCGAAAAACATAAACATCGACTTGCTTTCAGGCGAAGTCACTTACTCCGAAGACGCTTCCATCTCACCCGAAGCCATTAAGGAGGCCATCACCAAGATCGGCTTCGAAGTGGTCAGTTAGGGTGACTCCAAGCAAAAGCTTCGGCTCACTTTGCGCTCTGTTGGCTACGCTCATTTGGTCAGGCAACTTCATCATTGCACGGGGGCTCGGCGACGTACTCCCACCCGTTACCTTGGCCGCCTTGCGCTGGTCCACGGCCACAATAGTACTGCTGCCTTTTGCTGCGCCCATCATCTGGCGTGAACGAGATCGTATCCGCAAGCATTGGCGCCACATGTTGATCTCCGCCATGTTCGGGGTCACAGTCTTCAACACGCTCATTTATCAGGCCGGCCACACCACCGAGGCCTTGAATCTGTCGCTCATCGCCACAACCACACCGGTATTCGTGGTCATCCTGTCACGGATATTCCTTGGTGAAGCAATAACCCGTTTTCGGGCTATGGGACTGGTAATTTCCATCACCGGCATCGTGATACTGGTCACACGAGGCCAGCTCCAAATCTTACGCGATCTTTCCTTCCATGTCGGGGATATTTGGATGTTGGGTGCGGGATTCCTTTGGGCAGTCTATTCCATCCTGCTCAAGAAAAAACCACAGGAAATCAATCCGTACGCTTACCTCGGCACGACCTTTTTCATCGGAGTGCTCCCTCTCATTGCGGGCGCATTAATCGAACAATCCATCGCGCCGCAATTCAACCTGACATCCACGGTCGTCGGCTCTGTCCTGTACATCGGCATCGGCGCATCACTCGTGTCCTATGCCCTCTGGACCAAGGCCGTTTCCATCATCGGCCCAACCGTGGCCTCATTTATCTATTATACTCTGCCTGTATTTTGCGCGGTGGAAGCCTATTTCATCCTGAATGAATCAGCCACCTGGGCTCACGGTGCAGGCTTCCTGCTCATCGTCAGCGGCATTGTCCTTGCCACACATCCTCGATTCAATCGACAAACTTCATAACCCTCCTTAACCACCATGCTCCAGCAAGACCCACACACCTGTCCGACCTTCGATTCCTGCGCCCTTATCGTCATTGATATGCAAAATGACTTTGTTCAGCCCGAAGGAACGGCTTCAAGACCCGAAGCCCTCGAAATCCTACCCCAGACCATAACGTTGATCGAAACCTTTCGAAAAGCCCACAAACATATTGCCCATGTCATGCGGCTTTACAATCAAAACGGACAGAAAGCAGAACCATGCCGTCGAGCACAGCTTGAAAACGGAACAGAATTCGTCATTCCCGACACATGGGGGGCACAAATAGCAGACGGACTCCTCCCGAAAGGAACTGTCATCGACCATGAAGTTCTACAATGGGGAACACCGATAAGCATTTCCGCAAAAGAGTGTGTTCTCTACAAACAAAGCTGGAGTGCCTTCTACAAGACGCAACTCGAATGGTACCTGCTGGAGGCTCCTGCCAAAACAGTGATTGTGACGGGGACATGGTTCGCCAACTGCGTTCGCCAGACCATATACGACGCAATGAGTTGCCACCTGCGCGTGGTAGCCGTGCACGACTGCATCGCCGGAATCACGGACAAGGACTGTGCTGATCTTGAAAAAGTAGGATGTTCAGTGCTGACGGCAAAAGAAATAGCCGCTCAATTAAAATAACCGTGAGAACCGGACTTTGATTAGACTTCGTATCGAAGCCAAAAAGGCTTACGAGCGTCGAGCACATTCATGCAGAATGCCCCTATGGCCGACACAAACAATGCGATAGAAAACACATGGTCCGGCGACAGTGTGTAGCCAAGAAAAAGGCCTGCCACAAAAAAAGAAAGACCAAGTTTTCCTAGCCGCCTTCGGATACAATAGATAGCCTTGCACCCTGTGCACACACTGGCACCGCCCGGAACCGTCGTCCCGCAAAAGGGACAGATCGTGTCACATGACAGACTGACGTGTTCATGTTTCATGAAAGCCGTCCTCTCTCAAAGTCTGGAGAAAACCACTCCGGAGGCCCGTCTTCGGCGCCATTTTTCTTACCCTGCCAGACATCATTTTTTTTAAAATACGCACGAATAGCGTTGTGCATGCCGCGCATGTTGGCGGCCCAGTCCGGGGCGAGCAGTTCTCCCTTTTGAGGATTCCCATTGAGGCGATGAATGACGATTTTAGGATCTAGATGCATGATTGCCTCAGACAGATTCTCCAAAAACTCGGCCTGCGTCATGGGCACATACTGTCCGCCTTCAAACCATCGCGCCAACTGCGTTCCCCGGCACACATACACGTTGTGAAACTTGATGCCATGAATCGGAAGCGCGTCGAGGTACTCGATGGTTGCCAAAAGCTCTTCCTGCCCCTCACGACCTTCCGAAGTCGGCAATCCAGCCATGACATGAGCCACAACGTTCAATCCACGCGCAACAGCGGCTTCCGTAGCCTCGGCAAAGACCGCAGCGTCATGCCCTCGATTGATATGAGTCAGCGTTGCGTTGTTTGAAGATTGCAGACCAAGCTCCAAAACGACCTCCGCCAGCCCCAACGCATCCTTTTGCTCGGCAAGAAGATCAAGCTTTTCCGCATCCAGACAGTCGGGACGTGTCCCAAGGGCAAGAGATTTCAAACCGGGCAGACCATCGAGCGCGGTTAATGTCTGTGCCAGCTTCTCCACCGGGCCGTAGGTGTTGGAATAGGATTGCAGGTAGGCTGTATAAAGTTCGATACCGTGTGTTCCCAGATGGATATCACGCCAGAAGGCCCATTGTTCAGTCAGAGACAACCCTCGTTCGCGCATGCCGGAACCGGAACCGAGAGGGTTGCAAAAAACACACCCCTGCCGAGAAATAGTTCCGTCGCGATTAGGACACGAGAATCCCGCGTCCAGAGGGATTTTCTGAACACGTTGTCCAAACCTTTGACGCATATATGTGGAAAGAGAAAAGGTACGATGCATCTTTTTTTTAGAAAAAGTTGAGAAAAATCCGTCAAACCGTGCCTAGCGTATTGCCTGACTGGGTTTCATTTGGTACGAATCTTCTGTTGAAAATGTACGCTAGCGCACTTGTCCTCTCTTGGGAAGCGCGCACCACACACAGGGATTTCATAAAAGTTTCGCATTGACCGGGGGATACATGGGTAACCTGCTCAACAGAATCATCGGCTCTTTCTCCAATGATCTTGCCATCGACCTAGGCACAGCAAACACGCTGGTCTATGTAAAAGGCAAAGGAGTTATGCTGTCCGAACCGTCCGTCGTTGCCGTGAAAAAAAATTCACGCGGCGACAAAACCGTACTGGCTGTGGGTGCCGAAGCAAAAAAAATGCTTGGTCGCACACCCGGTAACATCGTGGCCATCAGACCCATGAAGGACGGCGTTATTGCCGACTTCGAGGTCACGGAGGCCATGCTCAGACATTTTATTTCGAAGGTTCACAATTCCAGGAGGCTGGTCCGCCCTCGCATCATGATCTGCGTACCCACCGGTATTACACAGGTGGAAAAACGCGCAGTCAAGGAGTCGGCACAGAGTGCCGGCGCACGCGAGGTCTACCTCATTGAGGAACCAATGGCTGCAGCCATCGGTGCGAACCTGCCGATTACTGAACCGACCTCAAACATGATCGTGGACATCGGCGGTGGCACAACGGAAATCGCCGTCATCTCCCTGTCCGGTATTGTCTACGCCCGAAGCGTTCGCATCGGTGGAGACAAGATGGATGAGGCGATCATGCAGCACGTTAAACGCAAGTACAACATGCTCATCGGTGAATCCACATCTGAACAGATCAAGATTCACATCGGCTCCGCGTACCCTCTGGGGGATCAAGAACCGATCATGGAAGTCAAGGGACGCGACTTGGTCACTGGTATTCCACAAAATCGGCCCATCACTGCCGAGGAAGTCCGTGAGGCCATCAGCGAGCAGGTGGAAGGTATTGTTCAAGGTGTGCGTATCGCACTGGAACAGACTCCACCCGAACTGGCTGCCGACATCGTTGATCGCGGCATTGTCCTGACCGGTGGAGGCGCGCTCCTCAAAGGACTCGACCAATTGTTACAGCACGAGACCCAACTGCCTATCACCGTTGTCGAGGACCCGCTTACTGCGGTTGTTCTCGGTTCGGGCAAGGCTCTGGACAACATCGATCTGTATAAGGATGTCACGACCGATTAACCGGCATCCGGCGTGACCAAGCTCACAAGTTGTTCACCAGCGCACGGTTGCTTCAATACGGCAACCGTGCGCTTTTTAACTGTTCGATAGGACACATGCGTGAAAGGCCCTAAAAAAATAGCAGTCATCATCCTTGCAGGATTATTCGTATACCTCTCATTGTATACGTGGAATCTCCGCACAGGGCACCTTGACGCCTTGTCCAGCTATACGGGACTTGATGTTTCCGGCGCTATCTTACGTCCCGGCATATGGGTTGCCGATCAGGTCAGCAACTCATGGTACCGCTATATTTATCTGGTTGGACTCAAGCAGGAAAATGACGATATCACAGCACAGGCTGCCGAGCTCAGACGCGAGAACATGCTCCTGCACTCACTGGCCCGTTCCGCTGAACGCTTGGAAAAACTGCTCGAATTCACACCACCCGATCGATGGGAATATTCCGGCGCACGGGTCATAGCTCACCGCATGGGACCTGCCGGTGCACTCGACACAATTGCCGTGGACAAAGGCAGCAGTGCAGATGTGGAAGACGACATGCCCGTTGTGTCCCTAAAAGGTGTGGTAGGCCGAGTTTTACGAACAGGAGCCGCCACCTCCACAATCCTTCTGCTCACAGATGCCAACAGCCGAATCGCTGTCATCGGCGCACAGCACCGCTCACCGGCCATGCTTGCGGGGCAAGGGTATGGTAAACAGCTTATTCTCCGATATATCAACCAGAATGCGCCCATCGAGCCAAATGAACTTCTGCTATCATCCGGCCTATCGGGCATATTCCCCAAAGGATTGCCCGTCGCCCGCGTAACGCGTATCCAGCGCTCCGATATTTCCCTCTTCCTCACTGTCATGGCGGAACCGCTGGTGGACATGGCTAGCCTGGAAGAAATTCTGCTGCTCAAACGCACACCCGGCAAACTCCCGGACCAGACGCCTGTCAGCGAGGAGGGTGCAGACGGTGCCGCCGACCAATAACGTCCTGACCGTCCTCTGGTGGGGCGGCTACACAATTCTCGGAATATGGGGTCAAAGGACCCTACCCGGTATCGACTTTTTTGCCGCCGGGCTCATTCTTTCTCTACAAAAAGAAGAAAGACCAACTGTCACCATTTCCCTGATCATCACCTGGATTCTGCTGCTCGAAGGCACAGGCAATCTGCCCTTCGGTTATGGTCTGGCTTGGTATGGCCTTATCACCACGCTCTATTTCATGGGGCAATGGTTATTCGAAGCCCGCTCATTCCTATTCATGGCACTCCTCGGACTGGGCCTGGGCATACTCCACCCGATCCTGATCAACGCCGTATCCTCTCTGGCAAACCTAGACGTACCCTTCCAGCCACTCCTCATAGAAGGAGCTATGCAGGCTGGTGGATTTTTCTTAATCTGGCTGGTCATAGACTATTTCTATCCACAAAGGCTGCGCCATAATGTCAAATCTCTATAACGAATCAGACCAACAGCCACCCCGCGCAGGCCTGTTGCTCCTCCAGATGCTCATTCTGGGGCTCTTCTGCCTGTTCGCCGTAAGACTCTGGTTCCTCCAGATCCACCATGGCGAAGAATTTGCTCTCAAGGCAAAAGACAACCAGTTGCGGCAGGAATCCATCTTTTCTCCGCGAGGACTGATCCGGGACCGCAACGGAGACCTGTTGGCTATTAACGAACCTGCATATGCCCTCGGACTGATTCGTGAAGATTGCCCGGACATAGAAAAAGCTCTGCATCAGGTTGCCCAATGGAGCGGACGGGATTTCACGGAACTCCAGGCCCTCTACAAAAAAAACCGTAAAAGGGTAAAACCGTTTGAGCCACTCATTCTGGTCCCGGACCTCACCTTTGACCAGTTGGCCGTCATCGAGACAAACAAACTGCGCTGGCCCGGCCTTGAAATTCAGTTCCGTCCACGCCGCTTGTATCTGTACGGCACACTTCTGGCGCATGTCCTCGGATATGTGTCCGAAGCGAACGAAGAGGAGTTGTCGAAAAACCCAGAGCTCGCCCTTGGTGATACCGTAGGCAAACAGGGCATTGAATTCATGCTTGAAGACCGCATGCGCGGCATCAAGGGGCTGACACAATACGAAGTGGATGTGACAGGCCGTCGGTTGCAGGAACGTGTTCTCAAGCACCCCCGGGCCGGGCATGAAATATCACTTTCTTTGGATCTGGGCCTACAAAGGCTGGCCATGGACTGGCTGGAAGAGGAAGCAGGAGCCGTAGCTGTCATGGATGCCGACACCGGACAACTCCTGGCTTTGGCGACCGCTCCGTCCTATGACTCCAACGACTTTTCATCAGGCCTGACCTCCAAACAATGGGCCAAACTTCGGGATAACCCTCTTCACCCCATGCAAAACCGCGTTATCCAATCGGTTTACCCCCCCGGGTCTATTTTTAAACACGTCATTGCCGGTGCCGGTTTGAGCTATGGCATGCTTGATCCCAAAGAGACTGTTCGATGTACCGGCGAAACCCGCCTCGGACGACGAATTTTTCGCTGCTGGAGAAAGGGAGGGCATGGCATCGTTGATATGGAACGCGCCCTTGTAGAATCCTGTGACGTATATTTCTATAAGATGGGTAAGAAGCTGACTGTTGATCGCATGAGCGAGTTCGCCAAGGCCGTCGGCTTTGGACAAAAGACCGGCATCCGTCTGCCCCATGAAAAATCAGGCAACATCCCCACCCGCGCATGGAAACGCAAACGATTCGGCGAAGGTTGGCAAGGTGGTGATAACCTGAATATGGCTATTGGCCAGGGCTTTACACTAGTCACTCCGCTTCAGGTCGTCAGGTTCTTTGCCAGCATCCTTAATGACGGCAAATTGCTCAAGCCATTGCTGCTCAAAGATGAAAAGACCGTGGTTCAGGGCAAAATTCCACTCTCTCCCGAACAAATAGAACTGCTTAAAAAAGCCCTCGTCCAAACTGTCGATAATAATCGCGGCACATGTCGGCGATTACGCACCAAAGGCGTTATTGTGGGTGGCAAGACCGGCACGGCTCAGGTAGTTCGACTGACAGACGAACTGAAAGAATTGAAAGACGATGAAATTCCATACAGATTTCGTGACCATGCATGGATGGCCGCCACTGCGGAAAAGGACGGTCGCCGCTACGCCATTGCCGTACTCATCGAACATGGCTTGCACGGCGGCAGTGGAGCTGGCCCCATAATCAAGGCATGCATCGAATATTTATTCAACGGGAAAATTCACATGAAACCAGAAGCCAGAAAAGCCAAGGCCAGAGCTGTCCGCGCCCTGTCCCTCAAACCCAAGGAGAAGCCCGTTGCCAATTGATCGCAGGTTGCTGCTCTACATCAACTGGCCGCTGCTCGGTATCGCCGTCATCCTTTTTCTGGTGGGGGTTCTCAACCTTTATTCCGCCAGTGGATTCCGACTTGAAGAAGGCATGAACCTAGCCCCCTACTACCACAAGCAACTCTTGTGGGGAACGGTGGGCCTCCTTGGCATGATCGTGTTCATGTTCTTTGATTACCGCCATCTAAAGACCATGGCATGGCCATTATTCTGGACCACAGTCATTCTTCTTATTGCCGTCTTTTTCATGGGAAAGACCATTTACGGCGCCCGTCGATGGCTTGATCTTGGATTTATGAATTTCCAACCGTCTGAATTAGCAAAAATCGCCATACTAATCATTGGTGCACGCATCCTTTCAAAGGAACGCGAACCCCTCGGTTTCATACGGCTCGGCTATGTACTCGGCGTGGGCATGATCCTGGCGGGACTGATCATCAAACAACCTGACCTCGGTTCAGGTCTGTCCATCCTCCTGATACTCGGCGGCATGATCCTGTTCCGAGGCGTGACACCACAAGTCTTCAAAACAGCCTTGGTAGCCATCCCGGCGCTCCTCCCTTTATCATGGTTTTTCTTGCATGATTATCAGAAACAACGGATCATGACCTTTCTTGATCCCACAACCGATCCACTCGGTGCAGGGTATCATATTATCCAGTCGGAAATAGCCATAGGATCTGGCGGATTCTGGGGGAAAGGTTTTCTCCAAGGAACCCAGTCGCAATTACGTTTTTTACCGGAACGTCACACGGATTTTGCCGTGGCTGTTCTCGGCGAGGAATGGGGATTTTTCGGGACGCTCCTTCTTTTAGCCTTATTTTGCGTATTTTTATATCAAATGGTGGTCATTGCGCGGGATGCACGAGGATTATTCGGTTCCTATCTCGCAGCCGGTGTGTTCTTCTATTTTTTCTGGCAAATCCTTATTAATACGGGTATGGTCCTCGGGCTTATGCCAGTAGTCGGAATACCTCTTCCGTTCATTAGTTATGGAGGAAGTGCGACGCTGGTTAATTTTTGTCTTGTCGGGCTTGTGCTAAATGTATCAATGCGTCGGTTCCTATTCAAACAGAACTAAATCTGATATTAGGCCAGCCCAATTTTCTTCAACAGGTTTTGCAGGAGCGGTTTTTCATGGCGAGAGATGAGATAAATGCGTTTTTGGGGGCCGGAACCAACTACCAAGGGAAATTGCATTTTCAAGGCGCAGTGCGCATTGATGGAAATTTTCAAGGTGAAGTGGTGTCCGAAGGAACGCTGGTTGTCGGCCAGGAAGCCGTTGTGGAAGGGCAAATTAAGGTAGGCCAGCTCGTACTTTCCGGCAGACTTAAGGGTGAAGTTGAGGCAAAAAACAAGGTCGTTTTGCACAAAACGGCCAACTTGCAGGGGAACATCGAGACACCGAGCCTTGTTGTCGAAGAAGGCGCGGTACTTGAAGGCGAGCTTGCCATGGGCAGTCGCGACGTAAATTCGGACGTAAAACCGAAAAAAGATTCCTAACAGTTACAGTCGGTTTTGAAGGCGCACTTTTCAAGTGTGTTCAAAGGCAAAAAGCCTTTGACACAACCCTTGAAATTGGGTAATTCCCAATGACTTTGCGCCAAAATTCACAACCTCATCGGGGGCATATGGTATGGTATTACCTGACAAAACAATTTTTATCCAAGGCCTGAACTTCTTGGTTATGATCTTCTTGCTGAACATCGTGCTCATCAAGCCGATTCGCGAGATCATCAAGAAACGCAAGGGGTTGATGGCTGATCAGCTGGAGAAAATCGAAGGTTTCAATGAAGATGCTGAGACGAAAGTGGCCGATTATGAAGCCCAACTCATCACAGCACGCAAGGAAGCCGGAGACATTCGTAATGCTGCAAAGGACGCAGGCGTGGTCGAAGAACAGGCCCTGTTGTCCACTGCCGGCACCGAAGCATCCAGCACCATCCAGGCAGCTCGCACTGAGATTAAGTCTCAGGTTAAAGGCGCCATGGAACAGCTGACCAAGGACGTGGACAAATACGCTGAGCAGGCTACAGGCAAGATCCTGGGCCAGGCTTAGACGAGAGGAGGATTTCATCTTGAAACGGATGTATGTGTTTTTTGCGGTCTTGCTGACCGCTTTGGCTATCTCCTCTGTCGCTTTTGCCAGCGCTGCGGAAGGTCACGCTGTTTTCACGTCTGAAAACGTGATGAACTATGGCCTTCGGATGCTCAACTTCGCGATTTTTGCTGCACTGCTTTACAAGTTTGGCGGAGCAAAAATCAAAGACTTCTTCGTGGGACGCCGCGACGGTATCAAGCAGGATCTCGACGATCTGCAGTCCCGTCAAAGCGAAGCTGAAAAGAAGCTTAAGGATGTTGAGTCCAGCATAGCCAACATGGCGCAGGAAAAGCAGCAGATCCTCGAAGATGCCAAGGCTCAGGGCGAAGCCATCAAGGCCGGCATCATCGAAAAAGCCAAGAAGGACGCCGAAGCTCTGACCGAACAGGCAAAGCGCACCGCTTCCAACGAAGCACAGGCTGCCATCGAAACCATTCGCGGCGAAATGGCCGACATGGTGATTGAGGCTGCCGAAAAGATCGTTGCCGAAAAGCTGAGCGCCGAAGATCACGACAAGCTCGTGGATGACTATTTAACAAAGGTGGTGCTCAATTGATCGGTAACGTCGTTTCCCGCCGCTATGCGAAAGCTCTGTTTGCCGTTGGCGCCGCCAAAAGCGAAACAGAACAAGCAAAGTACGGCGAGCAACTGATCGCCATCGGCGCTTCCATCAGTGAGGCTCCCGAGGCCACAGCTTTCTTCAAAAACCCGGCATTTTCTGTCGAGGAAAAGAAATCTGTGCTGAATCAGTTGATCGAAAAAGTTTCGGTTGACCCGATGGTCAAGAACTTCTGCGACCTGATGGCTGACAAGGGCCGGGTTGAGATGCTTCCTGCCGTCGCTTCTGACTACAAGGCCATGATTGACGTCGTGTCCGGCGTTATCTCCGGTGAACTCACCACGGTGGGTGAACTTAACGAGGAAAGAAAATCTGCAATCCAGGCGAACCTCGAAAAACAGGCCGGCAAGAAGCTGGAACTGTCTTTCTCTACCAACAAGGACATCCTTGGCGGTATCGTCCTCAAGGTCGGGGACAAAGTCATGGACGCCAGCCTCAAGGCTCAGCTGCAGATTTTGAAAGAAAATATTAAAAGGGGTGAGTAGGGCAATGCAGATCAAAGCAGAAGAAATCAGCAAAATCATTCAGGACCAGATTCAGAATTATGAGTCTCGTGTTGAAATGAGCGAGACCGGTACCGTCCTCTATGTTGGTGACGGTATTGCTCGTGTTCACGGCGTTGAGAACGTCATGGCCATGGAGCTGCTGGAATTCCCCGGCGGCCTGATGGGCATGGTCCTCAACCTGGAAGAAGACAACGTCGGTGTCGCCCTGCTGGGTCCTGATACTGGTGTTAAGGAAGGCGATCCGGTCAAGCGTACTGGCAAGATTTACTCCGTGCCCGTCGGTGACGGCGTCATGGGCCGCGTTGTTGATCCTCTGGGTCAGCCCATCGATGGCCTGGGACCGATCGAGTCTACCGAGACCCGTCCTGTTGAAATGAAGGCTCCTGGCATCATCGCTCGTAAATCCGTTCACGAGCCCTGCTACACCGGCCTCAAGGCTGTTGACGCAATGACTCCTGTTGGCCGCGGCCAGCGCGAACTCGTCATTGGTGACCGTCAGACCGGTAAAACCGCTGTCTGCGTGGACGCCATCCTCGCCCAGAAGACCACCGATGTGCATTGCTTCTATGTTGCCATCGGCCAGAAAAAAGCATCTGTCGCACTGGTTGCCGACGTTCTCCGTCAGCACGGCGCAATGGAATACACCACCATCGTTTCCGCCACCGCTTCCGAGCCCGCACCGCTGCAGTTCATCGCTGCTTACACCGGTGCTACCATGGCAGAATTCTATCGTGATAACGGCAAGCATGCACTGATCTGCTACGATGACCTTTCCAAGCAGGCTACCGCTTACCGTGAAATGTCCCTCTTGCTTCGTCGTCCTCCGGGCCGTGAAGCTTTCCCTGGTGATGTTTTCTACCTTCACTCCAGACTGCTGGAACGTTCCTGTAAGGTTAATGACAGCCTCGGCGCCGGTTCTCTGACCGCCCTGCCCGTCATTGAAACTCAAGCTGGTGACGTCTCCGCATTTATTCCGACCAACGTTATCTCCATTACTGATGGTCAGATCTACCTGGAGCCCAACCTGTTCCTGTCCGGTGTTCGCCCGGCCATCAACGTCGGTCTCTCCGTCTCCCGAGTCGGTGGTTCCGCACAGATCAAGGCCATGAAGCAGGTTGCCGGTACTCTGCGTCTCGACCTCGCTACTTACCGCGAGCTCGCCGCATTCGCATCCTTTGGTTCCGACCTTGACCAGGCTACTCAGGACAAGTTGAACCGTGGCGCACGCATGGTTGAAGTTCTGAAACAGGGCCAGTACAAGCCGCAGACCGTCCAGCAGCAGGTTTCCATCCTGTTCGCCGCTACACGCGGTTTCTTGGATGACGTACCTGTTGAGTCTGTCCAGACTTTTGAGGCAGAATTCCACGACTTCATGGCTAACACCAAATCTGCAGTTCTCGACTCCATCGTCGAAAAACAAAAGATTGATGACGCTGTGGAAGCCGACCTCAAGGCCGCCATTGAAGAATTCAAGAAAGGCTTCAGCGCTTAACTAAGGGGTAGCGAATGGCATCGTTAAGAGACGTCCAAAATCAGATTGTTGGCGTCAAGAAAACCAAGCAGATCACCAAGGCCATGAACATGGTGGCCTCGGCAAAACTGCGCAACGCACAGGAGCGTATTGAACGCTTCCGTCCGTATGCGGACAAGTTTTATGAGATGCTCGGAGACTTGGCAGCCGGCGCTGACGAATCGGTACATCCGCTGCTGGAAGTCCGGGAAGAAGTAAAGACCGTGGGTATCATGGTCACCACTTCCGATCGAGGACTGTGCGGCGCATTCAATATTAATATTATCAATAAGGCCATGAAACTGGCCAAGAAAAGGGCTTCTGAAGGCAAGGCTGTCAAGATGTACTGCATCGGCAAGAAAGCCCGTGACACCTTCAATAAGACCGAATACGAAATCGTGCGCGCCGAAGGCGACGCCATGAGTTCATTCGACTTCACCCTGGCCGCAAGCGTCGGTAACGAACTGATTGCTGGCTACATCAACGGCGAACTCGATGAAGTTCACGTTGTATTCGGTGAATTCCAAAGCATGGGCAAGCAGCCTCCCGTCGATCTCACCGTTCTGCCTATGGCAGCGGAAGAAGGCGAAGCCACCGAGAGTGGCGCTGGAGACTACTTATATGAACCGTCTGTTGAAGGCCTGTTGGCCGAGCTTTTGCCTCGGTTTATCAAAGTCCAGGTCTATCGTGGTTTGCTGGACACATCATGCTCCGAGCATGCTGCCCGTATGGCTGCCATGGATAACGCCACCAAGGCGTGCGACGAACTGACGGATTCCCTGACCTTGCTCTATAACAAGACAAGGCAGGCCGCCATTACTGGCGATCTTATGGACATTGTCGGCGGCGTGGAAGCGCTGAAAGGATAAAAGGGGGCTATGAAAAATGGCTAATACTGGTAAAATCGTTCAGGTAATCGGCGCCGTTGTCGACGTCGAATTTGCCGAAGGGAATCTTCCCAACATTCTGTCTGCGATGGAGATTAAAAATCCCAATAGCGCTGATGCACCAATCCTCATTTGTGAGGTTGCACAGCACCTGGGTAACAACGTCGTACGCACCATTGCCATGGACGCCACCGAAGGTCTCGTCCGCGGCATGGAAGCAACCGACCTTGAATCTCCGATCACCGTTCCCGTCGGTGCTGGCTCTTTGGGCCGCATCATGAACGTTGTTGGTGAGCCTGCTGATGAAATGGGTCCGGTTCCCTGCGAAAAGCGTCTTCCCATTCACCGTGAAGCTCCGGCATTCACCGAACTGTCCACCAAGGTGGAACTGCTCGAAACCGGCATCAAGGTCGTTGACCTGCTCATCCCGTTCCCGAAAGGTGGCAAGATGGGCCTCTTCGGCGGCGCAGGTGTTGGCAAGACCGTTATCCTCATGGAAATGATCAACAACATCGCTAAGCAGCACGGTGGTATCTCCGTATTCGCTGGTGTTGGTGAGCGTACTCGTGAAGGAAACGACCTTTACTACGAAATGAAAGAAGCCGGCGTTCTGGAGAAAGCAGCGTTGGTTTACGGCCAGATGAACGAGCCTCCGGGAGCCCGCGCACGTGTTGCTCTGACCGCACTGACCTGCGCAGAGTACTTCCGTGACGAAGAAGGCCAGGACGTGCTTCTGTTCGTTGATAACATCTTCCGCTTCACTCAGGCTGGCGCAGAGGTCTCCGCACTTCTCGGCCGTATGCCTTCCGCGGTTGGTTATCAGCCTACTCTGGGTACTGACCTTGGTAAGCTGCAGGAGCGTATTACCTCCACCAACAAGGGTTCCATCACCTCCGTCCAGGCCGTTTACGTCCCTGCGGATGACTTGACTGACCCCGCACCGGCTACCACCTTTGCTCACCTTGACGGTACTTTGGTTCTGTCTCGTGCAATCTCCGAACTGGGTATTTACCCTGCTGTTGACCCGCTTGACTCCACGTCTCGTATCCTCTCCCCCGAAGTCATCGGTGAAGGACACTACGCGACTGCTCGTGAAGTCCAGTCCGTGTTGCAGAAGTACAAGGATCTCCAGGATATCATCGCTATTCTCGGTATGGACGAGCTGTCTGACGAAGACAAACAGACCGTTGCTCGTGCTCGTCGCGTCCAGCGCTTCCTGTCCCAGCCGTTCCACGTTGCTGAAGTCTTCACCGGTGTTCCCGGTGTCTACGTCAAGACCGAGGACACCGTGCAGGCATTCCGCGACATTCTCGACGGCAAGTACGACGACCTGCCCGAGCAGGCCTTCTACATGTGCGGCGGAATCGAGGAAGCCATCGAAAAAGCCAAGCAATAAGCGAGGTAATTCATGGCCACATTGAAACTTGAGATCGTCACTCCCGACCGGAAAGTACTTTCCGAGGACGTGGATTACGTGGGCGCACCCGGTATCATGGGTGAATTCGGCATCTTGCCGAACCACGTTCCCTTCCTGTCCGCTCTGGGAATCGGCAATCTCCATTATAACCAAGACGGCAAGGCGCATTACGTCTTCGTCTCCGGTGGATTCGCTGAAGTCAGCCACAACAAGGTCACTATTCTGGCCGAAGTTGCTGAAAAGGCCACCGAGATTGATTCTGACCGCGCCAAGTTAGCTAAAGAACGTGCTGAAAAGCGCGCTTCCGCGGCCAAGGAAAAGATGGACGCCATCCGCAACCAGACTGCCCTGAAGCGCGCAATTATGCGCATCAGCTGCAAGTCCAGCGGTTTGGACGCAGGCACCTGCTAGTCAATCTGATCCTCACCCTACAAATAAAAGGGCAGGCTCTCATGAGCCTGCCCTTTTTTATATGGTCTTTATTAAAAAACTCTTCTCGAATCAGACGCCGAGCTTTTTTCGAAGAGCCTCCCAAACTTTATCAGGCGTCATCAACTTCATGCACTTGAAATGTCCTTCCGGGCATTTTTTCGGTCCATGCAGACCACAAGGCCTGCAGACTAATTCTGTTTCCATGACTGTGGAATTGTCTCCTCGCGGAAAAAAACCAAGGGATCTGACGGTTGGACCAAACAAGGCCACCAAAGGGACATCCTGTGTCCAGGCCAGATGCATCGGGCCTGAATCATTGCTCAGATACGCATCAAGTCTGCCAAGATAAGCCGCCAGCTCTGGCAGGGAAAGCTTCCCAGCCAGATTCGTCACATGGACAGGATCACTCTTCGCCCCCTGTTCTACCTGTCTGGCTACTTCTTCTTCGCCAGGCCCAGCAAAAATAAGAACGTGTGCTCCGCTTTCAACCGCACGGGCCGTAATTTCACTAAAATATTCTACAGGCCAACATTTCGTAGGCCAAGTAGAGCCAGGATGAATACCAAGTACTGGCCTATCAAAACAGGCTTTCTCCCAGTAGACCGAAGCCGCTCCTTGAGCTTCTTCAGAAAGGACCAATTCCGCTTTTGGAGCCGGGACATCAATACCCAAAGGTTTGACCAATTCCATGAGTCGTTCAATTTCATCCAACTCATTAAATTTTCGGTCCACGGTCTCGGTGTATGCAAACCGATTAAACCACGGCTTATCATACCCAATGCGCCGACCAATACCGGTCGCGCCACTCACCAAAGCGGTACGAAAACTGGTGTGTGTTGAGATCCACAGATCAAATCCCTGTTGTCCAATTTCCCACCCATGACGAACCGCAGCATTTAAAGATTTCTGTGCTCCGCGCTTGGCAAAGCCATGGACAGCAGTGATTTCCGGCTGTCCGGCAAAAATCGATTCAAAGCCAGTGCGCACGAAAAAATGCAGTTCCGCATCAGGAAAACGGTCCTTGATCGCCCGAAGCATAGGCAAGGTCAGTACGGCGTCGCCCAGAAAAGCAGTCTGCCAGACGCCAATTTTCTTGTATTCACTCATCGGAATCAGGTGTATCCTGTCTTGGACTCTCAGGCAACAGGTTGATCTCGCGCCGTGTTCCCATTAGTGTGACGCTCACTCAAGGAGACGCCCCATGAAATACATTATGTTTGAAGATTTTTCCGGTACCGCTGTTCCCGTCATCTTTCCCAACCGCATCAATTTTGACGAGATGCGCGAACAGATGCCGTACACCAAGGTCATTTCCGCCGGCTATGTTTCACACGGCCCCGAAGGTTTCGCCTGCCACGGCAAATCCAAGGCCCTGGATGTCACTGCTCGCGAAGATGACGGCGCAATCATCACTGCCAGATTTGAAGACGCAGAAAGCTAAGTAAACCACCTCGGAACATACTTCCCGCCATGCTTTACCTCGTCTTCAAGACGCAGGTAATCAGGCTCATACGATGCCACCAAAGCCCAATAGCGCTTTGAGTGGTTTAGCTGTCTGGTATGACAAAGTTCGTGAAGGAGCAGGTGATCGACCAGTTCCAGCGGTAAAAACAGCAGCTTGGCGTTGAGAGATATCGTTCCCCGAGCAGAACAACTGCCCCAGCGCGTCTTCTGTCGCCGAATGCGTAAAGCCGTATAGGTCAATCCAGTGTGCCGACACATAAATTCCAATCGCGGCAACAGGACTTCACGTGCTTTTTTCGCCGTAAATATCTGCAAAGCCTCAAATATTGATCGCCGATCTTCAACAGGACCACTGACTTGAAGTCGGGCCACATTCTCAATTACCTTTACTGGACCGGATCTCTCCAGATAATCCACCTGATACACCCGATCCCATGCCTTGAAATCAATCACATTGGGCAAATCAGGCAACTCGCCTGAGAGATCACGTCCTTCAGCCAGTAAAATGTCACGGGTGCGCTCAATCCACCGTTGCTTTTCAAGCAAAATATCCGGGACTAACGCATGGTCAAACCCACGAGGGACGACCACTTCCAACCCGACGCCCGGTACCAGTTTAACCAACACCCGCTTGGCACGCGGATTTATTTTGATGGTCAATGGCAATCCGACAAACTCGGTCATTCAGGCAAATCCTCTTCGGTACGGATAGAAAACCCGTTATCCTTAAGCAATCTGGCAAACAGTCCGTCACCCGCAATACGGGTTGACGAAAACGTACCGTCATAAATTTCACTACTTCCACAAGAAGGAGAACGGGCTTTAAGAATAGCCTCATGACTCCCGACAAGTCGCGCTAGACGCAACCCTTCTTCAGCCCCTCGCTGGAAGGCCTCAGTACGATCAATGCCATCGCTGTCGACGACTTTATTTTCCTGAATCTCACAAGGGGCACGCGGCGTTGATAAACCGCCGTGAACTTCAGGGCAAAATGGAATGGCCTGCCCTTGGCTGACAAGTTCGATAATGGTTTCGTGCGGCTGTGTATCGCCATTGTAACGACAGTACATACCCGCCAGACAGGCGGAGACAATTATAGGTGCTTCTTTCATGACACGATTCTATACTTGATTTTTCACATGTCAAAGACCTATTGTCGCCCCTCATCAAAAAGGACTTCAATGACTGATCAGCTTAAAAAGCGCCGAATGTATATTTTTCTCCTCGTACTCATGGTGGGTACGGGCGTGGCCTTTCAGGGATGGCGCACCCTACTCAACAACTTTGCCGTGGATGTCGCAGGCCTTGACGGGCTGGGTATGGGTATCGCGAACTCAATTCGCGAAGTCCCCGGCTTTCTGGCAATGCTCGCAATTTATGTCATCCTGATCATCAGGGAACACCGACTGGCAGCGCTGTCAGTCATTATAACCGGAGTGGGGGTCGGACTGACCGGACTTTTCCCCTCCCTGACCGGTATTATCTGCACCACCCTGCTCATGAGTTTCGGCTTTCACTACTTCGAAACCATGAACCAATCGCTCACATTACAATATTTCAATCATACCGAAGCGCCGTTGGTCATGGGACGGCTCAGAAGTATCGGAGCACTGACAAACATCACAGTGGGTGGATTCATCTATTTTTTGGCAAAAACACTTGGATACACCGAAATGTTTGCACTCTTCGGAGCCGTGGCGGTCTGCGCAGGCCTCTGGGGAATGACGCGAGATCCGTCCAGGGAAGACCTTCCCCTCCAGCACAAAAAAATGGTCCTGAAAAAAAAGTACTGGCTCTTTTATGCCCTGACACTCATGAGCGGTGCCAGACGACAAATATTCGTGGCCTTTGCCGTATTCCTTCTGGTGGAAAAATTCGATTACTCCATCCAACAAATCACGATCCTTTTCGTCTGCAACAACGTGATCAACTATTTCGCCAATCCGCTTATCGGCAAGGCGGTCAACCGCTTCGGAGAACGGGCCGTTCTCAGTGTGGAATATTCGACGCTGATTCTGGTCTTCCTCGGGTACGCCTATACTGACAGCCCTCTTCTGGCAGGAGCCTTCTATGTCGTGGACAATGTCGTTTTCAATTTCTCCATGGGCATTAAAACCTTTTACCAAAAGATCGCCGATTCCAAAGACATTGCCTCGGGCATGGCCGTAGGATTCACCATTAATCACATCGCCGCTGTCTTTATTCCAGTGATGGGCGGTATCGCCTGGATCACGAACTACAGAGCCGTATTTCTTGGCGCGGTCGTCATGTCACTGGTTTCACTGATTTTGACACAACTTATCCCCGACCAGTTACGCAAGATTCGAGCAACCGGTTGACTTGGCGCGTCAGGATGATAGCTTTGATGTATAAACGGTCCGCAAAGCGGACTCTCATATTGAACGGGTAGACGAATGAAAGGACTGAGGCAGGGACTTCCCAAAGTATTTCTCCAAACAGGTGACTGTTTCTTCGGCGTGCAACCAACTCTGGTCTCCACGGTGTTAGGATCATGTCTGGCTGTAACGCTGCACTCTCCCAAGTTGGGAATTGGTACCATCTGTCACGCTTTCCTGCCAGACAGCCTACAAGACAGACGACAAAGTACTCCTGAGCCACAGGTCTGCCGTTTTGTCGACACAGCACTGCAAAACATGTTGGAAACCATGGACAAAGTCGGTATCCCCCGACGTGATCTGGTCATCAAAATGTTCGGGGGCGGAAGCGGCATGGTTGCCTGCAAAACCCCCTCAGGCGGCTTCAACATAGGCAAACGCAACATTGAAATGGCCCGACGACTTCTCAAATTTGCCCGACTCCCCATCCAAGTGGAAGACGTGGGCGGTTCTCAGGGACGCAAACTCATGTTCCATACCCAGACTGGAGAAATCTGGGTCAAAAAACTACGAAAATCAGAATGTAGCGGAGACGCGTCAGGCAACGCCGGATCCAAATTTTAGGAGAACTCATGAAAACCACGCTGAAACACCTCTACTGCCTCCTACTCCTCCTTACCTTAACAACCTTTTCCAGCGGTCTGGCCGTTGCAGGGGATTCCCTTTATCAATATTCCACAATCGACGCCCTGCTGGCCGGTCTCTATGACGGGGAATTGACCATCAAGAACCTCATGTTTCAAGGAGACTTCGGCCTCGGGACACTCAACGGTATTGACGGAGAATTGGTGGTACTGGACGGCACCCCCTACCATATCAGCGCAGGAGGCAAAGCGACTGTCCCCGCCGACAGTGCCAAGGTACCTTTTGCCACGGTTTCATTTTTCGAAGAGGACATGATCCTCAAGCTGGACCGAATACAGTCATTACAGGATCTCAACAAAGCCATAACCCTCGGATTGCCCTCAAAAAACGCCTTTTATGCCATCCGCATTGATGGCCGGTTTGCTTTTGTAAAGGCCCGGGCCATTCCCAAACAGAATCCTCCTTATGAACCGCTACACGAAGTGGTCAAACATCAGGTGGTGGTCCAATTCTCGGGTGAAGGCACTTTGGTTGGCTACTATTCGCCATCTTTTGTCAAAGGCGTTAATGTCCCAGGCTATCACTGGCATTTCATCACCAAGGACCGGACAGGCGGCGGCCATGTTCTGGACTGTTCATTTGCCCCGACCACCGCTCGCCTGGACTCCGTGTATGCTTTCTCCGTCAAACTGCCCGAATCCCATGAATTCAGTGAACTAGACCTTTCTGGAGACAAAAGCAGCGAATTGGAGAAAGTGGAAAAAGCCCCAACCAAAAAAGAATAAGCCTTCTATTGAATCAGCAAGGACTGAACCAGCGGGTTCGTTGACGACATCAAAACCAATACAGGGAGCCGTCTCATAAAATGCGCATTCTTATGCTCGCCATTAACGACCCCGCCGGGACGGCTATCCAATTTTCCAAGGCCATCAATAGGCATACCACTCATTCAGCCCGCTTGGTCACGCTGGAAAGTCGATATACCCACTCCTGGGAAAAAGACATGCACGTCCCAGACCTCGGCCCAGACGGAATGGAAGAAGTCGCCATCCTCATGCACGAAGCTGACGTCTTTCATTTCCATATGACCTGCGACGAGAATCAACCTTTCGGGCATCTGTTACCTGCTGATTTCATCAAAGGTAAAGCTATTGTCCATCATCACCATGGGCACCATGACTTCCGGTCCAATCCCGAATCATTTCGCAAAAAATACAAGGCATTAGGGCGACGCAACCTGCTCGTTTCCACGCCGGACCTGATGAAACTGCTCCCCAAAGCCCAATGGCAGCCCAACCTCGTCCCTATTGATGAACCGCTGTTCAAACCCATGTGGGGACGCTTCGATGACGATGGCCCTCTCAAAGTCTGTCACTCCCCTACCCGCAAGGACCTCAAAAACACCGACGAATTTCTGGATGTTGTCAGTACCATCAACAAACGTAAGGTCCACGTGTCAGTCGACCTTATCGACGACGTTCCCAACACGGAATGTCTGGCTCGAAAACGCCGGCACCACGTCCTCTTTGATCACATGCAGGGATACTATGGCGTTTCCAGTCTGGAAGGCCTTTCACAGGGCGTAGCTGTAATTGCCGGACTCGACGAGTGGAATCGCGCCCGTGTATCGGAATTCGCCAAGACTGAAGATCTGCCGTGGATATTGGCACACACGAAAAAAGATTTGACAGATAGACTCATGGAATTCATCCAAGATCGTCCAGCCTGTGAAGCCGCAGGAAAGAAAGGGCGAGCATTCATGGAACAACAGTGGTCTGACAAACGAGTAATCGAGCATCTTGCACAATTCTACGATTCCCTCGACTAGGGAACTGGAGCCACGCCTTTGCCATTTATAACCGATTTGCGTATATTGCAGTGATTCAATTTCAAAGAGGGACTTGCATGTCGAAAAAATCTGGTAAATGGGCCATTCTCCTAGGACTATGCGTTGCCATAGCCTTCATAGCGAGCACGACGTTCGTCCCTTCCGGTGACGCTGAAACCCCTGTACGCAATGAATTACGCATGAGTGTTGATTTCACGATTCTTCCCATGGTTTTACCTGATGGAACAGAAACTCCGGCACAATCCGCTGAAAATCAAGGTCTTGGTGAACCGGAAGTCATCACTCTTCCTGAAGAGCCCCAAGCTGTTGCCACTCCAGATCAGAAACCTATAAAACCACAGCCCGAAGTCACAGAGCCTACACCTCCTGTCGTAAAAGAACAGACTCCACAAACACCTGGCAAAGTAAAAAGTGTCGCCGTGAAAGAAACGGACACCGGTTTCACCATCACCATTCAAACAGACCGCCCTGTTGCCGATACCAGTTATATAAACCTGACCACCCCCCGACGATTGGTTTTCGACCTGATCGGATCATGGAAATACCACAATGCGAATGTGATCAGACTGGACGGCTCCGTCAAACATGTCGTGGTTGGAGAGCACCCAGACCGCCTCAGGCTTGTAATTCACTTCCGCACTCCACCAGCAAATGCCATCAAGCCCACGGTAAACACCACTGATACGACACTGACTGCGACGGTCGCACTTCAATAAAACTACGCTGTCACGCAATTGTAACACCCGAGTCATTCTCACGTAACCAGTGAAAGGTAGTCGTGTTTGGTCGTATCGCTGATACGACATATCTCTTTTGAATGGAGAACAAACAGACATGACAACCGCCATCAAGGTGTCTTCCGACAACCTCGACTTCCATTACGGCGAATTCAAGGCTCTGGAAGACATCAGTATTCAATTCGAGTCGAACAGGGTCACAGCCCTTATCGGCCCATCCGGTTGCGGCAAATCAACATACTTGCGCTGCATCAACCGCATGAACGACCTCATTCCCGGCACCCGCGTGGATGGAAAAATGACCCTCGACGGTCAGGACGTATACGCATCAGGTATTGATGTGGTTTCCCTACGTCGCCGTATCGGAATGGTCTTCCAGAAGCCCAATCCCTTCCCCAAATCCATTTTCGAAAACGTGGCATACGGACTGCGCGTCAATGGAGTAAAGGACAAGCAGTTCCTGGAACAAAAACTCGAAGAGAGTCTGCTTGGCGCCGCTCTATGGGATGAAGTCAAAGACCGTCTTCACACCTCGGCTCTCGGGCTTTCCGGTGGTCAGCAGCAACGACTCTGCATTGCGCGAGCTCTGGCTGTTGAACCGGAAGTCCTCTTGATGGACGAACCGGCTTCGGCTCTGGACCCCATTGCCACCCAAAAAATCGAGGACCTTATTCACGAACTGAAAAAAGAGTTCACGATCATCATCGTCACCCACTCCATGCAGCAGGCTGCCCGCGTGTCCGACAAGACCGCATTCTTTTATATGGGCAAACTCATTGAAGTGGATGAAACCAAGGCCATGTTTACCAATCCGGCCAACAAGCAGACTGAAGATTATATCACGGGCCGTTTCGGTTAAATCGGCTCCAAGGACGGGATTTTTTTATGGAACAACGCGCACATTTTTCAAAAAAACTCGAAGACCTCAAGGTCATGGTCCTGCGCATGGCAGCCCTGTCGGAATCCGCCGTGCACAAGGCGATCAAGGCCTACCTCGAAAATGACGCAGACTTAGCCGAAGCGGTTATAGTCGGCGACGACGTCATCAATGAAATGGAAGACGAAATCGACAATTTCAGCCTTGAACTGCTCGCACTTGATCAGCCCATGGCCGTGGATCTGCGAACCATTGTCGGTGCTCAAAGAATCACGGTGAATTTGGAACGCCTCGGCGATGAAGCCTCCAACCTGGCGCACAGGGCAATGTTCCTGTCCACCCGGCCACCCATGCCGCACAATCCAAAGATGGAAGAATTGGCAAACATCGTCAAACACATGCTTTCTGACGCCCTCAAGGCCTACATAGACGACGATGTCGCCTTGGCCGGACAGGTATGCCGTATGGATGATAGAGCCGACGATTTGAACATTGCCATTCTGCGGCAACTCGCTTCCGAGATGGTGACCGAGTCACGAATCGTGGAGCGAGGCATACACGCCATTATCGGCGCACGTCACCTTGAACGTATCGGCGACCTCGCCACCAATGTCTCCGAGTCTGTTGTCTTTGTCGTTGAAGGCACCAGCATGAAACATAATTGCAGGGGATAACTCTGACAGCCAAAAAAATCCCGGTACGCTCTTCGTACCGGGATTTTTTTTTAAACAAAATTTAAAGAGCGGCAACTTCAGCCGCGAGACGAGAAACTTCTTCCTCAAGTTCACCAATCAGCCGAACACACATATCTGTGTCCCCTCTCTTCGCTACCGACTCCAACTTAGAAACGACCTCACGCGTAGCCCTGGCCCCAATGGAAGCAGCTACACTCTTCAATGTATGGCTATGAAGCACGATCTCATTAAAATCATTGGATCGCACGCTCTTCCGAATCAAATCAAACCGATATTCAACTTCCTCTACGGCCTTGGGTACGAGCATCATAATCTCGTTACGCGTCAATTCCAGAAACTCGCAAATTTCATCAAGTTCAAGGACAGGATATATTCGTGCAGCGGTAGTATGTGAATCCAACATTTGAGACCTCCATGAATGAGGCCTACATACAGCATATGGCAAACCGAGGGAAGGAAAAGAGATGAATTTAAGACTAAATGGCCGTTTCCCTCACCGTCTGGTCTTCAAACCATCGGGCGTAGCCCTCACCCCACTTGCACAGACTCTCTATAACCGGCATGACGCTCAGGCCCAACTCAGTCAGGGAATACTCCACTTTTGGCGGCACCTGCGCATAAACTTTGCGTGTGACGACACCGTCCGCTTCCAATTCACGTAACTGCTGTGTCAGCATCTTCTGCGTAATATTGGGAATAGATCTTTTCACCTCGCTAAACCGCAAGATTCCGTCATTTCCTAATCGATGAATAATGATTGGTTTCCATTTGCCGCCGATAACCTGCAAGGTCAGTTCGACGGTACAGAAATACTTTTTTTCACCACAAAATTTCATGGAACATTCAGTCCCCATAAAGAACTCCGTTTATTCTTTTCCTCATCGCCCCGACTATGTACTATAAAATAAAGAAGTCAATAGTTTCCTTTTGGTACCTATAGCACTTTTAAGTGCGTACTTGATCTTTTGTTACCAATAGCAGAAAAGAATATGACAGTAAACAACAGCCCAGCCCACAACAGGAGGAATAGATAATGGATATAATGGAAGGCCTTCTCACTCGACGCAGCATACGGAAATTTGAAAACAAGCCGGTCCCGGAAGCAATGGTCAAACAGATCCTTGAAGCTGCCATGATGGCTCCAAGCGCGGGCAACGCCCAACCATGGAGATTCATTGTTGTCAATGATCGCAAGAAACTCGATGGCATGGCCGGTATTCATGTCCATATGAAAATGGTCACTCAGACCGCGCTCGGCATTATTGTCTGCGCAGACCTGAGCAAGGAAAAATTTCCGGGATACTGGGTACAAGATTGCTCGGCAGCCATGCAAAACCTCCTGTTGGCAGTGCACGGACTTGGCCTAGGTGCTGTCTGGACCGGCATCCATCCCGTCGAGGAAAGACTCAAAGCCTTCAAGGAAATGTTCAATTTGCCAGAGCATGTCATTCCTCTCGGATTCGCCCCCATCGGCTGGCCTGCGCAACAACTTAAATCCGAAAGCCGCTTTCAAGATGATCGGATTCATTACAACACATATTAGGAGAATATTATGAAAGTAGTCGCTTTTAATGGATCCGCCCGAAAGGGTGGCAACACCAAAGAAATGATCAATCGCGTTTTCACGAAACTTGAAGCCGAAGGTATTGAGACAGAACTCATCGAACTCGGCGGCAAAAAAATGCACGGTTGTATCGCCTGCATGAAATGTTTCAAAAACAAGAATCGCAAATGTGCCGTTAAAAATGACTTCGTCAACGACTGTATTGCGGCCATGGACGACGCTGACGGCATTATTCTCGGCTCCCCGACCTATTTTGCCACCATTTCCACGGAAATGAGCGCACTCATTGACCGAGCCGGAATGGTCGCCAGAGCTAATGACGACATGTTCGCCCGCAAAGTCGGCGCAAGTGTCGCGGTCGCCCGTCGCGGTGGTGCCATCCAGACCTTCAACACCTTAAACGCCTTCTTTTTCATCGGGCAAATGGTTGTCCCTGGTTCCCACTACTGGAACATGGGCTTTGGCATGAACAAGGGTGAAATAACACAAGATGTGGAAGGCATGGAGACCATGGACATTCTCGGTAAGAACATGGCTTGGCTTATGAAAAAACTCGCATAATTTTTAGACACACCTCCATAAAGAACGGCGCATCCTAGCATACAGGGTGCGCCGTTCGCATAACAAACATTCATAAACAATCAGACAGGCAGCGTCACGACCACGCTGGTTTGACCGGGGATATCCGTTTCCACAATAATATCGCCACCATGTGTACGAGCAATAAGGCGAGCGGAATACGTTCCAAGCCCAGACCCCCCAGGGGTATTGGCTGTTGAATATTTATCGAAAAAAGTATCACGAAGGTGATGAGCCACTTCTCCCTGGTTACAGATGGCAAGCGTCAAAATGCCATTCTTCTCCAAAACTATGGAAATTGAACCAGACTCCGGGGAGGCCTGAAGCGCATTGATGATAAGATTAGAAAGCATGGAACGAAACAATTCCTCGTCCACTGTAGCAAGAAACGCATCCGCCTGTTGGCCGGATCGCACTTCAATGCCCACACTGATTCCCTTGCTTCGAATCTGCGGCATAGCCTCGGCCTTAATACGTTCCACCATCCGCAACAAATCCACTTCTGACTTGGCCAGAACATATGTACCGCGCTCCATCTTATACAAATCGAGAGACCGGTTGATAAGCTGAAGCATGGTCTCACCGGCGTCTTCGATAGTCTCCAGCATGGCATCCTGATCCGCATTCAACCCACCCAACCGACGAACCTCACCGGGAAGACTGATGACTGCGCCCAGGGGAGTCTTGAGATCATGCCGCGCCATACGCTCCACGTCCTCGCGCAGGGCCTCGGCCAGCTTACGATCAGTAATGTCACGGCCAACACCCTGAACACCAAGCTTATCCCCTTCCTCATTAAGCAAAATACCCAAATGACACTCCAGCCAAACCGTGGAACCATCAGCGCACAAGAACTCCAAAGCCTCGGTAGTGGATGGAGGTTGAGCCGGATTCTCGCCCTGTTCTTCCAAAAGAACGAGTGCACCCTTAAATCGAACACGGGACGACGGAGTCAAAAAATCATCAAGAAAACGTCCCAAAACGTCATATCGTTTGTACCCACGCACGACTTCATCAGAGGGGCTGATATAGGTAAAACGCAAGTCTGCATCCAACCCCCAAATAACATCTGTCACATTTTCAGCCAAAAGACGGTATTGTTTTTCCCGCTGTCTGAGAGCCTCTTCCATAAGTTTGCGGTCCGTGATATCCGTGCCGACACACAATAGGCCGACCATGGTTTTGTCACGAGTCAGCACCGAATCATTGGCCCAGGCAACCCATACGATTTCGCCATTCTTGCGAACATTCATTATCTCGTTGAATGGATGGGCGGATGGATTCTTGAGCAAACGCCCAAGATATCGTTTCATGGACTGCCCTTCCATATCCTTTTTCGGAATCAGGGTTCCAATCAAGGGCTTACCGATAAGCTCCCCACGTTTATAGCCATAAAATTGCTCCGCATACTCATTACAGAAAACAATCTCCCCGGCCATATCGATACGTAAAATAATGGATTTGGCATTCTGAACCAAATTTCGGTACTTCTCGCGGTCGGCAAGCCGCCCCATAATCATGACCAAAACAGCCCAAAAAGAAACTGGAACCAACAGGATACAAATAATTCCGCCAACGAGAATGTATACCTTGTACGGAGACGTGGTCCATCCCCCCTGCGGCACAGCTGCCAAATCCCATGTCCCCATGGGAACCGAAATATTGTGAACCAGAGGAGCCATGTCAAAAACCATAGGCACACCGGCCAACACGACTTCTTTGGAAGATAAATTCTCGGGTTTCCGCAATGCGAGTGAAATGCCTGGATAGGCATCAGAAAATCCGACCTTGCTATAAAAAGCTTGAATATCGAGGCATATGACGACCTGGCCCCAATAATAACAACTTCCGTCCGGCAACGTGACCGACACCGGAGCAAAAAACATGATCTCGGTGACTTCCTTGCTGTCCTGACCCGGAACAATCATCTGAACTGCTCCAGTCTCCTGAGCCCGCAAAGCCAAACCTCGCGCCAGCACCGGCCCACTCTTAAGCAACGAACGCCCCATGGCGTGTCCGGTATCAGTGGCCGGATATACATGACTCACCACATTATCTTTGGCGAGCCACACCGAACGAACGCTCCCGACGTGAACGAGCAATCCCTTGGACAGAGTCTGAAACAACTCCTGCTGTATATCCGGATTCGCCTGAATCGATGAACGCAACGCCGTAATCAGATGTTGTTTGGCGTCAAGTGCCCCCTCAAGCCTTGCGGCAACATCATTAAGAATATGAAGTACGTCTGCTCGAATCTTTTCAGTATGATTATCCCGATCTGCCACATACCCAAAAGCCACGACGGCAGCCACGGCCAATCCGGCAAGCAGAGGAATTAGATAGATAAATCGTTTGAGCATGGTGATAAAAATCCGTAATGGGCATAAGATTACACAACAACTTCGCGGCACCATAGCAAAAGTGCTGTCAAAGTGGAATCTATTCCAAAATGTCTATCGGAATTGGTCAGAAAAATCAGCCACCGACAGTGGCCCCGAAAGAAGGAGCTGTGTGTATGACAGGACTGGCGATATCCGTCAGACTTTCATGCGGTTGGAATTTGATAGAAGGAATCAAAGCACCGGCCTGTCGCTTTATACGAATATCACGAACCCGGCGTAAATTCCCACTGCCGATAGGATCAAATGACACAGCAGGAGAGGCCTTGGGGTCAGCCAGGAAATCAAAAATAATATTTTGAGACAGGGTGAACATCTCGTCCAAGTGACGATTAACACGAGGTCCGGGCAAAAGTCGATCAGCCAATCTCAAGGAGGTGCCCCATGTCTTGCGTCCGGTCACGGTAAGACTGCCCTTAAGGATCTGTTTTTTGACCACAAACGGGAAACGCCGTTTATCCATAGCAGAAAGCAGCGTATCGTCTGAATCTCGATTCGGCCGACGGAACAGGGACAAAGCGGTTTCCTGCTCACGCCTGAAATTCCGGTCAGCCTGTGCCTCCACATAGACGTGGGACAACTTGGAACCGGAATTCATATCCATAAGCGCATTGGGGACAAAGTAGTTATGGGCGACAACATCAGCGGCCAGATGTGTCAGATAGCCGTACCCATAGGCAAGCACTCGGGCTTCTTTGGCCGAATTAAGCAGCTTGAATCCTGTAACCCAATTATGGCTGTGTCCTGGGCGAAAATTAGTCCCTTTGCCAATGAAAATATCTGCTGACAAACAGCCATACAAAAAAGCGTTCCGATGCCGGTCCAACAAAGCGGCCACCAAAGGTGGCAAACACCCTATATCGGCCAGCACAGAATTGCCCAGCGCAAGATGGACGCCGGGACCCCATGCATGTGCCAGGTCAGGAATCAGGGCGGTTACGACAAACGCGATTATAGCAAAAATACATTTCATTATTGGTACGCTCACGGCCAAAAAGTAAGGCCCTGCGGGGAAAAGTCAATGAAAATCGTGTGACGATTCCCCGGATGGTCCGCCCGGTGTGAGTCTCTGGAAAGCACCATATTTTAAAGGAACAAAAAGGACTGAAAAGAAACTCAATCCAAACGGGAGGATGGCAATCCTTGCGAAAATTTCCCCGGTGTCATGCCCATTATTTTTTTAAAACAGCGGGTCATGTGACTCTGATCGGAAAACCCGGCTTCAACGGCACTGTCTGCCAAACTTTTGCCTGAACGGATACTCGTTTTCACCCGACGCACACGCTGCATGGCCTGATATTCATGCGGCGGCATCCCTACAACCAAAGCAAAATCCCGGTTCAATCGACAAGGACTGCATCCGGCCAACCAAGCAAGTCTCTTGAGTGGAACATCCTCAACGCATCGCTCTTCCAATTCACGCCTGACTCGGACGATTCGATCCGACTCAGACAAACAAACTTGTTCAAGACAGACATTTGTACAAAGAAGCTCCAACAAGCGCAGAAAAGCGCCCTGTCGTTCCAATTGTGAGGCCGGGGTCTCAGCCATGTCTGCCAATCCGATAATTGCCCCGAAACAAGCCGGATCATCGCTGACCGGTTTTATCCCACGCAAAGCCGCCGAATCGAAACCAACAGCTTCAAGACTGCAAAGGGAGATGCTGACCATACAATATTCACACTCTCCGGCATCTGGACACGCATGGGAAACCTCCGGCGGGATTATCAGACTCTGCCCCGCCAAAACCGTATACCAAGCGTTTTTAATCTTGAGCCGCCGTTTACCGGACAACACCACACCAATACACAAGGACTGGTGCATATGCCGTGCGTCTGTCGGAGAAGGCCCAGCGTGGCGAACCACGCTGACCCCGTCCAATCCCGGTATTTCGATAAATTTTGTGGTGTTCCCTGTCATTGAATTCATTATTCCATCAAAGCTGGTATAAACTTGGCCAAAAGACACAGCCCCGCTTCACCGGCCTGTACACTGTGGGATACGTTTTCCGGCATAACCGCAGCCACACCTGGCTCATATTTCACACGCTGACCATCAAGCAGGCACACCCCGCTCCCATCAGCGACTTCGTGCAGTTCCCAGTTCTTTTCGTGAACATGATCGCCTATTTCGGCACAAGGCTCAAGGCGCACCAAATGCATACTGAACTTCCCACCCGTCTCTTTGCCAGTCATCAAGTGCTTCATTGCCACCCCGGCAAAAGTCGGATGTGGATTCCACTTGAGTGAGCCGGCATCAACCTCGGTGTTAAGACAGATCATTCGGCCAGAATCCAATGCTGTGAAAATATTATTCATGATTTCTCCTTCGATTTCGAAAGAGAATATAGAATGAAAATCTGTTGATCTTGTACGATCTTGCCGCTAACCGGCCAGCCCATTGGCTTCGATTTCAATAATGAACGCTTCCACTAGGTCAGCATCAAGTGTTGAACCGGCCAGACTGCGTAAGATTTCAACAGCTTCTTTCGTGGGTTTGCCCTTTTGATAGGATCGGTCCGTGGTCATGGCATCAAAATAATCCACGACACTGATAATACGTGCCCCAAACGGGATAGCTTCACCCTTGAGTCCTCGCGGGTATCCCTTGCCGTCCATATGTTCATGGTGAGCATAGATGTACTCCAGCGCAGGACCGAGAAAATCGAGATTTTTGAGGATATCCCGTCCCCACTCCGGGTGCTTGTGAATCTCCTCAATCATATCTTGAGACAAAGGAGTATCACCGCTCGCAAAAATTTGATCGCTGAAACCAATTTTGCCGATATCATGAAGAGTTCCGGCAATACGAATACGTTCCACTTCGCCATTGGACAAACCGACTCGTTGAGCAAGGCGTCTGGCATAAACGCCCACCCGTTCACCGTGTCCTTCGGAATAGGAATCCCGCGCACCAAGGGCATGAACAACCGCAGTCACAGTGTTCACCATATCGCGTCGAATCTTGGCGAGAAGCTGCTCCAACCGGTCTTCCCTGGCCTCAATCTTGACCATCATCAGCCCCACGGCCTCGGCCAATTCCTGAATTTCCGGCGCACACTCAGGGCCGGTCAAATTCAGTATCTCGTCACTGTAGTTTCCGGCGGATATTTTGCGGATAATCCGCAACAGTTCTTCCTGCCCCTTGAGCGACGCCATAAATATTACTTCCAGGCTGAAGCGTTCTCTACGACGAAATCATCAAAAGTCCGTGCAGGTGTCCCGGTCAGGTACTCCACAGCCTTGGTCACATTGCCAGCCATACCAAGTTTAATCACACGGGTCAGGCTGACAAGCATATCGATATTCCACTGAGGCACGCCTTTACCTTGCAGGGCGGCAATAAAGGCCTCTTCGGCTGCCGGAGTATAGGTCACCTCGCGTCCGCTGGCTGCTGCAATCTTCTCGGCCACCTGAGACAACGTCAGCCCCTCAGGGCCGGTCAGCGCATAAAAACTATTCTCAAAACCAGCGTTGTCCAGCAACAGTCGGGCAGCACAGTCCGCAATGTCTTTCACATCGATATAACTGACGGCTGCATCTTCTTCTGGCAGAGCAATAACACCTGCCTTAATCATCTCGGCGTAGGGACCAACGAAACACTGCATAAAGGAGTTGGGACGAAGCACGGTGTAGGTAATTTTTGAATCTTCAACAAACTGGTCGACCATGCCATGCTCACGGCCAAGTCGCCAGTGAGCATCAGAAGAAGCGGCATACCCGGACGAACGGACAATATATTCAATCCCCGCTTTCTTGGCTGCTTCTACAGACAGATGACCATAACGAGTCAGTTTTTCCTGCAAGGGAATTGACAAGAACATGCGGTCACAACCGGCCATGGCCTGAATGATGGAATCGACATCCTTAAAGTCAAAAACACGGGCTTCGACACCCTCTTTTGTCACGGCCTCACCCTTTTCCACGGAATGCACGCCTGCGACCACTTCGGCCTTCCCATTAAGGGATTCAATCAAAGCTGTTCCAAGGAGTCCGGCGCCACCTGCTATGAAAATCTTGCTCATGTATAGTCTCCTCCCCTCGCTTCTGGCGGGGGTCTCGTTGTTGTGAACTTCCGCACGCTACACGAACATGACGGCATAAGGCAAACATGAAGACCACTCCTCTGCCGATTTCGACCACTGACCGATTCCACGGTTGCGCCTTTGGCGCATGGAGTGCTAAATCCAGCCCATGCTTGAAAAATTTCAGGAGACAAGATGCTGTTAGGAATCGACGTCGGCGGTACCCATACCGATGCAGTGGCCATGGACCTGAGTCAGGGAATGCAGGTCGTTGCATCCTGCAAGGTTCCCACCCGTCACGAGGACCTACTGTCCTCGGTTACAGAGGCTTTGGAAACAATACTCGCGAGTATCGGCAAGGCATCGGTATCGCAACTCAACCTGTCCACCACCCTGTCCACCAATGCCATAGTTCAAGGCAAGACAGAAGACGTTGGCGTTATTGTCACGTCCGGACCAGGCATCGACCCGCACAATTTCATGCCGTGCAAAGATTTCCATGTCATTGACGGCTCCATTGATCATCGCGGCAACGAAGTTCGAGCCCTGTCCAACCGTCAGTTGTCAAAGGCCATTGATTCATGCCGTGACAACGGAGTTAGGGTCTTTGCATCAGTGGGGAAATTTTCCACCCGCAACCCGCGTCATGAAAATTTCATCCGCCGCATGGTCTGCAATTGCAAAGATATAGATGTGTGCGACCATGCCGACTTTGTCACCCTCGGACACCAGCTCGGCGGCGCACTCAACTTCCCGCGCCGGGTTGCCACGGCCTATTTCAACTGTGCGGTCTGGCGTCTGTACAACGATTTCGCCACCGCCGTGGAAAAAGCGCTGGCCGACATGGGGCTAAGTCACGTCAAGGTCAACATCCTCAAAGCGGATGGCGGCACCATGCCGTTGAGCCAGTCACGCACCATGCCTGTACAGTCTATTTTTTCCGGGCCTGCGGCTTCAGTTATGGGCATCATTGCTCTCACAGACATCTTCCATGATTCAGTAATTCTCGATATCGGTGGGACCACTACGGACATCGCGGTCTTTGCCGACGGAGCACCTCTCATCGAGCGCGAAGGCATTTCCATCGGCTCTCACCCCACCCTTGTCACCGCCCTCAAGGTCCACTCCATCGGTATCGGTGGAGACTCAGCCATCTCCATCGTCGGGGACAATGTCCGTGTTGGACCGACCAGACTCGGCCCGTCCGTCTGCATGGGAGGTGAACAGGTCACGTTGACCGACGCCCTCAACTGCACGGGTATTGCCGAAGTCGGTGATGTTGCAGCTTCAAAAAAGGCCATGGCAACATACGCAGATCGTCATTCCATCCCAGCTGACACTCTGGCTAAAAAAGCCGTGGCGTATGCAGCAGATGCTATTCACTCGGCCACACGCGGACTGATCGACGAAATCAACTCCAAACCGGTCTACACCATTCACGAACTGCTCGACGCCAAGAAAGTCGTGCCAAAAAAAATCTATCTCATGGGTGGCCCGGCAAAAGCCATGAAAATGGAAATGTTTCAACGGTTCCAGCTTTCCACTGAAGTGCCGGAAAATTATGATGTCGCCAATGCCATCGGCGCAGCTCTCACCCGTACGACATGGGAATTAGAGCTTTTCGCCGACACCCAACGGCATGTGATGTTCATACCGACTCTGTCATACCGCGAGAACGTCCCCACCAGTTACGACCAGTCGGATGCAGAAAAAGACGCGGTCAATCAACTAAGTATGCAACTCGATTCCATGGGCGTTTTTCTCCAGCCGGAAGATGCACAGATCACCCACACCTCCAGCTTCAACATGGTTGAAGGCTACGAGCAGGTTGGCAAAAATATACGCGTGAAGTGTCAAGTCAGACCCGGC
This sequence comes from Pseudodesulfovibrio nedwellii, assembly GCF_027923765.1. Lineage (NCBI taxonomy): Bacteria > Pseudomonadati > Thermodesulfobacteriota > Desulfovibrionia > Desulfovibrionales > Desulfovibrionaceae > Pseudodesulfovibrio > Pseudodesulfovibrio nedwellii. Next base: position 2,786,280 of record NZ_AP026709.1, on the reverse strand, counting down.
GTGGTCAAAACCTTCGCGGGGAGGAAATAATCATGCTCAAATCAAATAACCGCCTCGGCATCATCTTTTTCCCGGCATTTGACTGGGCAATTTCTCCGACCCACCCTGAACGACAGGAACGGTTGCTCTACACACAAGATCAACTGCGTGAAGAAGGCATCTTCGACATCGAAGGTGTGCGTGAATATAAACCCGATGTGGCGGCCATTGAGGACGTTGAACGCGTCCATTTCTGCTTCCCAGAAGTCTCAAGCGTGGCAACCCGGTCGCACCTTATTTCGGCAGGTGGAGCCATGAAAGCCGCTGATTTGGTCATGGAAGGCGAGCGAGACTGCGCATTCGCCATGGTCCGACCTCCGGGGCACCACGCCATGAAAGTCGTGCATGGTTCTCGCGGGTTCTGCACCATCAACATCGAAGCGGTGATGATCGAGCACATCCGCGAAAAATATGGCCGGAAAAAAGTCGCTATTATCGACACGGACTGCCATCATGGTGACGGCACACAGGACGTCTACTGGCACGACCCGGATACGTTATTCATATCCATTCATCAGGACGGCCGAACCCTGTACCCCGGTTCCGGCTTTCCGCAGGAGCTTGGCGGCCCCAACGCCATGGGCAAAACGCTCAACATTCCACTGCCGCCCAATACTTCGGATGAGGGATTCCTTATGGCAATGGAACGGATCGTCATGCCCATTCTCGACGATTTTAAGCCGGACCTGATCATCAATTCCGCTGGACAGGACAACCATTTTTCGGACCCGATCACCAACATGAACTTCTCAGCCAAAGGGTATGCGACCCTCAACGAGATGCTCAAACCGGATATTGCAGTGCTGGAAGGCGGCTATTCCATCCAAGGCGCATTGCCCTATATCAACCTCGGTATCTGTCTGGCCATGGCGGGAGTTGATTATTCCCACGTCAAGGAACCGAATTATAATGCCGAAATGATCGCACAGGACGCACAAACCACGGCCTACATTGAAGAGCTGTGTAAACAGTTGCCCAAGCTATATTTCAATCCCCCGCCATTTGATGCCAAAGGGGATGGCAAACAGGGAGTTGTTTCAGGTGACACCTTTATCCGGCCCAAACAAATTTATTACGATACCGATGGCATCAATGAGGTGCAGCAGGAGACAGTCTCTGTTTGCGACTCATGTCGTGGGCTGTTCAAGGTCGAAACACGAGCCGATTCAGGGCCACTCTGTCTTGGCGTAGAGATACCTATCGATGCCTGTCCGACCTGTCGGAGTAAGGGGTATCAAATTGTCGAGGAAGCACAGTTGAAGGGAACATACCGGTATATTCAGATGATTAACCGGTTGGACAAAGAGTATTTGAGGTACGGTTTCTGAAAAAAGAAGTCGCGTTTGCTCAAAAGATATTCTTCGTTTTAATTGTATGGAAGACGAATCCGCCTATTGGCTGATTCGTCTTTTTTTATATGTATAACCGCCGTGATGAGGGAAGAAGAAAGGACTACTTTTTTTGGTGGGCGTTGCGTGCATCCGCAGTGAAAATGCAAACGGTATTTTTTACAAAGGTTTCGCCTTTAAGGCGACCTGCTTTTTTTGAGGCGAAAAAAAGGAGGCAAAAAACGCCTTTTCGTTGTGAGCCTGATAGCGGACCCAAGAGCCTGTACGCGGCTTCACTGCCCGACAGGATTGTCTGTGATACAGACTCGGTCGGGCTACGCTTCGCCGCGCGGGACAGGCTCTAAGGTTCGCTATCAATTGTTCGTCGTTGTAAGAAGGTTCTCATTGTTGGTGCTCATTTTTGATTCTAGGTGCTTCGATAACAATACATAACTTAAAATTTTGCATTTCCATCACTGTAACTTCGTTTTCAATAAAATGCCCATTTTGACTTCAAGCTCTTCGTTATCCATAAAAGGCCTTGGGGTGCTCCAGCACCCCAACACCGCTCTCCCTCCGAAGACGATTTATTCTTTCTTCCACCCAATCAGACAAAGACGGAACCCAGCCCTTGATTGGAGGCCTAGAAGCTGACCAATCGAAGGAGGCGGCTCTTATTAAGGGATCAAATAATTTGTCTTAAACTAATAAATGAGGTGAGAGGCTGAACTTATGCTTTTGATAGGGTGGAGCCGACTCGATTGGATCAGATTCTTGCCGCCAATCATGGGGGCGGCTCAGCCAAAAAGATCCGCCGCCCGCGCAGGGCATGAAGAGCTTTGGGTGCTTCAGCACCCAACAATGGCTCTCGCCGAAGGCGCATCCCACAAAAAAAGTCGCCCAAAAGCGACCATCATTACTTCTTATTTCCCGTCGGGGCTTAAACCCCGACTGCTTCAATTCAAGCCGATCTATTTATAAGAAAAGGTCCATCCCTGCGGCAAACTGGAAGAAATATCAAAATGAATAGCTCCAAGAATTTCCTGAATCAACGGAACATCCTCAATCGGCCCTTCAACAACAACAGCCTCACCGTCAATCTCGCATAACTCTTTAAGCCGATCCACTGCCTGCGACATGCTACCAAGCTGGTCAATAAGCCCAAGCGCAAGCGCCTGCCGACCTGACACAGCGCGTCCATCAGCAACAGCCGCAACCCGCGCACGGTCCATGGTACGGGCTGCGGCCACGTCATCCACAAACTGCTCATGCAGATCCATCATGAGTCCCTGCATCTGCTCGCGCTGCTCATACGACAGCTCTCGCATAGGAGTACCGGCAGCCTTGTACTTACCAGTGGTCAACACTTCAGGCTTGATACCAAGCTTCTCCATAGCTTCGGTAACAGTCACGAATTCGGCCATGACGCCAATGGAAGCGGTAATGGAACCTGGATTGGCAAAAATAAGTCGTGACGGCACCGAGGCGTAATACCCACCAGAAGCAGCCACCGAACCATACGATGCAACCACAGGCTTAGCCGCGTTCAACTCGGTCACGGCCTGATATATCTCCTGAGATGGAGCAATCGCACCACCGGGCGAATTCACGCGCAGAAGCACACCCTTGATAGAATCATCTTTCTCAAGAGAATGAATCCAAGACACTACATCCGTGGAATCAAGAATCATCCCCTCCACATGCACAACGCCAATCTTGTCGCCGGACATGGAGAATGAACCGGGAGTCCACCCCATTGAACGGAAAAAGGCCATGACCCCCGAGATGAGGGCCACGGCCAATATGATCATCATCACCCCAAAAAGAAGGGGGTGGCGCTGGGAGAAACGAGTTTTGGTCTCTTCCATACGCATGATGGGCTCGCTTTACTTGCTTTCTTCTTCAGCAGCGGCTTCTTCAACCGGAGCTTCTTCAGGAGCAGCTTCCTCAGCAACGGCTTCTTCGACCGGAGCTTCGGCTTCAACAACTTCTTCAACCGGAGCTTCAGGAGCGGCTTCTACCACTTCCTCAACAACGGCTTCGGGCTCATCCATGGGGATTTCGCCAGCTGCTTCTTCCAGCTTCTCGCGGAGCAGGTCGCCCAAGGTGGAACCGGCATCGATGCCGCCGCCGCCAAAGGATTTGGACTTGCCGCCGCCGGAGCGTGCAGGCTCTTCCTTGGTCTGCTTGATGGACAGGCCGAGACGGCGCTCATCAGCGGACACATGGATAACCTTGGCTTCGATGACGTCGCCTTCCTTGAACATCTCGGAGGGAGACTTGATCTTTTTACGGCTGATCTCGGAAACGTGAACCAGACCTTCAATACCTTCCTCGACCTCAACAAACAGACCGAAGTCAGTGATGTTGGTGACGGTGCCGTTGACCTTCTGGCCCACGGGGTACTTGGCAGGAACATGAGACCAGGGATCTTCGGTCAGCTGCTTCACGCCCAAGGTGAACTTCTCGTTCTCCTTGTCCACGGTGAGGACCTTCGCCTGGACGGAATCGCCGGACTTGTAGACTTCCGAAGGGTGACGGATTTTCTTGGTCCAGGAGATATCGGAAACGTGGATCAGGCCATCAATGCCTTCCTCGATGCCGATGAACACGCCGAATTCGGTGATGTTCTTGATTGCGCCCTCAAGGACGGTGCCCTCGGGGTACTTCTCAGCCACGACATCCCACGGGTTCGGGGAGATCTGCTTCATGCCGAGAGAGATACGCTTCTTCTCCGGGTCCACGCCGAGTACGATGACTTCCACTTCGTCGCCGACCTTGACCATCTGGGAGGGGTGACGAAGCTTGCGGGTCCAGGACATCTCGGAGATGTGAACCAGACCTTCAACGCCGTTCTCCAACTCAACAAATGCGCCGTAGTCAGCGAGGTTGGTGATGGTACCGTTGAAACGGGAATCCTCGGGGTACTTTTCAGCAATATTTTCCCACGGATCAGGCACGAGCTGCTTGAGTCCGAGAGAGACCTTCTGACCTTCACGGTCGAAGTTGAGAATCTTCAGTTCGAGATCGTCGCCCAGATTGACCATTTCCTTAGGATGCTTGATGCGCTTCCAGGACATGTCAGTGATGTGGAGCAGACCGTCGAGGCCGCCGAGGTCGATGAACACGCCGTATTCGGTGATGTTCTTGACCTTACCTTCCACAACCTGGCCCTCTTCGAGGGTGCCGAGCAACTTGTCACGCTGTTCACTGCGCAGCTCTTCGAGCAGTACGCGGCGGGAAACGATGACGTTGGAACGGCGACGGTTGATCTTGAGGATCTTGAAATCAAATTCCTGGTTGACCAGAGCGTCCATGTCGGGGACCGGACGGAGATCAACATGGGAACCAGGCAGGAATGCTTCAACGCCACCCAAGTCGACGGTGTAACCGCCCTTGATGCGACGGATGATGCGGCCGACGACTTCGCCGTCCTTCTCCTGAAGCTCTTCCAGTTTATCAAAAAGCTGCATCCGCTTGGCCTTGTCACGGGACAAGTAGATGGTGCCTTCGGCTTCGTTTTTGCGGGCGACGAAAACGTCGACCTTTTCACCGACTTCGATGGTCACAGTGCCATCGGCTTCGGTGAACTCGGAAACGGGAATTTGTCCTTCGGACTTGAAATTCACGTCAACGAGCACGTAATCCTTGTCGACTTTGACGACTTCACCAGAAACGATGGTGCCTTCGTCCAGATCTCCGAAATCGGAATTCAGATACTCATCAAGAGCATCAGCGAAATTCATTTCCATGTCCATTTCGGGGACTTCAACAGATTCAGTAGTTTTTTCCATGGGTTACCTCCACAACGGACCTCGGTCAAAGTAGTATTAACGTATATTTTACGAGATGTGGGACCAGCAACATTTGGGTCATCGGTTCCGAGGCAGTCGAGCCCCAAATGCACGGTCAGTTCATACGAACCGCTTCCCACATCTTTACGCTCCTTGGAAGAAAGACCTGTAATTAAACAGCGTTAGGGGCTAAAAACCCCACCTCTCATATTAAGAAGAGTACTGTACGTATCGGAATTCCATGAGACTGTAAACTCTTTTCTAACAAGGATTACCAAAGGAAAGTCTCTGTCCAGAGACCGCTTCACACGCCCCTCAATCTTCCACAAAAAAGCCCGGTTCGATAGAACGAACCGGGCTTTATCATTACATCTGAATCTCAAAACTACTGGACGTACACCTTGAGGCGTTGGCCCGCATAGATGGTCCCGCGCGAGTTGAGGGAATTCCAGCGGCGCAAATCTGTAACTTTAACGCCAAACTTGCGGGAGATGGTGGTCAGGTTGTCACCACGACGCACCTTATAATTCACCATCTGAGTCTTAACCTTGCCCGCTTCCTTGACGGCCTGCTTGGTGGCTGCGTTGGAACTGTTGGGGATATAAAGCTTCTGGCCAACCTTGAGACGGCTGGACCGCAAACCGTTGGAACGCTTGAGCGTGTTCACGGTCGTACCGAACGACTGTGAAAGGGACCAAAGAGTATCACCAGAACGGACGACATAATTGCCACGCTTGGATGCGATTGCCCTGGTCTTGGAAGAAGACGACGCAGACGCGGTCACAGTCTTATTGGAACCGTGCGCCGGAACCATAACGTACCGACCGGGGCGTAATGTATTAGAACGGGTATTATTGACGCTTTTCAGTACATTAATGGGGACGCCAAATCTTCTGGAAATACGCCACCAGGAATCGCCGGAACGAATACGATAACGGCTATAGCCCGCAAATGGCCTAGAACCGGGATTGGACAAATACGCCATCATCTTGTCGGCCTTGGCCACAGGCAAATAGGCGGTAGCCTGCATGTGCGGCGGGCTGACCTGACGACGAAACGCCGGGTTGTACTTATGAAATTCATTCCATGTCATGCCACCCTCACGAGCAAGGGCAAGCAAATCAGTACCACCCGGCACTTTAACCGGCACGACTTCTACTTCCATTTCCCAAGACACTGGCTCAAAGCCCAATGTGTCGAGGTTCTGGAAAACTTTGGAAATAGCGATAAATTTTGGAACGTATTGTTTGGTTTCTTTTTTCAGACGGATTCGGCGAGACAATTTACGATTCTTTTCCGTCAGTTCGAAAAAGGTATCACATTTCGCCTGTTTTAAAGCGCGTGAAATTTTGCCTTCACCGGCATTATAAGCTGCCAACGCGAGATACCAATCGCCAAATCGATCATAGAGATCCCGCAGATGGCGGGCGGCTGCATCAGTGGCCTTGTAGGGATCCCGACGTTCGTCAATCCACCAGTCGGCCTTGAGGTCATAGAGTCGACCTGTTCCGCGCATAAACTGCCACATGCCACCGGCACCGGCCCAAGAATAAGCGCGAACATTGTACCCGGACTCCACGAATGGAAGCAATACAAGATCCTGCGGCAATCCATACTGCGTAAAGACGCGACGCACGTAAGGCAGATATGGCTGAGAGCGTTCCAGCCAACGAACCATGGTTTTACGTGCCTTATGCGTATAGAATGTAAAGAACAGCTCCACATCCTTGGAATCGTGCTGCTCAAGATCAAACAACAACCCGAAGCGTTGATTAAGCACAGCCTGTTCGGTCTGACTCAGGTGGTCTTCAGCCTCGTTAGGCGTGGCGATAATCTCCGGTTCAAGAGCATCGGCATCTTCCGGGACCTGACTTTCAGAAACCACTTCCTCCACAGGCAAAGTGGCCTGAGGAGATTTATTGGCTGTACAGCCAGCCGCAAAGCCCGCAACAAGCACCGTCATCGCAAGCAAATATCCATATTTGAAAACTTTCAAATTATCCTCCAACTTCCGCACTCCATTATCAGATAAGCCCGACATATGAAAGTCTAGAAAAAATCTCGACCTCAAGAAGTCCGTGATTATCCTGCTATCGCACCTTGCACAGGATTGCAATAGAGGCGTAAAATGCCTACACGGTGCCCGTGGCACGCGCAACCATGTGCAACTTTTTGTCACACAACTTAGAGGGACAGACAAATGCAAAATAATGACCGGGACAAAAAAGACGGGAAAATCTATGTGGTTGGCAACAAGCCGGTCAAAGAACTCCTCATGGACAACCCACGCAAAGTGGACTTCGTCGCCTTTCGAAAAGGACGACGTGATCAGGCCGTGGAAGAAATAATTGAGCTGTGTCGGACACAAAAAGTTCCGCACAAGTCAGTTTCCGCTCAGGACCTCGATTACATGTATCGGGGTAATCATCAGGGAATCGCGGCCCGATGTGCCACCCTCGACTACACTCCGCTTGAACAACTTCTCGAAGATGCTGTGGACGCTCCGCTGCCGCTCATCGTAGCCTTGGATCAGGTACAGGATACCGGCAATGTCGGCGTTCTTGCCCGGACCATCCACGCGCTCGGTGGAGCCGGACTCATCGTCTGCCAGCATCACGGAGCCTATCTCGGTGCCGGAGCTCTCCGATCCTCTGCTGGTGCGCTCAACAAGCTGCCAGTCGCTAAGGTCGGCAATCTCGCCAACGCCATGAAAGATTGCGTCAACTACGACTACACACTCTATGCTGCCCGCATGACATCTGATTCGGCCAACGTCTATACCGCCGAACTCGAAACGCCCGCTGTACTCGTGCTTGGCAACGAAGAAAAAGGCATCCGACCCGGCGTCTCCAAATTCTGTCACCACAGTGTGCACGTGCCTTTCCAGAGGGAATTTGATTCGCTCAACGTAGCACAGGCCGGAGCCATCATCGTCTCCGAGTTCGCCCGTCGGTTGGGATAAAAAAGGCCTCCGGCGGCTGGGGGAAGGGGAGGAAAAACCCTTTAAAAAGGGTTCTTTCCTCCCCTTCCCCCAGACCCCCATCCCTACCTTTTCCTAAACTTTTTGTGTCGCCTTTGGCGAAAGTATTCTTAAACCGTTCGCACCATAAGATTAACCTCACATCTATTAAAAACCACACACTCTTTACTCTTAATAATGGAGTGCTTTGAAGTGCGAACGCACTCAACAACGGCTCTCCATCCCCGACGCATCGAGGCTTGGGAGAGTGGTGCAGATGTGCATTTTCTCGGACGCAGCCGACCCGCAGCCGTATCTTAATACGGTGAGGACTCGGCAAGGCCGAAAAATGTGCAGATGTGCCGCTATCGCAAGCCGACTAATGAGCCCTACGCCATTGAGCAGGAGTTTGTTTCAAACCACCGAATCGCCAAAAGCCTCGCTTCGCTTTCTTGGCTTCTTTCTCAACAGCCTTAAAATGAGAAGAATATCTGGTGTTGGGCTTAATCTTAAAGGCAAGGGCCAAACCAGCTTGAATTATGGCTTTGTTAAGCATTTCGCCGTCGGCGTAAACATAGGCGAGCGTTCTGCCGTAACGGTCCTTTTTCTCTCGATCAAAGACCAATTTCAGACGTTTGCCATGGCAGAATTTCAGGGAAAAGACTTTGGCCTTGTTACTGTATTCCTGTCGATATTCCGGGGCATCCACACCGATAAGCCGGACTTCGACGGAATCGCCACCAGACACGACCACCAAAGAGTCCCCATCTATTATATGAAGGAATTGGACATCAAGGGCCGAAGCGTGACCCGGGAAAAAAGTCAACAGAGACAACAGGAAAAGTGATAAAACAAGGTTGCGGGAATTCATGGGAAGAGCATAGACTGTTTCCGCAATTGATTCCAGTGACAATAACCCGGAGCCCCCCATGGAACTAACTTTTCTCGTTGATAACAATTCACTCATCGGCACCCAATTCCTGGCCGAACCCGCACTGTCCATGTTCATTCAGGATGGCGACAAAAACATACTTTTCGACGCTGGATATTCCGACGCCTTCATGATCAACGCCCAGCGCAAAGGGATCGACCTGCTCAATCTGGACTGGGTTGCCCTGTCCCACGGGCATTTCGATCACACATGGGGGTTGGATTATCTGATTCGCCATCATTTCGAGGCCGCTATTCACAAACAGCCGCACACACGCCCTCGGCTTGTGGCCCATCCGCAGGCCTTCACCTCCAAACGCAAAAGCGCAGTGCCCGAACTCGGCATGTTGCTGGCAGAGGAAAAATTGTCGCGTCAATTTGAATTAACCCTGACCGACAAGCCGGTTTGGCTCACGGACACACTAGTTGCACTCGGCGAAATCGAACGAGTTATGGATTTCGAGCCACCCGCCCCACTGGGCGAACGCATTGAAGAGAATGGTCCAGTACCTGACGAGATGCCTGACGACACCGCTCTGGCTTACGTCTCGGATTCTGGACTGGTGGTCATATCCGGCTGTGCTCACGCCGGCATTTGCAACACCGTGGAACAAGCAAAACGCGTCACAGGTGTGGACAAAGTCCACACGGTCCTTGGTGGCTTTCACCTGCAACAGGCCAAACCGGAACGGCTTGATCCGACGACGGACTATCTGGCCGCGTTGAACCTGGAAAACCTCTACGCCTGTCATTGTACCGACCTCTACGCCAAAATCGCCATGGCAAAAAAATGTCCGCTCAAGGAAGTCGGATCTGGATTGACGCTCAAATTCTAAAGCTTACGGTTATTCAAAATAGACGGGGATGTCCGAATGGGCATCCCCATTTTTTACTTCACACGATGTCGCTTTTCATAATTGTACGTCATAATGGAATTTTTGATACCACCGGCGATGATAATCGAACTGCAAATAAATGAAAAATCAATTCGCTCAGACCACCAATAGCACAAGCCAAAGACGATTGCTGCAACAGCCACATGGCCAGCCATATCAATAAGAGCTTTTCGAATATGTCGAGTCATCACCACACCTCTGAACCATCCAATACATCCAACGCAATTCCAACCGGACCAAGACCTTTACCCAAGGCCCTGCCAGCAGGCCCTGAGTTTCTCAACAGCTCTTGTAATATAGTCACTCCGACCTCTTCTCCCAACGGATGCGTCACACTTTGCACCTTTTCCGTTGGCGTCTTTTCTTTGCTTTTCCACGGCGGATTTTTCTTTATCTCCAAAAGCCAACGAGTATACTCAGAATCCCCTTTATCCATATTGGCCTTTTCCATGCATGCCGCATCTCTGGAAGAAGACGGAGGTCTCCTTTCATGCCCGGAACCCTGATTCGGATTAATGCCGTGCTCCTGCAATGCGGCAGACCCCTGACCCAGAGTTGTCTTGGAAGCGAACAGTTGGGGTTTGTGCTTCCCCATGTCTTCATATCGCAATTCCATGGTCTGTCGATTCCGTTCGTTATCACCCGGCCTGGCCGTTCCAAGGGGTTTCAGCCTCACTTTTGCGCCCGGCTTTCCCTCCTGACCATAATCATGATTCAAAGAAACCTTTTTCCCTTCGGTCAATGGATTCCAATCCGTCGGTTTGTCCACCACCCACCAGTCAAGAGAACATTTGTTGTCATGATACTTTTTGTTCAGGTTCCCGTCCTTACGAACCGGTTCAAATATGCCGTCTGCATATTCAAGCCACTGGCGGCCAACTGCGCCGGTCATATTACTGGTTTTTATACTCGTATATTTATCGCTGTTCAATAGATCTTTCATATAGATTTACCTTTTGCCCTTTGTTTACAGCCGTTTTCAAAAAAGCGAGGACCCTCCCGAAAGAAGGTCCTCTGGAGGAGTATGAAACGCTTTTTGAAATCGACTCCTTATGAGTCGAACAGGTTAAGTACCGCTGACTATCGTGACCACGCCGTCCGTATTGGTGGCGACCAACATATCCACGGCCTCGGCCTGATCAGCGCCGGTGCAGGCGATGATGATGTCGCCAGTCCCGAGGGTGTAATCGATAGCTGCTTCATCAAAATAACCGGAGCCGGTCACGGATGCGACAGCGTCTTCGGAACGATACAGAAACAACTGCTGACCCGGGACGCCACCCATGAGCCGCATGTCTTCACTTACGTATGCCATTGTTCAATTCTCCATATATATGGCGGAGGGGTCGCCCCCTCCGGTTGTAGTTTTGAGCGAGCTTAAAGAATCACTGCGTCGTCGTCGCACTGAATTTCAATCACGCCGTCCGGGTCGATAAGGCAGGCACCGGCGCTGAGCATATGGTCCACCAAATGAGCGGCCTTTTCCGGCACCCAGTCCACAAAAGCCTTGACCTTCTGGCCCTCAGCCAGACCAGCAGCGTTGCGATGGTAGACAAAGCATTTGCGCATACCGTTATCCAGCGGCAGGCCGGTGTGGAACATCCAGGTGATACCGAGCCAAGTGCGGGATTCTGTTCCCTTGAGCCAAGGATACTGTTCGCCAGCGTAATCGCTGGACTTGAACTCCTGAATATTGAGCAGCTCATTCCACTGGTGCGGACCGACTACAGCGAAACGATGACCGTCGTCCGGCACATCATTGGCATTCATAGTACCGAAGGCCTGAAGGATCTTGTCCTTGGTCAGGCCGGATGTGTTCTCAGCGACCACGTTGGCGGCACCGCCGAGCTTGGTAATAATCAATTCATCAATCTTGCGCCCCAAAGCCCAGGCACCGGCATTGGCAGCCACCTGCTTTTCGTCGCCCTTGTCCTTGAGTTCATCAAGTTTGTCGATGTACTCGGCTGCGTACCAGTCAGACAGTGTGCAGGACACATTAGAATGGTTGAGATTCATGAGCGGTACGTTACCATGACGGGTTTTCTTGCCAGCCGCACCCTTGCCGACTTTCTGAAACACGCACTTGGAACCTTCGACCTCACTCTGAAGGCGGACGGTCTGGCGCATTTTAGAGCCCTGAGCCTGATAAGCCTGATGCACCATTTCAACATATTGGGTTACAAAACCATTACTGACAGTTGTGGACATCGTTTTCTCCTTGTCCGTTACAAATTCTCAACGAGTCCGGGTATCCGAGCTGTGTCCTGTCAACGGGTGTCCACGTAACCGTCAGCGAAACTATTTCGCCATGATTGCAAGGGCCGTTTGCCGAGACCTCCGGGCCGGGAAAAAAACCTAACACGGGTTTTTCGAAAAACGACTGAATGTGACTGAATGTAGAATAAAATCATTCGATTGGTATAAAAAATCATCTTGACAGGATTTGAAATTCGCCCTTTCCCAAAAACAATGAGAGTCGCTTTCAACGCCATTCCTTTTGCTAATCCAAAAGGAGTTGTGTAGGATTTGAGAAATTGTATTTTCTTTGGAGGTACGGATGTCTGGCGAACGTTTTCAGATTTTTTTCCCGGAAATCAGCTCCGGTCGGTTGGAATGTCGCTTGATTGCCAGTGACTCCCACTACGATCTGAGCGTTCAATCCACGTTCTCTGAACCACTCAAGGACCTGTTCAGATGTTTATGTGATATCCACAACCTAAACGCGCCGACCAACATGGAAAAAGATTATCGCCACACGGAATTCGAATGGGGCGGCGAAGGCTGGCTCTATTACTGGTCAGTCATCCCAAGGCCCAACGGAAGACTCGACATCACCGTGGACTTCAAGGGCAAACGTGAAGTGGACGGAGAAGAGTTCCCCGTCTGGGAAATAAAAACCACCACTACATGGCGCTCCTTTGCAGATCAGGTCTTCACACAGACCTCAGAAATGCTCTGGATGTATGGCTTCACCGGTTACTATGATCGTTGGACCAAGGATTTTCCTACCGGCCCTATGATGCGGCTGGGCCACCTGCTCCATGACAAGCCTGTCGATACCGACGACTTTTCGCGTGAGCTGGGCTATCTGGCCGAAACGAGGTAACGCCTGTGCGGCTCTGGACCGTGCACCCCAAACACCTTGACGCCAAAGGTTTAGTAGCGCTCTGGCGTGAAGGTCTGCTTGCGCGCGCAGTACTTCATGGTCAAACCAAAGGGTATAAAAACCACCCGCAACTCACCCGTTTCCACGAACATCCCAATCCGTTAATCGCCATTGATGCATACCTTTCCGCTGTGCTGACAGAATCACGCGAACGCAACTACAATTTCAACGCGAACAAGATTGATGAGACAGCAACTGCCCCTTCCATTGAAGAGACATCAGGCCAACTCGACTACGAATGGCATCATTTGTTAAAAAAACTGAAAAAACGAGATCCTAAACGGTTCAAAGAATCTCAGGCAATCGAAAGACCTGATGCTCATCCGCTATTTCATATGGTGGATGGGGGTGTTCGGGAGTGGGAAAAAAGAATCAAGGAACAACAATGAAATCGTACCGCAAAGAACTGTTCTTCGAAGTCCCGACCCGTCGGGCGTTCATCAACATCACGGAAGAGGTGGAAGAGTGCCTGCGAGAATCCAATATTCATGAAGGACTGTGTCTGGTCAACGCCATGCACATCACGGCCTCGGTGTTCATCAATGACGATGAGTCCGGCCTGCATCACGATTATGAAGTATGGCTGGAAAAGCTCGCACCGCATGAACCCGTGGGGCAATATCGACACAATGGATACGAAGACAACGCCGACGCACACATGAAACGGCAGGTCATGGGCCGAGAGGTCGTGGTCGCCATCACTGACGGCCAATTAGACTTCGGCACATGGGAGCGCATCTTCTACGGCGAGTTCGATGGACGACGCAGAAAGCGTGTTCTGGTCAAGATTATCGGTGAATAACAGACCTTCACAATATCCTTGACCTTCTGCCACTCCCTCTATTATCAAGTATCCCCGTGCGCCAGTAGCTCAGTTGGATAGAGCATCGGCCTTCTAAGCCGACGGCCGGGGGTTCGAATCCTCCCTGGCGCACCATGAGAAATCAAAGGGTTAACGAGAAATCGTTAGCCCTTTTTTCGTACCGACCATAAACTGAGAATGGATCTGTCAGTTTTGAAAACAATTAAACTTCCTTTAAAAAAACTTCACCAGTCCACTTATAGCCTTCTTCCTTAAAATCTTTAAAATACTTTAAGTCAGTGATATTGTTCTCAACAAACCACCTGATAAATCGACCTTTAATATGCTTTCCTTGGTGACCTGCCGGCATCTTTTTCCCTGCTTTTTTTAGGACAAATCCAACCTCGATTCCATTTTCATATTTCACGGCTTTCTTGTGTGCTTGCGGTAATAAATCAATAACAAATTTATCTTTTAATTGCTCTGAATTGGAATTCAACCATACCTTGGCGGCCTTTAATTTATCAATCTTCAAACGATAATTGGGAATCAAATCAGTAGGACGAACAAGACCAAATAACCCTGATACAATGAACACTTTTTTATCAAAGTCAGATTTATTTTTCAAAGTTTGATAATCAATTGCGTCGTAAACAACCCCTGTATACCGTTCAATTGCTGGCATTGTTTTTGAGCTTAAGACTTCCTTATTTACAGTAATTGCTTTCTCGAGAGCCTTTTCCTTAAGCCCATATAACTTATTAGGATCAGCTTCTTTAATCGCTTCAATTAAGTCAGCAACAACACCTGATACAGACTTCAAAGATTTATCATTTCCTCCATCAGCCTTACCCTCAGATGGTGGAATTAAGATAATAATTTTCATGAAAAATCCTAGGAGTTCAATCCATTAAAAAACCAAATCATTTCAGATGTTACACATGCAACCTCGTGCATGGCGTTCAAGAGGTCTAAGCCACAACTTCAGAAAACATCCTAAACCTCTCACACCGACAACAGGGGCAGACTTCTTTCCCCCAAACTAAATAAATGTTCAATCGACCACAAGGCTGACCATAAAACACCCTGTCCCTCGTACGCGTAGTGAACGCATTGAAAGGGCTAAGCACGTAACACACTTAAATCACTAACATCCACCAGTCATCTTCTAAGCCGATGCCCGGGGAGGGCGAATCCTCTCTAGCGCACCAGAATTTTAAGATCTTCATGTCTATGAAGACCCCTTTTTTTTGTTAAAAAACAATAATTTCGCGCTGTAGAAAAACACCCACACCAACGGTTCTTCGACTCAAGCCACATCGGATAGTAGGTGTATGGGCCATAAAGGAAACCGATTATTCAGGCGTTAGCAAGTCTTTGAACTCCACGGAGCGACAAGGCACTCCCCTCCGGCGAGGAAGGCTTTCCATACAAACTGTTTCGTTAACAAATAGGCCCCACGTAGATAGCACACTACGTGGGGCCTGAGAAACTCCGTTAGCCATGTGTCGCAAGGTCCGGCGCGACAACTTACGGAGGTGTTTCATCAATCTCTTCAAAATCCTCGCTGGCTTCCCTGCTCTGAACCAACCAAATTCTTGCGCACGAGTGATATGCAGCAACCTTGGTTGCTGCTTGCATCTTGCCAACGAACATTTTGAGCAAACTGTAAAGCTAAATAAAAGAAACCCGGAGCGGAGAGGTACTCCGCCCCAGGTATTTATATTTCAGTAATAGCCGTCGGCACCGGTCTGCATTCAGTAGATGACACACATTTTGTATGCATCCGTGATCTCAGCATGGAGCTGCCGCTAGACGTTTATACTGTTATTATTTTAGTACAACCCATTGGGATGACAAGAGGAGTTGGCGCAACCAGTCAAGTCTTTGTCGCCAGCGAACTCTTCTTGGTGACAAGAGAGACAAGACGCTTGTTCAGTGCCTTTCACATGCATTGCACGGAAGTAAGACTTATGCCCCTGAGCATCCGGAGCCACATCGGTATGGCAGTTCGCGCACGATTCAGGTTCGTCTGCCACTTCGTTTTTGTGGTGACAGGTGAAGCAATCAATGTCTTCATGACTGGAATGGTTGAAGGTAACCCCGAGGTTACGTTTGCTGTTTCCTTCGATGACATTAATTTCAAGGTCATCGTCAGGAGCATCAATAGCTGACACCAGTTCTGCCTGAGCAAAGGCCAATACTGCGGTAAAACAAACACACAGCAGGGACATGATGAATACTTTTTTCATAATATTTCCTTTACGTATGTATGTTTACGCTTTCGCCTTTGAGCCAAAGCGACCGGCAAGCAAATCACGGCGGTTGACGCCACTTTTGGCCTGTGCAGTTTTCATCAATTTACTTCCATCTATAGATGCGAGCAAGTTACCATTGTAGCTTTCTGGCGGAGCGGTGCATAAGTAAATGACACGAACAGACTCAGGGTCTGCAAGGTAAGCATCCGGGTTGGTTTTCTTCACTTCTGCCAAGCGCTTTTTCGCGAGAGCGAGCATATCTTCACGGTCCCCAAAGTTCATAGTACCAGTTGGGCAACTTTGAACACAGGCAGGAAGAAGGCCAGCTTCAACACGATCCAAGCACATATCGCACTTGAACCATTGCCCGCTTTCTTCGTCCATGCGAGGTACGTTGTATGGACACAATTCTTCACTGGTAACTTTGTCACCAATGCCAGAAGTGCGGCTATTCATAA
This sequence comes from Pseudodesulfovibrio nedwellii, assembly GCF_027923765.1. NCBI lineage: Bacteria > Pseudomonadati > Thermodesulfobacteriota > Desulfovibrionia > Desulfovibrionales > Desulfovibrionaceae > Pseudodesulfovibrio > Pseudodesulfovibrio nedwellii. The sequence continues at coordinate 2,769,650 of NZ_AP026709.1, read as the reverse complement.
CAACAGCCCCAGTTTTGGGATCTTGTTCAATACCGTTTTCGCAGTACATATTCCCGATGGACTTACAAGGAGGTTCGAGACAATGACGGCACTGTTCTGGAAAGAAGTTCCATTGCAGTTTACCATTAGCATCACGCTCTTCGTGGAAACGAACAAGACGGATAGTCTTGGAAGACAAGTCTTGTGGATTCTGATGGGAGCCAACATTGCGCGTTTTTTCGGCAGGAAGATTTTTCCACTGCTTACATGCAACCTGGCATCCACGACACGCGGTACAAAGGGTCAGATCAACAAAAAAGCTTTTACCACTCATTATTTATCCCCTTCTTTCCACTTGCGTAAGTTGACCATGAACGCTTTGTATTCAGGAATACCAGTATTCGGGTCGCCAACGTTTGGTGTTACAATATTTGCAGAATCGCCACCGTCGACAGGTTTCACCCAACCGTAGTGCCATGGCATACCGACCATATGAACGTCGGTACCATCAATTTTGAATGGCTGAACCCGTTCGGTAACCATTGCGATTGCCCATAAAGAACCACGAACACTTTCGATGGTAACTTTTTCACCATTTTCAATGCCGCGAAGTTCAGCGAGTTGAGGGCTGATTTCAACAAACATTTGTGGTTCAGCCTCTACCAACCAGTCACACCAGCGAGTCATAGACCCTGTTTGCCAATGTTCGGTCACGCGGTAAGTAGTACCAACGAATGGGTAGCGTGGATCACAGACAGCTTTCTCTTCGCTGTGTACTTGAACCGCAGTTGGGTTGTGGAGAGTGCTAGAGAAAGGATGTTCTTTAACAGGACATTCCAATGGCTCGTAGTATTCGGGCAGGGGACCATCCGCGCGACCTGGTCCAAAGAGCTGACCGAAGCCGTTTTTGCGCATGATAAACGGATGCTTGGTTCCTGGAGCCCAGCCACCGTCAGGGACGTCGCCTTCCCATTTCTTACCGTTCCACTCGATAACAACTCGTTCCGGGTTCCAGGGTTTACCCTGTGGATCGACGGATGCTCTATTATAGAGGATACGACGGTTGACAGGCCAGCACCATGTCCAGTTCGGGAACAAACCAATCTTTTTCTGCAAAGGAGACTGACTGGAATTGTGGCGTTCAGATTTATTTTCTGTGTCGCTCACAGAGTTAGAATAGAGCCAGTTACCAGACGTGGTGGAACCATCATCCTGGAGGTATGCAAAGCTAGGAACTTGCTGACCTTTCTTGAACTGCTTACCTTTGACGACAGTATCTTTGGTGAACCAACCGTTAATGAGTCTTGCGGTTTGTTGTGCGCTAAATTCCATGTGACCATGGGCATTTTCTACACACATGTTGTCGAAGCTCATGCGGGTAATAGGTTCGGGATGTGCTCCACCTTCTTTCTCGTAGAGGTGAGCCATTTCTTCCCACAATTCGTGGAAGTAGTGACCATCTGTAAGTACGCCATCTTTGGGTTCTGGACCAGCATAGCGCCACTGCATCCAACGACCAGAGTTTGAAACTGAGCCTTCTTTTTCGAGTGCTGTTGCGCAAGGGATAAAGAATGTTTCAGTTTTAACTTTGGCTGGATCCATTCCAGGACCCTTCCAAAAACTCGATGTTTCACAGTCAAAGACGTTGACGTTTACCATCCAGTCAAGCTCAGCAAGAGCCTTACGTGTTTTTACAGAGTCAGGGCCGGAGCATGCGGGGTTCATGCCCCAAATCCATGCACCAGTGAATCCGCCATTGTACATACGGTCGATAAGTGGAATCCAAGAGTATTCACTTGCTTTATGGTTTTCCAACTTTGGCAAGTAGCTATAGGCATCTTTTGGATCATCATCAGAATACATAGCTTTGAGCAAACTTGCAGAGTACTTAGGATAGTTTTGCCACCAGTTTGCACTCTTTGGGTCCTTGGTTACAGGCGCAAACTTCTTGTTGTACTGATCGAGAGTGTCCAGCCCAGCAAGTGGAGTTGCGATGTATCCAGGGAGAATATGATAAAGAAGAGCGTAGTCGGTAGACCCCTGAACGTTGCATTCGCCGCGCAGTGCGTTAACACCACCACCAGCGATACCAATATTGCCAAGCATGAGCTGGATCATAGCCATGGCGCGGATGTTCTGCACCCCTACGGAATGCTGAGTCCAGCCCATTGCGTACATGATAGTACCAGCTTTTTTCGCAGTACCAGTAGCAGAGTACAATTCGTAAAGTTCAGTCAAATCTTCAGGGGAAATACCCGACATTCTTGAAACGTTATCTAAAGTATAACGTTCGTAATGTTTTTTCATGATTTGAAAAACACAACGTGGATGTTCCAAGGATTTGTCCATTTTAGCGACGCCATTTGCGTCCTTTTCAAATGCCCATTTTGATTTATCATAAGAGGCAGTTTCAGGATCAAACCCAGAGAAGATGCCATCCTCATATTTGTACTCTGTACCAACGATGAAAGAAGCGTTGGTGTAATCACGCATATATTCGAGGAAATAACGTTTATTATCAATAATATACTTAATCATACCGCCAAGAACGGCGATATCAGAACCGGAACGAAGCGCAATATGCTTGTCGGAACGAGCGGAGGTACGTGTAAAACGTGGATCAACATGAATGATCTTTCCGCCCTTGGCTTGCGCTTTCAAAGCCCATTTGAAGGAAATGGGATGGTTTTCGGCAGCATTGCTACCCATAATCAAAATACAATCACTATTCTGTAAATCATTCCAGTGATTGGTCATCGCACCGCGTCCGAACGACTCTCCCAGAGCCGCAACAGTTGCACTGTGTCAGATACGTGCCTGATGTTCGAGGTATACAATGCCTTGAGAACGCATAAATGCGTGCATAGCGTAACATTCTTCGTTGTCCAATGCAGCAGAACCAAGCGAAGCTACACCCATGTTACGGTTAACGACTTGGCCTTTATCGTTCTTTTCTAGGAAAGATTTATCGCGGGATTCTTTAGCAAGCTTGGCGATGCGTTTTTTACACCAGTCCCAGCTTTTTTCTTCCCACTCACCAGAATACGGTGCGCGGTGAAGACATTTGCCTGTACGCAAATCGTTTTCGGTCATCTGAATAGAGCTTGCGCCCTTTGCACAGAGAGAACCTTCATTAATGGGGTGGTCGGGATTTCCTTCCACATTGATGGCTCTTTTTGTCTCTAAAGAAGTAGTAACCAACAATCCACAACCAACAGAACAATAAGCACAAACAGAAGTAGTTTGTTTGCTCCATTCAGGCTTCATCTGAGCAAATTTATCGACCGCTGTTCTTTTACATCCAGTACCGAGGCCAGCAAAGGCTACGCCAAGGGCTGCTGATGAAGACAGCTTTACAAAGTCACGACGATTCAATTTCATTCCGTAATCCTTGATCTGTTATTATCTTCCACGAATCTCACAGCCAAGTACTGTGAGGAGTCTATAGCCAGAGAGCGCCACAGGAGGCTCATGAAAAGCCATGCCATCGAAAATAGAAGCTGGAGCCCAAGCAAATACTTGAACATCCAGCGTTTCGGCATACTCTTCACACGCCTCAAGAGACACCCCAAGCCCTCCAAAAGGAAGATCGGCTGTGCTCCGCGCTGTTATCGGTTTTCCATTGTGTGCCATAATGCACCTCCTTAGCCTTGCTTTTATACTTCATGTACAAAAGGCGTTGATAGATATGAGGAATCTAAGAGAGCGGCAAAAGAAACCAACTTACACAAGGTTATGCACCACTTGGGAGTGGTGCTGCTTATAGATTCTAAAGATTTCGAAAGGATAAAAACGGAGCTGTTTATAGGCCCTGAAAATTTCGATAGAATCGAAGTCATATGGAAGATAAAAAAACAGGCTGGATCGTCAGAGCTGAACCGACAGAAATTCAACAGTCATAAAAAAGGGGCCAACACATGGTGTTGGCCCCTTATTATTTGTTCTTAGGAACAAAATGGCTATTTGGCGGGTACGCCATCCTTCCACTCGCTCCAATGTGCAATGACTTCATTCACAAAACGGGAACCAACGACATAGGCGTTCTTGATACCGGTAGAGAAACCGCCGGGGTAGTTGCCTGGTGCAGGATCGAGGTGTTCCAACGTGGTCTCGTTGGGATTACCCTGATCGAAATTCACTGCCGTACGAAGACTCAACACTCGATCGCCATGCCCGAACTTCGTGATAACGTAGCCCACAGCGACTCCTTCCATTTCCGTTATTACGTAGGTACCTGCTCCGTTGACATCACAGACATACTGGGCTTCCTTGGACAAGGTGGGACCATGAAAAAACGTATCGCTTGCGACGTGTGTTCCCACACCAACAAAAGGCGAACGCTGTGCCATTTTGTCGGGATAATTCTTGCGATAATTCTTGGAAGTGTCGGAATCCTGAAGAGGTGTATCCTTGGTCAGCTCAAAAGCACGTTGAACAAGTTTCTGATTGAGTTTGATCGTCCGCACCGACTCATACCCTTTGCGAACAGAAAACAACGGCTGGCCTTCGGCAACCTCACCGGCTCCCCAGCGATGTCCCAAATCGTAATCGACCAGATAATCTGCCCAGAATACGGCAGCCACCGTACCAGCGCGCGGGGGTGTACCGGCACAACCCGTAATGATGAAATATGTGTCGGAAAAATCGAATCGGGGATCAACGAGAATGGCAGTCATGCTTGAAGAACTACGAACTTTGCCCATTCCCAGAACGCTTCCGGCCACACCGTCTTTGTTAACCCATACGGGGTGCTCGGCACCGACAACCTTGTATTCCTTGGCGTCTTTGAGATACCCTTCGTACCAATGCTGGAACTCTCCGGCCTTATCCCCAGCCATCTTTCCAATTTCGAACTGAGCTCCCACAAACACTTTGACCTTCACCGGCTCGGCAGCCATGGACGCGCTCACCATGCTCACGAGCAGCACTGCAGCAATTCCCCATACTTTCAGCTGTTTCATTACAATACCTTTGTTAAATTACTTAAATATCGTGATTTCGATGAGAGCATTTAAGCAAGAAAACAAGGACAGTCAATTATTGCATGGTGCAGAACCAGTACTTTAAAGAATTAAAGAAATCTCCCCTCATTCAACAAACAAGACACCCCCTACAAGGCTCAATCACGACCGGGTGGGAATGGGGCCTCAAAACAAAAGCCGTTGTCACAAGCTTTGATGACCACAAGACTTTCGCTCGTTGGCATTGTACGGAGGATTCAATCCATCGCGTGAGGGAAAAGCCAATTGAGCAATTTTGTCCAAGATTTTCCCTTGTAAGCCATTTATTGATATTGGAAGAATAGAGGTTGAGAAATGGCAAAAATACAATCAAATCATTTTCATTTTGCAAACGCCAAGAGTGATATCAACATGACGGTCCTCAATGCTGTCATGTCGGATTTTTCCTATTCTAAACACGCCCACGAAGAATTGGCCCTCGGGGTCACGACTGGAGGAATTCAGGAATTTTCTTGCAACGGCAGCGAGTTTAGAAGCTCTCCGGGCAACATTATTCTGTTTAACCCCGGCGATGTGCATAATGGTAATCCCGGAAACGACAACACGTTGAAATATACGATGCTCTACCTCGACCCAAAAGACTTTTACCCGCTTTTAGGGAGTGCCACAGCGTTGAATAAAACGGAATTCCGACTTTCGGAAAACCATTTTACCGACAATATTCTGCAATCCTTGATTCTGAAAACGTCTCAGCTCGTTGATGAGACAGGGCACTCTTCTCTTGAATACGAACACTCTCTGTACAAAATAGCGCAACGAATTGCCCAAAGAATGGGCATTTTCAGGCCAGATTCCTGGATAAGCAATAAGGACACGCTGCTGTTGAAGGCCACAGAGTACATCCATGACAACATCACGGAAGATATTTCAATCAATGATCTTAGTATGGTGGCAAATATTTCGAAATATCATTTCATCCGTTTGTTCCGAAGCCAATTCGGATTGACGCCGCACCAGTACATACTCAACCACAAGATTAACAGGGTGAAAGACGCTCTCGGAACAAACGAATCACTTTCCCACATTGCGCAGGATTTCGGTTTTTTTGATGTGAGCCACTTGAATCGCCATTTCAAACGTTCCTATGGGATCACCCCCAAGCAATACCTGCTTCAATTGACGAAATAAGGACAACCACATGCTCGGGATTATACTTTTCTGCGTGGGGGTAATGTATACTCCCGGCCCCGTGAACATCCTCAGTCTGAAGAACGGAATGCAACAGCGATTCAACGCACACATTCCTTTCTCTCTCGGGGTGGCGGCAGCTCTGAGCATATGGTTTCTCTTGATCGGCTACACGGGCAGTGCCGTAATCAACGAAAACGCCATGCCGTTCATCGCCACCGCGGGCGTCGGTTTTATCCTCTACCTTGCCTGCAAAATTATCTCGTCAAATATCGACATATCGCACAACAGCAGCAGCGCAAGCAACCTCACATTTCGAGACGGACTTTTGATGCAACTCCTGAATCCGAAAACCTTTGTCGTCGTTCTTCCGGTAACAGCCGTTCAATTTCCGGCAGCAGGAATCGGGGGAAGTGAAATCGCGGTGTGGTCCATGGGACTCGGCGCTCTCGGTTTCGGTGCACCGTTCGTCTACGCCTTTGCAGGTTCGAGGGTTTCCAAATATTTCGAAAATCCCGTTTACATTAAATGGCTGAATTACATCATGGGAGCGATCTTGATCATCGTTGCTTTGGAAATGGCATACGATCACATCTATCTTGTATTCGCGTAGCGACACATTTCTTAAACGGACCACGACGAGACAAAGGGCTGAGTGAGAAATCACTCGCCCTCTTCTTTTGCAGGTAGCGCATTAATGCGAATAGACTTCGTCTATTCCACTGACGTACTTAGATTTTTTCGAAAAGAAGAACGGAAATTCATCCACAACGGGAGAAGCATCCATATCAAACTCATGATTATATTTAAGCTCCAGAACCGCTTCCCCATCAAGGCTGCCGAAATTACCGGAGCGTTCGATAACGCTAGGGTGTGAATACCGAAGGTCATAATCCATTGTCGCCCGAAATCTTTCATCGGCAGAGAGGAAATACCGCCGCCTATAGCGATTGAACAAGGCGGGTCGCGTTTCTGCCAACTGCAATTTGACATCCTCTGGAAGTGCGAGCGTATTTGAAAAGGAAAATGTCGCAAGGTCGCCGGGTTGCAACGAGATGGGAAAAACATCCTTGAAACCGGCAGCGCCCACCTTGCGCTTTATCTCAAAGCGGCATTCCTTGGCCAAAGTTGTATCTCCATACCAACGAATACGCAGTTTCTTTCGCTCTGCAACACCTTGAACGTTCTCGTTGTAGAAACGAAACATCGGCGTATCAAAATAGATATTATTGACGATCCGTTCAGCAAATATCTCTTTGAAACCAAAACTGCTGTACCGCAAAATCGAGGCCAGATTCTGCACCATATGCAACGGAACAATGAACTTCCTTTCATAGCGACAGGAACGGGTTCCGTCCGTGCTGGCCGTGTTCATTAGATAAGATTCCTTGCCTGAACAATCGTCATGTTGGCATCGGGATATTGCTCCCGAAATTGCTGCCCCAGCACTTCGAGAATCTGAATGGTATTGATCTCCACAAGAAAGCTGACATGACTTGAAGTGTCGCTTGTCTCAAGACGGGTAAACTCATAGGCCACCTCATTCTTGTCCAGAAAACTCGAGACCGAAGAAAGTAGGTCTTTTCCGGGACCATACAGAGTCACGAGATACGCATTTTCCATATGTTTGTTTGCTCGAATTTTACGGAACAAAATGAAACCGATGCAGATAGCCCAGAAGGCAGCCAGAGTAATACCGAATTTTCCGGCACCGAATCCCAGTCCAATGGCGACGGTGAAAAAGAGAAAAGCAAGCTCTTCCGGTTCTTTAATGGCCGTTCTGAAGCGAATAATGGAAAGAGCACCAACAAGACCAAGGGAAAGAGCGAGGGACGCCTTGACCACGGAAATGACAAGCATAATCGTCAAGGCAAGCATCACAAAAGTATTGGCGAAACGCTTACGATTGGAAAGGGAGGCACCAAAAACAGTGTAAACGGAAGCCACCAACCGCGCACAACCACCGCTAAAAACAAACCCTACGCAAAATTCAATATACTGAGTGGGAATCGGCAATATCCCTGCCCAAAGAGACAAGCCGCTGATGTTGAACCATGTCAACCCGGACCAGATTTCATCAACCTGATCCTGAGCCAACTTCGGCAACACCCGTTGCATAGCCACGAAGTAGACGACTCCGAGAACAAGCCCAATTCCCACGGCAACAGGCAGTTCATTCAGCAAACGGGACAAATCGCCTCGGCTGGCCGCATTGTTGATGGCAAAAGATGAAGCCGCCGACACCGCTCCGACCAGACAACCGAGGAAACGGGTTTTACTGCCCATAAACGAAAAAGTATTACTCATTATGTTGCTCTTGGACTATAGACGGCTTGAACAGGGCACAGTCCGTAAATGCCTTGCCTGCCTGTATGTGTATTTGTGGCTGCTTAATGCCCGGGGTCATTTTCCAACCCGCAAAAATATATCCGGGGGCCGGAATTGCAGAGATGGTAATCTCCATATTTTCAGGGACAAGCCCCTGCAGGATGCCGTCATTAAGCGGGACACCCTCCGCAACGATCATTCCTTCACCCTGCTTATCAATGCGTATCTTCGTATATACCGGTTTACCAACAGCAAATCGTTTATCAAGAATCAACAGCATGGCCTGTGGTCTTTGTCGACAATACTCGCGAAGGCCTTCAAGGTTCTGTTCCCAATCGCCCACAGTCATGAACAGTCTGTCCGGCTTCCAGTCCCACCGCCATCGATCGATATGTCGCTGCATTTCAGGACGAATGTCACCGGCAATACGATCAAGAATAGCCATTGATCTGTCAGGATCGAAGGTGGTCAGCATATGTACAATCAGGCGCCCACAAAAATCTTTAACAAACTGCGTGTTTTCTGCCAACTGCGCAAACATGAGACCGCGCCCGCCCTGCCGTTGATAGAGCTTTGTAAACGGATCAACTTCCGGGCCTTTTCCGCGCTTGCCGTTAAACCCCCGATCAAGGTCGAAAAGTATCCATTGCCATTTGATCTCTTTTGACTCAGGTCGCCAGCACTTGATGTTTCCGTCAGGCCAATCAGGATTGCCGGAATACAACTCCACTGCCAGATAATCCAGAAAAGCATCAACATCCAACTGCGACAAGGCAGGCTTATAATCTCCTTCGACCGGAATAGGCCCCATGTTGGCAAAAGGTCCTTTTGCCGAGGCAACCTGTCCTCCGCCGTCCATCAGGGAAATACGCTGAATGGGTAAATCATGGCGAGCAAGCAGATTCTTACGCATCATGAATTCCCGCAGCCCGTAGACACCCCAATAGGAGCCATTGAGATATACGACAACAGGCCGGTAAGGCATGGTATCACAGGCAACCCGGTTTTCCACCAAAGACTGAATGAACGCGTCCCGAATCTGTGTCCGCAGCCAAGCGTCGCCGCCGTTACGAAGAATGAAACCGGCGTAGTTTTCCCTTTCAACGTGAGGGAAAAGCTGACGCTGAAGACCGTACGGTTCCTTTTTGCTTGTTGTATACACGGCAAAGGATTTTTGTGGCCGACCACGAGAAGCCCCACCAAAAATGCGGGTTTTACCGTCCACCGACCAATTCTCGACAGCTGAAAAGAACTCTATATGTACCGGCCTACGCCAGTTATTACTCCAGTTTGGTGCAAAGCTTTCACCTTTTTGAGGCGAATCGCCCTCCGTATATATACCGATTTCCGAGTTCCACAGATTTTTCGGAGCCGTGACAACAGAAACCACAGGAAGATTTCCCGGTTCATTCACAATGTAGGAGCTGATCTTTCGGGCAAGAACCTTCCCTTCCGACGAGACTGCAGCAACCCGAATAACGGTCGTTTCCGAAAGGGAAATGGAACCGGTCAAAAGAAGCGATGTAGCCTCTGGGATGGTGCCGTCCGTGGTATATCGGACCTGCATGCCTTCCGGAACTGAGACATTCAGTTCGACCACGTCCTCGTACTGGCCTCCGGGAGGGGAAAAGAGGATGGGAATATCTGTGTCCACGGCGAGGAGAACCAAACTTTCCTGATTAGCGCTCCCTTTAGTTGGGCTGGCGTGAATATAAAAAGTATCGCCACCATCGGGCCATCTACCCAGCGAGGTAAATCGCGGAAGATCATTGTAAGAAACGGAATCAATCAGTTCGCCTTCGGGAGAAAAAAGCCCTACTTCTCCGGTGACACTGGTCAGCCGGAAAGAGGTATGATCGTAGCGGTCTTTTTTGTCGCAATAAAAGACTTTGTAGCCACGCGGAGGACAAACAAAATCCGCCCGAATAGGCCACTGTTGTTCCTCAACATTTTTCGTCAGGATATATCCCTTAAGCGAAAGAGGTACATCACCTCTATTATACAGCTCTATCCAGTCGGGATAATTTGACGATCCATCAACGAAAACCTCGTTGATCACAAGCGGGGAAGGGGTGTCGGCCCGGGCCGAAGAAATCGGCCACACACAAAGGCACCCCAAAATCACACACAAGGTGAAAAAAAGGTCGTCGCGGGTACGAAAATGGAATTCATTCATAGTGTGTCTTTATTGTTGGTAAGCCGTCATTTTCCTACCGGAGATCATGATAGTTGTAAACTGCCGGAAGCCTGTTGCATCAAGCGTTTCGCCTGTAACGACACATTCCATATAGACATAAAATACCACCGACAACGGCAATTCGTTACTCTTCCGTATGCCCTGTCAAAAAACGAGATACAACAGTTGATCACCCAACATGCACCATATCATACCAATCTCAACCAAATAAAGAGACGGTTCCACCCTAGAAAGGATCACCCTTTCCGGTTTGGAACCGTACATATTTCGAACACGGTCCTCAGCGCACTGACGACCAATAATACACTACTTGATGACTGCAGCCCCAGCTATGGCCACGCTTTCATCTTCATCAACACTGCCACCGCTCACGCCGATTGCACCAATGATAACGTTATTTGCATCCACCAGCGGAACGCCTCCGGCAAAGAGAATCAGGCCGTCATTGCTGACTTCAATACCGTAAAGGGATTTTCCAACCTGAGAAGCGGCTCCCAGAGCGCGAGTGGGCATATTGAAGTAACGAGCCGTGACTGCTTTCTTAATAGAGATGTCAATGCTGCCGATAAAGGCGTCTTCCTGACGATAGAAGGCTTTGAGATTACCACCGGCGTCAACAATGGCGATATTCATCGGAACCTTGATCGCCTCGGCCTTCTTGAGCGCAGCCGTCAAAATGGTCTGAGCTTGAGCAAGTGTGATATCTCCAGGCAATGTTTTAACTGGGCTGCCTGCAAGAGCAGGAAGAGAAAAAGACAGCATGAAGGAGAGAGCAAGAATTGTAGAGAGCATCAGTTTTCGCATGTGCGACTCCTTAATAAAGAAATTGGCGCGTTGACATTTTGTAACGCCTCACTGCCGACATCAGCATCCGGCCATTCGGAGTTACACCGCATAACGCAACGTCTGGACGAGAACTCCAGATTCCCTTCACAGGGCATAACGCGAAGAACACCCTGCAATTAAAAACATACCTACGCCTGACGTATAGCCAAGACAACAGGATTCTTGATTTATCTTTCATACAAACGCCTGAAAAGGATTGAAAGCAAAGCACAAAAAAAGATCAGACCCGACGTATATTTTTCATTCGTCAAAATCTGATCTTTTTGCAGGCCTCAGGCCTTCATCTTACAACGATTCAAATTCAAGATTTTCCTGATATTGCCGGTAATCATCTATGCCGACAAAATAGTCCGGATCTTCCAGCACATTCACAACGCAGATTTTTTCAGCCCGCTTGATGAGACGAATACAATCGGCACTGAGATGCCAAAGATGAACGGACTTGCCTGCACGATGATACAACGCGGCAATCTTATTAATGGCTTCGATGGCTGATTGATCCATGATCCGGGATTCCTGAAAGTCGATGATGACTTCATCCGGGTCGTTGATCACGTCAAACTTGCTCAGAAAAAGCGCGGTAGAGGCGAAAAACAGCGGACCGTAAATCTGATAATGCTTGATTCCGTGTTCATCCACCATTTTCCGAGCGCGAATTCGCAGAGCGTTCTTCCAAGCAAAAATCAGGGCCGAAATAATGACACCACAAATAACCGCGATGGCCAAATCGTACTTCACAGTCAGTACAGTCACCAACACGATAACCAGTACGTCCCATTTGGGAATCTTGTTCATGATGTTGAACGTGCTCCATGCAAAGGTCTTGATGACCACGATGAACATCACGCCGACCAAAGCGGCAATGGGAATCTGTTCTATATATTGTGACGTGAACAGAATGAAGAACAGCAATGCACCTGCCGCAACAATACCGGACAGACGCCCTCGCCCGCCCGAGGTGATATTGATGATGCTCTGCCCGATCATGGCACAACCTCCCATCCCTCCGAACATTCCATTGACGAAGTTGGCGACTCCCTGCGCCATGCACTCCCGGTTGCCGGACCCGCGAGTCTCAGTCAACTCATCGATAAGCGACAGAGTCATCAGTGACTCGATCAGCCCGATAGCCGCCAAAATGAGCGCATAGGGAACGACGAACACAAGGGTTTCCCATGTGAAGGGCACGGTCGGAATGGCAAATGTCGGCAGTCCTGCCTTGATGCCGGAACCGCCATTAGCTTGGATAAAAGAAAGCACGGTCTGGGTGTCGATATGGTTGAAGATAACCAACAGCGAAACGGAAATAATGGCGATGAGCGCACCAGGGGCCTTCTTGTAAACTTTAGGAACGGCATACAAAATTGCCATGGTCAAAGCCACGAGGCCGGCCATGATCCACAGAGGCTCACCCTGCAACCACTCGCCACCGGTTTGGAACATCTTCAACTGAGACAAAAAGATAACGATCGCCAGTCCGTTAACAAAACCCATCATGACGGATCGCGGCACCATGCGAATAAATTTGCCGAGACGAAAGACACCCGCGAGAATCTGAAAGATCCCGACCATCAGCAACGTGAAGAAAAGATACTGAAGGCCGGCATGTGAACCGGCTCCGCCAAGGGCGTTACCTTCAAGCACAAGATTGACCATGACAACGGCCATAGCGCCTGTAGCACCGGAAATCATGCCCGGACGCCCACCGAGCACGGCGGTAATCAAACACATCATGAATGCGCCATACAGACCGACCATGGGTGACACGCCAGCGACAAACGAAAAAGCAACGGCTTCGGGGACAAGGGCCAGAGCTACGGTCAGCCCGGAAAAAATATCGGCTTGGGCACTGCCTTCCGATTTTGCGACAAAAGAGTGGCTTGTTTCCACAAAAAATCCTCTGGAATACTCGAATGATATTGATGTTACGAACAAAGGCAACAGCAATGGAAAAGCACCGGGAAATTCCCAGATGCAAACATAGTTGGCGAGCCGGGTAAGGCTGTCAGCTGAAATGGAAGCGATACATTATGAAGAACAAGACGAAGGACTGAAAACAGGAACGTCGAACTGGCGCCCATAAATATGCGAACTCTCAAGCGGCGTGCTCTATGACCAATATATTAAGGGGAGTCAACTGATAAGTCTGTTGAGGGATGTGATAATTTTCGACGGATACCATTTGTGAAACTATTTACCCTCCCCCAATAGTACTTAAAAATCCCTCTGAGCGAGGCACGGTTCCCACCCCTGTCAAGTGCTTATTTTATCCTATAGCCCGTATTTACACTACATTCGTTCACAAAATACGGTTTTACAAAAAACCGAGGGTATACTGATTTTGATTCCCGAGAATAATTCCCGGGAACAAAATCAGAGAGGTAAAAGTGCAGCCCCCCTACAACTATCGACTCAAATATGACAAAGAAGGTCGCATTGTCGAAAAAGACGAACATGTGGCCGGCAACACCGGCGTCTGGACGTACTCGTATGACACCGAAGGCCATCTTCTCAAAGCTTACTTGGACGGCAGGCTTATCAGCCAGTGCCATTACGATAAACAAGGTCGCCGCATTCGGGATTATTTCCCCGCCACAGTTGGCCCGAATTACCGAGACTACCAGTATACTTCCGACAACCGGCTCATGCTTGCCGGGGGAAACCAATACTCCCACGACGAAAAGGGATTCCGATCCATCTGGTCAAATAAGGGCACATACACACTGTATACCTATTCGCCTGACTATCGATTGCTTAAAACTGAAATCGAAAACCAAAATCAGACCTTCACGTATCGTCATGATAAAAATGGACAGCGAACCGGCAAACTCCTCAATGGCCAATTAGTGGAAGCATACGCATGGCTCGACTTCATGCGTCTTGCCGGTTTTCACGATGGAAAACACGAATATGAATTGGCCTATGAAGACAAAAAACGCACCCCATATGCCATGCGTAGAGACGATGGAATGATTACCTACCTCTTCTTCGATCAGATAGGCAATTTACGCGTTGTTGCCGACCCGGAAGGCAATGTGATAAAGAATCTCTTGTACGACCCATTTGGCGGCATCATCGAAGACACCAATCCAAATCTTCGAATTCCCATAGGCTTTGCCGGAGGACTGCACGACCGAGACCTCGGTTTTGTCCGATTCGGCTGGCGGGACTACGATGTAAACACCGGCCGATGGACTGCGCCCGACCCCATAGGCGACAAGGGCGGCGATCCCGACTGGTATGGGTATTGTCTGGATGATCCGGTGAACAACCTAGATACAACCGGACTGAACCCGTTACTGGCATGGTCACAGTACATACCGGCAGTTAATTCAATCGGCAAATGGGTTGCCGAAGACGTTATGACAGGCGGGCCAGGAGTACTGGATGCCTTGGAAAAGGGCGTTAAAAAGATACCAGAGGCGGGGAAATGGTATATTGATACCGTCGACTCAAATCTAGAAAAAATACAAAAAGGGAAAAATAAGAAATATTAAATATAACACGGGCCGAAAATGTATTCAGCCCGTGTTATATATTGGATGAGTATAAAAAAAAGTTGGGATAGGAGTATTGAATATGTTGAAAATTTTATATGACAACAAAAAAAGCATTGTATTTACATCGCTAGTATGCGTTGTTGCTATGTTCATATTTAGAGACTTAACAGTATCAATTGTTGTCGCAGCAGTTGCAACGTCTCCTTATCTAATTTGCGTATTGAGAAATATCAAAAATGACAGCCTCTTCAGATTTTCTGGAATATCATTCTTTACTATTATTCTCTACTCATCCATTCACTTGTTGATAATGGCATTGTCAATTCTCGCATCATATATACTATCGGGAATTGTAGACACTGGCGTTCTACTTAGAATTTTAATGGTGGTCGTGTATTCATTAACATACTGCTTAATTGCACCTTATTTATATAAGACCGCCACGAGCACACATGGACGTAAATACAAGTTTAAATATTATGTCTGTACAATATTCATTATAGGTTTTTCAGAACTATTTATTCATTCTCTTAATAAGCTAGCAGCAATGTATTCAGCAATGGCCCTCGTAGCCGCCCCTCTGGTTTGCTTAAGTTATGTTTTGTCGCTTTACCTGATCACAATCGTCAACTTGTTAAATAATACTGAAGTCGAAAGCTTAAAAAAAACACTACGGGAATAACAAAAGATAATGGTGTTGATCTTAATAAACCGAATAGTGACAAATAAAGGCCAACCACCCAAACCGGATGGTTGGTTTTCTTGAGTTAATCAGCTTTTCTTTATGGGAAAAAATGGATTCACTCTCCTCTTATTTGACATGATAAAAAGTGTCTAACCAAATACAGATGACGGATTGTTCGCGCTTCAGTCTTGCACTCAATCCGACCTTCAGATAGGTTCTCCAAATCACGATGTCCTTCAGGTGGCCGGTAGGCCATAACAGGGAATCCGGTGTAAAGCCGGAGCGGTCCCGCCGCTGTAATCCTCTTGTATTTTGTTCCATCAAGCCACTGCTTTAGCGGGAAGGCGGAACGAACGGGGAGAGCCAGAAGACCTACCTGAAGCGTTTCTGTCGGTGACGGTCCGCGGAGCCCGTTTACAGACAAGAAAGTTCATACCAGACAACATAGTTGCCTGATTTTCAGCGGTCCTGCCGCGTCAATCACAACGGCAACGGGGCAAACAATGCGACGCCGACAATCCTCGGTGTCGATCTCATCCGCATCCCACTGTTTGCCACAGGAAATTTATGCCAATTCAGATTCAAAAACGTGATGGTTGTATCGAAACATGGTCAACCAAACGCATCGGTGACGCCATTTTCAAAGCACTTAAAGGAAGCGGCATCAAAGACCCGCTGCTCGCCAGCCGACTGGCTGGAAAAGTAGAAAAAAAGCTCGACGGCGTTGATGTTCCAGAACAGGAACAGGTGCAGGATACTGTACAGCAGGTGCTCATGGAAGCCCGCCTGTACAAGGTCGCTGAACGCTACATCATATACAGAGAAAAACGCAGGGAACTGCGCACACAGAACGAGGCCTATCTGGACATCTCCGGTGTCACGGAAAGCTACCTCGACAACGTGGACTGGCGTGTGAGTGAAAACTCCAACATGGTCCACTCCTATCAGGGACTCATTCTGCACATGGCTGGCGCGGTTCAAGCGCGGTACATGCTGGAAAAATACCCTGAAGAAGTCCGCATGGCCCACACTCACGGCTACTTCCACATCCATGACCTTTCCTTTGGTCTGGCCGGTTACTGCTCAGGATGGAGCCTGCGCGACCTGTTGCTGGAAGGCTTCAACCTGCGCGACCGTTGTTCATCCACACCGGCCAAGCACTTTGATGCAGCCTGCGGACAAATCGTCAACTTCCTCGGCACTCTCCAGAACGAATGGGCCGGAGCACAGGCGTTCAACAACGTGGACACCTACCTCGCCCCGTTCATCCGCTACGACGGACTGGACTACGAGACCGTGAAGCAGCAGATCCAGAAATTGCTGCACAACCTGAACGCCACGTCCCGCTGGGGCGGTCAAAGCCCGTTCACCAACTTTACCTTCGACTTCGTCCCGCCGTCCCACATTGCCAACGAGGCAATCATCATCGGTGGCCAGTTGCAGGATTCCACCTACGGCGAATACGCCGAGGAAATGGCCATGATCAACAGGGCCTTCCTCGAAGTCATGCTCGAAGGCGATGCCGATGGCCGCATCTTCTCCTTCCCCATCCCCACGTACAACGTGACCAAGGACTTCCCCTGGGAATCCAAGGAAGGCAAACTGCTCCTTCAGATGACCGCCAAATACGGCGCGCCCTACTTCCAGAACTTCATCAACTCCGACCTCAACCCGGAAGATGTTCGTTCCATGTGCTGTCGTCTGCAGATGGATCTGCGTGAAATCCGCAAAAAAACCGGCGGCCTGTTCGGTGCTGGTGATCTGACCGGCTCCATCGGCGTTGTCACCTTAAACTTGGCAAAACTCGCTTATCTGGCACACAACGAAGAAGACTTCTTTGACCTCGTCAACGAATATGCACATCTCGCCAGCGAATCTCTGGAATTCAAGCGCAAGGTCGTGGAAAAGAACCTGAACGCCGGAATGTTCCCATTCTCTCGCCGCTACCTGAAAAACGGTTTCAAGGGTCACTTCTCGACCATCGGTCTTATCGGCGGTCATGAGGCATGCGTAAATCTGCTCGGCAAAGGTGTGGACACCGAGTCCGGCTCCCGTCTGATGCAGCGCACCCTCAATCAATTGCGCGACCTGGTCGTCAAGTTCCAGGAAGAAACCGGCAACCTGTACAACCTTGAAGCGACACCCGGCGAAGGCACCTGCTACCGTCTGGCCAAGATCGACAAGGAACTGTACTCCGATATCTACACCTCTGGTGGCGATACCCCCTACTACACCAACTCCACGTTGCTGCCAGTGGGTTCCAGCTCAGACGTATTCTTCGCCCTTGAGCATCAGGATAAATTGCAAACCCTGTACAATGGTGGCACGGTCTTCCATACCTTCCTTGGTGAAGCCGCTCCCGACGAAGAGAGTGTCAAAAACTTCCTGATCAAGGCCATGACCAAAACCAAGATTCCATACATCTCGGTTACACCCACCTTCTCGGTCTGCGAAGATCACGGGTACATTTACGGTGAGCATTTCGAATGCCCCACTTGCAACAAGGAAACCGAAGTTTACACCCGTGTGGTCGGTTACTACCGCCCTGTTGGTCGCTGGAACAAGGGCAAGCAGGAAGAATACAAGGAACGCCTCGAATATTCGCAGAAAACCTTCTGCAAAACCGCCTAGCCCTCGGCCATGAGGAGAGCCAATGATTCTTGACGCCAACCAGCTTATTGCGATCCGACAGCGCAACGATGAAGAAGTACGTAGAGGAAACCGGGCCACCCACGGCTATCCAGCCCACACGGTCCAAAACCTGCTGCATACAATCGAAGCGCTGAAAAAGGAAAAACGCAAATGGAAAAAGCTGGCACAAGCGCGAGGCAAGGCTCTGCATGAAATAGGCGACATTGCGATGGAATCAAACGGCTCTCACGAGTCCTAAATCCTATCCAAATATGCACACATAAAGGCCTGCGATCACATGATCGCAGGCCTTTTCTCATATAAAATAATGTTTCTATTTGATGGGGACTGAAAAACAGAACCGACTTCCATGTCCAGGCTGGCTTTCAACCCAGATTTCACCACCGTGATGACTGATGATTTCACGCGAAATAGGCAGGCCAAGGCCTGTACCAGAGGGTTTGCCGCTCTTCCGAGTCTGCAATTGGCTAAACTTGCTGAAAATGAGCTCATGCTGATCTTCAGGAACACCTATTCCGGTGTCAGCAACACAAAACAGAAGACCATTATCCCGCCTCGTCACGCCACAGGTAACATCACCTTCAGGAGTAAACTTCACGGCATTGGAGATAAGATTTATCAACACTTGGAGTAATCTGTCAGAATCCCCATTGAATTGAGGTAGACCTTTCTCCACTTCAACCATCAAATCAACTGCGTCATCATGAAAAAGTGAATGTGTCGCCGCCCGCGCCCGCTCAACCAATTCCTGCGGAAGAATCTTCTCGTTACGCCATTCGACCCGCCCAGACTCCAACTTCGACAAATCAAGATGATCGTTGATAAGTTCCGTCAAACGATCACTTTCAGATATAATGATACCGAGGTTACCTCTAATTCGCCCGACCTGCTTCGCCAACCGTACATCACCTTCTGCCAGCGGTTCAAAATGGTTTCCGACAGTCTTGTCAATAAGCTTGGCAAATCCCTGCACTGATGTCATTGGAGTCCGCAATTCATGCGATACCATATCGAGAAATTCGGACATGAGACGGCTCGTGGTTTCCGCCATCTCCTTGGCTTCAAGCATGGCCTGCTCAGCTCGCTTGCGCGATGTTATATCCATGATATTTTCAATAATCTGAATCAACTTCCCGTCTTCATCGAACACAGGATAAGCGTGGATTTCCACATACGACACAGAGCCATCAGGGTTGATATGATCATGCTGTACAACCGCAGGTTTTTTCGTTTTCTTGACGACATGCACCGGACAAATATTCTCTCCACACGGCATGTCACTGTCATGCAAAAGCTTATGACAACAGACATCTTCCACCAAGCGTCCTTCAGAGGCCGCGGAGTTGGCAAGCTTGACGGTATAGTCCTCAATATCAATAACGACGAGCCCATGATTGATGGAATTAATGACTGAATTAAGGAAATCGCTCTTGGCACGACTTTCCTTTTCCGCCTTTATACGTTCCTTAATTTCACGCTCTAAAAAAAGATTGGTTGCCGCTAACTCGGCAGTCCGCTCTTCAACCCGCTGCTCCAATTCATCATGCGCCAGTCTCAACGCCTCTTCGACTCTCTTACGATCAGTAATATCGAGCATGACACCGAGCAATCCAGCTGTATTTCCCGCTGCATCCTGAAACAAAGATTTCGTAAAAAACACTTCATGTAACGTCCCATCAGCAGACTTCAACTGTGTTTCATACCGCTGTTCACCGCCTACAGCGAAAAGTTCGTCGTCCGCTTTTTTATATACTCTTGCCAATTCTCTCGGAGCCAAATCAAAGACGGTCTTGCCCACGATTTCACTCGTTTCAAGTCCAAGCATGACACGAAAAGCCTTGTTGCACCCAAGATATTTGCCCTCCATGTCTTTATAAAAAACCGGACTCGGAATATTATCGATCAATGTTTGCAAAAAAAGATTCTTCGCGCGCTGCCGTCTTTCGTCTTCGCGCCTTCTTATGAAGCTCACGACAAAAAAAGTAATGACAACAGCGAAGCCCAAAAGGAAAAAATCAAAAACGATACTATGATCCATCAAGTGCACACTCCATAGGTTCTTTGACGAATTTCAAATATCGCAGAAAAAAACCAAGGTGTTCAATTATTAAATAAGAAAACACCGGACATGCATAAAAGCACATCCGGCGTTGTTAAAAAACTATTTATGGCACGCAGAGGACTACGGACTCAAACGACTAAGCAGCTCCTCAATATATCCATCCAGACGATCGACTTCCGGCAATGACAAAACTGAGGCATCCGTCATCTGTCGTCCCACTAATCCATTAAGTGGAGGAATGGAAAGCGACCACTCCGGCAAACCGTCCAAATCCGGTGGTTGTCCACCTGCGTGTCGATTGAGGACCAAAGCCTGATTGGTCAATCCGAGATCAGAAGCCATGCGCCCCACCTCGGCACCGGTCTGCAGACTCCTCATGGACGGCTCGGACACAATCACCAATCCATCCACGTGAGTCACGGTTCCACGTCCCAGATGTTCGACACCGGCTTCAATGTCCACCAAAACCCACTCGTCCCGATCCATGACAATATGCGCCAACAAAGCCTTTAACAACGCATTGGCGTCACAGGCACAACCGCCGCCCGCATTGGTCACGGCACCCATAACGAGAAGCCGCTTGCGCCCCGGTGCCATGCCGGCAACCGGCTCTCCACCCAACGGCACATCCACGGCCAGTTCTTCAGGCAGATCTCCGACGTCCGGGTTCAAATTCAGAAATCCCCCGGCATGAATACGTTCCCGCACCAAATCCTCTCGCTGAATGAGTGGCTGCGGTAACTGATCCAACGCCACGCCAGAGGCCTGCCCCAGCGACAACGCGGTATCCGCATCCACCAACCAGACATTCTTCCCGTTCCGGGCCAGCCAGTCGGCAGTCCACGCTGCCAACGAGGTTTTACCAACCCCACCTTTCCCGGCAAATGCTATTTTCATGAATGTGCCTCCGGCGGCTTAAGAACCTTTTGGAAAAGGTTCTTAAGAATCTCCTAAACTTTTTGTCGCGCTTCGCGGGGTATCACGAAAATACGACTCTTTTAACTCTATGCAATTTTGCACCAATGGAAATTCACACCTCACCTTTTCGCTCTCCTAACCCTCGCCGCAGGCGCACAAAAAGTTTAGGAAAGGAAAGAGGATGGGGGTCCGGTGAAAGGGGAGAGGGAGAACCCTTTTCAAAGGGTTTACTTCTCCCCTTCCCCCGGCCGCCGGAGGCATTCTTATTCGCTCAACCCAAGACCTTTACGCTTGGCTTTGATGCGTTCATCGAACATTTCGGCGGTCTTAACCGCATCGGGTTCGATAAAGAAGGACGCGCCAACCAAATCTTCCAGACCGGACACAGCCAGATTGGTAACGGTTTCGGAACCAAGGATATTCGGCGGATGTCCAAGATGGGTATAAATACCTGATGCCACAGCATAGAGACCAATGGCAGCAGCCTTTTCCGAATACCATTCAGGCGACGATGCACCCACGGGCAAATCAGAGATGTCCACACCCAGCTCATTGGCCAAAGCAGCGCACAATTGAATGATACGGGAATTATCCACACAGGAACCGTAATGCAGAACCGGTGGAATACCGAGCGCACCACAGATTTTCTTCAGACCGGGACCAGCCATCTCGATGGCTTCTGGCACAAGAAGACCAGCCTTGCCTGCGGCCGTGGTGACACATCCTGTGACGATGACGAGGATATCCTTCTTGATCAGTTCCTTGGTCAGTCCGACGTTGAGGGAGTCGTGCTTGATCTTGGGATTGTTGCAACCAACAATACCCACCGCACCACGAATATCGCCATCGGCAATGGCTTTGACCAACGGATCGAGGGTGCCGCCCAAGGCTTCAATCACGGCTTCGTTGGAAAATCCAGTCATGATTTCGATGGGTTCTCCGGGAATTTCCACGCGCCCAGCATCGCGCTCGGCAAAGGCCTCAATAGCGATGGACACGATTTCCCGCGCCTGCTTCATGGCCGTACGCGGCTGGAAATCAAAATGAATGGCACCAGTGAAACGCGCCTTGTTGGCCGTATCGATGAATTTGGTGTGATAGCAGCCGGATATCTGTACAAGACTCGGCATAATACACTGGTAGTCTACCACAACGGCCTCGACAGCCCCGGTGATAATCGCCAACTCGGTCATGAGATGATTGCCCGCCATGGGGATACCCTGACGCATGAGCAGCTCGTTACCGGTACAACAAAGACCGGCCACATTAATACCAGTAGCACCAAGTTCTTTGGCACGCGCCACCATTTCCGGCTCACGTGCTGCGGCCAAAATCATCTCGGAGACGACTGGGTTATGACCATGAACGAGCAGGTTGACCTTGTCTTCCTTGATGACCGCGAGATTAGCCGTGGACATCTTGGGAGTGGGTGTGCCGAAGATAACATCAGAAAGCTCGGTTCCGATCATAGAACCACCCCAGCCATCAGCCAGAGCAGTTCGGGCAGCGTGAATAAGCGTGTTCGGTGCATCGTTGTCGCAGCCCATATGAGTGCGGTGCATCATCTCGGCAATTTCACGGTCAACACCGCGCGGAGTCATGCCGAGCTTTGCCCATTTTTCCTTGCGGACTTCCGGTACACGAGACAGCAGCGAAACAGATTTCTTGCGAGAGCCAAAATCGGCAAAGAAACATTCCATGAGATCCTCAGCCACGGCCATGAGTTCACGACCTTCAGTCTCAATACCGACTTCACCGGCCAACCTGAACAGCTTGCCTTCATCGGTAATCTTGTAGTCAGGAGCCTCGCCCTCGACAATGGCCTCCAGTACCTCGATGAGATCACGGCCATGATCGGAATGGCCAGCTGCGCCACCCGTCACAAACCGGCCAAAGTTACGGGCAACGATAACATCAGCATCTGCGCCACACACTCCACGGGGACGCTTTTCGCTGACGCGACACGGCCCCATGGTACAGTTGCGACAAGTGGTACCAAGTTCACAAAATTTGCAATGAGGCGTTTGCTGATCCAAACGATCATGGACAGTTTCAACGCCTTCCCTTCTGGCCTTTTTGAGCATTGCTTTCGCGTCGTCCCAAATAGTCAGTTCGTCAATAGGTCTCGGTTCTTTAGCCATACATTTCTCCTTCCCTGGTTTCCCGAACGGCAGCCACGCCCCGTACGGAGGATTACACAAAGAAAACCCTATTCTGATTGGGAGAATACACCGCTCCAATACCTGTGTATGTCAGATAGCCGACAAATGAGATGAAAAAGACAAAAAAATAACCCGGATTTTTCATATCCAGGCTAATTTTAAGATTATTTCTTGTTTAAAACAATCACTCGCCGACAGCTCGTTCCAACGCATCCACATCTGGGATGAGATACTCTCCGCGCCCACGTTTTTCCATGAGACCAGCACGCTCCATATCGTTGAGCAACGTAGAAACAGTCTGTCGGGAAGCTCCCATGAGCTGCGCGAGTTGCTCAATGGTCAAATCAAATTTAAGCACAAGGCCACCATCTTCAGGCACTCCTGTGTCACGAACTTCGCGAAGGATGTACTCCATAAGGCGATTATAAATATCCTTAAAAGCTAGGCCACCAATAATAGAAAATGAATTCTGCAAAATATGGCCGAGAACCCGGACCATGGTTCGCGTAAAGAGTGGCACTTCGGCCATCCACCGTTTTACGGACTGAACATCGGCAGCCAGCAATGTGGCATCCTCGAAGGCCTGAATAAAACACCCTGCATGGGTCGAATACAAATCCCCAGGGCCAAGAATGGCTAAAGTAAATTCCTTATCCTCATAAGCCAGATAGACTCGGACGCGTCCCTTGGCGATGACGAAGACTCTGTTCTCCGGTTCATCAGGCCGAAAAATGACATTGCCTTTGAAAAAAGAACGTTCATTAAACACAGCCCGGAGTTCAGCCAATTCGGGACGTTCCAATTCATCAAGCAAATTCACGCCAGAAAATTTCATGTTTTCCCCTCTTTGAGGTAGACATACCATGCTAATCAATTAGCTGCCAACTGAGCGGATGAGCTTCCCCCTTTTTGGTTGCCATCAACGCCAAATTATCCAATAGTGAAAAGGTGAAAAGAAATATAATTACAATCGTATGTATAACCTTGCTTCTGACGGCGGTCATACCCCCAACGTCCTTTGCAGCCGGTTACCCGGAATGGCAGGCTCCAAAAACCTGTATTTTCGGCATGCCATACATCGGTAGTGCCGTCAGAAAAGGAAACACGGGACTGATCACTGACATACTTATCCGCGTATACGAGACAGAAGGCTATGAACTTGTTCACCAGGAATTGCCGTACAACCGCGCAATCGACGAGCTTCTTTCCGGGACCATCCACTGTACCTTGGACATTGAGGACACCCGCCAAAAAGTTTTGCAGAGCAAGCAGGCTATTATCATTTATGATCTGGCGGCGGTTTATCTTCAAACACACACATTCAAAGGGATACAATCCTTGGCCGGGAAAAAAGTCGCGTATCTGCATGGATACGAAATGGATCATTTGTTTCCGGTTAAATTCAAACCTCGGCAGGCCTATGACCTGAGTTCCGCCATTCAGATGCTCGACAGGGGACACATTGATTATGTTATCGATGACGAAACGCTGCTCAAAGAGGCCATATTCGAAGCCAAGCTCCCATCCACGGAATTTGACATCACCTATATTGCAAGCATGAAATCCCATCCAATATTCGCCCCCACGGATGAAGGCCGCAAGTTTCGTGATATCTACGACCGTCGGATACCAGAAATGATCGCCACCGGAGAGCTTCAGGATATCCTGCGAGCACACGGAGTCACCGAAGAAAGTATTGAAAAATTGATCAAGGCAAACGCCAGGTAATACCCATGGATGAATACGGATGCACAGCCAGGCTGTACGACCCGATTGTCGGTCCCGCTCTACGTCCCATTCACACCGCAATAGTTGATGCGCTGTTACTCGCAAAGGTTGATTGCATGGTGGACCTCTGTTGCGGCACAGGGATGCTTGCCGGAATAGCGGCGTCTTCTGGAATAAATACCACCGGAGTAGACATTTCCCGGACCATGCTTGATGTGGCTCGCAAAAAACGGCCGAACGCCACGTTCATTCATGGCGACGCCACAAATCTTTCCTTTCCCGACAACACTTTCAACGCTGCAACCATCAGTTTTGCCCTCCATGAAAAGCCACAGGTTCTCGGTGTCGCCATAGTGACAGAAGCTCGCCGTGTCGTACGCCCAGGAGGATGCCTCATCATTGCCGATTACCTTGCCCCGCCTGCTGACAGCGCAGTGTGGACCGGTTGGATCATCCGTCTGGTGGAACGAATTGCAGGCAAGGAACATCATCAACTTTTCCATGAATATATGGCGGCTGGATGTATGAACGAATTTTTTCGACACATCGGAATAAATGGTCGACTGATTCGAAATAATCTTAACGGATGGGCGGGTATCTACCGTGTTGAATGTTAATGTGCAGCCAACTTTTACCCATATTCCATCCATCGAACTGATGAAAACGTCCACACACCCGGTAGATACTGACGAGGAGAAGATATGATTGAAGGATTATGGACGCTGGAAAACCTTATCGCTCTGATCACGCTGGCCGGTCTGGAAATCGTGCTCGGCATTGATAACATAGTGTTTGTCGTGGTTGTCACCAACAAATTGCCCGAGGCATCGAGAAATGCCGCCCGACGGCTCGGCATCGGGTTGGCCATGTTTACTCGCATCGCGCTTCTGCTTGCCATCTCTGCGATCATGGGATTGACCGCACCATTGTTCACCGTATTCGAACAGATTGTATCCGGCCGAGACGTAGTGTTGCTGACAGGTGGACTTTTTCTGCTGGCAAAAGCGACGCATGAAATACACGATAAATTGGAAGGGCCAGGATTTGAGGAAGGACATGTTCGCTCGCAGTATTCATACACTAGCGCAATTATCCAAATACTTCTGCTTGATCTCGTTTTTTCGCTCGACTCGGTTATTACTGCCGTGGGTATGGCCCAGCATATTGGCGTTATGGTTGCTGCAATCGTTATTGCGGTGATTGTGATGCTGTTGTTTGCCGGGCCGGTCAGTGAGTTCGTGTCCAATCACCCGACAGTACAGATGCTTGCTTTTTCCTTCCTGCTGTTGGTTGGTATTTTCCTTATGGCCGAAGGCATGCATAAACATATTGATCGTGGGTATATTTATTTTGCCATGGCTTTTTCGTTGTTTGTGGAATTCTTGAATTTGAAGATGAAGAAGAGAAGGAAGGCTGCGCTTTCAGGCAGCTGATGAAGAATTGAAAATGCGCCTTCGGCGAGAGTCATTGTTGGGTGCTGAAGCACCCAAGGCTTTCCATGCCCTGCCGGGCGGGCCTTCTTTTTTGGCAGCGCCCAAAAAAGGAGCAAAAAAGGTCGCTTGCGCTAGCTTGGCCGCCCCCATGATTGGCGGCAAGAATCTGATCCAATCGAGTCGGCTCCACCCTGTCAAAAGTATAAGCCCTACCTCTCCCGTGAGACTTCAGTTTAAGACAAATTACCACATCCCCTGACGAAAGCCGCCTCCTTCGATTGGTCAGTTTCTAAGCCGCCGATCAAGGGCTAAGTCCCGTCTTCGTCTGGTTGGGCGGGAAAGAAATCGTCTTCGGAAGGAGAGCGCTGTTGGGGTGCTGAAGCACCCCAAGGCCCTTTATGGATAACGAAGAACTTGAAATTTAAATAAGTACCTATGATAAAAATAAACTCATCTCGCCGACATAGAAAACCCAAAAAAATTGATGATTAACAAAGAACCTAAAATCAAAAATAAACACCTACACCCAAAAAAACCTTACAACGACGGACAATTGATAACGGGCCTTAGAGCCTGTCCCGCGCGGCGAAATGTAGCCCGACCGAGTCTGTGCCACAGACAATCCTGTCGGGCAGTGAAGTCGCGTACAGGCTCTTGGGTCCGTTATCAGGTTCACAACGAAAAGGCGTTTTTTGCCTCCTTTTTTTCGCCTCAAAAAAAGCAGGTCGCCGTAAAGGCGAAACCTTTGTAATAATTCCGTTTACACCCTCACTGCAGATGCACGCAACCCCCACCCAAAAAAAGTCCCTCTTTTCTCTTTCCTTATTACGAAAGCACGCAAACCAAAAAAATGCCGGAAGAAGCAGTGCTTCTTCCGGCATTTTCATTCTTATTTTAAAAAACAAAATCTATCGTTAAATAACCTTATTCAAAGGATATTCAATAATCCCCTCTGCCCCAAACTCGACGAGACGAGGAATCAAATCACGAACCACCTGTTCTTCAACCATGATTTCAACTGACAGCCAATTGGTATCCTGCAACTCGGCCACAGTGGGAGAATTAAGGGACGGCAAAGAACCATTCAAATCAGCCAGTTTTTCCTTGGGCAGGTTCATCTTGAGACCAACCATTTTCTCGGCCTTGAGAGCACCCTGCAACAACAGGTTGATCTCCTTGATGAGCTTACGCTTCTTGGGATCTTCCCATGCGTCCTTGTTGGCAATGAGCTGCGTATTGGTCTGCATCAACTCAGCGATGATACGCAATCCATTGGCCTTGATGGTGGTGCCGGTCTCTGTGATCTCGACAATACCGTCACACAGGTCTTCAACGACCTTGGCTTCGGTGGTGCCCCAGGAAAAAGAGACGTCCACATTGATATTCTGGGAAGCAAAGTATTCCTTGGTGAAACCAACCAGTTCCGTGGAGATCTTCTTGCCATCCAGATCTTCAGGACGCTTATACGGGGAATCACCCTTGACGCACAGCACCCAGCGGGCTTTGCTATTGGACACCTTGGAATAAATCAAGTCGTCAACGATAACCACATCAGACTTGTTTTCCTTGATCCAATCCATACCGGTCAAACCGACATCAAAAGTACCATTCTCGACGTACATGGACATTTCCTGTGCACGGGCAAGTGAGCATTTGATACGATCATCATCGATGTCCGGGAAATAATTACGATCGTGCAGCTTGATATTCCAGCCAGCTTTTCTAAACAGCTTCAAGGTTGCGTCTTGCAGAGAGCCTTTGGGAACACCGAGTCGGAGAAATTGATCAGACATTATTTATATACCTCTTTGGGGTCGAAAACGACGGGGGAGCATTCTTTGACTTCGCCGTCTTTGAGTTCACGGAAAAAGCAGGAGCGGTAGCCCATGTGACAAGCCGCGCCGCCGATCTGGTCGATGAGAAGCACCAAAGTGTCGTCGTCGCAATCAATGCGGATAGACTTCACCTTCTGTGTATGGCCCGAGGTACCGCCCTTATGCCATAGCGTCTTACGGCTGCGGCTCCAATAATGAGCCTCGCCAGTTTCCAGGGTTTTATCCCATGCTTCTTCATTCATATAGGCCATCATCAGGACTTCGCCGGTCTCGGCGTCCTGTGCAATGGCCGGGATCATTCCGTCCATTTTTTCGAAATCTGGTCTGATCATTTGCGGTACCTCATATCAGAACTTACGTATCCGACCCGGGATTGGGCCGGGTTGGTTACATAGCGAATGCAAAGCCAAAGCGCAACTCCGAGGCCACTCCGATTTACGGAATTGACATATGAAGACCTTACTCATTCGGATAAATACGGCCATTTTGCCAAATGGGTGACTTCTTTTGATCCTCGACTCCGAGCATACAAGCATACATTTACCCCCCGTCCGATATCTGATATTTCTCCCCTCAACACAACCTCTATATAAGGAGAATGCGAACATGCCCGTTCGTTCAAAAGATAATTTCCTGGTATTCGGTGCACCTCGTATTGAGCAGGCCGAAATTGATGAAGTCGTTGATTCCATGAAATCAGGTTGGCTTGGCACCGGCCCCAAAGTAGCCCGCTTTGAAAAGGACTTCTCCTCCTACCTCGGTTCAGGTCACGCCGCTGCCTGCAACTCCTGCACGGCTGCGCTGCACCTGAGTCTGGTAGCTCTCGGCCTCAAACCCGGCGATGAAGTCATTACCACACCCCTCACTTTCTGCGCCTCGGTTAACGCCATTATTCATGCCGGATGCACGCCTGTTTTGGCAGACATCAATCCCAGGACCATGAACATCGACCCCGACTGCATCCGTGAAAAAATCACGAGCCGCACTCGTGCGATTCTGCCCGTTCACTTTGCTGGACGCTCCTGCGATATGGACCCCATCATGGCCCTTGCCGAAGAATTTGACCTCAAAGTAGTCGAAGACTGCGCACACGCAATTGAGACGACCTACAAAGGACAACACGCCGGAACCTTCGGAGACTTCGGTTGCTTTTCCTTTTACGTGACCAAAAATGTCTGCACAGGTGAAGGCGGTATGGTCATGGCTCGCACCGAAGAAGACATTCAAAACGTCAAGGTTCTCGGACTACATGGTATGTCAGCTGACGCCTGGAAACGTTTTTCTGACGACGGGTACAAGCATTACGAAGTGATACACGCCGGATTCAAATACAATATGATGGACATTCAAGCTGCAATTGGCATCCATCAACTGAAACGGGTTGAAGAAAACTTCATCCGCCGTTGCGAAATTTGGGATATGTATCAAGAAGCGTTCAAACCATTAACAGTTGGTCAACCTGCCCCCGAAGAACCAAACACCCGCCATGCACGTCATCTGTACACACTGATGCTGGACCCGGTCCCCTGTGGCATTGACCGTGACGAGTTCATCATGCGCATGACACGACAAAATATTGGTACAGGCGTTCATTATTTGGCTGTTCCCGAGCATCCTTATTACCGCGAACACTACGGGTGGAAGCTGGAAGACACTCCACACGCCGTAGCCCTCGGACGCCAAACCGTCAGCCTTCCACTGTCAGCCAAATTGACCGACAACGATGTCGCTGATGTCATCGAGGCCGTCAAACTCTGCCTAGAGGACTAAACCATGCGCCGACTTGCCACACTCATAAGCGTTGCTCTAACGCTTCTCTTGCTCGCCACACATGCTCTGGCCGGAACGCAATTGCCGCCCTTCTCCGCCAAGAATGTACCGGCTGCGCCTGATTATACTGAGCACGCAAGTTGGCTCTCACTCCCGGAAAACCCAAACACGCACCCCGTGGATATCTTCTGGGTTTATCCGACGATTCTCCATGACGATACCCATTGGCTTATGCCGCCGGACAACACACAGTTGCAAAAGGCCGCCGCAACGTCACTGACAACACAGGCTAGTGTCTTCTCAAATCAGGCCAACCTGTACGCCCCACTTTACCGCCAAATGAACATGGCAGCGCTTTCGCTCCCGCAAAAAGATGTCGAAAGCCTAATCAGCTATGGAATGGAAGATGTATGGCAGGCGTTCACCTATTATTTGAAGAACTTCAATCAGGGACGCCCTTTCATTCTGGCCGGACACAGCCAAGGCTCTGACATACTGATTGAACTTCTCATCAAGCACTGGGGGCAACTTGGAGTAGAGAAGAACCTAGT
This sequence comes from Pseudodesulfovibrio nedwellii, assembly GCF_027923765.1. Classification (NCBI taxonomy): domain Bacteria; kingdom Pseudomonadati; phylum Thermodesulfobacteriota; class Desulfovibrionia; order Desulfovibrionales; family Desulfovibrionaceae; genus Pseudodesulfovibrio; species Pseudodesulfovibrio nedwellii. The sequence continues at coordinate 2,738,855 of NZ_AP026709.1, read as the reverse complement.
TGCCGCCTACATTATCGGCTGGTCCATCACACCGGACGATCTAGCTCATAACCCAGCTCTGAACATGTGCAAAAACGCGACACAAACAGGGTGCTTCATTTCCTATAATTCCGTTGCTCCCGGCAAACAGAGTGTCGCACCGACCATTCGCACCGGCGGAATTGTCACAAACCCACTCAGTTGGACTATCGATGGTGGATTTGTCCCCGCTGAGTGCAACATCGGCTCTGTCTTTTTCAATGATGACGGGACTACGACAACAGTCCCGCACTTTACCTCTGCCCAAAGCAAAGAATCTGGCCTTGTTGTCCAACCCGCTGACATGAAGTTAGTTTCAATCGATCTGGAATCATTCCCTGAAGGGGTCTATCACTTCTACGATTATTCCCTGTTTTATGAAAATATAAAACAAAACGTCCATGATCGTATTGAAGCCTTTACGCGTCATTAAACATGAAAAAGCCCGGACAATCCGGGCTTTTTCATAAATGGATATGACATTAAACAATCGACTAACAGTCGTGAAAATCCTTGTTAATGTAGAAACACAGATCGAATAAGTTCTGAACCATTTCATCCACGATTTCTTCCGAATCAGCAGACGGCGTTTCGACACTCATGGTCTTGTTGACAATCTTTGAAAAGAGCATGCCTATGAGTTGGTCATCGTACATTGTCCAGTATTTGCTGCCTGAAGGAAATTTCTTGTCGAATCCGTGATAGTACATAGCTCTTTTGCTCCATTCGTCCTTGTGATTTCTCATCCGTTATTTGTCCTATCGGCACGGATTGCAAACCGCTTTATGGATAAAAGAAATAAATCTTCTTTCGTCAATTCAACATGTTGTACTCGTCACATTCCAGAACAAACTCACATCATATTTTGATGGTGCACAGCAAAAAAACCGACCAAAAAATGGTTGCAAGTTGCTAAATTGTCGCTCAGATGTAACACACATACCTATCGGCTTAGGGTATAGCAGACCCGAACTACACCGAAAGGAGCCAACAGTGTCATCCCAAAAAGTTTTGGTGGTTGAAGATCACAGAGATACTCGCGAACTGCTCAAATACAATCTGTCAGCAGCAGGTTTTGATGTTGCGGCCGCAGAAGATGGGCAGTTGGGACTCAACCTCGCTCAGGCATTCAAACCAGATATTATCCTTCTCGACCTCATGATGCCGGGCACAGACGGTTTAGAGGTCTGCCGCCAACTCAAAGGCGACCCGGGGCTGGCCCGCATACCTGTCATCATACTCACCGCCAAAGGAGAAGAAGTCGACAAGATCGTAGGCCTTGAGCTTGGTGCTGACGACTACGTCGTTAAACCATTTTCTCCGCGGGAGTTGGTTTTACGCATAAAGGCTATACTTCGCCGGCATGGTGCCCCGGAACCAAACGCCCCCAAATTCTGGGAACGTGAGGGACTCAAGATTGATTTTGAAGCACACCAAATTTCCATTGACGATGAAGAGACCTCACTCACTGCCACGGAATTCAAACTCCTGACCGTGCTTATTTCTGGCGCAGGAAAAGTCCAGACACGCGATAATCTGCTCGACACTGTCTGGGATACGCACTTCGAAGGATATTCCCGAACAGTCGATACGCACGTCAGGCGACTCCGCCAAAAACTCGGCCCCTATGCCTCATGGATAGAAACCATCCGAGGAGTTGGTTACCGCTTCAAGGCCTAACCGCCTTTACAATCACACACGTAAAAGCCCCCTGACGCATTTGTCAGGGGGCTTTTACGTTCTTCGCACAACAACGGTGCAATCAAACTTCAATAAATCTACTAATCGCTACCGAGAGTGATCTGAAAGGCAATTCCGTAGAGATGATCGAAGAAATCAACATACTCAACAGGAATATGCTTAGGAACGTTAATACGTGAAGGCGCGAAATTGATGATTCCCCGAATATTGGCATCCACAAGATGGTTGGCCGCACGCTGAGCGCGGTCCGGAGGAGTGGCAATAATACCAATTTCAAGGTTCAGCTCAGGAGCCTGTTCCTTAAGATGCGTGGGGCACACAATCTCCATTCCCTCAAACTCCAACCCGATCTTGTCAGGGTCGCAGTCAAAGGCTGCGCAGATCTTGAATCCACGTCGCTCGAAATCGTGATGACGAAGGAGGGCACTGCCCATATTACCAACGCCGATGAGTGCGCATTTCCACAGCCGGTCAATACCAAGCGACTGCTTGATCGAAGTAATCAGCTCTTGAACGTAGTACCCAACGCCACGCACGCCGAACTCGCCAAAATAGGCAAGGTCTTTTCTGATTTGTGACGAGTTGACTGAACAGGCTCGCGCCAGTTTCTCGGAAGAGATAACTTCATTACCGTCACGCAACAAGTTCTCAAGAACCTGAATATAGACGGCCAACCTGCCGATAGTCGCTTTTGGGATATGTTCGCTTTTCATTTTTCCTGTCTCTTACCGCTTAAAATAGCGGCGGACATGTGATCCTGAATGAGAGTAGAGCTGAAAAAGGGAGGCCGTAGCCTCCCTTAATATTCATTTCGTAAGTCTAAAACTAGACGACGAAGAGCAGGATCAGGTTAACAACCAAGGCGTAAATAGCCAAGGATTCGATGAATGCCAGGCCAAGAATCAGAGTGGTGGACAGCTGTCCGCCAGCTTCGGGGTTACGAGCGATACCTTCGCAGCAACCCTTGACGCCCATGCCCTGACCGATTCCGCAGAGACCAGCAGCGATGCCCATGCCGATGGCAGTGGCGTATGCTTTAGCGGACATGACAGCAGGATCGCCAGCAGCGAAAGCGGTGGAAGCAACCAGAACCATAGCCATGGTGGTGAACAGAATTTTAGCGATTTTCATTTTAATCCTCCAAATGGATCACGTAATATGTTTTGGTCCAAGGACCATTTCCCCAGAATTAAGTTGAGCGGCTCTTAATGAGCGTGCTCAGTAGCACCTTGCAGGTAAAGCATCGTCAGCATGAAGAAGATGAATGCCTGAATGGTCTTAGCCAAAATGAACAGGAAGTACATGGGCAGAGAACCAACGAGGGGTGCCAGCATGAACATCAGGATCAGGACGATTTCCTCACCGCGGATATTACCGAAGAGACGAAGCGTCAGGCTAAGAGGACGAGCGAGGTGAGAAACCGGCTCGAGGATGAGCATGAGCGGTGCCAGGGCAGGTACCGGACCCATGAAGTGCTTAATGTAACCAAAGCCCCATTTTTTTATACCAACGAATTGGTAAAAACAGAACACGATGATTGCCATGGCGGCAGGCGTGTTAATGTTTGCGGTCGGAGCATCACAACCCGGAATAAGACCGAGCCAGTTCATACCCAGAATAAAGATGAAAATGGTGCACAGCAGCGGCATAAACTGACGGCCCTGTTCGCCAACGTTGGAGACAACAAAGTCTTCCAAGCCGCCGAATATGGTCTCAAAGAGATTCTGAAGACCGCCGGGAACCAACTGCAAACGGCTGCGAACAAGCAAACCGAGAGAAAGAATGATAGCCATAACCAACCACATGTACAAAACATGGTTGATGCTTTCGACGCCGAGCCAATGTTCTACGCTGGCGCCCCAATGACCGATGCTTTTGAGCATATCCATATATAAGAGAGGATGTGCCAATCCACCTGCAAAACCCATATCCAAGCCTCCTTATAAGCAACTAGGCTATTTTTTCCCCAGCTGATGCAGTCCGGTCGCTGTGATGTTGACCACCACAGTCCCGAGGCCACAAATCAACCCCCAATGGGGAACACGTTCGACTCCTATCAGCCACCAAAGGGCCAGCCCGCTCAGAGTCATCTTTGCCATAAATATTATAAACAGTAAAAACGGTCCTCGCTTTTCGTCGTACACCAACGTCTGAGCCACGCGGGCAAGCGTCCAGAAGTTGACCAAGGCGATTATCGCCCCCGCCGAATATGCTAAAGACCATCGGGAAAGAAGTGTTACCAGCATGATCACTAGAGAGGTCCCCAGCGACACATAAATCTGATTGCGGACAACGATACGTACGTCCGGCTTAGGGAATCCACTCTTGACGAGCCATCGCTCAAGCCTTTTGTTAATCGCGTCCAGCACCTTTTTCTCCGTCCTGTTTCAAAGAACTTGCCTTTTTTGCCTCTTCACGCCTCTGGAGCTTTCTGAAATCTTCGAAAACCATCTTGAACCCGGAAATGACCCCTACTAAAAAAAAGATCATTATCAACCAAGGCTTGGTCCCGAAATAATCATCAAGAAAGTACCCGATAGTGAGCCCGACGATGATGGCCGACACAATGTGTAATCCCATTGTTCCGGCAGTACCACCCAATTGTGTGATACGTACCAACCTATCGTCTTTTGAAAAGAGCATGTTCACATCCCGTGAAAGTTGTTGTCAGCCATTCCAGTTAGGATACATAAACGGAATCGGCAATTCGTGCAATCCTTCACAAGTGGTGGAGAAGTAGCACAGGCCATCAATTGCCGTCAATGGGTTTTTCCGAAAAAGCCACTCATTAGCCACTTTTTCGCCGGACTGAAAAAAACATGCTTTGCAGCGGGTTGCAATCTTTTTTTTACCCATTTGTAAAAATAATCACAAAAAATATCACCCAACAAAAAAGCGGGAGGATGTATCCACCCTCCCGCTCAAGTTTCGTCTTTTTTTACTCAGGATCGCCGACATCCACGACCTTGACCATAAACTCTTTCACTCCCTCAGGCGGCTCAAAGAATACTGCCATGAACGGCGTGGATGCTTCAGGCCGGATAAAAGTGTTGTTGGACAAAATACCAACATCACTGGACAGACCATCCTGAATTTCCTTCTTTGTCTGAACCTGAAGCTGGAATTGCGAAAGCACGTTACCGCACAGGAACGCTTGGGAAGTCAAAATATTATTAGTCGCGTCGTACAAAATGACTTCAACTTTAATCCGCTCTTTGGGAGAGGAAAACTTGTTGATAGCCTTCCCCTCGACCACAAACAGATTACCCACTTTTTCATTCGGAACGTAGTACTGTTTAACATTTTTCAATTCGATCTTGCGGACACGTTCTGCCGGGGATTCGCCGGGGGCAGCTTCCTGATCGCCACCGGTTTCCTCCATGAACAACTGACCGACAAACGGGACATTCTTGAACATATCGCCCAAATCAACACCGATATATGTCCATGCCTTGAAATAGATGGCTCCGCCTAAACCGAGAGCGAGCACCAACAGGATAATCAGGCAACCAATTGATTTGCCGTCCTTTTTCTGAGGTACTTCGTCAATGGAAAGGGAATCGTCAAAGACACTGCCCGACTCTGCATCGTCCTCGTCTTCATCCTCTTCGTCATCGTCGTCATCAGCGAAAAGATCGTCCGAGTCGGTATCTTCATCATCTTCTTCGTCTTCAAACAACCCGCTCGAGTCCTCGTCTTCGTCAATATCCGCAAAGAGGTCGTCTCCGAGATCATCTGATTCCAAAGCTGACGGTGCTGCCCCTTCATCCGGGTCTGGCATCTCTTCTTCTGCATCGTCAAAGAGGTCGTCGGTATCCGGCAAATCCTCTTCCACCACTTCGTCAGCAGGATCAACAGCCGGTGCCGAAGGCTCTTGCGGCTCGTCTGCGGGCGGCTCGACAGGTGTTTCTTCAGAAGGAACACCGGCGGCCACATCTTCAAAAGTTTCGTCGAACTCGTCTCCGGCTTGGGTGTCTCCACCCTGCCCTTCTTCTTCAAGGAGGGCTTCCACTTCCTCTTCAGGCGTTACCGGAGGATGTTCGGCCTTGAACACTTGCGCGCACTTGGAGCATTTGACCTTAGTTCCACCCGCAGGAACTTTGTCGTCGGGCAGATTGTAACGGGTCTCGCAATTCGGGCAGGTGACGATCATATTTCGATCTCCAAAAAAACCGGTTGGTTAACTATCGGAAGCCGTGGACAATTCATAAATTCCGTCAAGCTCCCTGTATCGTTCAGCATAGTCCAGACCGTAGCCAACGATAAATCCGTCGCTCAACTTGAAACCGGGAAAATCGACGGAGACGTCCATTTCCCGTCGCTCATGCTTATCAATAAGTGCACAAATTTTCAAACTCTTTGGATTTCTCCGCCGTAAAACGTGTAAAAGGAAATCCATGGAATGGCCGGTATCCACGATATCTTCGATGACCAGCACGTCTTTTCCTTCGATGGAAACTTCCAGGTCTTTAGAAAAAACAATGTCCTCGGACCGAGATGTGGCCGTTCCATAACTGGCCAGACGAACGAAATCGACCTCGATTTCGCGGTCAATCTTTCGAATAATATCGGCAAAAAACAAAAATGCGCCCTTGAGCACGCAGATGCAGACCAATGGTCCATCGCTTTCATAGGAGTCCGTAATCTCACGGCCCATGACTTTAACGCGATCAGCTATTTTTTCTGCGGGAATGAACGGTGTCAATTTGTGTGGCATCGTAATATGTGTGGTTAAAGGTTTATAATCATGGCAACTTCGTTGCAATGGTCCGGAAATCTCGGACAGTTGAGACAATCAATAAATATCTTCTGGTTCAAGCTCTCCATGCCCTCCTCGACAAAGCCGAGATGAGCGAAGAAACTCGTTTCCTCGGTCAACGTGTATACTTTCAAAATACCCAGTGTCACGGACTCTCTCAGGCAGGTTTCCACCAGTTGGCGGCCCAATTGTTTGCCACGATGCGCCGGAAGCACCACCAGAGAACGAATTTCTGCGAGATTTTCCCAGATCAAACTCAGAGCGCAACAACCGATGACCTTGTCGTCATCGTCCACGGCAACCACGAAGTCGCGCAGGTGCGAATACAACTGACTGAACGAACGGGGAAGAACCAATGCATCATGTTCATCGGTGTGCATGAGCAAACCGTGAATAGCCTTAACGTCATCAATGCGTGCTTTGCGAATCATGAAATCTACTGCTCTGTCAACTTTTTCACCATGGCAACAAGCATGGAATGTGGAAAAACTCCGGCCTGAGCGAAAATCTGCTTTCCACTCTTGTCGAAAATGACCATCGTGGGGATGGCCTCTACCTTATACTTGGCGGCAATGGCCTGATCACCCCAGTACACGGGCAGATTGATATCGCCCTTGCTGAAGAATCTGTCCAGATCTTCCACCCGTTCATCCACGGACAGGGCGATGATATTCACCGAGTCTCCATGGGTCGTATTCAACTGTTCCAATTCAGGAATTTCCTGTTTGCAGGAAGGACACCATGTGGCCCAAAAAAACAGCATTGTCGGCTTGCCCGTATTGTCAGCAAGATACTTGTCCAACTCAGCCACACCCATATACGGGTACTTCCCGGTCGATGGCTTGGCCATCAGTTCAGGCGCGGCGGCCTCTTCGGCCTGTCCGGTATTGGCCTCGGTCCCGGATTCATTTGAACAGGCGACTAAAGCCAATGACAAAGCCAAAACGACTATAATCCGACGAAATATATTCATAATTCACCTCTGTTTCGTTGAAAGAAAAAGCATAGCAGAGTTGACCGCCAAATAAAAGCCTTGGGCAATGGGGGGAATGAACGCATGGAATCCTCTTTTCAAAGCAAATGCCACCCCCCTGTCAAGTTGATTTTTTATACTTTTCGAACGCTTTTACCCTACATTCACTGACATTTCACTGCTTTCCGAAAAACCGGGGGTATGCTGACGGTGATCGTTCGGGGAGTGGCCCCGGACACGCATCCCGGTTCAAGGGGCGGGCATTGGGTCCGCCCCTTTTTCCATAATCAGCACCCCTGGAGCATGACATGCTTTATGATGATCACATGAAGGATCGATTTTGTCGTTTTACTTACAATCCGCAGACCAGCGAATACGAACGCAACTGGATTCAATATGCGGACAACACTTTCGAACCCGTGCGCCGGGTCGGCAACTTGAAAAAGAAATTTGAAGCCCAACGCACCAATTTTAACTGGTGGACTGTCAAAAAGCCCGCCCAATGGCGTCCGAAGCACGAGGGTCACGATTTCTCTTGGAACCACACACTCGGCGAAGAAACAAAACCGAAAAATTGGGGCAACAAATCCAAACGGGAACGCAAGGCCGGAGCCACCCCATATTTTCTGCAACTCGACCTGAACGACGCCCACCGGATCGAATCCCGCACCGAACGCATCAATGATCGCCGCGAAACATGGGAATTCGAATATGACGATGCGGGCCGTCTGACCTCGGTCATTGGCGACACGGGCTGGTGTGAAGACTTCGAATATGACGACAAAGGCCGCAGAAAGGCTGATTATGCCGTTGGCCGCGAGCCGTTCATGCGCTCCTACCAATACACGGATGACGACCGGTTGCTGGCCGTTGATACTCTTCAATTCGAACATGACGCACTCGGCTTCCGATCTGCCAAGATCAATGGAGAGTCTGTCACCCGCTACAAGTACAGCAAAGATTACCGACTTCTTGGCGTTCTTCTGCCGGATGGCCGGGAAATCACCTTTGACCATGATAAACACGGCAGGCGGCAAGCCCGGTACGTCAACGGCACGCTGGACGAAGCGTATCAATGGAAAAACTTCATCCGTCTGGACCGCTTCAAGGACGAGGTCAACGACTGGCAGTTCCATTACGATAAAGAGGAGCGCATTCCATACAAGGCCACGGTCAACGGCACAGATTACACCTTATATTACGATCAGGTAGGCTCACTCAAAGCGGTTGTCTCACCAACCGGGAATGTGGTAAAGGCCATTCAATACGGACCGTTCGGCAACATCCTGTGGGATTCGAATCCAACCTTGCGCGTCCCCATCGGCTTTGCTGGCGGCGTCCACGACCCGGATACTGGCTTCGTCCGATTCGGCTGGCGCGACTATGATCCCGACACGGCCCGCTGGACCGCTCAGGATCCCATCGGCGACGCTGGCGGAGATGCTGACTGGTACGGGTATTGTTTGGATGATCCGGTGAATATGTTTGATCCAATGGGATTATATGGAAAAGGAAACAGCTTTAGCACAGGAAGAGCTGCAGCCGACAGGGCAGGACACATTGCCCGTGATGGTAAAATTGATGCATGGGATACGCCTTCTATTGCAGGTCCAAACACCGGCAACGAATGGCATGCTCAATCCAAGGACGTTTCGAGAAAAGCCGCTGTTGCCATGAGAGCAAAACTTGAACACGACAAGATGGAAAAGGCTCAAAAAGCAGAGGCCGTTGCAGAACAGGCTGCACAGGAAGCCGACGCCAAGGCTGAGGCCGAAGCCAGAAAACAAAGAACTGAAGTCGCAGTCGCAGCACATTTGAAAGCACATCAGGACAAATTAAACAATATGTTGAGTGAAATAGACACCCCGAAAGAGAATGTCCTGAGCGATAAAACGGGAGGAAACCCCGTCAAGACAGGTATTTCTGACGCGACGCCCAAAAATAATGTCGTACACGAAGACAAAAGTCCCGAACAAAGCCCTGCACGCCCCAGCCCAAAAGACAAAGGCGGTCTGATGAGCAAAGCCACCAGAATCCAACAGGCGGCCATGCGAACAAAACGGGAACAGGAAGCTGTTAAGAATTATGAGGAAAGTGATGCAAGTCGAGGCTGGAATGGATTTTCCGAACAGGCGTCAACGAGAAGCACACCTCAGGACGTAGAGGCTTTAAAAACCGAAGAAAAGAAAAACGGTGTTCACACCAGTCAAATATACACCGGCCCGAGAGAATACAGTTATGAATACATGAACAAAGCAAGGAAAAGGATCGGCACAGGTATAGGCAAAGCCTTTTCTTCATTATTTAATTCGTTCGTTACTAATGATGATTTCAGGAACTGGACATTAGGAACCATCGGATTCGGACTTGCCCCTGCGGCAGTTGTCGCCAGCTCGCCGGGAGTCATCACGGCTACGGCAACGGGACTCACAAACCCTGTGACTGCGCAAAAAATTGGTGATTTTGTGACAGGAGCATTCGACCCATCTCCGCCCCAAACCGCATATGAAGGATTGGGGTATGCAGTAAAAGAAGCATGTGACACAATAACAAAATAGCAGGGTATATGCATTTACGATTCGTAGAAGCGGCATTGTTTGGATGCCTCATATTGATAGGAGCTATGGCGATAATCACGGGCAGCTTACACATTCGAAACATCCCAGTTATGTATCCTAGAATAGCAGGCCTTGTACTGTTCTTGATTGGCATAATCTCACCAGTCATCATATGGTTCCGTCGCAGGCATTCAATTAATAAGAGGGAATCAACTTACATTTGCCCCAAGTGCGAAACAGCAGTTGATTTCCGCAATGTTGGCAATCACACATGCCCCAAATGCCAAACCCAATTGGAACCTCTTGAGGGTTTCTACGAACGGCACCCGGAATTGAAAGATAAATAACACATGGGAGTCTTGGTGCTATCTGGCCGAGGCTCCCTCTTTTTTTTGACAGGCGGGCCGCTCTTACTGCGGATGGCCTCGGAGCGTTGGCCGGGAAAAATAAAGACGATCACTTCAAGGCCACCAAAGGAACTGCAAAGGCCATGGCAGGAGCCGCGGCCATCAACGCAGGAATTGGCGCAACTGCCGCAGGCGGCGCGGGAATTGCCAAAGCCGCACCAGCAGCCGTTGCAGCCGCGCCGACGATTATCAGGCAAGGGAAAGAAGCGACGAAGGCTGTCGCAGGAAAAGGGAAAGACGCCATTAAGACCGGGATAGAATGGACAAAGGCAAATCCTCAAAAGCTTGATAAGATTGGCCGGGTAGGCAAGGACTTGATGGACCCCAACTTACCGCCTGAGACAATAGAAGGCCAAGTTCTTACTCTTGGAAGATGGACCTTAGAAGAATTGCAACGACGCAACAAAAAAAATGATTGATAGCATGAAAAAGAAACAGGTTGATACACTCATTCTATTTGCAGGAATTGCAACGATGGCTTTTGGATACTTCGTGTACTCAAGTACTACATTTTGCCACTATTTTGGTTCTTACTGCACAGAAATGGAGCCCTTTCATGTTGAAGCAGGAATTGGAATAGCGATAATCGGAGTATTCATGTTCATCATGGCTTTTCGCAAAGACCAGCGGGACTATGCAGAGGTATTCATATGCCCAAAATGCGAAACGGCACTTCCTTTCGCAGAAGTCCCAAATGAAATCTGCCCCAAATGCCAAACCGAACTGGAACCTCTTGAGGGTTTCTACGAACGGCACCCGGAATTGAAAGATAAATAACACATGGGAGTCTTGGTGCTATCGGGCCGAGGCTCCTTTTACTTAATGGGAATAAGCCATTAGGAACCATCGGATTCGGACTTGCCCCTGCGGCAGTTGTCGCCAGCTCGCCGGGAGTCATCACGGCTACGGCAACGGGACTCACAAACCCTGTGACTGTGCAAAATGCATATGATGCCTTTACAGCAGCAACTGTCCCGGGCCCTCCACCAACTTCAAAAGTTGGAATGGGAGTAGCTATTGCGAAAGAAACTTATGACAGATTAAAATAAGTAGTAATGAAATGATCAAACATTCAGAATTATTCCTTTTTTTTTCGCTAATTGTTGTTGGAGCACTTGGAGTTATTACTGGGAATATGCATTATTGGCATGTCCCAGTCATTTATCCACGAATAATTGGTGGATTAATGATGGCCTGTGGAGCCTTTTTTTTGATTTGCACAATAATCACCCGGCAGAAAGGAACAAAATCAATCGGGACATACATCTGCCCCAAATGCGAAACAGCAGTTGATTTCCGCAATGTTGGCAATCACACATGCCCCAAATGCCAAACCCAATTGGAACCGCTTGAAGGCTTCTACGAACGGCACCCGGAATTGAAAGATAAATAACACATGGGAATCTTGGTGCTATCGGGCCGAGGCTCCTTTTACTTAATGGGAATAAGCCATTAGGAACCATCGGATTCGGACTTGCCCCTGCGGCAGTTGTCGCCAGCTCGCCGGGAGTCATCACGGCTACGGCAACGGGACTCACAAACCCTGTGACTGTGCAAAATGCATATGATGCCTTTACAGCAGCAACTGTCCCGGGCCCTCCACCAACTTCAAAAGTTGGAATGGGAGTAGCTATTGCGAAAGAAACTTATGACAGATTAAAATAAGTAGTAATGAAATGATCAAACATTCAGAATTATTCCTTTTTTTTTCGCTAATTGTTGTTGGAGCACTTGGAGTTATTACTGGAAATATGCATTATTGGCATGTCCCAGTCATTTATCCACGAATAATTGGTGGATTAATGATGGCCTGTGGAGCCTTTTTTTTGATTTGCACAATAATCACCCGGCAGAAAGGAACAAAATCAATCGGGACATACATCTGCCCCAAATGCGAAACAGCAGTTGATTTCCGCAATGTTGGCAATCACACATGCCCCAAATGCCAAACCGAACTGGAACCTCTTGAGGGTTTCTACGAACGGCACCCGGAATTGAAAGATAAATAGCCAAAGGCATTCTTAAATATCTTGGGACTTCTTCCTTTTTAACGAGATCAGGCGGCGACGTGTGATCCAAAAATTTCCCAGGTTTTGAGGAAGGTGGCGTCGAAGGTGCGCTTTTCCACGTGGGCGCGGGCTTTGAGGCGCATGTATTCGATGCGCTCCGGGGTGTCGACCATGTGGATGATGGCCCGGAGCAGTGAATCGGGGTTGTCGGCTGGGACAATGAGGCCGGTTTCATTGGGCAGGACGTTTTCTGCCGGACCTCCCTTATCCGTGACAATAACGGGCAGGCCTGAAGATTGGGCTTCCAGCACCACATTACCGAAAGTATCCGTGGCCGAAGGAAAAACGAATAGGTCAGCCGAGGCATAGGCCTGTGCAAGCGGTTCTCCCTTGAGCACACCGGTAAACGTCACTGGCATGCCCCGGAGTATACGTTGCATCTCCTTAAGATAGGGACCGTCACCCACCACGATAAGCTGTAATCCATCCCGCATCTTCACGGCCTTCCTGAAACTCTCGGCAAGCACATCCAATCCCTTTTCGCGGGACACGCGCCCCACGTACAAAAGCTTGGTCCGACTACCCACATCAAACTGATTGAAAAAGCCGTTACGCTTATCCGGGTGAAAACGATCTGTGTCCACACCGCGTGGGTAAGTTACGATTTTTTCCGGGTCGATTCCCTTGTCGGCCAACTCGAACTTGGTCGCCTCGGACGGCGCATAAATGACCTGCATCTGGTTGTAAAACCAACTCACATACCGCCAACATCCGTCTTCCAAGGCCGCGTCTTCGGTGAACGCTCCCACGTATTCAGGAAAGGCCGTGTGATATGTGCCGTGAAACGGAAGCTTCAATATCCTAGATATGGCAAGAGCCGCCAAACCGACCGGACCGGGAGTTGCCGCCAAAATGCAATCGTACTCCTGCTCGAAACAATGCGTCAGCATTTCCAGAAACGGTGGATAGGAAAGCGTTATTTCCGGGTATTCAGGAACAGAAAACCGCCCTACTGGAGTAAAGCTGACCGCACCGGGAACATCCGCATTGGCTCCGCAGGTTATCACGGTCATATCCTTGCCGTGACGGGCCACCATTTTGAGCTGTTGTCGAATGGTCCGGGCCACGCCATTGATCTCGTCAAAGGTATCCGTAAAATGTGCTATTTTAAGATCATCGCCGGTTCGAGAACTCTTTTTATGCTGAAACCGGGCCATGCATTCCCGAGAAAAACTACGTTCCGAGGAGAAAAGATCATACCCGACAAAATATGGAGCAAGCAGGGCATAGAGCGACCCCGCCGATCCAATGGAATGAAAAACATCAAACAGATTCGCGCCAAGCACCGAGTTCAGCGTCCGATCCGCAAATTCGGAAAGAACCCGGTTGGCCGCAAGTGAAACAAATCGCGCCCATTCCTTTTCCAGCTCAACCACATCGTTGACATTGCCCTGTGCAATACGCATCAACGTAGGGTCGTGGGCGATAATATCCCCGGCTTCCTTGAGCAACAGCTCCTGCACGGAGTCGCTCGGGCCGTATTCTCTATGCAAAGTAGCCTTGCCTCGCCCGATGAGTCGCTGAAAAAAACTGGAAAGCGTCGGCTTCTTTTCCTCACCCGGGGCCAGTATCGACTTGAGAAATCGAAAGCACAGATGTTCCGACACCTCAGGACGCATGTTCCCCGTGCGTGAACAATAGAACTGATAGCCGATGCCGTACAGATTATGCGCCATGGTGCGGGGTGTGGCCGGAGTACCTGCGGGTGCGCACGTGTGATTCACCACACCGTCCAAAACACTGTTGATGCACGGGCCACCCGTAAACCGGGTATACATGCGCGCAATGTTGAGCGAGCTGTGATCATCGGACCCGCCGGTCAGCCCTTTTTCCCACGGGACATCTCCATGAGGCTTGATGCCGTAGGTGTTTGACATGCGCTCGATATCCATAGGCGTCAGCTTGGTGATGATATCCCGGAGCGTCTTGTTCTGCCGAGCGTCGCGGGTACCATTTTCCTCAAACACGTCAAAAAGCAGCAACGCCTGCTCAAAATGGGCAGGCGTCAGGCGGTCGTTGACGGCAAAAAGCGGGTGCGCCAGGACATGGACGATGCCCTGTTCCCGTAGGTAGGGAACAAGATCGAACAGATTCTCACGGCATCGTTGAATGTCGTCATGCTGCGACTCGGATATATGATAAGCAAGCACGTGAAGCTTGCACTTGTCTTCCGGGAAATATGTCGTGATCTCCTCAGAAATAAATGTCCCCGGCAAATGGGCTATCTCCAGCGCACCATCAATGGTGTTATGATCAGTGATCGTGACCATATCCATGCCACGAGCGCGGGCAATGTTGTACAAATCAAGTGGTTCGGTGAAACTTTCCGGGCACCCGATCTTTTGCAAAATCCATTGCGACGGACGGGTGGAAAATTTGGAATGAACATGCATGTCCACGGAAAACTTAAAGCCAGCCATGGGAACCTCCATGGGAAAAAAGTGCGTTAAGCACAACGTGTAAGCCCTTCTTCCGCCGCAGACTGACAAAGGACACACAACCGAGCCGCAGGATTGGCCTTGAGTCGGGCTACGCCAATCTCTTCGCCGCATTCCTCGCACACGCCGTAATCGGTTTCTGCCAACCGCCGAAGTGCGTCTTCCATCTCCCGAATTCGTGTCACACGACGTCGATGTATTGATACATTCAGCCCATGCTGAGCCAGTTGAGATGCAAAATCGGTATCGTCCGGACAATTTTCCACGACCAGAGCTTCATCAACGTCAGGCTCTGTCATGGTGTTCAACCCCTGTACGAGGTGCATACGAATTTCCTTGATCTGTGTCTTGGTCATTAGGGTCCTCCTTGTCTGATTGATTCGATACCTTCATAAAGATTTCGAGGGAATAATGGGTGCCGCTTCGGTTACAGACAACAAACAATTCCGCGTAACTCCGCTCCCAAAGCCATGGACGAACGCATTAAACAGCGATAGTGTTTCAAATGACAAATCACACTGGAGTCGTCATGAAATGGATGTATGTCATATTCGCCCTGCTGGCCGGAGCCATGATGCCGGTACAGGCAGGTATCAATTTACGACTGAAAGGATCACTGGGAGACCCCGTCTGGGCTGCCACGGCCTCATTCGCCATCGGCACATTGGTCCTGATCGCCTACGCATTCGCCACCAAAGCACCTGTTCCATCTCTGGGCATGGCAACATCTGCCCCGCTGTGGGCGTGGACAGGCGGCGCACTTGGCGCGTTCTTTGTCTTCGCCATCATCATTCTGGCGGGGAAACTTGGCGCGGCGACCATGATGGCATGGCTTCTGGCCGGACAATTCATAGCCGCCTTGATCCTTGACCACTACGGATTAATAAGCTTTAACGTACACACCATT
This sequence comes from Pseudodesulfovibrio nedwellii, assembly GCF_027923765.1. Classification (NCBI taxonomy): domain Bacteria; kingdom Pseudomonadati; phylum Thermodesulfobacteriota; class Desulfovibrionia; order Desulfovibrionales; family Desulfovibrionaceae; genus Pseudodesulfovibrio; species Pseudodesulfovibrio nedwellii. The sequence continues at coordinate 2,723,025 of NZ_AP026709.1, read as the reverse complement.
TCCTGGCAGAGAATAGCCGGCGTTTTCCTCCTCATCATCGGGGCAACGCTGATAAACAGGTATTAATAATAAAAAACAGGCACCACATGAAACTCGTCAAAGACCTCGGCACGGTGTGCCGGATGATCAAAATTGAACACTCGATCTTTGCCCTGCCTTTTGCATATATGGGCGCATTTCTGGCCGCAGACGGCTGGCCGGGATTCTACAATCTGGTTGTGCTGACAGTGGCCATGGTCGCAGTCCGCTCATTCGCCATGGCCTTCAACAGATATGCGGACCTCGACATCGACCGCGAAAATCCACGCACTCAGAAACGAGAACTGGTTACAGGCGAACTCTCAACGGCCTTCACCTTGATGTTCATTGTGGGAACCGCCGTGGTCTTCATCGTTGCCTGCGCCATGATGAATCCTCTGTGCCTCAAACTGTCGCCGGTTGCCCTGATCATGTCCGCCTCATACAGCTTCTGCAAACGGTTCACCTACTGGTGCCACTTCGCACTCGGTTCGGTACTGGGATTGGCTCCGGTTGCTGGCTGGTTGTGTGTAGAACCAACCGTGACGCTGCCCGCGGTCCTGCTTTTTTGCGGCGTGACCATGTGGGTCGCAGGGTTCGATTTGCTGTATGCCTGTCAGGATGCAGACTTTGACCGCAAACGAAACCTGTTTTCCATCCCGGCCAGACTGGGTGTGCCTGCCGCACTCGGCATCTCCACCTTGAGTCATGCGACCACCGCAGCATTCTTCCTGCTTGCAGGCTGGGCCGCAGGCCTTGGCGTCATCTACTTCATCACAGCCTCGGCAATGGGACTTATTCTCATGGCCGAACACCTGCTCGTCAAACCCGACGACATGAGTCGTGTAAACGTCGCCTTCTTCACCATGAACGGCATTATTTCCGTGGCCTTGTTTGCAGGAACAGTTATCGACCTGATAGCCCGAAGCTAACACTCACCGGACATAAGGCTGCCCATGCAAGAAAAAATAGAATTCGCGATCAAATTCCTCAGTGACTGGCTTCACTCCACGGTACTGACCGGAGCAATGCTTGCCCAATGGGGATGCGTTTTCGGTGCCTATCTGTTGACAGTCCTTCTTTGGCGAGGTCTGGAACGCCGCTTGTTCGCATGGGTGGACGATACTATTAAAAACGACCTTGGCCGCTCCCTACTCAGGGCCTTGGTGGACGTTGGCAATGTGGCCCTGTTCATCGTTTTAATGCAGGTTTGCGCAGCGATATTCTGGTCCATGGATTTAACGCCCCGAGTACTTGACGCAGCCAGCGATCTGGCTGTGGCCTGGATCATTATCCGATTCCTGACAAGCATGATGCCCAACCACACACTCGCACGCGGTGTGGCTGTGATAGTCTGGACCGTCGCAGCCCTCAGCATCTTCGGATTGCTCTCCCCGATCACGGGTTTTCTGGAAGGCCTGCGCATCACCGTCGGCGAGACGTCCTTCACGGCCTTTGGGGTCATCAAAGGCATGGCGCTAGCCGCACTGTTCCTCCAGGCCGCAGTCATTGTTGCTCAATTCGCCACGAACCGTATTAACGCCATTTCAGGATTGTCTCCTTCGGTTCAGGTTCTCATGACCAAAGCGGTCAAAACTGGGCTATATACAGCGGCCATCCTGTTCGCCATGTCCAGCGTGGGCATCGACCTGACCAGCCTCGCCATTTTTTCAAGCGCACTCGGTGTTGGTATCGGGTTCGGCCTCAAAACCATCTTTTCCAACTATGTGGCAGGCATTCTCTTGCTCATGGACAAATCCATCAAGCCGGGGGACACCATTGAGGTCGGCACGGTCTTTGGTGTCGTCAGCGAGATGCACGGACGCTACGCCTCCATCCTCACCCGTGATGGAATGGAATATCTCATTCCCAACGAGCTACTCATTTCCGGCGAGGTCATTAACTGGACCCACAAAGACAAAAACGTCCGTATCAAAATTCCGGTAGGCATTGCCTATGACTCCGATGTCGAAAAGGCATTGGAGCTCCTGATCACTGCATGCACAGGCGTCAAGCGCGCCCTCCGCAATCCCGCTCCGGCCTCTCGCCTCATCGGTTTCGGTGACAATTCAGTAGACCTCCAGCTCCGCATCTGGATCAGCGACGCGGAAAGCGGTGTCGCCAACGTGCGAAGCGAGGTACTTCTCAACATATGGAACCTGTTCCATGAACACGGCATCGAATTCCCGTTCCCACAACGCGACCTGTTCCTCAAGTCCGGCTCGGAATTATCTGTAACGCTGGAAAACAACGAAAAATCGAAGTGATAAACCAACCTCGACGATCCGATAACACACTGATTTACTGTCTTTTAAAAGCACTAAGGAAACGTTAATTACAGGCGTTTCCTTTTTTTTGCCACTTTACCTTGACTATCAAACTAAACTATAAATATATATCTTGGCATTCAAACTATACCACATTCAAACAAAAGAGATTCATATGCCTTTAGATTCAATTTTCTGGGTAGCCCTTCAGAGTAGTATCGTGCTCGGCCTTGTTCACGGCATAAATCCATGCGGTCATTCGTGGCTGGTTCTGGCTCCATTTGTATATGGCGAAAAAAACGGAAAACGAGTGTTCTCCCTGACCTCAGCATTCATTACAGGCACTTCCCTCGCCTGTCTTATCATCGGCCTGACCCTCGGTTCCATTTCTTTGGCAATCCCGGCATCCTTTTCCTTTTATATTGATATCATCACCTTTGGGGTACTCCTTACACTTGGACTCATCCTTATCGTCAAACCTTCCCTGCTGCATAACCACGACCACGGACATACGCACTCACACAAGAATGAGCACGAACACACATGTCAGCACGGCCACGGTAGTTGTGGCCACACGCACAAGGCTCCTTCTGCCCATACCATCACAACGTGGGGATTATTCTCCATTGGTTTCGTCAACATGATCGTGCCATGCCCAACCGTGGCTATCATGTATACATATGCTCTGGACTCTGGGAGTCTCCTCAAAGGAACTATGGTATTCGGTGCATATGCTATCGGCACGGCCGCCGCTCTTGGAACGGTCATCTATGCGATATACAAGGCCGCGGGTTTCGTTCGCACACTTGAACAGGATTGGGTCGAACCAATGGTCATGCGGACTGCCGGTGTCATGACCATAGCCTTTGGTGCATACAGTCTGTATACATCTACGACTTAGGAGACGACCATGATCAACGAAATCAACCACGCCATTATCGAATTCTTTGAAAAACTCTCATCGTGGGAACACGATGTGGTGCGGGAAAAGGGCATGACCCTGCCACAAATGCATACTCTGGAAATTCTCGGCATCCATGGAGCCATGCGTATGAAAGAGCTGGCCGAAGCCATGGGCATCACCACAGGTACACTGACTGTGCTTGTGGACAGGCTGGAGTCAAAGGGATGCGTTCGCCGCAAGCCCCACGACACTGATCGTCGGTCCATCAACGTCGAATTGACGGACAAGGGAGACGCCCTCTTCGAAGAACACGACAGGCTGCATTTGCAGCTGACCGAAGAACTCATCGGAGCCTGTCCACCTGAAGACCACGACACCCTGTTACGCTGTCTGAAAATCATGAACAAAGAGTTCTAACAGCCTGACCATTGACCCCTAAACCGCTCTGCCGTACTTTCACGACATGAGCGAATATATTGAACACAATGCTGACGGGCCATCCGTGGGACTGGTCAAGAAAGAAACCTTCACGTTTGACGAAGGCGGTTCTGGACTGACTCTGGATTCAGGCCGCACTCTTCCATCGGTAACACTGGCCTATGAGACCTGCGGCACGCTGAACGAGGACAAGTCCAACGCCATCCTCGTTTGTCACGCCCTGACCGGTGACTCCCATGTTGCCGGATATTACAATGAAGAAGATCCCAAGCCAGGTTGGTGGGATCTCATGGTCGGACCGGGCAAGCCCATCGACACGGACAAATATTTCATCATTTGTTCCAACACCATTGGCGGGTGCATGGGGTCCACCGGACCAATGACACGCAACCCGGAAACCAACCACCCATACGGAACCTCTTTCCCGGTGGTAACTATCGGCGACATGGTGCGCTGCCAGCGTCGGCTTGTCGATCACCTCGGCATCGACACACTTTTGGCCGTTGCAGGCGGTTCCGTCGGCGGCATGCAAGTCCTTGAATGGTCTGTACGGTATCCCGATCGAGTCCGCGCTGCCCTGCCACTCGCCACCACCACCAAGCACTCGGCCCAAGCCATCGCCTTCAACGAAGTCGCGCGGCAAGCCATCATGGCCGACCCCACATGGAACAAGGGCGATTATTACGAGACTGGCCGCCCCGAGCATGGGCTGGCCGTGGCCCGCATGGTCGGACACATCACCTATCTGTCCGATGAATCCATGCGCCACAAATTCGACCGCCGACTTCAGGATCGCGTCGAACTTTCCTTTGATTTCGAGGCCGATTTTCAGGTCGAAAGCTATTTGCGTTATCAAGGCAATAAATTTGTTGATCGATTCGACGCCAATTCTTTCCTCTATCTGACCAAGGCCGCCGACTATTTCAATTTGGAAAACCAGCACGGCGAAGGGTCTCTCGTCTCAGCATTTTCCCGCGCATCATGCCGCTATCTGGTTATCTCATTCACATCGGACTGGCTCTATCCGACCTACCAATCCAAGGCCATGGTCAAAGCCATGAAAAAAAACGGGCTGGATGTCAGTTTCTGCGAAATCGAGGCGCCATGGGGTCACGATGCATTTCTGTTGCCCAATGATCGCCTCAACGGGCTGCTCTCCGGCTTTCTCAATCGGGTCAGCAACGAAATCACGGGGGACAAATAATGCGTTTTGATCTTCAAGTCATTGCGTCATGGATAAAACCGGGCAGCAAAGTTCTCGACCTCGGTTGCAGAACCGGCTCTCTGCTCAGTTACCTCACGCAAGAAAAACACATCATCGGCACGGGTATAGAAATCGACGAAGATGCTGCAGGCCAAGCCATTTCCAAGGGGCTATCCGTCATTCACGGCGACATCTACGAAGAACTCGAAGATTACCCCGACAATGCCTTCGACTACGTCATTTTATCCCAAGCGCTCATGCAGGTATCCGATCCCGAAACCTGTATCCGGGACATGCTTCGGGTCGGCAAGCTCGGAATCGTCTCGTTCCCCAATTTCACCCACTACAAGAACCGGCTTCAGATGTTCTTCACAGGACGTGCGCCCATGTCCAAGGAGCTCCCCTACGAGTGGTACAACACCCCTAACATTCGGGTCATACCTATCACCGACTTTCTCCGGTTCTGCGAGGGCATGAATGTGCCTATCGTCAAGGAAGTTGCCATTTCCACCTATCATCACGATGAAAAAGGTCGAGTCATTACCTTCCTGCCCAACCTCTTTGCCACCTTCGGCATTTTCATGTTGGGACAGAGTAAGGGATAGAAGATGCCTCCGGCGGCTGGGGGAAAGGGAGAGAAGGAACCCTTTGAAAAGGGCTTCCCTCTCTCCCTTTCCCCCAGACCCCCTATCCCTCTCTCCTTCCTAAACTTTTTGTGCCGCCTTCGGCGAAAGGCAATCCATCAAGCACAAAAAAAAGCGCACCATGCTTAAAAACATGATGCGCCGCATAAATCATTTCTTTAACTCAAATAGTAACCATAACAGTTACATACTTCGCCGAAGGCGACATGGGATTCCAAAGGGGTTCGCCCTTTGGCGGGTCAAGGGCAGCGCCCTTGTCTCTCCGAAGGAGGCCGCCGGCAGGCACTCTTCTTATTTGGAACAGGGAACGCCGTGCGACTTGTATATTTCGCCCAACGTGTTGATGAGCTTCTTGTTATTGAAAAGTTCGTGCACAGTCTCGTTGGCAGCGGGAATTATCCGGGCGCGCAACTCGTCGTCAGTGAGGGACCGACGAATGATGTCGGCCAAAGCATCTACATCGTTGGATGGACAAAGCAGGCCGGTTTCTTCGTGGACCACCAATTCGGGAACACCGGACACATCCGTGGCAGTGACAGGCACACCCGTTGCCATGGATTCGGCCACCACATTGGGGATGCCGTCCCGATCTCCGTCCTTGGCTTCACGACACCCCAAGGTGAAACAATCGGACGAACCGAGCAACTCGATAACGTCATCGTGAGTAATAGTGCCGGTCAATGTGGTCACATCATTGAGACCAAGATCCTGAATAAGCTTTTCGATCTTGCGATTGAATTTAGCCTTACCCTCGCCCACAAGAGTGTAGCGAAAATCAAGCCCTTCGCTCCGCAGCTTGGCGAGGGCCATAAGCACGGTGTCCAGCCCTTTCTTTTCCACAAAACGAGCGACCGTCAAAATATGATACGGCGTCTTGGCTTTGATTCCACGCCCATTGGGTGAAAACAGGTCAAGATTAATACCGTGATACACACAATGGATAGGCTTCTTTCCGCCCACTGTTTTTTCAAGATGGTTGGCATTGTATTTTGTACAGGTGACCACGAACTTGGCCCGATCAACTTTATCCTGAATACGACGCGGGTCCTGAGTATAAATATCCTTGGCATGGGCAGTGAAGGAAAACGGGATATCGGCAAGAAAAGCAGCGTACATGGTAACAGTTGTCGGCGTATGCGCAAAATGACCGTGCATATGGGCCAGATCAACACCATCGTCGAGCACGGATTTCTGCATGATGTACCCGGCCTGAAGCATGTGCTTGACCCAAGTATACTTTTTGGGAGCCAACGCAAAACGGGACTTCATAAGCTTAAGACATTCCATGTACCGCTTGGGCATCTTGCAAAAGAGGCGAATGTTGTACCAGAGGAAGGCCGGAAACCCCCAGACCATGGAAGACGGCAGATACGTAACTTTAGCCTTAATATCCTTGATGGACTTGTGAGAAAAATTTTCACGGGGAGCGCGCATGGAGTAAATATGGATGTTGAATCCCATCTCTTCAAGCAAACGAATTTCGTTGGAAATAAATGTCTCGGAAATGCGCGGATACCCCTTGAGCACCATGCCAAGGGTTTTCTTTTTGGATTCGGTCGTCATTATGAGGAGTCTCTTTCGCTGTTTTCTTCGGACACTTCTTCAGAGAAGCAATGCTCTCGAAAATATTCAAGCCGTTCACGCATGACTTCCAGACCGGTCATGGCAAAGGTCTCAAGTTCAGCTGTGTAGGGGGTCGGGTTTTCCAACAGGCCATTGATCTTTTTCCGCATGGTTTCAGGCGTGACTTCGCCCCACTTGATAAAATCGCACAGCCCACGCTTTTTGAAAACCTTGGCGCGGATGAGCTGTTCCTGGCGTGGATTGTCACGGGGGATAATCAAAGCCGGCTTTTTCAGGGACAAAATTTCGCACATGGTGTTGTAGCCACCCATCGAAACCACCAGATCGGCCTTGGCCATACGTTTTTCCATGTTCCGTACGAACGGCTTAATCTGAACCTTGAGAGCACGGGCGCGGTCGGCCAATTCGTCCAACCGCTCTGGCGAAAGAAACGGGCCAGTAATCATGAGCGTCTTGAAATCAACGGTACCATTGGTCTCAAGCATCTTGAGATAGGTATCCAGCACGTTGTAACCGTCACCGCCACCGCCGATGGTGACAACAACCTGCTTATGCTTACGCCTGACCTTGCGGGTACGCGGAACTTTTCGCGGAATGTAACCTGTAAAAACAGTCTTTTCCGCAATGTCATCAGGAAAGGCATATTCAGTGATCGGGTCATACATGGCTTTATAGCCATACACCCAGATCTCGGAATAAAGATCGCGCAAAACTTCAGGAAATTGCTTACGTTTCCAATCCGCACGAGTGGATTCGGCATCATCCAGAATATCACGTAAACCAAGTACCACGCGGGTACACGGCAGGTTCTTCTTGATCCACTTCAAGGTGGGCAGGACCTCGCCCTTGAGGCCGGTAGGTACTTTATCCACGACAAAAAGATCCGGCTTAAATGCCTTGGCAGTGGCAGAAATAATATTTTTGCGAATGGAAATGGCGATCTTGGGATCAACCTTAATGGAATGAGGAACGTAAATGGCGTTGGTTTTCTTGATCATGCCTGGCATACGGACAAAATCAATACCCTTGGGCATGGTATACCGCCCGACGATGGGGGAACCGGTAACAATGAGAATGTTCACATCCTGCGCCACCAGATTCCTGGCAATAGCCATGGTGCGTCGGATATGTCCCAGACCATAAGTGTCATGGGAATACATCAGTATATTATATGCTTTCGATTCCATATCGTTTATCTGCGGCAATAAAAAACGCCGAATATCATCCTATTTCGGCAACGGTGCGACGTTACCGTCTTGAGTTCATTCTGTCCAGAAAAGCCAACATTGCGACCCTTACCCGAGATTCGAGTATGACGCCACCTCTACTTTATCAGATCAGAATTCACATCCAGACATATCTGCGGATCAAAGTCAGCCTGTGCAGCCTGTGCCCCATCGCGATTACGGCCATAAAGCGTGTTGTCCGGCACGCTCTTGAGTGCATTCTCAAAATGAAGAAGGGCATCCTCTCGATCGTCCCGACGCCACGCCAGCACACCAAGATTGTTCTCTGCACACGGATCATTGGGAACCAACGCCGTAGCCTGCTCAAATGCAAACCTGGACTGTTCGTTATCAGCCACCACGGCGTACTGAACACCGTCCACCATATGCGCTTCAAAATCGGTCAACTGCACATGATCCAGTCCGCGACAGGGACACCGTTTCTTGATGCACGGCTCATGCCCTTCATACAGCGTAACTTCATCCATGACATTGCCGAGTACGGTCTTGTCTCCGGGGCACCGAAAGATGGTTCCATCCGGTTCCATACGCAACAGGGTCCGCCCTGCGGAACAGGGAACACCATAAAAATTGAAGGCGACCTTCTTGCCCTGCTCGGGGTGATCGCCAAAAATGACCTGAGCCCGATCACCATAGGCTTCGGGATACCGTCGCCCATCATGCTCACCCTTGAACGGACGGGGCGTGATGGTGATGCCGTGGCTGGCATAAAACTCCCGGTCAGCCTGAAAACGGCCTTCCAGCGTTGGATGGACCACATAGTTGACGATAATCTCGAAACCCTTGTCCATGAGAAGCTGTGCATTTCGGATAAAGGCATCCACGCCCTTAATCCGTTCCCGCTCCTCAATATGCAAAGCCACATACAGATTGTGCACCCGGTTTGGGTCAATGCGCTCAGCAAACTCTTTGACCTTGGAGGATACGGACAGATTGGTATCCACACCAATGATGTGTGAAGACGTCAAGACCTCACACACATCCACAAAATTCGGATAGATAAAAGGCTCACCACCGGTCAGCCCCACCTTCCAGATTTCCCCGGTATTATCGAGAAAATCCTTGATGCGCTCGGCAGACAATGTCTCTGTTACCGGAGTGTTGTCGTGGGGGAAATAACAATATTCACAACGGAAATTACACTTCCGCGTCATATTCCAAATAATGCTGTTACGGGGTACATTCATGTCAATTGTGGCCTCCGAGCATGGTCCTGCCACGGATTGCGCGAAAACGCCAGAGGAGCCATTGGCTTTTGTGGAGAACCTTTGATACAAAAGGAGAATATGACCCATGATAATATGAACACACTTTTGCAGGAACTCAACGCCTGGAAGCGCGCCGATATGATGGCCGAACTCTGGTGGCGAGATGATGATGCAGCAGAACCCACAGTGGAACTGGACCAGCTCATCCGTATCAGCGACCGGTATGACGTGCCGTGCGGACTGGCGACAGTCCCGGCCAAAACCGGTGAACCTATGCGCAAAACCGTATCTGGTGCGTCGCATCTCTGGATTCTTCAACACGGCTATGCCCATACAAACCACGCTCCGTCCGGCTCCGGCATAGGTGCCTGGGAATTGGGATTACACAGGCCTAAATCCGTTGTGCTCGACGAGTTACGTGACGGAATGCTCAAACTCAGCCAACTTTTCAAAACCCGATTTGTTCCTGTTTTGGTACCACCGTGGAACCGCATTGACCCCGAACTTCTTTTTTACCTGCCTGTCATGGGCTTTCGCGGTCTGTCCGCCAGCTACAAAAAAAATCGCCCCGTACCGCCAAACGATCTGCGTGTAGCCGATGCCCATTGCGATGTCCTGAGCTGGAAAAAGAAAGAAGCTCGATTCGCTGGACAGGAAAAATGCATTCACTCTCTGGTCAACCACCTGAAAGAGAAACGAACCGGCGTTGCAGACAAAAGCGAACCAACATGCCTGCTCACACATCATCTTGAAATGGACCGGGATGCTTGGCAATTTATTGAAGACATCTTCGCCTTGACCACCGCGCACACTGGCGTTACATGGCTTGTTCCGGCTGATATTTGGCCGCAACCAAAATAGGAAGTTCCATGACTGCCATACTGCGTCGAGCCACACCGAATGATTTTGACGCCATCTGCGCCCTACTGACAAAACACATGAACCCAGCCTTCCCCCCAAAGCGATGGCGAGCTCTCTTTACCCATGGTTGGTGTTCAGGAAAACCGGACTTCGGCATTGTGGCCGAAGACAAAGGAAAGATTGTTGGCTTTCACGGCCACATCTGTTCCCACCGCATCATTGACGGGTGCTGGGAACGATTTACCAACTTCACATCTTGGTACATTCTCAAAGAATACCGGAAAAACGGCCTGGGGAGCAGAATGCTCGAAATGGCCACGGCCGACCCGGAAACGACCTACACTGTTTTCTCCCTTTCTCCCAAACGGATCGATTTCTTCAAGTCTCTCGGCATGAACGTCCTTGAAGAAGAACGACTGCTCTGGCACAAAACCGAAGTTCCCTATGACAACTTGGAACTGATCGTTGATCCCGGAAAAATTCGTTCCCACTCCGCCCCTCAAGACTTGCCTTTCTTTGATGACCACGTTCCCCTTCGTGTTATGCCAGTATTGGTAACCACCCGTTGTTCACAATGCTTGTTGCTTCTTTCCAGAACAGTGAAGCATGGAGATCGCGTCTATTACGATGTTTTGTATCGAAGCAATCCCACACTGTTCACCCAACGGGCACAGCACATTGCGGAGGCCCTGCTCCCCGACAACGAATGTGTACTGGCTGCTGACCGTCGGTTTGTGGAAGATGACGGTCCCGGAGCCGAAGTGGAAATCATTAAGTCGCCACGCTTCTACAAATCTTCACGAGTGCATCCCCGTGATATCGACCTGACATACTCAGAGTTGTCACTTCTCGGGTTAAAGCTCGACTAGCCGACTTGCCGAAAGTTCATGGGCAGGATATCTCTTGCCCATGACTCAACAATCCACCGAACTTCCCGTGGCTATGGATGCGCCCGACACCGATGTCACCCCCTTGAGCCTGACCATGGTCGGCGATTTGCTGGCCCAGTCCAGGGAGGCTCCTCGCAAACGGATGCTGCAAAAGCTGCACACATCCCACGATGCACTTGCTCACCGCATGTTCAACGCCATGCAGCCGGGCACATATGTAATGCCCCACCGGCATCTTGACCCGCCCAAGGACGAAACCGTTCTGGTTATGGCCGGATCCATGCTTTACGTGCAATTCAGTGATGACGGAAAAGTCGAACAAACCATTTTGCTTCAGCCCGGGACGGAAAATTTCGGCATCGACGTAGCTCCGCACGTCTATCACACATTCATTCCGCTTAAACCGGACACCTTGATATTCGAAACCAAGACCGGCCCTTATAAACCGGACTCCGACAAAAACATCCCGGAATGGGCTCCCCGCGAGGGCTCCCCCGAGGCTGAACCCTATCTGCTGGACATGATCAAATCACTGGCGGAAAAAGCCAATGCCGCCGTTGATAAGATGAAAGCGGAAGAAGCTTCCACCGAGTAATACCCGCTCTGTGCGCTTGCCGCCAGTAAACGAATGCAGTACATGAGGTGATCTTTTCAAAGGAGATTACCGCTTGAATTCTCGTACACTTCGCGCCGACATTTTGCTCTTCATCACAGCCGTCATCTGGGGGCTGGCCTTTGTGGCGCAACGCGTGGGCATGGACCACGTTGGTCCGCTCACCTTCAATGGTATTCGATTTGCTCTGGGCGCACTTGCTCTAGTCCCACTCATTCTCTACATGCAGAAATACCGCTCCTCCAACACAACGGGTGTGGATAGAAAAAAAATGCTTATCGGAGGAGGACTACTCGGCATTGCACTGTTCGTGGGAGCCTCCTTGCAACAAATGGGACTCGCCGGCCCCCAACTTGCCAAGTTTGGCTTCGAAGCTACCACAGCCGGCAAAGCGGGATTCATCACCGGCCTATACGTCGTTTTCGTCCCAATATTCGGTCTCTTTCTGGCCCAAAAAACCGGATGGGGAACCTGGGTTGGCGCAGGATTGGCCGTTGTCGGCATGTACTTGCTGTCAGTCACCTCCGATCTCGCCATCTCCTTTGGTGACATGTTGGTCCTTGTCAGCGCAGTGTTTTGGGCAGGACACGTGCTTCTCGTGGGTAAACTTTCCCCCGGTCTGGATGCGGTGGACGCCATCAAACTGTCCATTGTACAATTCTCGGCCTGCGCAGTCCTGAGTCTTATTGGCGCTGTCGCCACCGAAGAAATCACCATGACAGGCCTTATTGGCGCAGCCCCGGCGATTGCTTACGGTGGTTTCCTGTCCGTGGGTATTGCGTATACCTTGCAGGTGATTGCGCAGCGCGATGCGCAACCGGCCCATGCTGCCGTCCTTCTCAGCCTTGAAGCGGTATTTGGAGTTATTGGTGGGTGTTTGATGCTTGGTGAAGTGTTGAGTTTGCGGGCGTTGATGGGTTGTGGGTTGATGTTGGCAGGGATGCTATTGAGTCAGCTTAAGCCCTAGAGAAGGGCAAGGAGAGGCCGCTTGAAGCGGCCTTTTTTATTGGGAAGATGCGCCTTCGGCGAGAATCCTTGTCGCTCTATCGCAACAAATCCGACACCTCTCTGAAAAGCACCGCCCCTGCCAAGGGGTTAAACATACCCACAACTCAGCGTAAAACTCCTTCCCTTGCTGCGGGGCGGGCCTCCCTCTCCTCGTCCGCCCCGCACCCTTTCCTTGCCAAATCCGACGGATTATGGTTTCAATTAAAGCATCATGAAAACATGTATTTTTCTGCCTCCAGTCAACAAACCAACCGGTGGCATCACCGTCTTACGACAGATTGCCGACATTCTTCATCAGGCTAACCGAGATGTCTGTCTTGTGGCTCGCGAAAAAGGTGGCTGGCGACCCGACGGACTGGCTGATGCCGCTCCGATCATCGAATGGACTGATCTGCGACTGACCAAAGACTCTCTCTGGCTAGTTCCAGAGGGTTGGGTCAACGCGTTGGCCCCCGGCATGGAAGCTGGCGCACACTGCGTCAACTATGTGCAGAACTGGGCCTACTTGTTTTCCGCATTGCCCGAGGGTGTTGATTGGCACAATCTGCCCGTGGAATTCCTCGCCGTATCCGACCCTGTCTCCCAATTCGTCAAACAAAGTACCTTCAAAGACGCCCCCATCATCCGACCAGGCATCGACCGCTCAATCTACCACACATCAAACGCTAAAAAACCAGGCCGTATTACCGTGGCCTACATGCCACGCAAAAACAAAGCTCTGGCCCAACAGATCAAAGCTATTTTCGAACACCGCGTCGGACCAAGTGCCGTAAACTGGCTGCCCATCGAAGGTATGGACACCCATCAGGTGGCCGATGCCCTGCGGACCGCACACATATTTCTCGTAACAGGCTTTCCCGAAGGCTGTCCGCTCCCTCCTCTTGAGGCCATGGCCTGCGGCTGTTTGCCTGTTGGATTCACAGGTTTCGGTGGATGGGATTACATGCGCCAGATTCAACCCGAACCACGCTACACTCCATGGATCAAACTCCGCGAAGTGGACTGGGCCGGAAACGGCTTATGGTGTGCGGACGGCGATGTCCTGGATGCCGCACTCTGTCTGGAAGAGGCCGTCACCATGGTCAAAAAAAATAACCTTTATATGGCAGCGGCCCTGGAATCGGGTCAGGAAACCGCCGACGCATACAGTACCGATGAACAAAAACTCGCTGTCCTGACCGCATGGGACGCACTCTAAACACACCATGTCCAAAAAAAAACGCCCTGAACCGGAATCCCTGGCACTCTCTGCCGGGGGCGTGGATTCTCACGCGCATCTCGATCTTGAAGACTTTGACGAAGATCGAGACGAACTCATTGCCCGTGCTACAGCCTCGGGATTCAGCCAAATCATCAACGTCTTTCTCGGACCCGATGCCTACGAAAAGAATCGGTCACTCTTCGACAAGCACCCACATATTTCCTTTCTACTCGGTATCCATCCAAACAATGCCAACGACCTGACCGACGATGTGCTCAACCGCATGCGCGATCATTTCAAGGCCGACCCACGGCTCAAGGGCGTAGGTGAAATCGGACTCGATTATTATTGGGAACGAGTGCCTCACGATATCCAGAAAGCCGCGTTCATCAAACAAATAGTCTTGGCCCGAGAGTTATCCCTGCCAATAATCATTCACTCGCGCGATGCCAACGACGACACCCTCGCCATTCTCGAAGAACAGGGACTCAAGGATTATCCCGTCCTCTGGCACTGTTTCGGCGCAGGTATCGATCTCGCCGAAAGAATCATCAACAACGGCTGGTATATATCCATTCCCGGCCCCGTGACGTATCGTAAAAAATCTGAAGAGACCCAAGCCGCCGTTGCCCGAATCCCCTTTGACCGACTCATGATCGAAACCGATTGTCCATATCTCACTCCTGAACCATGGCGCGGCAAACGAAATCATCCGGCTCTTGCCGCGTTCACAGCACAACGCATCGCCCAAATCAAAGGTCGGTCTCTCGAAGATATCTGGCAAATCACCGGCGACAACGCTCGACGTTTTTTTGGGTTGTAAGTGCCCCCAGCCCCCCATCCCTTCCTTTTCCTAAATTTTTTAATGCCGCTTCGCGGGGATAAAATAAATAAAAAAAGTCCCTGACATATATCAGGGACTTTGTTTATTACTCCTTCGCCAAAGGCGACATATAAAGTTTTGGAGAGTCCAGAGAACCTTTTTCAAAAGGTTCTCTGGCAGGTCCAGGACAGCATCCTGACCCCGCGGGAAGCGACCGCTGGTAGGCCCGTAGGAGGCTTTATTGACTCAAAATGGGCACGATTCTTTCAAGAGCCCAATTGATGTCGGCTTTAGTAATAACAAGCGGCGGAGCGAACCGAATAATGGTTTCGTGGGTCTCCTTGCAGAGTAATCCGACTTCCTTAAGCTTTTCGCAATATTGGCGCGCACCACCTGCGTTGTCATGAAATTCAACACCAATGAGCAGACCGCGCCCACGCACTTCCTTAATCTTGGAATTCTTGATTTTACGCAGCCCTTCCATGAAATACTCACCCATTCTCTGGGCGTTCTCGATGAGATTGTCTTCGACGAGCACCTTGAGTGCAGCCCGGGCTACGGCACAAGCGAGCGGATTGCCGCCAAAGGTGGAACCATGCTCGCCGGGCTTGAGCACACCGAGCACTTCGGTATTGGAAAGCACCGCTGAAACCGGATAAAATCCACCAGAAAGGGCTTTGCCTATAAGAGTAAGATCTGCTTCGACACCTTCATGCTCTTCGGCCAGAAGCGCACCGGTACGGCCGAGACCAGTCTGAATCTCGTCGAAAATGAGAACGATGCTTTTTTCATCGCAGATACGACGAATATCCTTAAGATACCCGTCAGGTGGGATGATGACTCCAGCCTCGCCCTGAATGGGTTCCACAAGAAAGGCCACAGTGTTGTCGTTGATGGCAGCTTCAAATGCGGCGGCATCTCCAAAATCGACAACCTTGAAACCCGGCGTGAACGGGCCGAATCCCGTGGTGGAAATCGGGTCGGTAGAAAAGGAAATGATGGTGATGGTCCTCCCGTGAAAATTATTCCGACAAACAATAATTTCTGCCTTATTTTCGGGAACTCCCTTAACCTGATAACCCCACTTGCGAACGGCTTTGATGGCTGTCTCAACGGCTTCCGCTCCAGAATTCATGGGAAGTACCTTGTGGGAATTGGTCAAATCACACAGCTCTTTATAGAGAGGACCGAGCTGGTCATTGCGAAAAGCACGGGAAGTCAAAGTGAGTTTTTTGGCCTGCTCAAACATGGCGCCCATAATCTTGGGATTGCAATGGCCTTGATTCACAGCAGAATAGGCAGAAAGACAATCCATGTACTTGTTACCGTCCACGTCCCAGACCCAGATACCTTCGCCCCGTTCAATGACCACATCAAGCGGCTTGTAATTCTGCGCGCCAAACTCATCTTCAAGCAAAATGTATTGATCCGACTTCATCTCTTTCCCCCCCCTGAATTTTCAGTTTGTGAACATACTACCTGCCATCGTCATTTGCATCAAGTCACAAGGAAAATAATTGGTATTTGTGATGAAAAAAGTATACTTCTCGCCTATCGTACAAAAGATGCACCATCCAAGGGAAAACAGACGGCCATGACCAAAAAAACAACGCTGCAAGGCCAGCCCACCAACGAACAATCCAGTCAAATAAAAATCAAAGACTTTGAGTTGACTGACGGATGCTTCAAAGCGTTGTTCGAATCCAGCAGCGATGGCCTCGTTTATACCAATCCCGAAGGTGTCATTCTCAAAGTTAACCCAGCTTTTTGCACCATGCTCGGATACCCTGCGGAAGAGTTGATCGGCAAAACTCCTCTGGATTTCGCTCCGCCTGAAAATCGTGAAGCTGAAGCCGAATTCATCCGCAATATCTTGAGTAGCGAAGAAAACGATATTAAATTCGAAAAAGAATTAGTACGGGCGGATGGACACCGTATTCAGGTTCAGGTCAATTTATGGGACTGCCCCAATAGTCAAATCAAAGGCGGGACATGGGGAACAGTCCGCGACCTCACAGCCCAAAAATCAGCTGAATTCGAAGCGGCCAAATCATATGAGCGATACCGGTTCATGGCTGAAAATACAGATGACGTCATTTGGGCAATGGGCCCTGATTTCATATATACGTACGTCAGCCCATCGGTAAAACGACAGCGCGGGTTCACCCCGGAAGAAGTAGTCGGAACAAATGGCGAAGACGGCATGCCTTCTGATTCTAAAGTCCGACTCAAAGTAGCCTTTGATGAGGCTCGCGAAAAAGCCCTTCTTGGTGATGATGTCACAATTACACGAATAGAATTGGAACTTTTTTGTAAGGACGGGGCCACGGTTTGGGTCGAATCCGTCATCAAGGCTCTGTGGGATACGTCCGGCACATGGCTCGGGTCTGTCGGTTCATCGCGTGATATTACTGATCGAAAAAAAATGGAAGAACGGCTCAAGAAAAGCCAACACTCTGTTCGCGCCTTGTTGGACGCCATTACGGAACCGGTCGGCCTATTTGAACTAAAAGGCACGATTTTAGCCGCAAATCAAACTTTGGCAAGTATTCTTGGCCGCTCTGTGGAACAGGCCATCGGCTGCAATATCTTCGATTTCATGCCGGACATGTTGGCGAATACCGTCAAAGAAGCCTTCACCAAAGCCAAAACAGCAGAACGGCCGGTGTCAGAAGATACTGTCTGGGGTGGCAGAATGCTGGAAAGTGTCATCTATCCAGTGGTCGATGGAAACAAGGTGACCACTATCGCGGTCTACGCCAGAGACGTCACCGACTCTCGATACGCTGAGGAAGCCAGAAAAAAGACCCAGGAACAATACCGCCTCATCGTGGAAACCGCCAACGAAGGCATCGTAGGATTGGATACCGACTGGCGCATTACATATGTCAATGACATCATGGCAAAATTCCTCGGCTATGACGCTGTTGATGTTATTGGACGAAGATACACACAATTCCTCCTGCCTCAGGAACTGAAAGACTTCAGAAAACACGCAGGAGAGGTTCTACACGGCAAGCGCAACCGCTATGAACGACAATTCGTCCACAAAGACGGTCACGTGGTCTGGGGATTGGTGTCAGCATCACCTTTGACTTCGGAAGACGGAGATCATCTGGGCGCTTTTGCCATGGTTGCGGATATCACAGAGGTCAAACAGGCCCATCAAAGACTATTGACCATTCTCGACGGCATGAGTGCCTATATTTATGTTTCCGACTTGGAAACCAACGAAATTCTCTTCATGAACGCCCACATGCGGGACCGATTCGGTTTGTGTGACGCCACCACCTCCTGTTACCAACACGTCCGCGGCCGCGACAAAAAGTGTGAACTCTGCGCCAAGGACAAGATCATCGACGAAAACGGCAAGCCTGCGGGGACCTTTGTTTCTGAACGATACAGCGAAGAGCACAAAACATGGTATCTCAATTATGACAGCGCAATTGAATGGTTGCGTGGACGATTGGTACACATGCACATGGGTACGGATATTACTGTACTAAAAACCATGGCCGTAGAACTGGAACACGCCATGGTGGAAGCACAAGCTGCCAGCCTGTCAAAAAACGAATTTCTGGCAAATATGAGTCACGAAATTAGAACACCGCTCAACGGCCTGCTCGGCATGATGCAATTATTACAACTCACCTCTCTGGAAACAACACAGCAGGATTATCTGAATACAGCACTTAATTCAGGTCGCAACCTTCTACAAATTCTCAATGATATTCTTGATTTATCCAAAGTTGAATCCGGTAAACTGGAGCTAGAAGAAAGCGAATTTGAACTGGGTGAAATGCTCGACTCGGTAATCGGAACCTTCCGACTTGATGTCGAAGAACGTGGCCTGAATATGGTGTGGACCATTGATCCAGACCTCCCTCGTTTTTTCATGGCCGATAAAGGACGACTCCGACAAATCTTGTTCAATCTCGTCGGCAACGCTGCCAAATTCACAGACCAAGGCTCCATCCATGTCGAGGCCTACCCTCTGAATTCCACCTCGAAGGATGACACCGTCAGCATTTTTTTTCAGGTAACAGACACAGGTATTGGAATTCCCGCCGACAAAGTCACGGATGTATTCGACCCATTTACCCAGGCAGACGGATCCACGACACGCAAATATCAAGGCACAGGGCTCGGTTTGGGCATCGTGCACCGACTGGTCTCGCTCATGAACGGCAATCTGTATGTTGAAAGCCGTTTGAATGAAGGCACCACGATCATCTTTACCATTCAAGCCAAACGGGTTGCGGAACCGTCACAATGCTCGTCCGCCCAGTTGAACGGATTGCATAAACAGGGATTGTCCATATTGGTGGCGGAAGACGAGCGCGTCAATCGAGTCGTCGTGGAACGTCTTCTGAAAAAATTCGGACACGTCCCACTGTGCGTCGACAGTGGTGAAAAGGCCTTGGAGAAACTCAAGTGTGAACCTTTTGACCTCTTTCTCACCGATATCCAAATGCCGGGATTGGATGGTGTGGAAACCACCCGCGCCATACGTCAGGATCTCGGTATCGACATACCGATTATAGCGCTGACGGCACACGCCATGAAAGGAGACAAGGACCGATTCATGGAAGCGGGGATGAACGGCTACATCGCCAAACCGTTTGACATGGAAAAACTGCGAAAAGAAATAGAACGCGTCATGACCGAAATGACCACACCCGAAAAGATCTGATCAAATCAAAGAATTGCCAATGAGGCCTGGCCGGGAGAAATAGCATAAGCCCTGCCGACATGGGCAGCAACGTCACCGGCATGAATAAGCATGTTCATAGCCTGATCGAGCTGATCCGGCTTGACTGCCAAAAGAAGACCGCCCGAGGTCTGGGCATCGAACATCAAATCAAAATGAATGGGATCCAGCCCTTCGGCAACATCCACTTTGGGCAAATAATATTTACGGTTGCAAATGGACCCGGCAGGCAACATTCCCATGGAGGCCATCTCCAAAGCTCCTGGCAACAGCGGAACATTCTTCATACGCAATTCCAAACGAACGTTACTCGCCTCAGCCAATTCAAGCAGATGACCACCAAGACCAAAGCCGGTAATATCGGTTGCACCTTTCACACCGAATTCCCGAATAACCGCGCCACCCGTCTTGTTAAGCCGACCGCAGGTTTCATACAAAATGGCTTCCATCGGCTCGTAACCCGGCATTTCGCCTTTGACCGCCGTTGCCAGTACTCCAGTCCCGATAGGCTTGGTCAAAATCAGTTCATCGCCGGGTTCAACGCCCCGATTTGATGCGAAACAGTTCGGGTCCACAATGCCAGACACGGCCATTCCAAATTTAATTTCATCGTCATCCACGCTGTGACCACCGGCAGCGATAGCCCCTGCCTCGTCCACGGCATCCTGTCCTCCCTGGAGGATGGCCGTCAGCACTTCCAACGGCAATTTATCCGAAGGAAAACAAACGATGTTCATGGCCGTCCAGGGTTCGCCTCCCATGGCGTAGACATCAGAAAGAGCGTTGGCTGCGGCAATGCGTCCGAACTGGTACGGATCATTGACGACCGGCGTAAAGAAATCCACGGTCTGTACAAGTGCCTTGCCAGCGGGGAAAGACACAATAGCAGCGTCCTCGTTATCGCCAGGGCCTCCTGCAATAACGCGGTCATCGTGTCGGACATTCAGTCCGGAAAGTGCTATCTCCAGGTCCCCTGGAGCGATCTTAGCCGCTCAACCCGCGGCTTTGACCATGCTGACTAATTTAAATTTCTGCATAACTACCAATTAACTGTTTCGGACCTTCTCAAGAAAGTCCGTTGTCGAATATCCTTCAAGCAAGGGAAGGCTGTGCACTTCACCACCCGCTTTTTCCACAACATCTGCGCCCACGATTGTATTCACGGGCCAATCGCCACCCTTGACGAGAACCTGCGGACGACACGCCTTGATCAACTCAAGCGGCGTGGATTCATGAAAAATGACGACGTAATCCACGCATGTCAGTCCGGCCAAGACAAACGCACGATCATCCTGATTATTCAAAGGACGATCATCCCCCTTGCCAAGCATCTTGACAGATTCATCGGAGTTGAGACCGAGAACCAGAGAATCACCAAGCGCACGGGTACGTGTCAGCAAATCAACATGACCAGAGTGCAGCACGTCGAAGCAACCATTGGTAAAGACCAGCTTGTGGCCGGGCATGAACTCCGCCTTCTTTTTCAAGAAAGTACGGATGGACATGAGTTTAGGATTTACAGGCAGGCCCACGCGGCGTCACTCCCTTGATCTTAAGTTTGCTGCTATCATGGAAGAGCATGAGCTCAAACCAATCCATGGCAAAAGCCAAGGCAACATGTTCATTTTCCAATATCGCTTTTTGACGCTTTTCGTCCACCTCAACGCGTTCAAAAAGACGCATTTTCGTAATGAACCGCTGAAACTCGTCGACTTTGTACAACGCCAGAACGGCCATATGGCTCATTTTCTCGGATACGGGATGGCTTTCCTGCTTGATACGGGACAAGATGTACATGTACCGATCATTGTGCGCGGTATACTCTTGAAAACCTTGGTCTTCCTTCCATGAATTGCCGGTCCATTCGTCTTTTTCCAAGAAGCCCTTACAGTGATCTTCCTTGACGACGAAGAACTGCTCGGACACGCCACCCTTCCCGTCGGGCTTGGTGGCACGACCCAATGGGTACATGCGGCATGCGCCAGGACGATCATTGTAAATACGGCAGCCCTTGTCCGAAACAAAGGCACAAGTCCGAGCCTTATCATCGGTCATACGAAACTTGAACACCGGGAAGTTGGTATCCGGGGCATGGTGTCCGGTGGTGTATACGCGCAAAAATTCGATGCTGGACATATTTAATGCCCCACGCATACGCAGAATGTCATACGGCGTCAGGATCATGTCCAGATCGCTACAACAGGCATTGAAACATTCAATGCCGGGATAACATTTAAAACAATATGTCTTGCCCTCTTCCAACTCGGGAAGCGAAGCCAGAAATTCTTGAGTCTCGTCGTTGTGCATAATTCATCTCCGGGGCGAGCAACCCCTCTATTTTTTGGGCCGCAGGAATGCCTGTCAGCCGCAGATGTCCTAGCACTTGCCGACACAGAACGCAAAGAAGCACACCTCTCATCGGCAAATGACCGATAACGAAATGAAATTAAATAGATGTACTCTATTCATTTTTTGCAAACAGGCGCAAAGGCGCCCATAAAAAGCTTCGGAAAAAGAAGGGGATAAAGGACTGGGTGAAAGGGGAAAAAAGGACCTTTCTCGAAAGGGTTTTTCTTCCCCTTCACCCAGCCGTCAGAGACATCTTTTATTGCGTCAATCTTTGTGCCAGCTTGACGGCGGAGACAGCGTCGGTGGACCAGCCGGCCGCACCGATGGCATTACAGAACTTCTCGGTAACAACAGCCCCGCCGATGATGACCTTGGCCTTGAGACCACGCTCTTCAACAAGCTTCACAGTGTCTTCCATGCGCACCATGGTCGTGGTCATAAGCGCAGACAATCCGATAATGGCTGCGTCATTTTCCTCGGCAGCGTCAACGATCTTGTCGGCAGACACATCTTTACCGAGATCAACAACGTCAAACCCATAGTTCTTGAGCATCAAACAGACGATGTTCTTGCCGATGTCGTGAATATCACCTTCAACAGTGGCCATAATGACAACAGGCTTTTCGCCTGCATCGCCGTCCTCTTCGAGCAACGGTTGAAGACGCTTGAAAGCGTTCTGCATAGTCTCGGCGGACTGCAAAAGCTGCGGCAGAAAATATTCCTTATTTTCATATTTATCACCGACGATAAGAATACCGGGAATGAGCATGTCATTGACGATATCCATAGCTTTGATGCCCGCTTCAAGTTCGACATCTACGAGAGTAAGAATGCCGTCCTTATTACCTTTGATCACGGCAGCCTGCACAGGAGACAGGCCTTGTGTATCATCACCTTTGGCAGGAGCAGACCCTGATTGGGCAGCACCACCGCCGCCGGTCCAATCGGAGAACTTCTCGATATACCGCTCGGCCTGCGGATCGCGATTAAGCAAGACCTCGGTAGTATGCAACGCCTCTTGAATACGCTCTGAGTTCGGATTGGATATAAATGAACATAATCCCGACACCATGGAAATGCTCAGGAAAGTTGAATTGAGCAATTCACGAGCAGGCAACCCGAAGGAAATGTTCGACAACCCGATGGTAGTTGGCAATCCCCATTCGTCACGGCAGTGACGCATGACATCAAGGGAATGACGGGCTGCTTCGGGCTTAGAAGAAACGGTCAAAGCAAGCGCGTCCACCATAATCAAACGGCGCGGTATACCTAGGTTATCGGCCTGAGCCAAAAGATCAGCGATAACAACCAGCCGCTCTTTGGCAGTGACCGGCAATTTGTTGCCCACAATAGGCAAAAGGATGAACGGAGCGCCAAAGAGTTTACACAGGGGACCGAGTTCTTCCATCTTGCCGGGTTCACCGGAGATGGAATTAACCAACGGTGAACCAGGGTAATTCCACAAGCCGGCTTCAACGGCTTTGGGGTCATTAGAATCGATGGACAGCGGCGTGGTGAACCGACCAACAAGGGAAGTGACAAGCTCAGGCAGCAACTCAACTTCATTCACCATGGGCGCACCCACGTTGACGTCGAGCACAGGTGCACCGAGTTCAATTTGTTCGGTGGCAAACCGATGGGCTTCGGTAAACACTCCTTCCTGCAATTCCGCGATAAGCTGCTTTTTGCCAGTGGGATTGATTCGTTCACCGATGATCACACCGGGATGATCAAAACCAATAGGCACGGAAATAGAACGGGAGGTCAGCACCATCTGGGCGTTGTCCATTTTTTGCGGCCGTTTCCACGAGGCGTCCCCCACCTTGATTCGCAGGGCACGGATATGGTCGGGGGTAGTGCCACAGCAACCACCGATAAATTTTGCACCGAGATCCACAAATCCGACAGCCTGTTCAGCAAATGGCTCGGGCGGCAGGCGGAAAGAGGTGTTGCCATCGTCGTCCAATTCGGGAAGTCCCGCATTGGCCTCGGCAAAGGTCGGGGTCTCCAATCGGCACTGCCAGGAACGCAGGGTTTCGTGCATCTGCTCGGGACCGGCGGAACAGTTGGTACCAATAAGCTCCACGCCCATATTCTGCATAGTATCCACGAATGTCAGCGGCGAAGTACCGGTCAAGGAAGCTGGCCCTTCAAATGTCATGGACATGGCCACTGGTAAATCGCAGACCAGACGAGTGGCGATAACCACGGCCCGAGCCTCTGCCAGATCGAAATGCGTTTCACCAAGGATGAGGTCGGCACCGCCGTCAACACACCCTTTGATCTGCTCTTTGTATATGTCCACCAATTCACGGAAAGTCATGTCACCGAGCGGCTGCACAAAATGACCGGTAGGTCCGATGGATGCGGCGACAAAGGCAGTGTCTCCGGCCACTTCTCGAGCGATCCGGGTCATGGCCTTGTTCAGCTCATACGGATCAGCATCAAGACCAAGCTTAGGCCGGGAGCCGCCAAAGGTATTGGTTGTCAGAACATTCGCACCGGCATCCAGGTAATCCTGATGCACACCACGGATAACATCAGGCTCCTTTAACCCCCACAATTCGGGAGAAAGCCCAGCCGGAAGCCCCCTGCCTTGCAGCAAGGTGCCGTAACCACCGTCAAAGAAATATATCCTGTCGTCGTCAAGTATGGACCTGAAATCGGGCACTCTATCCTCCGTATGACCTGCCTCGGGCTTTGATCGCCACTCTTGGCAGAGGGTGTATTCTTATATCAAGATATCTCGATATAGCTATGAAAACACGAAAAATCAAGCGTTTTCTCACCGAGAGAGATACGCTGGATGCAAGAAAAGGCAAGGATTTGCACATAGTCGGCCTTCCCGAAAAACATTGATAAGGTCAAATAAAATCTATAGTGTCCCTTTTTCGCTCTTTATATTAAGTATTGAACTGGGTCCAACAATCACCCACACAAAATATAGCATGACATCACAAGAGACAAAGACCGCAGTCGAGCCGGAAATCGTAGACCTTGAAGAAAAGGACCTCGATACACCAAAGCCGAATGCTGTCCCCATCAATGCCCCGGCCAAAGCCGCAGGGCTGGAGTCGAAGCTCCCCGCATTTGTCCCGATGCCCTCTTCCAAGGAGGTCAGGGTTCGGGATCCTTTGCAGCTTTATCTCAAGGAAATAGCCCGATTCCCCATGTTGGAACCGGAAGAAGAATATGCGCTCGCCAAACGCGTACAGGAAGAAAACGATCAGGATGCCGCATTCCAGCTCGTCTCTTCTCACCTTCGACTGGTGGTCAAAATCGCCATGGACTTCCAGCGACGCTGGATGCAGAACGGGCTGGATCTTATTCAGGAAGGCAATGTAGGCCTGCTCAAAGCCGTAACCAAATTCGACCCTGAAAAAGGCATCAAATTTTCCTATTACGCTGCATTTTGGGTCAAAGCCTACATCCTGAAATATATCATGGACAACTGGCGGATGGTCAAAATCGGGACCACCCAGACTCAGCGTAAACTGTTTTACAATCTGAACAAGGAACGGCAACGCCTTCAGACCATGGGATTCGATCCGACAACCGAAGTCCTGAGTGAACGACTTGGCGTTTCCGAAGCCGAGATCGTCGAAATGGACCAACGTCTGTCCAAGAATGACATGTCGTTGAACACACCTTTGGGTGAAGACTCCGATGCCACCAAGATGGACTTTCTGCCATCTTTGGGACCGGGCGTCGAAGAATCTATCGCCAACAATCAGATTGTGGACCTCCTGCTGGACAACCTCAAGGAAATCCGGCCTACCCTCAATGAAAAAGAAGCAACCATCCTTGATGACAGGCTGCTTTCCGAGGACCCCGTGACTCTGCGTGAAATCGGTGAACGATTCGGCGTTACACGGGAACGGGTGCGACAGATTGAAGCCAGATTACTGGCAAAAATCCGCGAGCACATGACCGGCAGAATTAAAGACTTTTCCAAGGACTGGGTAGTCAAGCAGAATTAATCGTGCTTTGACCGCTCCAACCGGGATAAACGGATGACACACACGCACCGGATTGAATTTCACGCAACGATGGCAGCCTTAATGCTTCTCGCATTTTTGGCCCTCACCGGTTGCGCCCAGAAGAGAACTTCGACAATGCCCGCAACGGACCGGCCACTGAGCCAATCCGCGCAACTGAACTACGACTATCTCCTGTACCGGGATCAAATGCAGCAGCTGCAACGACATGTGACCCAAGGCAAACGGAGTACGCTGACCGACGAACAAGCCAACCAACTTCATATCAATGCAGTTGAAGCCCTTGACCGTATTCTGACCGTGGAACCTTCTCCTGAATTATATCTGGAAAAGGCGGGCCTGTTCTGGAATCACCCGGAAGGAACAAGCCGCTCCCGTGCAACGCTCAAGGAAGGACTGGCACTCTTCCCGGATGATCAAATGCTGACCATCTATCTGGCCAACTCCTACATTGCGGATAACCGTGTGGAGGACGCCATCAATGTCATGAATGAATATCTAGCCAAACGCCCTGAAGACGTTCAAGCCCGTGAACGGCTCGGCCAGATGCTCATGGACGCAGGCAAAGATGCCCAGGCCCTCGATGTTCTCAAACAGATTCCCGAAAAAGAACGCAGCGCCGATGCCATTTACATCATGGGACGCGTCCAAGGGAACCTCGGCATGCGTAAATCAGCCATTGCCAGCCTGAAAAAGGCTGTTGCCATGGACCCAGAGTTCACGGAAGCTCTGGTTGAACTGGCCTTCCAATACGAACTGGCCAAAGATTACGTCTCCGCCGAAAAAATCTATACCTCAATACTGGAACAAAACGGCTCCTTCCCCGAGGCTCGGCTTCGGCTCATCAATCTCAACCTCAAATTGAACAATCCGGCCAAAGCGTTACAGTTGACGCTGGACGGTCCGCCCTCCAAAAGCTTCATTCTGGACGCGGTACTCATGTTCATCAATGACGATTTCTTCGCTCAGGGGTCCACGGCTCTGGATATGCTGACATCGGACGGAACGACCCCAGCAGAATATTATTTCTACAAGGCCGTCATCGCTGACGAAGGCGAGAACGACCCGGACAAGGCGCTTGAATATCTCGATAAGGTCGCAAAAACTGACCGACTCTACCCACATGCTTTACGATTCAAAGCCCAAATTTTCAGCCTTCAAGGCAAAGAAAAACAAGCTCTTGAGATCGCGATCAAAGGCAAGGAACTGTATCCCGACGCACCCATTTTCTACATCCTTGAATCAACCCTGCACAAACACAGCGGGGATCTGACCAGGTCCGAGCGCGCACTGAAACAAGGGCTTGCCCGACTGAAAAACGACCCAGAACTGACCTATGAACTGGCCATGACTTATGAAGCCATGGGCAAACGAGTCGAAGGGTTAGCCCTGATGGAAATCGTGGTTCGGTCCCACCCGGATCACGCCAATGCCCTGAATTATGTCGGCTATACGCTGGCCGAAGAGAACCGCGAACTGGACCGGGCTCTGGTGCTGGTCACCAAGGCATCTGCCCTTGACCCAGAAAACGGGTACATCCTTGATTCCGTCGCTTGGGTCCACTTCAAGAAAGGAAATATCGACAAGGCGTGGGAATATGTCCGTTACGCCGTCGATGTCGCAGACACGGACCCGACCATTTGGGAGCACTATGGCGACATCGCTGTTGCCGCAGGCAAGATCAAAGAAGCTCGCAAGGGCTATAACTACGCCCTCAAATTCGGACACTCCGACACTGACGCAATCAAAAAGAAGCTGAAAAACCTATGATTTGTCAGACCCTGTTGAAGCCTTTGGCGACATCAGCGGTCGCCCTGTTGCTGGTCATGGCATTCGGTTGCACGCCGAAAACCCCGCCCGGCACAATCATGTCCACCCCAGACGCCGCTTGGAAATCCTTCAGGCGGCACTATTGCGTTTCACCCAAAGCCGCAGGCATGAAGGTTAAGGCAAGTCTCTATTACACCCGCATCAAACCCCGCAAACGCACCAACCGAACCATCATGACCATGTGGGGCAATTTTGACGGAGCCATGCGTCTGGACGTAGCCGCATCCATCGGCAAACTTCTGGCGCACATCCGTGAAGACGACAACGGGCTACTGGTTTTCTATCCCTCGGATGAGGAAGCCTATACCCATATAAGCCCGGTGTTGGGAGCAACCCGTCTGGGCATGCCCTTCCCATTTTCCCTATCCGAACTGGGCAATGTTCTGGTCGGTGATTTCTCCGGGCTGGCCCCTAAACGATATACCACTGCAGACCGAGTAACCTCTTCACAGGGTGGATACATTTTCACTTTTGACAACGGGCTGATCTCTTCCATCACGCTGGACGTGGTGGGCCGCCCTGTTCGCGTCGAAGGCAGAACAACCAAGTCATACGAAAACGCCCACAAATGGCTGCTCGAAATCAACCGATTCGAAGAAAGCACGTCCGATGTGGCTCCGCTCCCCGACAAGATAACCCTGGCTCTGGACAACGGAGAGAAGGGCGTCTTGCACATAAAGTCCCGTGAGCTTATGATTGCGGCATGGCCTGCCAAGTCGCTGAACCTGATTCTACCGAACGGAATTACTCCCATTCGGCTGGACAATGGCTATCATAACCAAAAAAACGGGGAAATCCCTGTAGTGTACGAGGATAAATAATGGACAAGAATACCCAAAATGAATCCGTCACGGAAATCTTTTTGCTTGGACTCAAGACCTGGGTAGCTGAAATGAAATGGTTGATCCGTTCCCAGCTCAGCCGCTTTGAGGTGAGAAGGCTTGAAAAAGAATTGGATCGGGAATATGGCATGCTCGGACGTATCGCCGAGGAGCCCAGAGGGAAAAAGGCCGAAAAGGAGCTCTGCCTCAAGCAGATCGCTTTTCTGAAAGAAGAAATTGCCACCCTCAAGAGCGAATTAGCAGGCGACCGTGAAGAGCGCATGAAGGACCTGCACGACAACAATCAAGGTTAAGGGCTGTTCGAAAACAGACGGGCATTATTGCCTTGTCACCGAACAGCAAAGGGGAAAATGCTGTGAGCAAAACCATCGTCATCGGCTCCGACCACGGGGGCTTCAATCTCAAAGCCCTGTTCATCAAGACTCTCAAGGAATGGGGGTATACGGTGGAGGATGAGGGACCGGACTGCCTGGACTCCTGCGACTATCCGCTCTTTGCGGCCAAAGTCTGCAAAAAAGTTAAGGCAGACGACACAAAGCTCGGCGTGCTCATCTGCGGAACCGGTCAGGGCATGACCATGACCGCCAATCGTATGGGCGTCCGTGCAGCCCTCTGCACCAACGAATTTCTCGCTCGCATGGCCCGCGAGCACAATGATGCACGCGTCCTCTGTCTCGGAGAACGCGTCACCGGCCAGGGGTTGGCCCTGGGGATTCTCAAAGATTTTCTGGAAACAGAGTTCGGTGGTGATCGACACCAGCGGCGCATCGATCTCATCGACACAGTTTCCCAATAACAACTTTTAGAAAGGGTATATTAAGATGACACAGATGACGGACAAGACCATCGCCGTGGTCAAAGGGTTGATCATGGACGGCGTTGCCAAGGCCAATTCAGGCCATCCAGGCGGCGCAATGTCCTCCTCAGACTATGCCACTATCCTGTTCTCCGAGTTCCTGAACACCAACCCGGATGACACCAAATGGTTCAACCGGGACCGCTTCATCATGGCCGCCGGACACGAGTCCATGCTGCTTTACAGCCTGCTGCACCTGAACGGCCTGCTCAGCCTTGACGACCTCAAGGAATTCCGCCAGCTCGGTTCACGTACTCCCGGCCATCCCGAAGTGAACGAGACTCCGGGCGTGGAAGCCACATCCGGTCCGCTGGGTCAGGGTTTCGCAGTATCCGTAGGCTTTGCCGCCGCCGAAGCGCACCTGCGCGACAAGCTTGGTAGCGATGTCATGGACCATTACACCTACGCTGTGTCCTGCGACGGAGACATTCAGGAACCAGTAGCTCTTGGTGCCGCGTCTCTGGCCGGTCTGTGGGGTCTTGGTAAACTCATCATCTACTATGATTCCAACAAGATTCAGCTCGCAAGCCCCTGTAGCCAAGTTGATTGTACCGATCACCGCAAGGTCTTTGAAGGCATGTGCTGGCAGGTTCTGGAAGTGGACGGCCACAATCAGGACGAAATCCGCGCCGCCATCAAAGAAGGCCAGCTCGAAACGGGCAAGCCCACCCTGATCATCGGTCACACCACCATGGCAAAAGGCTGCGCCACCATGGAAGGCAGTCACAAGACTCACGGCTCCCCGCTGTCCACAGAGGAAATTTCAGCCACCAAAGAAAAACTCGGCCTGCCCGCCGAGAACTTTTATGTCCCTGAGGACGTGGTTGCCAACTTCCAATCCCGCTTTGACGGTCTGCGCAAAAACGCTGCCGACTGGCAGGCAGTGGTCGACGAAAAACTGGGCGATCCCGAATTTGCCTCCATGTGGAAAGAAGTCACCATGCCGCGCTCCGAGCGCAAAATCGACTGGCCCGAGTTCACCCCCGGTGAAACCATGGCCACCCGCAAGGCATGGGGTGCTTGCCTGAATTCAGTCATGGAATCCCTGCCCACACTGGTAGGAGGTTCTGCCGACCTCGATCCGTCCAACCAAACGCAGCACTTCCGCGATACCTACGGCGACTTTGGTGTAACCGGATACGGTTCCCGTAACCTTGCCTTCGGCGTCCGCGAATTCCCCATGGCTGCCATCATGAACGGTTTACAGTTGCACGGCGGCCTGATGCCTTTCGGCGCAACGTTCCTGACCTTTGCCGATTACTGTCGCAATGCCATCCGCATGTCTGCACTGCAAAAACTGCCGGTATTATATGTCTTCACCCACGATTCTTTCTGGGTCGGTGAAGACGGTCCGACTCATCAGCCCATCGAGCACGTCAGTTCCCTGCGTCTGATCCCGGATCTCATCGACCTGCGTCCAGCCGATGCCATGGAGACCGCGGTCTGCCTGGATATCGCCATTACGCAGGAAGAAATGCCGTCCACTATATTCCTGACCCGTCAGGGTCTGCCCGTTCTCGATCCCGCCGAATATCCGGCTGTGACCGATGGCCCCCGCAAGGGTGGCTATGTCCTCAAGGACTGCGACGGCACCCCTGATCTTATCCTGATTGGTTCCGGCTCCGAAGTCGCCCTGTGTCTGGAAACAGCCAAGGTGCTCAAACGCAAGGTACGCGTGGTCTCCATGCCTTCCACCAAATTGTTTGACGATCAGCCCGAATCGTATAAAAATGAAGTGTTGCCCCCGGAAGTCACGGCTCGCGCTGCAGCGGAAGCCGGTCGCACTCCCCTGTGGTATAAATACGTCGGCCTGAACGGTGTCGTCCTCGGCCTGGACCATTTCGGTGCCAGCGCCCCCGGCAAGATCCTGTCCGACAAATACGGGTTCACCCCCGAAAACTTTGCCCGAATGATTCGAGAGAAATACTAGGAGTATCACATGGAAGCCCCACAAAAAAACCTCGCATTGGACCTGGTCCGCGTCACTGAGGCAGCAGCATTAGCCTGCGCCCGTTGGCTTGGTAAAGGTGACAAGATTTCCGCAGACCAAGCGGCTGTCGATGCCATGCGCCTGAGCTTCAATACATTGGAAATACAAGGCCGTGTAATGATCGGTGAGGGCGAGAAGGACGATGCTCCCATGCTCTACGCCGGTGAAAAACTCGGACTGGGACAAGGCCCCAAGGTCGACATCGCTGTTGATCCGCTGGAAGGCACCAACCTGCTCGCCAATGGCCGTCCCAATGCCATTGCAGTTGTCGGCGTGGCCCCTGCCGGATCCATGTTCGATCCAGGCCCGAGCTACTACATGCAAAAACTCGTCGTGCCTTCTCAGGCCAAAGACGTAGTAGACATCGAAGCTCCCACTGGCCACAACCTGAAACTCATTGCTCGCGCATTGGACAAGGATGTGGACGATCTGGTCGTCTTTGTTCTGGACAAACCACGCCACAAAAAACTGATCTCCGAGATCCGTGAAGCTGGCGCACGCATCCAGTTGCACAGTGACGGCGACATCACCGCTTCTCTCATGGCCATTGATCCGCGCTGCGAAGTCGATGTCATGATGGGCACCGGCGGCACCCCAGAAGGAGTGCTTTCCGCCATCGCCATCCGTATCATGGGCGGTGAGATGTTCGCCAAACTCGACCCGCAGAAGCAGACGGAAAAGAACGCGCTGGCCGAATTCGGCATGGACGTTCGTCGTGTGCTGACCGTGTCTGATCTGGTCAAATCCGAAGACCTGTTCTTCGCTGCCACTGGCATCTCCGGCGGCACCTTCCTGAAAGGTGTCACCTACCACGGTCATGGCGCAGAGACCTCTTCCCTGGTCATGCGCGGCAAAACAGGCACTATCCGCTACGTGGAAGCCATCCACAACTGGGAAACCCTCATGCAGATCAGCTCAGTCAAATACGACTAGGCCTGCCGGGATACGTTCTTATCAGGGCCGGGATGCGTATGCATCCCGGCCCTTTTCTTTGAGATACATATAAATTCATGCTATCAATTCCTTAGGGGGGACACACTATGTCCAAGAACAAACGCCGCAGTACACGCGTCGCCGCAGGATTCGAAGCCTACGTCAGCATCGGGGATGTTGTCATTCCCGTGGGTACCAAGAACATCAGTCTCAAGGGCGCACTTCTGACCGGATGTGAAGATTGTGCACCCGGAACGCATTGCGAGTTACACCTGCCGCTGTCGCCCGGAATCCGTATCGTGGTAGATGGAGAAATAGTCCGTCATGGCAAGGCTGAATCGGCCATGGCGTTCAAGGAAATGGATGAACTGAGCTTCACCTTCCTACATCGCTTAGTCACACTCAATGCAAATGAACCAGACGATGTCGACGAAGAACTTCTCCAAATTTTCGAAAAATTCTGATCATTATGTTGATCCGTTTATTTGCAGCCCTTATCATTGTATGCATGCTGCCCTGTTCGTCATGGGCAGAAAATATCACCATCCGTGTCACGGAACTCCCCACTGGTAATCATCAGTATTTTCACGAATTGCTGACCCATTCCCTTGAAGATGCCGGATATACTGTCACCCTGCAATCACTAGGTGTCGTCCCATTAAAACGTAGTATGGAAATGTTTCTATCAGGCGAGACTGACATTCGATGGTTTCATAAAGCTAAAACCCAAGAACTCCCCCTTGTCCCCGTAAGAGTAGATCTTACGAAAGATCTCATCGGCAAACGAATTCTGGTTATTCCCAAGGGGCAGGCACAAATATATTCTCATATTGAAAACCTTCAACAATTCAAACAACTCGGCAAGGTTGGCGGCTTTGGCAAAGGTTGGTATGATGTGCAAGTCTGGCGGAAAAACTCGCTAAAATTCATGGAAAAAGATGGTGATTGGCGTGCATTATACCCAATGGTTGCCAGTCAGGATCGGAATGTGGACTACCTGTCACGAGGGGTCGGTGAAATACTGAATGAAATAAAAGAAAAACAAGACGTCGAAGTCGAATCCACCCTTCTTTTCTCCTATGACAGTGATTTCTGGTTCTTCTTGCATCCGTCTGCCAGACACCTTGAGCCCATCATTCGAAACGGACTTATCAAAGCACAAAAGAGCGGCCTCATGGACGAGTTGATTGAAAAATACTGGGGCAAAGACTTAAAGGAACTCAAGATCAATCAGCGAACCGTCCTCAAGCTGACGGCCCCTGCGGCGGAGTAAGCATTTCCTTTCTTCCGCACTTACCCAAAACAAGTGTGCCGAAGACAATAAGCGACCCACCAAGTACGGTCCAGACATCCGGTATCTCCCCAAGAAACATCATACCCCACATGGCGGCAAACACGATCTCCAGACTGGAAACCCCGCTGATACGAGCGGCCGACTCAATAGCATATCCACGGGTCATGTAATACTGTCCCATATTCATAAACACAGCCACCCCAAGTATCATGAACCACTCGCTCATTGTCGGCACGACCCATTCACCATAAAATATCGGCGCAAGCAATGCGATAAACAGCGGAGGATAAAACATCACGACTGCCGGATGTTCGGTCTTTGCCAGACTACGCACGGTCAAGATGGCTACGGAAGTTAAAAGCACAGCCAACAGGGCCACACCCAACAAGAACGGGTCCATGGAATTTCCCGTCCCAAACAGGACACCGGGACGACAGACCACAGTCACGCCGACAAGAGATATCAAAACTGCGACCATGCTGCCCTTTGACAAACGTTCTCGCAGAACGACCCACCCCAGAAGCGCCACCACTATCGGATGTGAAAACAACAGGACCAATGCATCCGCCAACGGCAGATGAACAATGGTATAAAATTCCGCCAGCATTGATGTAAAACCGAGCAGACCGCGAAAGAAAAGAGCTAACTTACGCTGACCAAACACGCCAACACCAGCTCGACGTAAAATATACCAGCACAACCCCACGCCAATAATCCCGCGAACAAACAATATTTCCGTCGTTGGCACACGCATGCCCGCCAGCTTGACGCTGAGCGATCCGAGGGAAAAAAGAAAAGTTCCGAGGAGCATGTATCGCATGCCAGGAGTCAGGAAGTTCATGGGGCGGAGACTATGCTTTTAGCTTTCCATGTCAAGAGAATTAGGCGCATACCCAACCTTTTTAAAACACCACTATCTGGTATGCGCACTGCGAACTCAACCCCTTCAATGGAATTCACCATCATGGGCGAAAAAAAACGCAAAAAAGCCGACTCTTTCGGGCCGGCTTCATGGGGTCAAACGAAATATTTTATACGGTGAGACTGGTGAACTGCGGCTCACTGAATCCGGGCTGGGCCTGATACGCGGCGTGTGCAGCTTCGGTGTTGGCCGCAGTCGGGTTAAACTTCGCTTCAAGCTTTGATGTCAAATCCTGAAGCTCTGCGATCTTGTTGAGTTCTTCCTTGAGGTCGTCGAGAACACCTGTCAGCGGATCTTCCGCATCATCGTCGACAATCCCCGCCTGAAGCGCCTGCACGACAACACGTGCGGTAAGGTCCTGTGTGGCACTCGGCCCGTCCTGCGGCGGAGAATCTACCGCAAAAAACAATTCCTGCTTGCCGTTATCAAAGAACCCGTTAATGGAAGAATTAATACCGCTGTTGAAGTTGGCAATAGCAGCGTCACCGGCGGCAAATCCGAAATTGCGATCAATGAACTTGAGGGTATTGAGCAGCCCCTCGCCCAAAGTATCTTCAGTAACGCCGGAAGATGTGGATTGAAAAATCATGCCTGACGCGGCTGCAGCGGTTTCGTCGCCGAACCGTTCACGAATCCAGTCCATGGTGGATGCAAGGGAATCACGCAGATCAGACGGGTCCTTGGGCTGCCCATCTTCGCCGGCTGTATCATCCATGCGCCGGACGATCTCATTGGCAAAAACTTCACCCAGAGTCTCCGAGAAAGATTCCGGTAACTTATCCGCTTGTCCCGGAGCATTGGCCAAAGCTTTACGTGCAGGCGTCAGTCCGTCTTTCGCAGGGTTGATGTCTGCCATCTGCCCAAGACGCATTCCGGGTTGATTCTCAAGCAAAGCTCCGGCAGCACCAAGGTTTTCCCCCTGGCTTTGTCGTGCTTTCAACTTCTCCATGAAGCTGTAATTCATATGGGCAGCTTGAATTTGCATACAGGTCTTATCGGACGTTCGACGAGTATCTTTACATCTCATAAACAAAAAAAACGGACCGGATATACCGGCCCGTTTTACAGACTGATTTGTCGTTGTTTGCGCTATGCGCCAACGTGCATCTTAAAAGCTTCCAGCGTGTTAACCATCAACTGAGCAATGGTCATGGGACCGACACCACCGGGTACTGGCGTCATTGCGTGGACCTTATCCTTGAGGGATTCGAAATCGCAATCCCCTGCCAGACCTTCGTCGGTACGATTGATACCAACATCCACCACGACAGCCCCTTCCTTGACCATATCGGCGGTCACGAAGTTGGGTTTGCCAATGGCTGCGAACACGAAATCGGCTTCCAGGCACTCGGCCTTGAGGTCCTGCGTGCGCGAATGACACAGCGTGACTGTTGCGTTAGCGCACGGACCGCTCTGGGACAACATCATGGCAAGCGGTTTGCCCACGATATTGGAACGGCCGATAACCACGGCTTTCTTGCAGGCCGGGTCCAGGTCATACCGTTTCAAAAGATTGATGACACCGGCAGGAGTACACGGTTTGAAACCGGGCAAACCGAGGGACATCTTGCCCACATTGACCGGATGAAATCCATCGACATCCTTATCCGGGTCGATAAGATCCAAAATTTTCTGGGAGTCCAGCCCTTCGGGCAGGGGAAGCTGCACAAGGATACCGTCCACATTCACATCACGGTTCAACTCCTGAATCAAACCTTCCAGCTCATGCTGACTGGCTGAATCAAGGCGATGCGGGATGGATTCGATACCACAGTCCGTACAAGCCCGTTCCTTGTTCCGTACATACACCTGGCTGGCCGGATCTTCGCCCACCAACACTACGGCCAGTCCGGGTTTACGACCATACTTGCCGCCCAGTCCGTCCACTTCCTCTCTGATCTCGGCTCGTATAGTTGCCGCTGTTTCCTTACCGTCCAGAAGAATCATCGTTTTGCCTCCACGGCTTTCAGGATCACATGAAATTTTGCTGCTTCAAAGCCAACCACCCCTGGCGGATTTTCGCAGGCATTGGCCGCTACCTAAAGAAAAAGGCCGAACTATGCAACACACATATTCCTGTCATACCCGATATACAGAAGAACAACAGACAACGTGCTCTGCCATTACAATACGACAACACACCGAAATTCAAGAACTCCGCCGAACAACAGGCACCATCACTTCAATAAGATACTCATCTTCATTGGACACAGCCAAATAATCCAACATGATATTTTCATAAATCAACCCGACTTTTTCAAGTCCCATCTCTTCCATAAAATTCTCAAGCTTCTTTTGTGAAAGATAAACCGTATCGTACGATCCTTTATGGTATATATAGGCATAATCCCCGGCTTCAAGGCGATCATTGCCGCCGGACTTCACATATTGTCCTACTTTCATGAATAACCGCACATTTACAGCAGGGGCATCCACCACCCCCATGAATTCATGCAAATCGGTATCTCCCCGTACCTGCGTTCTTTCAAGTAGCCGCTTAATAGCTATTTCCAATTGATATAGGTCATACGGCTCGCTAACAGATTCGCTGAACAGACTTCTCTGCTCCACCCGCTTGACCCCCATCTCGAAAGGAACAATTTTCGAACGATCTCTGAATGCGGCAAGCATGGAATTGACCCGTTTCCTCGCTCTGGTGATGACTTTAATTTTATTCTTAATGCGCTCCTCCTGCTTCTCAAGCAAACAAATGCGCTCTTCAATTGTTGGCAGATTCAAATAATCACGAATTTTCTTGAGCGGCATACCAAGATTTTTCAACGCAAGAATCGTATCCAGTATCTCATTTTGTTCGATGGAATAGGATCGATATCCGGTTTCCTCATTTGTCCACCGTGGCCTGAAAAGCCCTATTGTATCGTAATATATAAGTGTCTGCTTTGAGATGCCAAAATGTTTTGCCATTTCGCCCGTGGAAAATCTGATTTTCATAACTTTCTGCCTTTTTTGCTTGACCCTATAGTTACTATATACACCATGCTCCATTCAAGAAAGAAAAAATACCCTTTCAAGGAATAGATTTGATGGAACAGTTTTTCAGCAAAAAGTGGTCCGCACTGGATTACGCTAAGTTTGTCACTCCGTCCGTGCTCAGCATGATTTCGATCTCGCTGTACACGATCGTGGACGCCCTGTTTATCGCACGGTACGCCGGACCTCTCGCCATGGCCTCGGTCAATATCGTCATGCCCCTTTTCTGCCTCACTTTTGGAGTAGGCGTCATGTTTGCCGCCGGAGCCAGCGCCATCATCGGCATTGAACTCGGTAAGCAACAATCGGAAAAAGCCTTCGCACACTTCACGTTAACCGTTAGCGTGCTTCTCTTCCTGATGGTGGGGATCATTCTTCTGGTCAAGGGAATGGGCACTGACAGAGTAGCACTTCTTCTCGGGGCAACCGACAAGCTTCTGCCCTATTGCATAAGCTATCTAAACGCGATCATCTATGGATTAGGTGCGGTCATACTGCAAGTGACCGTCGAATATTTCATGCGTCTGGACGGCAGCCCCGGCTGGGCATTCTGCACCACCGTTGGTGCAGGACTGACCAATGCTACGTTAGACTATATCCTCATCGCCAAGTTCGACATGGGAATCAGCGGGGCAGGTCTCGCCTCCAGCGCAGGCATCGCCGTTGCCGTTGCCATCGGCATCTACTATTTCATTTTCAAGGCGCGGATGCTCCGTTTTGCACGCCCCACCATGGATTTCCGATTTCTGAGAAATGCCATGGTCAATGGATCATCCGAGATGGTGTCTGAACTATCGGCAGGCGTGAAGACGCTTGTTTTCAACTACGTTGTACTCTCCTATGCTGGTGAATACGGCGTGGCCGCACTCTCCATCATGATGTACACATACTATCTCCTGTCTTCGGTACATATCGGCCTGAGCATCGGGGTATCCCCAGCCATAAGCTTCAACTATGGGAGACGTAACTTCGCCAAGATCAGAGAACTGGTTCGCACGTCGGCACTGATCATGGTGGGGGCATCCATTCTCTCATTCCTCGTTGCCATATTCTACGGAAGTGACATCATCAGACTCTTTGCCAAGGACGAACAGGCCGTAATAGCCATTGCCGAAGGCGCACTGGCAATCTTCGCTTTCAGCTTCCTACTCGAAGGCGTCAGTATTCTCGCCTCGGGATTCTTCACTTCCGTAAACAACGGCAAGATATCCGCACTCATTTCCTTTCTGAAATCCTTTGTCTTCACTCTGGGATTCATCGTACTTCTGCCGCCACTATTCGGTCTAACCGGAGTCTGGCTCTCCGTGCCCATGTCAGAAATCGCGGCAGTTGGAATGTCTATATTCTTCTTCATGAAGTACAGACACCGATACGTCAGGCCCGAGGTCGCCGTTCCAACATAAAAAAAGGGCACTTCATATGGAAGTGCCCTTTTCATTGCTTGGATATATGAGGACGGCTATTGAGCCTTCTTGTATGTCAATTCAACGACCTTGGCCGTGGAACCGCTCTCCACATAAAAAACCACAAATGAATCGCCACGTTTGTTGAGGTCGCCCAAAATCTGGCCGTCATTCTCTTCAGAAATATAAATTTCACCGTCCGAGGCGATGCCGCCCACAATTTTTTCGGTAAAGATTTTTCCTTTCACGACCCACGTTTTATGCCCCGTAAAAACACGGCCCTGTTGCTCTTCGATAACAAGAGTACTTTTAGCTGACTGATTTTCATAAATCCCCCGCTCCACACTCGCCACAACCGTTGCATCGCAAACCCAGGTCCCTTTCATATCCGGGATATCACCGGCAAAGGCATTGGCAGCAAGAAGCAGAAAAGTCAGTGTAAGCAGAGAACACAGCGATTTCTTCATTCAAACCTCCGGGTAAAAAAAAGGGCCGCCCATATGAGCGGCCCGTTATGTGATGCGTTCTTCTACTCGTCGAAGAAACTTCCACCGAGAACGGGACCATAATAGATACCGTCATCGCCAAGTTCTTCTTCAATGCGCAAAAGCTGGTTGTATTTTTCCAGACGATCCGAACGGCACAAAGAGCCGGTCTTGATCTGTCCGGCATTTACACCAACAGCCAAGTCGGCGATAAAATGATCGCCGGTCTCACCAGAACGGTGGGAAACTACGTTGGTGTAGCTGGCGCACTTAGCAAGCTCAATGGTGTCCAAAGTCTCGGTCACAGTACCAATCTGATTAAGCTTGATCAGGATGGAGTTGCAAACACCTTTGTCGATACCTTCGGCCAGAATGTCCGGGTTGGTAACAAACAGGTCGTCGCCCACAAGCTGAATACGCTCGCCCATCTTGTCGGTCTGGAGGGCAAAGCCGTCCCAATCAGATTCAGCAAAACCATCTTCGATGGAAATAAGCGGGAACTGAGAGGCAAGGTCATCGTAGAAATCGACCAGCTCAGCGGAAGAAAAGGTCTTGTTCTCACCGGCCAGAACGTACTTTCCATCCTTGTAGAACTCGGAAGCGGCGGCATCAATGGCGAAACCGATTTGCTTGCCGGGTTCGTACCCTGCGGCTTCACAAGCGCGGGTAATATACTGAAAGGCCTCAGCGTGAGACTTCAGGTTCGGAGCAAAACCACCCTCATCACCAACAGAGGTAACGTGACCGTCCTTGGACAGAATAGTCTTGAGATTGTGGAAGACTTCGGCACCCATGCGCAGGGCCTCGGCAAACGTCTCTGCGCCAACAGGCATAATCATGAATTCCTGAATATCCAGGTTATTCGGAGCATGTTCGCCACCGTTAATGATATTCATAAGGGGAACAGGCAACAGCTTGGCGTTCATACCACCAAGGTGCTGGTACAGGGGCAGACCCAGAAAACGAGCGCCTGCACGAGCGACAGCCATGGAAACGCCGAGCATGGCGTTGGCGCCAAGGCGATCCTTGTTCTCGGTACCGTCCAGATCAATAAGTGCGTAGTCGAGCGAAACCTGACGCACGGCATCCATGCCGATAACGGCACCGGCAATTTCACCGCGCACGTTCTCGACGGCCTGCTGCACGCCTTTACCGTTATAACGCTCTTCCTTGTCACGCAGTTCAAGGGCCTCACGGGTTCCGGTAGATGCGCCAGAAGGCACGGCTGCCCGGCCAATGACGCCGGATTCCAACAAAACTTCGCATTCGATGGTGGGGTTGCCGCGAGAATCGAGGATTTCACGCGCCCAAACGCCGACGATGGTACTCATGGGAGTCTCCTTCTATGATTGATGAAAAAAATTAACGTCTTGATTGCAGGACTCTAGATGAAAACCCTACAATGCTCAATTCTATATATGCCCCATTGGGTGAACGCAGTTATTATTTCACAGAGAGAGACTATTGATACTGAAGTTCCGGCGAAAGAATCAAGTTCGCAAAAGCGCGCTTAAAGACGTCTTTTGTCTGCCTGTCCTGAGGAGCAGCGGCACCAAAAGCCAACAACATCCCCTTTTCAGTAAAAAACATGGCGTAATCAATATCAAGAGAAAGGCCACCTTCGTAAAAAATTGTCGTATCCATCAAAACACATTTTCTCTTTTCATCAAATTTTTTCCCATTCACTACTGCTTTCAAATTCTCATCCCCAAACATTTTCATCATCAAACCGTCTATCCCGTCCGCCACGAAATAGAACTCGGAAACTGACACCTTGCCGGTATTCAGTTGTGTAAAACCCATCAGCGGAAGACGGATATCTGCCGTTGGTGCTCCAGTATATGCACCTCCAAAAACACCATCCTCCAATGTGGCAAAGGCTTTGAAATCTGACGACAGGACCTTGCTGTCTGGAATGGCTTTCCAGTCACTTGGAAGATATATGGAATAGGGAAGTGTCGCCGAAACAAGAGAGGTTGTTCCAACTTTCTTTTCCGCGCAACCAATCAAAAGGAAAAGCAACAGTAGAATGAGTGAGATGTGTTTGAACATGATATCTCCAATTTCAAAATGAAACCGCTGCTACCGATTATAATATGCCATCCACAATCCTTCCATGACCAGATCGGGACGCAGTTCATCAATGGAATCGGAAACCTGTGCAATGGTCCGAGCCAAGCCACCTGTTGCCACCACAAAAGGATCTTTCAATTGCACTGACAGCTTGTCGACAAGGCCATCAACCATAGACGCAAAACCAAAAACAAGACCTTGATTGAGACACTCTTCTGTGGTTTTTCCCCACGTTATAGACTCATCAGACACCGTCAGATCCACTTTAGGGAGTTTTGCAGTACCTCCAGCTAAAGCTCCGGCAGATGACAGGACGCCGGGACAGATCAGCCCACCCTTGAACGCGGTGTTTTGGACACAGGCCAAGGTCGTAGCTGTGCCGAAATCGATAACGATAAGATTCTTGTCGTCATAGGTCATGCGTGCTGAGTAACACCCGACCAATATATCCGCTCCCACCTGTTCTGGACGAGCGTATTCATTGTCCATATCAATGGGCAAATCGCGGGCGGCAAAAAGCGCCTCACAGTTGAGAAAACGTCGCGCCATGCGGGAAATAAGCGGATCGAGCGGCGGCACCACGCTGGAAATAACGCAGGCTTCAATGTCTGCCGGGTCCACATCCTCACGGAGCAAAATAGACTCGATTTTGAGTCCCCAATCATCATCGGTATTGGCCGGACGTGTTGGCAGGGTATAACTCTCGCCCAGCCCTTGATCATCGGCCAGACAAAGTTTGGTGTTGGTATTCCCGGCATCGAAAAGCAGTATCTTGCCCATATGGTTCTCCTTGGAGGGGACTTTCTCTTCTTTTTACCCAAAAAACAAGGCCCGCGCCACACAATGCAGCACGGACCTCGACAAAGTATTACTTACACAACTAAAAACGCTCGAACCCAGAGTCATCTTCCCCCATATCCAGATTCATACCGGACGGAGTCGGGGATGTTTTGGGAGAAGCAGAAGGCAACGGCTTGGGCGAATTGATACGGTTAACGCTGACCGATGCAGACGGGGCAGTCGTTCCTGCACGAAGCCGGAAGAAACCGATAACCTGCTGCAACTGAGCGGCATGACCAGCCAGTTCTTCGGACGAAGCAGCCAATTCTTCAGACTCTGCCGAGTTCTGCTGCACCACACGGTCCAATTCGAGAATGGCGTTCTTGATTTGGGATGAACCAGTGGTCTGCTCATGGCTAGCCGTGGATATCTCCAAAACAAGTTCGGCAGTCCGGGTGATATCTGGAACCATCTTGCCCAACATCTTCCCGGCCTGTTCTGCTATATCGACACTGCTGGCCGAAAGCTCACTGATCTCGGCGGCAGCAACACCGCTTCGTTCTGCCAACTTACGCACTTCGGCGGCAACAACCGCAAAACCCTTGCCATGTTCACCGGCGCGGGCAGCTTCGATAGCCGCGTTCAATGCCAACAGGTTTGTCTGACGGGCTATTTCCTCAATAATCGCGATCTTGTCGGCGATCTGACGCATGGCATCCACCGTCCGACTCACCGACTCACCGCCCTTGGAAGCATCGCCCGCAGCCTGCCGCGCAATGCCTTCAGTCTGTTGAGCGTTCTCTGTATTCTGCTCAATATTGGAGGTCATCTCTTCCATGGAAGCCGAGACTTCTTCAACAGAAGCAGCTTGATTGGATGCGCCTGCGGAAATCGACTGCGAGGTATTCGCCAATTCGGCGCTACCCTGAGTCACACTCTGCGCAGAGGATTGGACATTATGCACAATGTCACGAAGCCGCTCACCCATGGCGTTAACCGATTCACCCAGCTCATCCAGTTCGTCCCTGAATCGACTCGTATCCGCATCAAGCGCGGGAACATCCAGATTCCCCTGACTGATCTCAGACATAACCGATACAGCCTTGCCAATGGAACGGCTCATCTTGTTGGCAAAGAAGAAAAAGACCAACACGCCAATCACAAGCATGACCACACCTATCAGTATGGTCCACCACGTCGTACTGTCCAATGCCGCATCCGCAGCCCTCTTGCCGCCAAGGAACTCTTCCACATACCCGGTGCCTACGATAACCCAATTCCAAGGCTTGAAATACGTTGCACTCAAAAGCACGGCACGAGGCTCAACTCCCCCACGATCGGCAAGCATGGCCGCTTTGGTTACAGGCTTTCCGTCGTTCGCCTGAGCGGCTTCGATCAATTCTTTAAAAACAGTATTTCCCTCTGCATCGGTCGTTTGAAGCACATTCTGTCCCTCAAGCGACTTATCCTTATGCATTTTAACCACGCCCTCGCCTTTGCCCGAACCTCCCAGAACAGCCATATACCCGGTTTCACCAAGTACAACGGACTTGATGCCCTGCCGCAATTCCTGCACACCCTCCTGCAAGATACCGACATAGAGACAACCGATCACCGTACCGGACGCATTCTTGATGGGCCTGTACTGCGTCAGATACCACGCATTGACCACAAAAGCCGTCCCCCGAAAAGTCTGCCCGGACTTCACCGTTTGAGCTACGATGCTTGAGCTGGGGACAAATGTCCCAACAGCACGATTACCGTCTGTCTTGAGGATATTAGTCGCGACCCTTAACAGGTCGCCTTGAGAATTCATGGTCTGAAAAACAGTACAGGTGGTTCCTGTCATTTTCATAATCTCGTCCACCATGGGGGTCGAGACATTAGGATCAGCATTTTGCCCAAGCCATTCTGTTCCAAGAGCCATCTTGTCGAGTGAAACAGTCGATGCATTTTTCGAAATCTGGTTCACAGCCTTCCAATCAACCGTTTCATCCAACAGGTGAAAGCCCCCATTTCGTTGAACAATATCGAGAACGACATGCATGTCATTCTCCAATTGCTTCGCCAAAGTGGCGTGCTGGGTCGCCAACATGTTACCGGCATCGACAACGGCCAATTCCACTTCGTGTCGAGCCTGCTTATCAAAACTCTCCGTCAACGTTTCCTGCATATTGCCACTCTGCCAAAGCAAAATACCAAGGATACACGTTACAGTCAGACCTATGAGAACAGCGCCAAGCGAAGTT
This sequence comes from Pseudodesulfovibrio nedwellii, assembly GCF_027923765.1. Classification (NCBI taxonomy): domain Bacteria; kingdom Pseudomonadati; phylum Thermodesulfobacteriota; class Desulfovibrionia; order Desulfovibrionales; family Desulfovibrionaceae; genus Pseudodesulfovibrio; species Pseudodesulfovibrio nedwellii. Next base: position 2,678,409 of record NZ_AP026709.1, on the reverse strand, counting down.
ATCTTAAAACCTATTTTCATAACCGCCTCCTATATCAAAAAAATAGACTTACAGCCCTTTTACACGGGATATAAAGCTTTTGTCACTATAATAATTAAACTTTTCATTAGTGTCAGACCGAGGCCAAAGAAAAAGGATGTTGTGCACTAACAATAATTACCATATACAATACGGTTCACAGTCTGGATAAATATGAAGGAGAACTCCTGTGAATCCCGCATCACTCATTCCACTGGCCGAACCTGTACCCATCCATTGGGCATGGTTTGATATCTTGCTCATCGTCACCCTCACGGCTCACCTGCTTTTCATGAACGCCCTACTTGGTTCGGCGGTCATAGGATTGACAAAAAGTCTACGAGGTCAAGGAGTTATAATCAAAGAAGTCGGTATGAAACTACCGCCTTTGCTTGCTCTGACCATCAACATGGGTGTGGCTCCCCTCCTCTTCCTTCAAGTCAATTACGGACACTTCGATTACGTCAGCTCCGTTATTATGGGGGGATGGTGGCTCGCCGTAATCGCGGCCTTGATGTTCTCCTACTACGGATTCTACATTTATAAATTCAAATACGAATCCATGAGCAACGCAGTCCGCACCGCACTTTTCGCAGCGTCCATTCTTGGCCTGCTCTACGTGGGCTGGATGTTCTCCAACAACATGACCATCATGTTACAGCCCGAAACATGGCTGAAATACTTCAATACAGATGGAGCTTTTCTCAATTGGTCAGATCCGGTCATTTATCCCCGGTTCCTGCACTTCATGACCGGAGCACTCGCCATCGGCGGGCTGTTCGTAGCCCTGCTTGGTCAGATCCGAACCAACGACGATATGATCGACACCGGCATGCTCTGGTTCACCCGTGCAACTCTCGTTAATCTGGCCGTAGGCATCTGGTTTCTGGCCGCACTGCCTCAGGATATCCTTCTCGCATTCATGGGACGGAACATCCCGGCTACCGGGACGTTAATCGCTTCACTGATCGCCGCCGCATTCATGCTCATCGCAGGCTTCAAAAAAGAACCGAAAAAAGCCACCATCTGGGCGATCATCACTGTCTTCTTCATGGTATGCACCCGCCATTGGTTGCGCACCCTGTACATTGCGCCGTGGTTCTCCATCGAGTCCACACCAGTAACTGGTCGCTACGGCTCCTTCTATCTTTTCCTCGGATTCCTGATCGTAGGCCTCGCTGCCATGGCCTACATGATCAAACTCTACTTCAATTCACGTCAGGGGAGGAGCTAAGTCATGGAATACCCCATCTGGCAACTCACAACTCTGGCCGGCGGCTTCTGGATCGCCTTTATCGCGACCATCCATGTTTATGTAGCCCATTTCGCTGTCGGTGGCGGACTGTTCCTCGTCCTGACCGAACAGGCGGCATACCGTACCAACAACATGCACCTGCTTGAATGGGCCAAAAAACACACCCGTTTCTTCCTACTTCTGACCATGGCTTTCGGCGGGGTATCCGGCGTGGCCATCTGGTTCACCATCGCACTCATTGCACCTGAGGCGACCATCACTCTCATCCACCAATTCGTCTTTGGCTGGGCTGCCGAGTGGGTTTGTTTTCTCGGCGAAATTGTCGCGCTCATAATCTATTACTATACATGGAACACCATGAATCGCCGCGACCACGTCATCGTGGGCTGGCTCTATTTCATCTTCGGTTGGTTCTCCCTGTTTCTCATCAACGGCATCATCGGCTTCATGCTCACGCCCGGAGACTGGTTGCAAACCAAAGACTTCTGGGATGGTTTATTCAACCCGACTTTCTGGCCTTCACTGGTCTTCCGCACTTTCTTCAGTGCGGCTTGTGCCGGTCTTTTCGGATTCGTCACAGCTACACGCATCAAGGACGACGACACCCGCATGCTCGCGGTGCGCTCCTGCTCAGTCTGGACGACCCTTGGTGTACTGGCCGTCATCGTCTCAGGCTGGTGGTACATAGCCGCCCTGCCTGCCGGTCAATATGAGATGGTCGCATTCAAATCCCACCGTGTCGCCGTATTCATGCAATGGTTCTGGATGTTCAGTCTGGCAACACTTATCGGAGGACTGTTGCTCGCCATCCGAGCCCCACGACTCATCAGTTTCCCGCTGGCACTGGTCGTTCTTCTGGCCGGACAAGGACTTTTCGGTTCCTTTGAATTCGTACGCGAAGCCGGACGCAAGCCGTATCTTATCTGGGATACGGTCTATTCAACGTCCATCGTCAAGGCGCATATGCCGATCATCAACCAGAACGGAGCCATTGCCTCTGCCAAATGGGCACCGCCGGAACTCAAAAAAGGCATCACCGAAGACAACTGGAAACAAGCCGGCGCATTCCTGTATCAGCTCGAATGTTCCGCCTGCCATTCAATCGGCGGTCCCATGAACGATATTCGCAAACGCACCGCCGTATTCAACACCAACGGGTTGGACGCTCTCCTCACGGGCATGGGCAAGATCAACAAATACATGCCGCCTTTTGCCGGAACCCCGGACGAACGCATGATTCTGGCCCGGTACATCAGCGAAGAACTGAACAACAAAGCTCCTATGGACCCGGTAGAATTACCGGAATTGAAATCGGTCGAGCCTGTGGCTTTTGGCTCGGATACTTCAGAATACGTGCTGACTGCATGGTGCGCACGCGGTGCTGGTTTCTATGCCCAAAGCGACAAATGGACCCTGCTGCCACCTTCCAACACGTTACGCGCCCAACTCGTCCTGCGCGGTCCCGGCCCCGAGCGTGTACTTGAAGACGTCGTTATTACCTATCAGGTGGAAAACGGCTTCAAGGGTAAGTCCTTATCCGGCACACTAGCCCTCAACGAAGAGTTCGAACGATTCGAAACCAAACTCGCCATTCAGTCTCAGGCCAATGGCGCATACAATCTATTGCCTGTTATCAACCTTGAAGCACGCAACGACGCCGGGGAAATTCTGGCCACTGCCCGAGTCGCACTACCTACTTCCAACCAAATGGGATGCCGCAATTGTCACGGCGGCGAATGGGCACAGGGAGACTCAGGTGTTGCCAACGCCACGGTCGAAAACATTCTGGCTGTGCATGACCGCATGAACCGCACCGATCTCTCCAATCGCAAGGGAGTAGTCGAGTGTGCTTCCTGTCATGACGACCCGATGCAGGACACGGACGGCAAAGACAAACGGCTCAATCTGTCCGCCGCCATTCACGGTATTCACGCCGTGTATCTCGCCGGACGCGAGGCCGAGGATTCCTGTCTTAAATGTCACCCGGAATCCACCCTGCGCGGACAGCACGATCTCGGAGGGTTCGTCTGCACAGACTGCCATGGAGCCATGGAAGATCACGCGATCTCCTTACTCAAGGCCGAAAAGGATCAGTCCATTCCCGGCGCTGACAGATTACTCGGTCTGATCATCCCACAAACTCTGGGCAATCAGGACGCCATCAATCCACGCACCCCGTGGTTAAACGAACCGGATTGTCTGACCTGTCACGTGGATTTCCAACCACCGGAAACCGACTCGGCTTTCAACTCCTGGACCGATGGCCCTGCCACGCTCTATGCGGCTCGACGCGACGAGATGGATGCCATGCATTGCGGCGCCTGTCACGGCAGCCCGCACGCCATCTACCCGGCATCCGATCGCGACAATGTCATGCCGCTCCAATACATGGATGAAGCTCAAGCCATTGGAGCCAACGGAACCTGCGTCGTCTGCCACGGCGAAACCATGGAAGACGCAGTACATCATCCAGGTATGGGATTGGAATAATATCTCCGACGGCTGGGGGAAGGGGCGGGAACACCCTTTGAAAAAGGTTCTTTCCTCCCCTTCCCCCAGCCCCCCATCCCTTCCTTTTCCTAAACTTTTTGTGTCGCCTTCGGCGAAGGCACTCATTTTCACCGGCCTAAAGCGCCCCCTTTTTCTTTCCCTCAAAAGCACCAGCAAAGCACTGTGCATGGAGTACCTTGGGGTGCGAACGCACCCCAACAACGGCTCTCTTTCCCCGATGCCGAAAGGCTTGGGAGAGTGGTGCAGATGTGCATTTTCTCGGGCGAAGTTTCACCGGAGGCGTAGCCTAGCTACGTTGAGGATGAAACGAAGCCAGAAAAATGTGCAGATGCGCCGCTATCGCAAGCCGTCTGCGCAAGCCACACAAATAAAAAAAGGGCCGCTCGGAAATCCGAGCGGCCCTTTTTTTATTTGTGTGGCTTGCGCTAGCAGGTCGTGCCTTTGCATTGATTCTTTTTGACATAATCGATGACAAACTTTTCGGCGTCCTCGTCGGTGACAACGTCGTCTGCAATCTGTGCCTTAAGCAGTTCGTCACGGATCTGGCCGACGATTGGACCGGGTTTGAGACCGGTGAGCGTCATGATCCGATTACCGTCCATAAACGGCTCGATCTCGTCTTCCGGGATATCGGCGCGCTCAGCCATCTTGAGGTTGTGATTGAATTCACGCCAAGAAGCGCCACGGGCCTTGATGTCCGCTTTAACCATTTCCATGATGCGTGGGTATTCATCCAAAGAACGCAGACGACGGATGCCCTTATCTGTAAGCATGAAATGAGGCCGCATGTGATTCTGGACCAAATCGCACACAAGGTCGATATCCTGTTCCTCAAAACGCAAACGCTTGAGAACCTTACGGGAAACCTTGGCCCCCACACGATGATGCTGGAGGAAATTCCACTTTTCCTCGTAGAACTCAGCCGTGTAAAGCTTGCCCACATCATGGAACAGACACGCAACGGTGCCGTACCAATCATAAGGCAATTCTTCGGGATACGCCTTCATCACGTCAAAGGTGTGCTCAAGCACAGTCTCTTCGGAACCCTCTTCTGGATTCTTGATCTGATGGACGCGGGACAAAGCCGCAACTTCCGGGATCAGGCCATGCAGGAGCATGGAATCAAAGAGCAGGCGAAAGAACTTGTACATTGCTTCGGCCTCGACCTTGCGCCATTCATCCAAAAAGTCGGACATGGGGACATAGTCAAGCACTCGCCGAGCATTACGTACAATGGCAATCCAGGAGTTGGCCTCGATTTCCTTGTCAAAATTGGCCGCAAATCGCAGAGCACGATATGCCAAGGAGTAATCCTTTTTGAGGGCCTGATCCGGGACACCCTTGAAACGGATTTTACCTTCGGAAAAGTCCGCAAAATCGGCGTACATATCCTTGGCCTTGGGGATAAACGGACAGACAGCGGACAAGGGAATATCCCCGCGCTGTTCCAACCGCTTCAACAGGCGAGGTGTCATAACAGACACTGCCTCATCCGTGTAGGAAGCCTCGGTGACATCAGCGGGATAGAAGTAATACTTCACGCCGCCTTCAATCAAATAACCAAGAATGCCCTTATCCTGAGATTCTTCGAGATTGGGGAAATATTTTTGAAGCTCGGAAAGACCGGCCTCAGTGCAGATGTCGAGTTCTTTTTCGTCGCCCGTCTCATCCAGGGTCAGGGCCTGGAGGCGAACATTGATAACATACGCATCGTAACCGTTGCGCATGATGGTTTTACAAAAGCCGACAGCATCTTTGAAAGGCTGACTCATATTGCTCCTCCGGCTGTCCACAAGCGTATGCTTCCAGAAACAGCCTTTGCGTAGTCCTTATGTTGTCTTATCCAATACCGAACAGCACATTTTTTTGTCTGAAGGCAACCGCCCCAGAACCATTGCTATACAATCTTTTTGCCCCGAATGAAATGGGTTTTTACCCGCCCTTTCAGGGTGGTACCAAGCAACGGAGTGTTCTTACCCTTGGAGTATAGGGTCTGGTTGGAGACTGTCCATTCTTCTTCCTCATCAAACAAGAAAAAATCCGCCGGGTCGTCCGGTTGAAAAGTATTTACCGGCAGCTTGAAAATACCACACGGGGCCGTGGTCCAGGCTCGCGTAAACGCTTCCTTGGTCAACTTGCCGTCCTTCACCAATTGCCATGTCGTGCTCAAGGCCGTATCCAGCCCGGTAATACCACACGGAGCCACATCAAACTCGGTTTCCTTCTCGTAGGAAGCATGGGGCGCATGGTCCGTTGCAAGACAATCGATGGTGCCGTCATTGAGAGCATCGAAAATGGCGTCTTGATCGTCCTGCGTCCGCAACGGCGGATTGACCTTGGCATTGGTGTCGAACTCGGTGGCCTCGTTTTCCAGATAATCCTCGGTAAAAATCAGATAATGCGGCGCGGTTTCCGCCGTAATCCTGACCCCACGTTCCTTGGCAAAACGAATCAGATCAACGGACTTGCGGCAGGAAATATGCGCCAGATGAATGGGCAGCTCCAAATATTCAGCCATGAGTATATCTCGCGCCACTTGCAGGGCCTCGGCAACATCAGGCTGGGCAGGCAATCCCAGACGGCTGGAAACTTCGCCTTCGTTCACGCCTGCGGCCACACCCATATATGGATCTTCGCAATGATCAATGACCACGCGGTCCCAATCTGAGGCATATTCCACGGCCCGACGAAAAATCTTGGTGGACTTCACCGGCACGCCATCATTGGAAAACGCCGCGCATCCGGCCTTGGCCAATTCGGCCATGGGAGCCAGTTCCTTGCCGGACAATCCCTTGGTCAATGCGCCGATAGGAAACAGACGCGGACCCTTGGGCCAGGATTTCCGCGCCTTTTCAAGCATCATCTCGGTCACGGACTCATTGTCGTTCACCGGCTTGGTATTTGCCATGCACATAATGTTTGAAAATCCACCCCAGGCAGCAGCCCGAAGCCCGGATTCAACATCTTCTTTATATTCGTATCCCGGCTCGCGAAGGTGAACATGCACATCCGTCATGGATGGCATCAGTGTCAGGCCAAAAGCCTCTTCCACTTTCGCATCACCTGCATCCAGAGATTCAACGGACTTCCTGATCTCAACGATCTTACCCTTGGCAACAAAGACATCCACTTCCTTGCCGTCGAACGTGGCCCTATGAATTATCAATTCTATTTTAGGCATCATTATTTCTCCAACTTATTCTTCGCCCTTGCGGGTCATATAAAGGAAGAGGAGGGCCATACGCGTGACCACACCGCTCGACACCTGATCAAGCACCAGTGAATCGGCACAATCGGCCAGATCCGAGCTGATCTCAATGCCCCTATTCATGGGACCGGGGTGCAGAATACGCACGTCCTGATTGGCTAGATCGATATGCTTCTGATTCAATCCGTAGGTCCGGGCGTATTCACGCAAATCAGGCAGCAGGCCATCTTTCTGACGTTCAAGCTGCAAACGCAGACACATGACCGCATCAACATTTTTGACCGCTTCAGTCAGATCGGAATAAACTTCCACCGGCCAGGATTTAACTGCCGGAGGCATCAGTGTTCGTGGTGCGCACAGCCGGACTTTTGCGCCCAGCTTATTTAGCATGATGACATTGGAGCGGGCCACACGGCTATGGGCAATATCTCCCAAAATAAGAATCGTCTTGCCCGCGACATCGCCCCATTCCTGATGCAAAGTAAAACTATCCAGAATGGCCTGAGTAGGATGGGCATGTCGTCCATCACCGGCATTGATAACCGCACAGTCCAATCGATCAGCCAAAAAGCGGGCAGCGCCTGAGCACCAATGTCGGATAACGATGGCGTCTGGGGCCATGGCTTGCAGTGTCAGGGCCGTATCCTTAAGCGACTCGCCCTTGGTCAGGCTGGATGAACTCTTGGCCAGCGAAAACGTGTCCGCGGACAATCGCTTTCCAGCAACGTCAAAGCTGGTTTTGGTGCGGGTACTCGGTTCGGCAAAAAACAAAATCACGGACCGCCCTTTCAGGGTCGGCACTTTCTTTACCGGTCGTTCCTGCAATTCCTGGAATCGTCCAGCCGTCTCAAAGATCGCCATGACCTCCGATTTCGACAACTGGGATACGTCCAACAAATCCTTGTGTAACCATTTCATATCGTGTGTGCCTCCAATATGCCTCAGGCAGCCCTCTCGGGGAGCCCTCCGGGGGCCCAAGAACCTTTTTGTAAAAGGGTCTTGGGAATCTCCAAAACTTTTTATAGCAAGCCACATTCGTGGCTTGAGATCATCATATTTTAACAGCGTTTCAGAACACCGTTTTCAATCGTTTTCACCCACCTCGCAAAGCGACAATGGGGATGCAAGGGGTATAGCCCCTTGCCCGTCGGAGACAAAATCACCCGACATCGCCGCCACAGGCGGCTTCTATCCTACCTCTAAAACAACTCCGCCACTTTCTCCGGCACCTTGGCGAACGCGGCGACCTTGCCGGGCTCCAGCGTGCCGAGAATATGCTCTGCGCCCATGATTCGGGCCGGGTTGCGGGTCATCATGGTAAGCACGTCATTCAGTGACAGCTCGCCGTCAAAATTCTGCTTAAGATACACGGCCTCGTTCCACAGGTCGAGGTCATGGTTAGACGCGAGTGAATCTGTACCAAGACAGAGCGGCGTCCCAGAAGCGAGCCACTTTTCCCATGGCGCACGCCCCACACCGATAAACTCATTAGATCGAGGACAAAGACAGACTGTGGCACCGGACTGGCGTACGGTTTCGATATCCTCGTCCGAGACTTTAACACAATGAACGGCAAGCGTTGTTTCGTCGAGCAAACCGAGTGCGGCAGCCTGTTGTACAGGACGCTTTTTGGGTGGCTCAAAATCAAGCAAACGTCCTCGAGCCTGAAGCATTTCGAGAAAGATACTTCCAGTTCCGGCCATAATGGCAATTTCTTCGTCGTGCTCGGCCAAATGCAAAGAAAAAGGAATGTCCTTCTCAAGCGTCTCGGCCTTGGCGGCTCGAAGTACATCCACATGGGTGGTGTAAAGAGAATGCCCTGCCACGGAAATCAAACCGGCTTCAAAGTCACCGGAGGGAATAAAGGTTTTCCGGGGGACGGTTTCGCCGATGGCTTCACAAAAGACCACAAAAAAAAGACCGGATGCTTCAAGCATTCCGGCCATTTCCTTGGCGAAACGGGTGGCGATATCTCCAACCATAATAGTGCCAGATCGTTTAAGTTCCTGTCCGGCTGATTCAAGTGCTACGGGATCAAGATCAAAAATGGGCTGCTTGAGCAAATCCTCTACCCAGGTCACAAATCCCTGACCGGATGGGCATGTGCCTCGCAAATGAGCCAGTTCAAGATGGGAATGGGCATTGATCAGGCCCGGAACGAGAAAGGTATCGCCAAGGTCCATGACTGGACCAGAATGAGACTTGGACAGGTCTTTATACCTGCCAACTTCCTTGATGATTCCCTGGTCCACGAGAAGACCCGCATCATTGATGGGCTCGGAACCGGGGGTCATAGTCGCGGCTTTGGCCGCACGAACGAGTTCAACCATTCGGTATCACCTACTCCCCTACATGAGGTCTATGGTTCGGTAAAATGTCCGCGCACGGACTGAGAGTAAGGAATAGTCGCTTTTGCTCTCGGGGTAAAGGAAAGAATATACGTCGCTGGCACAGGCGTTCCTAACGTCCAATGCAGAAACTATGAAAGCTGAAAGCACTCCCCATCCACAAAAGTGATAGACGACTCCGGCACTCCCAACTCAAAATAACGCGGGGCAAGTTCCCTGCCGTGTCCATAAATTTCGCCTGAATATCGACGAGGAACATCCAAGCACACCGGCTTCTTTCCAAAACGAACAATCTCGGCGCGAAGTATTTTAAGCAAGGCCATTCCGCGCACGGATTGCCCAAAGGCGGGATGCCACGGCCCGGCCAATATATTTCCTTCCAGTGTGCCTTCCGGGGCAAGACCAAGTCGTATTATACGGACATTCTTTTCCCACAGCACCGGCAAAACCTCAGAAAGCTCTACCTTGGCGCGTTTCAACGACCACGGTTCATACTCGCCGCGCTCCCACATACGAGCCATGGGCGTGCCATTAATGACCAAACAGGGATACAGACGTGCTGTTTCCGGCTCCAAGTCGGCAGCTATACGCATGTCTGAAGCGAACATACCGGGTCGATCACCGGGAAGCCCGGGAAGAAACTGAACTCCGAGGGCCAAACCAGACGCCTTGACCGCTTCACAGGCTGCACGAGCAACATCGCCTGTGTAACCTCGACCAGAGGTCTTGAGGGCCTCATCATCAAAGGACTGGATGCCGAGTTCCACCATGTCAAGCCCTTGAGCGCGGAGCAAAGCCAAAGAAGGTTCGTCCACACAGTCGGGCCGAGTGGAGCAACGCACATGGGTGATCAGTCCCCGCTCACGATAACGCATGGCCAATCCGAGAAAAGCTTCGGGCCATGGCGACGGCAAGGCCGTGAACGTGCCTCCGAAATAGGCCAATTCATATGGCCCACGTCCCAAGGCCAAAGCCTCATCAAGATCCATTTCCAATGTATGGAGTATAGACTCAAGATCAGCCTCATCCTGGCCGGTCTGTTTATCCTGGGCGCAAAAAACACACCTATACGGACATCCAGCAAAAGGCAGGAATACCGGCCAAACGCGGGTTCTTACTGGTTCAGGTTCGGGGTGGGGGAATATAAATGGCCACGTCATGGGGCAAAATGACATATGCCAGCATGCCTGTCATCCCCGTTCTTACCTCCATAAACACTAAAATCACTTTTGAGTTAACACCGAAACAAAACTCGTCAGCCTCGACTCTCCTGCTTTCAAAGGGTAAATAAGCCACACGGGGACCGCTTTCAAAGTTGCTCCTCTGCATCCTTTCGCGTAACTAACTCCCTATGAAAATCGGCGTACTGCAACTCAATCCCATTGTCGGAGACCTTTCAGGCAACAGTGCCAAAATCATTGAAGCAGCCAAACACGCTGCCAGTCAGGGTGCCGAATTGTGCCTGACTTCAGAAATGGCGTTGACCGGATACCCACCGCGAGACCTGTTGTTGTATGACGGTTTCATATCCAGGGTGCTCCCCGAGGCCAAAGCTGTGGCCATGGCGTTAAAAGATGGACCAGCCCTGTTACTTGGCTCAGTAGAGCGAAATGATTCAGGGATGGGCAAACCTGTTTATAACTGCGCCCTGTTCTGCAAAGAAGGCAAGGTGCGGCAGATTTTCAGAAAAACCCTGCTCCCCACCTATGATGTGTTTGACGAAGCGCGCTATTTCGAACCAGCCCCCACAGGGAACCCCGAAGCCAATATTTTACGATTTAATAATAAAACTCTGGCCGTAACCATTTGCGAAGACGCATGGAATGACAAGGATTACTGGGATCAACGTTCCTACACCCGCGATCCGTTGGAAAATGCAGCAAACCACTCGCCCGACATCATTCTCAACCTGTCCGCCTCCCCTCTGATTTTGGGAAAACAACAGTTGCGCGAAGACATGCTCGGCGTAGTGGCTCAAAAATATTCAACGCCTCTCATCTACGCCAACCAGACTGGCGGCAATGATGATCTAATCTTTGACGGACGATCCTGTGCATTTGATGCAAACGGATCACTTATAGCCCGCGCTCCCGGCTTCAAGGAAAATGTCTTGATAGTGGAGACCAACGATTTAACCGCCAACGTCGTGGCTAAAGACGATTTTTCACGCGAATCCGAAACATGGCGAGCACTGGTCATCGGCACCCGTGACTATGTACAAAAAAGTGAATTCTCCAAAGGATTAGTAGGACTATCCGGTGGCATTGATTCCGCCGTAACGGCAGTCGTCGCGGCCGAAGCCCTGGGAAAAGAAAATGTCACCTGCGTACTCATGCCCTCTCCTTATTCAAGTCAAGGCAGCATTGACGACTCCTTAAAACTTGCACAAAACGCAGGCATCAAGACCATAACCCTCCCTATTCAGCCGATTATGGACCAATTCGAGGCCACGCTCTCTCAGCCATTTGCCGGGTGCAAACCAGACACCACCGAGGAAAATATTCAATCCCGAATCCGTGGCAACCTGCTCATGGCCCTGTCCAACAAATTCGGCGCCATGCTCTTGACCACGGGGAACAAATCTGAACTGGCCGTGGGGTACTGCACCATCTACGGCGACATGTCAGGTGGCTACGCTGTCATCTCGGACGTGGACAAGACCGGAGTCTTCGCACTGGCCAAATGGTACAACCAGAACGTTGCGCCCAATATCCCGGAAGCGATCATTACCAAACCACCGTCCGCAGAGTTACGCCCGGATCAAAAAGATCAGGACTCCTTGCCAGACTATGACATCCTTGATGGGATCCTTGGCCTGCATGTTGAAAAGCACAAGTCTCGGGACGAAATAATAAGGGCTGGGTACGAAGCTGAAACCGTAGACCAGATTCTCAAACTAGTGCGATTCGCTGAATTCAAACGAAGGCAAGCCGCGCCCGGCATCAAGCTTACACCGCGTTCCTTTGGTACAGGCTGGCGAATGCCACTCGCATGTAAACGAAAACTTTAAACCAACCGCACCGCACTCTTAAGTGCCTGAACAAAATCGTTAGACATTCCGCACACATTCTTGAAATAATATCTCAGGCCTTCCTGCCGGGTGGTTTCATCACCCAAAAATACTTTCTTATGAAAAAGAATATTCCTGAAATTGGCATAGCGATGCACTAAGTTGGTAACATTATTTTTGTCCAATTGGACAAGAATAGCCATACCCTTGGCCAAAAAAGCAGGGCTATCATCTTCCAAAACAGCCGAAGCTGCGTCCTTAATGGAAGTCCACATGGCAATTTCATGACGTAGGTAACGACGAAGGTTATCCCGGTCTACGCATGGGGATTCGACTTTGAATAAACTTGCCATGACACGCTGAATGTCACCACCGCCCATATCCGGATCAGGGTCATATTCTATCCCCTGACCATATAAAATACTGGCTTTGGAAGTATTAACACACTCCACGCCAGACAATCGGATGGCCTCAGCAAGCCACAATGCAGCATCTCTGAAATTCATCGTGGTATACAAATCTTCACCAAAAACCGTTGTCACGGGATAAAGTTGCGGATGACGATTAATAAGCGGCTTGCTCTCCTGCGTCAGGCCCTCTTTGACTGTTCCTTTCGCATACCCCAGCCCCCATGGATTGGTCGACGCAAGTTGCGCCCCAACCAATGCACATCGACGACAGCCGAGATGCCGGGCAAAGCTAAAGGCCGTCGAAAGAACCGACCCGTGCAATTTCAACATCTTTCTTTGACCAAATACTTCCGGTACAAAACTCCCGAAGAGAAACTTCTTCTTAAATTTCTCACCACCGAGATCAGACAGGCAATGCCCCACCAAAACAGTCTCCGGCAGTGGAGGAATGTGCTTAAAAACCCGCCCTGACTCCACGGATGTATCATTTATGATGACGAAATGCGGATGAATACCAGCTTCAACCAACGGCTTGATAGCGTTGTTCACACAAATGATGACTGCCCGATTCTTATTGCGGCGTATAAAATCAAATTTTTCAGAAAGGTCCGGCCCTGCTGCCACAAGAATGGCTTCCAAGCCGGAAGCTATATTGTGCAAATGACCAATGGGGGGAGACTCCAAACAATCACCTACGTTTTCATAGGCGTGGAGTTGCTGGTCATACATGAGTCCTCGGTATATGGGCCGAATGGGCCGAGACCACATGAACGACTGGCCTGACAGAGGATAAATCACATGTCGATAATGAAGAATCTCAAAATATTCAATAATCCGTGCTGCCCAAGCCCCATAGTCCGTCCTAATCCTGTCCGTCATGAAAAATGCAGGGGTCCCTTGTCGAAACATGTCAGGAGGAAGCAGATCCTGTAGCGCAGGATTAAACGAATAGGGATCACCGGTAAAACAAAATAGATTTTTCCTGTTGAGCAGAGGCAAACCAATTGATTCAAGAAATTTGATCAAAGCCCGATCATCAGGTTCGAACAAAACCAAAATGGTATTCGGACTTGCCAAACAAGAACGCATTTCTACGGAATCTCCGACTCCGAGCATGATAACCAGACGAGTCTGCGCCATAGCCGCTTCAACGGTCAATCCATCTTCATAGAGCGAATAAGCGGCTTGAGAGTTATCTTCAAAAGGCCGCTGATAAACCGGAACCTCATAACGGCAAAACTGATTATGCGCACTATACTCATGCGGCCCCGAATCAAGTGTCCCATCTCCATGGACGGACACAGCCTCACCTCGACAAAGTATGCCCAATTCGACAAGAGCCGCTATCTTACTGTTTTCCATAGTGTCACGTCGGGAAATGAAAGGTTGATTTCAACTGTGCAATTAGGCTTTCCCCTTCTTTTTTGTCAAGCAGGGCAGCGCAAATCAAGACTGAAGCTTGAACTTTGCCATCCTCTGATTTCATAGTATAGGAATGACTCCACAACCCATTGAGAATAGGATCAGCGTGAAGAAAAAAAACCAAAACATAGAAATTGTCAGAAATATCGTGCTCATACTCATTGCCGTCGGGTCTATGCTCATCTTCTTCAATTTGGATATTATCCATAAAGGCAAATCCATGTTTACTCATTCTGGCAGCAAAAGACTCGAATTCAACGGCAGCATTGGCAAAGACGATTTAACGGACAAAGAAATCTCCCGCCTGGTCAACTATATCAACAAACACACAAAAATCTTAAAAAAAATATTACTTAAAGCTTCCCCGCAGGACTCCTACAGAAAAATAACACCAAAGACACAGATCCTTTTTGAAGTTCAAATAACCATGCACGACGGATTCACCTTCACCACACCGGTTCGCCGCGTACAGCGGAAAGAATTGACAAATGGCGTTCTTGTCAAGCTAGACAAAGATATACGCGCCTATCTAGACCTTAAAAAACAGGGGAAAGAGGTCAAATCACTCATTAACACCATGTAGGAATTGAGGGCCTTCGTCACCTTTGGAGAACACTGTTCATCATGAAAAGCGACTTGAATTTGAGCCAAACTGATGAGACAGTGTAAAGACACCCCAACACGGTAGTTTCTCATGACAAAAAAATACGATGCCATAATTTGCGGCGGCTCTCTTGCGGGTAGTGCCGCCGGTTTTTCACTCGCCCGACAGGGATTCCGCGTGGCCATCCTCGACCGCGCCGAATTTCCACGCAAAAAATTGTGTGGCGGTTTACTCACATGGAAATCCGTCAAACTCCTCAAGCATCTATTTGGGGAAACCCCGGACTCCCTTGCCGACATTGATGCCATCAACCATACCTCAGACCGATACGCCATCCATTCTTTTTCCGGCTTGCTGACCAAGGGGCTCATGCCCTACTCGTTTCACTTCGTGGACCGAAAGATTTTCGACCAACACCTGCTCTATAAAGCCCAAAATGCCGGAGCTGACATTTTTCAAAACATGCAGATCACATCTTCCGACCCAATGCATGGAGTCGTTACCTGCACATCCGGTGACACCTTCTCTGGACGTTTCATCATCGGAGCAGATGGCGCCAACTCGGTGGTTCGTCGTTCTTTTCCTCATATTGATCGTGAACGAATGCGAAAATTCATGGCGCCCACCATTGAAATCCACCTCGACAAAAACCAGTTCCCACGACCAATTGATGACCCGGAACTGTACATCGGATTCATGGAAGCCGGGTATGGTTGGGTCTTTCCCAATCGCGACAAAATTATTGTGGGCATTTGCGGCCTCAAACATAAGAACGCCAACTTTTCCAGTCTGTTTAAAAATTTTCTAAATTTTCTTGATATAAAAAGCCAGAATAGTTCAGACTTTCAAGGACACCCTTTGCCATATGGAAACTACCTTGAAACGCCAACTCACGGAGTGACGCTTCTGGCTGGGGATGCCGGAGGTTTGGTTGAACCGTTATTCGGCGAAGGCATTTTCTTTGCGCTCTGTTCCGGCATGTACGCAGGCGAATCCGTCGCCCACGGTCTTGCCACGAATACAGATCCTATACCGCTCTATACACAACGGCTTCATCAACAAATCATACCGGAACTCAAAGGAGCTGACCGGTTACGTTGGCTCTTATTTCGATCCGTCAAACTCTTCGGGCCTCGCACTCTGCGCTGGTTCGTCAATGCCGCAAACTCCCCACTGGCAGAAATGGTTCACGGAATGCGGTCATACTCCCTATTGCGTAAAAAACACTGGGATTTCTAAAAAACACACACCGACTTGAATCATAGGCCACTGTCATCTATAAGATGACGAGGTTCGTACTCTATTTTGTCACGACACTACGCAAGGAAATACCAATGGGTGAAAAAATACTGATTATCGATGACGAAGAGGGTATCCGCCTCTCCCTACGCGGAATTCTTGAGGATGAAGGACTTAAAGTTTCCGAAGCCGAAACCGGCGAACAAGGTCTTGAAATTCTTGGTACAGACATCCCGGATCTCATTTTTCTTGATATTTGGTTGCCCGGTATGGACGGACTCGAAGTTCTCGATACCATTTCCAGAGATTATGAAGGCTTGCCTGTTATAATGATTTCTGGACATGGCACTATTGAAACCGCAGTCCAAGCCTTGAAAAAAGGCGCCTTCGATTTCATCGAAAAACCTCTTTCCCTCGAAAAAGTCGTTGTTTCTTCTCGCAACGGCCTAGAATTTTCACGCCTGCGTCAGGAAAACATCGCACTCAAGACCCGCATATCCTCTGAGCAACCCGTCAGCCTCACCGGAAAATCAGAAGCCATTGACACGCTCAACCAGGTCATTGGAAGGGTCGCTCCCACCGACTCATGGGTGCTTATCACAGGAGAAAATGGAACAGGCAAAGAGATTGTGGCACGCTCTATCCACAATCAGTCCGGCCGAGCTGACCGACCGCTGGTCGCAGTCAACTGCGCCGCAATCCCTGAAGAACTCATTGAATCCGAATTATTCGGACACGAAAAAGGAGCATTCACTGGTGCGGACAAAGCTCAGGAAGGCAAATTCGAACTCGCTAATGGTTCCATTCTTTTTCTCGATGAAATCGGCGATATGAGTCTTAAAACACAGGCCAAAATCTTACGCATTCTTCAGGAACAACAATTCGAACACGTCGGTGGACGAAAGACAATAACCGTTGATGTACGAGTGATTGCAGCCACAAACAAAGACCTTGCCAAGGAGATTAAAGCGGGAAATTTCCGTGAAGATCTCTACTATCGACTCAAAGTCTTCCCGTTAGAGTTGCCGCCCTTACGGGACCGGGTCGAGGATATTCCGTTACTCATCAACGATTTCATCGACATTCTCGTCAAACAGCATGGCTTCAAGCCCATAACCTTCGCCCCTGCCGCCATCGACACCTTGAAACGTTATCGTTGGCCAGGTAATGTTCGCGAACTCAAAAACTTTGTGGAACGCATGTTCATCATGCATGCAGGAGACACTGTCACAACAGACCGGTTGCCACCCGAGTACACCAAGGACAACCCAATAGCCACTGAGACCAAACCGAGTGAAGCCGCACCAATAGATGACATGATTGCAGGTGGTTCCACGGACCTCAAGCAGGCACGGGCAGACTTCGAAGCACGCTTCCTTGAAACAAAACTCAAGGAGTTTGATGGCAACATCTCACAACTCGCCAAAGCCATAGGCATTGAACGAAGTTCTCTTTACCGCAAGCTCAAGGCTTATCAAATTCAAACGGATTAAAAAGACTGCCTCATGTATTGTCTAGGATTCGCCTCGAACTCTCGGTTGCGATAATCAAAAACTCCGCTATTTTTCAGGTGTCACAAGTTCGACGGGTGACACATAAAAGGGTTGTTTTCTCATATCTTCCATATGGATTACCCTATCCCAGGGCACACACTCGTCTGTCGGCCAAGGACCATCGTTACCAGGATGATAACGAGGGGGTTCCATAGTATCAATATTAAACACGCCATTCTTCGGAAGAACCCGATAATATGAACTTTGCACATAATGTTGTGGTTGGTCACTATTATTTGCGGTTTTACGAATCACAGTGGTCGCGCTATAATTTTTAGAGGCTTCATCCGAACAAAAGTACGCCAGCGAATCGGCATCACTGATCGTATACATGAATGAAGGTTTCTCCGAAGTTTTTAAGCAAAGAACAGGTGAAGACGGCGAAGGCAACCGGTCACCAAGATAGTTACTGAAGGCTGTGACATCAACTCCTTCCGGAAGCAAAATGTCTCCTATAGAAGTCCTGTGCATAATACTTTTGCGCACTTTAAAACGCGCCCCGGAAGCCACCGCCTGCGCAACGCGAAAATCGTCTTCCGTGTCAATATCTATATTCTCTTCTCTGCTGACCGGAATCTTCAAGACACGCTCAAATGTCGTATAGCCCATGCGTCGCCATATGGAATTGGCTAAATCCCTATGATCAAAGGTGTAGCATGCCGACATATAGGGCAGACACACGACCGGAGGCCTGAAAAACGGCTTCACACCTTCTTTCACGGGGTAATACAAATCCCGCGAAGCACGCGAGGTCTCCGTCACCGCCAAAGCACGCACCAAATGACCGGAATGCAATTGACGACAGGCGTTTTGAATTTTCTCTGACCGACGGAAAGGATATGTCGGCAAAAACACTCCATAAAATTCCACATCAGGAACAGACTCCAGATAATGCGCGACAACATTTTTCATCGGAGCGGTGTTCGTCGCCAACTCTTCAGGTCGATTTTGTATCCGGACTCGATGAGGACCGTAGTATTCCCGCACAAGACTGGCTATAATTTCACTTTCTGTGGAAACGCAGACATCATCAAAACAATCCGCCTCAAGAATTGCATCCAACGTCCAAAACAGCAGGGGCTTGCCCATTAACTTTCGAATGTTCTTTTTGGGCACCCGGCAAGACCCAATGCGAGCGGGAACAAGGGCTCCTATTTTCATGTACTACCTTTCCCCATTTGGATGGCTGTTATCCGACAACAATAATTTAAACACTTACAATTCCCATGTCTTTTTTTCAGAAAGACTCTTAAATTCGTTATCGTCGATCAGCCCTTTGCCATGGAAAAAAGCCGCCAATTCATACCCATAATCAAGAAAGTCCCCAATCGCGCATATCAGTAACGCTTTCAAAGCTTTGGCCCGCGTTAACGGCTGGAAGACGACGGAGGGAGCTACAAGATCATGTAACCACACTCCTTGACACCACATGAGTTGCTGTTTGGGGCTTACTTTTCCCAAAGGGTTGTTTCGAGCGGAACGAAATAATTCCAAGTCAAACAGGCGCAAGCCTCGGTTTCGCAAAAAAACATCCACATCAGTAAACGTATCTTCCCCAACATAATTCTCCGTAAAACCGGGTTCAGCCTCAATGTACAAGGCCTGATCGACCAAACGTTGCCCATTTTCCAATATCCGCTTGTCCAACCCCTGCGAATCCACTTTGATAACATCAACATTTATAGGTTTGATGGCGTCAACATCGTCGAGTCGGTGCGTCTGAACTTGTTCGGTACCTTCCACTTGGAACAAATTATTGTAAGCGAATCGATCAAGCCAAGGCATGTTGGGTTCCAAAAGTGAGTAACAATAAATTGAATGCGTCTTATAAAGGGAATGCTCTTTTCCGTCATGCACCGCAAAGGGCACAAACAGCCTCGAATTAAACGATGACGGTTCCGCGTTTAGCCGACGACATTCTTCCTCATTGGGATCAAATCCCACATAATTGATAAGCCCTGACACCGGCTCCCATTTTTTGTCCAAATCACCACTACAGCCAATATCGACAAAATTAATTCCGCCATCAAGATCAGCTACGGTCAAATTACTTAGCATTATTCACGCATCCCTCTTAAGGGTTTTCCCACTGGAACGAGCCAGTATGGATTCATATAAAACCATCATTTCTCGCGCCCGACTCAAATGGTTAAAACGGGCCTCGGCGTTTGCCCTACACGTTTCAGCCACCTCAACCCTGTCAGGCCTCTCCATCGCCCAATGAATACCTTGATGGAGATCATGAAAATCCTTGGGACGGGCAAGGTACCCTGTCTCCCTATGCTCTATCTGCTCCGGCACTCCACCCACACCAAAAGCAATTACCGGCAACCCGCAGGCCTGTGCTTCCGTGACGACATTCGGTAAGTTATCCTCCACGGAAGAGAGAATCAATGCGTCCGCCATAGAATATATATCTACCAACCGCGCGGCATCATTCGCGTACCCCAAATACGTTACAGGGAGGGTAATATCACACAGTGTGATACCGGGGTCCTTACCGAAAACGGCAAGCTTCACCCTTTCTCCACCCTCTTGGTTCACAAGCTCACGCAAGGCATTGAGCAAATATTCAAAACCCTTGCGCCCCCCTCCTGAATCCGTACCAAAAAGAAGCACAAAATCATCATTGGAAAAGACGCCTTCTCTTGCCCTGGCATCCTCGCTACGGTGAAAAACATCCAAATCCACACCGTTATGAATGACTTCCTGTCTTCGGCTTCCAAGCAAAGAACTTCTTGCTACCCGGTCGCACATCCAACGGCTTGGAGAAACACAAGTAATATCCAAAGATTCATAGCTGTTCATTTTTTGAACGTGGATCGAACGACTATGATCATCCTCACCAACGCCGCCTAATTGGGGACAATCACCACAACCCTGCATGTATTTGTCGCATCCGAATGAAAAATGACAGCCACCGGTAAACGGATTCATATCGTGAAGGGTCCAAACAATGGGATACTGTTCAAGCCAAGCTTGCGGAGCTTGAAATGGGACCACACCGGACACCCAATGAAAATGCAAAATATCCGTAGCTTCTGGGATAGACTGCCTGAGCAACGGGGCTACACCCAGAGGTGAAGAAAACATCTCCATTCCACGGACTCGATTGGGATAACCGTCCACAAGCCCCTGCCAAGCGGCCACAGCCTGTTGGAACTCCTGATTGCGCCGGATGTCCCCATCCGTCTCTACGCCACCATCGACTGGCATGATAAGTTGAACATGTTGTTCTTCATGCGCCGCAGCCATGGACAAAAAGGAACTATCCACACCAAGAGAACGCAAACCACCGTGCAGACGGTACGCTGCGGACCCCGCTCCACCGTGATCCTCGTGGCTAATGTGGACGACTTTCACCATGACCTCTCGCTCACTCTACTTCGTCCACCAAACTTCACCCAAGGGATCAGTTTCAATTAAAATATTGTCAATTTTGTGGAGTGCCCGATATTCATCGACCGCCTTCTTGCAACCTGTCCAGGTAAGATAATCATCCACGATAATAACGCCGCCCGGCACTATCTTGGGATACAAATATTCCAAACAGGTAAGCGTAGATTCATACCAATCACCATCCAAGCGAAGGACTGCGATAGAAGGCATGTCTTTACTTGCCTCAGGAATGGTCTCATTGAACCACCCTTTTTTCAAAACAGTGTTCTCCAAAGAGACACCCCACGTCGTAAAAGTCTCATGCACTTCCGCTTCAGTCGCTCTGCACATGCCGACAAATTCCTGACCATCCTCGCTGTCTTCCGGGGTCTGAGGGGGCAAACCCTCAAAAGAATCGAATCCATAAACAGCACGGTTAAGCCCATCCGTGTTGGCGATGGATGCCATAACGGCGAGGCACCCCCCGCGCCACACACCACATTCTACAAAACAGCCATCCGGCACGGTCACACACCGCTGGGCAAGATTGCTGATTCGTACCGCCGGGGCCATAGTACGTATTCCCCCGTGGATATTGATATCTTCTTTTGACATACCTTATTCTCCGGTAACCTTGAAAGGAACAAATTTAACTATTTTCTGACTCAGAATCGTTTCAATTGCTTTAATGGCAATATGCGAAGAAGTTTCAATACAATCCATCCCGGAGCACTCTTTAACTGTCTCCATTCTGGCCACATTTTTCTGTATCTGCTCGCCGGTCATAGCGTGTAAAAAAGTTCCATCATCAACATATTCTTTATACAAAATGGCCCCACTTTCGCCCGAAAGAACAGTGGGAACATCAAAATGCAATGCTTCAAAACAACACGTAGAAAAACTGGTCACATGACAACAACTTTTTTTCAACAACAGATATAATGGCAGGGAGGACGCAGCTTCGATTTCGTAACAACCCGATACTGAGGAAAGCTGCTTTTTGACTTCGTCAATTTTCTCTATTTGCTTTGGGTGCATACGAATCAGCCAAATCCAATCTGGTGGCGAAATCTGTATTGCCCGCCCGATCTCCTCAATCATGTCCTCCCACAGCAGTTGAAGAGTCACCAAAATAGCAGTCCTCCCCTGAACCAACTCTTCAACTTGTCGGGTTTCAGCCTTCTGGTCCAAGGCGTCTCCATTGGCACACATCCCCAACCAAGGATACCCTCCGACCACAAATTGCGGGAGCCCTTCCTTTCCTTTTGGAAGATGTCGTTTCATGTCCGCTTCGGTAGGCTCACCCCAACACCAGAAGTGTGAAGCACAAAATTCCCAACCATACTTCGGAAAAACTGTCCAATGCGTATATGCGCCATGAAACCTGCCCTGTCTGCCATGCTGCAAATCCACACAAACGATCCCTCTCTCACGACAAGCAAGAGCCAACCCGTTCATGGGGACATGGTAGTAACAAACCAACATCACAGCCTTGGGTTGCAACTTATCCAGAAAGATACCGTACATGTCGGCATAAGCTCGAGCAACGAGAGCATCCTTGATGATGATATCCTGATCGAGTTGAAGGGAGCATATTCGAGAAAGAATCCGATTCAGTCTTTTAAAACCGGTTATATTTTCTTCAGGGAACGGCCCGGAGACCTTCATCTCCCCCATAATGGACAATGACGGGATATCGCTGTCGGTATCGTCCTGTTCCTCATCCATCTCCAGTTTTATGCCTGACAGTTCCTCTGGAAGGATTTCCATGAGAGGATCAACAAATCGATTATACCGCTTACCACGAAGCAATTCATTGTTGTCCTGTGGCCGCGAAATAAAGACCACGTCCTTCGGGCCCGCCTGCTGTAACAAATGCAGCGTCTCTTCAGACAAATCAAAACGAACTTCACGCCTAGACTCTTTTGGCAACGAAAGACTGTGTAAATATGGATTGAGAAAGTTGGCCCAAAGGCGCTGACGAATCAAAGGCCATACACGCATCCCCCGAAAAAGGAGGTTTGTCACATCCATTTCCCGTTCAATTTCAGCTAGGATATCGACAGCTTCATTGTCAGTCATACGTTTTCAATCTTCTCCAAAACAGGACAGCGTATTTATGGCAGCTTCGCCATGACATCATTCCGGCCTGAGGCACATGGCAAGAATGTTCCAATTATTTTCTTAATGAATTCCATTGCAAAAAACCGTCCACACACATGCCCGTTTCAACCATATATCCATACATTATTCGGAGACTTCAAGGGCTTTGAACTCAGAAAATTCTCTCTCAAGGAACTGGACTCAATTTGCGTACATTTGATCAATCTTCGACATGTAACTCCCCGTTATCCTTTGGACTACGGCCCAAAACCGACTCTTGGGCCATAGACAAAAATCACGACAAGACAAAGAATTGAAATGATTTATCTTAGGTATGGATGCTGCAATTCTTGCAGATGGGATACTTGCTGTAGTCATGCTTTTTCAAAGCACTTCGCATTTTCTCCATCTTAGAACCC
This sequence comes from Pseudodesulfovibrio nedwellii, assembly GCF_027923765.1. Lineage (NCBI taxonomy): Bacteria > Pseudomonadati > Thermodesulfobacteriota > Desulfovibrionia > Desulfovibrionales > Desulfovibrionaceae > Pseudodesulfovibrio > Pseudodesulfovibrio nedwellii. The sequence goes on along the minus strand of NZ_AP026709.1, from coordinate 2,654,931 downwards.
TTCCAAATATCCTTAATATTATCGGTCTTAATGTTACCAAGAATCATCTTTCCCGAGTAAACCAAGGCCTCGCAACAAGGAAGGATGTTGCCGTTCACATCCACTGCAAGCCGTTGCCAAGGCTGTGAGCATATTTCACGATTTTCACATGGAGCCTTTTTCTCGGCATACTCGGCCAACTCCTGGAATGTAATAATATCTGCGATTGATTCCCATTGTTTATAGAATTTATCGAGGCTTTCCTGTGTTGTTGTAGGCCTGACAATCATTGTCATCCTTATGATTGGCAAACGGCTTCCAAGGCGGGTACGAATTTTGTGAAAGGTGCGAACATTCTCGACCACAGTGTCATAATTTGCGCCCACTCGATCGCGCTCATATTCTTCCTTGCTTGAGCCATCCACCGAAAAAATCAACTGATCCAAACCAGCCAAAATAAGCCCTTCCGAAAGTTCCGGGGTCAGCAACATCGCATTCGTATGAAACATCGTGTCCAGGTAACCACCAGCATCCTTCACATGGCGAACCATTTCAACAATCTGAGGATGCATAAGAGGCTCACCTATGGCATTCAGACAAATCCCGGCAACCTTCCCGCCAGAAGTCTGCTCGACAATGGAATCAAAGACATCCATGGACATATGTTTGATGTCCCGAAAGGTACCCTTTTCAATTTCAAGTGTTCGCACGCAAAATGTACACTTCAGATTGCACAAAGTCGTAACTTCAACGCCAAGATGCAGAGGGTATTCCTCGACAATCTGACGGGCTGGATTATCAACCCATTTATCGCGGTATTCCCAATATGCTTCAGGAAAAAGGTCTCCGTGATCTTCTCGGGTAATACTCTTGGCTTGCCGATATTTATGATAACCTTTATCCGCCTTAAAAAAAGTAGACATACACATCTCCTTTGATTGTAATTGCTATGCAAGAAATTGTCGCAAAAGGACGAGTCCGGCTTCACCACTCTTCTCTGGATGAAACTGGGTGCCATACAAATTCCCAGAACCCACAGCTGCACAAAATATCCGCCCGTTATACTCACAGTCGGCCAACCTGTATTCAGAATCGGTTGGATTACCAGCATATGAATGAACAAAATACATCGGGGTCCCTTCAGGCGTTCGCTCGAACAAAGTATCCTTCCAAGTAGGAGTTTCTTGCGGTTTCAACAAACCGGCCCAAGCTATGTGCGGAACTTTATGGAGCTTCCCCGCCCCGTCATGAGAGGGAATCTTTTCAACAGTGCCAGGAATAAGCCCCAATCCAGCTGTCAATCCGAACTCATCGCTTGAATCAAACATCATCTGCATTCCCAGACATATCCCCAAAAAAGGACGCTCCAACTCTGCGTAAGCCTTAATAGCCTGCGTCAAGCCCATTTCGTCGAGCTTGTTCATCGCGTTTGCAAAGGCGCCGACTCCAGGAAAAACAACGCGGTCAGCGGCAACAATCTCCTCCGGCGACGAAGCGAGAGAAACATTGGCTCCACAATGAGACAGGGCCATAGCAACACTTCTCAGATTGCCCACGCCATAGTCAATTATCGTAACTCTGCTCATATCTTTCTCGTTTCCAACCCACGCTGAACGCACTCATAACGAAGATCTTCCAATGCCATTCGATTATAATGAAGGATGTCAGCCATGGACACGGCATTGGCCCCTCCATCTTCCACAACGTGCATTAAATGATCCACACTCCCCATCCCGCCACTGGCAATGACCGGAATACTCACGGCACTGGATATTGATTGGACAAGATTAATGTCAAAACCTTTGCGTGTTCCCTCTTTATCTACAGAAGTGACGAGGATTTCTCCCGCGCCAAGAGATTCGGCATGTTGTACCCAGTCGACCACATCCAGCCCGGTACTTTCTCTGCCGCAATCTGTGAAAGCTTCCCAATTCCCAGAAGGCTGTCTGATCGCCTCCACCGAAAGGACAACGCATTGCGACCCAAATTGTTGTGCAATATCTCGTATTATTTCAGGATTTTGAACAGCCCCCGTGTTGATAGCCACCTTGTCTGCTCCGGCATTCAATAAATTTTGAACATCAGTCAATGTACGCACTCCGCCGCCAGCAGTAATGGGTATAAACACATCACGCGTGGTATGATGCACGATATCTAAGAGGTTCTCACGACCGTACAAGCTGGCAACGGCGTCAATATACAGGAGTTCATCTGCTCCGGCCCGATAGTATGCCTGTGCATATTTGTTGGGCTCACCAATGACACGAAGTCCTTCAAGATGGATACCCTTGATAAGATTTTGCCCTTTGATATCGAGCCGAGGAATAAGTCGAACTGATGCCATTTCAAAACTACCTTTGTTGCAGAACAAGTTCCACAAGCGCCAAGTCTAAAGCCGTATCAACATCAATGCTTACTTCAGCCGACATTGGGAATGCCATAGCCGGATCAACGATAAAGTTTTTTTCCTTCAGGAAGGTCTCTGTGGGAAGAATATATATGGCACCACTAATCCGATAGGCTTCGGGTAAATCCTGCCGTCGCATCTCCATGCTCTTGGCGTCAAACAGAGGTCTCAGGTGACCATTGTCCTTGGTGACACTTTTGTATGGGTGATGCTCACATTCCGTCACGCTGACCAAACTTTTTGCGTCAGAGTCAGAATAAGCAAGAACGCTTTCATGAAGATGAGCACTATTGCGCAGGGGGGACGTCGGTTGCAAGAGAACAATATGATCCGGCACCGTTCCCTGCTCCCGCAACACACCGAGGACGTGATCGACGGCATCATGTGTCTGCGCCTCATCTGTAGCCAAAAAATACGGACGATCAATAACTTCGGCCCCATATGATAAGGCAATACTCTTGATCTCCGGGTCTTCAGTACTGACGATTGTTCGCTGTATCAAAGGACAGCCGAGACTGGCCTCAATGGTATATGCCAGTAAGGGTTTCCCCCCGAGTTGAAGCACATTTTTGCGAGGTAGACTTTTTGATCCCCCCCGTGCGGGAATTATGCTGAAGAAACTCGCCGAACTCATGCTTTTATACTCAGAATCTGCATATCCAGATAACCAACGCCGTTTACAAAAATACGCCGACCTTCGCCATTCTTTTCAGTCCAGGAGCGAATAGGGTCTTCCTGTGGTTCAAGATCAAATGGAAGTTCAAATCGCGTAAAATCAAAAGAAGTCACCTTTTCATGCGCATCAAGGAAAGTAGATACGGATTTAATGGAAAAAAGGTTATATCCCGAATTCCAATTGTCAGTGTCACCACTATATTGCCAGCGCACAGTCAAATCCACGGGATGCTCATTGAAGAAATTAAATACTATAAGCTGGCCGCCGGGCTTAAGCACTCTAATCGCTTCACTTAATGAAGGCTTAAAATCATCAAAAATGGTCATTGTTCCCAGATACGTGGCGACATCAAAGGTGTCTTCCTCAAAGGCCTTCAGGTCGCAGGCATCGGAATAATTGAAACAAGCCTTGGGGAGCGACTCCCTGGCTATTTTAAGCAAATCCTCATCAACATCCACACCATCAAATTGAAAATTACTGAATGTATCATTCAGATACTCAATGAATGCTCCAGCGGCACATCCAATATCCAAAAGGCGAAACGGACCTTCAACTGTTTTTTCTTGTAAATGCTCACCAATCATCTTCCCGATAACCTTAAAGATTTCTTTGGGCTCTGATTTTGTGTCATACACCTTTGTTCTAATATATTTCATGAAGGGTTTCTCGCTGGTTAAAAATTGACAGGGGCTTATATGCTCAAATTTTGCACCTGGTGACGCAATTTCCAATCACCGTCGACTTTCTCCCACAGATGCGGAGAGCGGGCAGCATCAATCACTTCCCAAAAACGATCTTCAGTAATACCCATATATTCGGTGATTTCCCGGAAATCTTTAGAAGGAAATTCAGTATCATAACGATGAACCAGAGAAACACCTTCCTCTCGAGTAATCTTACCGTTACGTATTTCCTGAGCCGCATCGTAAGTCGCACGGCCAATGCCAAACTTGGCCAATGTCGTGAAGTAATGCAACGGATCTATGCGATCATCGATAGATGAATACTTGGAGTAAGACCCTTCGGTACGCATCGTGTTAGCTTCGAAGTCACAATGTTCCGAGGCGTAGTAGTAATTTTCCTGCGGATCCCATTTAATATAGTAACTCAGGTAGTGCATCTCGGCATTGATCTTCTTAAGACGATCCGGCTGAACCGGAAGGTACGGGTTCAGATCATTTATGGAAATTCCATACCGGTCCACAAGTTCACGGGCTAAAACACCACCAAGAACAAGACTGTCCAAATCGGGTTCTTCCATAAAAAACTGAGGGTCCATGGTTGGCTTGTCATTCGCCTCAATGTCGTTACCGTATTCGGCCTGATTTTCTCCATAAAAAATAAGGGGAATACCGTAGAGGGCTGCGATTCGCGGCCCAATAAGCCTTTGCCCGATAATGAAGGGCTGAAAAGGATGGCAAAGATTTTCAAAAGCAAGCCGAGTGAGCAAACGGTGTACTTTGGCGTCCGGTGTGAAGAGCATGTTATCAAAGCCGCACCGCATCCAATTCTGCATGTTACGCCAGCCCACCTCAGTATAAATATGAGGAGCCCAAGTGACAGTAAGCGGATTCATTCCATACTGCTCCCTCAAAACATGGGCAGTAAAAACCGAATCCTTACCTCCGCTGCCGGGAACTACGCAATCATAACTTCCATCCTTGCTGCGATGCCAGTCACACAATTCAAGGAGTTCCTTTTTTCGCAAATCCCAGTCAATTTTATTTTCCTTTATCTCTGCAAAACGACAGGCACTGCACACACCCTCGTCATCAAATTTAATAGTCGGTTTGGGTTCCTTCCCTGTATTCTTAAATTCCACCACCGACCCAGGACGCTGGTTTGAAATAACACAACGAGTGCAAAATCGTACTTCTTCGGGAAGTCCATACAATGCTTTCTTCACTACACACCTCATAGAAGCAATTTTTACAACAACCCCAGACGGTCATGGACTTTTGGTAGATCGCAACGTCCATGACACTTATATTTCTCAATTCCTTCGCCGGTAATATGGGCATGGCGGAAAGCCCGATACCGCTCGCTATTCCAAATTTCTTCAAGAGACTGCTCGTTGGCATTGCCCATGACCATCTCCGCATTGAAATCCTGCGTACAAGGAAGGACTTCTCCGCCAGCCATTACTGACATAGAAGTCCATGCAAACTCACAATATTGTGTAAGATAGTGAGACTTGTTCTTTGCATCCTCCTCCGCATAAAACCATCGATTGTCTTGTGATTTGACATAGGCAAGCACCGGATAATCAGCCCAGAATCGAATAAAGCGAAGATGCTCCTCTACGGCCTCATCGGAGTCGGACATGGCAACAAGCGTGACAACCAAACGAGTATCAACTTCAGGATGATCCTTCTTGAAATCAATGACCTGCCCGATACGCTGCATGGCTTTCTCCAGGTCATAGTTCTCTCCACGAACCCGCCGTTGCTCCTCAGGGTCCAAGGATTCCATCGCAAACTTGACCGTACCCAACCCGGCTTTGAACAGCTGTTCAAAACGATCCATTCTAATATTAGCGGGCACACAGGAAAAATATGTAGGGATTTTTCGATCCGTACAGGCCTGTACTCGACTCACTATCTTGGGATCCAGAGGAGGCTCTCCATAGCCATGTAAGACAACACTTTGCGCGATTGTATAAAAATAAAAAGCGTTCTCTGATGCTTCGTCTGCGGTAATTCCATATTCCTTGGCTATCAGATCACGAAAAAGCTCCAATTCGCCAGAATCATGTGGAGTCATCTGCTTCACCAAAGACTCAAAAAGGTCCTGCTTCATGTGCTGAACCGGCCGCGTCATAAGTTTTGGGCGGGGACACATAAGGCATGACATGTTGCACGCATTTGTGGTTTCAATATTAAATATATACGGGGCCCGGTTGCGCTGCGCCTCAAAATGTTCTTCAATTTCACTTGGGGTTAATGCACTCGCCCCACTGATTATATCCTGCTTTACGGGCAGCGTTTTACGGAAAAAATTAACATCAAACATTGCTATTCCTCATATCTGACCAATAAATTTTACCAAATCGTCCAACCGCCATCTATAACCAGATCAGCTCCGGTCATGTAAGAGGCTGCATCTGAAAGCAAAAACACCAATGGCCCATGACAATCTTCAGGGCTGGCCATTCGTCCCATAGGCGTTCTGGCTTCATATCGTCTCACAAACCCTTTATCTTGACCGTCAAAAACTCCGCCAAGGACCAAGGTGTTGACCCGCACTCCTTCCGCAGACCACCGTGTCGCAAGATACCGTGTCATGTTGGCTATGCCGGCTTTGGCTACTCCATAGCCTGGCGGTTTGATAAACGGAGAACCATCTTCATTCACAATATCAGCGTAAATTCCTTGATCCGGCGCAGTTACTCCATAGATTGAAGACATATTTATGATGCTGCCCTTTCCTTTTTCACGCATACCCCGCCCAGCTGCCACACAACAGTGGAAAGTCCCCGTCAGATCAACTTGTAAAGCCCGCTCCCAAGCTACAACGTCAAATCCATCGCGATTCGAAGATTTTCCCGCCTGGGCCGGAGCGCTGAATGAAGCCATGTTCACCAGACCATCAAGGCCTCCGAATTCCCGTTCGGCCGCATGCACTCCATTTTCAACACTGTCACGATTGGAAACATCCATCTCTATTGCCAACCCGTCCACTTCCCTGGCGACTTCACGGCACTTATCAAGATTCCGACCGCTTACAGCTACCGAAGCGCCCATCTGACTTAAAACGCTTGCAAAATGGCGTCCCAGCAAACCGTACCCACCTGTCAGCAGCACTGCTTTATCTTTCAATAAAAACTGATCAAATACACTCATTGGGACTCCTTTGATGCGCGATCAATGTGACTATAAACCTGGTCCAAAACTCTTTGAGTCGCTCCAGTCGGGTCCAAGGCACCGGCCGAATGGTGATATATTGTGGCGTATTTTTTCTCTGACACTCCATCGCTCAACAATGCTCTCAGCATACCTGTCTGTGTCACATTCCAGCCAACGCCTGCCCGCACCAAGGGAGTCTCCAAAAAACCGAACACATCCTGCATATGACTCTGCATCGCCTGACCAATGAGAATATGTGCAAGAAATCCGAGGGGGACAAAAGAACGTGCAATGAACTGAGCGTAATCCATGCTAACCATAGACGTACAGACAAAAACGATATCCAACGCTGCAAACAAATTGGATAAAGGCTCCCCTTCCCTGTAAAGGACCGCCCGAACCCCTGATTCCTTGGCCATTTCTACAAGCTGATGCCCGACTTCTGGAAATTTGGGATGGGCTTTGACCACAAGAATTATTCGCTCTTGTGGAAATTCCCGTATTGCTTCCACAAGATACTGAAAATTTTCATCGTGCCCTGGAACGTCGTGCGTCTGAGCCATGAACGCCACCAACATCTCGTTTGATGCGACTTCAAAAATCTTACGAGCTTCCGACCGGTCTATTTCAGGGGCAACCAACGATTCGGCCTCATGTCGAGGAGAACCGACGACAACACAATCCATCCCTATGCGTGAGGAGATATTCAAAGCGGCTTCTGAATCCAAAACCAGAGCTACATCCGCAAAAACGCCTCCCAAAGCATTTCCACCGCTCCAAAAGTCATAATAGGTGAGACAGGAAAAGTCTGGGCGGCAGGTCCGAACGACGTAACGGAAAATTTCATCCACCCCAAATCCCAAGGAGGAATTACCGGTAACCAAAACCCCGCGTGTTATATTTGCTAATACACCCTCTGCCACAGCCAGCCATTGCTGCAGTTCCGTATCTGCGGAATCTACCGGATAATCCACTTGCTCAAGAGTACCCTCACGCCATCCGTCAAAAAGCTGAAACGGGATTCCACTCTCATTCAACAAATCAGCAGAAATTCCCTGGGCGACCACCAGAACATTGACCGTTGCCTGTTCTATGGCTCGCCGAATGACGGGAATCATCTGCAAACATGTGCCAGGATCGCGGCTGGTGAAAACAATGGTGGGCATATCCATAATATTCTCTCAATAATTACGAACCGACGAAGCATATCGCATCGCCTGCTGTTCCAAATGAACAAATTTATCGAGTTCCGAGCTATCAAAAATCAAACGATTTTCAAAAACCCGGCAAAAAATACGAACCGTACTTCGATAGCACCACAACCGCCATAAGTCGGGCAACATTTCAAGACCCGGCAATAACTCACCGTATCCTTCAAAAATTTGGTCCATACGACCTGAAACCACAGCGGGTTCTGCTTCGTCATGCAGGCAGAAACGTTGAATAACAAATGCCAATTCCATAAGTCTGGACATCATGGCAAAGGGGGCGTCTTCGAAATCCAGCAACCACACCTTTTCTGAAGTCTTTTCAAAAAAAACATTACCCCGATTCAGATCACCATGAACAGGTTGTCTCTCCCCGGGGATATCGAATAAGGACAGCCACCCCGTTTGCACCCTGCCGAGGTAGTCCTTATTCCGATCCAACCAGTTGTTCAGATCGTCATTTCGGCTACAGGCTATCCCTTCGGCCAATGCAGCTCTCCCTTTATCCAGACGTTGCTCCCATATTTCGCTTGATGCAGCGACGTCATGGGATAAGGGCATTTGCTCCAAAACCTGATGAAGTCTTTTGAGCGCTTCACCCAACTTGATCAAGCATTGTGGCTCGTCTTGAAAATGATGACCATCAATATACGGCAGGCATTCAATCACTCTTCCATCACCAGCTAAAGGGTACATTTCCCCTTTATTGGTACATAAAGGGATAAGTACATCAGGACTTTTTTTATCCAGAAATCTGTAAATCCCCTCGCTCAACTTGAGCCGCTCAACATCGGGCACGGCCTTGATTTTCAGAATATAAGTCCCACCCTTTCCCGTAATCCGATACATGTTGTTGCCCAACTCATCCGGCCAGGCTGCACCCTCAATTTGTATGTCATCACCCAAAACCGAAAACTGTTTTGCAGCTTCAATGATGGTTTCACCGCGATACGAAGGCACATCAACAACAAATTGGATCGGCTGGATATCCAAGGAAGAGAACGCTGGAGCGTTAGTCAAAACTGACATCACCCCACCTCACAGGATGGTCTGCGAAAATATCATGAACGACTGTACGCCCTTCAATTTTTGACCAGTCTTCTACAGATATCCCTTTGCAGGGCCATGAAAAACGACAATTATCCGTGGTTAACTTGTCACCAGGAGTAATGTCTTTCTGAGCGATTACCCCCATCCACTGATCAAGCTCCCTATCCGGCATATATGCTCTTGGCTTGCCATCACCCAAAGCCGCGGAACAGGCACGAACTTTCGCTAAAATGCTTGGCAAATCATCGATATTAGCCGCAAATACGGTATCCAGATCCTTGTGTGAAGGATCGAAACTGATGGGTTTTTCCAAAAGATTCGCACCGGCTCCCAATGCCGCATACAATATCTCGTCTCCCACATAGTGACAGGAAAGCCCTACTGGCACACCAAACGTCTGCTTCAGATGTCTAATATAATTCAAATTATGCTGTTCAGCAGGAGCCGGACCACTCCCTGGATGATGATTTAAAACGACATTAGAGTTCCCTTGTTGTTCACACCAAAGCAAAGCCCTTGCAATGTCACTTGTGTACGCCTTGTTGGTATCAAGAATCAAAGGGATTGAAGTCTTGGCCGCTGCCACAATCAAAGGCTCGTGATTCAAATTTGAAGAAGGAATCTTGAGTGCCGCAGCCTGCATGTCAGCCAAAAATTCTACGGATGCCAAATCATAAACTGAAACTATAAATTCCAAATTCAATGAGCGACTGTATTCGAAAAGTGATTCATAAAAAGAAAGAGGATTAACCTTACGGGCAACGATATCGTACCATGTCTCCGAGGTCCGCTCGCCGTTGTCACCATATTCGTATTCAAATCGAGACCCGTCATTGAGTACTATATCTGTGGAACAAAGGATTTCAGCTTTGAGAAAATCTGCACCGGCTTCGGAGGCTGACCGAATCATGCGTTGACCCTGTTCCATATCCGTATCAAACGCCGAATTAATCTCGGCAAGAAACACTGCCGGACAGCCGTCGCCTACCGGCTGACCTTTGATATACACAGGCTTACTGTTGTTGTTCATTTTTGCACCTCTACAGTTACCTGTGCGAGAATGTTAGCGATCTCCTCCCCCGCGTTACCTGTGCCGTATATCTGTTCAACAGGATACTTGCCGTGGGCTATCTGAGTCTGAATGGCCTGGAGTATTTCTTCCGTATCATGCTCAACATTCGTAACATTTTGTCCATGTGTACGATTTTTCTGACGAGAACCTATGTTGACGGTTGGCAAACCAAAATAACAACTTTCCCTAATGCCTGCGCTGGAATTACCCACCATGCATGTCGCATAACGCATAAGATTGGAAAAAATATTCATCGGAATATGCTTGTAACAAAAGAGCCAGTCCTCAGTATCGTGACGGAGAGTAAAACGATGCAAAGCCTTGATCATATCATTGGAACCGGCATCAAGATTGGGATAAATAAGAAAGACCTGCATCCCTGTCCGACGTAACGCTTCCAGACTTTGCTCCATCTGTTCATAACTCTTTCCATATTCAGTGGTGACCGGATGCTGGATATAAAGCAAATAATCCTGCTCCGCGTCTGGAGAAAAAGCTGCCGTAATAGAAGGAATGGGAAAAGAATCAAACAATGCCTTCTTGCCAATTTCAGGAGTACGCAAGAGTATGTCGATGGAGGGGCAACCACTTAAGAAGACCCGCTCGGGATCTTCGCCCATCTGAATTATGAACTCCCTGCTCGATTCCGTGGCAGGAAAATGAATATGAGACAGCTTGGTGACTGCATGTCGAATGGACTCGTCAATGGTGCCGGTCTTCTCCCCTCCTTGTATATGAGCAATAGGAATATTCAGATATGACGCCGCGATAACCGCCGGAAGCATGTCATACCGATCACCTATCACCACTAAAACATCGGGGGTGATACGAGTCAGGCTCGTGGTTAACTCGATAATGGCCAAACCGGCAGACTTAGCCATCGACTCCAAAGACGTGCCTTCAACCACTGTTTGCAATCGATCAACGATAGGAAATCCATCATTTTCAATCTCGCTGATCGTCATTCCATAGCGTTCCAATAAATGGGAACCACCGGCAACGACCATCAAACTCAAGTCCTCATGCGCATGGACAGACTCCATTACGGAACGCAGTCGGGAATACTCAGAGCGATTCGCTGTGTAAAAACAGATTTTTCTCATAACTTAATGTGACTCCGCTTAAGTTGAGCACCTGACGGGATATCCTTTACTGCCGTACACCCTAGGACTGTCGTAAAATCCGCTGCCAATATTTCACCGGTTCCAGGACGTTTTACCCATATATTCTCCATGGTAAACGCTTCACCTTGAGCAACGGCTTGAGTCGTCACAACGCAGGAATACGCGAAAGCTATGCAAGGCTGCTCTCCTTCAAGCACGTTCTTTGTGCCCCCAAGAGCCTGGTGTATCGCTTTACTTCCCTTAATCAAATCGGCGAGTTCTCTTGGATTTATGGAAATAGGAATGTCGGACCCCGGCCAAGAGGCATCGGATGTAAAATGCTTTTCCAAAATACAGGCCCCAAGAGCGGTAGCTCCGAAACAAGTATAATTGCCCATGGAATGATCTGAAAGGCCTATAGGAACTTCGAAAAATTGTTCCATAAGTTCTTGCATGGCTCCCAAACGCACTTGTTCATATGGAGTGGGATACATGGAAGTACAATGCAACAGGGCGTATTCAACTCCATGCGTTTCCAGAATGCTTGCAGAACGCACCACCGAGTCCATACCGTTCATACCAGTGCTCAGGATAACAGGCTTACCAAAGGATGCGATATGCTCAATAAGCGGTATATTATTGCATTCACCGGAACCGATTTTGTATGCATGCACCCCCATTGCTTCAAGACGGTCCGCCGAAGCCCTGGAAAACGGAGTACTCAAGTATATCATACCCAATTCTTCAGTCTTTTTCTTGAGATTCATTTCTTGCTCAAGCGTAAACGCACAGCGGTTCATCATATCCCAAATGGACTCAGTGGCATTCCCAGGCACCACATCATTATAAATCATTTCGTCTTCAATAATGTGGCTTTGAAATTTAACGCATTCACACCCTGCGGTATGTGCATCTTCTATCATGGTCACAGCCCGCTCGAAAACGCCGTCGTGATTAATACCAATCTCAGCGATAACAAGTGGAGGGTACTCGCCCCCTATCATTCTTCCTGCAAAATTCAATGTCCGTGTCATCTCTCAATTCTCCCTAAATCCTGCTTTGCCCAAATCCGTGAATTCGACAGGCTGCAAGATATTCGTATCAAACTTGTAGTCACGGGTATGATAACACCTTGTCATTCAATCAAAATCAACGACTTTCACATTTCGATTGTGAGGGCCTTCAAAACGCTTCGACGGCGAAGGATAACCAGGTAAGGTGAAAAGCAATTTGTCCATTCCTGTAGCACGGGCAAGGACCTCAGCCCGAGCCATATCTTCATCGGTGTCATTCCACTCGAACAACAGGTACTTCCAATACATCTGGACCTTGGTTCCCAACTCCTTGCGCAGGCGGGACAAACTTTTGAGAATTTCCATCATCTTCTCGAAATCAAATTTTTCGGTCATGTAGGGCTCAACTGTTTCCTGACTGGACCCGTGGATGGAAAACATCAATCTATCGACGCCGGAAGCCATCACCCTGCGTTGCTTTTCTTCCGTATCCAACAACAAACCGTTTGTCGCTATTTCCACAAACAAACCAAGTTCTTTAATGAACTCAATAAATTCAATGGCACGAGGATGTACAAAAGTTTCGCCATAGTTATACAACCGAATGCTCCGTATGGTCTCGGAACCGTCCTTGATCCACTCCTTGAGCCGGTCAATATCCATCAGAGACTCTTTCCGAGTCCCTGGGATATCCGCCCTGTATTGCATACATCCCCGACATTTCAGATTGCATATTGATGACAATTCTATCACCGCCCGAGTCGGACCTTCAGAATTTTCTTCAATCCCTTTTTGCACTTCATCCTCATCCGGAAACAAAATATAACGATTGCCTCCTTCCGTCGGATTCTCTTTCAGGGAAGCAAAGCATCTCGCACACTTTGGCATGGAGTCGGGATTCTCCATAATCTGCTTAAACACATTATGATATTTCTCTTTCAATGCGCCGAAATCAGAATCATGAATAGAACTGTAGGCATTCTCCCCCAAGGGATCCATGCAACAAGTGCTTATCCTTCCGTCGGACAAGATGACTATCTCTTCTAAAAATTTACATATAAGCTTCACTTTTCCCTCCCGAGGAAAGGCCATATCAATCGATTTATGCAAGTTCATTTCGAATCAATTCATCCATTTCCTTCGCCCGTTGCGTAAAGGAATGTTCTGCTAAAGTTCGCTTTTGCCCTGCTTCGGCAATAGAATCCCGCTCTGAGGGATGGGCCATAAGGTAATCCATTTTTTCCACAGCTTCTTCTGCTGTACGAAAAGTCACCACCTCTACATCCTCTTCAAACAATTCAGAAAGATTAGGAGTCCAATCCGTAAGCAAACAGGCCCCAACGCCTGTCGCTTCAAAGAGCCGCATATTGCTGGCATATGTCAGTGAAATATCTATGTGCGTATTCAAGGTCACAAAACTTTTCGCCAAGGTGCGATACATATCGAGACCAAAAACAGCACCATGAATGATAGACGATGCAATGCCGCCCCCCTGCAGAACCTTCCCATTTGGTGACCATATTTCCAAAGCCGAATTATGGGAAAGGTGCTCCAGCAGCTCCAATCGTGATGTATGGTATTGATCTGCCGAAATAGCTGACCCAACAAAAGATACGTCAGGACCACGGTCAGAAACAGTTGCGAGACGATCATTCACGGTTGCAGAAAAACCATGACGAAAAAGCCGGGAATTCAAACCCTTGGCATGGAACACATCCAGCAACGAAGACACGTTGCTCAAAGTCAGGTCATACGCCTTGAAGACATCCAATGATGTATATGGTGCACCACACCAACCAATAATCAGTTTGATGGAAGGGCATGACTCTCGCACCCTGTCCAGAAAGGATTTGCCAAAAGTATGATGGTCATTAACCAACAGCACATCCGGGGCAAAATCTTTTATCTGGCTCAAACTGATCTCAAAAAGCCATTTTTCCGAATATTCGACATCGTGCTCCAAAGCCCACTGCTTCTGTTGCACAACAGCGTTGCCGACAGGTTCCCAAACTTCATATCCCAACGGGCTAAAACCATGTGTCCAAAAATCAGCCCAACCGTAACAATCCTTCATGAGTTTCCGGTATTGTTCGATGTAGGGACGCCCCTCCAATTCCGGTTGTTGATCGTGAAAACGATCAAGATAAAGCTGAGAATTGGTGCAAAGTCGAAACAAACGCATCACTATGCCTCCACTGACCCGGCAACAATTTTTTTTGTAAAAACAGCGATAACCGTATGACCGACTGGTCGCCACGCAGGATTAGAAAATATCGGAGTGACCTGTTTTGCCATCTTTTCCGCTTCTTCCGCCAACGCTTTGAACCCGGGACTCATATCAATCAGCCCCCCCTTGCATCCTTCGGGGTGCTGCTCCTTGAGTTGTTCCTCACAAAATTTAGAACTAAACCACGGGACATGAATGTCTTGCAATGGTTCATGATGCAATTCTTCAAGCTCAAGATTAAAACGTGTCATTTGCCGAAAAGCACTGTCCGGCCAATGAGACATATGATGAGGCGGCATGGCGAGGGGGCTATTCGTTACATTTCCAATAAAGGAATCCTGGCTAGGGGTGGAAACAACAAACCCCCCCCCCGGCTTAAGGCAGGATAACGCCCTCTGAATAAAATCTCCCGGCGACTTCAGGTGCTCCAACACCTGAAAAACGCAAACGGCGTCGAATAATTCCGGCTGTGTTGCTAGAAATTGATCTATATCCATGTGCAAAACGGACTCTTTCGATACGGGATCTGATTCACCGTGAGGCTCCAAGCCGACGTAATCCCTCCCAGGAAGAGAGCCCTTAAACGCACCGGCGCCACACCCAATATCCAAAACACGCGCCCCAAGGGGGATGTGCTGTGAACAATACTTAAACTCATACTTTTCAGGGAGGTAATACCAATTAAACATATTCAGCCGTTGATAAAACAAAGAATCACCAACGATACTCGGAATAAAGGAAAAAAGACCACATTCCTTGCAACGATAATACTCAAGGAACTCAGTATCAGAAAAATATTCTTTCACATCGACAGTTAAGACCTGATCGTACAACGCAACGATGTCGTCAGTAAAAACACGATCTATGCGCTCCACATGAGTCGAATTGCAAAGAGGACAGTTCTGTTCACTCATAATTATTCATCCGTCCTGTTTTTCAAGCCGCTCGTATTTATGAGCCTTCTCGACTAAACGGCTCGACTCCTCCATCAATTTTTCCCAACTATCGCTGCTGTGTACATCCTGTTCTCGTTGAGCATGACTTCGTACTGAATACAAAACCTTTGGAACATGCTTGAACTTAGCCCCATTCATAGCAAATCGTAAAAAGCACTCGTGGTCATTGGCAGTAAAAGTCTCGTCATAATAACCGAATCGTTCATGCAGAGAATGCCGATAGAGTTTGGAAACACCACAGAGGTACCAATCACAAAAGGATGCCTTGAAACTATAATCCGGCAACGAAAATTCCCTGAGAACACGCATATCGTCATCAACAATAAACATATCAGAATAAACAAAATCAGCTTCGTTGCGGTCTAAAAAACCGGCCAGCTCCGTCAACATCGAAGGATGGCAAAGGTCATCCGAAGCGATATATGTGCAATACTCGCCGGATGCCATCTGGAACCCCTTGTTGTAGGACGGAGTGTGCCCCAGTCGCGTTTGATTCTCGACAATGATAAGTTGACGACCATCCTGCCTGTAGCGAGAACATTCCGTGCGGGAAACCGTCCCATCCTTTTCAAGCTTTGACGCAAAGGAAACCCTGTCGGCTTCAACGCCTTTTGCGAAGGCGGCAAGCACTTCAGAGGTATCATCCGGTGAAGGATCGGCAATGACGATTATTTCAATGTTCGCATAATCCTGAAACCAAATGGAATCCAAACAGGCGCCAAGATATTCTGCTTGATTGTAGGTAGGTACAATTACCGAAATTTTCTTATGTTCAGACAGACCTTGCATATCGCCTCATTTTTCTAACCCACAGCATTGTTTTTGAACCATGCGTACGTGTCGGCCAACCCTTGCTCCAAAGAATGTTTGGGTTTCCACCCCATTGAATACAAGCGGGAACTGTCCACCAACTTTCGGGGGGTACCGTCCATTTCAGGCCTCTCAAACCGGATAGCCCCCTGAAATCCAACCACACGCTTAATGGTTTTCACGAGTTCGGCGATGGAGACTTCCACACCAGAGCCGACGTTAACGATGGATTCATCCGAATAATGTTCCATTAGAAATACAAGGGCTTCGGCCAAATCATCCACATGCAGAAACTCCCGAAGAGGTGCACCCGTTCCCCATACAGCCACCTCTGCGGCATCGGCCAGCTTGGCCTCATGGAATCGGCGCATCAAACCGGGAACAACATGGGAATTCTCTGGATGGAAATTATCGCCCGGCCCATACAAATTGGTGGGCATGGCACTGATGGCATCAAACCCGTGTTGACGCCGCATGGCCTGACACAGTTTGATGCCAGCGATTTTGGCTACGGCATACGACTCGTTTGTCGGCTCAAGTGGCCCGGAAAGTAATGCATCCTCCGGGATAGGCTGCGGAGCCTCGCGTGGATAGATACAAGACGAACCCAAAAAAAGCAGTTTACGGGTAGCATGAACAAAAGCTGCATCCACAATATTACTCTGAATCAACAGGTTATCACGAATGAAATCAGCCGGATAAGTGCTGTTGGCGTAAATGCCGCCCACCTTGGCCGCTGCCAGAAAAACATATTCGGGCTGCTCTTCCGCAAAAAAACGGTCCACTTCGTCCTGACGAGTCAGATCAAGCTCGGCGTGTGTACGGCAGAACAGGTTCGTATACCCATCAGCCTTCAAACATCTGACAATTGCCCCTCCAACCAAACCGCGATGTCCGGCAACAAAAATTCGTGCGTCTTTTTTCACTCTTTCACTCCGCATGCAGTAAAAGATTCAAACCCGTTTTCCTTACACAAGGCTTCCAGTTTGGCTTGCTCCAGATCAGATTCAACCATTTCTGCAACCATATCCTTAAAGGATATCTTCGGCTCCCAACCAAGACGTTCCTTGGCCTTGGTCGCCTCACCAGCCAGAAAATCAACCTCGGTGGGCCGATAATATCGCGGATCGATGCGAATCACCGTCTTCCCACTTTTGCCGTCCACGCCGACTTCGTCGGTCCCTGAACCACGCCATTGAATGTCCATGCCCACCAGATTTCCAGCCATCTCCACGAACTCTCGAACGGAATAACTTGAGCCCGTGGCAATGACATAGTCCTCCGGCACGTCCTGTTGCAGCATAAGCCACATCATTTCCACATAGTCTCTAGCATGCCCCCAGTCTCGCCGAGCATCAAGATTTCCAAGCCACAACGTCTGATCGAGGCCGACTGCAATATGAGCCAACCCCATAGTGATCTTTCGGGTCACAAACGTCTCACCCCGGCGAGGAGATTCATGATTGAACAGGATACCATTACAGGCATACATATCGTATGCTTCACGATAATTGATGGTTATCCAGTAGGCGTACAACTTGGCTGCGGCATAAGGCGACCTCGGACAAAACGGGGTAAATTCACTCTGCTTGTCCTTACCTGAATTGCCAAACAGTTCGGATGTCGAAGCCTGATAAAAACGAGTTTTCTTTTCCAATCCGAGAATACGAATGGCCTCAAGTAAGCGCAAAGGACCGATTGCAGTAGTGTCTGCCGTGTATTCCGGTGTTTCAAAGGACACAGCCACATGACTCTGGGCCGCCAGATTGTAAACTTCGTCAGGTTGAACTTCCTGCACCACACGAATCAAGTTGGTCGCGTCGGTCATGTCCCCATAATGCAAGAAAAACCTTTGTTCTTCATCATGCGGATCTTGATACAGATGCTCCACTCGGCCCGTATTGAATAAAGAAGCCCTACGTTTAATACCGTGGACTTCGTACCCTTTTTCCAGGAGCAACTCGGCGAGATATGATCCGTCCTGACCAGTAATACCCGTAATCAGTGCTTTTTTACCCATTTCCTAACCCACATTTACTAAAATCAATTAATCGACAGGACGCCAACAAACTCAGCAACCTATACTAATAACATCACAATCGACCGTTAACCGAACGATTTATTTAGTCAAGAAACAATTCCTACCGCCTCATGCCCAAACATCAAAAGCCCAAAATCTCATCTCTCCAAAAGCATATTTGAATAGGCAGAATCTTACCTTCCAGTCGGCATGGCATAATTATGCAAATTACATACCTACAATATTTTGACAGGAGTCGGCCACTTTTCCATTCATTCACTTGATGATTGATCTATCTACTTCAAATTATGAAATTACCTGCTATGCTCCCTTCAACCCCAGACCTTCAACCACACCTTCCAACCCTTCAAGCAAAGTCAACTCGTTCGCCATGCCATACCGTTTCAAGTCCAACGGAGAAGCAAGGCGTGTCAAATTGTCCGTTTCAATAGAAATTGATTTCGCCAGCAACCGCAGCCGCCTTACCACATACTTGGCAACACCCACCAAAAACTGTTCTTGAGCCGTCATGTCCGCAAACGAAACCACAGGAGCCGAAAGCCCGTCCTCAAACCAAAGCCCCGTCGTATCCTGTACAAACTCCGCCCCCAACGCATGAAACAATCGCGGAGACCAATTAATTGCATGAACGCCATGATATGCAACCGGAGTATGATTCAAAAATATATGTGCTCCCTTTTTGGCCGTTGCCATGGGGAGATAATAATCCCACCAAGGTAAACCCAGACAATATGACGTCTGACGAGGCAACTCGGCAGCGAGTGCCGGGCTCATGAAAAAATAGTCAAATCCCACATCGTAGCTGCGCCACTGTTTCAAGCCTGTATCGATATCAACTCTTGAGCCAAACACCAGCCCTTGGTCGGTTGCCTGGGGTAGTTGTGTCAACAAGTCTGCCGCCCCATGCAAAAGGATGTCCGCATTGACTATACCGCCTATGCGTTTGCCACATGCGGCCAAAACATCCAAAATATCATCAAGGTACACATAGTCCCTACCAAACTTTTCACAAGCCGTGCGTGGAGCTTTCTCGAAGATCACATGCGGAAGCAATCCCTGCAATTGATCAATCTCAGCCTGCGTATTAAGCGATATGACTTCAAACCCACCCTCAACCCAATTGCGAGTAGAAGCATAATGCCGCTCCACGTCTCGTGGTGGAATGCTTGTCACAATGCTGGCGTCGCTCCGATCAGAGGTCACGGAGTCACGGTTCTCTCCAACAAGATTGGTTTGAGCGACACGCCCATTGGCCTCAAGCGCAATGGATGCCAGAAACGCCTGCCGAGAGTCGTCAATATTTCCTTCTGCACGAGCAATATGGCCAAGGCAATTATACGCACCATATGCATTTTGCTCTTGCTCTATTACTTGCAGGCACTCAGTCCGAGCCAAGTCATATTCCTTTTGATCGCACAACAATTCTGCCCGCATGATACGAGCAGGTGCACTCTCTAAACAGGCAAGTTCCTTCAAGGCACGCTGATACTCGCCCTGACCAAGGGCAAAAGCGGCCTTCTTCAAACCATCCTGTTCCCGAGCCTGATCCGGAATTGAATTAAATGCCTGACTAAATTTATTGGTTCTGTCCTGTATGCTCATGGTACTCTTAATTATCCCTTCACCGGCCTAAATGACGCATGTCCGTTAACCAACAGCCTGCTCCGTAGACACATCTTTTTTTCCGCTTATAATACCATGCACATGTCATACCGCAATACGGAGTACCTCGCTTCCAAGGAAGGAAAACGATTTCAAATCCGTCCAATTGAATATTGCACCTGTGCCTTTTCTCTATTTATCATTTACTCGCTAAACATTCAATTCTCCCCAAAAAAACGAATACTTCACCGCATATCACTGCACCCGTCCCCACCCTTTTCCGTATATACATTCGCACGGGTTGCAGGTGGAGAATGTGTTTCTTTTTGGTAGAGCATTTACAGATGCCGCGAAGATGGTCATACTTTAAAAAGACGATCCATTTTATTGAGGGACTGATGACATGACATGGAATCCTGACACATATGAAGCATGGTTCGACACCCCCGAAGGACGCTTTGCGCTTGATCAGGAGGCTCGACTGTTGCAAAACGTGCTGGCAGGATGGCCCAGACGAAAGCACAAACTGCTTGAAGTCGGCTGTGGAACCGGTTTGTTTCTGGATATGCTCTATCAAATGGGTCTGGATGTTACCGGTATCGACAACAGCCCGGAAATGATCATGGCTGCCAGAAAACGCTTTGGGAACCGTGCGGAACTGCATCTGGGTCACGGCGAACATATGGGATATTCGGACAACGAGTTCGACTATGCGTTCCTCTGGTCTGTGCTGGAGTTCACAGACGAGCCGGAAGCCATGCTCACGGAAGCGGCCCGCGTTGCCGAGAAAGGTTTACTCATCGGATTCCTGAACAAGAATTCACTTTATTACACCATGAACATCCGCAACTCAGGGTCCACCATGGCCAAGGCCAACTGGTTCACATGGTGCGAGATGCAGGACCTCATCAAACGCACCACAGGCTTCCGCCCCACCTTGGCCCGCTCGGTGCTCGCCGGTCCCACCAAAACCTGGAAAAACACGGGCGTCTCCAAACTTATCAGTTCCAGCATCCTCCCCCCGTCAGTCGGCGCATTCGTCGCCGTCCGCGTGGACTTCACCAACATGAAGCCCATAACACCTCTTTTCGCCTGGAAAACAGAACCAGAAATGGGGTAGACGCGGCTCGCGATAGCGGCGCATCTGCACATTTTTCGTGTGTAAACCGATCCTCAACGTAGCGCTGCTACGCCTGCGGTCGGTTTGGCCCGAAAAAATGCACATTTGCACCAATCTCCCAAGCCTACGCTATCGGGGGAAAAGAACTGTTATTGGGATGTTTTGCATCCCAAAGCACTCCATTTAAAAAATGTTAATCCTTCACTTACCCAAAAAAAGAGCCGGACATCCGACTCGTTTTAATACAATTCTCAGATTCTCCCACCAAACTGGTACCCCCCCCTCGCGAAGCGACACAAAAAGTTTAGGAGAGTCCAGAGAACCCTTTTCAAAGGGTTCTCTGGTCCCGCTGAAAGCGACCGCCGGTAGGCTTACTTACAAAACCTGTCGAATATCCAAATCCAGCCCAGCATTTTCCATGGCCAAACTGTCACCGAGCACGCAGATGGAGCCATGCTTGGCGTTGATGCGCATGGCTTCGGCAAAAGCTCGGAAATCAGCTTCGGTCGCGTTCAATGCATCTTCACGAATGGTTTGTAAGAACGCATCGTCTTGATCAGTCAAATGCCGGACAAGCGCGGTAAAGCCCTTGGCGTCAGGCAACTGGTAGGTATCGATTTCACCGATAGCGCCGATAACGGCTTTTTCAAGCTCATCCCCGGCAACATCGAAAGTGTCGAGATACTCGGCCACAGCGTCGAACGCGGCCACAGTGTCAGCCACGTTGGGATCACGGTAAGAGACAAACGACATCGATCCGGCCATACGATCCATGAGACAAAATGCGCCATAGGCACCGCCCTGCACACGAACCTTCTCCCAGAGATACCCGGTACGAATAAGCTTGTTCACAACTTGAGCCGCACCAGTGAAGTTGAAACCGTGCTCGGCCACGTTGCATCCTTTGCCCACGTAGTTGACCTGCGCCGGAATGGCGAGACCCTCACGGGTGGGAAGATTCGGAATGGCTCGGGCCACGACGGTGGCTTCGGACTCGGGCAAGGAAGCGACCACTGAACCTATTTCAGCTTCAATGGGAGTAAAGGTAGCCCCGTCCATGGTGGCGTTGATGATCAAGTTGTTCCGGGCAATAACGAGTGTACGCAGTTGCTCAAGATCCTGTACTACGGATTGGAAATCTTCTTCGATACGTTGTTCGAGATGACGCAGAAAGTTCAGGTTGGTCAGGCCGGACATGGCCTCTTCCATGGCATGACCGATGTGCGTCCGAGCACGAAGCCGCGTGGCAACCACCATGTGACCGGAAGGCACCAACCGCTGCTCGGCACGGGCACGAGCCTCGGAAACAATCCGGGAGATACGCTCTTTGTTGTCGAGCGTAGCCGAAGTCAAAATCTCGGTGAGAATCTCAAGGGTCGGGGCAAGCTTGTCGCCTGTGGCCTTGGTACGGATGAACAATCGTGAAGCCGCATCCTGAGAATCACGGACCGGCGAAGAGAATGGCTGCGTCCAGATACCACCAGAAGTGCAGGCGATACGCTGGGACAAATCCACATAATCACGCTTGGCCGTACCAGACTCCAACATTGCCCGGCCAAAGACGCCCATGTATGGCAACAGATTCTCCGGCACGCAGGAAAGATCAAATCCGAAATCGAGATATCCGATGCCGTTGGTGGGCAGGTCATGGTAAAGCAATTCCCGACCTTCAGACTCACGAACTTCCGTGGGAATGATCCTGTTTTCACGCGACAAATCAGCCACAGCCAGACGTGGAATGGAAGCAAGGGCTTCCGGGCTGTCAGGCGCAGCCTGCAATCGATTCAATTCCTCGGCATCCGCCATAACTGCGGCAACCTGCTCGGCAGACATTCCGGCCTTGGCTGCTGCCAAGCGGTCGGATTCCACCTTTGACTGCTTACGAGCCATCTTGTGGTCCGGTTCAAGCAACACGGTCGTGCGATGCGAGTTATGCAAGAAAAGACGCGCCAACAATTCCTCAAATATCTTGTCACCGTTGGCAACCCATCCCTTGATGTTATTGAGCGGTTCCTCAAAAGGCAGTAACCGAAGAGGATCGCCCTCTTCTTCATCGTCATAAATCCAGGTCGATAGAGCCTGAAACATGAGGGACAAACCACGTGGATAAGAGCCGGTGTTATTCTCGCGCAGGGAAAACTCAACGGAGTTGATGGCCGCCTCGATATCACGGGCGTCAATACCATTTTCAATCAACTCCTTGATAGTATGGAAGATGATGGACTCCACCTTAATAGCGTTGGACGGGTGCATGCCCTTGAGTCCCACGGAAAAGAACATCTGGCGCATATCGGCTTCAAGGCCGACACCAGCGAGATCATCACCAAGATTGGAATCCATGAGTGCCTTCTTGAGCGGCGAACTCGGCAGACCGACAAGGATATGTTCCAATACATGCAGGGCCAGATTCAGATTGGCATCCGCAGTCTCGGCCAACAACCAGTTGACCGTGAACATGCCTTTGGCAAGTCGGTCAGAGGCAGGGTAGCCCTTGCGAACGGTCTTGGCTTCGGAGAATCGATCCTGCAAAGGGATGCGCGTTGATGTCACGTCAATGGGATCAAACTTTGAAAAAACTGCATCCAAAACTTCAAGACGCTTTTCCGGGTTGTCATCGCCATAGAAAAAGGCATAGCCGTTGGACGGATGGTAATGATCACGATGGAAGGTCATGAACTGCTCAAATGTCAGCTCCGGGATGATCGCGGGATCACCGCCGGAATCCAATCCATAGGTAATATCCGGGAACAGGGATTGCTGGGAGTGTTCATACAACAAGGAATCAGGTGAAGAATATGCACCCTTCATCTCGTTGAAGACCACACCCTTGTAGGTCATATCCTTATCTTTGCCATCCAGCTCGTAATGCCACCCTTCCTGCTTGAGGGTGTTCTCGGTGAGACGGGGATAAAAGACCGCGTCCAAATAAACATCCACCAAATTATAAAAATCCTGCACATTGGCTGAGGCTACGGGATAGCAGGTTTTATCCGGGAATGTCAGCGCGTTAAGAAAAGTCTGAAGCGACCCCTTAAGCAATTCTACAAACGGCTCTTTAACCGGAAACTTGTCGGACCCGCACAAAACGGAATGTTCCAGAATATGGGCGATACCCGTAGAATCTTCGGGAGGTGTACGGAACGAAATGCCGAACACCTTGTTTTCATCGTCATTGATCATGGACAGGACGCGTGCGCCGGTCTTGTCATGACGATAGACAATGGCCTTGGTAGCCATCTCCGTAATTTCCATTTCCCTGACTTTGGTAAAACCGTGGCTCATATATGCTCTCTTTTTTGATGTCGTATACGATGCCGAAGGCAAAAAACGTGACCCCCAGCATGAACCATCGGTATACACTACCTCGCCTCAGGGGCAAAGTATGGAAAAACGCAAAAAAGACTTGACGCGGACTCAGCATGATCCTAGTTTATTGAGAACGCGAATCATTCCTATATTTAATTTAACACATTCAATAACAAGGATAATAATATGAGTACTGAACATAATCACGAAGAAACAATGCCCGATTTTGCCAAAGTTGGACAACCCGTCCCGGAATTCGTCATGGAGTCCTTTGACCCCACTGAAGGCGGATTCTGCGAAGTGGACCTCGGGGCATTGCGCAAAGAGGGCAAATGGGCCATCCTCTTTTTCTACCCGGCTGACTTCACTTTTGTCTGCCCCACGGAACTGGCTGATCTGGCCGCCAAGCACGAAAAATTGAAAAAACTCGGTGCTGAAGTGATCTCCGTATCCACGGACACCAAGTTCACCCATCTGGCCTGGAAGACCGATGAACGCCTGTTGGCTGATGTAAAATTCAAAATGGCCGCCGACCCCACTGGCGAAGTGTCCCGCTTCTTCGATGTCTGGGACTTTGATACCGGCTTGGCTCTGCGCGGGACCTTTGTCATCAACCCTGAAGGGATGCTAGTTTCCGCGGAAGTGAACTACTACAACGTTGGCCGTAATGCCGATGAACTGGTCCGCAAGATGGAAGCAAACACCTATCTCAAGGATCACCCCACCGAAGCCTGCCCCGCGAGGTGGACACCGGGCGAAAAGACACTAACCCCCAGCGAAAAGCTGGTTGGTAAAGTATACGAAGCTCTCAACGACTAGTTACGATCTCACACTCTCGTAACTCCTGTTGCAAAAAACGCCCCTGCCGGATGGTCCGGCAGGGGCGTTCATTTTCAATAACTTTTCAAACGATCTAGCCAAGTACATCACTCAGAGCATCATATAACGCCGGAAAACGGAAAGAATAACCGGCCTTAAGCAGCCGTTCGGGTTGAGCCATCTGTCCCGACAAAAGCACTTCATCAGCCATTTCTCCGAACAGAAGCCGCAAGGCAATGCCTGGAACAGGAAAAGCAGAAGGTCGTCCCATAACTTTTCCTAGTGTCTTGGCAAAAACACGGGAATTAACCGGCTCGGGCGAAGTCAAATTATACGGCCCGCTTGTGGCCCTGTTTTCCATAAGGAATCGGATGGCACCGACTTCATCTCTCATATGAATCCAGGACATACCTTGGAGGCCCGACCCAACGGGACCCAGATACAAGCGGAATGGAGTCATCATCCGCTCAAGCGCCCCACCGTTCCCGAGCACCATAGCGGTACGGATAAGGCATCGCCGCACACCCATGCTTTCCAACTCTGCGGTAGAGGCCTCCCACTGACGAGTCACGTCAGCCAAAAAGCCGGTGCCGAATGGTGCGTATTCATCGACCAGCGCACTTCCACACGGGCCATAGTACCCGACAGCGGAAGCCTGTATCATAACAGCGGGCAGAGACCCGCTTTTCTTCACGGCCTCAACCAGACGCTTGCCTGCGTTGACGCGACTCTTAAGTATGTGTTGTTTACGTGAACCAGTCCAACGACCTGCGGCAATATTTGCTCCGGCCAAATTGACAATAGCCGTATCCGGGCCAATCATGTCCGGCCAGTCGCCGTTTTCCCAGTCCATGCCAATGACACCCGTTTCAAAAGCTTCAGCCACTTTTTTTGGACGTCGAGAAAGGACCACGATTTCCCAATCATGGGCCTTCAGTTCCTCTACCAAAGACTTACCTATAAAGCCGGTTCCTCCGGCGATTATTGCACGCAATTGAATACCCTTCGTGTTTCCCTTCTACCCACCTACTGTAGGCATACCCTAAAAATAACACGGGACACAGTATAATTCCAAACAATAATACATGTTATTGACAAATAATATAAGAACGTCCCGAACAGGACAAAGTGGGAAACAAATCGAAAAAAAGAACTTTATGCGTCAGGCAATTCCAAAACAAAGATAGTACCCGCCGGATCATTGGGCACAGCGCGAACCAGTCCCCCGTGATCTGAAACAATAGACCGAACAATGGTCAAGCCAAGACCCGTGCCGCTCTTTTTCTCGGTGTAATACGGTTCGAACAAACGCGAAGAATCTTTGGGCAAACCAGGACCATTGTCGGCTACAAACACCACGACCTTTCCATTCTCCACATCATGCGTCGCTGTAATGGAAACCTGCGCATCATACACCCCTTTCAGGGCTTCAGCCGCATTGGTCAGCAAATTGATAAGGACTTTACGGATGGCTTCACGATCAAAAGGGAACTCATTGATCGGTGATTCAAAGGTAAGACTCCAGCTAATCTCTCGATGCGTGTTCTCAAACATGGCCGTGACTTCTTCCAAGAGCGGAGCCATAAAATCTGATTCAGGTTGTACTTCCGGCAACTTGGCATAGGCGGAAAACTCAGTGACCATATTCTGCAACCGCTCCACCTGATTCACGATGAGGCCAGTGCATTGATCAAAAGTCGGCTCCCCAACCTTCTCGCCGTATTTGCGCTGTAGCCGTTGGGCAGAGAGCTTGATGGGTGTGAGCGGATTCTTGATCTCGTGGGCGATACGTCGGGCCACTTCTCGCCACGCAGCCAGCCGTTGGATCTTTTCCAGCTCGGTAATGTCCTCAAACACGGCCACATGACCGGCATCGCGCCCCCCCATATTCTTCAGCGAGACCACGTTGACCAATACCTTAATAGTCTTGCCACGCACAGGCAGATCCAGTTGACGTTGCCACACGCCATCCGACTTTGACGAAAGTTGTTCCAACGCATCCGACATCATCTGGGCAAAATCACCTGACAATAAGTGATGCGGTTTTCTCCCGATAAGAACCGAACCGGGAATACCAAGAATACTCTCGGCTGCCGTATTAACCGTACCGATACGCCCTTCAGAATCCATTGAAATAACACCAGAAGTGATATTATTAAGAACGGCCTCAATATATTGACCACGTCGTTCCAATTCCTGATTCTGCTGGGCCAGTCGGACATTGGCCTGCTGCACTGATTCCTGACTCTGTTCCAGATCTTCGGCCATACGGTTGAATGACTGGACCAAAAAACCGAGCTCATCATCAGATCGATCCTCAAGACGCACGGACAGATCACCTCGACCAATACGTTCCGTACCTGCGGCCAGCGCCTGAACCGGTGCGGACAGTTCTTTGGCTAAACGGAAACCGAACCAGATCGCCCCAAGAATAATGAGTAAGGCCATGACGCCAAGCGTCAGGTAAAGATTCATCTTCCACGGATATTTGCGGGTCTTGAGCTTTTTGTATTCATCAAGACCACGCACAATCTGGTCGAGTCGATGCAACAATCCCTGCCCCACGGTCTCACCGATCACCAAATATCCTGACCGCCCCTCGTCAACAGGCGTGACCCCGAGCACGAGGTCACTGCCGGGTTTAGGAATAATGGTTGTCCATGAACGCGGGTCAGCCTTGAGGGATTGCCAGTCAATCTTTGCCTTGATCTCTGGCCACGCTTCACGCCACTGGGACGCGGCATGCGTGTTCTGTTCATTGCCTTCGGGGTTAATAACGCCGACAAGACTAAGATCGTACTCACCAAATTTCTTTTCAAGATACCGGTCCATGGCCTTGCCGCCCCACGCATACTTGGACGTAATGATCTCGCCGATCATGACCGATCCACGTCGCTCAAGACGATCCTGTGCCGACCCATAAAAAGCACGCCCCAGTTCAAGGGCCTGCTCCATTGACTCTTCCACCTGTCCCTTGAACCAATAGTCCACCGAAGTCTGCACAAACTTCACTGAAACCAGATAGATAAGCACTGTGGGGATAAGAGAGAGGGAAATGAATGCCAGAACCAGACGAGTCCTGAGCTTGGACCCAAGTACCTTGCGACGGCGATCCAAAATGAGTCGGACCGCGTTTCTCGCTACATAAAACAACATGGCCAGCAACAGGACCACGTTCAAAATAAGCAGATTCAGAATAAGATAATAATCGCCGCTCAGGTACTTCAATTCAGCCCAAGTCAAACTGACTATGAGCACCAGAAAAACCACGGCCAATATATATTCCCGTTTACGCCGCTTTTTTTCCCGGCGTGTCGAGGAACTTATGCGGATAGGGTCGGGAGTCATTTGGCTTGGCCTTTCCTAGTAGGTAAAATCAAGCTGAAAAGAATTATCTGCTCCGGCATCCCAGGACCAGAAATACACATATCGCATGACGCCTTCGGGCGCGTCTTCTTCCGTCATGGAAGTATGCAACCGCAGACTGTATTTAGTCCCACGATCAAGTAAGGCCCACGATCCAAGGCTTGCTTCAATAACACCCCAACCATCTTCGAGCAATTGACCGAGATCCTTGTTTCGTAGTGGTGTTTCTCGATCCGGCAACGACATGACAAACTCACGTTTCAAGGCATCAAACTCAATGACACTCTTAAAAAGGACTGAAGCAAGTTCACTATCGAGCCAATAATTATTTTCTTCAAAAAGGTTCACCGAGCATTTGAGCACCAAAACAGCGCCATCTTCCAACTCGCCTTTGAGGACCGGCTTCTCTTCCACCGTCACACCAAACCGGGCGGTCAGCCTGCCATTCACATTGGCGAGCGACGGGGCCATAAGGCTCAGACTCTGGGCAGAAGCAATTCCAGTAAATATAAAAGCAGCCAGGACCATTCCGAAAAATGTCCCGATTCGCTTATGGGCATTGTACGTCATTATCTGCAAGGATGTACCAGTCGCGGTTGCAAAGAACAAGTAGCCCGGCCTTGTGTTTTCCCTGCGGGTTGAAGTATCATCCTGACAACGGAAACCAATTTTCATGCTCAACCGCTCACAACGGAGCCAGTCATATGCAAAAGGAACTTCTGCTCGCCATCGGTGATGATCGCGCCGCCTCTTTCAACCTGCGTTTTCTCAAAGAATTGTTCGACGATATCTGCGACATCAGGTTGACCCTCTTCTACGTCGCCCCAAAACTCGCCTCATGGAGCATGCACGAGGATACACTCGCCCCTATGGGAGATGATCTCATCGAACTCATGGCTCACAAAAAAGACAAGGGAGAAAAAGCCCTTGATGAAGCACTGCGTTGGCTCAAAAACATGACCGGTTGTCCCGGTGATAATGTGAACACTAAGGTGGTTCAATCCAAAACAGGCACAGTCCGCGAACTTATCGACGAGTGCAGGAGCGGTCTCTATGATGCCATGCTGCTTGGCCGAAAGGGGTTCACATGGTTCGAAGAGGTATTCGAAAACTCGGTCTGTCACGAGCTTATCTGGCAGGACATCGATTTTCCCATCTGGGTCTGCAAGCGGCCAACCGGCGTCCCGCATCAAAACATTTTGTTGTGTCTTGACGGCTCAAATGCCAGCCTGCGTATGGCGGACCACGCCTCATACATTCTGGCCGATGAAAAAAGACACTCCTTTACGTTGTTCCATGCGGCAAAGTGGGATTACGAAACCACCATTGCAGAACAATATTTCAGTAAAGCCGTCAAGATCATGAAGGGGAATGGCGTCACCGAAGATCGCATAAAATTCCGGTCTGTCGTGGCCAAGAACGTGGTCAAAGCGATCATTCAGGAAGCTACAATCTCCTCCTACGCCGCGGTGGGTGTTGGACGACGTGGCACCACCAAACGGAACAAGAAGGAAAATATGTTTCCCACCTCTGTGTCCATCAATCTCCTGCGCCAACTCACCGACACAGCTTTGTGGGTGAGTAAATAGAGATTCCCCCAGCCCCCCCCATTCCCTCTTTTCCCTAAACTTTTTGGGTCGCTTCACGAAAAGTTGGGGAGAAAACAAAACAATAAAGCCCCTCTGCATTCAATAGAATACTGAGGGGCTTTATTGTTTTGCATCCTGTGGGCTATACGAAAGGCAGGGCTATGAAATAGCCTCCAAGCACACAGATAAGGATTCCAGCAAGACGTCGAAACAACGTTCCGCCACGTTGCCAACGGTTGCTCTCCAAAAGTTTACGCACAAGCGACGTCGAACTTCCGGCAACAACAATGGGAATACAATGTCCAAGGCCAAAGAGCAGGATAAGCAGTATGCCGGTGGCGACCTGCTCTTGCACCGTAATGATGGCAAGAATAGGTGCGATAAAACCAAAGGTGCAAGACCCGGAAAGAACTCCATAAGCCAGACCAAGGGTAAAAGCTCCGACAAAACCCTTAAGCTTCAATCGCCCCATCAGGCTGCCGGGAATAGAGCACTTGGCAATACCCACCATATCCAACCCCACCCAAATCAATATCAGGCCGACAAGAATTGACCACCCCGAACCGATGTCACCCATCATCCGGCCAAGCATGGCGCAAACGATACCGATCAAAGCTATGGTGATAAATAGGCCAAACGTAAACAGAACCGCATATCCAGCGGCCTTTCTGCCTTCGATAATCTCACTCTGCCCACCGACATATCCCACAATAAGCGGGATGGACGCCAAGTGACAGGGAGAAAAAAGAACGCTCACCATGCCCCAAAGAAAACAGCCCACGGCGGCGAGGGCTGTACCACTCACCATCCATTGATTGATAATCAGAAAGAATTGATCCACAGGCCAGCCTACTTCGCACCCAGTTCAGCCAACTTGGTGACAATGCTCTCCTTGTCAAAAAATCCAACATGCCGAAACTGCTCCTTGCCTTCGGCATCATAAAATATCTGCGTTGGGATAGATTTGATACCATATTTCTTGGCTTCGGCTCTATGCTCCCACACATCAATGAACACAATGGCTGCACGGCCTTCGTATTCTTTGGACAATTCTTCAATAACAGGGGTCATCATCTTGCACGGAATACAGGAGTGAGCACCTATATCCACCATGGTAATCATGCCGAGGATTGGAACATTCTGTGGAGCTCCAGAGATCAAATCAGCAGGAGAAACTGTAAGGAATTTTGCTTTGACCTCCCCTTGCGAATGTGCCGTCAGCGGCATACCCACAAGAATCAAAACAAGCAAAAACACGGTCATATTCCTTGTAATCATCAATTCTCCCTGCGTTGTTCTGGAAACCACTTCCACGATCTCATCGTTATTTTCAAAAAAACCCGCGCCCCATCTTGCATGGTTTACAGCCAGCTCAGGACGTCTTTTTTACTCGGGGCTTTTCCGACCACTTTCACTTCGCCGTCGATAACTACGGCAGGCGTGGAAAAAATACCGTATTTAGCTATTTCCTGAAAATCTTTGACCTTTTCGATTTCAGCGTCGATGCCTGCTTCAGCAACAGCTTCACGCACGGTTTTTTCGGCCTGTTCACACTTGGCGCAGCCGGGGCCCATAACGAGAATTTTCATAACTAACTCCTGTATAATTGATTAAATAATTGCGTTGAAAAGATAGCCCACTACAAGAATGCCGCAACCGACAACCGCGATGAATATCGCGATAAGACGGGGCTTAAGCACCTTGCGAAGGATGACCATTTCCGGGAAAGACAAAGCGATGACAGACATCATAAATGCGAGGACCGTACCAAGGGCAGCCCCCTTGCCGAGCAGAGCTTCGACCACGGGAATGACTCCAGCAGCATTCGTGTACATGGGGATGCCCATGATCACGGAAAGCGGTACGGACCACCACGCCTCATCACCCATAATACCGGCAAGCTGACCTTCGGGGACGTAGCCATGAATGGCTGCACCAACAGCGATTCCGAGCACCACAAATTTCCAGACCCGCCCCGTGATATCCTTGACCGAATCCAAGGCGTAATCAAAACGCCCGGTCCACGTCATCTTCTCATCCATGGCAGCTTCGCCAGCACGGATTTCCTTGACCCAATCCTCCACATGCCCCTCAAGGTTCATGCGTCCGAGCACCCATCCAGCCACCACGGCAATGGTTATGCCCGTGACAAAATACAAAGCCGCAATCTTCCAACCAAGCAGGCCGTAAAGCAAGACCAATGCAATTTCATTGACCATGGGAGCGGCAATAAGAAAGGAAAAGGTCACTCCAAGCGGAATGCCTGCGGTCATGAAACCTATAAACAATGGGACTGCGGAACAGGAACAAAACGGTGTGACTACGCCAAGCAGCGCGGCCATGACATTACCTACGGATTCACGTTTTCCGGCCAAAAAACTCCGCGTCCAGTTCACGGTCACAAACGAACGCAAGATGCCCACAAGAAAAACCACCAATATGAGCAGCATCAATACTTTGGGGGTGTCGTAGACAAAAAACTGGATAGCTGCACCAAAATGACTGCCCATATCCAACCCAAGCAGGGAATAAGCAAACCAATCGGAAAATGGAAGAAGTTGACTATAGACACCATACCAAACCATCAGGGCCAAACCACTGATCAAAAGATATTTCGCAAACCCGTGCCCTGAGCCGCCTTTGCCGGGGCTGGACTGACACTCGCAATGTGTATCGTTGGATGAAGACATACTTCCCTCACTTGGCGTTTTCGCCAACTGTTTGAACAAAAAAATATTACTTGCTTGCAGCCAGCACAGACTCAATGCACTGAAAGAAATTAAGCACACACGGTACTTTCAGACGATAATAGACATTCTTGCCACGTTTTTCATCTTCCACAATCCCCACTTTCTTAAGCACTGTGAGATGCTTGGACACCGTGGAAATATCCGCGCCCACCAAGTCACGCAGGTCGCACACGCACCGCTCGCCCCGGGAGAGTTCGTCGATCATCATCAGCCGAGAGGGATGCGCCATGGCCTTGACCACGTTGGCTCGCTCTTCAAACTGCTGCTGTGTGACTATGTCCTGTTTCATGAATGCTTTCTCCTCGTCGCTCATTTGGTAATATAGCCAACCGTTATCCAAAGTCAAGAGGGTGATATAAAATTTCGCCCGGTTTCGTCATGGAAACAGACGCCGTTATTCGATGGGGGGCAAGATAACTGCCTTGCCGTGGGTATACTCCACCCGAAACGGTTCCTTGCGAACCGCGTAATCCAGTTCCGGTGTCAGCCGGGTAAAGCTGGTGATAGCTCCGCCATTGGAAGACACGGTCACATACACTTTCTGGCCAACTTTAGGCTTGATGTAAATGATGTCCTTGGACCTTTTCTGCCATGCGTAATTCAAGATTTTGCACGCACCGATAAATACTTTGGGGGTATAGGGCGTGACTGCATATACTCGCTTGAAAGAAACACGGGTAAACGTACCATCACGATTGCCACGCATCTGTCGAACCTTAGAAACCGTGGCAATGGCCTTGATCTCGGAATCATGGGCCATAAGCGCCATGTAGTCCGGCTCGCTGGCCTTGGAAGGCAGTACAGCAAGAAGGAAAAAGAGACCTATAAGAGATATTCGGATTTTCATATTATTCTGATGTGTTTATGTCTTCAGTATCACTGAAGCGAAGGCACGGTATACCAGCCTGAACCGATAGGCAAGCAAGAGAAACAGGATGCACAGCCTCCATACAACAAGAATGGCATTGGTATCGACAAAACCACATGGGAACGGTATTACTTTTCTCTAATCAGGAGGCCCAATGGAATATTTCAACTCAATGGAAAACATACTCTGGCTCATCTGGCTCGGTGTAGGCGTGGCCTTCCTCGTGGCAGAATTCGTGATGCCCGCCTTCATCGTCATTTTCTTCGGCGTGGGCGCAATCATTGCCGGGGTCACAGCTTTTTTTGGCTTTTCACTACAAATGCAGATCATCGTGTTCGGGGCATCATCCCTGGCTCTGCTCCTCCTGCTTCGCAAAACCATGGCCGACACCTTTGCCGGGGGCTCCTCCTCGGACGAAGAAGACGCAGACACAGCAATCGGTGCACGGTGTGAAGTTGTGGAGGCAATTCATCCACCACAGGCAGGACGCGTCAAATATCTGGGTTCCTTCTGGTCGGCCCGGTGCGACGATCCTGTAGACGTCGGTGTAATGGTTCGCATCAGTCATCGTGACGAAAAAGACCCCAATGCCTTTATCGTAGAAATGGAGAAATAATATGGATCCCGCAACTCTGACTTCCTTGATCACAGCCGTTGTTTTTGTACTCATTCTGATCACCCTGATCATCAAAACAGCTGTGGTGGTGCCGCAAAAAAGCCACTTTGTTGTCGAACGACTCGGTAAATACTCAAAAAGCCTCAGCGCGGGCCTGCATATTCTGATCCCGTTCATCGACAAGATCGCCTACAAACGCAGTCTCAAAGAAGAAGTCATGGACATCCCGGCCCAAAGCTGCATCACCCGTGACAACGTATCCGTGACCATTGACGGCGTACTCTACATCCGAGTCATTGATGCCAAGATGTCTTGCTATGGCATTGAAAATTATTACATCGCCGCCTCACAACTGGCCCAGACATCGCTGAGATCCGCCATCGGTAAAATCGATCTGGACAAGACTTTCGAAGAACGTGAGACCATCAACTCCTCAGTCGTGCTGGCCGTAGACGAAGCCGCGCAGGAATGGGGCATCAAGGTCATGCGTTATGAAATCAAAGATATCACGCCTCCCAGCACAGTTATGACCGCCATGGAACAGCAGATGAGAGCCGAGCGTGAAAAACGTGCTGAAATCGCCATTTCCGAAGGTGATCGTCAGTCTCGTATCAACCGAAGTGAAGGTTTGAGGCAAGAAGCGGTGCAGGTTTCCGAAGGTGAAAAGCAGAAACGTATCAACGAAGCCCAAGGTCGCGCTCAAGAAATTCTGCTCGTTGCCGATGCCACGGCTCAAGGCCTGCAAAAGGTTGCCGAAGTCATCAACTTGCCCGGCGGTACCGAGGCCATGAATCTCAAGGTGGCCGAACAGTATATCGATGAATTCGGCAACCTCGCCAAAGAAAACAACACCATGATTATTCCAACAGACCTTGCCAACATGGGCGGCATGGTCGCGGCGGCAACTGAAATTATCAAGAAAACATCGGTCAACCCCACAGGCAAACCAAAAAAATCGGCCTCCAAGAAGACTGCAGAATCGCAGGAGTCTCCTCAGACTGTCGGCGGATTCGCAGTAGAATAAAAATTAATAGCATCATCCATTCAAACGGCTCCGCCCATTCGGGTGGGGTCGTTTTTTTTGACAGAAACGGACTTCTCCTAACTCAAGAGAATGGGAGTGCCCTCGTCCAACGGATCAATGCCAAGGTGCATGGCAACAGTCTGCCCCACGTCCGCAAAGGTCTCACGCATGCCATCGGCTCCCGGCAGTACGTCCGGGCCAAACAAGATCACAGGCACGCACTCACGGGTATGATCACTTCCCTGCCAAGTAGGATCACAACCATGGTCTGCGGTAATAATCGCCAAATCACCAGAACGAAGATGCCCGATCAACCCAAACACTCGTTTATCGATTCGTTCCAATGCGGCGGCATATCCGGTTACATTCCGGCGATGTCCCCATTCAGAATCGAACTCCACGAAATTCACAAAGGTAAGCGAACCATCCGGCGCATTCTCGACTTCATCTTCCAGCAGATCAAACAGCCCGTCAGAATCCGGTGCCTTGACTTTTTTCGTCAGGCCTCGGTGCGCAAAAATATCGGCAATTTTACCCACGGAAACGACCTCACGACCCGCGGCCTTGAGCTTATCAAGCAAAGTCTGAGACGGTGGTGGCAAAGAATAATCCCGACGGTTAGCCGTTCGTGTAAACGCTCCCGGTTCCCCTATAAAAGGACGGGCAATGACTCGCCCTATATTATAGCCTTCCAATAATTCTCGCACGAGTTCACAGAGCGCGAACAATCGATCCAGCCCGAAATATTCTTCATGGGCCGCAATCTGAAAAACCGAATCAGCCGAAGTATAACAAATGGGTTTGCCTGACTGGATATGTTCTTCGCCGAATCGGGCGACAATTTCCGTCCCCGATGCGTGACAATTCCCCAAAACACCAGACAGATTGCCTTTTTCAACAATCTCAGCAATCAACGTTTCAGGGAAACTTGGATATTCAGGCGGAAAATAGCCCCATTCAAAACGAACCGGCACTCCAGCCATTTCCCAATGACCGCTCGGGGTGTCTTTGCCCAAACTCACTTCATTTGCCGCCGCGAACCGACCACGCAAAACCGGCGAAGTCAGACCGGGAGGCACTGTCCCCGTCACCAGTTGGGCAGCCAGTCCAAGGCCGAGAGAGCTCAGGCACGGCAGATTCAACGGACCGGACCGTAGGCCGTCCTGATCAGCCTCGCCCCGTGCGCATTTTTCAGCAATATGCCCAAGCGTGTCAGCGCCGGCATCACCAAAGCGGTCAGCGTCCGGTGCCCAGCCGATACCAAGGCTGTCCAGCACGAGAATAAATGCACGTCCCATCTATGCAACCCCTGCAATACGTTCTGATACCACAGGCCGATCTGCCGGACGATCCAGGCCAACCTGCACGGCTTCACGGATACGCTCCGCCGCCATATTCGCCTGTTCCTCATCTCGCGCGAACACTCTGCAAATCGGAACATCAGGTCCGATCTTATCACCGATATGTGCGAAATTCGTCA
Organism: Pseudodesulfovibrio nedwellii; assembly: GCF_027923765.1. Classification (NCBI taxonomy): domain Bacteria; kingdom Pseudomonadati; phylum Thermodesulfobacteriota; class Desulfovibrionia; order Desulfovibrionales; family Desulfovibrionaceae; genus Pseudodesulfovibrio; species Pseudodesulfovibrio nedwellii. The sequence goes on along the minus strand of NZ_AP026709.1, from coordinate 2,618,004 downwards.
TGCCTACACCGTAATCAATAGGTTGCTCCGCACGGATACGCCCACCCTTCATGGCCACCAGAGTCATGCCCACAGCGCGATTGTCCATAGCCGTCACGAACCCGGCACTTTCCGGGTACACAGCCATTTCCACAGGAGCCGCATCGAGATACTCCGCAGCCTTTTGCACGAAATCCACAGGACCACCCAACCCCTTTACCATTGTGCCAAAACAATCGGCTGCCGTGCCTGAATCAAGAGCCGCGTTCATTTTTATGGTGGCTTCGCCGATGTCCCTTGCCAGTCCGGCAAGAATCAACATTTCACCTGTCAGGACAAACACAACCTGCATCAGTCTCGAATCTCGATATTTGCCTGTCAAAAAATCCACAGCTTCCTGCATTTCCAGTGCATTGCCAACGCTATGACCCAGCACTTCATTCATATCCGTGAGCAAGGCTACTGTCGGCACGCCAGCACCTGTGGCAACATGAGCGATGGATTCGGCCAGTTTTCTGGCATCCTCATATTTTTCCATGAACGCACCGGAACCATATTTCACATCCATGACCAATCCCTGCAATCCCGCTGCCAATTTCTTGGACAGAATGGATGCCGTGATGAGGTCGATAGATTCCACGGTCGCCGTGACATCTCGAATGGAATACAGCCGCCTGTCTGCCGGGGCGAGGTCCGAGGTCTGGCCGATGATGGCACAGCCTGCTTCTCGCGTCACAGTGACAAAAGTTTCAAGGTCAGGGGTGGTATCATAGCCCGGAATGGCGTCAAACTTATCGAGTGTACCGCCAGTGTGTCCAAGACCGCGCCCGGAAATCATGGGAACAAATGCACCGCATGCCGCAGCCAATGGGCCGAGGATCAGACTGACCTTATCACCCACGCCGCCCGTGGAATGCTTGTCCACCACCCCGGATTTAAAACCAAAAGTCGGCCAATCGATGATCGTGCCCGAATTCTTCATGGCGACAGTCAGATCGATACGTTCCTGCATGGACATGCCTTGAAAAAAAACGGCCATGGCAAATGCCGCCACTTGACCTTCGGAAACGGATTCATCCGTGATGCCGCGCACCATGGATTCGATGTCGGATTTGTCGAGCGGATATCCGTCCCGTTTTTTGCGAATTATTTCCTGCGGTATAAATTTCATGGGGAGGCGCCTATCCCATCCTTTTCCTCAACTTTTTGTGAGCGCATTCGCGCTGATTGGATGAGGGAGGGAGTTTGTTTTTTTATTCGTTGTGTTGACGAGTTTTTAGTAGTCGTGTTTTTCGTTAGGGACACTGTTCAAGTTGAGTTCCTTAAGGACATCATTGAGGATGCCACTGGCTCCGAAACGAAGGGTTTGAGGAGTGGCCCAGCCCTGCCCCATGATCTGATCGGCAAGGTAAAGAAATCCAGCGCTGTCTGACACGGTTTTAAGGCCGCCTGAGGGCTTGAAACCGAGGGTTCGATTGGTGTTGGGCTGCATTTCCTTAATGACAGAGAGCATGACGGCAGCGACTTCAAGTGTTGCCCCACCCGGCACCTTGCCGGTGGAAGTCTTGATGAAATCGGCACCAGCCTCGATAGCGGCTCGACTAGCGGCTTCAATAATGCGTAAGGACTGGAGCTGACTTGTTTCAAGTATGACCTTGAGTTTGACATCTTCACCACAAACCACACGGACCTGTTCAATCAATGCACTGGCGGTGTCTTCGTCGCCGGACTTGAACCGTTTGTATGGCATGACCACATCCACTTCATGCACACCCATATTGACCTGTTCGCGGGCCTCGGCAACAGCCTTGGCCGCATCTGCTCCGCCATGAGGAAAGTTGCAAACCGTTGCTACGCGGACACACGAACCTTCCAATTCCTTGAGCGCAAGCGGGACAAATCTGTCATATACGCAGACTGCAGCGACATGCCCTGCCGAGCACATAGCGCGAGAGCATAGATCTTTGATCGTGTCATCAGTATCGTTTTCGCTCAAAGACGTCAGGTCCATAGAGGCAAGGGTCCGTAAAGCAAACTCTTCATTAGCCACGATGTGTTGCGCCTCGGCCACCAAGTTTTTCAATGTATCGTTCATTTTCATAATTTGTTGAGGTTTTCCGGCCCGAAAGAATGGGGCAGCAATTCATCCAAAGTCATGGTCAAAAGCACGCGTTCGCTGTTGCAGGAATACACGATGGTGTCCGGGGTGGAAAATTCACGGATGCGCTGACGACAACCGCCGCACGGAGTACAAACGGCCTCAGTTGGTCCAACGACCACGATCTCACGAATCACCCTGCCGCCACCGAGCACCATGGCGCTTATGGCAGACTGTTCCGCACAATTGCCCAACGGATAAGCCGCGTTTTCAATATTACAGCCGGTGTATATATCGCCTGTGTCCGTTACCAAAGCAACGCCCACTGGATGATTGGAATACGGAGCATATGCCATATCGCGGGCCTCCGCTGCCAATCGAATGAGTTCCTTGATATCAGGCAATATACCACTCCTTGACGTAGAAGATGCCATTTACTTTCGGGCTGACACCATATTCACGCCCCCAATTAGACAGGGCATCCAAGCTACAATTGGAATAAATGTGAATATCAAAGAGGTCAACCGATTGTGTCCACTGACAACGGATGATCACAACACAAAAAAGTCCTGTGGCATGACACCACAGGACTTTAGAATGTATCTAAAAATCAAATCTAATTGAACATGTCGCTGATGGCATCACGAAGGCCGGACTTGATCTCATCCTTGGTGGCTTCCTTGGCATCGTAACCGACATCCTTGGCGTCATCTTCCAGCCCCATGTCGTTGTTCGACTGCTGTTGAGCCGGAGGCTGCTGCATTTGCACCTGTTGAGAGTTCGCTGGAAGCTTATAATATGCGGAATCAAGACTCCTGACGGTCAAACTCGTCAACCGCATGTCATTGCCAGACCGCAACAGACCACCATACCCCATCTTTTTGGCCTCTTCCATGGAATCATCAAAGGAATCACCCATGCTCTGCGTCAGAGCCTCGGCAATGGCAATCCATCCCTCGGAAAGCTTCTTGATGTTCGAATGGTTACTCAAAACCATCTCTTCCCGGCTGGTGATCTTGCCGTCCTCATAAACTTTGGCCTCGTACACCGTACCCTTGTATCCAGCCACGGTTTCTGTCCTGCCGGTCTTCTCGTACCGAACATCATACTCTGTTTCGGCAGCCTCATCACCGCCACCAAACATGGAGGAAAAACCACTTGCCATGCCCGCCATTTGCCCCATGTCCATGACATTACATGCTCCGCTCTCATCACAGGTCACGGAATACACTTTCCCGCCCGACAACTGCATGTAAGAAGTTGGCGACGTATCCATCCGCACATGATGGGCATCACGAGTCACCAATGTGATCATTGACCCATCAGAATACGTATACGTGGCAACAATGTCCGACGCAGCCTGCGCACACACAGGCATGACCAGAAAAACACACAAACAAAACAAAAATTTACGCATGGAACTCCTCCTCAAGTATATCCCCGATTGGTGCTTGCACCTCGATTTAGTCACTGTCTGCTAACTATACATTAATCATAAAACCCATCTCATTTCAAACACACAACGCAAAAAACGTATGCTGCCATGTTCCCACTCTTCAAAATTACAAAAAAAGGCTTGCAACGATCTGTTGCAAGCCTTGTATCTTTTATTCAAACAAATAGGGCCTATCTGCTCCCTACAACGATAGCAGGAAACATTGCCTCCTCTTCGCCTGCCAAATACGGCTGAAACAGATTGTAGGAAACACTTTGCGTTCTCTGCGCATGTCCTCGAGTGCTCCTTTCCCCATCATAATATGCGCCATTTTCCAGCAGTATGTGCTCAATGCGGTCTCGGAACCCTTCGATGAAGGCACCACCATCTCCCTTAAAACTCAAATTCCCAAGTCTGATAACCCGCCGTTGGGAAAAATCTTCCAAACTCATTGAATGAACTTCAAGGTCCTCCTGAGTCCGAACATATCCCCAAACAATAAAGTTTTCGGGAATAGTAATAGGCTCCTTGGCGTCTATAATGGTGTGTGGCATGACAATGGTCCCGGCTCCCACGGTAATCCCGCTCCACTTCTCGCCGTGTAGGAAAGAATTAAAACCAACAAAGACCTTATTCCCGAGTTTTGTATAGGTAAGTTTACCGCCATGGGCGATGATATCCAAGCCTTCAAGCTGAGAATCAATGATAAAACAATTTTCCTGAGCATTGGACCCATGGCCGAGCTTCGCGTTCTCGAGATATGCCCGCTGTGCGACCAACGAATTATCACCCAAAGAACTCGCGTCTTTGACCACGGCATACCGACTCAAAAAGGCATTGTCCGGCACAGGCACGGGACTTTCAAAAGCCAAAGAATCGTACATCGGCAGGAAATCGCTCCGGCGTCCTTTTAGGAAATCCGAAAAAAGGCCGGTCAATTGCCCTTCGTCGTCATAGGTCACAAACCGGTCAATAATTGAAGGATCATGCGCATAGTCAAATTCGAATTCGCCCTGTTTCCGTATCCAGACGCGTCCAGACCGGATTGTCTTGCGAGAAAGATCTCCGGCCTGAACATACGCAAAATCGCCCAGAACACAGTTATGCAAAACGGAAAGGTCTGCCGTGGAAAAAGCCCCGAGATAGGCACCCTCCGTGGTTGTCCCATGAATGTTGGAATAATGCATGGCCACGGTGTTGAGTATGCGAAAATATTCTGGAATCTCCGAGTTTCGTGAATGGTTGTGTACCAACGTCTTGATAAGGAAGCTGTTGACCACCTGAATAATTTCATCCTGATAGAGTTCAGTTTCCATACCGTTAAAATACGCGACCGCCCCTTTGGGCTTGAGTTCGTCGCCGCGAATGTCGCTCATAAGAACAACAGAACGGTCGACTTCGCATTTTCCAAGAAAATACGTACCCCCCAGATTACTTTCCTGAAAACGAAAGTACCAGGGATGATCAATGGAAAGGGCATAATAGGCGTAGTACTTAGTCAATTTATCAGTCCGAATAGACTGACGAACTGCATTTTCTACGTCCCGACCAATGGGCTTCAGGTTAACATTCACCCGTGAGATGATATGATCGATCAATCGTGAGATACTCTTCATAATTCTCTCCTTTCCCTGAACATTCGGGGCGGCCCCGCGCTATTGGACGATTTTTACAACAGATAATACACGGCAGCCAAACCAGTCAGGGACATCGTAATGGTGTACGGTAAAGCAAGGATAACCATGCGTCCGTACGACAGACGGATGACCGGCGCAAGTGCGCTTGTCAACAGGAACAAAAATGCAGCCTGGCCGTTCGGCGTAGCCACAGACGGAATGTTCGTACCGGTGTTGATGGCTACCGCCAACTTGTCAAAATGCACCATAAGTTCCCGCACCTGAGTGGCTGCGGCGGCAGGCAGACCGGCGATAACATCGGCTCTGACCAGACTTGCGTCCGTCAACTTCTCCATCAAAGCCTGACCGCTCATCCCAATACCGGGAACTGCGTTCAGCATGTTGATAAAATGCAGCTTGGTCTCGGAGATATATACCGTTGCCACGAACACGTTATCCGAAATGGCAGAAAGCAGACCGTTCGCCGCGTAATAGGCAACCAATTGGCTCTGCCCCTTCATGCTCAAGACGTAGCCGAGAATGGGCGCAAACAAATTTTGCGAATGGATGACACCGACAATAGCGAAAAACACCACCAACAAGGCGGTGAAAGGCAAAGCTTCTTCGAAAGCCTGTCCCAACTGACTTTCTTCAACGACACCAGTCATGGAGGTCAAAAGAACGATCACAGACAGACCAACCAAGCCAACCGCGGCCAAATGAAGTGCAAGAGCCAAAATGAGCCAAAGACCGATCAAGGCCTGAATAACCAACTTGACCTTACCACGCTGTCCCTGCTCTGCCTCCATACGAATGGCGGTTTCCAACAGAAATGAACGAATGTTACCAGGCAACTGTGCGCCATAGCCAAACAAATGGAACTGTTCCACGGCAAGGCAGGTCAACAGGCCAGCAGCAAGAACGGGCATGGACACAGGCAGAACCTTGATGATGAATGGAACAAAATGCCAACCCATCTCATGGGCAATCAAGAGGTTCTGAGGCTCACCAACCAACGTACAGACGCCGCCTAAAGCCGTACCGACGGCACCGTGCATCATCAAGTTCCGCAGAAAAGCCCGGAACTCCAGCAATTCTTCACGGTCCTTCTGCTTGACCGAGTCGTCGGAAATCAGATTATGAGAATCTCCGCTGCCTTTGCCGGAAGCGAAGCGATGATAAACGTTATAAAATCCGTAGGCCACGGCAATGATAACTGCTGTAACCGTCAGTGCGTCCAGAAAGGCTGACAAAAAAGCACCAGCCAAACAAAATAACAAAGCGATGACCTTTTTGGAACGCACCCTCACGAGAATTCGAGTGAAGGTGAACTGCAAAAAGTCCTTCATGAAGTGAATACCCGCGACCATAAAGATCAGCAACAGGATGACTTCGAAGTTCTTGTGTGCTTCATGATACACCACTTCTGCGGAAGTCAGCCCCATGGCAACGGCTTCGATAGCCAAAAGTCCACCAGCAGGCAGTGGGTAGCATTTCAAGGCCATGGTCAGGGTGAAAATGAATTCTGCAATAAGCAACCAACCAGCCACAAACGGCCCGGCAGTGATCATGATAATCGGGTTGCAGACAAGACAGGCAATGATGGTGAGCTTGTACCACACCGGGGCATTGCCGAGGAACATGTTGACAAAAGTCCGTGCTAAAGGCTGGGCCATTTCATTCTCCAGTAACGCTGTAGATTATCCATACAGACCTGAAAAAACAGAAAGCTGTCACACGGGGCAGCGAACTTTGTCTTCAGATCCACACTAAACAAAAGGGCCACATCCGTGGATGTGGCCCATGAAATTCAAACGCACTTCCACCATGCTTCACACGGCAGAAGTCATCAGCTCATCAAGCGGTTCAAGGGGGACCTCATCCCCTATGCGGGTTGTGGTCTAGGCCCATCATTCCTGAAAGTCAAGAAAGAGGCTCTTGATATTTCAGGACATCTTCAACAAGAGCCTCTGATATCAAACCCAAAACACCCTCCAGAGAGGGATAGACCATTCAGAAGGTTGGTGATAAAGGGATGCTCTTCAACTCCAAAGGAGAGATGATGTTCGGACTATTTTCACGGAACTACAAGAAAGCCGCAATGACCTTTCTCAGGCAACATACGGTCGGGCAAAGAGTATATTCTGTCGGTGATGGTGGAGCAAAAATGCGCTACCTGCGCGAATGTGGACACGTCGTCTCAGACAGAGTGTCAGACACACGCTGGGTACACAAAATAGTCAGCAAACCAAAATCTACCTAGATAAAGAAAAAAGAAGGCCCGCTTTAATAGCGGGCCTTCTTTTCCATAGAATTTGATCTCAAAAACAATGATAAAATAACGCTTATTAATTTCATGAGAAGTTGGAAATCCCTTCCTCTTCAATGTACCGATTCTCCCCTTGCATAGTATCTCAATGCAAACACTCGCCAGAACACAAAAATATACTTTTCTTTTTTTTGCACACATCAAATAACTATTACTAAGCTGCTTATATTTATAACCTTTTCTGTTTACAGACCAACCTCCCATACGTCACGCTTTCCTTCCTGTACAACCTGAAACTATACTCGGAGGTTTTATGCTTAACAATTTAAAACTCGGTATCAAACTCAGCCTTGGATTCGGACTCGTCCTGCTTTTAACAGCCTTGGTTGCCGTTATTGGTATCAATGGAATGCAGAACGTACAGAATCGCGTAGACAAGGCGGATGACGTCAATCGACTTGTACGCTTCATTCTCGAAAGCCGTATTCAGGAAAAGAACTTCATGCTCAAACACACGCCTGAAGCAGTGGAAAAGCATGCTGAAACCCTCAAAAAAATGCAGGATCAAACGCAAACTACAAATAAAAAATTTAACCACCAGGTAAACAAGGATCAAATGGCCCAGGTTGCCAAAGCCGCTGAGGAATATGAAAAGGCTTTTGCAACATATTTAAAACTTGATGAAAAAAACATATTGGCTCTGAAGGGCATGGTTGCTGCGGCTCAAAAGGCTCTCGACAAAACAGAAGAATTACGCGCCAAACAACAGGAACAACTGTCCCTGCTTATCGCATCGGACAACACGCCCTCGCGAATACTTGAAGACAAACTTATAAAGACAAATGACGCTAACGCTATGGTCAAAAGATTTCTCAATGCGCGAATGAACGCAAAGGACTTCATGGCCAATCGGGACAGCTCATCGCTTGAAAAAAGCCGTGAAAATCTAAAAAATATCCTTAAACAAGCCGAAACGCTAAAATCTCGTTTCAAAGATCAAACCAATATTCGTCAAATCGGCGAAGTCGAAAATGCTTTGGATGATTACCTCAAGGAACTGAACAAATTCGCAACAGACAGCAGGCAACAAAATCAAGCCGAAAAAGACATGATTTCCGCCGCCCAAAAAGCGGATGAAATCTGCCGAGCAGCTCGTGCTGATCAAAAAGCAAAAATGCTCGACGATATCCACAGTGCGAACATCACGAGCATCATTACTGCAGCAACTGCACTCATCCTCGGCATTCTGGCTGCCTTCTTCCTTACTAAAGCCATCACAAAGCCCATATCCATGGGTGTCAGCTTTGCAAAAAACATGTCCGAAGGAGACTTTACAAATACACTGGACATAAACCAGAAAGACGAAGTTGGCATGTTGGCAAAAGCCTTGAATGACATGGTCACGAAACTGCGGGCCGTAGTTGCGGACGTTGAAATCGCTACCAACAATGTCGCTACGGGGAGCGAAGAATTGTCTGCATCTTCAGAGACTCTTTCACAAGGAGCGACTGAACAGGCCGCCTCGATTGAAGAAGTCTCTTCTTCCATGGAACAAATGGCTTCCAACATCAGCCAAAATGCAGAAAATGCCACGGAAACAGAAACCCTTGCAACCAAGGCCGCCGCTGATGCCAAGGAAAGCGGTTCCGCAGTCAATCAAACTGTTAATGCAATGAAAAGCATTGCTGAAAAGATTTCCATCATTGAGGAAATCGCCCGCCAGACCAATCTCCTCGCGCTCAATGCAGCTATCGAAGCTGCCCGAGCCGGTGAACATGGGAAAGGATTTGCCGTTGTAGCTGCCGAGGTTCGTAAGCTTGCAGAACGCTCTGGTTCAGCTGCGGCAGAGATCAGTGAGCTTTCCTCTTCAAGTGTCAGAATTGCCGACAAAGCCGAAGAAATGCTCCACGCCCTCGTCCCGGACATCGAAAAAACAGCATCACTCGTACAGGAAATATCCTCATCAAGTAATGAACAAAACGCTGGGACCACTCAGATCAACCTGGCCATCAGTCAACTTGATATGGTGATTCAGCAAAATGCCTCTGCATCCGAAGAAATGGCGTCCACAAGCGAAGAGCTTTCTGCGCAAGGACAGACTCTTCAAGCCACCATGTCCTTCTTCAAGGTAGATGAACAATCGCACAACAAATCAGCGACAGTTGTCACCAGAACATCCAGACGGACGAACGCCCTGCCCGCGCCTTCCCGGCACACAAAAGAGGCCATGCCAGAACCGACCGGTATCGCCATTGCCATGGATTCCGACGAAGGATACGAGCGCTTTTAACAAATCAATAATCAATTAACCGTCAAAAAGAGGCCCGAAATCTTCATGATTTCGGACCTCGATATATTCAGAAACTCACAAATCTACGCGAGCATTGGCTGTTTCAGGACATCCATCGGAGGTGTTGAAGAGACAACCGCAGACTCTCCATTTTCATTATCGGTCATGTCGCCACCGGAAAGCATTTCGCGCATACCCACACGCAACTCCTCGGACAAATCGACGAGATCAACCACGGCTGTATGCGCATGCTCAACACCTTCGGTAAACGACTTGGCAATTTGACGAACTTCTTCCGTGGCCTGGGATATCTGTTCGGAAGCCACACTCTGCTCTTCGGACGCCGAAGCAATGCTTTCCACATTCAATACATTTTGTTCCACCAGAAAAATGATAGAATCCTGTGCTTCCCCGGATGCACGAGCCTGAACGGCACTATGCTTCACGACTTCCACGACATCTCGGAACCGTTCGATATTCCTAGCGGAAGAATCCTGAATAGAAACAACATGTTCTTCCACTTGCTTGGTAGCTGTCATTGTCTTTTCCGCCAATTTGCGAACCTCATCGGCTACCACGGCAAAACCTCTACCGGCTTCTCCGGCACGAGCGGCCTCAATGGCGGCATTCAGTGCCAACAGATTTGTCTGGTCTGCTATTTCATTGATAACATCCATAACCTGACCAATAGATTCAACCTGAAGGCCAAGCTTCTCCAATCCCTGACTAATCTTATCCGTATATCCATTCACGTCTTCGATAGAGGTCACCGCACCCTGAACAAGCCCCGCGCCCTCTACAGCCTTGTCACGAGCCTCCGAAGCCCGCCCTGTGGCTTGAGACGCATTTTTGCTCACTTCGCAAACAACAGTATTCATCTGCTCCATGGCAATGGCTGTTTCCATGATGCGTTCATGCTGATTATGTGAGCCATCACGTATCTGCACGAGCATGGCCGCAACTTTTTCAGTTGCCATGCCCACACGGTCGGCAATACCTTCTGCCTGCTTTCCTGTGTCCGACATGCAATCCCACAGCTTTCGCACACGAAGTTCCTGTTCCTGTGTCGCTAACATTGCCTTTCTCGCGGCTTCGGCCTGCGCCAGAGCTTCCTCCTCCTTAAGACGGACGGCCTCCAGCTGATCACGCAGCATGGACACCATACGCATCAGATCATTGCATAAGTTGCCAAATTCATGGTTGAACGTGCCTTCCGGCTGGGCTTCCAGATTCCCATCGGCCACATCTCGCGAATACTTTTGCAATGCAGCAAGCGGTCGGGTGACTGAAAATAACGTCCAAAGAATACATAAAATAATCAACGCACAGGCCGTCACTTCCATACTCAGCACTGCGAGATCAACATTGCTGGCAATTTGCGCACTCTTTTCCATATAGTGATTACGGATATCCTCAAGGACCGGTTCCAGTGCTCGCGCAGATTTAATCAGTAATACAGAACCCCTATCAGCCGATTCTAAGCTCTTGCGATACCCGTCAAAAGCGGACAGATAAATATGAAGCTTTTCCTGAAATGCGGCTCGCTCTTGCGGACCGAACAGCGGAGAAACAGCCACGGATTCATTCATGGCCTCGATCCAACCATTCATCCTTTCAATGTATTTGTCTTCACGCCGAAGAATATAATTTTTTTCCTGTCTTCGAATCTGCAAAAGCAAGACGGTTATATCCTGACTGTGGACTTCCTTAAAAATACTTTCCAATCCACGGGCAGACATCACAAATTTATTACGCCAACCAGTATCAATGGTCAGCCCTATATCGGTTTCAGCCGAGGCAAGGGTTTGAAAACTTGTATTGTATTCAGCAAGCAGTCCGAGCGCATTGTCGCATGCAGATTGCATTTCTGGATCTGCTTCAATAATGGATTGCAAAGTGACTCGGGCCTCATTGACATGTTTGGCCACCTTGCCAATATACTCGGATTTTTTGCGCAATTGAAAATTTTTCTCCTGCCTGCGCGATTGCAGAAGCTCACTATAGGCATTTCGTGCCTGTTTCATAAGCGTTGCATAATGATTGGAAATATTTCTTCCAATTTTGGTCGCCCCAAAAACCAGAGCAAAGCAGACAACGCAAACCAGAAGCACCAAAACGAGCTTGTTTCTCACCGACATGTGGTTCCTCCATGCAAAGTTATCGCGCTCATTGAGCGGGAGAGCCTAAAGGAAGCAATCGGCATGCCAGTAGCAAGATAGAAATAAAGTATTATATTTTAGACACATAACAAGTGTTGCGCTATCAAGAGAAGCCTCTTGCCAATCAATAAACACGCAATTCACCTTTGCAAAAAAGTCATAACTACTCAAAATAAAACATTTTATCTTATTGCACGAAAAACAAAAGCACTGTGATTCCATGCAATGACAATAAGCAACGAAAAACCAAGACTCAAAAGAAAAAGCCCTCATGAAGTCTTCTTCGTGAGGGCTTGATTTCAAAAATTAATCAAGGGCACTTTTCCGTTTTCATACCCCACGAGAGTCATGAAAATTTTGACGATTTAGACTCCTGAACTTTCGATAAACTTTCTTGGATCATTTGCAAGACTTGAACGGCCACATCCACATCTTCAGACTTTAAATCCGGAAATGCTCTCCGAAGAATTTCATATTCTGCCTTCTGAGCGGTGGTGAATCGAGAACAGCCAAGATCTGTTACGTGCAAAAGTTTTGCACGTTTATGCCTGGGGTTGTCTTCAAAATGTACATAGCCACTTTCGGCCAATGCGCTGACAGCAACCTGAACAGATTGACGGGAAACACCCCGATCAAACGCCAAATCTGAAATCGTCATGGGTCCGCTGTTCAACAAATGCGAAATATTCTTACTTTGTGCACCGGTCAACCCGCTGGATCGATGTACCGACTCCTCCACCTTTTCGACTTCCTTCCATGCTCCTTGGAGCACTTGGAATAACGTATGAAGTTTCTCACCATCTGCATATTTCATAGGATGAGAATAACACGAACATAAGCCTTTTTGCAATCAGAATGACAAGTTGTCAACAGGGTTGACAACTTGTCATTCTGATGTGTAACAATGAATTCCTCAACATTCATAGCGTTTCTGAGTCAAAAAACACGAACCGTTGGGAGGAAAACGATGAAGACTTCGGAAAGGAAATCTGATCCAGACATTCGAAAAATACGAACCTATTGTGCACAATGCTTCAGTAATTGCCCGGTAGTGGCACATATCGCCAATGGCAAATTTATCAAGATCAGCCCAGACAAAGAGCACCATTTTTACAGACCTCTTTGCCCCAAAGGATTTGCCGGACCTGAGTTGGTATCAAACAAACAAAGACTGACTCACCCGCTGAAACGCACAAACCCCAAAGGGGCGAGCGATCCAGGCTGGGAACGCATAAGTTGGGATGAAGCTTTGGATATCGTCGCAGAACAAATGTTTCAAATTAAAGAGCAACATGGCGCTGAAGCATTCGTCTTTTCGCAAACGAATGTATCTTCTCCTGTATGGGAAATAACGCCCTTTGTTCGTCGATTGGCAAATATTTATGGCACCCCCAACCACATGACCACCACCCATATCTGCAACTGGCATCGGGACAATGGATCTGCTCTGACATTCGGGAAAATGGGCGAAGACTTTACCGCAGGATGGCCCGACTTCAATCACACACAATGCATACTGATATGGGGCCATAACCCTGCAAACACCTTCAACGCCTATAATCAACAGATCAACTCGGCCTTGAAACGAAAAGCCAAACTTATTGTTATTGATCCACGACGCACAAAAGTCGCGGCCAAGGCGGACTCATGGCTCCAGATCAAACCTGGCACAGATGGCGCCTTGGCCTTGGGCATGATCCACGTCATGCTGGAAAAATCTCTGTACAATAGGGACTTTGTAACCGATTGGACCAACGCACCGTTGCTGATTCGGTGCGACACCGGAGATTTACTCCGTGCTTCAGACTTGGATTCATCGACCAATGACAACAATATTTTTGCTGTTATTTCCCCCGAAACAGGTCTGCCAACATTTTATTACCCTGGGGAAAAAACCGACTTCTCGCCTCTACTCGAAGCACGGATAGAAGTTTTGCTCGCGGATGGGCAAAAAATATGGTGCGAAACCGTTTTCAGCGGCTTGAGAAAATCTGTTGCTCAATACACACCGGAATATGTGGAAAAAACAACCACAATCCCGGCTAAAGACATCATCGCAACAGTTCATTTGATGGTCGAGAACAGTCCTTCATGCTGGTATTCATTCAACGGCGTAGAGCAAAACCTCAATGCAACACAAACCAACAGGGCTATATGCCTGTTCTATGCCTTGACCGGAGACTATGACCGACAAGGCGGAAACCATATCAATGATTTCATGCCTCCACTAAATTACCCTTTCGGTTTTGAATTTGTGACACCAGAGATGTTCAAAAAAAACATTGCTTTACCCGATCACCCACTCGGTCCAGCCGGAACAATCATGTCAGTCCCACCGCACTTGATATGCAAGGCAATCGAAGAGGACGTCCCCTACCCAATAAAAGGGCTGATCGTTTTCGGGGCGAACACAATATCATCAAATCCTGACAGCAAAAGGACTTCGGAAGCCCTAAAACGACTAGACTTTCATGTTCATATTGACCACTTCCTCAACCCAACGGCGGAGTTGGCCGACATCGTCTTACCATCGGCCAGCTTCTGGGAAACAGGAAGAATCGGCTACCCATTGGCTTTTCAGGAAAACAAATGGGTGGTCCAATGGCGAGAACCAGTTGCAACTCCACGTGGCGAAAGTAAGGACGAATTGTGGATTATTTTTGAAATAGCAAAAAGACTCGGCATGTCCGACAAATTCTGGAACGGAAACATTGATGCTGCTTTTGATGACATGCTGAACCCTGTCGGCCTCTCGCTTAAGGCCCTCAAAGAAAACGAAGGGGGCGTCTTTATTCAAGGACCTGTGGCCTATAAAAAATATCAGAAAAAAGGATTCAGCAGCATGACTGGGCGAGTTGAACTTTTTTCCCAACAACTCAAAAATATTGAACAGGCTCCTTTTCCCGAGTGGAATGACCCGCTCGCTATTCTTGAAAAGGCAGGAATCAATTCCGAAGACTTCCCATTTGTATTGATTACCGCAAAACTCCGCGAATTCTGCCAATCACAGCACAGAGCTTTCCCCTCTCTGAGGAAAAGACATCCCCAACCCTTTCTAGAAATCAATAAAGATAAAGCTGAAACTCTCGGGATAGCGGACGGAGCCACCGTATCATTGGAAACAGTGCACGGTAAAATTCTCCTTCAAGCCAAATTGACTCAAGGTCTTGCCCAGAATGTTGTCTGCACACAACACGGCTGGTGGCAAACATGCCCCGACCTAGATCTCCCCGGGCACGATATCTATTCCCTCGACGGCGCAAATGTGAATCTCCTCGTCCACGCCGATTTCACGGACAAAATCAGCGGCTCTGTCCACATGCGCGGCTTCCCCTGCAACGTAAAGAACGATAAAGATTAACACAGCACAGAATCACGACGTCGAGACTCTCACGCTGAAGAAACACGGGGATCTTCTTCAACTTCTCGCGGACATTTCACCAAACAACGAAAAAGCCCTTACGAAGAAAACTTCGTAAGGGCTTGATATCGCGTGGTGCTCGGGGACAGAATTGAACTGCCGACACGGGGATTTTCAGTCCCCTGCTCTACCGACTGAGCTACCCGAGCACGCTGTCGAGAAATGGGATTTACCGAAATGAGGGCCGATTGGCAAGTAGTTTAAAAGACTACTTATTTCGGTCATTAATTCTGTCTCCAAAGTAAACATATGGGTTGAATATCAACCAAGGGAACTCATGACGATATCCGAAGGAAAACCGTCATGAGTTTACCGTATGTTTACCGGAGAAATCATGGCGATAAGCGTTCAATGTACATCCTGCTACTGCACCTACAAGCTCGGTACCAAGTCCTGCCGCAAATGCAAAACCAACCTCCAGCACCACCGAAAGTACAAGGTCATGGTCAAAATACGAGGCCGCTGGAAGACGAAGACTGTCGACTCGCTAAAGCTTGCCGAACAGATCGAAGCAAAATGGAAACACGACATCACCATCGCGGCCATAATGCCAGAGAAAATACCGGTGCCAACAATGCAGGAAGTCTGGGACAGATTCGACAAACTACACAACTCCCGCCTGAAGTCGCCGAGATCATGGCGCAAAGTCTGGGAGACCCGCGTCCAAAAACGATTTGGCGAAATACGACTGAACGAAATATCACCTCAAGACATAGCCGAGTTCATGTGCTCCATGAAAAGTATGCGAAAGACCAAGGGGACTCGGAAACCTCTCGCAATGGAGACGGTCGCCAAAAACATAAAGCTCGTCAGTCGCCTCTTCAACTATGCCATTAAAAACGGACTCTATGAAGGTATCAATCCGACCCAAAAACTCGATATGCCGCGTTACGACAACCAAGTAACCAATCCCCTCACCGATGCGGAGTTAGACCGTCTCATGGCCGTTCTGGATACATGGAAGAACCGTATGGTAGCCCTTGCTTTCCTGTTTTGTCTCGCTACAGGGAAACGAACAGGGGAAGTCTTCAACATGACGTGGCAGGATGTGGACTACGAAAACAATGTCATCCGGTTCGAGATAAAGAGCATGGTCAAAGGGCGATACCAGTACCTGCCCATAAACGACATGATGAAAAACATCCTCGCCGAGGCCCAAGCAGAAAAGCGAACACGTTCCAAGCTCGTTTTTCACTCAACCAACGGGAAAAAGATTCATTACCGCTGGCCGTGGACACGAATAAAGGCCGCTGCCAAGTTGCGCCCAAAGATTCGCCCTCACGACCTAAGGCATACTTTTGCTTCAAGGCTTATCAGCACCGGCAAAGTCGATCTTTACACACTCCAACACATCCTTGGACACAAGACTGTGACCATGACCCAGCGGTATGCTCATTTAGCCGACGAGTTGATAAAAAAAGGTATGAAAGAAGCGGATAATATTCTTCGTTACGACAAGGATTAAAGTCCCATTGCGCCAATTAAATTCAAAAGATATCTACCCACGCACAGGCCACCCTTCACATCAAATGGCACTACTTATTGATTTCACCAATAAGACAATTCGTTTGACTTAACTTACTCTCTTTTAAAACAAACTGATCAAGTATATCTAAAAGAAAACCATGCAGAACCTTGGCCGATTGATCGCTATTAACTCCCGGAGAAATCTGAAACGCACCTAGCCCCGGCAAGACTTCATGAAACTCAAGCCATGCATGATATCCTTTCGGCCCTTGCGAATATTTGCTACTATTCCCCGGATAGATGATATACGCACCGTGTGTTCGTCGAATGGCGTCCTTATAGCTATGCATCTTAAGTAGGTCACCCCGACGATAGCAGCCAAATCGCTCTTCTTTTTTTATGACATCAACTTCTTCATTAGGATGACCCAAAACTGTCATGATGTCAGAAACACTGTACTTTGTATCAAAATGGACGTGGCAAATACTGTTATTCAGCTCAGCCTCTTCAGAGGTTATCTCTTCAGCCCAAACAGAAATCGTAAAATCCGGACGCATGCTTCGAGTCCAAGATCCAGAGGAAGGATATGACGATTCGTAGTCAATCCTCTTCGTTACCCTGCTCAATGAAGGTACATTAAATGTTCTATTGTAAGAAAACTGAAGCCTAAGCCGCGCTCCACCATGGAGGATTTTTAAACCACCGGTGCTAAACAATTTACCAGACCGAAGCTTAAGGCCAAAACCATCTGTAGACGATTCAAAGAGATTCAATGTGGCCGTTGCCAATTCCCTACAGCACAACCTTTCTAAAACACTCCAAATCACAAAGAACACCCAATACTCATAAAGTGTCGGGATATCCCTCTGTCCTCCCTGATGAAGATCTTCCCCGCCCCTCCAAGCCAATTTCGCCGCCGCATTCGCCTTAAGCCAAGTCTGCAATATCTCCCGATACCCCTGTTTTTTCTGTAGAACGGGGCTACCAAAGTCAACACCGCTAAATCCATTTACCTTCCGAAAAAACTGCGCTCCTAATATCTCTTCCAGTTTATTTTGTAGAGGCAAAACTTCCCGTTTTATAAAACGCTGCCCCCAAGCAAGTGGAGGGTGTGCCGCCTTTATTGTTTTTTCAATTGAAGACAACAAATTATTCATGTCCTCAACAACAAATTTCACAAAACGATTTTCAGGAGTATCAACAGTCTCCTCCGCAGTGCTTCTGACCACATTCCTTGGTAAAGATTTTAAAGCAGGGTGTCTGTGGGATAAGGGATGACCGGCAGGCAGCGATACCCTCGAAGATCCATAACTCAACTGACGGATTGCTTCACGCCCCATTATTCCCTTGCTCGTAGGTTGCCTCTCTTGTGAAATCCGCAGAGATACGTGAGGCCTTGAAGTGACTTGATTGATAGCGTCATTGAAGTCAGAAGATGAGAGTAGTGCTCGAAGGAAAAAAAATCTTTGTTGGATCGACTGAGCATCAAGGCATAAGTCTGAAGTCAATCGCGTTTCTGTTGTAGCTGGAAGTCTAAGTAATAACTCAATCGAATGATCTGCAATATCCTGCAGCATCTGTTGATAGTCTTCCCTGTACCCGACCTTTTTAGACCGCACCTCAAGACGAGCAAGGCCAATAGGCTTTTCTTCTTTTAACAATCGAAGCGTAAGCAGGCCTGTAAGATTTCCCGTATTAATTGTACCATAATCTTGTGTTGAGGACGCAAAAGGCGACCGTTCAACAATTCCACTTTTCTCTTCAAGCTCAACCAGTGGTTTTTTCAGGATGTAGTGATAGCGAGTTGATTCTAAAAGCTGAATTTGTTCCTCCCCAAATTCCCGAGCCTCATCTTTCGATAACCGAACAATGGGAGGGGGGATTGAACCGGCTTTTACCGCAAGTTCCATTTCGCAAAGTTTCACACCAGAATCATCATAAAAGCACACCGCTTCCATTAATGATTCAGATTTTACAAACACCTTTAGGCCTCCGCATAACTAGCAAACCCTTCTTCAAGCTTGCTCTTCATTCGTTTGATCTTTTCGGCGCTGAGAGAATAAAATGGATCTAAGCCTTCTTCAGAAGAAATATTTTCGTCAGGGGACAATTCATCAATGTTAATTAAAATCTCACGAGGGTCTTGTCCGGAAGAAGGGACTGAAGCCCACCGATGATGCTTAACACAAAACACTTCCAACTCATTTAGTATTGGTGCCAATTTCTTCCTCGAACCATGGAGCCGAGTAAGAATCTTCTGCATGATCTGCGTATCCAATGCAGTTCGACAAAAAGTACCAATATCTTCGGCAACAATCGGATCCATTGTCCTCCTAAAAAATTCAACATATCGCAATATTTCCAAGCTGGTTCTAAATCCGAATTCTGAATTGTATCTGGAGAGCAAATCAAAGAGGGCAACAAGCTCTCCTCTCACAATAGCAGCAACAAGAGGATCCGCAACCGTCACTGCCGAATCGTCATTTGCAGAGTCTACAAAGTGAACCCCGAAGCCTGCCCCTTTGGATTCGATAACACCGGATTTTGCATTTACAGGAGAGGACAGAAAACCAGACAAGGCTTCTCCTGTTGCTCGAAATTCAATTATATTGGCTCTATCAAGAACCTTTGGTGAAAATAAATATGTAGTTTCATCTACGTTGATAGTGCCAATTATAAAAAGATTGCTCGGCAAAGAGGCGATGTTTGAAGGAACTCCTGCACGCCCATTGGCGTCATAATGAAACCTCAAGGGTTCACTGGGGGATTCAATCGCTGAAAGGAAATCGGCAAAATACCTCTCAACATGTGACAAATTCATTTCGTCCAGTATCAAAAAATATGGTTTGCTTCTATCTCTGTCGGCTTTGAGAATTAATTCCAAAGCCTTTGTCTTTTCGTACCGTTCCCTATCCAAAGCATCCGGGTACCCAACTATATTTTCATTTGATATCCAATTGGCACCTACAGCAACAATCTCATATTGCTCTGACGATTCAGTGACCCACTTAGTAAATGATCTTGCAAGAAGGGTTTTCCCTGAGCCGGATAACCCTGAAAGGATTACAAACCGCTTCGCTTTTAAGGACAACGGAAGGCGTAAGTCTACGTTATTACCCACAACAAATCCCATTTCATCCAAAGCTGCTTCCCATTCAGTTTGCATTGCTTTGTCTAGCATGAGTAACTCTCCGGATTTTGGAAAAATATCTGAAATGATACTGCTAATCCTAGCCGCTCTTAGCGGTGGAATGATCCACATGTTCCGATTTCCATCGCCCAACTCTGCATGAACCCTTTGATAAACACTCTCTTCTTTTGCAGATATGCTACGTGATGAATCTCCGCCTTGACGTATTACAACCCAAGCAAGGATTGAAGAAGCTGTATCAAATGCCATAAGCATTAAATCACCTAATCTGACATCATACCAATCACCTTGAATTCCGTCACCGGCTAAACGCCAATTCTTACCCCCGCCCTGATTGCGAATCGTTCTTTTATCATCAACAATTTCATGCAGGCCTTGAATAAGTTGATTACCATCAAAATATCGGGTTCTAATCTTTTCTGGAGAAGTATCCTCTCCTTTGTTGGGAAACCAAACATCAAAAACATCGCGATTAATATTAATTGCCCGCTCTCTACCAGACGCCTCACCTATTGTTTGGCGGGTTTTCATAAACCAACCTAAATTAGATTTAGCAAATTCTCTTGCTGCAAACACAATCTTTGACATCTCGACGCCTCAAGCTATTTAAATACAAATTCATCGACAAATATTCATAAACCCTTTATCCAGCCGATCGTCAAGCGCCTTGGCTACCGCCCAAGCCAGCAGAGGAGGAACGGCATTGCCTATTTGAGTCAACTGAGCATTCATACTTCCTGCAATACGAAAAGCATCGGGAAAGGACTGAAGCCTTGCCGCTTCTCTAACCGAAATGCATCTCGCCTGTTCATTGTCAAAGTGTATATGGGAATATGAATCCTTCCCTATGTGTGCAGGAACCGTTCTAGCGGGATGGTCAGGCCACATTTTCCTAAATTTGTTGGGATACCGGTTGTTCTTATACGGAGGGACCGTGGCTTTAAATACTTCATTCCATTTTTCACTTCTCTCCTTGATTTTAACACCCAATTTTTTCTCTTCTTCAGCTATGCGTTCAATAAAAATTGCATTCGCGGTCTCAAGAGCTTCTGGGTACATCCCCCCATGAGGCATGCGCTTAAATGTTTCATAATCACGCGGAGTATAACGTATGACATTCCCATCAAACTGCTCCTGCGATCGAAATCCGGGCCATTCCTTCATTTTTTTTGAAAATGTAGAGTCCCTTTTCAAGTAATCAAAGAACTTACTGGTATCCCTTTTATTCCCTTTACCGTTCCTTCCATCAAGATGCCATGTAATCGGGGGAAGGTCATAAAAAGCCTCAGAGGCGGACACAGCAGGTTGTAATCGAGATTTCTTCTTGAAGTGATCCACATAATGATCACATGGGGAAAGGACTTGGGCGTGTCCATTTCCTGCCCTAGCTGTTGAATACCCCACAGGAAGATTATATTTTCGTTCAATAGAAGGAAATTCAGGAAAGACACCAAATTCCTTTCTAATCCCCACTATAAACATCCGTTCGCGAAGCTGTGGTACACCGTACCAAGCGGCATTGAGAAGAGCATAGCGAGTCTCATAGCCCAATGCTTCAGCGGTAACAGCTATTTCCTCGGCAATATTCTTTTTCACAAATTTACCGATTTCTCGCACATTTTCCATCACAAACGCTAAGGGCTTAAGCGCTGTTATATACCTTAAATAGTCTAAATAGTAAGCTGCGCGATCATCAGAAGCATGGGCATAATCTTTACCAGCCAACCGCCAAAGAGCAGCACGACCAAGTCTTGAAAAAGCTTGGCAAGGCGGCCCACCAACGACAACATCCACGGCAGTTTCTGCAGAATCCCCACCGACACAAAGGTGTTCAACGGCGACCTCTGGCGGGGTCGTTCGGATGTCCGAAAAGGACCTATACCCACATGACACTTTCTGGGAAAAATTTAACACATGTGAGTCCCTAGCCTTATCGTTTAGCTCAATAGCTGCGACAGACTTAAAGCCAGCACGATCAAAACCAAGACTCATGCCACCACATCCAGCAAAAAGATCAACAGTCCTGTAGTAACCGCGCTTTTTAGCCTTTGTAATTTTCTTATTCACCCATTCAGACATTTTTATTCTCAATCTCTTCTATCAGTCTTTCTACTAACTTTTCTTTATTCTTAACTTTCGTCTCACATTCCCAAACAACGATCACATTCCAGCCAAGACTTTCAAGTGCTGCAATATTTCTTTTATCTCTAGCTTTATTCCTTAATAGCTTTTCTTTCCAGAAAGGCTGATTGCTTTTCGGGAAGCCTGACGATTTGCAACCATCATGCTGGTGCCAAAAGCATCCATGGACAAATACAACAGTGCGATACTTTGATAGTACCAAGTCGGGCTTCCCCGGCAGGTCTTTCCTATGCAACCTGAACCGGTAACCAATTCTATGAAGCAAAGACCTAACAAACAGTTCCGGGCGAGTATTTTTGCCACGGATCTTGCTCATTACCTCGCTACGTTTCTCAGGGGTAAAAATATCAGACTTAATTCTATCCATCACCACACACCAGCTATAGAGAATGAAATGCCCCCCAGACAGGATCCATTTTCTTATTGAGAATTTAATTCGATTAACACACTTGGCACAAGTTGTCATTTGAAGAAACACCCATATTAACGGCAACTTACCCCCTCACACAGGGAAGGATTACAGCAAGCAGGCCCACCACAGCACACATATTTTTAAACGGCGCAAATCACAAAAGACAATAGAGTATATTCTCTTGGCCTTTGGACATAGCTTGGACAATTGGGATTCAGTGGGTACGTTTGTCCATGTCGACGTGACAGATATCAAGGCCTAATGTCTACTCTCTATCATCCTCCCGTCCGCACCCTGACCGACGACAACGGCGATCCGTGGTTTGTTGCCAAGGATGTGTGTGATGCTTTGGGGATTGTGAATCCATCCCGTACTTTGTCTGGCTTGGACTCGGATGAGAAATCAACCTGTCCTTCACAGTATGAAGGTCAGATACGTCACCTTACAACTATCAACGAATCCGGCCTTTACAGTCTGATTCTCCGTTCCCGCAAACCCGAAGCCAAGACTTTCAAAAAGTGGATCACCTCCGAAGTCCTTCCGGCGATCAGGCTGCATGACATGTGTCAATCCCAGCAACGGTAAAATTCAGTCGGGTAATCCTGACAGTATTAGTTGCGCTTATTCCCCATCAATCGACGCAAAGTACAAATATTTTAGATAGATAGTTGACACATTCCCCTTTTGCAAATACATCAGATACGCAAATTTTACGAAATTTTATCAGCTAATATTATAAGGAGAATATGCCACATGTCCCGTATAGATAATGTCGACGAAACATTTGAAGCCTTTGAACGTAAACTCACAAGCATAGTCAAAGATTGTATTTATGAAGTGCGGGGCACAAATTTAGATGGGAGTCCGGCCCCCCTTGATGCCCAACACTATCGGAAAATTAAAAAAATATATGAGAAAGTACAAAAACAAGAAATCGCCAGATACCAAACAGAAAAGCCGCCAAGAGGTTCATGGCCTTTCAACGACAAACAAATAAGGGTGAAAGAAGGCTTTGAACGATTTTATCACAACTTACGACGACACGTTATTCGGTGGAATGATCATGACGGAAACTTTTCAATTTCGGATGCTGGTGGCAATCCATACAGAAGTGAAAAATACGATGATGGAACATATGGCGATGTTGTCGTCCGAGCAGATTTTAAAGCAATTGAGATAAATACAGGATTTAAACGAAGCGCAGCCAGTAAGTATTTCAAGAAGCTGACAGACGCTGGGGTTCTGATCAAATTGAATACGAAGGGACGACAACAAGCTTTGTACGTCATCGGGAACTGGCGATATGGTATGAATAATACATATAGCTGTTATCCAAGACTCAATAGGATGGCTCTCCGAGAAGATATACGTGTAGGGTTATTGAAACAAGGTTTGGCTTTGTGTGTATAAATATACGCAAAAAATTTCATCTCATACACACAACGTTTCATTTTTCAGCATAATTTATACTTTGTGTGTATTCAGTATTTTTTTTCTTTCTGCTATTACCGGACAATAAAAGAAATTTGCAACATTTCATAAAGAAATACACTTTTTAGTGTCTATGATATTGATTATATCGTTCTTCGCTCCGCTCAAAACTCTTTGGTTAATACTGGGGCTTTACTGGGATGTTCTGTTTGGGAAATACGAAAAAGACCACCCACCGTTTTTTTGTCTGTTTTAAGAAGTAAAAAACAATTCCTCATAACGACTCGGAGTTTTCAACAACAGATAGCATTGCTCGCTCTGCTCGCTTTGCGCCCTACGCGGGCAGCGGGCAAGTTGTGCAGACTCGCTCCGCTCGTTGACTGCCCAGCTTGCATTGGGTTGGATCCTAGCTTTGTCAATTTTGAATTGAAATCTCGAAACAAACGAAAAAACAATCATTACTCGAACGTGCGACCCCCTCCTGTCAAAATTGAACAATATTCAAGCAAGGCAGGGGGCTGGCAAATTTTTGAACACCCCTAAAAATAACCCAAGCATATGCTAATTCTGACAACAAAGAGATACCCCCTAGTTCCAACTATAAAACCTCTTAAAGATTGAAAAAAGAAAGAAATCTCGAAACTTTTTGTTCATAACAAGCGGATTTTTGCGCTATTATTGGCTCTATTCCAATCCCTTGACTTCCTGAATCGTATACCTTATCAAATTCCCTAATGGACGTAAGTGAATTTGATAAAAGTACCCGTAGGACAGCTGTCATGAGAAATACATTCGTATCTTACCTCAGAGTATCGACCCAGAAGCAGGCGCAAAGTGGCCTTGGCATCGAAGCCCAGCGAGAAACTGTAGGAGGCTTCCTGAACGGTGGCTACGGGGAATTGCTGGATGAATTCGTTGAGATTGAGTCAAGCAAAAAAAATGACCGTCCAGAACTTGCTAAAGCCATGGAGCGGTGCAAGCTGACTGGAGCGACATTGGTTATTGCCAAATTGGATCGTCTTTCGCGTGATGCACACTTCCTGCTTGGACTCCAGAAGAGCGAGGTGGAGTTTGTTTGTGCGGATATGCCTGAGGCAAACCAGCTGACTATTGGGATAATGGCTGTGATGGCTCAGCATGAGCGCAAAATGATTAGTGAGAGGACCAAGGCGGCACTCAAGGCGGCAAAGGCCAGAGGAGTGAAGCTCGGTTGCCCTAATGGGGCCAAGCACCTGAGGAAGTACGGCAATGATCTTGGAGTTGCTGCGATAAAGGCAAATGCTAACGACAGAGCTGAAAAACTACGCGGCACTCTTAAAGAGATTCTGGAAGATGGAACAACAAGCTTTGCGGGAATAGCAAAAGAAATGAACGCCAAAAGGATTAAGACCGCACGGGGTGGGCGATGGTATGCCGCCAGTGTGAAGAGACTTGCAGAACGACTAGATCGGGCAACTTAAGGTAAAGGTGAAACAATGCCTCGGACTAAAGAAGAACAAGAGAAAGAAACTCGTAAGTATATCCATGACAGTATTCACCGTCGAGACGATTTAAAGAAGTTGATCAAAGAAATGCCGTCACTAAACGTATATAGAACTCCCCCTAGCGATGAGAACTATAGGCGATGCGGATGTGCTTCAATTGGATTTCGCGTCAATGAGGATTTACGGCTATACCTTGTTATGATTTCGGACAAGACTCTTGATGGTGTGCCTGATAAAACCCTAGCGAAACTGTCCGGGCTGGAGTTGTGGAAACAGTCTCATGACTCCGAAGAGATTATGCGTTTCTTCGGGCGATATTACGAACCCGATAAATACGACGATACAAGATTAATTGTTGATAGAGGGTGGCTGGAGCTGAGTAATGACACTGGCAATGACTGGTCTACATTCAAAAGCAGTGAAGAGAAAAGAATTTATCGAGAAGCAATGCCTGCGGAAGAAAAGCAGAGACTCAAGGAAGAAGGACGGAAGGAGCTTGCCGAAGTTGCCGAACTGGCGTTAGGTATCATTCGGCATGACCAACGAAAGGCAATCAAGGAAATGCTCAAAAGCTGGTTGCCGTGGAACTGGTTTAGAAGATAGGAAGGAAAAAGGACAAGAGTTTACCGTATGTTTACCGGACAAAGAAAAAAGGCCTTCACCAATTAAGATGAAAGCCTTTGATATCGCGTGGTGCTCGGGGACAGAATTGAACTGCCGACACGGGGATTTTCAGTCCCCTGCTCTACCGACTGAGCTACCCGAGCACGCTGTCGAGAAATGGGATTTACCGAAATGAGGGCCGATTGGCAACCTCTTTTTTCAGTATGAGCCGTTTTTTTTACTCTTTATCTTTCAAAGGAGCACCCATTTCGAGGATTCTGGCGGCATAACCGGAGCGTAAAGCTTCAAGATAATCCGTATCCAGAGGGCCCTTCCAGGTGGTAATCTCTTTATATCGTTTAGGAATTTTAACCTTGTCCGGGCGGTAGCCCATTTGAAGTCTGAGACGCCAGCGCAAACGTTGCACTCGATCACCTATTTCTGAGACACTTCCATGAAGTTCGCCATAACCGACAGATTCCATAGCTTCGGCCAAAAGGTCATCATTGTACACGCCGCGTGAAAACAGACAGCCGACCATGCAGTTGAGCACGATACGATCACGAGCATCGTCCACAAGGAAATCAAGCGCGGCGGTTACATCCTGCTCTTCGTGTTTCTGGTCCCAAGAGTAGCCACCAGAGTCCAAATGGGCATGACGGAACCCCAAGGCCTCGGAGACAAAGAATACTTCGCCTGTGGCGTACCCTGCCATTTCCTGACCCAACACGCATGCGAAGTCCTCACCACCATACACCTTGGCGCATTTCATGGTCCCAGATGCGAGAAGACGATAAAATTCATTCGGTGGCCGACCTAACAACTCCACGGCGGCCATGTAAGTCTCAGCATCGCCCCAGTTCAACTTTACAACCGTTTCCTTCTCGCTGATGACACCCTTTTCCAGAGCTTCAGTGGCCCAGGCCAGAGCCACGCCTGCGGACATACAGTCCAGCCCTTCCTTTTCAATGACATCCAAAATGCGCAGGACGTCACTGGCCTCTGTCACCTCGATCATCGCCCCACAAGCAAAAATCGGCTCGAAGTCATACCCTACCTGCCGGTAGAGATACTGATTGTTGGTCTGAAACTGTTCGCGAACAAAACCCACATGGATGCAGCCGACCGGACAACCAGCACAGGCTGCATTTCTCAGCAGCGTATCGTCAGCAAAGGTCTCACCAGAGATATTCTCGGCTTTCGGACTGGAAGTCTGTTGCAAGTTTTTCCATGGCAGACTTTTCAACTCACTAAGCGGTTTGACATTCACCGCCGTACCAAGACCGTGGTATTTGGCCATCATTTCAGTGGTGGTGAGCTGTTTATAAATGTGTTTGTACAACTTGGGATACTGTTTGCCTTCGGGCAATGCGAATCCTCGGTCACCAAGGATACAGATGGCTTTCAGGTTTTTCACGCCCATAGCCGTGCCACCACCCATGCGTCCGAAATGGCGATAGGTGTCCACGTTAATACAGGCGTACGCCGACAAATTTTCACCCGCAGGGCCGATGCGCATGATGGATCGACGCCCTGAGCCGGGGAATATCTTTCTGAGCACGCGCCCCGTGGCAATGGCATCAAATCCACGCATATACTCTACATCACGAGTTTCCACGCGACGAGAACCGACACACAAAGCAGTCAGTCGCGGTGCTTTGCCGGTGATAACCAATGCATCAAGGTCGGCAAACCGAAGAGACAACGCGGATTTTCCGCCTGCATAACTTTCGGTATACTCATTATGATACGGCGAGCGAAACGCGCAACAGGTCTTACTCATGAGCGGGAAATACCCCGTCAGCGGCCCAATAGCGAAAATCACGGGCTGCTCCGGGTCGTCCCAATGGCGATCCACGTGACCGAATTCTTCAAACAGCTTTGCCGCCAGACCGGTACCACCCAGATATTCGTTCCGTCCGGGACGCTCGATAATATTGGTCTTGCCTGTGGTCAAATTGACCATCATGACACGGAAGAAGTCTCTAATCATCGCCCCCTCCTTCTTCCTGTTCCTGCTTGGGCAGTTCTACCATTTCAAGGCAGTCATGCGGACAAAACTGCACGCATTGACCGCAATGGATACATACATACGGATTTACTTCATGATCAAGAAAAATAGCGTCCACAGGACAGGCCTTGGCACATTCGCCACAACGTATGCACAACTTCTTGTTCTGAATAACACCACCATCCCTGCGCTGTGAAAGCGAACCAGTTGGACACGCTTCGGCGCATGGAGCCGGGTTACAGGCCAGACAAACCCGAGCTTCGAAGCCGGTGGATAGACCGCCCGACGACGAAATACGAATGCCAGACTTATTCCAGGAAAGAAATTTGTGGACCTGTCTTGAACAGGCCAACGAACACGAATGGCAGCCGATACATCGCTCCATCCGCACAGCTCTGAGTGCTTTCATAAAAGTTGCCTCCGGTGACTGAGAGAAGAAGGGGAAGAAAACCCTGTGAAAAGGGTGTTCCGCTCCCTCTTCTCTCAGACAACCAATCCTTTCTCTTTTCCAAAATCGTATGAAGCCGCTCGAAGGGGGCCTTCTATCGACCCCGGACTATAAGACTTATGGAGAAAGGTTATTTATCTGTATGTTCCAAGATATCCTGTTTGAGCGCCCACAGGATATGATTTTTAATCTGAGTATCATCCATGGTCGGTGCGACTTCGGAAGCCTTGCGTATCAAGGTGTGGGTGTCAACCGGCTTCCTTCCGAAAAAGGCGAGTTTTTTAACAATCTCCATATCAATGGCCATATCAAGCCCGGCATAGAGGTTAGGGAAATCCCGACCGCGATAGAAAGCTTCACCTGTGCGCCCTGTTTTGAGCATGGTCTCATCACGCAGGACATCACTGGTATAATGCCCGAATATACGACCAAATTCCGGGGCCAACGGATGTGTTCTCTCCCGAAGTGAGTCAGCATCAACCGGCTCGCTCCACAAAGAATCCCACAATTCAACATATTGCTTAATAACCGTGGGCCATGAAAACATTTCTTCAACACGCTTACGCCCGGCCACACCCATGGATTGTCTCAAATCCGAGGACTCAATGAGTCGTTTCAGGGCGTCGGCCAATAGAGGGATATCAACCGCTGTTCGCTGGGAAAGACGCAGATGATAGTCACTGTCAAAAGTCAGCGGAGCTTCAAGATCCACATCCGGGGTACTGTCTGAACCAGTAGTCCTGACAAGCAAGCCTGTCTTCCCGTGTTCCACGATATCTTTATATCCGTCATAATCAGAAGCCACGACTGGCAGGCCAAACGCTCCGGCTTCCACCAAAGTAATACCAAATGTCTCTTGGGGATTATCAGCGATGGAAACAAATATATCCGCAGAACGGAAAAGCTCCAGCTTCTGCTTCTCATCAGGCCGCAAATGAATATGGAGAGCAATCCCGGCATTGGCAGCCAGATTGGTCAAAGTGGTACGGACATTATCATCTTCGTCCGCCCAGCCAGCCAGCACGATCTCCACACCGGCAGGGTCCATGCCATCCTGTACCAACCGATGCACAGCACGAATAAGCGGAACCACGTCCATTTTTGAATGGTGAGAAATGCGACCAAAAACCAACAGCCTGACCGGTCCATTTTCCCTTTTGTGTCCCGGCGTCAAAATCGAAGTATCAACTGCCAGGGGAATACGAGTGAGCAAAGGTGCAGGATAACTGATCTCGGTCAAACCAAAACCATTTCTCAACCAATCAAAATATTGCTCCACCACCTTTTTCCCGGCTCTGGAAGTGCAGACAATACTATCCCGTCGAGTCGTACCGGGCCACAGATGCTGCAAGAACGCAGTCCCATAATTGCAATAACTCAAAGAATGAATGGGGCCGGTTACCGGAAAAATATGCTCGCTATACCGATTGCGCATACGAGCCATGAACGGCTGACTCGTGATGCAATCGGACAAATGAAAACAATGATAGTGGGCCTGGGTCAACATACCCGCCAGCTCGTGCCGAAGCATAAGCCGTACCCGCCCCGCCTCCATCAATGCAGGAACAATTTCCCGCAAGGCCTTCCCCACGGCGTCCCGTTCCTTCCGACCTGAAAGAAAAAAATGATATTCATCAAAAGGGTCGGCATCCAACAACGCTCGCAAAAACGTCGTATTGGCTACCATGCGACCCAGAACCGGTCCGGCCTCAAAAAAGGGATCAAGAGTACCCCATATGCGTTGTTTTTTCGCCATACTCTCGTAAAAACCGTTCCCCGCCCTTTTGTCAATGAATTGCGGAAAACCACAGGCATTTTTTTCCGCCCACTCCTCAGTACCTCCATATTAAGCTTCCATTTTTCATCCATGAATCAAGCATGTTAATAACATTATAAAGGGTCGACACCTTTAACTGCACACGATTATCAATATTTGGCCCCGATCTTGCTCAACTCTTGGTGCGAGTGAGACGCTCGTCAATGATTTGACGTTCAAGGAGAAGTGGAGACATGCCAAGACAAGCCATAAAACGAGGCAGACGACCAGAGCTCATGTGGGGGCTCGGACTTGACGAGATGCTGAAACAGCAGATCGAAGACGGCGTCGGCCCCGGCTTTCACATTCGGAATTTCCCGACCGATTCTCTGCCGTTGGGCAAAGATCTTTCTCAAGATGAAAAGCCTTCTGCGGCTTGGATTCCCTGGTCGGTCTGGAGCGATTTCCCCGAATACCGCAAAGAAGAATACCGTGATCAGGATTCCACGCAGCGCATTCTGATCCAAAGTGGTGAAGACAAACCTCTTGAGATGGATCAGGTTCTGGCTGAAGGGTTCCTCACCGTGGTCCGCACTCCCCTCACCCGACCCAAGATTCAAGATGTCATGTTCCGCGCCAAGGAAGTGACGTCCATGTATTCTGATATTTACCGGATGACGGAAGAAATTCTTCTTGAACGAGAATTACTGGCCCGCAAAACAGACCAGCTCATGTTTCTGAACAAGGTGCTCGCTTCGGCAACCGAAAGTCTGGATGCCTCCACCATCCTCGCCAACGCCAAGGACACCCTCAGTCTGGTTTTGCCCATCAAGATGCTGCATGCCGCCTTCTGGAATCATCAACAGGAATCAGAAGTGGCCGACGTTGAAATTTTCCTCAACGGCAAAATGCCACCCGAATCCGAATCCATTTGGGTGGAAAACATCATGGCCTCAGCCAATTTCATGGGCAGCGGGCCGGTTAACGGATTCAACATCCTGCACACCGATTCCGCCCGGCGGCCCGAATATGCCCTGATGCCTGAAGACGGAAAGCTCGTCACCATGCCACTCACTGCCGGCCACGAAACATTCGGCTGTCTCGCGCTACTTTGTGAACCGGGGTATCGGCTTGGCAAGGATCAGGTGGAAACATTCCGCTCTGCCGTCAACCATATCGGTCTAGCCCTACGCAACGCCTTGACGTTCAAAGAAGTCAAACGCCGCGCAGATCACGATGGCCTAACACGCGTCTTCAATCGTCATTCCTTTGAAGAACGGCTTGTCTATGAAATCAAACGCCGTCGTCGTTACAATCACGATCTTTCCCTGCTCATGGTCGATCTCGACCACTTCAAGCAGGTCAACGACACCTACGGTCACATGGCCGGAGACATGGTACTTCAAAAAATTGGAGAAATCCTGACCACGACGTTCCGTACCACTGACCTCGCGGCCCGATACGGCGGCGAAGAATTTGTGGTGCTCCTGCCGCACACAACAGAAGAAGCTGCCTGGAAACTCGCGGAACGGGTTCGTTCAGTTATCGCAGATTGCAATTTCCATTTTGACAATCAGGACTTCACCATCACCGCGTCCATTGGCGTAGCGTCTGTCGAAGGTGGTGCGTTGACCACGGATGATGATCTTATCATCAAGGCGGACAAGGCACTCTACCAAGCCAAAAATAATGGCCGAAACATGGTTGTCGTCTCAGGGCAGAAGCCCATCAACCGCAACCGGTCAGCAATGCAGTAGTAACACGCACTCCCAAAAGCCCCTGCCCGATTTGTATCGGGCAGGGGCTTTTTTTGTCTCCGACGGCTGGGGGAAGGGGAGGAAAAACCCTTTGGAAAGGGTTCTTTCCTCCCCTTCCCCCAGACCCCCATCCTCTCCTTTTCCTAAACTTTTTGGGTCGCTTTGCGAGGGGGGGGGCGAGAAATCGCCGACCCGGAAGGTTTCGATTTTCAAGGGAAGGCCTGCCGGTCAAGTCCCGGCAGGCCTATTCACCACCCCTGTCAAGATGGTTTTTTATACCTATTGAGTGATTTGAGTATACATTCATTCACATTTCGGGGTGTTGGGAAAAACCAAGGGTATGGTTGTCTGGATTCTCGGGAATAATCCTTGAGGACGAAACCGTGGAGGATGAAATGATCCCCTATTCTTATACACTCAGGCACGACCAGAATGGTCGCATTGTGGAAAAAACCGAAACCGTCAACGGCAAGGCTGTTGTCTGGAAATATTCATATGACAAAGACGGGCGGTTGCAAGAGGCGCATCTTGACGGACGGCTGATCTGTCAGTGCCACTATGACAAGGAAGGTCGCCGCATGCGTGACTATCTTCCGGCCACGGCTGGCTCTAACTATCGAGATTACACCTACACGATGGAGAACCGGCTGCTTCGGGCTGGAAAAGATTCGTACACACATGATGAAAAAGGCTTCCGGTCCATCTGGTCACATGGCGGCACGTATTATCTATACAAATATTCGCCCGACTATCGTCTGCTCAGGATGGAGGTGGAAGATCAGAATCGGGTCTTCACCTACCGTCATGACGACAACGGCCAACGCATTGCCAAGTATTGCAACGGCCAGTTGGTCGAGGCATACGCATGGCTCGATTTCGTCCGCCTTGCCGGCTTTCATGACGGACAACACGGGTACGAATTCGCCTATCAGGACGAAACCCGCACCCCATACGCAATGCGCCGGGATGATGGCACAATCGCCTACCTCTTCTATGACCAAGTCGGAAGTCTTCGAGTCGTTGCCGACCCGGAAGGCAATGTGATACAGGAAATTCTGTACGATCCATTTGGCGGCATCATTGAAGACACCAATCCAAGCCTACGCATCCCTATCGGCTATGCCGGAGGCCTGCATGACCGCGATCTCGGCTTCGTCCGCTTCGGCTGGCGCGACTACGATGCAAACACCAGCAGATGGACCGCCCCGGACCCCATCGGCGACAAGGGTGGCGATTCAGATTGGTATGGGTATTGTCTGGATGATCCGGTGAATGCAAATGATTCCAATGGATTATTCTTGAATTGGATTATCAAGCAAGGGGTTAGACAAGGAACCAAAGCCGGAATAAAAAAAACAGGCAAGGAAGCTGCTGATAAAAATCCAAAAAATCAGTTTCTTCAAGGTTTAGACAGATTTTTGAATGGAAAAGGGCTGGATGAAGACCCGATGTCCATGGACACCGACAGTGATGGAGTCCGGGACTATTGTGATCCCGATTCTGATTGGAACAAAAACAAGAAATAATAAAAGAGATTGATCCTCGCTACGAGCCTCATTGCCTGCTTTGGTAACAAACATTGCCAAAGCAGGTACCATCTACATAACTTTAAGAACTTAAGATATAATGAAAAAAATAACGACAAAATACAATGCTATTCTCTTTTGTGCATTGGTCATATTTCAATCAATTAAGTCAATACTAGAATATAAAGAAGAGCCTGCAACGCTTCTTGACGCAATCTTTAATCACGATGCTTTAATGGGGTCAGCAACACTAATTCTTTTATTTCTTTTTTCTTCTGCAGTGTCTGTATGGATTATTCAATCTTTTTGGGAAAGATTTATATCACCGCTCTTTCAAATTAGAGCACTGACTCTGAACGAAGCAATTAGCATACTGCTTATTCTTGCCATATTATCTATATGACGGTGCAAAGAATATGTATTCCTCAAAGCCACAAATTTTGATCTGCACAACCGAGATCTCGGCTTCGTCCGTTTCGGCTGGCGCGACTACGATGTAAACACCGCTCCATATCCTCCGACTGATACGGGCACTTTCCCGACGCCCCTTTTCAGCTCCATCCGTTCACTTTTCAGGACAAGGCCTGCCGATCGAATCTCGGCAGGCCTTGTCCTTTTTTTCGGCAAACAAACCGTCCTATTCCCCACCCCTGTCAAGGTGTTTTTTTATACCTATTGAATGATTTGAATATACATTCATTCACATTTCCCGGTTTTGCGAAAAACCGGGGTTAGCCTCCTGTGAAACATCTTACAGGAGGATTTTATTATGGGAGGATCTGCATCAATAATCTCAACAGTGCTTGGCACAGTCGGAGGGTTGATCCAACACAAACCGGATTCATCCGGCGACATGGAAAAAGAACGCAAAGCTCGTGAAGAGCAACAGCGCAAAAAGGAGGCGGACGCCCGTCGAAGGGACAGGGAAAAGATAAATGAAGCCCGAAATCTGGAAAAAAAACGCAACGCCAGTACACTCTCCAATGGAGCGGCATCTCTGGTTGAGGAAGAAGAAAACAATCCCACGGGCCTCAAGAACAAGTTGGGAGAGTAGCATGGACGCAACAGAACGTGCGCGCTCACTGCTCACCCGGTTCAGCGGACTGGAAGAAGCACGGCAACCATGGGTGAGTTCCTGGCAGGAATTGACCGAATACATGTTGCCCCGCAAGAACAGTTTCACCTCCATTGGCGGCTCCAACTCGTTTCGCGGTCAGACCGGTGATGAACGCATCTTCGACTCCACGCCCATGCACGCGCTGGAGCTGCTGGCTTCATCCTTGGGGGGCTTGCTTACCAACCCTTCCCTGCCGTGGTTCGATATCTCGGTTAAAGACCGTCAACTTGGTGACAATGCAGACGTACGTACCTTCCTTCAGGAAGCCCGCGGACGAATGGTTGCCGTATTCAACGCCGAAGATTCAGGGTTCCAGACTCATGTCCATGAACTTTATCTGGATGTGGCCCTGCTTGGTACTGCGGTGATGTATGTGGAAGCCGACAATGAAATGATTGTCCGATTTTCCACCAGACCGCTTGGCGAAGTCTATGTGGCCGAATCTGTTCGGGGTCAGGTGGACACCGTATACCGCAAATACGAAATATCCGCCCGTCAGGCCATTCAGGAATGGGGCGTGAACTGCTCGGATGAAACCAAACGCAAGGCCGAGGACAAACCCGACGAGAAAGTGGAAATACTGCACGCGGTCTATCCTCGATCTGACCGCGACCCGCGAGGTCTCGGGGTAATGAACTTCCCTTATGCCAGCGTGTACATGGAAACCAAGAACAATCACATTGTGGAAGAAACCGGCTATTTGGAAATGCCGTACATGGTTCCACGCTGGGCCAAGGCCGCAGGCGAGACCTATGGTCGTGGACCAGGCCAGACCGCCCTTTCCGACACCCGTGTGCTCAACGCCATGGCCCGCACTGCGCTCATGGCCGCCGAAAAGATGTCAGACCCGCCGCTCATGGTGCCAGACGACGGTTTCCTCGGTCCGGTTCGCTCCGGTCCGGGTGGGTTGTCCTATTATCGGGCAGGATCATCAGACCGCATCGAAGCACTGCCGGTACATGTGGATCTCGGTGCCACCGAAGAGATGATGAACCAACGACGCGAGTCCATCCGGCGTATCTTCCTTGGCGACCAGATCGCCCCGGAAGGCCCGGCTGTCACCGCCACCGAAGCGGTTATCCGCCAATCCGAAAAAATGCGCGTCCTCGGCCCTGTCCTTGGCAGATTGCAAACTGAATTCCTCAGCCCGCTCATCAAGCGCGTGTTCCGCATCATGCTCCGCAGTGGAGGGCTGCCTTCCTTCCCGCAAGGACTGACGCCCGACGATCTGGACGTTCGCTACACCTCGCCTGTTGCCCGCGCTCAAAAGCAATACGAGGCACAGGGGTTATCCCAAACCATGGAATACCTCGGCCCGTTGGTGGGAGGCGCAGACGCCTTCGGAATTATGGACAACTTCGACACCGATCGCATGGCTCGACACGTTGCCGAGCTGTTCGACACCCCGTCCGATTACCTGAAACCGGAACAGGATGTAGCCGCCGCCCGCGAAGGCAAAACCAAGGCTGCCGGAAGCGCACAGACCACAGCCACGGTCGCCAGCATGGCCACCATCGCCAAAACCCTGTCCGAAGCATACACGGACCGACCCAATGTTCTCACCGAACTGTGGGGAATGCTCGCCGGAGCGCTCGGTATTGTCGGACCACCGCCAGAACACATGGCTCCCGACCCCGCTCAGTCCGAAGATATGACACAGGAAGAGGCCATAGTCCTGCAACAAACGGAAGCAAACGAGGAGGCGTCCCATGCCTGACACCTCTCCTCTGGAGCTGCATCGAGCCTATAAACGGCTCTTTGAATCAGCTGACGGTACAACAATCATGGATGATTTGGAAAAACGCGGAAGCTTCATGCGCTCCACATTTTCCACGGATGCAGGGCGCACACAGTTCAATGAAGGACGCAGGTCACTGATCCTACACATGAAACACATGCTCAATGAAAACAACTTCATCAATAAGGAAATCAACCGATGACACCCAATACCAATAAAAAATGGCAGATGACCCTTCCCGAAGACTGGACCGTCAAACAGGCTGACGAAAACGGCGTGGAAACGGAAATGCTCCTGCGCGACCATCCGGTTCTCGCCAAATACACCACCAAGGACGAAGCCGTGAAGGCATTGGTTCATGCCCAGCGCATGATCGGCAAAAGCCCGGAAGGATACGTGCGGATGCCCGGCGATGACGATGGCCCTGAAGAATTGGCTGCCTTCTATGGGGCTCTGGGCCGTCCCGAAGCTGCGGACGGCTACGAATTACCAAACATGGACGTGCCTGACGGCTTTGAAATCCGTGAAGACCTGACCAACGGCCTCAGGCAGAAAGCCCACGAATTGGGCTTGACCCCGAAACAGGTATCCGGGCTGTATGAATGGTTCATGCCGCTAGTCATGGACGCCCATCACGGGATTGAAAATGAGGCGCAGACCATGCGCGAGACAGAACTGGAATCCCTGCGTTCCATTCATCGCGGCGACACGCCCTCCATTCTCGACCATGCCATGCGCGCTGCCGAAGCAATTGGTGGTGACGACCTGCTGACAGCTCTCGACAAAACCAATGCGGGCAACCACGCCGCCGTCATCAACGCCTTTGCCAAGATCGCACCGTTGGTACTCGAAGGAGGCCTGCGAGGCTCAACCAAGGGATGGGGCGAAGACCTATCCATCGAACGACTGCGAGAAATGATGAAAGATCCCCGCTTCAGTGATCCGTCCAAACGCGACTCAACCTTCGTCAAAAAGGTCAATGAAGGCTTTGAAATGCTCTACCCCGGCGACTATGTCCCCGGCAGCAGGCTCTAAATCATGAAACAAGCCGGGGGCGAAATGTCGCTCCCGGCCATCCATACACGAGAATATATAATGAAATCAATATTGAATAGCGATGCATACACACGCACACCAAAAAATAAACACCAACAACTAGGACCGACAATGACTTGAATATGCCGGCGCAGACGCTGTTCCAAGGCACAGGCCATAAGCTCCCTGACTTGACACAGCCGGTCATGCCGTACACAAGGGACGCGCATGCAAAATCTTATTGAATTGACAAAAAATGACCTTGAGGCGTTCGTTGCCGAGGATTTGAAAGAACCTCGTTTCCGCACCGAACAGATCTGGCAATGGCTGTGGCAGAAGCGCGTCCGCAACATTGACGCCATGACCAACCTGTCCAAGCCGCTCCGGGAAAAAGTCGCCACCATGGCAACCATTGCCTGGCCGGAAATCGCCAAAGTCGCCACGAGCAAGGATGGGACCATCAAGTTGCTGTTGCGCATGGGTGACGGTGCGCTCATCGAGACCGTGCTCATCCCCATGAATGACCGTTACTCCCAATGCCTGTCCACTCAGGTGGGCTGTGCCATGGCGTGTACTTTCTGCAACACCGGCAAGCTCGGTTTTGAACGCAACCTGACCTATGGCGAAATCATGGGACAGATTCTGGTAGGCCGCCAATATCTGGAAGATCAGGGCATGAACCCGCTCAAGAACCTCGTGTTCATGGGCATGGGTGAGCCGCTGCTCAACCTCGAGACTCTTATCAAGGTATTGACCGACCTGCCGTGTGAACGGGGTCTGTCTCTGTCATGGCGCCGGTCCATGGTTTCCACTGTCGGCTTCCCCGACAAACTTAAAATTTTGGGCGACCTTGAAATAGCTCTGCCTGCCATTTCCCTACATGCTCCCACGCAGGAATTGCGCGCCAAGATCATGCCCAAGGCCGCCAAAGTGCATATCAACGACCTCATGGACAGCCTCCGGGCCTATCCCATGCGTCAACGCGAACGGATCACCTTTGAGTACCTGCTCTTAAAAGATGTGAACGATTCAATGGAACACGCGGACCAACTGGCCCGTCTCGTTGATCGCAGAAAGGGCAAGATCAACCTCATCGCGTACAACGCCACCGAGGGTATGCCCTATGACGCACCCGATCGAGGCAAGGTTGAAGCCTTTGAAAAACGTCTGTGGGATCACGGATTGACCGCCTTTATCCGTCGTTCCATGGGCTCGGATATCGAAGCGGCATGTGGTCAGCTCAAAGCTGAAAACATGTAACCCTTTCAAATAAGATTTAATATTAACGAAGAGTTATACTGAATTGTCTGGCTATATTGACCAGATTGTCTGCCCAATCTTCCGCAAGGGGATCAGCAACGACAACCGTACCACCAATGGCATCGGCGATGGTCTGTGCTGACTTGGTAGAAAATTGCGGCTGAACAAAAACGGCCTTGATGGATTCTTCTTTGGCCAACTCTATAACCTCGGCCAATTCTCTGGGACCGGGATGTTTGCCTTCCAGCTCCACAGGCACCTGCACCAAGCCATAATCATGGGCAAAATATCCCCATGACGGGTGATATGTCAGAAAATGTTTTCCCTTGCTGCCTGCCAGTAAACCCTTGATTTCAGTGTCCACTTCATTAATTTTCGCCATCAGCTGATCATAATTTTTCCGATAAACAGGACTTCCTGCGGCATCGGCCCGAACAAGGGCAGAAAGGATGACTGCCGCCAGTTCCCGGGCCATTTTCGGAGAATTCCAGACATGTGGATCAAGAATGCGTTTGCCCTGTTCAACCTGAAGCACTTCGTTCCCATCCTGATGGTGATGATGCGAAGCCATAGGTAACAGATGCATCCCTGATGTCGATTTGACCACGGTCATATCCGGGTTCGCACTATGCATACGAGGCAACCACGCCCTCTCAAAAGGGACACCAATCGCGATATACAGTTTCGACCGGGTCAAAGCGACCATCTGACGGGGCTTCGGCTCATAGGTGGCCGGACTTGCGCCGGACGAAACCATGACCTCGACTTCAACCAGATCTCCGCCGATTGATTCAACAAAGTACTTTAAAGGTGCAATGGACACCGTGACTATCATGCCTTCTGCACGCGTAGGGACTACATAAAGCAACAATGCTGCAAAAAGGACAAAAAATTTCAATCTGTTCATTGGAGAGTCTCCATTTGATCAAGGACTGCTTCAAGTCCAAAGTCATAATACTTAAGCGTTGGATTGAGATACTTTGAAAATTTGGTGAAATCTATTTTTCGCCAGTCACTGACACCAAAATGCTTTTTATATTCAACAATATTACGCGCAGTCAGGCTGGAAAAATGGGACTGGCTGGCACGGGAGACGGCAATACCGTGCATGGCATCATACATCATGACCAACGCCCACGCGCCGTCCATAAAATGCCCTCCAACGGAAACGGCAAAATCGCCCTTTCCAAGCAATTCCTGAGCATGTCGCGTCCAGTCCACGCCACCAATCAAAATATTCGATCCGGGATGCTTTCCCAATTCACGAACGCCTTCGGCAACGCCAGCCCCCATGGCATCACTGGCTGCCCAGACAACGGAAGTATCAGGATATCGTCGCAACAACCTCTGACTCAACTCTTTGGCCCTGTCCGGCTTCCAACCCGCATGAATTATCTGACGCAATCGGGCATTCGGGTATTCTGCCAACGCTTCTCGTAATCCTTCTTCCCGAAGAAGAGATGCCGGTGAAGTTTCATGTCCGCTCACGGCAATGATATTAATCATACCATCGGCATCAACTAATCCGGCCCTCGAAGCCTTTTCTATGAGTATTCTTGCCAGAAGATATCCGGCATGTGTGTCATCTGGGAGATATTCAAAAAGCCAATGCGTATATTTTTCGCCCGGTCTCCCCGCGCTCTTTCGTTCTTCACCCAAAAAACTCTGATTGATAAACACCGTCTTAATTCCAGCCGCTTCAGCTTGAGCCAAAAGAAGTTCCCCTGCACCACGAGCATTCATGCCGACAATATACTGAGGCAATGTGTCACGAGAAAAAAGTGCCTTCACATTCTCATCTATAAGGACATGATTTCGACCACCGTAATAAACGTCCAGATCGAACCCGAGGTCGTCTGCAGCAGCCTGCATAAAATCGGTCAAAAGCTGAAAAAAAACATCCCCTTGTGCCGCGGGATTCAAAAAAGCGACTGAGACTTTATCAGATGCGTTGGACGGCGCACTCATCCCAAACAAAAAAATAAACACGCATACTGTTCTGATCAAATTCCTCACATCCAGCCTCCCGCTGGCTTTGAACTACCACACCAGCCGTAGTCTCCGCTACCACTAACCGGCCCACTCTCATTTCCCGGATGCATTGTGCCCTTTTTTTGGGTATACAGACCAGATGGATACCCAAACCGTACTCTTCGCCTTCGGCCTGACAGTGTTCGCCGGACTTTCCACCGGCATCGGCTCCGCCATCGCTTTTTTTGCCCGACGGACCAATACGAAATTCCTTTCTCTTGCACTCGGATTTTCCGCAGGGGTCATGATCTACGTCTCGTTCGTGGAGATCCTGGTCAAAGCAAAAGACGCACTTACGACCGAACTCGGTGGTGTCACTGCGTCCTGGGTCACGGTACTCTCTTTTTTCGGGGGCATCGCCTTTATCGCCATCATCGACAAATTCGTGCCCAGCTATGAAAACCCACATGAGATGCACTCCATTGAAGAAATGGACCAAGGCAAGGAAAATCTGCCCAAAGACGAAATGCATGACTTCGACAAGCTCAGAAGAACCGGCATGTTCGCGGCTATCGCCATTGCCATCCACAACTTTCCCGAAGGACTTGCGACCTTCACCGCGGCCCTGACTGACCCGGCTCTGGGCATGGCCATTGCCGTGGCTATCGCTATACACAACATTCCTGAGGGAATTGCCGTGTCCATCCCCCTTTATTACGCAACTGGTGATCGCAAAAAAGCATTCCTCTACTCTTTCCTGTCCGGCCTGTCCGAACCCGTTGGAGCCCTCATCGGGTACCTCGTCCTGATGCCGTTTTTTTCTCCCACACTCTTCGGTGTTCTGTTTGCCGGAGTAGCCGGAATCATGGTGTTCATCTCCTTTGATGAACTCCTCCCTGCTGCCGAAGAATTCGGCGAGCACCATTTATCTGTCTATGGACTCATCGCAGGAATGGCCGTTATGGCCCTTTCGTTGCTTATGTTTCTCTAGGGAGGTCTCTTTCGAACGCTTTATGATGTCAAAAACACCCTTCCTACAAAATTTTCATACATGATTTCCGATGTGCAAAATTTCACTTACGAAAACCAGTTATCATTAACCATTCCAAAGCACGCCAAGCCCAATAGCACACCAGAAAGACCTCTCAAAAAACTTTTAAGAGCCGGGAACCCTTGAAATCCGGGGGTTGCCATCTGTCATCGACATATGTATGGGTAAGCCCCTGCTGCCCGGATCGGGTAGACGACATATATTTAAGGAGTGCATCATGGCATCCAACGTGGACGAAATTACCATCAATTATTCTGAGGACAACCAACTCATTGTGAAAGAGTTGGACAAGGTCATCCTGTCCAAGGGCGCATGGACCACCATTGTCTTCCGATATCAAGAACTCAACCGCGCCAAGGGCGAATACGGCCCGGAAAAATACACCATCCGTCGCTATCAGAAAGTCGACGGCACCTACCGCCCCAAATCCAAATTCAACATTTCCAGCCAGGCCCAGGCCCAGAAGATCGTTGACGCACTGAGCGGCTGGATTTCCTAAAGATCATGTATCTCGGTGCCCATATGTCTATTGCCGGAGGCCTGCACATGGCCTTCGAACGCATTGGCATGGTCGGCGGCACCGCGTTGCAGATATTTACCCGGAACCAGCGGCAATGGAAGATTCCGCCGCTGACCGGGTATGACATTGAGCTTTTTTCCATGGCATGGGAGCAATGGGGGAACCATCCTATTGCAGCTCATGACTCATACCTCATCAATCTCGCGTCCAATAAGCCGGAACAAGTCGACCGCTCCATACTGGGGTTCGCCGAAGAGCTCCGACGTATTGAGGCGTTGTCCGTGTCATGGCTGGTGACACATCCCGGTTCGCATCTGGGCGACGGCGTTGAAGTTGGAGTTGCACGGTATGCGGCCAATCTGGATATCGCAATCGAACAGTCCGGCACGAAAACGGCCATGGTCCTGCTTGAAACCACAGCAGGCCAAGGGACCAACCTCGGTTCCACATTTGAAGAACTGGCCGCCATCATCCAAGTATCCAAGTATCCCGAACGACTCGGCGTGTGTTACGACACATGTCACACCTTTGCCGCCGGATACGACATCCGCACCCCTGAAGTCTACGCGGCCACCTTTGCGGCGTTTGATCGCACCATCGGATTGGACCGACTCAAATTCTTCCACATGAACGATACCAAGAACGAATTCAATTCTCACAAGGATCGACACGAGCACATAGGCAAAGGGACCATCGGACTGGATGGCTTCCGCAACCTCATGCAGGACGCTCGCTTTACCGATGTCCCCAAGACACTTGAGACCCCCAAAGACAAAAACTTGCAGGATGATATCCGCAATCTACAGACCTTGCGAGAACTCGCGCAAAAGATATAGGTCTCACGCATGGGCAAACTCGACGCCATAATTTTTGATTTTGACGGCACTCTAGCCGATGTCCCTCTGGACTTTGACTGGATGAAGACCAAAATCGCCGCACTTGGCGAAGTCTTCATGGACGAACGCCCTGTACCAAACTCCAGACCCGCACTCGAGTGGTTGGAAGACCTCTCCAGTCAGGTCATGAAGCGTGACCGGGCTGAAGGTATGGAATTTTTGTCACGCGGACGATTGGTCATTACGGCCATGGAACTGGATGCAGCCAGAGATGGTACATTGTTCGAATTTACCAGACCGGTTCTTGCCGACCTAGCAAAACGACGCGTTGCCGCGGGGGTGATCACCCGTAATATTTCTCCGGCAGTCAAAACGGTATTCCCTGACATCGAACAATACACACGTGTCTTCATTCCCCGTGAGGTGGCATCCAAGCTCAAACCTGACCCCGCCCACCTGTACCAAGCACTCACAGTCATCGGCGCCGACCCGACCAAATCTCTCATGGTCGGAGATCATCCAATGGATGTTGAAACAGGCCATCGAGCAGGTACCCTTTCTGCCGCCGTGAC
Source organism: Pseudodesulfovibrio nedwellii (assembly GCF_027923765.1). Classification (NCBI taxonomy): domain Bacteria; kingdom Pseudomonadati; phylum Thermodesulfobacteriota; class Desulfovibrionia; order Desulfovibrionales; family Desulfovibrionaceae; genus Pseudodesulfovibrio; species Pseudodesulfovibrio nedwellii. The sequence goes on along the minus strand of NZ_AP026709.1, from coordinate 2,574,449 downwards.
CAGTGGAAACGCCAACGCCGACGCCTTCACCGACTCCCCCCCGAACTTCATCTGTTCCAATGTCGCACAACTCATGGACGAATTGGCGTCAGCCGGCCTGATTTAATTCCTCTTTCCATTCTACTCCCAGCCAAAATCGACTCCTGCCCTTCTTCTCCACCATGGGGCAAAATATAATGTTGTCACAGTATCTTTTCACATAAAGTACTATTAGATAGCTGCCGATATATTACGAAAGACCAACCCCTTCACGTAATCCAAGGAGAAGTGATGCGTTTCAAGGACTGGAGCCTCAAGCTCAAAATTTTGCTGCCCACATTCATTGTCGTCCTTATAGTGATGACTGCCAGCACCGTCATTCTGACCTTCAAAGCGCAGGATATGGCCGTTGAACAAGCCTCTGAAAACGCGCACAGGTTAGCATATGGCCACAGCCTTGAAGTGGGTGAAACCATGGATCTGGCAATGACAGCCACCCGAACCATGGCTGCGGCTTATGAACAAGGGGTCAATTATTCTACCATTCCTGATCGCGAATACCTTGATGCCTTTGTCATTGATGTTCTTGACCGACACGATGAACTTGCTGGTGCATGGTGTACCTTCCCCCCCGATAATTTCGATGACCGTGAAGAAGAATACAGGGGCACATACAACGGCGCATACCGCACATGGTTCCACCGCGATGGTGGAGCCATTGTTCCCAGCTTTGCCGGTGCCGGTGACTTTGAAAACGAAGAGTGGTTTGCCAAACCCATGTCCGGGTCCATTGAAACCATTACCGAGCCGTACCCGTGGGAAGTGGATGGCAAAAAATTCTGGCTTGCCTCCACAGGGCATCCTATCAAAAAGAACGGTAAGAACATCGGCATTGTCGGCGTTGATTTCTACCTTAACGACTTACAAAAAGTCGTTAATGAAATTAAACCATTCGACACGGGCTACGCCTTCCTCATGACTAACAAAGGCACCATCGTCGCTCACCCGGATACCGACAAGATGGGCAAGAATGTCAGTGACTTTATGGATGCAAAACACGCAAACAGCGTGGCCAATGCTGCTAAAATGGGCAAAGACTTTTCATATGAAACCGTGAACGCCGAAGGTGATTGGTACGTTACTCTCGCCCCCATCTCCATAGGACGCACCGGTGAGCCTTGGAGTTTGGCAGTTGTCATTCCCATGGACAAAGTCCGTGAACAGGCAGACTCCTTTGCCTACACATCCATCATCATGGCCGTCATTGCCGTGGTTATCCTCTTCGTGGTGCTTCTGGTTATCGCCAACGTCATCACCAAGCCGGTTCTCAAAGGAATCTCACTGGCCAAGAGCCTGTCTGAAGGCGATCTGACCAAAGATATTGATGTTGATCAAAAAGATGAAATCGGCACATTGGCAAATGCCCTGCGGGCCATGACAAACCAACTCAGAAACGTCATCGGCAATGTCAGTTCCGCAACGGAAAACGTAGCGTCCGGCAGCGAAGAACTGGCAGCTTCCTCGCAGAGCATGGCAGAAGGCGCATCTGAACAGGCAGCCAGCGTGGAAGAAGTTTCTTCGTCCATGGAAGAAATGGCCTCCAATATTCAGGGCAACGCAGAAAACGCCAGCAAAACCGAAAAAATTGCCTCAAAGGCCGCACGGAATGCCGAAGAAAGCGGCAAAGCCGTATCTCAAGCCATGCACGCCATGACCGATATCGCTGAAAAAATCTCGGTTATCGAAGACATCGCTCGTCAAACCAACCTGCTGGCACTGAACGCGGCCATTGAAGCGGCCCGTGCCGGTGAACACGGCAAAGGGTTTGCCGTTGTCGCCGCAGAAGTACGCAAGCTTGCGGAACGCAGCGGTCTGGCCGCCTCCGAAATCAGCGAACTCTCCTCCTCCACGGTCCGAGTGGCCGAAGAAGCGGGTGGAAAGCTCGACCAGTTAGTGCCGGACATTCAGGAAACGGCTCAGCTCATTCAGGAAATCACCGCGGCTTCCAACGAACAAAGTGCCGGCGTCGAACAAATCAACGCCGCCATCCAACAGCTTGACCACATCATTCAGCAGAACGCGTCCTCTTCCGAGGAAATCGCATCCACTTCTGAAAGTCTGGCCAGCGAAAGTGCACACCTGCAACAAGCCATCAGCTTCTTCAGGCTTGGGACGTCATCGCGGCAGGCACAGCAACGTACCGTTGTAAAACGGCAACCGCAGCAACAACTCGCGGCCGCACCAACCAAATCGGCGTCCAGTGGCATGGATCTCAAGATGGACGACAGTGAAGAATTCGAACGCTTCTAACTCCAAACAGCAAGGGGCGGGAGCTTATATCAAGCTCCCGCCCCTTTTCTTACACTGTACTCTCTAAAGATTAATCAGCTCATATTCCCGTGAACCAAGGCCAATCTCTTCCGCATAGTCCAGCCCAAATGCTTCCGGGACATGCTGATGAATGGCCAAAAACTTGTTCTGTCCCGGTGTGACTCCAAAAGGCAGCTGGCTGGGATAGAGCGGCTGGGCTTCATTCACCAAATCCATGGATGCCTGATCGACAGCCACGGGATCAAAGCTCACCAACACGCCAATATCCGGGCAAATGGGGGCATCGGTAAAGCCCACACAATCACAGTCGGGCACTACGTCCATAACGAAATTCACATGCAAGCACGGACTTTCCTTGGTCGCCAACACACCCTTGGAATATTCCATCATCCGTTCCAAAAATTCCTGCACACCTGTCTTCCAGTCCACCTTGAGACCGTCATGACGACAGGCAACAAAGCATCCACCACACCCCACACATTTTTCCGCGTCGAGTGCGATCTTGCCCGTTTCCTCGTCAATATACAAAGCTCCCGGCTTGCAGGCTTTAATGCAGGCTTCACACGCAGTGCATGCTTCTTGATCAATAATCGGCCCAGTGGAAAAGTGTTGTTGCATCTTGCCCATCTTACTGGCCGACCCCATGCCTATATTCTTGAGGGCACCGCCGTATCCAGCCATCTCATGACCCTTGAAATGGTTGAGCGAAATGAAGAAATCCGCTTCGGCAATGCCACCTGCGATATACGCGTCTTCAATATGTTTGCCACCTACCGGTACAGGCACCTCATATTCACCCCGAAGGCCGTCTGCAATAATCACTGGCGCATCCAGCATAAGCGGATCCCACCCATGATGCGCTGCGCACATGGCATGAGAAACGGCCTCGCCGCGCTGGCCCACATATAACGTGGAGGCATCAGTCAGGAAGGGTTTGCCGCCAGCTTCACGGACAAAATCCAGAATAGGCTTGATCCACAACGGGCGCAAAAAACCCGTCGTGCCCTGTTCACCAAAGTGCAGCTTGATCGCCGTCAGGTCGCCTTCATTAATATACTGGCTTCCCTTGGCCGCCTTGAGCAGGCTGCGCATACGCTTGCCAAAAGGAGCTTTGACCGTTGCCCGTAAATTCCAGAAAAATACTTTCGATGCCATACGTCTATCCCTCTGTTCAGGTTCGATCCCATTATATACCACCAAGGCACACGAGATGAAAGTCTACCGGCGGTCGCCTTCAGCGTGACCGGGACGCTGTTCTGGGCCTGCCAGAGAACCTTTTGAAAAAAACTCTCTGGACTCTCCAAAACTTTTTATCGCGCCTTTGGCGAGGACCCTTTAATCTCGCACCACAAAAAACAGGCGCACCATGTTCAAACATGATGCGCCTGTTTAATAAATCTTTCAAAATGCAACTTTCTCTCAAAGGCCCACCTCCCTGATTAAACTTGGGAGAGTAGTGGAACTCTAGACGAAAGGCTTTAAGTTTCCCACAGCCGTACCTCCGTACGGCGAGGACAGACTCAAGCCTTTCAACGACGCAGATGCGCCGCTATCGCAAGCCGCCTACAATACAGGCAAATACTTATCAAGCTCGTATTCGGTGACTTGTGTGCTGTATTCGTCCCATTCTGCAAGTTTGTTTTCGACCAAGGCTGTGTGCAGATGTTCACCGAGGACTTCTTTCATGAAGCTGGACTTCTGCAAGTTGATGGCGGCTTCATACAAAGAGCCGGGCAAGGACTTGATCTTGTTCTTCTTGAGCTGACGGGCATCCATGGAGAAGATATCTTCTTCCACCGGTGCGGCCAGTTCATAGCCCTCTTCCATGCCCTTGAGTCCGGCGGCAAGCTGGACGGCAAAGCAGAGATACGGATTGGCAGCCGGGTCCGGACAACGCAATTCCATGCGGGTGGCGTTCTCTTTACCGGGTTTGTACATAGGCACACGAACGAGAGCCGAACGATTACGACGCGCCCAGGCTATATAAACCGGTGCTTCGTACCCAGGAACCAAACGCTTGTAAGAATTGACCCACTGGTTGGTGACAGCCACGAATTCCGGGGAATGCTTGAGAATACCTGCGATATAGGACTTGCCTTCAGACGACAGATGATACTCATCGTTGGCATCATAAAATACATTACGGCCATTCTTAAACAACGACTGATGAACATGCATACCGGAGCCGTTTTCACCAAAAATCGGCTTGGGCATGAAGGTCGCATAGCATCCGTGCTTACGCGCGGTTTCCTTAACCACAACACGATATGTCATGGCTGTGTCGGCCATCCTCATGCCTTCTGCATACCGCAAGTCAATCTCGTGCTGAGATGGCGCTACCTCGTGGTGAGAGTACTCAACCTGAATACCCATGGCATCAAGCGCAAAAATAATATCACGACGAATGTTATTACCGAGATCAAGCGGTGGAGCATCAAAATATCCACCAGCATCCAGAACTTCTGTGTCCTGATCGTCAGCAAAAAGAAAAAATTCAAGTTCGGGTCCAACGTAGAAGGTGTACCCTTTTTCGGCAGCCTGCCCCATGACCTTCTTGAGAACGTACCGAGAATCAGCTTCGAACGGCGCACCATCAGGGCTGACGACATCACAGAACATGCGGGCAACAGGTCTGTCGGAAGGACGCCATGAACAGATTTGAAAAGTGGTCGGGTCTGGCATGGCCACCATATCCGACTCATCGATACGGCAAAAACCGAGAATAGAAGACCCGTCAAACCCCATGCCTTCCTCAAAGGAAGCCTCAAGCTCATTGGGTGTAACCTGAAAACTCTTCAACGTACCGAGGATGTCCAAGAACCAGTACTGAATGAAGCTGACGTCATAATCCTTGACCGCCTTCATCACGTCATCTGCATTTTTACAATTGAAAACCGGGATATTCATATTTCCCTCCAGTCTTTGGGTTGAACGCCTTTATAAAAACATACGTCGTCTTCTTATGGATATGGATAATGTCACCTTCAGGCACATGATCCGACTCTTCAAGGCTCGCACCTTATCAGTAGCCCACCATCAGAGACAATAGAAATATGTCCACTCATGCGGCAAAGCATATACCTATTTAATTATTATCAATAAAAATAATTATTATTTAAAAATTATAATTGAAGGACAACTACTATGCTCTTAACAGCCTAATAGTCGATATCCCTCTTAAACTATTCATACTTTTTTGGTGTGAAACTTAGCCTTTCTGGAGGATAAAATGGGTTGGAAAGACTGCAAACTCTGCATCAAGTTTGGAATCGGCTTTGGTGCCGTACTACTATTGCTCATTGGTCTTGGGTTTTGGTCAACGTTTGGAATCGAAGGAATCGTCGGCAATGCGAAAGAAGTCATTTCCGGCAACCAATTGCGTGGCAACTTCACACAAAAAGTCGTCGACCACCTCAAATGGGCTGAAAAGGTTAACGAACTATTAACCGACTCGCACATCCACACCTTGAACGTACAAACGAACCCCAAACAATGCGCTTTCGGTAAATGGTACTACAGTGATGCTCGTATCGCGGCTGAGAAATTGGTCCCAAGCATCAAGCCACTGTTGGCCAAGATTGAAAAACACCATAATGAGCTGCACACCTCCGCCATTGAAATCAGTAACAAATATGCACCGGCGGACATTGAACTCGGAGCCTTCCTGCGTGACAAGAAACTTGATCATCTTGTTTGGCTTGGACAAATAAAGAATACACTCCTTGACCCTCAAGCGACCACAACAGGAGTTCAAACCGACCCTCACAAATGCAAGCTCGGTATATGGCTCTATTCGGCTGAAACACAAAAAAAGATGCAAGCAGACCCTGAGTTCGCGGCTGCAATCAAAGGCATATATGAACCACATGCAGCTCTGCATGACTCCGCCAACGACATCAACAAATTTTTGGCATCCGGTGAACGCGGTGAAGCCCAGTCATGGTTCCGCCAAATCACAGCCGGACTTGCCGACGAAACGTTGATAGCCATCGACTCGGTTCTCACTCTTAACGATAATCGTATAAAGGGGTATGAAGAGGCAAAAGCCGTTTATACGAATAAGACTTTGCCAGCCCTCAATGCCGTGCAAAATATTCTCACTCAAAGCACTGAAATTATCGCCGAAAATATCATGACTGATAGCGAAATGCTCAAAGCCGCAAATGACACAAAAATCGGGGTAATAATCTTCAGTACGATTTCTATACTAATTGGTATATTGCTTGCGTGGATTATTGCCAGAGGCATCATTCTCCCACTCCAAAAAGGCATGGATTTCGCCTCCACGGTTTCCACTGGCGATCTAACTGCCTCTGTGGATCTGAACCAAAAAGATGAAGTAGGACAATTGGCCAACTCGCTGTCAAAAATGGCTGACAAACTTAATGGGGTTGTGGGCGAGGTCAACCAGTCCACTGAAAGTGTCTCTGCTGGAAGTGAACAACTGTCGGCATCGGCACAATCACTCTCGCAGTCTGTGGTTGAGCAGGCAGCCTCCATTGAATCCATTTCAGCCTCCATAGAAGAAATGAGTTCCGGCATCCGCTCCAATACGGAAAGTGCACAACAGACCGAAGGTATCGCAGTCAAAGCATCCGAAAGGGCCAAAGAAAGTGGCGAAGCCGTTGGAGAAGCCTTGGATGCTTTCAAATCCATTGCCGAACGCATCACCATCATTCAAGAAATAGCCCGCCAAACCAATCTGCTGGCATTGAACGCGGCTATTGAAGCGGCACGCGCCGGTGAACATGGCAAAGGCTTTGCCGTGGTCGCAGCAGAAGTCCGTAAGCTGGCCGAACGCAGTGGGCAGGCCGCAGAAGAAATCAGCGGTCTTTCCGAATCATCCATGGGCGTTGCCGACCGGGCAAGCCAAATGCTGGAAGAACTGGTCCCTGAAATTGGCAGAACAGCGGAATTGGTGCAGGAGATAGCTTCAAGCTGTATTGAACAGGACAAAGGTATCACTGAAATTAGTTCTTCAGTGGGACAACTCGATCAGGTCGTTCAAGGAAATGCTTCTGCATCGGAAGAAATGGCTTCTACATCCGAAGAACTGGCCGCGCAGGCAGAAAATCTTGCTCAGGCAATGACCTTCTTCAAGGTCCAAAACGGCAACGGCGGCATGAGCAACGCCAAAGTGGTGGTCACCACCTCGCACCAAGCCCTTCCCTCCGCACAGCCTCAGACAACAAATCAGGACAAAGGCTTCTCCATGAATATGGATGATCAGGATTACGAAAAATTCTAGCTTCCCTTCCCCCAATAGCACAGGGGCATCCGAAAGTCGGATGCCCCTGTCGTTTATTCAATGTACCAAAATCCTCAATATATCGTAAAAAAACGCACTACCAACACGGAACGCATTCCCCTTAAAAATGACTATTTTCTGAGCCGTACCCAATCCTTAAGGCCATACTTAATCAACAGATGATTCAGTTGTCCTGTCTTACGCATAAGAGATATTCCCTTATCGAGAGAGGCTCCAAGCGCTTTCGAACGCTCCGGCTGAGCAGGGGACAATGCGAAGTACAGATATTTTTCTTTCGTGTCAGTGAAACACCCTGCAAGATGGACATCTTTTTCCAGTCCAAGAGTCTTCACATAATATTCAACAACAGCCTTGTTGCCGGGCATAACCTGAATTCTGTTATCCTTGAGCATCCCAAGAAGACGAACAACAGGTTCGTCGCCATGCATGATATGAAATTGATGCGGAGAAAGCCTGAGCCTTTCAAGGACCCATTCCCTATAAATATACCCTTTCACTAACCCGATCCTGACGCCAGCGAGGGATTCGGGACCGATAAACTTCCAATCGGGGCGATTGGTATAAAAACACATCAAATCCTTACCAAGAGTTTCCTTGGGGAAAAGATACTTTGAATTATCACTCTTCAGGGAGCCTATCAGGATGTCGGCTTTTCCGGCCAACACATCTTCAATTGCTCGCTTCCACGGCATTTCCCGGTACTCGACGCGGTGGCCCATGGGTTCAAAAATCGCACGCAGTATCTCAACCGCATACCCTTCCTCGCTGGACCCGGCTCGACCATTGTAAGGCATCCACCTGTCGGCAACCGCGACAATAGTCTCTTGCGCCGAGGCCGGAACATATCCCGCCATCAAAAAAAGAATACACAGTAGTATGCCGTTAACTTTTAGAACCATGGCGCGCACAGTAACAAACCATCAGGATTAGCACAAACCCTGTATTTCCAAATCGATAGACATTCCTAATCTCCCTTCGTCTACTTCACGACAAGCACTGGTCGATTGGTAGTCTGCAAGACCTTGTGTGTGACCGACCCGAGAAACAATCCTTCGAGATCCGACTTCCCCTTGGAACCAATCACTATGAGGTCACACTTTTCCACATCGGCAACATTGGCAATGACTTCAGCCACATCGCCGCCAACAATCAATTCAAGGGAGTCTGCATTCGCGTTGGACAAAATAGCTCGATAGTGGGTCATGACCTCTTCCGCACCTTTGGTCAGGTGCTCAAGCAAATCATTGGCATTGGGTTGTCCCAATCCTACAGGCACAGCTCTTCGGACATGCAGTAAAACAATAGAGGCATTGTCGCCCGCCAAATCAATCGCCATGTCAGCAGCAGCATCCGACAAACGGGAACCGTCAACAGGAAGAAGGATACGAGTGATTTTCATAGCTCTACTCCTTGGTTTCGATGAAAACACCTCTCCAAACGGGAGGGCTATTTCCAGTATACCCGAAGAAGCGACTTCATGCCAATGAGAGTCTCTGAGAAAACGAAAAGTACGCCGTCGCAACTACATGGCTTTATTCCGCTTGGTCAAAACATCAGACATGGCCTTGTACGCAGCGTAATATATTTGAACATGCGCGACATAATCCGGGGTTTCATGGCCAATGATGTCATACGCTGCCCACTCGACGTTCCCGAACCAGAGATTTGGATCAAAGCCCTTCTCCGCAGTCTTTGTACGCAAACCGCGGACCCGCGCAGGGCCGGCATTGTAAGCGGCCAACGCAAAATCCACCCGATGTTCAGGGTCCACATCCTTGAAATAGCGTTCGCACAGAAAATGAAGGTATTTAACCCCGGCGTGAATGTTATTTTCCAACTTCTCAATATTCTTGATGTTCACATTGGGATCACTGGCCGTGGAGGGTTTGATCTGCATGACTCCCACCGCGCCTCTGTTGCTCTTCAAATCCTGATTAAAACCGGACTCCTGAAATGCCAAAGCAGCAATTTTCAACCAGTCGAAGCCATACTGTTCTGCATATTTTTGAAATAATTTCGCCATGGGCTGTAATCGCCCGTCAGCCAACGGATTCCTGAAATTAAGCACATGATCTTCATTCACGAAGTACCGCTTATAAAACATATTCCCTTTGAGCGTCCCTTGACGAACCGTCCGAGAAAAATCGTCCAGACTCTCCTTGAATCCGGTATTTCCTGGCCGAACAGCCCACGCCAATTCTCCGCCCGAATGGATGACGACATCATTAAACAGTCGCAACCCACGCATATTTTTCTTCCAAACCTCGGCCAACTGATTTTCAGCCACCGCATACCCAATGAGACCTCGCGCCACCATTTCCAAAAGATCTTCAGTGACCAAATTAGGATCTGCCTCAATTACATCCACGGGGGCAAGTCCACGCGCTTTCAAAGAACTGCTCACAGACCGCAGGTGCTCGACGTAACTGCTGCCTGCCATAACATGAACTCTTTTTCCTGCCAGATCATCCAAGCTCGACAGTACCCGACTTCGATGACCGCCGACCACAATCTCCTTAATGTTCTTTCGATAAGGCAGTGAGAATGCCACACTTTTTTTTCGCTCTTTGGTGACGGTCAGACCGGCAGCCACAACATCGCCACGACCGTCCAACAAGGCAGGGATCAACTGATCAAAAGGAACGGCCAAAAAAACAATTCGTATTTTTTTCCCGGGATTGCTTCTGGACAAATACCGCTCGTAGGCATTCATGAGGTCTACTTCCAGCCCACGCATAACCCCTTTTGAAAGGAAAAAATTGGTTTGATTGTACGAAACAAGAACTCGAACAGGTCGTCCCTGCGTGATCATCTCTGACAAATCACCCGTCCAGTGACGAGAAACGCGCTCCAAACTTGTGGGCGCAGCCAAAGCCACACTCCCCAAACAGAACACAAGGACTATCACAAAGACCGATCTACGCATCAATTCTCCTTGCCGTATTTGACGATAACGAGCGTTATGTCATCTTCTGCCCTAGCTCCCTCAGTAAAGGCATAAACCGCTTCAAAAACACTATCCAAAATTTCCTGCGCAGACCTCTCTGCATGGATGCGCACGGCTTCCTTGAAACGGCCCTTGCCGAACATCTCCCCATCCCTGTTCCGGGACTCCCAAATACCGTCAGTACCGATGGCGATTATCTGCCCGGAAAGCAGATCGTTGGCCTGTTCGCTATACAAGGATTCATGCGTCACCCCCAAGGGCAACCCTGCATCAGCGGCCAATTCCGTAAAAACGTCATGAATCGGACAATAAATCATGGCTGGATCATGGCCAGCGCGAACCCATCGTGCTGTTTTTTCTTGCGTGTCCAACGTAAGATAAAACAGCGTCATGAACCGACCTGAACCGTCCAGATCCTCGGCGAGATGACGGTTCATCTCGGTCACCACCTGAACGGGAGTACCAGGCTGAGATGCCCTCATACGCAAAAAACCCCGCGCCGTGGTCATGAGCAGGGCCGCATCTACACCATGGCCGGAAATGTCACCCACAGCCACAGTCAAACCGGGATGATCGACATCCATACTTTCCAAATAATCGAAGTAGTCACCGCCCGCGACCTCACTGGCGACACTGGTCCCGGCCACGTCAAGTCCGGGAATATCAGGAGCTTTTTTGGGAAGCAGGCTCTTCTGCACTTCTCCCGCCAACTCCACCGCTTTTTTCTGTTCGGTCAGATCAGCCACAAAAGCCACATGGCCAAGAAATTCACCATCCGCTGTCCGCAAAGTGTTGGCATTGACCAACACAGGCACCACATGGCCGTCCTTGTGTACCATACTTCCTTCGAAACGACGGTGATCTTGTTTGAGAAAGTGTTCTTTATTACTTTCAAGAAAACGCTGATATTCAAGGGTAGCGAAATCGTGAGGACGTCTGCCCATTAATTCCTCACGCTCATAGCCGATCATCCTGCAATAGGCATCATTGACTTCCTTGATGGTCAAATCTCCACCCATAAAAAAATATCCCTCACCAGCCCCTTCAATCGTCCGCCGAAACTTGGATTCACTGGCGGTCAAGGCTTCCTCCACCTGCTTGCGGCGGGTGATATCCATGAGCACACCCTGATTGAAAATCCGGTTGCCGTCCTCATCGCGTACGATGGACGTTTCATCGGAAACCCAACGGGTGTCTCCCTCTGCGGTCTTGATACGATATTCCTGCGCATATTCTTCGACATCAAGGTCCTGATAACGCAAAATCTCATCATGGAGACGTTGATTGTCGTCCGGGTGACCTATTTCCTCGAAAGTAACCTTGCCACTCAAAAAATCTTTGGCTGAATATCCCCACTGACTGACATTCTCTGAGACGTAAACCAAGGCATACGTATCGTCCGCTTTACGCCGAAAAAGCACTGCCGGAGAATTTTCAACGATCAGATTGGCAAGTCCCAATTTCTCCCGAGCTTCCCGTAACTGGTCTACCTCGGCACACGCGCCCTTCCTGCCCGCTCTATATTCCTCCAGCTCGTCTTCACATTCAGCTTGACGCGCTCTGAGGTCTTCCAATTCATCCAAAAGGATTTTCATGGATACACCATCATCAACCATATTTCCCCCAACATTAATCAACGATTCCATGCGGCACTTCTTGACCCATATCTAGCCTTTTTTTACAGGCGTGAGCCACTCTTTTCAATAAGTTCAATTTTTGTATTGACAACATCTGTCTTTTTAGGAATGATTCTAATTATCAACACAGGCAAATCCCAAGCGATTCCCCAACTATCGCTGAAGAAAGATACAGACACACCTTCCCAAACCTTCTGTCACCTCCTGATCCCCCGGTCTCATGCCCCCGAGACCGGGGGTTCTGTTTCATGAGTCGGCTTGCGATAGCGGCGCATCTGCGTCGTTGAAAAGATTGAGTCCGTCCTCACCATAGCCGGGCTACGGCTGCGGGAAACTCAAACCTTTTCGCCTACCAGCTACACAAGCTTCAAGACGAATAAATATCGAAAAAAGCCCTCTTTGTTTTTCTCACAGACAAAGACCGAACCCAGCCCTTGATCGAAAGGCGTAGAAGCTGACAACGCGCAACAGCAGCGTCTCCGTTCGAAATTGCACTGAAGCACAGCGAAAGAACGCAATTCCGAAAGCTACGCGCGATGATCAGCTTCTTGCCGCCGATCACCGAGCGGCAAAACTAGCGCAAGCGACCTTTTTTGCTCCTTTTTTGGGCGCTGCCAAAAAAGAAGGCCCGCCCGGCAGGGCATGGAAAGCCTTGGGTGCTTCAGCACCCAACAATGACTTTCGCCAAAGGCGCATCCCACAATAAAAAAGGCCGCTTCCAAAGCGGCCCTTCCTTACACATCTTATCTCAACAAAAAAAACTACCCCGCCGAGTCCGCCATGGCGAGCCGAATGCCCAAACCAATAAACAAAGTGCCAGCGGCCCGCTTAATCCAATGGACATACTTACCACCGCCGCCAAATACATCCGAAGCCTTGGCTGCAGACCAAGCCCAAATCATATTTATAAGGGTTCCATTGATCGTGAACAAAATCCCCAGAAAGAGAAAGGCCAACGGCTTGGACTCGGCATCCGCTGATACAAACTGAGGCAGAAAAGCCAAAAAAAACAACGCAACTTTGGGATTAAGTGCATTCGTCCAAAAACCCTGGGAAAAAACCTTTCGCTTGGAAAGAGCGCCTTTCTGAGCATCGTCAGCATCTCCGCTCCCTTTGCACCACATACTCACCCCGATCCAAACGAGATACGCGGCACCAACATACTTGACGACAGTAAACGCTGTGGCGGATGTCGCCAAAATAGCGGACAGACCGAGTGCGGCGGCAAAGACATGGACAAAACACCCAGACCCTACGCCGAGCGCAGCCAAAACACCGCCCTTCCAGCCAAGGGAGGCCCCTCGGCTCACTATATAGAAAACGTCCTGCCCCGGCGTAATATTCAGCAACAACCCGGAAAGAATGAACAGTATGAGGTCGTGAGTGCCAAACATAAAAGAATCTCCGGGCTACCGAATAACGGGTTGAGGGTCATCTGCGGGCATGGGAAAGATAACATCATAAGCCCAATTATATAGATAGGCATAGACCAAAAAGAAAAGAGCAAAGCCGATGTCCGTAACAAACGCAGCCCATAGGGAAAGATTCAACCACCAGGCCACAAATGGAACGGTGATAGTCAATAGGCTGGCCTCAAAACTCACGGCATGAACGGCCCTGAGCCACGGTGGACGATCATTCACCCGACGGCCTAATTTGATGAGCAAATGGTCGAAAGCGATATTGAACAGATAATTGCAGCCCATGGCTGTCAACGAAATGATCATGGACATAGTCCCCACCTTAATAAGATCCCGTTGAAGGATCCAAGAAGCAAGTGGAGTGCAAGTGAGAAGTCCTATGACTTCAAACATAATAGTGTGGCGAAGCCTGTCTGCTTGAGTACGCATGGGGCAGGTCACTACACCGGCATCATACGGTTGTCCATGACTTGAAATACCGAATATCAAAAGCTGTCGAAATCAGGGTAATCATGTCCCCATTTTTCATAGATGAGCTTGAGTTTTCCCGTCTTGTGTAAAGCAAACATTCCTTCATCAAACAACTGCATGACCGCCTGCCCACGTTCCGTATCATTAAAAATCGGATGATACGATCTGACGCCTACTTCTTGCGCATCATAGTCAAGACGGTTGAAAGAAAGACCTGACTTTTCAATGGAGTCTTCAATGAACAGCATATCGTCCACGTAAAAATCTGACCGCTCAAGCAAAACCATTTGCAAACACTTAACGCCTGACGACATGTCTCGAATGTGCACAGGCACAGGGAAATCCCATTCATGATAATATCCCAACTGGCAGGCAACATCCTTGCCTCGCAGGGTATCTACTCCGCGCCATGGGCCGACAAGCTCTTTCCTGAAAAATGCATAATACTTGTCCACGTACAAAGGATACCGGGACATATGTAACTGATCGCTTGTCGCCTTGTCATCGCAGGTCATCATATCTGCTAATCCAGCAAGAACCAGTTCGTCCCCCCGATTTGTGGGAACATATTCATGCTTCACGGAAATTCCATATAGAGAAAAGACCTCTCGAAGAACCTCATGGTACAGCCCGGTTCCATCCCTATGCGTAAAGGTCTCCCACTCCGGGCCCGCTGAATAAACCTCTTTTAATTCTGTTCCGTACGCAGATGCACAGAACAAAAATAAAAAGAGTAATATACTCAAAAAACATGATTTTTTCATATTACGAACCTGCATTCTTATTTTTTTCCATCATAACATATTCTATTACAGAATAAATAGATACCCACCGCACAACTCTCAGAGGGATTTTACAACATTACTGATATTTTTTTGAGCATATGCTCATTTCGCTTGACGACGACTTTTATGAGCGTATGGTCACTTCAACATTTGTTCATATGAAAGAGGGACTATGGGAAGACGAAAAAAACGGCGGATGGTGCAACAGGAACCCGACGCGACTTATTACAAGCCGCAAGGGATTCCCATGCAGAAACTGAAGAACGCCACAATCACCTTTGAAGACCTCGAAGCGCTTCGCCTTGCGGACGCCGAAGGCCTCTCTCAGATGGATGGGGCCAAGGCGATGGGGGTTTCCCGCGCCACCTTCGGACGAATCCTCTGCGCAGCCAGGTCTATCGTCGCTAATGCGTTGACCAACGGACTCGCCATTCGCATCGAAGGCGGCCATTACACCCTCGCCTGTAAAGGGGCATCTTGCCCCAAAATGCAAGCGGACGACTCGTCCACAACTGATGGAGAAGAAGCTATGCCAGGTATGAATGGAAATGGATCAGGAGCCGGAGGCGGCGGACGATGCATGGGTGGCCAGGGCGGAGGTCAAGGCCAAGGTCGCAAGACTGGCCAGGGGCGCTGCGTAGGCGGTCAGGGTCGAGGAATGGGCCAAGGTCAAGGTCAGGGCCGTGGAATGGGCGGCGGAGGCCGCGGAATGGGCGGTCAAGGCATGGGCGGCGGTAACGCTGGCATGGGCCGAGCCATGGGAACCGACAATACTCCTCAACAAGCTAATACAACACAACAATTCAAGGATATTACCGTGAAAAAAATTGCAGTTACCAGTGATGGACCGACCCTGAACGACAAAGTTGATCCCCGTTTTGGCCGCGCAGGCGGATTCGTCATCGTTGACCTCGAAACCATGAACGTCGAATACGTGGACAACGGTTCTTCCCAAGCCATGGCTCAGGGTGCCGGAATCCAGGCTGCCGAAAATGTTGCCAACGCCGGTGCTCAGGTGCTCCTGACCGGCTATGTCGGTCCCAAGGCCTTCACTGCCCTGCAGGCTGCCGGCATCAAAATCGGTCAGGATGTAGATGGCATGACCGTGGGCGAAGCTGTTGAAAAATTCAAGAACGGTGAAGTTCCCATGGCTGACAACGCCAATGCACAGTCCGGGGGCAACAAGTGATCTACGCCGTAGCCAGCGGCAAAGGCGGCACGGGTAAGACGACAATGGCGTCATCCCTGGCCGCCTTGTGGGACTCTCCCATCACTCTGGTGGATTTGGACGTCGAAGAACCGAATTTGCATCTCTTCCTGAAGCCTGAACTGGACGACATCCAGAAGGCGTACATTGAGGTGCCCGAGGCCGACGAAGACAAATGCACCAAGTGCCGGGCCTGTGCCGACATTTGCCAATTCAAAGCAATAACTATCATGGCCGACACTCTGCTCACCTTCCCGGAAATGTGCCACGGATGCGGAGCTTGTCTTGAAGTCTGCCCGGAAGGCGCACTTACTCCCGGAAAACGGGAACTCGGTGAAATATGCCGGGGCACGACGGACGGCAACACATTCATCATGGGACGCCTCCGTATAGGCGAAGCAATGAGCCCTCCACTTATGAGGCA
The DNA here is from genome assembly GCF_027923765.1 of Pseudodesulfovibrio nedwellii. Lineage (NCBI taxonomy): Bacteria > Pseudomonadati > Thermodesulfobacteriota > Desulfovibrionia > Desulfovibrionales > Desulfovibrionaceae > Pseudodesulfovibrio > Pseudodesulfovibrio nedwellii. The sequence continues at coordinate 2,557,978 of NZ_AP026709.1, read as the reverse complement.
AATTCGTACCGAGTTTCCGGCACTTAGCGCCAAAGGCGACATCCTCATCGATGCCCCTCCCGGCGTAAGTTGCCCGGCCATCGCCGCTGTCATGGACGCTGACTGCATAGTGCTCGTCACGGAACCCACACCTTTCGGATTCCATGATTTCAAACTCGCTTGGGAAGCATTCAAACCTATGGGCAAACCCATGGGCGCGGTCATCAACCGAGCTGGGATTGGCGACAACACCGTGCAGGAATTCTGTCGGGACAACGACATTCCCGTATGGGCCGAAATTCCCTATTCCCGCGAAGTGGCCGAAGCCTATTCCAAAGGAGAGGTTATCGCCAAGGCTCTGAAGCCGCTGGAATCAACCTTCACCGCCCTGCGCGAAAACATGCGGACAGCAGCCGTTGAAGCCAAGGAGGCACGCCATGCATGAGATCGTCATAATCAGCGGTAAAGGTGGTGCAGGGAAAACCTCCATTACCGGAGCTTTCTCTCATCTCGCGGACAAAGCAATCTTGTGCGATCTAGACGTGGATGCCCCTGACTTGCATTTACTCCTTGATCCCAAGCATGAAACCGAAGAATCATTCAAGTCCGGCAATGAAGCGGTGATTGACAATGAATTGTGTGCCGGTTGCGGCCAATGTGCGGAACTCTGTCGATTCAACGCCATCACCCAGAAGGACGGCCTTTTCACGGTCGCCCCGATGCTGTGTGAAGGATGCAAGCTCTGTGTGGCCCTTTGCCCAACCGAAGCGATTGATTTCCCGCAAAGACACTGCGGACAATGGTATGTGTCGCAAACCCGATTCGGCCAGATGGTCCATGCCCAGCTCTTTCCCGGTGAAGAAAACTCAGGCCGACTCGTCACTCTGCTCAAACAAAGGGCGAGAGAAATGGCGGAAGAACAGGGACTGGAACTGGTGTTGTGCGACGGTGCTCCCGGCATCGGCTGCCCTGTCATCAGCTCCATGGCCGGAACCGATCTTGCCGTAGCAGTCACCGAACCCACCCTGTCCGGCCTGCACGATCTCAAACGTGTAGCTGAACTGTGTGACGGATTCCGCACCAAGGTCGCTGTCCTGATCAATAAATGGGATATTAATCCAGAGCTTTCAGAGCAAATTGAAACATACTGCACTGAAAAGGGATATACCATTATCGGACGGTTCCCCCATGACAAAAAAGTGGTCGACGCCATGTTGAATCGCCAAGTCATTACGGAATATGAAGATGGTGAACTCTCAAAAACGCTCAAGCAGGCATGGTCGGACATTCTGACCATGCTCAAAGACATAAAAAAATAACCAAACCCTTAGAAGGAGATAGGAATATGGAAACTCTCGTAGCTGTTCCCACTGCGGAACCCGGTGGCATGGACGCCACTGTTGACGCCCACTTTGGCCACTGCGGTATGTACACTCTCGTGGCAATCGCCGATGGTGAAGTCAAAGAGGTAAAAACCGTACCGAGCTGCCCCCACGAACAGGGTGGTTGCATGGCTCCTGTCCAGTATTTGGCCGACCAAAATGTCAAGGCCCTGATTTCTGGCGGCATGGGTATGCGCCCTCTCATGGGTTTCAACCAAGTTGGTATTGAAGTCTTCCACGGCAGTGGTGCACCGACTGTCAAGACTGCCATTGAAGCCTTCCTGCACGACAGCCTGCCTGTTTTCACCGCCGAGCAGACCTGCGGCGGCGGCCGTTAAACATGTCCATCGTCTTTGCAACAACCCGTGGAGACTCTCTAGGCGAGTTCATTGACTCCTTGGCTGATTCCAGCGGACAAAACATCGACGTGGTACCCTCCGGTGCAGCCGCTCTCGAAGCGGTCAAGGACGGTGCCGTAAAGCTGGTCGTCATTGACGAAGGGCTGTCCGACTTTGACTCCCTGACGCTGGCCTTGGAAGTCATCAAGGTGAACGCTATGGTCAACACGGCCACTGTCACCTCACTGTCCGACGAAGACTTTCACGACAAAAGTGAAGGTCTCGGCGTACTTAAAGGATTGCCGCTTGATCCCGGCAAAAAAGATGGTGTGGAATTGGCGGAAATTCTCGGCAGAATGTAACCACAAAAATTCCATTCGGACGTAATAAAGAGGGGATGCTCATGGCATCCCCTCTTTTTTTGTATGTATCGTTGCCAACAGCCATTAAAATCAGCTAACGTTTCTCTATATGCAATCTCTGAACAATAGACTACATATTGCCATCGTGCACACCCCAGTCATAATGTTGGTCATATTAATGGCCATGATGTCCGCGGCCGTGTCTTCGACGGATGCCGCTCCAAAACGAGACAATGCCTGGTATTTCGCACACGGCGTGACGGTAGTAAACCCGCCAAACTCCGCCCCGCTCTCTTTTCAGGGAATCAACGGTGAGCCCAAGGGATACCTCATTGATATTTGGAAAAAATGGTCAGACAAAACAGGCATTCCTGTCACATTCCGATTTGAAGAATGGGCCAAAACCATCCCCCTTGTTGCCAACAGCGAATGCGATATCCACGGCGGCCTGTTCATCAATGAAGAACGGGCAAAATTCCTTGATTTCAGCATGTCATTTCATGAACTTGAATCCACTCTGCTTGTCAAAATCGAATACGACACCGACCTCTCAACAATTTATGATACCTATACTGTTGGTATTCTGGAAAATGGGTACACGGAATATTTTTTCCGCAAAAACAAGATCAACCTTACAGTAAAAAAATTCCCCACCAACGGCGGCATAGCCAAGGCACTTGCAGACAACACTATTCAGGCTGCTGCCGGAGATCACCCTGTCCTGGGTTTTGAAGTAGGAAAAAAGGGAAGTGGACACGGGCTGATAGTCAAACAAATACTTTTTACGAAGACCATTCATGGAGCCGTCACCAAAGGGAACACGGTTCTCCTGAATCTCATGGATCAAGGATTTTCAGACATCACCATAGCCGAGTACAGGAACATCGCCAGTCACTGGTTCGTCTTTCATGCAAAAAAAACAGAATGGATCCGTTACGGCCTCATTGCAGCCACGGTTCTTTTTATCGCAACCATGATCGCCATTCTCCTCGGCCGCAGCAAGGCCGGACTTGATTTCGAGGAATAAGCCCCCCTTATCCCTCTCTGTCCATCCCTCTGTAATTCACTGCTTCGGCCAGATGATCGACACCTATTTCTTCAGCTCCGGCAAGGTCCGCTATGGTGCGGCTAATACGCAAAATGCGAGTATACGCTCTGGCGGATAGACCCAACGATTCCACGGCCTGTTTGAGAAATCCGTGTTCGGATTCCCCCAAGGCGCAAAACTCTTCCAATGCCGAGCCATCCAGTTCAGCGTTCAGCGAAAAATACATCCCTTCATATCGCTGAACCTGAATATCACGTGCAGCCAGAATGCGAGCGCGCATGGTGGCAGAATCAACTTCACTCCGTGCCTTTTTCAAATCCTCGTAGGGAACCGCAGGCACGTCCACATGCAGATCAATACGGTCGAGAAGTGGCCCGGAGATTTTCCCCCGATATCGCTGCACAGCCAACGGTGAACAGGTGCACGTATGGGTATCGTCTGACATATAGCCGCACGGACAAGGGTTCATAGCCGCCACAAGCATAACATCTGCCGGGTATTTCAACGTCATGAGCGAACGTGAAATGGAGACTTCGCCATCTTCAAGCGGTTGGCGTAAAACTTCAAGAACGGCTTTTTTGAACTCAGGCATTTCATCGAGAAAAAGCACACCTCGATGCGCCAAAGAAGTCTCACCCGGCTGAGGGTACCGCCCACCGCCGATGAGACCGACATCCGAAATGGTATGATGAGGTGTCCTGAATGGACGTGTGACCATAAGTGCACGGTCTTTCTGAAGCAATCCGGCCACAGAGTATATCTTGGTCACTTCCAACGCTTCTTCGAAACGCAAAGGCGGTAATACCGTAGGAATCCGCTTGGCAAGCATGGTCTTCCCTGATCCTGGAGGCCCGATAAACAAAAGATTATGTCCGCCAGCCGCAGCAATCTCAATAGCCCGCTTGGCGTGTTCCTGCCCTTTGACTTCACCGAAATCCACGCGATGTGCCTGCCGTTCACTCCAAAGCGTGTCGATGTCCACGGCGATCGGCTCAACCACCTCCTCGCCCAGCAGCATACGGACCACCTGCCCAAGGTCGGTCGCACCGATAACCGGGATATCCTTGACCACCGCACCCTCTCGCCCGTTGGATGCAGGAACAATGATACCCTTGCCGGATTCCTGTCTCGCCGCCAAAGCCAAAGGCAAAACACCGGGAACTGATTTGAGATCGCCGGTCAGGGACAATTCTCCGGCCAAAAACCAGCCGTCAGCATTTTCAGGTTTGATAACACCCATACCGACCAGAATCCCAATGGCGAGCGGCAGATCATAGGCACTGCCCGCCTTGCGGACGTCAGCCGGAGCCAGATTCACGGTAATCCGGGCTGGCGGCACCTTGAATCCACAATTTTTAAGCGCAGAAAACACCCGCTCCTTGGACTCTTTAACCGCCCCCTCGGCAAGACCGACCATGGTAAAACATGGCATGCCAGAACGAGAAAAATCGACTTCGAGCTGAACCTTAAAAGCATCAATGCCCATAAGGGCAGCGCAGGAAACTTTGGCTATCATATGAGGTATCCGTCTGAAGTTGGCAACAACACTGAGGTTATTAACCAAACCAATGACATTCCGCAAACAAATATCACATTAACGAATAGATGGAGGCAAAATATACAGAACTCACCGATATGTTTTCTGACCTATTTATACTGTATTTTATATTGATGAAATCTCAATAAGAAAAGGCCGAACATCAGTTCGGCCTTTTTGTTTGCGCTGTTAGAAACGTTTAAACCCACCATCCGTCTCCATGTCCACGGACACTCTCTTATTATATTCCCTAGGGGACCTGCTCACCATTCCCTGATTGGAATGATTGACTTCTCCAAGGTCAAAGAAAGAAACTGTCTGTTGAAGCTGAACAGCCTGCGCTGACAACTGCTCGGATGTGGATGACATTTCCTCTGAAGCTGCGGCATTCTGCTGCACGACTTCATCGAGTTGCCGGATGGCATTATTTATCTGCGAAGCCCCCGAGCTCTGCTCATTACTGGCTGCTGTAATCTCTTCCACCAATTGAGCCGTACGCTGAATATCTGGAACCAACTTGCCCAACAATTCGCCGGCACGGTCCGCTACATCGACACTGCTCACAGCCAACTGACTGATTTCGCCAGCAGCAACTCCAGAACGTTCTGCCAGCTTGCGAACCTCAGCGGCGACCACGGCAAAACCCTTCCCATGTTCTCCGGCTCGGGCGGCCTCAATGGCAGCATTGAGTGCAAGAAGATTCGTCTGTCTAGCGATCTCCTCAATGATACTTATTCTATCCGCTATTTCACGCATGGCTGTGACTGATTTCGATACAGCCGTCCCGCTTTCCGCTGCTTGTTTTGCTGCACCGTTAGCAAGAATTTGTGTCTCAGTAGCACTGCCCGCATTCTGCTGGATGTTGGCAGTCATCTCTTCCATGCTCGCCGAAACTTCCTCAATGGAAGCGGCCTGTTCTGTGGCTCCCTGTGAAAGAATGATGGAAGTTGAAGACAACTCTTCCGAGCCTGATGTTACATTGCCGGTTACGGAATGAACTTCGCCGACAACCTGCCTCAACTTCTTGACCATTTTCACAAGAGTGAAAATCATGAGACCTATTTCATCCTTGCCGGAATAATTCGCGTCAACAGCAAGATTCCCTTCTGCAATGGATTCGGCAATAGTTACTCCCGCAGTAATCGCCGTGTTGATCTTTCGGCTAAAATAGAAAGATATAAAGACCGCAATAATACCAGAAATAATAATGGCGATAAGTAATGTTAACAAAACCTTGGATCGAATCTGTTGCAATGAGGAAGCATCAAAATCAGCACCAATGACAGCAATGGTTTCCCCGTTAACAACGATCGGGCTCAAAATGGATTTAAAAGTTCCATATTCATCAGTATAAATTTCAGGATAAATCATTTTCCGGGAAGTATAGACCTTATCTAACTCAGGAGGTGCGCCTTCATAAATTTGCAGAGGTTTCGGATCGCCTGTCAGCATCGCTGCATCCATGAGAAATCTATACTGGCCATTGGAAGTGCGTTCGACGACATAGAGATAAGCAAGATCAAAAATGTCCACTATTGCAGCAAGTTCATGCAATTTATTCATGAAAAATTCGTTTTTTTCAGAACCGCCCTTAATATACGGTTTCACGTCGTCGAGGCCTATTTTGTTCAGAGTTGTCTCGGCACTTCTCTTCAGCGCAACCTCCAAATTGGTCACCTCACTACTGTAATATTGGCTAAACAGAATCGCCCCGGTCAAACTTGCCGACAAGAGCGTTACCAACATAAGCATCCCAATTATTTTGAACCGAATCGACTGATACCATTTCATCATAATCCCCTTTCTGCTTATTAAAATTATTATCTTTTTTCAGTCGAAAAATATGCTTCTGACTGGGGAGGGGCTATTATAATATATGAATATAATGATTAAATTTAATTTTTTCCCCTCATAAGAGCACCATCATCCGACATATTTCCAAACTGACGATATTCCTCCTTCAAAACCATCAAAACCGGACCTTAAATTACCAATCGCACGCAGCTTGCCCTTTTTTTTCACAAAAAATTGATAAAAATCACATTTCATACAACTAAAATCCCCGCTGAAAGTACAAAAAACCACATTATACCGAGTTCGTTGCGAACACCTTCGCCATCCGCTATTAACTCAACAAAATTTATCAATAAACTTCTGACGAATAGTACCGGAGACATAATTGAGTTCTTCAACGAAACACACAGTCACTTTTTTTCTGGCCCAACTGACGCTCCCTGTTCGCAAAATAATGGCTCAATCCGCTGTTGATTGTGCAGCGCAGGTGGCAAAGGTTTTGTCTTTCAATGAGAAAGATACCTTTGGTATCAAGTTGGCTGTTGATGAAGCTTTTTGTAATGCTGTTGACCACTTCTCCGGTCCTGTAAAAGAAACCGAACGTATTCATATAGAGTTTTCCGTCGAAGAAGAGTTCCTGATTATTTCCATCAGAGAAAAAGGTATCCCATTCAATCTGGGTCAAGCCGAACGCTACACGCCCGATTGCCTTGAAAACATGAACAAACCCGGGCTGGGTACTCTTCTGATGCACCAATCCATGGATTCTGTAGAATTATTTATTCATGGGCGGGAAGGAAAGGAAGCACGGCTAAAAAAACGGTTGGCCTATGGCGCGTTACCACCGGAATTACTCGACACAAAAGCTGTCAAAAGTGGGGAAAAAAGAACCACAGTCAAAGAACCGGAAGTCCGCTTAACCAAAACCGAAGAACTACCAGAAGTATGCAGGCTTGCATGGCGCTGCTACGGTTTCACTCAAGAAGAATTTCTTTACGATCTTGAATCCCTGAAACAAAAGGTTGCCCTCAACGAATTCCGATCCGTAACGGCCTTTGACCCTGAAGACGGAACCATGATCGGTCACGCCGGATTCAAATATCATGACCCCGCATCCAAAGTTCCCGAGCTTGGCTTGGCATTTGTAGACCCTTCATACCGGTCTCCCGGTCTACCCAAAAAAATGGCCCGACTGCTCTTCGATATTGCCGAAGCGGAAGAAGATCGAGGCGTATTCGATTGCTCGGTGACCACGCACACATTTTCCCAAAAAGGTATGCATGAAATGGGCTCAAGACCGTGCAGTCTATTTCTGGGCATCGCCGCTTCCGGCATGCAGGCCAAGGAGTTGGCTACGTCAACGCAAAAAAAAGGCTCGGTCATAAACCACTACTTCGCTTTCGATCGCTCCCCAAAGACCATATACGTATCGCCACGACATACAGATATGGTAGCCGAAATATACTCATGGCTCGAAATACCACGAGAAATTGAACACGGCGAGACTCAACCGTCTTCAGGTGCATCATCAATCAGCGTCTTTCCCTTACCCGATGAACTCAACGTGGCTTTTGTTATTGTTCATACCATCGGAGAATCCACGAAACAGGATATTGCGGAAGGCTTGCATCAATGTAAAATGGACCGTCGGGATGCCCTTTATGCGTTCCTCCCTCTAGGAGTTCCCGCTTCGCCGCGGCTGGTCGAAGAATGCGAACAAATGGGGTTTTCATTTGCCGGAATCATGCCCCACATTCACGACGGAGACGACCGAATCATTATGCAGTACATCGATGTTCCGCTGGATATGGAAGCAATCAGAGTCTATGGCGACATGTCCAGAAAATTGTTCTCTTACATTACAAAAGAGCAGCAACGAATTAAAAACTTACTGTAATATCTTTTCCCCTTCATCAGTGCCCCCCGACAGACTCAGGCACATTATAATAGTGGATATTATTCAACTCATCTATATTCTCGGCTAATTCACAAAAATCCGACAGGAGATTCTCATGGGCATAAGGACAAAAATATTCGCCCCTTTGCTGATAGTCACGTTGGTTATGATTGCAGGTGGTTTTTTTAGCCTCAATTCTCAATTCAACACCCTCAAAGAGTCCTTTGTTTCCCTCATCATCAAGGGAAAAGTGGAGGACATGCAGCAATCCATTGTCAAAATGTCTGGCAACGCCCTGGAGCAGGCAGCCCTTTTCAGCAGGATGCCCGCCGTTGTCGACGCGTTCTCCGTAGCCAATATGGGTAATATGAAAGACCCGATGGACCCCAAGGCACAGGAAGCCAGAGAACAATTGCGTACGGCACTCGCTCCGGTTCTCAAAGGATATAAGGACACGGTCGGCACCAGCTTCAGAGCACATTTTCACCTGCCCACCGCACGAAGCCTTGTCCGTGTCTGGCGCGAAAAGCAGGCAAAAAAGAATGGGAAATGGGTCGACATTTCAGATGACCTTTCCAGCTTTCGCAACACGGTTATTGATGTAAACAGGGATCACAAGGCAGTTCAGGGCATCGAACCGGGACGCGGCGGATTCACCATTCGAGGTCTGGCCCCTGTCACCGGAACCGATGGACAACATCTTGGCTCCGTGGAAGTGCTCATAGGTTTTTCAGGAATCCTTAAAACAATGGAATCATCAGGCGACATCAAGACGCTTCTGTACATGGATTCCAAATTACTGCCGATCACCACCAAATTACAAGATCCGGCCAAAAATCCCATCAGAAATGGCAAATACGTTCTTGTGTACGGACAAAAAAATGGTGATACTCAAGGTATTGCAACAGATACCATTCTGCAAAACGGTATGAAGAACACCACCATATCCCTGATCGAAAACAACGCTCTGGGAGCATTCCCGGTCAAGGACTATCGGGGTAAAGTCATCGGTGTCATCGTCCTGTCCATGGACATCGCCACACAGGGAGCCATGATTTCCACGGTCATGTGGATTATCATGGGTATTATGCTCGCCATGGTCATAGCGCCAGTTCTCATCATTCTCTGGGTACTCCAAAAATCCATCATGAATCCCATATGCGATTGCACAAACATCGTATCCCGCATTTCCGAAGGAGACCTCAGCCATGTAACCTGCAAAAAACGCAATGATGAAATGGGGACGATCCTTGGCGCCATGGGCACGATGAGTTCAAAACTCAACGACACGCTTAAAGACGTACAACAGGTATCAGAGGATGTTTCTGCTGAATGCCACGGCCTTGCCAGTGCGAGCGATGGTCTATCTCAGGGAGCAACAGAACAGGCAGCCGGACTTGAACAAGTCTCCGCCAGCATGGAAGAAATGTCCGGTAGTATCCGGCAGGCATCTGAAACTGCACACAAGACAGAAACTGTGGCGGCTAAAGCAGCCAAGAACGCTGAAATTGGCGGACAGGCAGTGAACAGAACCGTGAAAGCCATGAAGAAAATTGCCGAAGAAATCAGCATAATCGAAGATATAGCCAGACAAACCAATCTGCTGGCCTTGAACGCAGCGATTGAAGCAGCACGGGCTGGCGAAGCCGGAAAGGGATTTGCCGTGGTTGCTGCCGAAGTTCGCAAACTGGCTGAACGCAGCGGTAACGCCGCAGCCGGCATCAGTGAACTTTCATCGAGCAGTGTAGCCGTGGCCGAAGAAGCCGGAAAACTCCTGGAACAGATTGTCCCTGATATCCAATCCACAGCAGAACTCATTCAGGAAATATCCGCTGCCACCGCCGAACAGAATTCCGGCGTGACGCAGATTACCGGCGCATTGCAGGAATCCGACCGTGTCGTCCAACAAAACGCTGCCGCAGCTTCACAAGTTGCCGAAGCGGCATCAAGTCTGTCTGACAAGGTTCTGCAACTCGATACCTCCATCAGTTTCTTTAAACTCAGTGATTCTATATGCGACTCTACACCTCAATATCAGGTGGCAAATGCAGTGTCTGAGCACAAAGCTTTACCCGAAGACGAATTCCATAAATTCTAAAAAAATGGCCCCTGATCTAATTCATAATCAGGGGCCGTTCTCCTTTGTAGACTCATCATTCTCGAAGTCACACGGAAAACGACTTTCTACCCCTGCCATCTCGACCTTTTTACCGCGGACGTAATTATACACGTTCAGATCATGCACAACTTGAAGCCACAAAGGTCCGGTTTCAGCCTGAATAACCGGTGCCATGTCATAAATCGACGGATGATCCACCCAAAAAACAGTATGAGGATTATCCCGACGCTCAAGCAGGCTAACAAAAGCGTTGGTCGCATCCTTGAAATCATAAAATTCCCCATCACAGAACTGTAACCCGTTGGGGAAATTTATATACAATGTGTCTGATGGTTTGAGATCGTCTTCATTCAGGGAGTCAACCACGCCGTGCAGGCATTGAACAAATCCTGTAGACAAAGCATCATCGTTGTCCAACCGCGTCGTCAAAAACCATTCGGCGTCAGGTGCAATTTTCTGCATGGTACGAATCGTTTGCGACATAATCGAATTGAATGCCCCGCAATAGACCGGTATGAAATTCCTGTATTTGGCATAAATATTGGTAAAAATTTTATACCGATCTGGAGTCTGCTCATCAAAAAGAACCAACCATGTAAAATTTTGATTGCCCTGAGCTTGAACGGTAGGGAAACAGTATTTTTGAAACAACTCGAACCGTAGCGAAAGCCAAATATCTTCAAGTCTTTTCGGAAAATCAATAGCATAGATGTTCACATTGAAACGGGTGATGATAAAATGATGATAATTCACATTCCTCCTCGGCGTACAATGGATACTGAGATAGGACCTATGTACCATCAGCTGAAGATTCAAACAATCAACACGCCTGTTCATACTTAGAGAATGAAAATTATGGACACGCAACCCGGCTCTGGATTCTCCTACAGTTACCTGCTAAAACCACCTTTCCAATGACAACTCCATGGAGGACCCATGCGGACCATTATTATAGCCTTGATGCTCGTGTTAACTCTTGCTGCCTGTGGAACCAAAGATGATTCCGTCGAATCGCCCATGCCGGATGCCGAAGCTGCAGAACAAACCGCAACCCCGGCCCCTGTGCCATCCTCGAACGATCAAAATCTAAAATCCACCAACACCCTCAAGGATGAAATCCCAGATGGTCCGGTCGGTACCCTGCAACTCGCGGACGGTTCCACTATCGTGATTAGCGAATTGATCAAGCTCGACAAATACTATTTGTATATGTCCGGCAAACTCAACGGCCGTTCATCCACTGTGGTTAGCTTCACCAGATTCACAGACTTCATGAAATTCGAAGCCTTCATTTTCAAGGATCAGCATAATTTCATTGTCACAACCAAAAAGGGCAAGGAATTGATCTTCATGGATGCCCGTATTTACTTGGGAAGTGACAGCGCGGACACGTATTCATTTTATACCGTGGACGACAACCTCGACAGACAACTTGTCACCGTGAAAAAAAGCAACGTGGCAACCATCAAACTCCATTAGTCGATCTCACAATTTTTCGACTCCTTTCACCAAGGGAAACACGGATCCGACTCTTGACGTCTAGATAAATTCTAGATAAAAGATCGGTAAGTTTCGTTGTTCATTTTTTCTTGTTTTTCAAGGGTGACGATTGGTGACGATTTGACATAAGGAGGACAGGTGATCCGGCTTTCATTTGGTTTAATACCCCAAAAGGTCATTGTCAGGCTTGGTAAAACGCACACACTCACCCACGCATTGAAGGGCAGACAAAGCACAGTTTCCTGCATCTGGGATACACGTCTCAGATCCCGACCCCGGCGGCTCAGTCTGACCACCAAAAATACAGTCCCCATACAACCCAGAATGAGTAAATATCATGGCAGATACCTATACACATAAAGACCTCGCCAAACTCTGCGGCGTGTCAGAGACCACCATCAAAAGTTACCGCCGCAAATTCCAAGGGTTCATCCCCGTATTGACCCGAGGCAAGCCCATCCGTTTCAAAAGCGAAGCTGGTGATGTCTGTCTCAAGATCCGCGATTGTTTTGGCCAAGGCATGTCTGTTGAAGAAACACACAAAGTCTTGAAGGAAAACTTCAAGGAAGCCCCTGTGGTTCGTCCTCGTCGCACTCAGGCGACAGGCCAACCGACTGCCGCACCTGCCGGAGTGTCGCAGGAATACATGGAAAAATTCTTTGCCACTGCCGGACAAATGATGCAGGGCATGGCAGGCTTGGCTACCGCGCAAGCCAAAGCCGAACAGCGGTTGCGCAAAGTCGAATCCGCATTGGAAAAACTCCTCGAACTTGAATCGCGCAACAACGATTCTTTCGGGAAACTCCTTGATAAGCAGGAAACTCCACCCGAAAAAACGACTGCACCCAAAGCCGAACCTGAAACAAAAGTTCGCGCACGAAAAATCGTCAATGTGCGCAGCCCGGAAGGTGAGGTAAAATCCTACGCCCTTGAAAAACCCTCCGAGCTTGAAAGGCCGTCCGATGCTTTTCTGAACACGCCTATCGTCATTAAAAACGATCAGGATGAGTTTCTGGGTGTGCCCGGAAGACTCCCCTTATCTGGATTTGTGGAAATCCTCGCTCGTGAGGCTGAAGAATCCGGCATTTCAAACACCTACTGGCATCGTGACGGTGACATCTGGATATTTGTCCTGACTTCTCCCAACGGTGAATCGCAAGCGCTATACTTCTCCTCTACCACCACGCCCAGAGGAAATCTGGTGGTGCTGCTTGAACGACTCGACGTGAATGGAGCAGAAGCTTCCGCCCAATTCCTTCAGGAATATTTCCGCCAGGTGAAGGATAAAATTTAGCCATCATCCCTCTCCAGTCCTTAACTTTTGGGTCACTTTACGAGTGTGGGTTCAATGTGCGTATGAATATCCTTTTAATAGACAACAATGATAGCTTTACGCGGAATCTTGAGCATTTGCTGGTTTCTGCGGTGGCCGGATGTAATGTTGATATCAAGCCGTATTCACGGTTGGATTCACTCGAGTATTCGGCGTATGATCTCATCATTATTTCGCCGGGCCCGGGGGAGCCTGCCGAATATCCTGGATATAAACGGATATTCAATGCCGACAAGCCGGTGCTGGGAATTTGTCTTGGCATGCAGATCATCAATGAATTGCATGGTGGGGCCACTGGACGCTTGAATGGATGTGTACATGGCAAAACCGATATCATTAAATTTGATGGTACAAAACGTGTTGTGGCTCGATATCATTCGCTCAAAGTGACAATGGTTAGCAGCAAATTAGATATTTTGGCTGTGAACCGGGACGATGTCGTCATGTGTCTTGGTAACGCTGAAAAGCGACTTCTCGGTTATCAATTTCATCCCGAGTCATTTATGACACCGGACGGAGGCGGGTACATTGCATTTGCCCTGCACTTTCTCGGCCTCAATTAATCAGGCACAATTTGACAGGTTTGCAGGATTACTGGCCCGCGACTTTGACGCTGAAATGATCTTATCGGCCGATGGGTATCCCGCACAGACTCGCTCTGTTGTCGGCGTATATCCTATCACTGAGTTAATTATCACGGAAACCACCACACCAGAACAGCTCAAGGGATTTTGTTTTGATTCACCTGGTCCGACCCTCGGTTTCATAAGTTACACCTACGGCATGAAACTGCGCGGCATCGCTTCTTCCAAGCCATATGATTTTCCGCTCGGTCATCTCAAAAAGTACAAAGCTATTGTTTCCTTTGAAAACGAAAAACTCACGTTTTCCTCCAGCCATCAAACATTGATTGACACGCTTTCGGAAATGCTGGGCAACATGTCCGCACACAGTGATACACAGATTGATTACGGGCCAACGCTTTCGAGGATGAAAAAATCTCTCGATAAAAATGGATATGAAGATGGTGTCCGCCGAACCTTGGAGTACATCCGATCCGGGCATACCTATCAATTAAATCTGTCCACCCGCCTTTCATGGCATTGTCCCGAACTCAATCCGCTCGCTCTTTTCACGACCCTGTGCCGTGAGCATCCGGCCCCGTTTTACGCATGGCTCATCAGCGGGCAGAAGCGAATATTATCAACTTCACCTGAACGATTTCTGGCTGTACGGGATGGGCATGTCTTATCCCAACCCATCAAAGGTACACTTCGTTTCGATGTTCTGACGCCTGATGCACATCGGCAATTGACGGATTCTCCCAAGGAATCAGCGGAACTGTCCATGATCGTGGATCTTGTGCGCAACGATATTTCAGCCAATTGCGACTATGGCTCCGTACATGTAAAAAACCATAAATCAGTGTTTGCCGTAGATAATCTGCTCCAAATGTATGCCGACGTTCATGGCACCCTCCGAACCGACAAGGATTGTCTGGATCTCTTTCTTGACGCCTTTCCGGGTGGCTCCATTACCGGATGCCCAAAAAAGAGTTCCATGGAGATCATAGAGCGACTGGAGCCGCACAGCCGGGGGATATACTGCGGATCAATCGTGATAATTGAAGACGAACGAAACATGGATTCGTCCATTGCCATTCGTACCGCGACATTCGACATGAAAACACACGTCCTCGACTCATATGCCGGAAGCGGTATCGTTGTGGACTCAGATCCCGTGAGAGAGTATCAGGAGACAATGGCCAAAGCAGAAAAATTTCTTGCGCTGGGAGAATCATGATCCACTATTATAACAACACCTACACGCTCGGAACCGTCAGTCTCGACCCAAGTGCTCCGGCCTTCCGGTATGGCGCAGGCTTTTTTGAAACCATTTACTACAATGGACACAATATTTGTCATCTTGACCAGCATCTCGACCGTATTCTCTATTCACTCCGATCCTTTGGCGTAGAATATGAAACTACGAATTTCGAAGAAGTCATCGAGCAAGTTCTCAACCGTAACGGATTGACCGGCCAGACTGCACGGGTCAACATATTCTATCCCATGGAAACCTACGGCGCATCGCCTGTTATCACCGCTATTGCCCATGACCCTAAACCTTACAAGGCGTATCGACTCTGTGTCTGCAAAGATCACCACGTCTCCACGCTCAATGCGCACAAAACGACCAGCTACATGTTTTTTCATCTGGCCATGCAACAGGCCAAGGCGCGTGGGTTTGATGATGCCGCTCTGTTCGATCTGGACGACAATCTTCTTGAAGCCACCACTGGTGCGCTTGTCCTCAAAAAGGAAGGTTCATTCGTTACCGTAGACTCTCCCTACAGACTTCCTTCAACCGCCCTCGCCATAGCTTCGCAAACTCTCGATATTATTCCTGTCCGTTTGCCTTTGGACGAACTGCATTCATTCCGACATGCATATATTCTCAACTCCATTGTTGGCATGCGTCCCGTGGTCGCTATCGGTGAAACCGCATTTGTCCCTGACGAAGACACATGTCAGGATGTAATGCATGCTGTCCTTGAGACATCATGATTAAGTAACACGCCATGATCTGCACAGGCTGTACAAAAACTGTAGGGACGGGTACATAGAGCTGCATGATGGTCAATGTCGAACATCTCTCATACAACTTCGGGGCCTACTGGGCGCTCAAGGATATCTCGTTCTCGCTGGGCAAAGGTGAATTCCTTTTCCTGACCGGCCATTCCGGGGCAGGCAAGACCACTTTGTTACGATTGCTGTACGGCGCTCTTCCAATGTGCAGAGGCCGGGCATCCGTCGCAGGATTCCAGCTGAATAATCTGAAAAAACGACACATCCCGCAACTGCGCCGCAAGGTCGGTGTGGTCTTTCAGGATTTCAAAATTTTACCCACCCGCACAGTCTTCGACAACGTCGCTATGGCGTTAGAAATTCGAGGTATGCCACGCACACATCTGGAACGACGAGTTCGCGCTATTATACGGGCTATGGGATTAGAAACCAAAAGCTATTCCATCTGTGAACGACTGTCTGGTGGTGAACAACAACGTGTTGCCATTGCACGATCCATGGTCGCTAACCCGGAACTCATTCTGGCTGACGAACCAACCGGCAATCTTGATGTCGATCTTACCATGCATCTAATGGAAATTTTTAAACAGTTCCATACCTATGGAACATCGATCATCATGGCTACGCACAGTCGTGAAGTTCTGAAATGTGTACCCAATGCAAAGATCCTTCACCTTGAGGACGGACGCATCACAAAGGTCAACGGTACTGCTCCTGAAGAAGAGAAAGAAAGTGTTTTTGGCGAGGTAAATTTATGATCGCCCAATTTCTCCGACTCACCGGACGAGGCGTTGCTGATCTTCGACTCCATCCTTTTGCCCAGTTGCTCACTCTGGTGGCCGTGGCTATGGTCACACTGCTCACCGGCCTTATTCTCATAGGGTTGCACAACATCAATCTCGAACTCCTAAAATCTCGAGGCCAGGTAGAATTTCAAATCTACTGGAAAACAGACGCCAAAGTCGAAGCCGTGCTCGAAGACTGGAAAGTCATCAAGTCCATGGAACATCTGATGTTGTTCAAAACTTTCACACCACAAAGCGCTTTGACCGAGCTGGCCACAACTCTTGGCGAAACCGGTGATTTCTCTTGGCTGGCAGAAAACAATCCTCTTCCTTATTCCGGCCTGGCTTCGTATGCCGTCCCACCAGATGCACAGAACAACGGGTGGGCTGAAAAATTGCTCACACAACTCAATTCCTTACCCGCTGTGGCAAAAGTCAATTATACGCCATTTCAAGCGGATCTCGCCCAGAGTTGGCGGACCATGTCGCATGCCATCATCTGGCCAGTGCTTGGATTTCTTGGATTAATCGTCTCGCTCGTTGTGCACAACACCATCAAACTTTCACTGCTTACCCGCATGGATGAAATCGAAATTCTATCATTGGTTGGTGCAAAACCCGCGTATATCCGCTGGCCATTACTGACTGGAGGATTTATTCAAGGGGTCATTGGATCTGGGGCAGGTATAGGTCTGCTTGCTATGGTTCATTCGTTTATTGCAGAGATTTTCAATTTTCCACCATTTCTGTTCGAAATTCAATTTTTGCCCGCAGATCAAATCATGATATTGGCCGGAGCCGTTACGCTTGTGTCCATCTGTTCAAGTTGGGTCGCAGTGAGATAGGAATGTAGCCAGACCCCATCCTTTCCTTTTCCTAAACTTTTTTGTGCTTCGAAAAATTCCATTTATAATATCATTTTTTAGAGTCACACAAAGATTTCATTGAGAGCAGACAAAAGGCCTGCCGAGTTTTCTCGGCAGGCCTTTTATTATTGTATATCTGGTTAATTAGAAGCTGGGGATGTCGTCTACTTTTTCGGAAAGCAAGAACTCACCCTTTTCGATCCAATCCTTGAGTTTGTCAGCTACTTCCAAAGACATTGTGTAACTTGTAATAGGAACAGTCGAGGTGGCCTTGCCATTGACCTCTATTTCTCCACTACGCAGCTCCTCGAAGGTGACACGTGCCAATTCACGGGGGATGCCGTTGGGATAGTCATAGCCATAATCCTTGACCGGCATGGTGATGTCCGCATCAGACACACCGGTAAACCAAGCCATCTCTTCGTTGAGAATCGGAATGGGTATACCCACGCCTACTGCCAGTGACACGCCGTAGCCAATGAGTGACTGAGCACGCACATATCGGGCGTCCATCTGTTTGAAATCACCCTTGAGCATAAGCGTACCAGACGGATTTTCAGGCAGACCTCGCTCATTCCGTTTCGGCTTTTGCACATGCTGGGTGCCTTCTCCGATAACATATCCGATACCACCACCAAGGAAGATACGCGTTCCCATTCCAATAGTCCGGTAATACGGATCATTGAACAATGGCGACAAATGGCCGGCCGTGGCAAAATTGACATTGGAACAATTCGACTTGAGCGGCCCCATGTATGTATAAATTGTACGGCTGGTCAGGTTCACGGCCGCATTATAATTTTGATAGCAGTTACGCGGATTGAGCATGACCGCATTCGGCAGATCAGCCAAAGTCACATCCTTGTCCAGTTCACGACGCGGATAACAGTCGGTACCATAAGACTCGGCTCGGAGATGCACAGCCTTGCCACGGAGCAAATCTTCCATGACATGCGCTCCACCGTACGAAAAGCGGCCAGGATGAACCTTGTTAAGGGGATCGTCTTCAGAAGCCTCTGTGGCCCCTAAATACGCGTCTACAGCGGCAATGCCTGAGTAGCAAAGAACGTTATTCAGCCAAAGCTTGGAAACTCTCATTACCGGCGGTTGCTGACCTATATTAAAAAGCAAGCCTGACGAACACATCGGAGAAAAGGTTCCAGTCGTGACAATATCCACTTCCTGGGCTGCCTTGACCTTGCCTTCCTTCTTCACGATCGCAATCATTTCTTCGGCATTGACCACCACGGCCTTGCCTTTACGAATTCGTTCGTTAATCTCTTTGACCGTTTTATTCACTTCAAACTGTGCCATATGTCATTGCCTCCGGTGGCCAGGGAACCACTGTGGATTGGAATTACACCCCTGCCCCCCCTCCTGAACTTTATATCTCGACGACATTTGTCGCAGGGAGAATCATGGTTATTGGTTCACCACTTGTAATCGAATTTTGCCCGAAGGAAAACACCGTTGTTGATCTGTATTTTTCACAACATAAAAAATTACTCTTTTTGGTGGGAAATAAAACAGGATACACCATGGGAAAACCATGTTTTCAACAAGTAAGACACATTGGACGGAAAAGTGGGGGAAAACAGCCTGTTTTTCCCCTTAATACGGGCTGAAAAGCTTGGCTTTAGCTATATTATAATGTATAGATCCTAAGAAATTTCGAGGTTTTTTTTAGACTCTCATTTAAAATTCCATCGAATAATAATTTCAACGTATAAAAATAGACACTTAACAAAAAGACCACACAGTGAAAGAGCCACTTCGTCAACATCTCCTTCAAACATGCTCGGATGATGATCTCAAGCGTTGGTTTGATCCTCTTGAATTTGAGTATTCAGAGGAAAACAAAAGACTGACTGTGGGATTTCCTCATACTTTTTTTGCAAAATGGTTCGAAACTGACATTCAAGACAAGTTTGAAGCCCAGCTCAACCTGTTCTTTGGAAACGGCTATCTCGTCAGTTACAGGGACAGTGAGTCATCCGACAAGCCTAAAGGTGTACAGGTTGCCGATGTCGTTAAACGCATCGACTTCCCGTTTGGTCAGGAATTTACCTTTGACACCTTTCTGATCAACAAGAAAAACTACTTTCCCATCGCTTCGGCCAAAGAAGTTTCCAAGCAGACCGGATCATTGTTCAATCCGTTCATTATCTGCGGTCCAGGTGGTTCGGGTAAAACACACCTGCTCAAATCCGTAGGAAATGAAATCAGTAAAAAAACTGATTATTCCACAGTCTTCATGGGATCCATGGATGAACTAAATTCACTGTACTCGATACGATTCAAAGGTGACCCGTTCAAAGCCAGAAATTATCTATTCGAATATGATTTCCTGTTCATTGATGACTTTCAGAAAATTAAGGAACATCCTCATTTCCAACAGGAACTCGTTAATATTTTCAACCACTTTTACGACAATAAAAAGCAAATGGTATTAGCTTGCCGTGAAAAGGTAACCAGTTACGACTTTCTTGATGACAGCCTGCAATCCAGGCTTGGATGGGGACTTATCGTCACTCTGAAAGAACCTGATCTTGAAATCAGAGTGGGCTATATTCAGCGTCAGGCGCGTGCAAAACGTTTGACCCTTACCAAGGATCAAATTCTGACCTTGGCGCAGCGATTCACTGATTTTCGCTACTTGCAGGGTATTCTGCTCAAGCTGTTCGCCTTCAAGGAATTGGTTAAACAGAATCTCACACAAAAAGACTTTGAACATATCCTCGCAAACACCGAGGAAAAAACCACGGACGATCTTACACCAAAAAAAATTCTCAGCGTGGTTTCCGAACATTTCAACATCCACGTCAAAGACCTTATCGGCACCAAACGGCACCAGCATATTGCTCAAGCCCGTCAGGTTGCCATGTATCTTTGCCGTCAGATGCTCAGTATATCCTATCCGGCTTTAGGAAGGACGTTTGGAGGAAAAGATCACTCGACAGTCCTTTATTCGGTAAAAAAAATCGAACAATTACAGGAAGATGACTTTGAATTGAAACAACTGTTGAAAACGTTGAAGAATAAATGTCGCATGTAGTGACAAACGTGAATTGAGAGCATTTTACGAAAAAAAGGTTCCAAATTAGACACAGTGAGTGTGCGTAAAAAAACATAATATTTACGCATGTTAGACTACTTAGGAACAAAGGAACCGACCTAATAAATCACAATAAAGGAGATATTATTTATGTTTCTGAAAGTGAACAGAGATGAAATCATTGAAGGACTCCAGAAGTCGGCCAACATTATTCCGGCCAAAACAGGCGCCGCATTCCTTCGCACTATCTGGTTACAATGCGAAGATGGAAATTTGAATATCATGAGCACGGACTCCAATCTTGAGTTCATGGGTTCCTATCCGGCCACCTTGGAGGGTGAAGGTCTTGCCGGTGTTCAAGGCCGTGCATTCTATGATCTGGTCAAGCAACTCAAAAGCGGTCAGGGAGAACTGACTATCCATACGGACGAAGAAAATCAGAATGTCCTGGTGGAACAGAAAGCAAGAAAATACAAATTCCCAGTGAATGATCCAGAATGGTTTCAGAAGTTCTCCAGTTTTCCTGAAAATGGAACGGTCTTCTGGTCCGGTGATTTCCTACATGAGATCATCGACAAGATCTCCTTCTGTATTTCTGATGAAGATTCCATGGAAGCTATTGCTTGTATTTATATGGCACCGCGCGAAGTCATGGGTGAGAAGAAAGTTGAAGTCTGTGGTCTGAACGGCCATCAATTTTCCATGCTCAACTTTGTAAACGATGATATTTACGCCATGCTTCCCGAAGACGGTATCCTCATCCAGAAGAAATACCTTACTGAGTTGAAAAAGTGGCTGACCGCTGATGAAATCGAGTTGGCCATTTCTGACAAGCGTCTGTTCTTCCGTACGGGCGACAAACGGGAAACTTTTACGTTGCCGTTGTCTTATTACCAGTACCCGAATTACAACAACTTCCTGGCGAAGTTGGGTGATGATTCCGTATCGACTCTGGAAGTAAACAGACTGGATCTGGTGGATGCCTTGTCTCGCGTAGCCCTGTTCAACACCGATTCCAACCGGTGCGCCTACTTCTCTTTTGATGGGTCCGAAGTGACTATCTCTGCTCAAGGACAGGAAACAGGGACCGCTCGGGAATCTATTAATGCCACATTTAACGGCGACATGCAGCGTATCGCCTTTCCAACCAGGAATCTCATTGAGATCCTGAACCATTTCAATTCCGATACCGTGAAGTTCACATTGACTGGTACTGAAGCCCCTTGTGGTCTGACCGGTGTGGACGACAAGGACTATCAGGTGATTGTCATGCCCATGATGATCCAGGAAGAGACTTACTACACAGAGGAAAACGCATAAATGAGCGAACAAAACTACAACGCCGAATCAATTACCGTCCTTGAGGGGCTTGAGGCTGTTCGAAAACGGCCAGCCATGTATATCGGTTCAACCGATATCCGTGGCCTGCACCACCTGGTCTATGAAGTCATCGACAACTCCATCGATGAAGCCATGGCCGGGTACTGCGATAAGATCAAAGTCACTCTGCATATGGACAACTCTTGCACGGTTACTGACAATGGCCGTGGTATTCCCGTGGAAATGCATCCGAAAGAAGGCGTTCCTGCGGTCCAAGTGGCTATGACCACCCTGCATGCCGGTGGTAAGTTCGATAATGATTCATACAAAGTTTCCGGTGGTCTGCATGGTGTTGGTGTTTCGTGCGTCAACGCCTTGTCTGAATTTATGGAAACAACGATCAAACGTAATGGCACTACTTATCGCATAAAATTTGAACGTGGTGCAGTCGCCCACGAACTTGAAGAAGTAGGTTCAGCTGATTCTCAAGGAACTACCCAGCGTTTTCGTCCTGATGAAGAGATTTTCGAGGTCAATCAGTTTGACTATGATATTCTCAAAAAACGTTTCAAGGAATTGGCTTATTTGAATTCCGGTCTTGAAATCGAGTTCAAAGATGAGCGCAATCCAGAAGCCGAAAGCGAAAAATTTAAATTCGATGGTGGTATCGTCAGATACGTCAAGGATCTCAACTCGAGTTTGAGTACTATTGGCGAAATAGTGTACGGCGAAGGCGAATCTGAAAACATGGTTGTCGAGTTCGCATTGCAGTACACCTCGGCATACAAGGAAAACACCTACACATTTGCGAACAACATTCGCACTATTGAAGGTGGCACACACTTGGCCGGTTACAAAACGGCACTGACCCGCGCCATCAACAATTATATCCAGAATGGTGATTTACCCAAGAAATTGGTGAAGCGCCTGACTGGTGATGATGTTCGTGAAGGTTTGACCTCCGTCATTTCCGTTAAGCTGCCTGACCCGCAGTTCGAAGGACAGACCAAGACCAAGCTCGGTAACTCCGAAGCATCCGGTCTGGTTGCCGGTGTGATTTACGAGAAGCTGAATACCTTCTTTGAAGAAAATCCCAAGGAAGCGCGTTTCATCATCGAGAAAGTCGTTGATGCATCCCGTGCTCGTGAAGCAGCTCGCAAAGCTCGCGATCTGGTTCGACGTAAAGGTGCCCTTTCCGATAACTCGCTCCCGGGCAAGTTGGCTGACTGCCAGTCCAAGAAGCCTGAGGAATCAGAAATCTTTATTGTTGAGGGTGATTCTGCAGGTGGTTCGGCCAAACAGGGCCGAGATCCTAAATGTCAGGCTATTCTCCCGCTGCGTGGTAAAATTCTTAATGTCGAAAAAACTCGCATGCACAGAATGCTCGGCAACAAGGAAATTCGTGCCATGATCACGGCCCTTGGTATCGGCATTGGCAGTGAAGAAGAAGAAAAAGATTACAACAGGCTGCGCTATCACAAAGTCGTTATCATGACTGATGCTGATGTTGACGGCTCTCACATTCGTACTTTGTTGCTGACATTCTTTTTCAGACAGTACGAAGAGCTGATCAACCGAGGGCATTTGTATATAGCACAACCTCCATTGTACCGTGCCCACAAGGGCAAGTTTGAAAAGTTCATTAAGGACGATCTTGAGCTGGATAATTTCCTGTTGGAAAAAGTCGGTGCTGATTTGGCTATTGAAGCACAGAAAAAGACCTTTGTTGGCAGTGAGCTTATGGAGTTGATGGAAAAATCCCGTTTTCTGCGCGCCAAGTTTGGTGAGGCTGAAACAGTGGGTATTGAACCGGCTCTGTACCACAAATTGCTCAATTTTCCTGATCGGATTTCTTACACTTACTTTGAGGACAATAGTCCTGAAGAGTTCAAAAAGGATTTTGAAACCAATGGATTCAAGGTCTTTATTGAGACTGAACGAGATTTGGAACTGGAAAAAGACCGTACGTATATCAGCTTTGAAAATGAAAACGGACACCGTACGCGACTGGCTATGGAGTTCTTTTATTCCAAGCTCTACAAACAAGGCTTCAATACGTATGGAGAGCTTCGGGAAACCTGTGGCGGGTTCGAGTTCACTCTGAGACTGAAAGAGAGCGAGAGGGAAATCTCGGGCATTTTCGGGCTATATGACGCTGTCATCGAAGAGGCTCATCGCGGTTGGTCCATCCAGCGCTACAAAGGTTTGGGTGAAATGAACCCGGATCAGCTCTGGGAAACCACCATGCACCCCGAGAAGCGGACCATGCTTCAGGTACATATCGAAGATGCGGCCGCGGCCAATGACATCTTTACGGACCTCATGGGCGACAATGTGGAACCCCGTAGAGAGTTCATCGAAAAGAATGCACTGGCTGTGCAAGAACTGGATATCTAATTTTGAGGCAAACGAATGAGTGATACGATTACCATCGAAAGTGAACTCAAGAAAAGTTATCTTGAGTATTCCCTCTCTGTCATCATAGGACGCGCCATCCCGGATGTGCGTGACGGGTTAAAACCCGTGCATAGGCGTATTTTATTCGCCATGCACGACCTCGGCAACTACCACAATCGCGCTTACAAGAAATCTGCTCGTGTGGTCGGTGACGTCATCGGTAAATACCATCCGCATGGTGACTCCGCAGTATATGATGCCTTGGTCCGTATGGCCCAGGATTTCTCTATGCGCGACATGCTGGTGGATGGTCAGGGTAACTTCGGTTCCATTGACGGCGATTCTGCGGCTGCAATGCGTTATACTGAAGTTCGCATGGCCAAGTTGTGCGGCGAGTTTCTCGGCGACATCGAAAAGCAGACTGTTGATTTCAATCCCAACTACGACAACACAATGCAGGAGCCGTCTGTCCTGCCCACCAAGGTGCCGAACCTCTTATTGAACGGTACCACTGGTATTGCTGTCGGTATGGCAACCAACATTCCACCTCACAATTTGAGCGAGCTTATCGACGGTTGTGTACATATCTTGGACAATCCGGATTGTTCTGTTGAATCCATGATGGAATTTGTGAAAGGTCCAGATTTCCCGACTGGCGGTACCGTATTCGGTGGCCAGGGATTGATTGATGCCTACACCACTGGTCGTGGTTCTATCAAAATCCGTGGTATTGTGGAAAAGGAAGAAGCCAATAAGGGGAAGAAAGAGCGGATCGTGATCAAGGAGATCCCTTTTGCTCTCAACAAATCCACGCTGGTCGAGAAGATTGCCCAGCTGGTGCATGATAAAAAGGTCGATGGTGTTTCCGACCTGCGTGATGAATCAGATCGTACCGGTATTCGTATCGTCCTTGATCTGAAACGCGGTGCCATCGCCGACATCATTATTAATTCTCTCTACAAATTCACCCCGTTGGAAACCAGTTTCGGCATCAATATGATGGCTGTTGTTGGTAAACGTCCCATGCTGTTGAATTTGAAAGAAGTACTCAAATACTTTTTGGATCATCGCCGTGAGGTGATTATCCGTCGGACCAAGTTTGATCTCGATAAGTGTGAAAAGCGCGTCCACATTCTGGAAGGTTTACACATCGCTCTTGATAACATCGACGAAGTTGTCAAACTCATTCGCGCATCCCAATCGCCTGAAGAAGCCCGTAATTCTCTTATGGACCGCTTCGAGTTGTCTGAGATTCAGGCTAAGGCCATTTTGGATATGCGTCTCCAGAAGCTTACTGGTTTGGAGCAGGACAAACTGCTTGAAGAACTGGCCGAGCTGATGAAGAGAATTGAATACTTCAGGTCTATTCTTGATAACGAAGAAGTTTTGAAAGGTGTCATTCGTGACGAATTGACCGAGATTAAGGAAAATTACGCCACACCGCGTAAGTCCGAATTGCTCCTGGCAGAC
Organism: Pseudodesulfovibrio nedwellii; assembly: GCF_027923765.1. NCBI lineage: Bacteria > Pseudomonadati > Thermodesulfobacteriota > Desulfovibrionia > Desulfovibrionales > Desulfovibrionaceae > Pseudodesulfovibrio > Pseudodesulfovibrio nedwellii. Next base: position 2,532,208 of record NZ_AP026709.1, on the reverse strand, counting down.
CTCGATTCTATTGATATCGAAGATCTCATTCCTGATGAAGAAACTGTTATCACCCTGTCCAGACGCGGTTATATCAAGCGTACTCCGCTGTCCAACTACACGGCACAGCGACGTGGCGGTAAGGGAATTGCTGGTGTTCAGACCGGTGACGGCGATTTTATCCACACCTTCATGTTGACTACCAATCATCAGCATCTGGTCCTGTTCACGAACTTCGGTAAGATGTTCAAGATCAAGGTCCATCAGGTGCCTGAAGGCAGCCGTTACGCCAAGGGTGGGCATGTGAACAACTTGCTGCCACTGGAAAAGGATGAGCATATCGCAACGTGCTTGTCGCTGCGTGAATTCGATGATGACAGGTTCTTCCTGTTCGTGACCAAGAAGGGCATGATCAAGCGTTCCTCCATCGGGTTGTATGCCAATTGCCGCACGACCGGCATCAGGGCTGTGAATTTGCGTGATAATGACGAACTCATGACCGTTCGTGAATTGGATCGGGATGTGGATTGTATCCTCGCGAGCCGTGAGGGTTCCGCTATCCGGTTCAATATCAACGACGCTCGGCCTATGGGTCGCGCCACCGCAGGCGTCAAAGGTATGGCACTTAGGCCCAACGATGAAGTTGTGGCGTGTGTTGTTACTGGTGATGTTGACCGCGATCAACTGCTGACGGTATCCGAAGGCGGATTTGGTAAGCGGACATCAATCGATCAGTATCGTAGCCAGACTCGTGGTGGTAAGGGAATCTTGAACATGCGTCTTACCAACAAGACCGGAAAGGTCATCAGTGCACGCATGGTTAACGAATCCGATGACGTGATTCTGCTCACCACGCAGAACAAGGTTATCCGAATGTCCGTGTCGGAAGTCAGCCAGACACGAGGCCGCGCCACACAGGGTGTGCGCCTGGTGCGTATGGATGCCGACAATAAGGTGGCCGGTTTCGACCTGGTCATGGATGACGACGAAGAACTCACTGAAAAACAATCATAAAGGGGGACGCCGCAGGCGAGCAGGGGAATGAAAACGAAAAATCTTGAGAGGTTTATCGATTTCATTCCCCTGACCCTCATACCCTCTTCTTTCCATAACTTTGTGTCGCGCTTCGCGAAAGTTGAGGGAAAGTGAGAGGGTGTTTTTTATGTGGTTGTAAAGGGGCGGTATGAAGCGTTTACTTTTTATAATATTTCTTTTTGTATCTCTGATGGGTGCGAGTGGATGTTCCACTGAGCCTACCCCGGGGGGAGATGACATTGAGCAAGCTCGTACATCCTATTCCAAGGGATTTTATCTCGAAGCGGAAAAGGAATACGAACAATATTTGCAGGCCGCACCACAAGGAATCTTTCGCAAGGAAGCATGGGAACGGTTGAGTGAAATAGCCGTGACGGTCAAAGGAGAATATGACCGGGCAGTGATTTTGCTTGAAGCGATGTATCTGGAACTTGGTGATGATCAAGAAGAAGGCTGGAAAATAATGTACCAGCTTGGTGAAGTGTATTCTGTACTTGGAAATAAACCCAAAGCAATAGAATCATTTGAAAAATGCTTGCTTCATGCAGCAGAGTTTCCTGATAAGACAACGCAGACGCAGTTACGCATGGCACGATTGTATCGAGATATGGGCAATTATGGTCAGGTCGCGGCCACGTTGCAGTATTGCGCTGATAGTGCAGAAAATACCGATGACAAGGCACAGTGCCTGTATGAATTGGCGCAAAGTTACAGCTTTATTTCCAGTTGGTCCCAGGCAAAAAATGCTCTTGAATCATTGTTGAATTTGGAAGGCGTTTCCGAAGAAACACGTGCTCTTTCAATCTTTTTGTTGGCTGATATCTATGAAAACGACCGGAATCATGCCAAGGCAAGAGAATTGCTGGAGTCTATCGTAGACACATATCCGAACCGTCGGGTCGTGGAATCCCGGTTGGCAAATTTGCCGGATGTGCCGAAGAAACCAATTCCATTGGTTCCACCGAAAAATTGATTTCATGGCTGATTATTGAATAGACAGCTTTGATGTTTTTTTACAGTACACAACTTGAGAGTTATCAGTGAAGATCGCCTTGTGCACACCGTTCAAGCCGCTTGATAATCCGTCTGTCTCTGGCGACGTGACAATTGCGCGTGATCTTTTGGATACCCTCCGTGAACTGGGGCATGATGTTTTTGCTCTCCCTTATTTCCCGGCTAAGGAAATTTATCGCAAGCCAGCTTTGTGGCCCGGTGGATTTTTGGCTGTGGACCGTATGGTTCGTGCGGCTCGAGGTGTGGATTGTTGGCTGACATTTGGCTCATATTACAAGGTTCCTGACGTTTTTGGACCGACCGCTACTCATCGTTTGAATATTCCCTATTTTATTGTTCAGGCGAGTTACGCCGAGAACCGGGGAAAGAAACTGGCGACATGGTCGGGATATACGCTGAACAAACGGGCCATGCTTCGGGCTGATCATATTTTTTGCAACCGAAAAAATGATGTGCGTGGTTGCGCCAAATTACTTTCGCAGTCTCGATATACCGCCATTCAGCCGGGTCTTCCGAAGGGATTACTTAAACAGGATACAGTGGCTGGTGCTCAGTTACGAAAAAAATGGTCGACCGGTGATTCTGTTGTCATCGTGACCGTTGCCATGATGCGATCAGGCGTCAAGGAACAAGGATTGCGTTGGTTGTTTGATTCCTGCGCCGAGCTTATTGCCGAAGGTCAGAATATCACATTGGTCGTGGGTGGTGACGGACCGTGTCGGGCTGAATTGGAAGCACGGGCAAAAGAATTACTTGGTGAACGGGTACGTTTTTTGGGCATGATTGATCGTTTGGAACTCGCAACCATTTTCAGTGCGGGTGACATGTTTGCTTTTCCTGGGTTGAAGGAAAGCTTGGGTATGGTCTATCTGGAAGCCCAGATGTGCGGACTTCCAGTGGTGGCCACTGACGACGAAGGCGCGCCCATGGTGGTGTCACACGGACAGACCGGATTGATTACCAATGCAACCCATAAAGATTTCACAGCGGGGGTCAGGCAGTTGGCCTTGAATCCTGTTTTGCGAAACGAACTGGCAGCGCACTGCGCCGCATATGTTCGGGACGTACATACTGCACAAAATAATTATCGAGAAATGACGCACATTATGGAAGATATTGTGCGCAATGGAGCCACACAATGACCACATATTTTTGCATGCGTCACGGGGTGACCGACTGGAATCGTGAGTCTCGTATTCAGGGGACAGAAGATATTTCACTGAGTGAAGAAGGCCGTGAGATGGTTCGAAAATGGGCCGGAACTTTGGCCGATGGCGGGCTTGAATGCATCCTGACCAGTTCTCTTGGACGGGCAAAGGAAACAGCCGCTATCATTAATGAAAAGCTTGGGTTACCCATACATGAAGACACTCGGCTCGGTGAACAGGATTGGGGTGAATGGACAGGTTTGACCAAGGAAGATTTGAAGCAGATCAGGAAGCAGGTGAAACAGCAGGAATACAAGGGCTTTGATTTTTGTCCTCCCAAAGGCGAAAGCCGCAATGATGTTCTTATGCGTACCTGTGACGCGCTTATTGATTTTTCCGAGGAACATCCCGACAAGTCCGTCCTAGTTGTCACGCACAACGGCGTGCTCAAGTGTCTGGCCTATGCCTTGACCGGTTTGGAGTTCATGCCGAACGATCCAGATCCGCTTGAAGCGTACCGACTGCATCGTATCGAATGTCTGGAAAATGAGTTGGCTCCCGGCCAGTTCAATATGGAGCTGTAAATGCGTATTGTCTTTTATTGTCAGCATGTCCTTGGCGTGGGGCATATGTTTCGTTCGCTTGAAATCGTCAAGGGGCTCAAGGACCACGAGGTCATTTTGGTGACAGGCGGTGCCAAGGTGGATTTCGATCCGCCTGCAAACATGACACAGATTCAGCTTCCCGGCCTGATGATGGATTCTAAGTTTACCCGGTTCATTCCGCTGGAGGAAGGAGCCCAAGTCGATGAAGTGCTGGTACGTCGTCTGCGTCAGTTCAAGGAAATCATGGCTGAATATCAGCCGGATATTTTTATGGTCGAACTGTTTCCGTTTGGGCGCAAGAAATTTCGTTTTGAATTGTTGCCTATCCTGAAAAAGGTCCGCAAGGGTGAATACGGCAAATGCAAGGCCGTATGTAGTGTGCGTGATATTTTGGTGGAAAAGGACGACATGAAACGGCAGGTTGAGCGCGTCCATGGCTACTTGAATCCTAATTTTGATCATGTACTGGTTCATTCCGATCCGAAGCTGGTGAAGCTCGATGAAACGTTTCCCGGCGTGGACGGGATCGTGCCGGAAGTCCATTACACTGGCTATGTCGCGCGTCAATCAGACCCCATCCAGACGGCGGCCCTGACTGATGAATTGAATCTGGGGGACACCCCGCTTATCGTCACATCCGTGGGCGGCGGTCATATCGGGCATGACATGCTCACCGGCGTCATGGGCGCCTCCCCCAAGCTTAATGAAACCCATCCGCATAAACTGGTTATGTTCACTGGTCCTTATGCAACCGAAGATCATTTTCAGGAATTGAAAGAACAGGCTGCTTCACACAATCACATCACGGTCAAACGGTTTACCAAGCGATTTCTGGCCTATCTGGAACTGGCTCGTTTATCCGTGTCGCTTGGCGGATACAATACCACCATGAATCTGTTGGCGACTAACACCTTTGGGCTGATGTATCCTTTCTTGCAGAACCGTGAGCAGAATATGCGTGCTCGGCGTATTGAGAAAAAGGGTGGTCTGCGCGTCATCACTTCCGATGACCTTGAACCCACCCTTCTCGCTTCACACATGGCGAAAGCTTTGGACATGGAAGCCGCCCCGCTTGGTCTTGATTTGAATGGTGGGCCTAACAGTGCACGAATTTTGGAAAAGGTCTTCGCAGCCATGTAGGTTTCTATCGCCATGCTGGCGCAACGCAGGTACACTGCGAGCCAGCAAAAGGAGAACGTATGCTTCTGGAAGGAAAGAAAGCCCTTATTTTCGGTGTTGTTAACGATCGCTCCATCGCCTACGGCATCGCCAAGCAGTTTAAGGAACATGGGGCACGTATTGCCTTCAGTTATGCGGCAGATCCGATCAAGCGCAGGCTGGAACCTATCTGTGATGAGCTTGGTGGCGAGTTCATGTTCAAGTGTGATGTGACATCGGACGGAGAGATTGCGGACGGCGCACGGCTCGTACAAGAGCAATGGGGCGACGTGGATATTCTGGTTCATTCCATCGCTTACGCCAATCGTGAAGACCTCAAGGGGCGGTTTATCGACACCAGCCGCGAAGGATACAAAGTAGCTCTGGATGTTTCTTCCTTTTCATTGGTTGCCCTGTGTCGTGCGTATGAAAAATTGCTCAACAAGGGTGGTTCTGTCCTGACTCTCAGCTATTATGGTGCGGGCAAGGTGGTTGCCAACTACAACGCCATGGGCGTGGCCAAGGCCGCTCTTGAGGCATGTGTGCGTTATTTGTCCGTGGATTTGGGTGAAGCCGGGATACGTATCAACGCCATTTCCGCAGGGCCGGTCAAAACCATGGCTGCTTCGGGTATTTCCGGGTTCAAGTCTATTCTTGGTCGTATTGAGGAAAAAGCTCCTCTGCATCGTAATATTACCATTGACGACGTGGGCAAATGTGCCCTGTATCTCGCATCAGATCTTTCCTCCGGTACCACCGGCGATATAGTCTTCGTGGATTCCGGTTACAATGTCATGGGTGTGTAGGGGCGAACGCCATGCAGTTGAACGGGAAGATTCTCTTGAATATTCTTGTGGTCCAAGGTGATACTTTGGAGCGCAAACGCATGGTGGATTTGCTGGAAGGCGGGAACGCGTATGTCCATGGGGCTGTGAATGGACGTGAAGGATTGCGGCTATTTCATGATCTCAAGCCGGAAATCCTGATCATGGATTTGAATATTGAACAACTGGACGGGTTGCTTCTTTTGCAAGAGGCCCGCGAAGCCATGCCCAGTCTCAAGGTGATCGTCACTTTTGGTTCGTATGCTCCATATGGGCTGGTGCAGGCCGTGGAACTGGGCGTTGACAAGTTTTTCAGGCTTCCTGTGGATGGCTCGCAACTTCGTGAAGCGGTCATGCAGTGCGCGCGGGATATTTCCATGACCCGACGCATGGCTCATGCTGATTATTCTCTGTACCGATTACTTGATTTTTTCCCCGGTCCAGCCGTGCTGGTGGATGGGGTTGATGTGACATATATGAACCAGCCCTTAAGTATTTTTCTCGGTCTGGATACAGCAGAAAGTGCGTGTGCTTTGGATATGGGGTTGGAAGATTTCATTCTACAACAGAATAATGAAATATACGACGGGCATCCGCATAAGTGGATCGAATCAATGGTCAATGACCCTGTTGATCGCGATCATGTGCTGCACATAGAGAACCCACGAAATCCCGGTTCACGGCCAAGGGTTTTCAGCGTGACCTTCAACCAGTTTCCGGGCACGGATATGCGGCTTTTTTCGTTTCAGGATGTGAGTGATCTGGAAGACGAACGGGTTCATTTTCAGGGGGAAGCGTCAACCGATCCACTGACCAAGGCGTTTAATCGGCGCAGCCTGATGGAAAAACTTAGCCGTTTGAGAGGGACTGATACGGCTTTCGGGCTGATCATGTTCGATATTGACCACTTTAAATCTGTCAATGACACTTATGGTCATGACGTAGGCGACGCAGTGCTGCGTGAAATGGCTCAGTTGGTTCGAGATCAGGTTCGGGACGGGGATGTTTTGGCCCGCTGGGGCGGAGAAGAATTCATCGTCCTGTCTCCCGGCACTGGGGAGAAGCGCGCTATCAAGGTGGCGGAGAGACTGCGCTTGGCAGTCAAGCATTCTGCTTTTACAGGCGTTCCAAGAAGGATTACAGCCAGCTTCGGCATTGTTATGCACACACCCGGAGAGACAGGCGATGAATTAGTGAAGCGAGCGGACCAGGCTTTATACAAAGCCAAGGATACCGGTCGCGACAAAATTATATTTGGATGATCAGACCAGTTGACTCACACCCACGCTCATGAGAAAGGCAACACCGACCCAGAGGAATGCCTTGGTAATTTTAAGCATTCTGGGCATGCGATAGAAAGTATCGCAATCTTCTGGTGTGAACAGGTAAACAAAACCGTTGGTCTTTTCTTCACGCAACATGGAATTCTCCTCGGTCTGCCCTCAAATTTGATAAAGTCCTTGAAATCACTCATATGGAAAGGACAGCCGATTGGTCCAATAACAATGCATGAGACCACCTATAAGTAAAGCTGATGGCTCGATGAGTCGTCGGAGGAATCAAGGCGTAATGGAACTCTATCAACTTAGAACTTTCGTGGCTGTGGCCGAAGAGGGAAATTTCACCCGTGCGGGTAAGCGAGTCCATGCTTCACAGCCAGCGGTCAGCGCACATATCAAGGCCCTTGAAGAGGAACTTGGTGTTCGATTATTTGACCGCGTGGCGCGTGGTGTGGAGTTGACCCATGCAGGGTCTGAACTGGTACATGATGCTATCGAAGTCCTTGCCGCAGCCAATACGCTTGAAGCCCGGGCTGTGACTCTGGGCGGTGCCGTCACCGGACAGATGGCCCTCGGATTGTGTGCTGATCCCAAGTATCTCAAGGTCAGTGGTCTGCTCAATCAGATTGCAGAACGGTTTCCACGTCTTAACTTGAAGCTTGCCCAATCTCCTTCCGGGGTTATTCTCAGTGAAATTCGGGCCAGAAATATGGACGCCGGATTCATTTTTTCCGGTAACCCTTACGGCGATCTTGACACTATTAAGTTAGCTGATCCTTTTTATTGTGTCATGGGAGCCGCGCATATGAAAAAGGATTTGGCCAAGGCCGGTCCCGAAGAGCTTTCTGCATATACTTGGGTGGTGGCTACCAGCAACAGTCCGCTTCAGGAATTGCAGGTAAAGCTGTTTAATGAGTATGGGATTGTTCCGGCTCAGATTATCAGCGTGAATTCGGAAGAAGTCATGCGACCACTTGTTGTCGAAGGCAAGGCGCTTGGCGTAATGCGTGACGACGAGGCAGATTGTTTGCTGGCGTCGAATCAAGGTGCGGAATGCCCGTTACTGGGGCGTCATTCGTTGGAGATGAATTTTGTGTATCGTAAGAATCAGGCAGACGATCCGTCCATGTCTATCCTTATTGATATAGTCCGTAAGGAATGGAGTGTATAACCGCCCTATTTGATGTCCCAGGATTTTTTTACATGATCGATGACGGCCTGCATGACCGGGTCCTGATCCCGTCGTTTCAACCAAACGAAACGGACATCAATAAAGAGTTCATCAAAGGGTATGGAGTGGACGGTCTGGCCGATGCGGTTGGCTGCTTCGACTTCGTTTTTTCGCAGGAATGAAACCCCCTTGCCAGCAGCCACCAGCACACGAATAACCTCGTCGCCGTCCACTTCTAATTGAATGGGTAACTTGATGTTTCTGGCCCGAAAAAACGGGTCAGTCAGTTTTTGTAACGGGTTATCGCTGGGGTCCATGATCCACGGAAGATCGGCAAGAGCTTCAAGCCCACCGGGAATACGGTCTTTCCAGATGTCCGGTACGGCGACGAAGAATTGTGTATCTTTCAGTTTAACGGAATGAATGTCCGGATGACGAGGTTCGCCGAAGATGAAGCCGCAGTCCAATACACCGTTCAGAATGGCGTCCTGTACCGATGTACTCGCCCGTTGTTGGATTTGCATGGTGATTTTGGGGTGCTCTTCACCGAGAGAATTGAGCAGTGGCACGATGCGCAGATATTCGGCGTCCGTGTTCAGTCCAATGGATAAATCACCCACCAGTTCATCGCCCATGTTTCGCGCCTCAAGCGTCAATTCCCTTGCTGCCTGAAGAACTTCCTTCGCCTTATTTCGAAGTCGTTCACCCGCCTCTGTCAGCCGCATACCCTTGGGCGTGCGGATAAACAGCCGTGTTTCAAGTTCTTCTTCCAACGCTTTGATATGTGCACTGACCGTGGGTTGGCTCGTATGCAATCGTACTGACGCACGGGTCAGGTGCTCCTCTTCGGCCACCACCACGAATGTCTTGAGCTGATAGAGTTCCATATCGTTGATCACCTTCTTTTATGGAGTCAATTATCGATACCGATTAAGATTGGTTTTGTCATCAGAAAAACCGAAGGAGTTAATCAAACAAAACAATTGGATTGATTACACGCTGTTCCGTAGATGTGCAGATATGGAAAAGCGTTTGGGTGACGGCACCCGAAAAGGAGCAAAATTATGAGCATGGAAAACGATACTCGACTCGCCATGATGGCCTTGCAGAACGGCTCGCAGAACGCGCCGCTTCGCATTGTTCGTAAGAACACCCGCCGTCCTTTGATCTTGTCTGGAGTTGCCGCCATGGCTGCATTTGCCCTGACTCTGTTTACCAGGGGCGTTTAATTTCCCGGGAGCGAATGCTCCCCACTAACACGCGGGTTTGAGCCGCCTTTGTCTGGGATATTCATCCTTTCCTCCCAGACAAAGGCGGTTCTTTTTTTGTTTGCTTCGTTACTCGGCTTGCGATAGCGGCGCATCTGCGTCGTTGAAAGGATTGAGTCTGTCCTCACCGTAGCTAGGCTACGGCTGTGGGAAACTCAAACCCTTTCGCCTAGCAGCTACACCCCTCTCGCAAGCCTTACGCCGTTGGTTATCGGAGATTTTTTTGAAGAGTCAGCATTTTGTGAATTGTCAAAATGGAACACTGTGTTGTATTCAGTGGTAAATAGTTCTTGATTTTCTATTTGAGAATCATTACTAATTTTCAACAAATGAACATTCACAGCACCTGTGTCGGGTTGCTGCAACCAAATTGAGACAGGAGAATACAATGAGTAAGACTTTGGAAAACTTGAAGGAAGCGTTTGCAGGTGAATCTCAGGCCAACCGTAAGTATTTGGCATTTGCCGAAAAGGCTGAAAAAGATGGCAAGCCCGGTGTTGCCAAGCTCTTTCGTGCAGCTGCAGCCGCCGAGACCATTCATGCCCATGCGCACCTTCGTCTTATGAAAGGTATTGGCTCTACCGAGGATAATCTCAAAGCCGCCATCGAGGGCGAAACTTTTGAGTTCAAATCCATGTATCCCGAGATGATGGAAGACGCCAAAGCCGAAGGCGAAAATGCTATCTTGCGTTATTTCGGATTCGCCAACGAGGCTGAGAAAATTCACGCCGAGCTGTACACACAGGCTCTTGAAGCCGATACTGATACTTTTGCCGAAGCTGACTTTTACATCTGCTCCGTCTGTGGTCATACGCAGGACGGTGAGCCCACTGAAAAATGTCCTATTTGTGGTGCAGCCCCCAAGGCATACGTCAAAGTCGACTAAATTCGACCCTCGCTGACCCCATCTCCCGGTCTGGTAAAAATACCAGATCGGGTTTTTTTATGGTTTCTACAAATGATTCATTTTTATATACCCACAAAACATTGTATTTTGATGCCCCTCTCCGCGAAGCGGCACCAAAAAGTTTAGGAAAAGAGAGGGATAGGGGGTCTGGGGGAAAGGGAGAGAAAGAACCCTTTCCAAAGGGTTTGCTCTCCCTTTCCCCCAGACGCTGGAGGCATCACAACCTTGATAAAAAAACCGATTTTCCTTACACCGTGTACATCCCGAAAACAGATAGAGGGGGAATTTACTCATGAAGATATTGATTGTCGGTTCCGGTGGGCGTGAACACGCCTTGTGCTGGAAGCTTGCTCAGAGCCCGAAAGTTGAATCCATCCTGTGCGCGCCCGGTAATGGCGGCACCGCCCAGATTGGTGAAAATATAGATATTAAAGATGACGATATTCCGGCTCTGGTCAAATTGGCCAAAGATCGTGAAATTGATCTGGTCGTCGTTGGTCCCGAGATGCCGTTGGTACTCGGACTGGAAAATTCGCTTACACAGGAAGGCATTCCGTGTTTCGGCCCGAACGCCTTTGCAGCGAATCTGGAAGGTTCCAAGGCTTTTTCTAAGAATGTCATGGCCGACGCGGGCGTGCCCACTGCGGCATTTCGTGTCTTCGACGAATATGAAGCTGCCGTGGCTTTTATCAAGGAGCGCGGCGCACCCCTCGTGGTCAAGGCTGACGGTCTGGCCGCCGGTAAGGGCGTGATCGTGGCAACCTCTGAAGAAGAAGCCATTGAAGCTGTGGAAGAGATGATGGTCAAAAAGGTATTCGGCTCAGCCGGGGACCGTGTGGTCATCGAAGAAACACTCAAGGGTGAAGAAGCTTCCTTCCTGTGTTTTTGTGATGGCACCAACTACGCCATGCTGCCCTCCAGTCAGGACCACAAGGCTGCCTATGAAGGTGATACCGGTCCCAACACTGGCGGAATGGGAGCCTACTCCCCTGCCCCTATCCTTCCCAAAGATAAATATGCCGAGACCGCTGAACTTTGCATTAAGCCTATTTTGCGTCATCTGGCCGCCAAGGGGCAGCCGTTCAAAGGTGTGTTGTATGCTGGCCTGATGTACACCGAAAACGGCCCCAGTGTGCTTGAATATAATGTCCGGTTTGGTGATCCCGAATGCCAGCCGTTGCTTATGCGCTTGGAGACCGACTTGCTGACGATCATGTTCGCCTGCATCGACGGCAAGCTGGATCAGATTGAAGTGACATCCACTTCGCAGACCGCATGTGGTGTGGTCATAGCCGCTGAAGGCTATCCCGGTTCCTACCCCAAAGGCATGGAAATTACCGGCCTTGAGGATGCGGATGCTATGGACGGAGTCAAGGTTTTCCAGGCTGGAACCAAAGTCGATAGCGATAAGATCGTGACTTCGGGCGGACGTGTCCTTTGTGTCACCGCGCTTGGGGATGATTTGGCCGCTGCTCGGGAAAAGGCCTATGAGGCCGTGGGCAAGGTTCATTTCGATAAGAGTTATTATCGAAATGATATAGCTGATAAAGGTTTAAAGCGTTTGAAATAGATACGTGAAAACGAGTGCGCCTGAATTGGGCGCACTTTTTTTTAACGGACAATCGAGAGGGAAGAGAGATGCCTAAGGTTGTAATTTTCATGGGGTCAATTTCCGATGAAGACAAGATGCGTCCTTGCTCTGATTTACTGAAAGAGTTGGGGATTGATCATGTTTTTACGGTGTCTTCCGCACACCGGACACCGGAACGGACGGCACGATTGGTTGAAGAATTTGAAGCTGATGGTGCGCAGGTGTTTATCTGTGCCGCAGGTCTGGCCGCACATCTTGCAGGAGCTGTTGCCGCCAAGACCACCAAGCCCGTACTCGGCGTGCCACTGGCCGGTTCTCCGTTCGGTGGTATGGATGCGATGCTTGCCACTGTGCAGATGCCTCCGGGTTTCCCGGTCGGTACACTTGCATTGGATAAGGTCGGTGCCAAGAACGCTGCATGGCTGGCTGCCCAGATTCTTGCTTTGCATGATGACGGACTGACGCAGAAAATTCTGGATGCTCGTGAAGGTTTCAAGGAGTCGGTTGAAAGAGCTGCTGAGAGCTTGTAAGTCGGCTTGCGATAGCGGCGCATCTGTGTCGTTGGAAGGATTGAGTCTGTCCTCATTGTAGCTAGGCTACGACTGTGGGAAACTCAAATCCTTTCGCCGAGCATCTGTATCACTCTCCCAAGCCTCGCGGTGTTGGTGCGGAGTGGAAAAATATTCTTTGTGGACGGCGTATTGCGTGTATAACGTGGTACGTCGTTTTTTGTTTTGCGGATTCTTGTTTGGTGTTTCGAATGTGGGCATGGCTTGCTCAGTGTCGGGGTTTCGCGTATTCAATGCATCAGAGTTATGACGAAGTCAGAATCCAACAGTAAAATACCTGTATTCAGGTCCGGCAAGACGTCCAGACGATTCCTTCGGAATTTTGTCTGGGTGTTTGTTATTGGTAGTCTTTTCCTTGGCGGACAGGGATTGCGCTATCTTTTTCATTATAATCAGCTTGAAGAAATTCGAAGTGAGATAAACGCGCAGTATATGTCAGCTCTCGGGCAGGATATAGGTACCTCGCCGTTCGGACGTTTGCAGTTTGAACACGGCAAACTTCTGGCTACCAATAGCATCGGGCTGGATCCGCTCAAATTGCTTGCGGCTTTGAGTCGTCCTGCGGATGAAAATTTGCGGTTGGAGGGCATAACCTTGAGCGGCAAGACCGGGCGCGTACGAGGCTCTTTTGCTGGGGATGAACAAGGATTTACCACGTATTTTGATAAGCTGACTGATGATGATCATTACCTTTTTTCGTTGTATAAAAGTGACCCTGTGGGCGACCGTATAGTTTTTAGTCTGAATGTGGAGTTGCAATAAATGGCTCGCACTCAACGAACATATCCATGGAGCAGTTGGCCTCCTGATGCTCAGCAGCGATTTTTTAAGATGGCGCTGTTTGGTCTGGCAGGAGTCTTTTTTTCTGTGTTCGTGGGCGCATATATTTTTACCAACACCCTTCTTCAACAGATTGAGGCGGAAAAGGAACAGTACGCACGGGTTGTGCCCATTGTGCATGGCATACAATCTTTGCGTGCCAAACGAGGTGATCTCGCTCATCTGTCGGCCAAGGATGCCACGTGGCGCATCATTGACGACAGGATGCTTGAAGATCGTCTGACCTCCATTCGTTCCACTCACCTCGATGAGAATGTAGAAGGAGTACAGGTTACATTTACTGGTCTTACGCTGATTATGTTGACGGATTTTTTGCAAGATTTACGTGATCGCGCCAGCCTGCAAACCCCTGATTTTACGTTGACCCGTAACAACGATGATCCGCGTCTGGCAGACGTACATCTCGTGCTGGCACGATGAGAGGGCTGCGATGAAACCCTCTTTGCAAACAAATTCCTCACTGCCTGGAAGAATCCTGGTTCGTTTTTTTCTTATTATGCTGGGGTTCCTGATCGGAATCGCACTGTTTACGCCGTGGGATAAGATATGGGCGTCTGCTTTGACCCGTGTTGATGAACAACTTCCCTCTGTGGGGATGACCTGGGAAGGACTGGACCGAGATGGTCCGTTCAGTTTTCGTGTGCGAGATTTTAAGGTCACGGTGGCCCAAACTCCGGGCGCTCTTCATTTCAAGCGTGCCTATGTGACCATGGGCTTTTCTCCGCTGGCTACTGTTCGACTCGATACCGGCGGGCCTGAGTGTACTTTGGAATTGTTTTCGAATGGGGTGTTCGAGTTTGAAGGAGACCTCAACCTGACATATTTGCTTGGTTTCGGTGATTTCAAGGGCACTTTGCGTGCTTCAGGCAGTCTGTTCCTGCCGGATGGAGCCAAACTTCCGCATTCTGGCTGGGTGGATATCCGATCACAACGGCTGGTCCTGCCCGGCGACAAGAGCGTTGAAGATTTTGCTTTTACCGCTGAAATTGAAAATGAAAAAATGAATATCCGCGATTTTTCCATGATGGCTCCCATCATGTATAAATCGACCGGTTCAGCAATTATTGACCCCAACGATCTTTTTCGCACTACGTTTACGCTCACCGGCGAAATGACCGTGGGCCGCGAATCCTTCCCCTACCCCATGCAAGGGACTTTGGCCGACGCCATCTGGTAATCCACATTGGCCATGTGCCAATATGGGGAGCCTTTCATGAATGCCAATATATTGGCCGCCAAGGTTAATGAGACCTTGCATAGGATCAACCCCAATGGGTCTACACTGTTCATCGGATCATCCAGACAATACCCATACCAATCTGAGTCGCCACCTTTGTCGCCGATGGGGTACGGGGCGGTCCATCTGCTGGTGTTTGCATCGTAGTCGCGCCAGCCGAAGCGGACGAAGCCGAGGTCGCGGTCGTGCAGGCCTCGGGCATAGCCGATTGGGATGTGCAGGTCCGGTTGAGTGTCTTCAATGATGCCGCCAAATGGATCGTACAGAATTTCCTGTATCACATTGCTTTCCAGGTCGGCAACGACTCGGAGACTTCCAACTTGGTCATAGAAGAGGTAGGCGATTACTCCATCATCCCGGCGCATTGCGTATGGGGTGCGGGTTTCGTCCTGATAGGCGAATTCGTATCCGTGTTGTCCGTCATGAAAGCCGACAAGGCGGACGAAATCGAGCCATGCGTATGCCTCGACCAACTGGCCGTTGCAATACTTGGCAATGCGTTGGCCGTTGTCGTCATGACGGTAGGTGAAGACCCGATTCTGATCTTCCACCTCCATCCTGAGCAGGCGGTAATCGTGCGAATATTTGTATAGATAATAGGTGCCGCCATGGGACCAGATGGACCGGAATCCGCTATCATCGTGTGTGTACGAATTATTTCCAGCCCGAAGCAGCCGGTTCTCCATGGTGTAGGTGTAATCCCGGTAGTTCGCGCCAGCTGTGGTCGGAAGGTAATCGCGCATGCGGCGCCCTTCTTTGTCATAGTGGCACTGACAGATCAGTCGCCCGTCAAGATGCGCTTCCTGCAGCCGACCTTTTTTGTCATATGAATATTTCCATACGACAGCCTTGCCGCTCACAGTTTCGGTTTTTTCCATAATGCGACCATTTTGGTCGTGCTTGAGTGAATAGGAATATGGAATCATTTTATCCTCCACAGTTTCGTTCTCAAGGATCACCCCTGAGAATCCAGACCACCATATCCCCGGTTTTCCCCAATTCCTTGAAATGTGAAGGAATGTATACTCAAATCATTCGATAGGTATAAATAGTCATCTTGACAGTCTTCTTAATTTCTTTGTCTTGATTTTACCCTCGCCCCCCTAGCCGTCGGAGACAAAAAAGCCCGCTGTCAGCAGATGCTGACAGCGGGCTTTTAATTAAACCGAGTAACCGATCTAGCTGACGTGCTTGGCGCCGGCCTTGATGGCTTCTGTGTTGGCGGGAATGAGCTTGTGATAGCGCGCGGAGATCACGTTCTCAAGGGAGCCGATGACGGCGTCGAGAGATATGATTCCGGTAGCCTGCACAAATGCACCGATGGCGACCATATTGGCCATGCGGGTGTTACCCAGCTTGTCGGCGATCTCGTTGCAGGGAACGCCGTAGCATTTCAGACGATCAGTATCAGCCAACTCCATGTCGATGAGCGAGGAGTTGATGATATGCACTCCGCCGTCTTCTACACGTGTCTGGAACTTGTCCAGAGACGGGCGGTTCATGGCGATGAGCGATTTGGGCCTGTGAATGATGGGCGAGCCAATGTCTTCTTGGGAAAGCACGACTGTGCAGTTGGCGGTACCGCCACGCATTTCCGGGCCGTAGACCGGGATGTAGGTGACGTTAAGGCCGTCTTTCATGCCTGCGTAGGCCAGCAGATTGCCAATGAGCATGACGCCCTGGCCGCCGAAACCCGCGATAATGGAATCTATGTAACGCATTAGCAGACACCCCCTTCCTCAGACACATCCTTGTAGATGCCGAGTGGGAAGTATGGGATCATTTCCTTCTGGATACGTTCGTTGGCTTGCAGCGGCGTCATTTTCCAGTTGGTCGGGCAGCCGGAGAGCAGTTCGACAAAGCCGAATCCGGTGTTGTTGACCTGGAATTCGAAGGCTTTTTTTATGTATTTTTTGGCTTTACGGATGTTCTTGACCGAGTCGAGAGAACCGCGTGCGGCAAAGGCGACACCACCAAGGGAGGCGATGATTTCAGTCATGCGGATGGGCGCACCCTCGTGGGTCATGCAACGCCCTGCGGGGGTAGTTGTCGTTGTCTGACCAATGAGTGTGGTTGGGGCCATCTGGCCGCCAGTCATGCCGTAGACTGTGTTGTTGACGAAAATTACACACATTTTTTCGCCACGGTTGGCGGCGTGCATGATTTCGGCCATGCCGATGGAAGCCAGGTCGCCGTCACCCTGATAGGTGAAAACGAAATGGTCGGGGCGAGCACGTTTGACGCCGGTGGCGACAGCAGGCGCGCGACCATGGGGAGCTTCGACAGCATCCACGTTCAGGTAATTGTAGAGGAAGACCGAGCAACCAATGGAGGTTGTCATAAGGGTCTTTTCGGCCAGGTTCATTTCGTCGAGCAGCTCACCGATCAGTCTGTGGGCGATGCCGTGATGGCAGCCGGGACAGTAATGGGTGGGCCGGTCAATGACGGATTCTGGCTTTTCGAATACTATTTTTTCATTTATTTCTGACATTTATTTACCCTCCAGGCTTTTGAGGATTGGCTCCTCGAGCTCGTCCGGGGTGGGCAGGTTGCCGGGATAGATGGGATAGAAGTCTGAATCGGTCACTGTACGGATAGCGAGGCGGACATCGTCGAGCATCTGGCCCAGGTTGTGTTCGATGGTCAGGAAACGCTTGCCTTGGTCTGCGAGTGCCTTGAGCTGTGCAGACGGGAACGGGTACAGCGTGATGGGACGGAACAAGCCGACTTTTTTGCCTTCCTTGCGGAACTTGCGGACGGCGGATTTGGCGATGCGGCCGATGGAGCCGTATGCGCAGATAACGAGATCGGCGTCTTCGGTTTCAAACTCTTCGCATTCGGCCAGATCGGTCCAGGAGTCGTACTTGGCTTGCAAATGTTTGTTCTGTTCGGCCAGTTCACCTTCCTGAAGGAAGAGGGATTTGATGAGACGCTTTTCGCGACCGTCATCACGACCGTTGATTGCCCAATCATGTCCGCCTTCAGATTCAACTCCTTCGGGTTCCCACGGAGTGATGGGTTCTTTCATCTGACCGAGAATGGCATCACCAAGGATGAGAACCGGTGTGCGGTGCTCAAAGGCGATATCAAAGGCGCGGATGGTCAGGTCGTAGGCTTCCTGGACAGTGCCGGGGCCGAAGGTGAAGTGACGATAATCACCGTGACCGCCGCCTCGGGTGGACTGGTAGTAGTCACCCTGAGCCGGACCGATGTCACCGAGACCCGGTCCACCACGGTTCATGTTGACGATAACCGCCGGGACTTCGGAGCCGGCCATGTATGAGATGGCTTCCTGCTTCAGGGACATGCCCGGTGAAGAGGAGGAAGTCATGGCGCGGATACCGGTAGCACCGGCACCGAGCAGCATGTTTGCTGCGGCCACTTCGGATTCAGCTTGGACGAAATCGCCGCCAGCCTTGATCATTTCCGAAGACATGAATTCCGGGATGTCGTTCTGGGGCGTGATCGGATAGCCGAAGAAACATTGACACTTGGCAGCCAGAGCGCCGCGTGCAATAGCTTCGTTACCTTTAACAAAAATGCGTTCTGCTTTTTGGGTCATGTTATTTGCCCCCCTTCTTTTTTGGGGTGCGGTAAACGGTGATCGCCACATCTGGGCAGATCATGGCGCAGGATGCGCAACCGGTACATTTGTCCGCATCAGCTTCGGGTACCTCAGCAACTTTGTAGCCGCTGACGTTGAACCGGTCCGACTGGACGATGATGTCAACAGGGCAGACGGTGGTGCAGAGCAAACATCCTTTGCACCTATCTTCCTGGACCTCGATTCGAGACATGTATTACTCCAGTTCTGTGAATGATAGTAAAAGGTTATAACCAGCTATATGATAAGCATCGCATCTCCATAGGAGAAAAAGCGAAAGCCGTTTTTCAGAGCAACCTCATAGGCTGAGAGAATGGTTTTTCTTCCAGCGAGAGCCGAGATCATAATGATGAGCGACGATTCTGGCAAATGGAAGTTGGTCAGGATACCGTCAATGACCTTAAAATCATAGCCCGGTGATATGAAAATATTTGTTTCACCTTCATATTTTCCGATTCGGCCAGATTCACGAACCATACCCTCCATGGTGCGGGCACTCGTGGTACCAACCGCTATGACGGGACGACCTTCCGCTTTTGCCTTGAGAATGGCTTCGGCGGTTGTTTCAGGTACCTCGATGTATTCGGAGTGCATGCTGTGGTCACGAATGTCTTTGGCCCTGACCGGACTGAACGTTCCGTATCCGACATAGAGTGTGACCTCAGCCCACTCAATGCCTTTACTCTTGATCTTTTCGCGTATTTCGGGCGTGAAATGCAGTCCCGCTGTGGGAGCAGCCACAGACCCGGTTTTGGATTCATTGGCATACGTTGTCTGATAGCGCTCCCTGTCTGCTTCGCAGTCAGGCCGTTTGATGTAGGGCGGAAGCGGGAGATGGCCGTGTTGGGTGAATAATTCTGTTAGGTCGCCCTTCCATTGCAATTCAACCTGCCAACGCCCAAATTCCCCTGCCGTGTCTGTGACCAGACGAAAATCGTCGGCAAAGGTGATGGTGGACCCGGGTTTGGGTGTCTTGGATGCGCGAAGCAAGCCTTCGACTGAAGCGGTCATCCATCCATCTTTTTCTGTTGGACTAATGAGCGGCAGCGGCGTGAGCAGCAGAAATTCCACTCTGCCACCGGTCGCCTTGGTGCCGAATATGCGAGCAGGAATGACGCGGGAATTGTTGGCCACGAGCAAGGCATTGTCAGGCAAGTGATCCAGTAGGTCTTTGAACGTGGAAGGCGTCGTTGTTTCGGCCTTACGGTTCAGTACCAGAAGGCGTGAGCCATCGCGACGATCAGCCGGTTCCTGGGCAATCTGTTTCTCGGGAAGGTCATAATTGTAGCTTTCAAGCAGGTAATCTTCAGGTATTTCCATAAATATATATCCATCTTTTGTATGAACTCAGTGTTGTACAACACCTAGAAATTCAACGGAATCTTTTTCTTTCTCAATTATACCAATAAATTAGCTCTAAGATGCCTAACTTTACGCTTGGGGCTTGATATTGGCGGTATTCATGGTATTCCATATACATGAATTGGCTTTCCGTGGCTGAGATAGCCAAACTCACTCGTATTCCTGCACCGACGGCTCGTCGGTACGCTGCTCTATTCAAGGATTTTCTTGGGGGCCGCAAGATGGGGCGTGTCACAAAGTACCCTGAAGAATCCCTCGTTGTTTTCGAGCGCATATCCCGTTTGTACGGTGAAGGACGTGTGACGTCCGAGATTGATGATGCCCTGCGAACCGAGTTTCCACGGACCATCGAAGTCGATCATAGGGCAAACGTGCCTGCTCCTCGTACTGAAGGATATGCCGAATTGGCATCCACTTTTAATGATGTGATAGGCAAAGTCGCTTCCTGTATGGGTGTGATTGCTGATCAGAAGACCATTATTGATAATCAGCAGGAAGATATTCAGAAGCTTAAGACAGCCTTTGTCCTTCTTGCTCGGAGCCAGAAGAAGTTGAAGCAGCTTCCAGTTTCTGAGGGTAGTATACCTGATGATTTTCTTGAGCAGACACAGGCTCTTGAACAGAAGGATGCTGAGATTGAGGAGATGGCTTTGAAGTTGACGTTCGACACGTCGGACATTAAGGCCAAGTTGCAAATTTTGGAATCGGAACTCGTTCGTCTCCGTAAGGATAGGCGCGAGATGGAAAAATATCTGCAAGACAAGATCGACAGGCTGAAAGAGCCGACATCGTAGATCGATTGAAGCATTGAATACATTTCAAGTTATTCGGAGGAAGAAGACCATGCGTATTTTTATTAAATTGTTGTTGCCGCTCATGCTCGTTTGCGGGCTTATGGCGTGTACGACCACTGGCACAAGTTCTTCAGCCGATAGTTCTGGTCAGTCGCCTGAGGCGCAGTATCAGGAGCCGGACTACTATCTTGATTTCGACGATATCATGATTCCCAAGGAGATCGACTATAACGCCGATGATTCCTATAAGCTGGACAATGCAAAATTTCGTGCGGCCATCATGCGCTTTTCCGGCCGTGTGGAAGTTCTTGAGCTGGTCCAGTATTTTGTGAACAACATGACCAAAGATAACTGGACTCTTATTTCCAACAATAAGGCGAGCACAGTCCACGTTCTTAATTTTGAAAAGTTCAACAAGAGTTGTATCATTCAGATTGATGACAGCTTTGCCAAGGCTATGACCACCATTTTTGCGGTGGAGGTTAAGGATTCTGGCAGCGGACTCAAGAGCAAGTAGTATCATGCAACCGCATTACACATTTGCCGGATTTATGGGCAAGCGTGTCCATCTCGGCGTTACCGGTTCAATTGCCGCCTACAAGGTGCTTGATCTGGTGCGTTCGTTTCAGGAGGCCGACTGCATGGTTTCGGCGACCCTGACTGAGTCGTGTACCCGGTTCATTCAGCCTTTGAGCTTTGAGGCATTGGGTGCTTCGCCGGTCTATACGCGTATGTTCAAGGACACTCTTGGTTCGGAGACGGCTTTCGATCATCTTGAACCCGGACAGGTCGCTGATGTCATGGTCATCGCCCCTGCTTCCGCCAATACCATAGCCAAGCTTGCTTTTGGTTTGGCAGATGACATGCTTTCTTGTCAGGCTCTCGCGTTTCCTGGCCCCAAGCTTATCGCACCAGCTATGAATCCTCGCATGTGGTCGGCTCCGGCTACTCAGCGTAATTGGGCCATGCTTGAAGAGTTGGGGTATATTCGCATTCAGCCTGAGTCCGGGCATGTAGCCTGTGGCGATACCGGCACTGGCCGTTTGCCTTCTGTTGATGAAATTTTAATTGCGACATTGAAGGCCATCAGCCCTCAGGATCTTGTCGGTAAAAAGGTGCTTATCACGCTTGGGCCGACCCGAGAGCCGTGGGATGCTGTACGATTCTGGTCCAATCCGTCGAGTGGCACCATGGGCGCATGCATGGCCATGGCAGCTTATTTGCGCGGCGCTGATGTCACTGTTGTAACCGGTCCTACTGCCCTTTCTTTTCCTGCTGGAATTTCCAGAGTGTCTGTCACTACGGCACATCAGATGTTTGAAGCCTGTACGGATTTGTGGCCTGGAACGGACATGGGTTGCCTGACAGCCGCTGTGGCGGATTACCGTCCTGTTCCTTTTGGCAATGAGAAATTTAAGAAGACGACATCTGACGGGTCCGGTATAACTGTTGCGTTTGAGGCTAATCAGGACATTTTGAAAACTCTTGGTTCGACCAAAAAGACTTCTCAAAAATTGATTGGTTTTGCCGCTGAGACCAGTAACATTAGGGATGAAGCTGCGCGCAAACTTGAGACGAAGAATCTTGATCTTATTGCAGCTAATGACATTTCCAAATCTGGCAGCGGATTCGGTGTGGCTACAAACCAAATGTTTGTATTGGATGCACAGGGTCGCAAAGAGTTGTGGCCGCAGTTGCCAAAAACTGAAGTGGCGTGGAGATTATGGGATCACCTTCTGCTCGACTGAAAACACGCGAAAGCCTGAGGCCGTGGGTTGAGTCCGGTTTAGAGTTTGTCCTGCGCACTGAAGTTGAGTGTCAGGATAGTGGTCCCGTGGACCAACCTGTGCAACAGGTTCCGACGGTTCATACTGATGTCCGGTCTGTTTCTTCAGCCCCACCATCTCATGGTGAGGCATCTGTTCAGAGTGAGCCGGTTCAGCAATCTGCTCCGTCCCATGTTGCCCCTTCCCTTCCTGAGCCGTGGTCCGGATTTTTGCGATTCGCAAAATCTCCTGCACCCAAAGTTATCATGACCTATATGGAACTTGGTCTTGACCTTGGAGGGCAACCCGACTCCCGACGTTCTTCTGCTCTTAAGAATATTCAGGCACATCTCAAGTGGCCAACAGGCACTATGAACTTTTGGCCGGTTGCAGCTCTTTCGGGTGGATCCCTTCAGCCGAGTACCCAGATGTTTTGGCAAGGATGGGAACAGTGGCGAGCACCAAACATTGTTTGTTTTGGCGAAGAAGCGTTGAAGGTTGTATTGCCAGATGCAGATCCGACCTTGACGACATATATGCTTGAACAGGTGACCGTTTATAAACTTGAGCCTCTTGCTCGTCTCATCACCATGTTGCCGCATGAGCAGCAAATATCTGTCGAAGAACTCTTCAAAATCAGATTGTAATTCCCTTTATACGGTGAGTGTGTGTTTTTTTGCGCGTTACGTGCGCTTGAAGCGCTCGGGAGCCTGTTCTCAGGCGGGAGCCTCAAAAGTTTCTTTAAATGGCTTGAGACGGCAAATTGAGCAACCCCCTTTGTAAACCCTTGTGTATCAACAGGTTCTGGGTGGTTTGTCGTTCGCGAAAGCCCTTTTTTTGATGATTTTCTGTTTTTCATTTGAAAAAGCATAGAATGAACCGCAGTCTCATCGGGAAATGAATTTTTTCACACTTGCGTTGTGGGAGATGTGTGGAGTATGAGCGGAGAACACTTTCACTTCCCGAATTGAGGATAGATCATTCGGTTGACGCAGTGGGGTGATGACAGTGACTCTTTTCCGAACCATTAATCCTGACCCAAGAGTCGGGGATAAGGGACAGTTAAAAATATGAAGATACTTGTTACCGGTGCGGCCGGGTTTATTGGTTTCCATCTTTCTAGGCGCCTGATTGGTGAAGGTCATGAAGTTGTTGGGTTGGATAATCTGAACGACTACTATGACGTTAATCTCAAGAAAGCTCGTCTGGCTGTTTTGCAGGAAAACGATCTGTTTAAGCATGTGAATATTAATCTCCAAGATGATCAGCCCATGAGTGATCTTTTTGCACAGGAAAAATTTACACACGTTGTCAATCTGGCTGCACAGGCCGGTGTCAGGTATTCCATCGAGAACCCCAAGTCATACATCGATTCCAACGTTGTTGGTTTTCTGAATATTCTCGAAGGCTGCCGTCATAATAAGGTTGAACATTTGGCCTATGCGTCCAGTAGTTCAGTGTATGGCATGAATACAAAAATGCCGCTGAATCCTCATGAAGGTGTTGATCATCCCATGAGCTTGTATGCTGCGACTAAGAAATCCAACGAGATGATGGCGCATTCCTACTCGAGCTTGTATGACTTGCCCACGACTGGCCTTCGCTTCTTCACTGTTTATGGTCCTTGGGGCCGTCCTGATATGGCACTCTTTTTATTCACCAAGAATATTCTTGAAGAAAAGCCGATCAATGTCTTTAACTATGGAAAGATGATGCGTGATTTCACGTACATTGATGACATTGTTGAGGGTGTGGTCCGTGTGGTTAAAAAGACTGCGACCCCGAACGAAGATTGGGATGGCAACAACCCTGATCCATGTACCAGCAAGGTCCCCTACCGCGTCTATAATATAGGTAATAATGCTGTCGTTGAGTTGTCTCGGTATATTGAGGTGATCGAGGAAGTTGTCGGCAAGAAAGCTATTTATAATTATATGCCCATGCAGCCCGGAGATGTACCCGCTACCGAGGCAGATGTGAGTGATCTGATTAAGGATGTCGGCTTTAAGCCGGATACTTCCATTGAAGTAGGTATTCGCAACTTTATTGATTGGTACCGCGAATATTATCAGAAATAGTATTTGGGTTATAATTTGATTCTCAGGGCAACCTTTGGTTGCTCTTTTTTTTGTTCTTTTCCCACTTTTTGCGTAACTCCGCTTGCGTTAGATATTTATTCAGCCTACGACAGTGAGAACGAAAGTGCAGACTCTGTTTCACGTGAAACATTTCAAATTGAGTAAATTGTTTCACGTGAAACACTCGAAATACCCACATGAGAGAGAACTGGAGCATTAAAGAGAGGGTTTTGTGGCACGAAGAATTGTTGTAGCAAATCAGAAAGGTGGGGTTGGTAAGACAACAACCTCAGTTAACCTTGCGGCGTCATTGGCTGTGATGGAAAAAAAGGTTTTATTGGTAGATTGTGACCCTCAAGGAAACGCCTCCAGTGGTCTTGGATTCTACCCTGCCGATCAGCGTGAGAATATCTATTCCGTACTGTTCGATCCTAAAAAAATAGGCAAAGCCATTTGTGAAACCGGGGTTCCGTATCTGGATATCTTGCCGGGGACGCAGGACTTGGTCGGTGCTGAAATCGAGTTGGTCGACAAGTTCGGCCGCGAGTACTATTTGCGGGAGTTGCTGGAAACAGTTGATGCCGATTACGATTTTATAATCATCGACTGCCCGCCCTCTCTCGGTCTCTTGACTGTGAATGCCTTATGCGCAGCCAAAGAGATGTTGGTTCCGTTGCAGTGTGAGTATTACGCTTTGGAAGGTATTGCGCAGTTGCTCATGACGTACGAACTAGTACGTAAGCGCCTGAATACGGATTTGGGCATTTTGGGAGTCGTTTTGACGATGTATGATTCCAGGAACAGATTGTCTTGGCAGGTGAAGAATGAGGTGCGAAAGGCATTCCCACAGCACCTTTTTGAGACAATAATTCCGAGAAATGTACGGTTGTCTGAAGCGCCGAGCTTTGGAAAACCCGTGATCAACTATGATATAAAATCACGTGGTGCAGAGGCGTACTTGGCGCTGGCTCAGGAAGTGGCCAAGAGCACGGCTTCGGTGGGTTGAGTGAGTTCTTTGAACCCGCGGCCCGTCATGTGTTTCTTATGACGGGAAGTCTGAGAAAGTGGCGATCAGCGGTCGTACCGCCCTTCTTTGGATGTTATTTTTGAATCCCGGTACGGTGTACACTCAGTGGTGAGTTCATCTTTGAAGTGTTTTTTGACAACTTTGGATTGGCACTTCATGCATTTGAAGGCAACAAGGCCCGCAAGGTTTGCGCTGGTCAGCCTGAAGCGGCGCGGATTATCCTTGGCCCAGTCCTGAGTGGAGTTGCCGCAGTGTTCGCAGGCTATATCGGTATCCACGGGATAGTCGAAATCCCAATAGTCTTTAAGGGTTTCCCAGTCGGAAAGTGGTTCAGGTTTTTCTGGTTCAGCATGTTTTTCAACGATGCCAAGTGAATCCAAAACCTGTTTTTTGACGGCAGTCCAAGCCTCTGCTGAAAGCAGTGCTCCAATGAGTTTGCCGTCTTTATCAAAGAGTTCGTTGATATGATCAGACATAATTGCTCCGATTGTTTTCGCTTGTCTTCGGGGCTATATAGGCACTCCAGCCATAATGAGCAAGGGTGTAATCATAAGCGTGAGGAGAATTGTTATGACATCAGGTAATCGGGGATTAGGTCGAGGCCTAGATGCCCTTTTGGGCGGTGTCCGTGAGGACGAAAAAGTCACCTCGGATTCAGCCGAAGTACGAATGATCCCCGTTGGGACTATCTCTCCTAACCCGCATCAGCCCCGTCGCGAGTTTTCGGAGGAGGGCCTGAGTGATTTGGCTGCATCCATCAAAACTCGAGGGGTGCTCCAACCCATACTCGTGCGTTCATTGAGTAATAATACATATGAATTGGTTGCTGGTGAGCGGCGTTTGCGTGCTTCTAAAAGAGCCGGTTTGACTGAGATTCCGACCTTAATTCGTGAGATGTCTGATCAGGAAAGCCTAGCTATAGCATTGATCGAAAACTTGCAGCGTGAAGACTTGAACGCAGTAGAGGAAGCCCTCGGCTACCAGCGATTACAGCAAGAATTTGGTTTGAGTCAGGAAGAACTTGCGCGTCAGGTTGGCAAGAGTCGGTCGGCTGTGGCCAACTCGTTGCGGTTGCTCAATTTGTCTGACAGTGTTCAAGTCGACATTCAGCAAGGGGCAATTTCTGCGGGACATGGGCGGGCTATAATGGCTGTTTCTGCTGCGGATGCACAAGAGTCCCTGCACCATCGGGTCGTAGAAAACGGATTGACCGTTCGGCAAGCCGAGGCTCAGGCAACATTTTTCAAGCAGAACGGTCGATTGCCGGGTGCTGAGGAAGTTGGAGCTGAGGCAGTAGCAAAGACCGGTAAGACCAAACTCAAGCCCTTAGATCCTCGCCTGGTCGACTTGCAGCAATCGTTGTCTGATATGCTGGGTGTTAAAGTTAAACTTTCCGGGTCTCCTGAAAAAGGCAAAGTTACGGTTAGTTATGGTGGAGAAGATGAGTTGCGGTTGATTGCTGAAAAGCTTGGGGTTTCTTTGGTTTAATTCAGCAACGAGGGTTGTGCCTTGGTGATAAAATAATGATCTGAACACGATGATCATAGAGGCACAACAGGGATAATCGTTCTTTGATGATCGGTTGATTTTAAAATTTGATAACCTGTAAAAACATTGGTTTACTCTATTATGTCACGAGATATGATTCGAAACGCTGTTGCATCTCTGGTTGGTCATAAGGTGCTGATAATCGGTGATCTTATGCTTGACCATTACCTGATTGGCAATGTGGACCGTATTTCACCAGAGGCTCCAGTGCCAGTGGTCAACGTCAACAAGGAATCTGTGGTCTTGGGCGGCGCAGGTAATGTGGGCCGGAATATTGCTGATCTTGGTGGCGCCTCACTGCTTATTTCTGTGGTCGGTGATGATCGGGACGGTGCGCTTCTTGATGATCTTTGCAATGAAGCGGGAATTGAAACGCGGATTATTCGCGACGCAAGCCGCCCCACCACGAAGAAAACACGCATTATCGCACATAATCAACAGGTGGTTCGTGTTGATCATGAACTGGCTGTCCCCTTGTGTGATGAGGCGTATGATGAGCTATTTACTATTCTTGAATCTGTAGTGAATGACTACCCTGTCGTGATCTTGTCTGATTATGGAAAAGGGTTCATTTCACGTACTTTTATGGATCGTTTTATGGCTCTTGTAGATACATGTTCGGTGCGGCCGCAGGTTTTGGTCGATCCAAAGACCGTGAATTATGATTTGTACCAAGGCGTTGATCTCTTGACTCCTAACACAAAGGAGGCGGGCGAAGGCGCTCTCATGACAGTGACAGATCGTAAATCCGTTTTGAAAGCCGGTGAAGCCTTGTTCAAGCGGTTGAATTGTAACAATCTTCTGATCACGTTGGGGCCTGATGGTATGGCTTTGTTTGAAGGGAAAAATTTAGTCAGACATATTCCCACATTCGCCCGCAAAGTTTTTGATGTGACTGGTGCTGGTGATACAGTCATCGCCACCACAGCCCTCGCCCTTTCTGCCGGATTTGATTTATTGACTTCATGCACTTTGGCCAACTACGCAGCCGGGGTTGTAGTAGCTCAGGTGGGTGCGGCCACGACTCGTCCTGAAGAGCTGCTTGAATCGGTGGATGAATTGCCGGAGCCGAAAGTTTCTCAGTGGTAGCAATGGGCGCGGTAAACAATTTGATGAGATTTCAGAGACAGGGGTAACCCTTGGAGTGTGCGTTATGGCGAAAAATAGTCTGAAGTTCTTCACAGATATACCGGTACTTGGGCCTGCAAAAGTGAAAACGCCAGTGCGAAATCCTCGATATGTCGATGAGTCAAAACCGGTAACGCTTATGCTGACAGATGAGGAAATGAGTGAAATTAAGGCCGGCGTCCTCCAAAAAGAATTTGAAAAGGCAGGCCCTCGCGGAAAATTGTATTTTGATCCGTCAAAGACTCGATGCGCCATCGTGACATGTGGAGGCCTTTGTCCAGGGATTAATGATGTTATCCGTTCAATCGTCAATGAGGCGCATTACCACTATGGTATCCGTACGGTCTTCGGCATCTCCAACGGACTGCGAGGATTCATTCCAGATTATGGGTATGAGATCAAGGAACTGACTCCGCAGAATGTGTCACATATTCATCAATTTGGCGGGACTATTCTCGGTTCCTCTCGTGGGTTGCAAGACTCTGAAGAAATTGTGGATTCTTTAGAACGATTGAACGTGAATATTCTTTTCGTAATCGGTGGTGATGGGTCCATGCGGGCTGCAAAAGCTATTGTTGAAGAAGTCTCCAAACGAAAACGAAAGATTGCGGTTATCGGGATCCCCAAGACCATTGATAACGATATTAATTTCATAACCCGTTCTTTCGGTTTTGATACTGCTGTAGAAAAGGCGACCGAAGCGATTCAGTGTGCTCATGTTGAAGCCACGGGAGTGGATAAAGGCGTTGGAATCGTTCGACTGATGGGCCGAGAAGCTGGTTTTATTGCGGCACAGGCCACCCTCGCCCTACAGGAGGTAAATTTTTTGCTGGTTCCAGAGAAGAAATTTGCACTCGAAGGCGAAAATGGTTTGTTGCAGGCTGTTGAAAGGCGTTTGCATGATCGAGATCATGCGATCATTGTGTGTGCTGAAGGTGCTGGTCAGGATCTACTCGGAGAAACATTGAAGCGTGACCCGTCAGGAAACCCCAAGTTGGGCGACATATGCGGATTCATCATTAATGGTTTGAAAGAGTATTTTCGCGAACGGGATCTGGAGATTAATATGAAGTTCATTGATCCCAGTTACATAATACGATCTGTTCCAGCCAACGCCGGAGACCGTATTTATTGCGGATTTCTTGGACAAAATGCGGTGCACGCGGCCATGGCCGGCAAGACTGGTATGGTAGTTACGCGACTTAAATCAAGTCTGGTGCATTTACCTTTGGATTTAGTGACAGTCAAAAGGCGAAGCATTAATACGCATTCGGATTATTGGTGTGCAGTGATGGAGTCAACAGGACAACATACCTATATGGAATAAAAAAAGGGACCACATGGTCCCTTCATCTTGTCTATAATAGCGTAGTCTTATTCATTGGCTGCCAGTCTGCGACGAACTTGTTTACTGACTTGACGGCTGGAACTTTCCTTTTCAGATTCCATGGCAACAGCCAGCAGTTCAAAGAGTTCGTCATAGGAAAATTCAAGGTTCAGGCTGCCATTGGAAACGATGCAGCTATCTTCACGCTCTTCCAGGCGATAAGCACGACGTTCACGCGCATGCCCTATGGCGGAAATGATACCGTAGGCGAGCTTGCCTTCTTCATCACGGTATAATTTTTCCATGGTCAACATACCTGTGTCGTCGTCGAAATACATTTCTTCGCCAATCAGGTGGCCGGCAACCCCCAGATCCTGACCAAAATCATTGGGCAGATTTACATTGAGGATCGGATCGTTTCCGTCGTGACCGCCAACCATTTTTTTTGACATGCCTTTTCTCCTTAATCCAAGGGGAGTTTGAATTGATCAGGCTTCGCGGCATCTTTGCTTTTGTTCGCGGCAACCTTCCATCCACTCTCTATAAATTCCAGCAGATCTTTTTCAGGCACTCTCCATTGACTGCCGATCTTGATCGCTTTGATGCTTCCACCAGTGATCAGCCTGTACGCTGTTCTCTGATGCACCCGTAAAAAGTCCGCAACTTCACGTACTGTGAATAGGGTCGGGGGCTTGGGTGCTTCTTTGTTGTCCATAATGTCACAATTTGACCTATGATGTTCATTCATTGACACAAGGAGTCAAAGATTGTCAACAAAGTACAACGTTGTCCTACAAAGTCTAGATATAATCTAGAGAAGCCGTGATGAAAAACAATTACAGGACGTTGTTGTCGATTACGGTAGCCTATAGCAAATTTGAGTCTAAAAAATAATGGGGAAAACCCACATTTTTTTTTAAAAAGCGTGGATTCTATTGCAGGTTGCCTAAACACTTGAAGAAAGAAATTTTCCCATGGAATACCCAAGAAAAAAACTAGATTATGTCTATAAAAACAAGCAATTAATAGTGAGTTGTTGGACGTGATCAAACAGCAAGTGTAATCGCAAACAAGAATCACATGTTTAGTTAGGGATGCTTGAAGTTAAATCGAGAGAACAAATCAGAAAAAAGTGTGAATGGGCTTAAGTAAAACTCGAAAATGATCATTATGGTTTGCTGATTGTTGGAGTTAAAAGTTATTCGTCTCCAACTTCGTCAAGAAGGACAAGACATGGATCTTCGATGTCTGATTCCAAATGTGAGGTCATCTGCTTGAGTATCCTATTAAAATATCGACGGTCATTGATGGTCAGGCCAACATTTATGACAGATTGAAGTTCTTCAATTGCCGTCTGAATAGTGGGTTCAAGAGATATTGCGTGTTCTGTAAGGACGATGTGGGAAAGACGACGATCCTTTGGGTCGCGTTTTCGATGAATCAACCCATCCCTTTCCATGCGTTTTAATGAATTGGAAAGTGTGGCTTGTTCAATAGCGAGCTGCGCATGAAGTTGCTTTTGCGTAATGTTGTCCCGTTTCCAGAGCCGGTTAAGAATATCGATATACCCAGGACGCACTTGGTATGGCTCAAGGCGAGTGCTGAGCGCTTTTGCGTAAAGGCGGCGGAAATTCGAGATGTGAGAGAAAAAGAAAAAATCTTCTGAATTTGGCATGTTTATCCTTGTATATCGGTGGCCTGGATAAAAACCGTATCATGGAGATTTCATAAGAACAAGAGGGTCGGGCAGAATGAAAATATATAGGTTGCTAAGAATACAAAAAAAATAGACTTGATATAGGAAGAGGAATGGGGCAATGGATTTGGTCCTATTTTATATATAAATTCATTTGGAGGAGTTGATGTCCCTGATGAAGCGATGGCATGCAAAAGGTGGGTATAAAGAGGCACTTGTCATAGGCCTTCCACTTGTCGTGAGCATGGTGTCTTCAACCGTTATGACATTCACGGATCGTATGTTTCTTGGAAATTATTCTACGGAATCATTAGGGGCATCTGTACCTGCGAGTATAGTGGCGTTTATGTTTCTTGCCTTTTTTCTTGGTGTCGCTCAGTACGCTGGTGTATTTGTCGCACAGTATACAGGGTCTGGAAGGCCTTTAGAGGTAGGCAGGTCACTCTGGCAGGGATTATGGTTCTGTGTGCCCTCCTGGATGATTCTAGCTTCATTGTGGTTTATCGCACGTCCTCTTTTTGAGCTGAGTGGGCATCCTGCCGGAATAATGGAATTGGAAATAGCATATTTTCGGATATTGATCTTGGGCAGTGGCGCTTTTGTAGTGAGCGGATGTCTATCGTGTTTCTATTCAGGACGAGGCATGACAAAACCGATCATGCTTGTGAGCTTGCTGGCAATGACGCTAAATGTTCCCTTGGATTACTGTCTTATTAACGGAATAGGTCCTTTCCCTGAACTAGGCATCGTTGGTGCTGGAATAGCGACAGTGATAGGGTATGTCGTACCTGTAATTTGTTATTGTTTTATGGTGTTTACTGCCGAAAACGAAAAAAAGTATCGAGTTCGGTCCGCATGGAGATTGGATCGAGAACTCTTTGGACGGTTCATGCGATTTGGAGTGCCCGGCGGTGTCGAATTTTTTCTTGATCTCTTCGCTTTTTCATTTTTCGTATTAATGGTTGGGCGGTTTGGTCCGGTAGAATTGGCGTCCACCAATGCCGTGTTTTCCATTTACACTCTGGCATTTCTGCCAACTATTGGGTTGCATGTTGCTGCCAGCATCATGGTCGGGCAGGCTATGGGTGACAAAAAACCGGACATGGCAGCTTATGCTACCAAGTCTGTTTTGCATTTGGCAATGGCGTACATGGGCGCTATGGCACTGTTGTTTATTGTCTTCCCAGAAGTACTTATGAATCTCTTCAAGGCGCACGGAGAAACACAGATTGAATTCAATGCTGTACTGACCATGGGGGTTATGCTCATGCGGTATGCTGCTGTTTTTACACTGATCGATGCGGTGGCAATTGTGTATGTCGGTGGTCTTAAGGGGGCCGGTGACACAAAGTTTGTCATGAAGACCATGGTGATGACTTCCATGTTTTGTATAGTATTCCCGCTTATTGCGCTGCATATTTTGGATATTAAGGGAATTCACGGCCCTTGGATGTGTATTCTTTTGTACGTTCTGGTTCTTGCCACAACGTATGCAACGCGATTCCGTAAAGGCCCTTGGAGAAAAATTCGAGTTATCTCTGGTTGATCCTGTCCAAATGGGTTGAACCGAATTCCTGGCTGAGCTAGTCTTGGCTCAAGAATTAGCTGCCCTGCTCTTTTTTGTGCCCTTGGTTTCATCGGGGGCATGATTTGCTAAAATTATATTTGCCTTAATGAGGAGTTGGGTGGTTTCGATAGGTGTGCCCTGAAAATTTGGAGCGTGCCCTTGGTTGATGATAATCTGATGGAAAAGTGACGTTAATCTTATTCATCTGTTTAAAATAATGCATTAAATATATGATTAAGGTGTGGCTTAATGTTTTCTGATCAAGAAATAATCACATAGATATGTTCTTAAAAGTACGGCCTTTCGGTGAAGAAATTCATTGCCAGAAAGAGAAAAATCGGAATTTGAGCATAATGTTGGAGAGGTTTGCGGTTAAAAATATGAATTTGAAGGCAA
The DNA here is from genome assembly GCF_027923765.1 of Pseudodesulfovibrio nedwellii. NCBI lineage: Bacteria > Pseudomonadati > Thermodesulfobacteriota > Desulfovibrionia > Desulfovibrionales > Desulfovibrionaceae > Pseudodesulfovibrio > Pseudodesulfovibrio nedwellii. Next base: position 2,499,289 of record NZ_AP026709.1, on the reverse strand, counting down.
ATATATGCGTGATAATGTCAAAGTGATCATAGCCAAGTACACAGAAAATATCGATTGGATTGATGCACTCGACTATGATTACGTAGTGTACGACAAGAGCAATATGCCAGTGGCAAATGCCCGGCCTCTTGTGAATATTGGCCGAGAAGCGCATACTTATTTTACCCATATCTTGAAAGAGTATGACCAACTTGCTGCTATGAATATATTTTTGCAGGGCGACCCTTTTGATCATATTGATGATCGAGGTCGTGCTACTGTAGAAACACTTAAAAATCAGCTTGTAGATATTGTAGATCGTGCAATTCCTTTTAAAGGCTTGGCGTGGTTCAAACTTAAATGTGATCGATTGGGTCACCCCCATGACTTGCGAAAACCGGAGAATGAGGGGCGGTGGTCCGGATGGGGGCGGGACATACCTGTGGGTGAAATCTTTGAGCGGTTGTTTTCCGTGACCATGCCGAAGCAGATCATTGCTCGTGCGCCGACAGGAAATTTCTGTGTTACTGGAGATCGTATCAGGACGCGGCCCAGGGACTTTTATGAATTTTGTTTGCGAATGATTGAGCAAGATCCGCTTGATGAAAATAACACCGGGCATGCTATCGAGCGATTGTGGCAACATATATTCAATGGCAACATGGCGTGGAATAGAGATTTCTATAAATAAAATTTTGACCGCCTGCGGCGGAAAACCAAATAATGCTGCCACTTAATTTTAGAATTGCCATATCATCACTTTCAGCCCACAAGTTGCGTGCAATTTTAGCTATGATGGGTGTCTTCCTCGGTGCTTTGGCTTTCACAGGTGTTCAGCATGTTTCAAAGATCATGGTCAAACGTGCTGAATTGGAGACAGAAAAACTTGGTCCCAATTTGTATTCCGTTATGGCCGGGCAAGTGCGCTTTACTCGAAGTGGAAATGCTCGTCTTTCAGGCGTTACCAGAAACTTTACGGTTCAGGATGCGCAAGCCTTGATTGATGGTGTCCCGTCCGTTCTGGAGGGAACCCCCTATGTTACGCAATCAATGCAGGTGCGCGGTAATGGAAATGCCGTGAATGCCGCAGTCTTGGCAGCAAGACCGAATTATCAGGCGATCCGTAATTTCAGGCCGGAATATGGGCGTTTTTTTGATTGGAAGGAAGTTGATGATCGAGCCATGGTCTGTGTGTTGGGACAAACCATTGCCGAGGCCTTGTTCGATGATCCTGCGAGTGCTGTTGGTCGGCAAATATATCTTTATCGAGCAAGTTTTCGGGTTGTTGGCGTGATGGAAGCTAAGGGACGTGATGTTTCTGGGACGGACCAGGATGAAATTATGCTTGTGCCGATTACGACCTATATGCGTCGAGCCAGTAACCAGACATGGATCAGTGGCGTTTTCCTTCGGCTATCCAAAGATGCTGGTCGAGATGTGGTGGATGGTGCCGTGCAGTCGATCATGCGTCAGCGTCATAACATCGACCCTGGTGAGGCTGACGATTTTAGTGCGATGTCGCCTAAGGATGCCATGAAATTGCAACGGCAAGCCTTGGAACTCATGACAACGTTGGGTGGCATCACCTCCTCTATCTCCTTCGGCGTCGGTGGTCTTGGTATCCTCTCTATTATGATTTTGGTGGTCCGGGCACGACGCGTTGAGATCGGTGTGCGCAGAGCAGTGGGTGGACGACGACGCGATATCATCCGTCAGTTTCTTTTTGAGTCAGGACTCATGGCAGCAGTCGGTGGTGGATTCGGTGTACTCGCAACAATTGTATTGGTCGTTGTCGGCTGTTCTCTTGCTGGACTGCCCGTGGTCATTGAACCCGCCAGTTTATTGATCACACTGGTTGGTTCCTGCTTGCTTGGTGTTATCGCGGGAGCCTACCCTGCATGGCAGGCCGCTAATGTCGAAATTCTCGACGTTTTGAAGTCATAGTCAGAATAATCTGGGGTTTAATTGATTTAGAATAGCTAGCTATATCTTTGTATATAGCTAGCTATTCTATGTCATACTGAGAAAAGAGTACAAATAATGCTTTGAAATATGCTTTGGAGGGATACGGTCATATTGACCAAGATCACTCTTTAATCTCCTCCGCATTTAGGGGTTGACCACAAAGGGAAAGTCGTTTTATGAACACGTTCATTGACTGAACGTATTCATAAAACGAGGATAACCCAATGGCAAAAAAAACTTTGCGCGATCAACGAAAGCTCGAACTCAGAAAAAAAATATTGCAGGCCGCACGGGCTCAATTTGTTGAATATGGATTTGAGAAAACGACCATGCGTGGCCTTGCAGAAGTTGCCGGGGTCGGACTTGGAACGATTTCTCTGCACTTCAAAGATAAGAACACCCTGCTCCTTTCAGTTTTTTATGACGAAATTACTGATGTCTCGTTTGAGGCTGTCGAATCCGTTCCGGTCGATGGTTCTCTGAAGGAGCAATTCCTTTCAATGGCCGGGTCGCTGTATCGGTATTACGGAGCAAATATTATTTTTCTTCAAACCGTAGTTAAAGAAGCGGTCTTTGCAACAGGTGAATGGAAAGAGAAGTTTGATGGCCAGGTCGGAGAAATGATGATCCGGGTCATAACTCTTGTGGATGCAGCCAAGGAACGTGGTGAAATTCGACGTGATGTTGATGCACTGGCTCTCGGTTCTGTGTGTTGGAGTCTCTATCTTACTGGCTTGATTCAAGGGTTGACCTCCGAAATATTTGATCCTGAAATTCAAATGGCGGGCATTGAACCGCTCTTGGACGTTGTCTTCGATGGAGTTCTTGTCAGGAGAAGCTATGAATGATGAACGGTTGTCACATGTTGAGTCTCTGGCCGAGTTTATGAAAAATGCTGATCATATCGACGTAAAATCCGGTGAGAGCAAGGCTTCCCTGCTTGAATTTGTGGCCGGAGTTTTGTCCTATCAACCTGGTTGGATGCGGGCGTTGTGGAGAGTGCGTGTCTGGCTTTTGAAGTCTCTTGGGCAGGGCAAACAGGAAATACCGGACAAGAAGCGGTTTACTGAACAGTCGATTCCCTCCACCCCCGGAGAAAAGGTAGACTTTTTTACTGTCGTGGAATCTGATCAAGAAACATTTTGGGTCGCGGAAGGTAAAGAAAAGCATTTGGATGCAATCATCGGAGTTGTTGCGGAAGATTTGGACGGTGGAACGGATACCCGTCGATTTCATGTCGCGACAGTGGTCAAATATAATAATTCAGCAGGACCGATTTATTTCAATATAATACGTCCATTTCATCATATTGTAGTTCGGTGCGCTATGAAATCCGTATCGTAGTGAGCGCGATAGATGAGAGTGATGTGGTATTGAGTTAAGACTTTGTGAAGTTTTGTGAACGCTGTTTACAAAGTGAACGCAGTTTGCTAGCAGGCAATTATGAGTACGAAAAATAGGCGTGAGCGAGAAAGGGATAAGATGCGTCGTCGCATCCTGGATGCGGCCAAGGATCTTTTTGTAAAGGAAGGATTCGAAAATGTATCCATGCGTCGGATTGCTGGTGTGATTGAGTATAGCCCCGGTGCTATTTATCGATATTTTAAGAATAAACGTGAAATTTTATCGGTGCTTCGCGAAGAAGGTTTTGCACGATATGTCGAGCGACAGCATGAAGGGATGAAGCGTTACCCGGACCCCATGGATCGTATGCGTAGCGGGGGTAAAAGTTATATTCAGTTCGCATTGAGTGAGCCTGAATATTATCATCTCATGTTCAGCACAAATTGTGATCAGGTTGATCTTGATGGCGAATGGGCAGCCAGTTCCATGCATTCATACACGCATTTTCGCAATACGGCACAAGAATGTATCGATACCGGGTATTTTGGCACCGTGGATGTCGATACCCTTGTTTTTGCTTTGTGGTCCGGTGTTCACGGATTGGCGCATCTTGTCAGTACAGGTCAAGTCGATGTGCTCCATGATGGTGTAGATATGGATATGTTGGTGGATAGCATTCTTGATTTTTGGATGCGTCCTGGAAAAAAGGATGGATGACATGCACATATATAAATCATGCTCAAGAATTTTTCTCGTAGGACTCCCCTTGTTGTTGGCGGGAATATTTTTGCTTGGCGGTTGTGGCAGCGAGGCCACGACAGAGGCCGCAGTACCCGGGAGCGGGCTTGTTCAGGCCGCGGAAGCAGAAGCTCAGAGCCAGACTCCTCCTCCGAGGTCTACGGAGACATTCGTGGCACAGTCTGCCGCCCGTCGATCTGCGTTGACTGGTTTTACACGTGCCAGAAATTCCATGACCCTTGTAACTGAGGAATCCGGCCGAGTGCAGAGCGTTACGGCTGACGTGGGTGACACGTTGGGCGCAAATGGTCTTTTCGCGCAGTTGGATACGACATTTATTCGTTTGGATCTGGATACCAATCGGACTGATCAGCAACGTTTGAAAAGTGATCTCGTTTACAACAAAAAGGAAAAAGAGCGGTACGAGGCTCTGGTCAAGAATCAGAATGCGGCTCAGTCCACTCTGGATTCTAACGTGCGGGCCCATCAGGCCGCCCTGCAACAACTTCGTGCCAAACAAGTGGAAGAGCGGGTGCTCATTGAGCGCATGAAACGGTTTTCGCTGACCGGCCCGTCGGGTTGGAAGGTCATTACCCGGTACGTGGAACCCGGCGAATGGATTACCAAAGGCGAAAAGGTCGCAGAGTTGGGGCGTTACGATGTCCTGCTTATCCCCTTTGCCTTGACCAGTGAAGAATATCGAGCGCTGAAAGATATGGGCGAGACGGTTTCGCTTCGGCTCACAGATTTGAACAGTACGATTCAGGCACAGGTCGAACGAGTTTCCCCCGGCTTTGATCCTCAGTCGCGTAAAATCAATGTGGATCTGGAAATATCCAAGGGTGATTTTGAATTTCGTGGCGGTATCCGGTGCGAGTTGGTCATAGAATTGCCAGACCCCGGCGGCGCTGTCGAAGTGCCCTCTTCTGCGCTTATCAAAGCGTATGAAGAGCACTTTCTCATGACCCCGGACGGTAAACGGGTGCGAGTTGTCCTGCTCGGTTCTGCAGATGGCGATAAGCGACGTGTTTCAAGCCCCGATGTACAGCCCGGCGACATCTTTTTGCTCCATCCATAGCTGTCTAGGATCGAACGATGAAAAAATATTCTCCGGTCCAGAATTTGATACGTCTGACGCTTGGTCAGAAAGTCTTCGTGAACCTCTTGTTCGTGCTGCTTATGGTGGTGGGTGTTTTTTGCGTCTTTGATCTGCCGGTTGAACGATATCCTGACGTGCGCATGGGCAAGGTTATCATTAGTGGGTTCCTGCCCGGTGCCAGCCCCGAAGAAGTAGAAACATTGGTCACGCGCAAGATAGAGGATGCCTTGCAGGATCTGGAGAACGTGGAATTCATCCGGTCCCGGTCATTCCGCCAGCGTGCATCCATTATGGTCAAGTTTCTGGATGATACTGATTACGACACTTTGTATGACGAATTACGTTTCAAAGTGTTGTCTGTGCAGAACGACCTGCCTGATGAGATGGACCCTCCGAGCTTCATGGTTATCAGGGTTTCCGAGTGGCTTCCTGTCATATCTGTTAATCTGGTGGGTGATAGATCAAACCGGGCATTGACCCTGATGGCCGAGGAAATGAAGTTGCCACTGCAACGCATTCCCGGAGTTAAGGAAGTCCAGATTGATGGCGAATACGAGCGTGAATTTCATGTGTCGCTTGATCCGCAGAAAATGATGCAGTTGGGAGTGACCTTTGACGAGGTTGGGCAGGCTCTTGAGGGGGCCAACGTGTCGGTCCCTGCTGGTGATTTTGTCAGTGACTCCGGTGAATATGTTATTGTGGTGGATGAAAAATTTCGATCCCGTGATGAAATTGCGGCCACGGTGGTTCGTCGCGATCTTGACGGATCGTTTGTGACCGTCGGGGACGTGCTGAGTCATGCGGGCATGGATTATCGGGATCCGTTCGTTGTTTCTTCGGTCAATGGCAAGGATTCCATTTCCATCAAGATTATTAAGACACCCCAAGGGAATTCGCTTGATATTGGTGCTGAGGTGGAAAGGGTCGTGGCGGCTTTCAAGTCCGTGCTGGACAAAGAAGGCGTCGAAACGGTCATGACGCAGGATCAGCGGATCAACGTGAATGAGAATATCAGTACGTTGGGATCAAACCTGTTGGTCGGTATCGTTTTGGTTTGTGTGTGCATCTGGCTTGTCATGGGCTTCCGTAACGCCATGCTGACCACGGTGGGCGTGCCCTTTTCCTTTTTGGTGACCATGATTATCATGTGGCTGACCAATAACTCCATTAATGAAATCACGTTATTTTCCTTTGTGTTGGTGAGTGGTATTATCGTGGATGATGCCATCGTGGTGGTGGAGAATATCTATCGGCACGTTCAGGAAGGTTTGCGGCTTAAAGAAGCTGTCATCGTCGGCACAGGTGAAGTGTTTTTGCCGGTCCTCGCCGCAACATCGACGACGGTTGCTGCCTTTTTGCCTATGCTGATCATGTCAGGGTCAACGGGCGAATTTTTTGCACAGGTGCCCAAGGCGGTCAGCTTTGCCATTGCCGCTTCCATTGTGGAATGCCTCTTCATTTTGCCTTCGCATTTTCTTGATTGGCCGGGTGCGAAAAAGTTGGAAGTGCAGGCAAAAAAGGAATCATTTCACGGCAAGGATCCGAAGTTTCTTATTGCCTTGAAGCGAATGGTGGACGGAGTCTTGCAATTGACCATGCGGCATAAATGGAAATCCATGAGTGTGGTCTTTGGGGCTTTTCTGATGGCTGTCATTATGCTTGGGGTGTCAGTGTCCGGCGTTATGCCCCTGTTGCGCATCAAATTTTTTCCAGATGAATATACGCTCTACTATGTTTCAATGGAAGGCCCTGTAGGGACAGATGTCTATACTGCCTCGGCAAAGGCCAAGGAAGTGTCGCGGGCAGTGTTGGCTTTTGGTCCCGGTACGACCAAGGCGTGTTCAGGACTTGGTGGCATGGACATCAATGAAGATTATGAAAATATTTTCGGGTCCAATCGGGCCATTGTGACCGTGGAATTGCCCGTTCAGGGAGAGCAGGAATATATTGAAAATCCGGATAACGACCCGGAGTTGTTGCTCGAAGTCGTGCGCAGAAAACTTGAACCATTGGCTACAGACGGATGGAGGTTTCGTGTCTGGCCGGAACAAGGTGGGCCGCCTGCGGGTAAGGACGTGAATATTCGCGTGCTCGGTCCGGATCAGGATGCCGTTCTGGCTTTGGCAAATGATATCAATGGTTGGATCAAGAATAATAGCGCATTATCACAAAATCTTATTGATTTTACCGCTGACACCGGTACCGATAATCGTGTGTTTCGATTCAGTCCCATACCCAGTCTTGTTTCTGAATATGGTCTGACTCCGGCGCAGGTTATCGCTTTGGCTGGTGGAATTCTCGATGGCCGATTTGTCGGCAAATTTCGTGCGGCGGATGAGGATATCGACCTACGCATGAAAATTGACAAGCGGTTTCTGAAACAGCCGGAAGATGCCTTGGATATTCCCATTCTTGAAGATGATCAAGGGCCGGTTCGTGTGGGGGATTTGGTTGATGTTGAGAGCTACCGTGAGCCGGGGCAGTTGAATCGTTTCCAAGGGCAACGGGCCATCACCCTGACGGCCAACATCCGGGCTGGCGCGTCGGTCAGTGCAACCAGCGTAGTGCATGATGTGAAGGCGTACTATGAGACAATTCAGAATCGGTATCCGGGGGCGACTCTGAGCTTTGCCGGTGAATTTGAGTCTACAGGGCGTTCATTTACTTCCCTTATGTATGCGTTTTTCATTGCGATTATGCTTATGTACACCATTTTGGCCTGTCAGTTTCAGTCCTATGTTCAGCCAGCTATCATTTTGTCGGCTGTTGCGTTTGCCTTGACCGGCGTGGTTTTTGGTACTTTTTTCACCCGTTCGTTGTTCACGGTAAATAGTTTTATCGCGACCGTGGGTGTGACCGGCGTGGTGGTCAATGATTCGTTGGTTCTGCTCGATTTTATCAACCGGCTGTATGCCGCGGGCTATAGTCGCGCCGAAGCAATTCGTGAAGGAGTTCGTATCAGGCTCAGGCCGATTCTCATGACTACGTTGACCACGACGTTGGGCCTGCTACCCATGGCTCTCGGTATTCCCTACTATTCAATGGTCTGGGGTACCATGGCTACGACCTTTGTGACTGGATTATGTGTGGCGACCACTTTGACATTGATCGTTATGCCTCTTGAGTGGGATCTGCTTATGCGCCGCAAGGAACGCAAGGAAAAGAAGCGCGTTGAAAAGGCGGGATTGGTGCAAAATGTGGGTGAAATATAATGATTGTGTTTTCTGGATAAACATGAGTTAAATTCTAGAAACAGCGGAAACACCATGAAATCATGAGAAGAATATGTTGTGTGTAGGTGATCGGCCCCTTGCCAAGTGTGTAAACACAGTGTGCGAGGGGTCGATTTTTTTAAACAGTATGCGGGATGGTCCTATTCAGCATGCGGTTGCACCATCGGGGCGAGCAAGGTAGTCTGTTGCGCAAACAACGAATCCAAAGGAGCCACGATGACAGCCTATCCTCCCGTCACCCTGTTGGTCAGGAATATCGAAAAATCTTCCGCATTCTATAAGAAGGCCCTTGGCTTCAATCTCGCTTGGGACGCCTTGCTTATGGGGGCGTTTGGGCAATGCCTGCGTCTTGTGGAGGCCAAAGATACCACGGCCGGCGGGTGTGTCATTGTGACCATTGAGGTGCCGGATGTGACACAAGCTGTGGCTGCCATTCTGGACAACGGCGGAGGGCGTGCCGAGAAACTTATGGGCGACAAGCCGCTTTATCTTGGTTTGGATGGCGAGATGATCGCCTTGACCCAGCGCGGTTTGCCCGGTGCCGATAAAGTCAAGCTCGTGGTGTATGATTTTGATGGAGTCATGACAGACAACACGGTGTCCGTAGATCAGGATGGCCGGGAATATATCCGGGCAAATCGTGGCGATGGCATGGGAGTTGGCATGATCCGTAAGCTCGGTCTTGAACAGGTTATTTTGAGCACGGAAGTCAATCCGGTGGTGAAAGCCAGAGCCGACAAAATTAAGCTGGAAGCCATTCATGGCATCCGTGACAAGGCATCCGCCCTGCTTGAGTTGGCGGACAAGCGGTCCATATCCGTGGCTGAAGTTTTATTTGTCGGGAATGATGTCAATGATGCCGCTGGTATGGCTTTGGCAGGGTTCAAAGTTGCACCATCCGATGCGCATCCCTCCATTCTCGCCCTAGCGGACTATATTACAACAGCTCGTGGCGGCGAAGGCGTGATCCGCGAACTTGCTGATGTTCTTATCGCTGTAAAAGGGTAATTTTTACCCAAACAGAGAGTTTTCCGGGTTCGTTCTGGACATTTTTGAGACTTTTGGCCTACCGTTTTCCATGAATCCCATTTGGGGAGCCACTGAGACAGTTGGAGTCGGTAATGCCTGAAGCATCATTCGAGAATATCTGTATATTCCATATTTTGGACGGACTTCGCGAAGGGTTGTCGCATTTTTCACCCCCAAGTCGAGCCGCAGTTGTGTACGCCCAGAGCGGTGACGCTCCTCCTCGTATATGTGATCCGCAAAATCTGCTGGAAGGTCACGAACCTAAGCTTCGGGATTACTATCTGTATTCCAATAAATGGCGGGGAGAACCGCCGGAAGGTCAGGAATTGGAGATTATTGATTCTGACAAGGCCGGACTGGACCTGTCAGGTATCATCACTCTGGGAGCACGTTCTCGTCCTATGCATTATCAAATGTGGTTTACCGAGGAACATCCGGATATGTGTTCGTTGGGACCGACCGCAAATTGGTTGGAGTATGCCGCAGAGCTGGTTTCTCAGAATTTTGAAACGTGCAATGTCATGGGTTTGGATATAGCCGGGTTCATGTTGCAGCATTGTGCCAATCATGCCATTCGGAATTTTATTGTGGATGAACGCAGTCGTTTGGGGTGGTTGGATACGCAGATACGTGTTTACCCGTTTTTGGACGCTATTATGGGCGTGTCCGGCACCAAGGAAGAAGGTGCATGGCCCAGAGGTCGTATCGTGGTAGTTGAGCCGAGTCAGCTCGATCAGGTACGCATGATCTGCCGATTCCCTTTGCATGAACAGCCAAGTCTTTCCGACACCAAACATGTGCGTAAGCTGCTACAGGCCGTTGAATTTTCCGGGCGCGTTTTGGTCTCGGACGGTTCCACCGTGCTTGGCATAGCTATTGGTCCCATGCCGGGAGCGTATCTGGCAGCACAATTCAGCGGCACCCATGGATTTTTGTGGATCAAGGATGATCTGGTGTGCAGTTTTTCTGATGGTCGTTTCCATTCTTCCAATCTCAAGGCGAATCTGGTTCAGCTTGAAGAACAATTGTTGGAGACCGATTTGAACATGGAGGAGCAACACGGCCTGCTCCATATCATTTCGCATATGGTTAACCGGGTGCGTGACCGCAAGCATGGGTGCACGTTGATCGTAGACGCGGGTACAAACTTTTTGAAGACAGCGGGTCAGCACTTTGAAAAGCCGTTGGACCTTCAGGAAAGCAGTCAGCTCAAGCTCGCCTGTTCACTGGCAAAATTGGACGGCGCACTGCATATTGGACGAGATCTGAAACTCTACGGCTTTGGTTGTCTTATGGATGGCCAATCCGTTCCCGGTGAGAACAGGGCGCGTGGTGCGCGGTTTAACTCGGCATTGAGGTTCACGGCTGAACATGAGGATATCGTGGTGGTTGTGGTTTCGTCCGACCGGCCTGTTTCCATTATTAAAAATGGTGTGGAACTGACTGCTTTATGTCATTTTCAGCAGATTCGTGGTTTTGCCCGCCCTCCCCTGTTGGCAGAATGGGTGATGAGCTGACCTGATGACCGGTATGTGGATATCCGACCCAATTTTCTGGGTCCTTGCCTTGCCTGCATTGGCCGTCTCCGGCCTGCTTATGCAGATGATCTTATCGTTGTTTCGCTGTTGTGGTTCCTTCAAATTCCGCGGCAAGGCTGTGCAATTGAAATGGTGGATGATTCCCGCCACAAGTTGTCTCTGTTGTCTTGTCTGGGGCATGGCTGTTTTCTATGCCATATTCTTTTCGTCCTGAATCATTTCAAACTGAAATGATTACCATTCATCTTGTCACACAAAGGTCGGATATTTTTCACACTGCGGTCGTGTGTTTGTCACAAATCGTGTCGATTTAACGTGATTGAAGAGTAGGTTTTGCTCTCCCTGTCCGAAGTCTTCGGACAGTTACGGAAGGAGAGATAATGAAACTCAGTGTGAAAATGCTCGTTTTCTGCTTGCTTATAGGCATTCTGCCCTTAGGAGGCATGGTTGGATACAGTCTGTATACCGCGTCCGGGAGTCTGAAGGATCAGGCCAGAAGCAAGCTTGCTTCGGTTAAGGAGGCCAAGCTTCATGATTTGTATGTATTGACAGAGACTTGGAGCAAGGACATCACCATGTATTCCGAGGCCCGATACGTTTACAGCGCATTGGTCCGGTTGCGGGACATCGTTTTTTATGAAGCCAAGCCTGGGCGGAAGATGGATATCAGCAACGAGGATTATGCCCATGCTTTAAAACGGGTGTCTGCCGAGTTTCTTCCTTGGATTAAAGTTCGTGGATATGCCGATGCCCTGATAGTGGATGATACAGGACACATTGTTTTTTCTGTTACCCGTGGCAGTGAGCTTGGCGAAGATATTGCCAAAGGTCACCTTTCCAGAAGTCGGCTCCAGAAGGCTTGGAAACGTGCTCTCGCTGGAGAAACGGTCTTTGTCGACTTCCACCCCTATTCTCCTTTGGAACGTCAGCCTTGTGCGTTTATCGCTGCTCCGATCAGGCGGTATGGAAAAGAGATTGAAGGGGTGGCCATGCTCCGTATTCCTGTAGAAAGCGTGAATGCGGTCATGAGTCCTCGGGCTGGCATGGGAAAGACCGGTGAAGCCTATCTGGTTGGTCAGGACAGGCTCATGCGGTCCGATCTCTATTCTGATGTTGAACAATACAGCGTTGAGGCCTCCTTTGCGTCTCCTCGGCGTGGTGCCATGGATACGTTACCTGCGCGTAAGGGGTTGGCAGGCGAAAAAGGCAGTATGGATGCGATAGATTATCGCGGTCATGAAGTTCTGGCAGGCTATGCGCCCGTCCCGGTGGGTGACACTGTTTGGGGATTGGTCGTAAAAATAGATGCTTCCGAAGCCTTGGCCTCAATCAGCAATCTTGAAAATGCGGCCATTATTGTGGCTGGTTCATCTGCGGTAGGCATCCTCATTGTGACATTGATTTTTCTCCGTTGCGCCCTGCTCCGTCCTCTCAATGGGCTTCGTGAATACGCGGGTAAGGTGGCTGAGGGAGAGCTGGATGCCGTGGCATCAGGGGAATTTAAGGGTGAATTGAAGCAGGTTCAGGAAGCGATTGAATGCATGGTGCATACTTTGGGTGATAAGATGCAGGAAGCTGAAGTCGCTTCCGAGTTGGCCCAGTCTCGTGCTGTAGAGTCAGAAGCCGCCGTGGTGCAGGCCGAAAGCGAACGGCAAGCCCGGACCGATGCGGCCAAAGCACAGCGTGAAGGTATGCTTCAGGCCGCCGGTATGCTCGAAGTAGTTGTTACCGGTATGAAAGAGGCTTCGGGGGTGGTGAATAGTGAATCCGACAGGATTTTGGAAGGAGCCAACAGCCTGAGTCATCGCGTGGAACAGACCGCGACATCCATGGAACAACTGGCAGGTTCCATCCGTGAAGTGGCGGGAAATGCCGAGGACGCGTCCAAGGCCGCCGAATTGGCGCATAATCGTGCCCGTGAAGGGGCTGAAGTGGTTCGCAAGACTGTTCATTCCATTGGCGATGTGCATACCATTACCGAGCAGCTTAAGGTCAAAGTCGCAAACCTTGGAGCCAAGGCCAGTTCCATTGATAAGGTGATGACGGTTATTTCCGACATTGCTGATCAAACCAACCTGTTGGCATTGAATGCGGCCATTGAGGCGGCACGGGCCGGTGAGGCTGGACGGGGGTTTGCCGTGGTCGCGGATGAGGTACGCAAATTGGCCGAGAAAACCATGGACGCCACCCGTGAAGTCGGCGGGTCCATTGCCGACATTCAGGCCGATGTTCAAGAGAACATTCGAGGCATGGACATGGCCGCTGAAAAAGTGGATTCGGCCAATGGGTTGGCAGGAGAGTCCGGCGATGCGTTGAATGAAATCATGGAGTTTTTCGAGGCCACAACACAACAGGTGGAGGCTATCGCTGCCGCAAGCAGTCAGCAATCAGCCGCAGGAGAAGAAATTAATAGAGCTGTTTCGGAAGTTGATGCTGTTTCCAGCAAAACCGCTCAGGCGGTGGGTGAAACAGGAGGAGCCATCGCCGAATTGACCGACCAGATTGAGACGCTGTCCAAACTCTATGGACTGTTCATGCTTTTGGGTGAAGGCGCAGTGCAGGAAGAAGTTGCTGAGTTGGCTCGGGAGCCGTTGCTGGCCAGTTTTGATTGCTTACAACAACAGGATATTCTTCACCGGGCTGTGCGGGAGAATCCGAGCCTGGAGATAGCCTGGATCACAGATACGAATGGTATTCAGGTGACGGATTGTGCCTTGGCACACGATTCTCCAATTGGAACACTCAAGGGTGGCGTCGGAACAGACTGGTCTCACCGTGACTGGTTTCATGAACCCTTGCGTACAGGTGAGGCATATGTGTCGAATATATATCACTCAAAAGTCATTGATGACTATTGCCTGACAGTGTCCACGCCTTTGAGGAATGGAGAGGGGGAGGTTCTTGGCGTGCTGGCCGTGGACGTAAGGCATGACGCATCAAAGCGGGGTGTGACTGATACTGTGTGAGAATCTTTACAGATTGTTTTTTGAACGACACGGGTTGGTCATGAAGACGTTTGTCCGGCGGAGTAAGATTGGATAAAAAAGGATGGCGCTTTCATGATTTGGCTTCAACACGAAAAACATACCCATGAATATTCTGCTTTCAAGATGGCAGAGATATTCAGGCACGTCAGGTGCTCTACCCGTTGTATGGCCTATATTGCTGGGGGGGCTGTTTCGGTTATGGTCATGGTGCAGATGTCCTGTATTTATGGCTTGTAGCGTCTGAAGAGGAAGAAAAGTCCTACGCAGAGGATTATTCCCACGCCCCACCCTGCCGCGTTGGCCGGGATGGCGTTTTCAGCTTCGGCAACCACTTCCGGTGGGTTGACGATTGTGGCTTTATCGGGTGCGGAAATGCCGAATCGAGCCAGTGCCTTACCGTCCAGAATTAATTCGCTATGGACTGGTTGCGGCAGCATTTCCTGAACGTTTGCACCGTGCAGGATACGGTCAACCAGACGGGCGGCATCGAGTCCTACAGTTTTGCCTGAAATCATAAGACCACCGACGATACCCGTCCCCATGAATGCGTCATCCAGAACAAATGTTGGCGATGATATTCTGGTTTTGAGTGTGGCAGCCATGGATTCATCAAGAACAGGTTCTCCTTCCCTATCTTCAGAAAATCCTAGAAAGAGCGTGACTCCCCTACTCGGAATGCTGGATAGAACAGTGCTCAGACCGTCGAGGTCCAGCCCTGCTTCATCACCGGTTTCATGACCTGGAAAAATGAGTTGTGCTCTGTCCATGTAAGGACACATGGCTTTTGTTACCGCTTCCATACGCGCCTTGCCCTGCGTTGTTCCGTCCGCGATGCCTACAACTGTTTGTGTTTCAGGGCGCAGGTTGAAAATAAGGTCCACGACTGCCTGTATGGAATATTCCACGGGCAGCCCTGTGCAATTTTTACATGACGACAAAATATATGGTGCAGGACGAGGGATGGAACAGAAAATCACGGGGGCGTCAGGGAACAATTCCTGACCATATTTTCGAGCAAAGGCGAACGCAATGCGTCCGTCTGTCACTACTGCGAGCGGTGTGCGGTGGGCTTGAAGCAGTTGGTGAAAGACCGTGTCGAAATCATCTTCGTCCATGTCTTCCTGTCCGAGAAATTCCTGGTGAACCTCAGCAATGGATTCAAGCCCTTCTTCCAGCCCTGATGCAAAACTTTTGGTCCATTCGGTGGGGCTTGATTCGGAGTGCAGAAGGATGACTTCGAGGGGCTCGCCGCTGATGGCGAGCGTGGGGATGAGCAAAAGAATCCCAAAAGCTGTCGCTAGTTTTAGCAATTGTAATCACCTGTAAGTACAATGAATAGTGGTCGTCAGCTATCGATAGCCGTGTGATGAGTGGGGGGGGGCTATGCTGACGCTGCGCAAACTTTGTTCCGGCCAGAGTTCTTGGCTTTGTACATGGCTGAGTCAGCAGCACTGACCAGAGAGCTGGCGTTCCACCCTTTTTGTAGTTCCGCTACCCCGACAGAGACGGTAAATTGCAGGGGGGCTTCCGACAATTGGCCATTTGTACGGATACGGAAATCGTAGTTTTCCACATCGGCTCTGACTGCTTCAGATTTGATGGCTGCTCTGTTCAGGTCCATATCTTTCATGATGATGACCAGTTCTTCTCCGCCGTATCTGGCAGCGAAGCCGTCATACTGCAAGGCGTGCGCTGTGAGGATACGGGCCAGAGCGCGGAGGACATCGTCACCGGCCTGGTGTCCATACGTGTCGTTAACCCGTTTGAAATGATCCACGTCGATCAACATCAGACTCAAGGGCGTACATGTATCACAACATTCCTTGACCGCGCTGTTCATGAAGGTTTCCATAGCGCGACGATTGTAGAGTCCGGTCAATAACGGATCAAAATTAGCCGTTCTTTCGAAATGGTCAGCCTTGGCATTGAGTTCTCGGGCCTCGTCTTTGAATTCGGTGATGAGTTCTTGAAACATGCCTCGTACCCTACTGAGAATGGCGGTTTTATTGGTGCCGCCTTGAATGGCGTTGGTTGCACTTGCCTGAAAGGAATCCAGGCGATCACTATGGAGTTTGTTTACTCCTTGCATGGAATTGATGATGTCGTTCATTTCTTGAAGAAGCAGTGCTGCAGATTGTTTTTCCTTGGTCAGTGCTTCTTCAAGTTCCTGAGTGCCGATGTTTTGCATGATATACATGTCGAGCATGGCAACTATGATGTCGTAGCGCTCATCGGAGAAGTCTTTTTTTAAGATTTCTGCACAAATTTCTCGTTGAATTTCAGCCTTTTTTTCATCTGTAAATACACTGAGTTTTGTGAGCAGATTGCGGACGAACAGAATGACAGCCATCCAATTGGGATCATCTCCAATCCCCGCGGTCTTTAGGATGTCGATAATTTTGCCTGTGTCGGCTGAACAGAGTGGGTTTTTCGTCATGGTATAACCGCCATATGTCGAGTGCTACGTGGGCTGTGGAGCTGTTCATAATCGTTCATTTTCTAGGAGCGATTGAGCATTGCACGCCACAGTCAAAATACTCATTTCATAATGAATTATTGTTCTGATAACACTATTGGTGAAAAACCTGTCAAGAGAAAATCGTGGGATATTTTTGGATCACTTGAGGGGGGAGATTACAAAAAAGCACAAAAGAAGTGCGCCTGGCCGGATTCTCCGGCTTTGTACCAGGACCAGACATTTCTAAATATACACTTTATGACGGCCTAGTGCGTTTGTTTTTGGCGCACGGTGCTCTTTCTGTGAGTAGGGCGACTCAATTCGCCATATGTGTTTAAGAAGAAATCGATTTCTATTTCCTCCCACCCTCCGTAACGGTTGTTCGAAACCCCTTTCACGGGGACTTTGCCTTTGTTTCCTTTATACGCTGTCGCGAAAAACGAGGCAAGGGGGTGAGTCAATAAAACTGGTCGGAGTCGTGCAACTGACGGACAGCGTTGGAGATAAAAATGAATATTTTTTTTAGGGGAGTCCTCGTCACCATTCGGAGACACATAAAAAGACGAAGGTCTAATTATGACAATGTATTATCACTATTATCAAAAGGCAAGCATAAAGACGGACACCCTTTAAAAAAGACGTCCTTCGCATGACTGAGGAAGGCGAATGACTTAGTCGTCTTCAAACGGGTCGCTGATGAGATCGAGAACCTTGAGTGGGTCCAGAGCGTGAATAGCAGTATCCTGAACGGATAATTCTTGATCCAGTCCGGCCAATTGGTTTTCAGCGCTTTTAGCTTCTTCACGGCCAAGGTTTTTGGCGACGATATTCATGGCGTCATCCAGTCCTTCGGCGGCACGGGCCTTGAGCTCCTGAATGCGGTCACGGACGATATCTGTGTGGGTTGCGTGAAATTGTGTTTGTTCGATAGCGGGCATGTGTTCCTCCTTGCAGGGTAGAACATATAAAGCAAAACCCGTGCACCAATCGAAAAAGTACAATATTATAATAAGTTAAGTTTTTTTGTAGTTGTTGTTCCGGCATTTTTTTCCGGTTTTACGAACCGGAATGTAGAGGAAGGTGAGTGCAATGAGTAAGAAGAAAAGTCCATATGCCACGCTATAGGCGGTCTCGCTGAAGTCATGGAATAATAATTCTCCGAGCCAGTAACTGATGAAGGATTCGTTGTGACCAGCAGCGGGTTGTCCTGCGGTTCTTCGCAAATTCCCTTCCCAAATCGTGAGCGGGCAGAACATACCGATCAGAGATTCCGTGAGTACAAATCCCATGAGTCCTGCATGAGAATATCGAAACCATGGGTTGTGAATGAATTGTCGGCCAAATACTTTTCCCAGCCAGATAATTGGCAACCCCAAGGTTAGGTAGGCCGCAATAATGAAATGAGTCACCAGAATGGTGTCGGCCAGAATCAGTATCTGGCCGTTCGTCATTGGTCGGAATCCTTTTCAAGGGATGATAGGAAGTGGGTTAATCCTTCAGGGTAACTTGCGCCAGAGGTGAGAAATCCGGAATTATGATCTCCTGCCAGTTCTATAAATGATTTTGGGCCTTGATAGTCATTGTAGAGTCTTCGGCCCAGCGCATATGGGACGATATCGTCGTTGGGGCTGTGCAGGAATAAAACGGGTAAATTGAGGCCTGTGAGATTGGTTGCACTATCATATTGATAACGTGCAAGAAGACGCACCGGTAGCCATGGATACATGTATGCTCCCATATCCGGCACCGAAGTGAAGGTTGATTCCATGATAAGCCCTGCGGGAGTCTGGGAGTCGTTTGCCAACTTTGCGGTCAGTGATGCGGTGACAGCACCACCCAGACTTCGTCCAACAAGAATAATGGATTCCGGTGAAACGTCTTGTTCCTGAACAAGCCAGTCCCAGGCGGCATGGGCATCGGCTGCCGTGGCTTCTTCGCTGGGGTCGCCCAGACTCTGACCGTAGCCTGAATAGTCATAGGCGAAGACGTTGAGCCCAAGATCGTGGAAGATGCGCAGGGTATCTAATCTGTGAGAGAGGTTGCCGCCATTACCATGAGAAAAGAGCAGGGTGAAGCGAGGTGCGGCATGAGGCAGCCACCATCCGTGAATGCGTGTACCCAGCCGGTTAATCAGCCAGACATTTTCATGCATCAGACCAATGTCATTGGGAAAGGCTGTCATTTCCTGTTTGGGATAATAGAGCATTTTGCGCTGGGAGAAATACATCCAGACGATGATTGCTGCATAACACAGGCAGAGAAAGGCAAAAATTTTAAAAGCTGTCCACATGGAGGCAGTATACACAGGCAGGGCGGCTTTGTGGACTCTTTCCATTTGTTCCGGCTTGATTTATCCTGCGGCCATGAATATCGCAGGTATAATACTGGCCGGCGGGCTTGGCACCCGCATGGGGCATGTGAAAAAGGCATTTTTGGAAATTGGCGGCAAAACCATTCTTGATCGATTGCTTTCGGTCTACTGTCCATTGTTCCATGAAATAGTGATTTCGGCGCGTGATCGGGAGGATTTTCTTCAATACGGCCTCCCTGTAGCCGAGGATCGGTTTGAAGCCCGTAGTTCTTTGACAGGCATTCATGCCGGATTGCACGATATACAGGCGGATTACGGCTTTTTTGCAGCCTGTGATGCGCCTTTCGTTCAGGCAGGGCTAGTCAAGCGGCTGCTTGCGGAAGTTACTGCTGATGCTGATGTCGTTATTCCTCTCAAGGAAGACGGCTACCGGGAACCATTGTGTGCCGTATATTCCAAACGCTGTCTTCCGTACATTGAAGCCCAGCTTAAAACTGAAAATTATCGAATTATTGGCTTTTTTGATCAAGTGAAAGTCAAAGAAGTCCCTATTGCTCAACTCAGAGAAGGCGATCCCGATCAAATTTCATTTTTTAACGTCAATAGCCCCGATGACCTCCGCCAAGCCGAAGCCCTCGCCAAAGAACTCGCTCTTTAATTAACTGAATAATCAAGCGAAGCGAGCTATAAAAACTTTAGGAAAAGGAGAGGCTGGCGGGGCCTCCTGTACTTTTTAAAAAGTAATACCTACAGCACGGACGGGTGACCCTTCACCATCCTTGAGCCGCAACGGCAAACAGCAGAAGATGAATCCTTCATCCGGCAATTCACCGACATTGGTCAGATTTTCGACAATAACAAGCCCGTGATCCAGCAAGGCGATGTGCGCCGGTAACGTCCTTGAGTCCACCAGGTCAGGCGATGGTGTATCCATGCCAATTCCCTTGAGTCCCAGCCCTCCGATGAAACGAGCGGATGTCTCTGAAAGAGCAGGGAAGTCAGCGTAGTAACGGTCTGTCTTCCAATGAACGTCCCAACCTGTTCGCAGAATGACGAAATCCAGCCCTTCCATATCCGAGAGAATGCTGAGGTCTGCCGGTTCGATAAATGGTGTGCGCAAATTAGTCAGATTCACCACTGCTCCCCATCCTGCAAAATTGTTTGGCCCCAACCAATCCAGACCGGGTGCGTCAGCAAAAAGGTGGGCCGCAGTGTCGAGATGCGTTCCAGTGTGTGAACTCATTGTCAGGATTGTCTGGGCGAATCCGTCCTTGTTGACGAAATGGGTGCGCCGCAGATTGGCAGACTCGTCGCCGGGGAAAACCGGCATGCCGGTATGAATAATGTGGCTCAGATCAATGACATTCATGGAATCCTCGTCAGATGCTATAGATGTTCATGTTAGGCCGTTTGGTCAGTCTCATGTCTGTTTTGACATACTTTTGTATGACGTCTCGTACGTCGTCCATGGACTTTGCGCCCAAAAATTTGGATTGCAAGCTGTGCCCGAAGGTGAAGTTGGCTGCGAAATAGATAGTAAATAATTTGTATCGTTTGAGGGCATGTACTTCGTTAAAATGTTGGTCCAGAGCATCGGCCAATTGAAAGGCATAGTCGCGAAAACAGGTTTCTGTCGGGGTGTATCCCGCAGTCCATTCAGCAAAAAGCCACGGTCGAGCTATGGCCATGCGTCCAACAGAGACACCCGCACAACCAGTTGTTTCAAGCATTTTCAGGCAATTCTCAGGGGTGACCACATCGCCGTTGCCAAAGACCGGAATGGATACGGCTTCTGTGATGGCTTTAATATGGTCTAGTATCGGTGGCTTGGTGCGTTTGTCTGGCGCTACGCGGGGGTGAAAAACCAGACAGTCAACGCCTTCTGCTTCGAATTGTTGTGCCAATTCTACGGCAGGGCCGATATCAGGGGTCCAGCCCGTACGAAATTTGACGAAAACAGGGATGGAGACGGCCTGACGCACACTTTTCACGGCAGCCAATGCCGCGTCAGGATCTTTTAGAAGGGCGGCTCCAGCATTGCGTTTGACGATACCTGACACCGAGCAACCCATGTTGATGTCCACCCCGAAAAAACCTTCGTTTTCAATTCGTCGGGCCGCAGGAGCCATTTCTTCCGGGGTCGCCCCGAATATTTGGCAGACAAGATGGTCGAGTTCTTCTTCGCGCCAACTGAACATGGTGGAAACCGAGGGCTTTTCAGTCGGAACCCCCTTGGCGCTGCACATTTCCGTGAATGTCAGGCCGCATCCACCGTAACTTTCCAGCACCTTACGATAGGCCACATGCCCCAGTCCGGCCAGCGGAGCGAGCCAGAGCCGGTTGGCTATCTTCTTGCCTCCAATGGAGAGAGGACGGTTCAGCAGGTCGGCCAGTGTGGGTTTAATGGTTTTGTCCATCGCTTTCATGCCACCGGATTCACCCTGTTTTGAGAAATTGTCAATCTGAACACCAAGCGTATCCGAATATAACGGTTACGGCTTCATGTCGCTGGAGATAGGAGGGCTGGCGGAATTGAATCAGAGGTTAAATCATGTCTGCGCCGCTGAGAATTGCCACGAAACGTTTGAAGACTTTCATATCCACATTCTCCCGCATTTCATTTCTGATGAGCGAAAG
Source organism: Pseudodesulfovibrio nedwellii (assembly GCF_027923765.1). NCBI lineage: Bacteria > Pseudomonadati > Thermodesulfobacteriota > Desulfovibrionia > Desulfovibrionales > Desulfovibrionaceae > Pseudodesulfovibrio > Pseudodesulfovibrio nedwellii. The sequence goes on along the minus strand of NZ_AP026709.1, from coordinate 2,477,971 downwards.
GGCTTCATAGGGCTGCATGGCTTCGGCATAAGGGCGGTTGGTCGTCAGGGCGTCGTAGATGTCTGCCAGTGTAATGATACGGACGGGCATAGGGACATTATCTCCCTTGATGCCGGAAGGGTAGCCTTTGCCATCCATGGTTTCATGATGGAAGAGAATGCAGTTGATGGTATTCTGCGTCATGGGTAAATGCGCGCACATAGAGACGCCGTGAACCGGGTGTTCCTTGATGATTTCACGTTCAGCCTGAGTCAGCGGGCCACGTTTGTTGAGAATTCGTTTGGGAATTTTAGCTTTGCCCACATCGTGCAGGAGTGCGCCCAGACCAAACTCAAAGACTTCGTGGTCATTCATTTCGTAGGTCTGAAACAGGGCCACGGAATAGATAAAGACCTGCATGCAGTGCGTGTAGGTCTTGTAGTCGTGGGAAATGAACGGTGCCACTGAGGACAGAGAGTTGTCCGCAGCCAGGAATTTTATGGAATTTTTAACCACATCTGCGATGCGATCAAAATGTCTGGCCCGGAGAGCGCTTGGAAGTTTGCGGTCAAAGACGTTTTGCATGACCACATTGGCGGCTTCATAAAAAATCTTGGTGCGGGCCTCAATGGGCAGGTTCTCATCCTGAAGGATTTTCCCCAGATTTCGCTCAATGTATTTTTCGTACTGTGGTTTTTCGGCACCTTGGATGTAAATTTCCTTGATGCCGTTCTTGTGCAGAACCTGACGATGACGAGTGGTAAATTTTTGGCCTGAGGCAGTGTAAAGCACAAAGTCCCCACCCTGCCAGAGGTAGACGGAGAATTCCCCTAGCACCTCCGGAAAGATCATAACTGGAGGGACGGGAAAGTAGGATACCGGCCGAGCGGCACTGATGTTTGTACCCATTTCCCCGTTTCATATAATAAGAGTTGATCAAATGCTAGGGAAAATCGAGAAAATGTCTATACAATAGACGTATAGAATGATGTTAGGACTTACGCGAAGCGTAATTTTTGTTTGGCGCGTTATCATGCTTGGAAGAGACGACTCAAAACTTGTTCGACTTCGTCCAGGTTGACGGGTTTGGCAATATAGTCAGTCATCCCGCTGCTGAGGAACATTTCTCTGTCACCAACCATGGCGTGGGCTGTCATCGCGATGATCGGTACATATGGGTTCAGGGCAGACCCCGGTTTGGAGTTGCGTATGATCTCGGTTGCCTGAACACCGTCCATATCGGGCATTTGGATATCCATGAACACGGCGTCAAAGCTTCGTTCTTTCAGCCTGTCGATGGCTTCTTGACCGTTGCATGCTGTTTCCGACATGTGGCCCATCTTGCCGAACATTCGTGTTGCCATAAGCCTGTTGATTCGGTTGTCTTCCACGACAAGCAACGTGAGGCCGTCCTTTAGGGATTTCGCTGCCGGTCGAAGCGTTTGGTCGGGCATGAGGTCGCCCGGTTCGATCAGGAAGTTGAGTATCAGATGAATAGAGGTCCCCCTCCCGTGTGTGCTGTCCACAGTCAACTGACCTCCCAGAAGGGAAACCAGCCGTTTGACGATGCCGAGCCCTAGCCCGGTTCCCTGATGTCGACGGACGAATGAACCATCAACTTGGGTGAATGGTTCAAATATAGTATCGAGCATGTGATTTGGGATGCCGATGCCGGTATCCTCGACCGAAAAGAGGAGGCTTGTTGTCCCAGCTTTTTCATCTCGACTGAGACTTTTAACGCGTACCTCGACTTTTCCTTCGGTCGTGAATTTGATGCCGTTTCCGATCAGATTGAAAAGAATTTGCTTCAGACGACTTTTTCCGCCAATGACCATGGGAGGGACATCCTGATCGATATGAGCCGTCAGGTTCAACCCCTTGCTTGAAGCTTGAGGTATGAATGGAGACAACACGTCCTGAACCAGGCCTTCAACAGAGAAGGGTTCCGTTAGTACTTCCATTTTGCCGGCTTCGATTTTGGAGAAGTCGAGAATGTCGTTGATGATCGAGAGCAGACTTCTTCCTGACGAGATGGCCGTGTCTACATAATCTGCTTGTTCTATGGTCATGTCGGTTCGTTGGGCTAGTTGCAGCATACCCAACACCCCATTTAAGGGCGTTCGTATTTCGTGGCTCATGTTTGCCAAAAATTCGCTTTTGGACTGGTTGGCGGCTTCAGCCTGTTCTTTTGCCAGCCTGAGATCCTGCTCGAATTCTTTTCGTTCAATGGCCAAAGCTATTTGTTCGGACACCGAGGTCAGCATATCCACGTCCCATCCGGAAAATTGGTGGGGGTTTGTGTATGACTGAACAGCCATGACGCCGACGACTTCCCCTTTGATTTTCAGGGGTGCGCCAAGCCAGGCCTGCGCAGAACTGCCTATCATTTTTTTTTCGTCAACAGCTTTCATACGCAGAAAATCCTTGCGGTCCATATATATTGCATCGCGTTTGGCCGTATTCCTGCCTGATGGCCCTTTTTTGCTGACCAACAAGGGCTTACCGGTTTTAATGACTTCCACGCTCAGGCTGGTGATATTGGTGTCGCTGATGTCGAAAACTTTGCCCATGAAGTCATCTTTTTCATCTTTGAAATATGTGAATTTTAGGTGACATCGACTTGAATCCAGCAGGCCTATAAAAAAGTTTTTCGCGGCTATGTGCTCATTGAGGATGGCATGAATACGTCGATAGAGTTCATCGAGATCAGAGGTGGTGCTGACCGTGTTGGATATGCGGTAGAGAAGATGTGTGACCGCTTCCGTGTATCGACGTTTGGTGATGTCCACGACGGTCCAGCTGATACCCTGATCGAGGTTGTCTTTGTCTACAGCCCGAATGAACAGGGTGATGCGTAACATGATGCCATCCGAGCGGATGAACTGGTGTTCCGCAAGGTATTCACCTTCGGCAAGCAGGGCGGCCTGAATCCGCCTGCGGAAACTTTGATACTGCCTGTGTGATTTGAACAGATGTGATCCGTCAGTATGAAGGAGGTCATTCCTTTGAACTCCAAAAATTTCTTCCGCGCGTTCGTTGATGCGTTGGATTGTGCCGTTGCGGAACATTCCCATGCCTACAAGTGAGTTCTGCTGGATAACCTGCATTTCGCCCAGTGCCATTCTGAGCATGTTTTCCGATTGTTTGAGTTCGGTGATGTCAATTATGGATGCGATGGACTGAGGACCATCGTCCAGCATGGTTACCTGTATATGTATGTGGCGGACTTCACCGGAGGACTTGATGAAGTGAAGTTCGTAGGACGCGGGGGCGTTATTGTTTGATTTTCGGCGATTGTTGTGGTGTTTCAAGACGCGGGCCCGATCTTCCGGCGCGACAAATTCTGTCAGGGACATAACCCCTTCGATGTCTTTCAGCTCTCGTCCGTACAGTTCGGCAAATTGTTTATTGGCTTTGGAGATAATTGTATCTTCATCGACGATAATTGTGGCAGAACCAGTGGCTTCGAAAACTTGTCGATACCGTTGATCACTTTTTTTCTTGGCTTTTTTTGCTTCTACGAGTCGAGTGATGTCCGTGGCCATACCGACAATACCACTGATATTTTTGTTCGGGCCGAAGAGCAGGGTTTTTCGAATGAGAATATGACATTTTTCCCCGTTGAGAGGGAAGGACATTTCGTATTCCTGGCATCCCCCGTGCGCGAAGAGTTGTTTGTCTTTGTCAATAAAAACGGACGATTCTTCTTTTGGTCTGATTTCTTCAATACGTTTGCCAATAATGGATTCCCTGGGCTGCCCTATATAGTCGATAAAGGCTTGGTTGCAGCCAATGTATTTGCCATCAAGATCTTTGTAGAAAATTTGGCTGGGGATGGCATCAATGACGGCCTGCAAGGATGGCTGTTGCCAATCGGAAAGAAAAGTTTCGTGGGTGTAAGGCGTTGTTTCTGGCTGGAGTGGAAGATCGTTCAGGATGCGGTCCAATTCGTCCAGAGCGGTGTCATCTTTGATCACATATTCCCATGCCCCATTTTTGAGTGCTTTGACTACATCCTGTGTTTTGCCACTTGAGGACAAGATGATGATTGGGACGCTTTTAGGGTAGCGAGTCAGTTGGACCAGTGCGTCAAGATCCTGAGTATCCGGGAGATCTGGATCAAGCAGAATGACATCGGGTTGTTCCGAATGGAATAGGGCCATGCCGGAGAATAGGTCCGCCGCCTCAATGAGAGTATAACCGGATGCACGAAAATGCTTAGCCGCCATGGATTTGAAGTTAGGGGCTGCGGCAATAATCAATATGCTTGGTAAACTCACGCGGAGGTCCTTTGGCTGAATCTGAAAAGGGATGATTGATTACCATGCCTTTTGTTACTCTGTCCATGGCGCCTTGTGCCGGAGCCGGGAACACGTTACAGTTACATGATCCAAAATTATCAGGAGATATTTGATGAAACTCATTTTTCTTTCCGTCTTTTGCACCCTGGTCATGTTCGCTGCTCCGGCTCGGGCTGCGGATGCACTGTTGTTTGTAGCCGATAAAGATTTTGCTCCCTATTCGATGCTGGTCGAAGGGGAACCTGCCGGTATCGATGTTGATGTTCTGACCGAGGTGGCTCGACGGGCGGGTGTCAATCTCAAGATAGAGTTTAAATCGTGGGAAACGCTTGTTTCAATGGTGAAAAGTGGCGAGTGCGACGGAGCTACTTCTTTTTTTAAGACTCCAGACCGCGAACAGTATGCCATGTTTATGGATGCCGTGCCGATTCATGTGAGCGATTACGTGATCTTTACCAAGGTCGGCAGTAAGTTCTCCTTCCGTACATATGAGGACCTGCGTGGCAAGATTATAGGCAAGGTCGCAGGTGTTTCTCTGGGGGATGAGTTTAATGCGGCCCGGTCGGGCGGTATTATGGACACCAAGGAATACACGGATATTTCCGATGCGGTGAGAGGACTTTTGGAAGGTGAAATTGACGGGTTTGTAGGAAATATGGATGTGACTTATTATACCTTGAAGCCCATGGGGATGACGAGCTCCATTGTGTATCTTCCCAAGAAAATTATTGACGATAAGCCTTCCTATGCCGTTCTTTCCCGAGCAACTGACATCGAGGGAAAAGATATGCTCATACGTAAGTTCGAGCATGTTATGACTCAAATACGCGAAGATGGAACCTACAATAAAATCGCCAAACGGTATCTCTTCCGATTTTAGATTGATGAATTGATCGACGAAGGCCCGGCATGTCCGGGCCTTTTTTATTGCTTCGTATCGAAAACGGGCAGGGTAAAAATGAATTTACTCCCTTTGTCCGAGCTGCTTTCAACCCAGATGTGTCCTCCGTGATCGTTAATGATATGTCGACATATGGACAGGCCAAGTCCTGTCCCTCTGGGTCTTTCGGTCAGTCCGTCGTGTCCTTGGGTGAATTTGTCGAAAATGGTGTCCAGCGTGGACTGAGGCATGCCTATGCCTGTGTCGGCGACACTGATGCGTATAGTGTCGTCACAATGTCGTGCGCGGCAGGTGAGGCTACCCTCGGGGGTGAATTTTACTCCATTGGAGATGAGATTGACCATTACCTGAATCAATCGGTTGAGGTCTCCGTTGATTAAGGGAAGATCCGGCTCCAGTTCAAGAAGGAGAACCAGATTGGTGTCTTTGAATAATCCTGCCGTGGCTTCTACGGATCGATGGATGAACTCTTGCGGATTGACGGGGGCGAAGTTGAACTCCACCTTGTTTGCTTCCAGCTTGGACAGATCGAGGACATCATTGATGAGGGCTGTCAGCCGGTTCCCCTCAGAGGTTATGATGTCAATATTCCTTTTTACTCGTTTGATTTCCTTGTGGACAGAGGCGGGGGCATCGGGGGTTACAGATGGGAAAACTGTCTTTACCAATTTTTTGCGGATGATATTGGCGAATCCGAGAATTGAAGTCAGCGGTGTTCGTAATTCGTGGGAGACAATGGCCAGAAATTCTGATTTTGCCTGATTGGCCCGGTTCAACTCGCGTGTCCGCTCTTGGATTCGTATTTCCAGTTGAGCATGGCTCTCTCTGAGTTTTTCTTCATTAAATTTGCGTTCGCTGATGTCTCTGGCCATGATGATGGCCCGCCGTTTGCCTTGGAGTTCGACGAGTTGAAGGGTCAATTCAACAGGTACTGACGGAGTGTCCGGGCAGTCTGGGTGGTTGAATTGTGTTTCCAGAGAGATCTTTTGGGTTTTGTTGTGGAAAAGGTTGTTAGCGTGCCGTTGAATATGCTCCGGCAAGATGGTCTTGAAACTGTTGCCTACGAGTATATCCGCTTCGCAGCCCAACATGGTGGTGGTCGAACCTGAAATATCGAGTGTGACACCGGTATCCGCGTCCACAACGAAAATAGCGTCGTTGACTCTGTCGAGCAGGGCGCGAAATTGTTCCAACTCCTCAAGTCGGGTCTTGAGTTCCGGGTAATAGCTTTTGCTGATGGACCGTTTGCCAAGCCCTATAAGTTTTTCACGCTCATTAGCCGGGTCAGGTCTTTTGTCAGCAGGCTTTTTTGAGGATTTCCATGATTTCATTGGCAGAGGGTTGTTTCGGGTTGGTTAGCATGCAGGCATCAGCAAGGGCATTCTCTGCCAGAAGCGGTAGGTCTTCAATCGACATCCCCAGTTCACACAGGTTATCGGATACACCGACGGCCTGTTTGAGGCTTCTGAATGCTTCCAGTGTGTTTCTTTTTATATCGTCATGTGTGGCGTTCGTTGGGTTTTGAGTTCCCAGAGCCTCTCCGAGTTTCAGATATTTTTGTGACGCTGCATCGAAATTGTATTCTATCACATGATCCAGCAAAATTGCGTTACACAAGCCGTGAGGGAGATCCAGTAAGCCTCCGAGGCTGTGAGCCATGGCGTGAACCGCGCCCAGTATCGCATTTGAAAAGGCCAGACCTGCATAAGTCGAAGCAAGCATCATTCCTGTTCGCGCTTCCAGATTGTCTGGCTCTCTGACGGCTGTCAAGAGATGGGTGTTAATCAGTCGGACCGCTTCTAGAGCGTTAAGATCGGTGATGGCCGAGGCGGCATTTGAGGCATAGGCTTCGGTGGCATGTGTCAGAGCATCCAGTCCGGTGTAAGCGGTCAGTTTTTCATCCATGGTTATGGTCAACAACGGATCGATGAGCGCAACATCAGGCACCATTGTTTTGGAAACAATGGCTATCTTCACTTTTCGTTCAATGGCATTTATGATGCAGAATTGAGATATGTCAGCCGCAGTTCCGGCAGTTGTAGGTATGCAGATAAGCGGAGGCCCGGGCCGTTCCACGTTGTCCACGCCTTCAAAGTCAAGAACGTGGCGGTCATTGGTACAGACAATGCCGATGGCTTTGGCACAGTCCATGGGCGACCCCCCTCCTACGGCCACGATGGCATCGCATCCGTTCATCAGGAATATTTCGGCCCCGGCCATGACTTCTCCGTCCCTGGGATTGGGGGTGACACCTGAAAACAGGACGCTGGAGACGCCTTCTTTTGTGAGAGAGTCGATTATCTGACCGGAAATGCCAAGAGCGTCGAGATGTGGTCCGGTGACAACGAGAGGTTTCTTGATGGAAAGGTTGGCTGCGTATTGCCCAGCCAGAGAGGCTGCTCCGGCCCCGAAAATGAATTCGGGAGCAACGAATTTTCTTAATTCGGAAAAAATGTTTTCGACCATGAAATTTCTCCCTTGGGAAGAATTTTAATCAGGCGCTGATGTCATTCAATTGTTCTTTCTTTATTTGATCATGGGAATAAAAAGTATACTATTTAAAAGCATATGCCACACTATGTGTGATCGTCCATAATTTTTATGAGATGGGCAATTTCTTTCAAAAATACGTCCAGATGCTCAGTTATTTTTTTCTGATCCCGACACGCTCTTTCCAATTGGGCGGCGGCATTGGTTGCCTTACTGGCACCGATAGAGGTGCAAATGGATTTGATGGTGTGCACCACGGTGTGTGCGTTGTTTGGATTTTGTCCATCAAGAACCTGTTTGAGTTCTTCGGTTCTGGTGATCAGCTCGACCCGTGCGGCAGACAGAAAGTCCGTGAAAGTTGCAGTGTCCACCCCTAGATATTCCATTGCAGCATCCGGGGTCCATGTCTTGTTTGCCGATTCCGGTCTGGTATGAGGCGGAGTTACCTCTGAGTCCGTCTCCTTTTGTAATGGGACCGTGACAGAGGTGCCTATCAGTCGGTTGATAATGACGGCCAGTTCATGGAAATCCACTGGCTTGGAAACATAGTCGTCCATACCGGCATCCAGACTTTTATCTCTGAATTCCTTGAGGGCATGGGCTGTGACACCGATGATAGGAATGGCCGGGTCAGGTATCGGGCCGCCGGGAATGGCTGCACGGATGGTTTTGGTTGTGGAGATGCCGTCGAGCACAGGCATTTCGATGTCCATGAGGATAAGATCGAAAGACTCTCGTTTAAGGCGGTCGAGGACCTCCAAGCCGGTTCCGGCAACGGCATAGGAGTATCCCAGATCTTCCAGTTTAAGCGTGGTGACCATGACGTTGACGTCATTGTCTTCTGCGATCAGCACTCTGATGGGACGGGATGGAGCCTCTGGCAATGTGCGCTTGGTATCGACCGGTGTAGGACAGGATACCCCCGGTTCGAACCAGACCGTGAAGGAGAAGATACTTCCCTGACCCACCGTTGATTCTACGTGAATCTCACCGCCCATGAGAGTGATGAGTTGATTGCAGATGGCCAGTCCGAGGCCTGTGCCGCCAAAGGCCCGAGTGGTCTGGGAAAAGCTTTGGAAAACCGTATCCATGAATTCCGGTGGAATGCCGATGCCTGTGTCTTCTACTTCAAATGCGATGCCCACTGTCTGTGGAGAGTCTGGCTGTGTTGGGGATTTTGTCTGGAGCACTCGGATCGTGACGGAGCCTCTATGGGTGAATTTGATGGCGTTGCCGACCAGATTGACCAAGACTTGGCGCAGTGACAGAGGATCGCCTTTGACGCAGTGGCGGACAGCGTCATCCACGTGAAGGATCAGATCCAGTCCTTTTTGTCTGGCCTGCATTTCCAGACCTTTGATAGTGGTTTGGACGTGGAAAATGAGGTCGAAATCCACATGATCGAGTTCCAGTTTTTGGGCTTCGATTTTTGACAGGTCCAAGATATCGTTGATGATGGAAAGAAGATGTTGTGCCGAGTCTTGCACCGTTTTGAGGTAATCGCGTTGTTCCTCGTTCAGATCGGTTTGGAGGGTGATGTCGGTCATACCCACAATAGCGTTCATGGGGGTTCTGATCTCGTGACTCATGGCAGCAAGAAATTCTGATTTTGCCCTGTTTGCGGCTTCGGCATCTTCTCTGGCACGCATCAGGTCTTCCTGAGCATTTCGAGTCTGGGTAATGTCATCCCAGGCCCAGATAACACCCTTGTTCAGATTCTCCGGGTCAACAGCCTTGGCATACATGCGGCACCAGACAGGAGTCCCGGTTTTGTTCATGAATGCGCGTTCGGTATTGAAGACCCCGCTGGTTTTGAGGGCTTCCCGTGCTTGCTGTATGAATTGCTCTTTCATTTCCTCTTTTTCAAACAGAGAAGAATGATCCATCGTGAGCATTGTTTCTTGAGTGTGTCCGAATATTTCTGCGCCTCGCCGGTTGATGGTGGCAAGTTTGGGGCCATTGGACATGGCAATGCCCATAAGCGAGTTTTCGAAAATCGCTTCGAATTTGAACAGGGATTGACGGATGCTGTTTTCGGATTCCTTTCGTATCGAAATGTCCCTGACGTTTGCCAGGATGGCATCCTGTCCGCGAAATACGATGTGATTGAGGTATACTTCCACATCGAATTCGTGGTCGTCGTTAACCCGTTTGGCCCGCCATTCAAAATTTTGCGGTTTGCCGTTGAGAGTGTCATGCCAGATAGCGGACAGGCGATAGACTGGATCTTTCCGGCTGGAAAGATCTTTGGCTATGGAAACATCGTCCGGGTGTTCATTCTTGAACCCGTACATGTCGAGCATGCGTTGGTTCGTCTCCAGAATACATCCATTTTTATCGTGAATGAAAATGGCATCTTGAGCAGAATCAAAAACTGTACGCAGTGCCTTTTCCGAGTCCTTCATGTTGCTGGTTCGTGTCCGAACCCGTTCTTCAAGTGTGCGGTGTGCGCTTCGCAGGTCTTTTTCTGCCTGACGGCGTCTGGTAATATTGACGATAAGCATGAGGATAATGAAACTTTGCAATACGGCAAACCCGGCGCCCAGCCAGATGAATCCGGCGTGCGCTGAATAAAAGGATGACGGACGGTTGATGACATCGCTTCCGTCGGGCAGTTCCTCGAGGTCAATGCCGAAGCGTTTCATTTGTTCATAATCGAACATGGGGTTGAATGTATCGTCATGGATAATCGGGATATCGCTGGGTTTGCGTCCTGCCAAAACGTGCAGCCCCATTTGGGCCATGGTCTGTCCCTGAAAGTATCCGCTGGAAAGCAGGCCACCTATGATACCGTGTCCGAGATCGAAATCGAACAGGCCGTAGAGAGGGACATTGGTTCGTTTGGAGATTGCCTCAGTGGCTTCGGTTACATCGAAAAATTGTCCTTCTTTGTCTCTGTTGTAAAGGCCTTGCAGAATGAGCCCGTCACGGGGCAGGGCTTCTACCTCCGCGAGAATTCCGGAAAAGTTCTGGTTATCTGAATAACGAACTGTAATATGGGGTGAAAAATTTGTGAGTTGGTTTTTAATTGATTGGGTGACGGCCTGTCCGGAGGGAGTGTGGTCGTTGATTATATAGATGGACTGGGTGTTCGGATGAAGTTTGAGAGCCCACCAGAGGGTATCTTTGGCGTCTATTGATTCTGACACGCCGGTAAAGAGGGGATGGCCGGCGATGAGTTCTGGACGGAAGGAATTGACCCCGCAGAAGACGACCGGGATATTTGGAAACAAGGTCGAATGATATTGTTTTAAAAAATCAAATGCGTTGTTGTCCGTTGCAAAGATCAGATCCAGCTTAATGCCGTGATACTTGTGTTTGAAAACGTCTCGGAGTTGCCGTGCATATTGTTTATTGAATTCCACCCGCTTGGTGTCCATGTTTTCCATATGCAGGACAATGCCGGTCTCGCGGGGTCTGAGTACGTCGGTCAGCCCTCGAAATATCTCTTCATTCCAGCTGAAATTGTGATGATAGGAGTTGAGGAGCAGGATCTGCTTTTTGCCCCCTGCCCAGGCTGGCGCGGAGAGTATCGAACAGGCCATGAGGATTGCTGCAATCAGCACAAGGCGTGACAGATGGGGGCGAGGGCGGCGTGGCATGGTATTCCCGGGGTTGGTTTCTGTTTGATTTCTATTAGCAAAAGGGTGCGGAATAATAAAGTGAAACGCGGTCAGGCGGTTTGCTTGATCGCTTGCGCAGAGGACTTTTCTTGTCTGTAGGGCCGTTGTGAGTCCGTCTCGGTTATCGGATTAGATCAAGTGATTTAACGTATTTCATACCTTCAGAATTTGTTTCTTTGCCATAGGTTTGGAGGAGATACATGACCATTCCATGTCCTGGACGTTCGTCGTGAATACGTGCGTTCAGCTCAACGAAGTCGAGGTATTCAAAGCGGAAGTGAGCCATATTCTTGTTTTTTGGGATCTCAATCAGATCGAGTGCTCCAAGGGTTTGTATGGCTCCGAGCAGATATGTAGTGGCAAGGTTGCGCTGTAATTCGGTTCCACCTTTCAGGCAGTTATAGAATTGTACGGTCGACTCCAAACATTTTTGCCGGTTGGCGTCTTGCGCCTGTGCGGGAAGAACCAGCAAAAGAACAAAAATAATACTCAAAAAACTTTTTTTCATGGCATGCTCCGTGATGGTTAGCGATGCTTTCTCCTAACACTCCTCGTTCATCATGGAAACATGACTTCGCACACTCGATGACAAAGTTTATGACTTTTTATCCGTTTTTTGACTCAAGTCATACTTTCGCAATCCGGTTTCGCTTAAACCTCGAATCACAGAACGAACAAATTACCGAAACATCAAGGAGTGAAACCATGTTTTGTTATCAGTGTGAACAGGCTGCCAAAGGCGGCTGCACCAAAATCGGCGTTTGTGGAAAGACCGACAATACTGCATCCTTGCAGGACCTTCTTCTTTATCTGACCAAAGGACTTTCTCAGGTGGCGATTGCTGCCCGTGAGGCAGGAACTGAAGATGCCGCCGTCGATCGCTTCACCGCTGAAGCCGTGTTTTCTACCTTGACCAATGTCAACTTTGACGACGCTCGTTTCGTCAAACTCATTAATGAATGTGTCAGCATGCGCGAAGCTTTGAAGACCAAGGCTCCCGGTGTTGAATTCGACGGTCCTGCCGTTTATACCCCTGCTCTCGATATTCCGGGCATGGTTGCCCAGGGTAAGGAGCATGGCGTCGAGAACGATCCCGAAACCAACGAAGATCTTAAGTCTCTCAAGCAGACTTTGACCTACGGTCTCAAGGGTGTGGCTGCTTACATCGATCATGCCGCCATTTTGGGCTATGAAGACAACGAACTGTATGCCAATTTCCAAGGTTTGCTCGCTGCAACCTTGTCTACGGATTTGACTTTAGAACAGTGTGTTGAAGCCGGTCTGGAATGTGGACGCGTGAACATTCGCGCCATGGAATTGCTTGATGAAGCTAATACTTCCACTTACGGCCACCCGGAACCCACTGAGGTCAAGCTCGGTGCAACCGCAGGCAAGGCTATTCTCGTTTCCGGTCATGACCTGAAAGACCTAGACGTTTTGCTCAAGCAGACTGAAGGCAAGGGCATTAATATTTATACCCATGGTGAGATGCTGCCCTGTCATGGTTACCCGGAACTGAAGAAATACCCTCATTTTGCTGGTCACTATGGAACCGCATGGCAGAATCAGAAAAAGGAATTTGCTGAGTTCCCCGGTTCTATCCTGATGACCACCAACTGTATTCAGGACCCCAAGAATTATATTGACGCCATTTTTACCACCGGCCTCGTCGGTTGGCCCGGTGCAGTCCATGTTTCCAATGACGATTTTACCCCGGTTATCGAGAAAGCCCTGGCAATGCCTGGTTTCCCCGAAGATACCGACAAGGGTACCGTCATGGTTGGTTTTGCCCGTAACGCTGTCATGTCTGTTGCCGGAACTGTCATCGACGCCGTCAAGGCTGGCGACATCCGTCACTTCTTCCTCGTCGGCGGTTGCGATGGTGCCAAGCCTGGTCGTAACTACTACACTGAGTTTGTTGAAAAAGCCCCGAAGGATACCATTATCCTGACTCTGGCTTGCGGCAAGTTCCGCTTCTTCGACAAACAGCTCGGCGACATCGGTGGTATCCCCCGTCTGCTCGACGTTGGTCAGTGCAATGACGCATATTCTGCTGTCAAGATTGCCATGGCTCTGGCCGAGGCCTTCGAGTGTGACATCAACGAACTTCCGCTGTCTCTGGTTCTGTCCTGGTATGAGCAGAAGGCCGTTGCCATCCTGCTCTCCTTGCTGGCCCTTGGCATCAAGAACATCAAGCTTGGACCGACTCTCCCAGCATTCATCACTCCCAACGTGTTGAACTACCTGGTCGAAAACTACAACATCGCTCCCATCGCTACTCCCGATGAAGACCTTGCCGAACTTCTTGGCTAGTCGAGGCGATACGCTTCAATGACTCTCCGCCCTGCCAGCTGACGCTGGCGGGGCTTTTTTTGTTTTCTGATGGCGGGACATCCTTGCAGGATGATTTTATCTCGAATTTTCGTTGCACTCTTTGTTCGCTGGCATCCTTGATTTTCCATAGGGATTAGGCAATATAGTGGTATATCATTACAAGGGAGTGCGTATGTCTGCCGAACGACTTACCAGCCGCGATGATGCGGTGATGGCAATTCTCAAGACCACAGAAGAGGTCAACCAGCTTAAAGATGTTGACACTATTTTGGATAAGATTCTGTATGAATCCCGACAGCTTTCCGGGGCAGATGCAGGGTCCATATTTTTGGTTGAAGATGACAGTCTGATTTTCAGTTATGTTCAGAATGATACTTTGTTCAAGAAGGAAACTGCTAACGCAGCTTTATACCATAATTTTAGTATTCCCATCAGTGAACATTCCATCGTTGGATACGTTGCCAAGACACGGCAGAGCCTTTCCATTGATGATGCCTACGAGTTGGACCCCATTCTCCCATTCAATTTCAACAAATCTTTTGATGAAAAATCCGGGTATAGAACTACGTCCATGCTGACCATCCCGCTTATCGCTCAGGAAAGTCGGTTAGTGGGTGTGATGCAACTTATTAACGCCAAGAATGATATGGGTAAGGTTGGTGCTTTTTCGCCGGAGGCCCAGACGTACATCCCTCTGTTCTGCAATAATGCGTCGGTGGCCATTGAGCGTGGTATCATGAACCGAGAACTCATTCTGCGGATGATGCAGATGGCCGAGTTACGTGACCCCTCGGAAACTGGCGCACATGTTCAGCGTGTGGGGGCATACTCTGCAGAAATTTATGGCACATGGGCTGCCCGGCGTAATCATAGCGCAAAGGATATCAAACGTGCTCGTGATAATTTGCGCCTAGCTGCCATGCTTCATGATGTTGGTAAGGTCGGTATTTCAGATAATATTTTGAAAAAGCCGGCGAAACTCACGGATGAAGAATTCGATACCATGAAATGGCATACTGTTTATGGAGCACGTCTTTTCAAGAATCAAACGTCTGAACTAGATCGGATGTCCATGGAAATTGCCCTGTGTCACCATGAAAAATATGAAGGGCGAGGGTATCCGAGCATCCCGTATTCAGCAGTGTGGAGTGACAGCCTGTCTTTGGGGGATGAGGTGAGGAACGGTGAGGACATTCCTTTGGCTGCGCGTATCTGTGCTGTGGCGGACGTGTACGATGCTCTGGCATCGCCCCGATCCTACAAAGACCCCTTCCCTGATGAAAAATGTTTGGGGATTTTGGAAAGTGATGCGGGCACTCATTTTGATCCTGAAATGGTTGAGATTTTTATTGAAATTTTTGACGTTATCAAAGCCATTCGCGACAAATGGACAGAAGATTGGAAGGTGTAACCTATGGTTGAACCAACACCGAAGTTGTATGATTTTGTAGACCCTGCTGACGGAGAATGCGTCCGCCGTGAGGCTGAGGAGATTCTGCGTGAATTTTTCTCGAAGTATGATGCGAGTGTTTTTCAGAAAGCCTTTGAAGACGTAGAAAAATTATTTTTTGGTTTGTATCCCGGGTATAGGGCCAGCAACACGAAGTATCATAATTTTGAACATACGTGCGCCGTGGTTTTGGCAACAGTCCGACTTATTTACGGCGCATTGGCCGATGGTGAAGTCTTTTCCGAGAAGGAATGTCTCAAGGGACTGTTGTCTGCCTTGTATCACGATGTGGGATTAATACAGGTTGCTGACGACACGCTGGGGACCGGGGCAAAATATACGGTTGGGCATGAAGAACGGTCCATCATGTTTATGCGGAGCAATCTTGATGGCGTCATGTCGCAGGATGATATGGATGATATCGCGGATTGTATCCGGTGCACCATACTTGCCATGTCTCCGTCTAAGGTGGCTTTCGCCTCGGAACATATGCGTATCATGGGATATTTTTTGGGAAGTGCAGATTTGTTGGCGCAAATCGCAGACCGCTATTACCTTGAAAAGCTTTTTTTGCTTTTCGAGGAATTTCAGGAAGCCAAAATTCCCGGCTATGACTCCGCCATGGATTTACTGTCAAAAACAAACACGTTTTATGAAGGAGTGGTCAGAACCCGACTGGACAAGGAGTTCATGCGGGTAGATCGCTATATGAAATTGTATTTTCGTGATCGTCGAAAAGTTGACAAAGATCTGTACAGCGAAGCCATTGATCGAAACCTGAATTATCTGGAGAGCATGTTGTCACAAAATGCGGATGACCTTGAAGGATTCTTAGCAAGTTTCAGACGGGGCAATATCTCCACGTACACCATTTAAGGGGGACACTTCCCAAGGCTTCCTTCTTTGATTCTATCATTGAAATTGATATGAAATCACGTATGGTGATTACATGTCAGTAACTATTCCTAATTTTGAGACTGTTTTTGTTGCCCGACAACCGGTATTTCGCGCTGATGAAACTGTTTGGGGGTATGAACTCCTCTTTCGGTCGTGCGAGGACAATGTTGCCTGTATTACCAACGAGGAGCAGGCAA
Source organism: Pseudodesulfovibrio nedwellii (assembly GCF_027923765.1). Taxonomy (NCBI): domain Bacteria; kingdom Pseudomonadati; phylum Thermodesulfobacteriota; class Desulfovibrionia; order Desulfovibrionales; family Desulfovibrionaceae; genus Pseudodesulfovibrio; species Pseudodesulfovibrio nedwellii. Next base: position 2,461,799 of record NZ_AP026709.1, on the reverse strand, counting down.
CTTCATCAGTCATTGTAGACGGGTTGGCCCTGGCTTCCGAAGGCATACCTCCAGACGCCCGGATTTTAATTAATTTTTCAGAACAGCTTCTGATTGAGGGCGGTGGATTTGCCTTGCCCAAGGATCGATGTGTTATTGAGATACTTGAGCACGTCAAACCGAACAAAGAAACGCTGCAAGCCGTAAAACAACTCAAGAGTGCCGGGTATCAGATCGCCGTGGATGACTATTGCGGTCAGCCGGAGCTTGAGTCGTTTATTGATATGGCTGATATCGTCAAGGTGGATATGCTTGAGTTTGGAGCCGAACCTGCAAAGCTTGCGGTTGTTATTCGGAATATCCCTTCAAGCGTCACCCTTCTTGCGGAGAAGGTTGAGGATAATGAGAATTTTCATGAGCTTCAAGGAATGGGATTTTCTCTGTTTCAGGGATTTTTTTTTAGTAAACCAGAAATTATTCCCGGCAAGAAGTTGACGACAAATGAAATGACCAAGCTCCAACTTTTGGCAGAATTGTGCAAAATGGACTTGGAACCGGCTCGGTTGGCGGAGATTCTCCAGTCTGACCCTAGCTTATCCTATCGGTTGTTTAGGTATATCAATTCCGCAGGAATGGGTTTGAGTCAAAAAGTCTCGTCTCCCAAACGAGCACTCGACATGATGGGTATGATTCAGGCCAAACAGTGGCTCAGGAGTGTCTTGCTGGCCGATCTCAATCCTACTCCCAAAGCGAGTGAACTGGCATATCTCGCAGTGCATAGGGCCAAGTTTCTTGAGTCGATTTGCCGTCATTCCAATAGTACTGCATACGAGCCGGACAATTTCTTCATGACCGGCTTGTTTTCTCTGTTGGACTCCATGCTCAGTATTTCAATGGATGAAATCATTGGAATGCTCCCTTTGGAGGAATCTGTGGTTAAGGCCCTGAGGGGTGAAGGCGAAGTGTATGAACTGTTGCGGCTGGCCACAAGTTATGAACGTGGGGAATGGAGTGGGATTTCGTCTCGCCTCAAGCGACTTGACCTGGAAACGCTTCAGGCTGAACTCATGTATGTACAGGCCAGAAGCTGGACACAGAAAATGCTTGGATATTGTACGGTCGGCAGTGCGGCGGTATAGCCGGATCGTTGAAAAAGGGGCTTCAATTCGTTTAGACTTTTTCATGGAAATGTGTTGGTTTCGACGGGTGCCGAGATACTTGTCGGTACAAGGAGTCGTAATTCATGAAAAACGTAGCAGAACTTCCCATTGGCATGTTTGATTCGGGCGTAGGTGGCCTCACAGTACTCAAAGCACTCAGGCAGCGTATGCCGTGTGAGGATGTTATCTATCTTGGTGACACTGCGCGGTTGCCGTATGGTACCAAATCACCCCAGACCGTGACCCGGTATGGTGTTCAATGTGGTGCGGAGCTGGTGAGTCGAGGGATCAAACTTCTTGTGGTTGCCTGCAACACGGCTTCTGCCATGGCTTTGTCCGCCTTGCGGGAAGCGTACCCAGATGTCCCCGTCATCGGCGTTGTGGAACCGGGAGCCCGTGCTGCGTGTTCCGTTACGAAAAATGGCTCCATAGCTGTCGTTGCGACGGAATCCACCATTGCCGGTGGGGCTTATCAGCGGGCTATCCATTCCATTTCTCCTGCAGCCCGTATTGTCGGACACCCTTGTTCACTTTTTGTTGCTTTGGCTGAAGAGGGGTGGATTGATGGCGATGTGCCTGAAGCCGTGGCAGCACGCTATCTCGATCCTGTCTTTAATCCGGCTTCCGGCGCAGTTGATCCTGTCATTCCGGATACATTAGTTCTTGGTTGTACCCATTTCCCTTTGCTGGCACCGGCTATCAGGAAGGTTACGCCTCCTGAGACTGTTATTGTCGATTCCGCAGCGACCACTGCAGAGACGGTTTTTGAAGAATTGACCCTTCTCGAATTGATTCGTCCCGGTTCAGGGTGTGGCACTACCGCGTATCTTACCACTGACGACGCTCCTCGATTCGCTCGAACCGGCACACGTTTTCTGGGGACACCGATTACGGAAAACGAAGTCGAACTCGTGGATTTGTAAGCGTCGCCTTCAGCGAGACCAGGACGCTGTCCTGGACTTGCCAAAGAATCTTTTGAAAAGTGTTCTCTGGACTCTTTTATGTCGTCTTCGGTGAAGCGCGTACGGTATAGGTAAGAATTTTTATATAGTGCCCATGAGTGTGTATACTCATGGGTATTTCTTTGTTTTAACATCAAATTTCTTCCCGCGAAGCGGCAACAAAAAGTTTAGGAGGGAGAAAGGGGTTGGGGGTCTGGGGGAAGGGGAAAGAGGGAAGCCCTTTTCAAAGGGTGCCCTCTTTCCCCTTCCCCCAGCCGCCGGAGGCACACCCTACTTCAAAATCATCACTGAGTTGCGTGCTCTGGCAGCGACTTCGTGGGAGACACTGAATCCTTTGGCAAACCAGGGCTTTTCCGATTCTGAGAGCAGGATGAGCGAGAAATCATAGCCGATGGTGATGATGGTCTCTACCGGATCACCCACTTCGACAAGTGTTTCATGTGGCGCGATGCCGTTTTTCTTGAAAAGTGCGGCGGCTTCGTTAACGGCTTTTTGTGCAGATTTGATACCTGACTCGTCCGGGGCAACGGACATGATGGAAACTGGGCATTGGCAGGCGTGAGCGCACCGAATGGCTTCTGGGAGCATTGATCGGGATCGGTCCGTGTCCTGCACACAGACGAGATGCCCGCGGCCGGGTTCAAGCTGCCGGGCAACTATGACCGGGATGGGTGAATGGGCCGCTATCTTGAGAGCGAGCGGCTTGGGTGAGAGGAGTTTTCGTAACCCTTCAACTGGTTCGGGAGATGCTCCCACTATGATAATGTCAGCCTTATTTTGCTGTGCTTCGTCAATGGCGGCAGTAGTCACATCCGGGGCGGTGCGGAGCCGGAGGGATATGGATCCGCCACATGGGTTTTCGTATTCGCGGACATATTCGCCTGCTACATCTCCGGAAAGCTCTCGGTGATGCCAGTCGCGGGTGGAATCCGGTGCGATTTCACCAAGTTCAATGAGCAGATCACGAGCTGCTTTCAAGTGAGTCATGCCGGGCAGTTCCAACCCCCAGTCGAGCATGTTTTCACGGGCGACGCGTATCTCCATTCCACCGGATTTGAGGCCGCTGTCCAGAGGGCGCACATAGAGCAAATCAATGTCTGCACATCCTTGATTGCTGAGTCGTGTTGCATACTTGAGGCTGGATAGTGAATCCGGGCCGCCGCCGATACAGATAAGTATACGTATTCTGTTGTCGCCCTGTGTCATGGACAACTCCTTACAACCCGATCAAGGGCCAATACAGTTTCGATGCGAGAAGCAGAACGGTAAACGACATGAGCGCCATGCGCCAGCCGACAACCATGAAATCCTTGGGCCGCAAGAGACCGGATGAATATACGATGGTGGATGCCGGGGTGCCGATGACTGTGAAATAGGCGAATGCACTGGATACGGCGGTGATCATGCCTACGGCTAGCGGGTTTGTTTCCGTTCCCACGGCAATGGACAGGACGATGGGGCCGAGGACCGCCACGGCCGCGCCATTACTCATGGTGTTGGTGATAAAAGTGGTGAGTACCATGACCGCTGCCATCAACCCAATGCCGTGATCCATGCCGAACGGTGCTAGTATGTCCATGAACACACCGGCTACCCATGCCGCAGCTCCTGTATCGCGCATTTGGACGCCAAGGGAAATTGCGGCGGCATACAGCAAAACCACGCCCCAGTTAACGCCGGAATTGAGATCCTGCCAACGCACGAGGCCGGTGACAAGGAAGAGGACCGCACCGAGGATAGCGATGGTTCCCATGCCAACTTCGGAAGAGAATCCGACCCATCCGATAAGTGTGATCAAAAACAGGAGGATGGCCATATAGTGTCGACCGTTTAACGATCCTTCGTCTCCAACCTGTTCCTTGAGTTTCTCCACTGCAGGGCCGAGGTCCGTGATGTCCGTTTTGAAGGTGTGCCGCAAGATGAGATGCATGAGCGGTAATTGTACTAGAAAGACGGGATAGGCATAGATCATCCAGTCGAGATAGGTGACAGAATAGCTGAAGGTCGCTGGATCATCCGTGGCGTAGAAAAAATCACGCAGATAATCGATCATAATGGCGTTACGCGCTCCACCAGACGGTGTGCCAATACCGGCCATGGCACAGGCGTATGATATGGAAAAGAGGAAGAGCAGACCTAAAGCGCGTCGTTTGGCCGGATCATCAGTAGCCAATTGCAACAGGGACAAAGCCACTGGAAGCATCATGGCTGCCACAGTATGTTCACCGATGAACGATGCCAATATACCGGAAAATATGGAGATGCCAAAAGCAATACGGTATGTATTCGATCCTGTAATACTAACAATAAGCAGAGCGAGCCGTTTGTCGAGTTTCTGTTTGACCAGAGCCACGGCCAGCATGAGTGATCCCATGATGAACAGGACTGAGTCTTTCATAAGGGATTTGGCGACGAGTGAGGAGTCGATGCCAAGCAGGAAGATCTGTCCGAGTATGATGAGTAGGGCTACCGCAGGCAGGGGGATAGGCTCGGTGATGAAAAGCATGGTCGCGCCAACGGTCATGACAAGGACTCGCCAACCCTCGGGAGAGACTCCGTCCGGGGCTGGTGAAAGCAGCATGGCAGCCTGAATGGCCAAGGTGATGAAAAACCACCGTTTTTCTCGTAAGTAATGGATCACAATGCAGGAAGTATACACATCCTTGCATCCTGTTGCCAGTTGAAAGCGTGGTCTTTTCATCAGCCGTGGGATGAGGTATGTGATAGTGCGGTTTGAAACCGATATATCGTGAACCGAAATCAAGGAGATTCCCTTGCGACGCACCTTGTCTGCACTGTGCAAAAATGAACCCGGTGTCTTGGCCCAGATGGCTCAGGAGTGCGGGAAATATGATGCTAATATTTTGTCCTTGGCTGCTGGCGAGACAGAGAATCCGGAAGTTTCGCGTATTGTTCTTCGTATAGATGGCGATGATGCCGCTATTGATAAGGTCGAGCGATATCTGGACAGTTTGGACGAGATCATTCAGATCGACGATCTTTCCCGTAAGGATTTTGTGGATCGAGAATTGGTCATGGTTAAAGTGGCCATGGATCGAGAACAGACCGGACAGCTTATGCAAATCTTCGAGGTCTTTCGTGCCAATGTGGTTGGCATGGGGCAGAAGACTATTACCGTGGAATTATCCGGTGATCAGGAGCGGGTGGACGGTCTTATTCAGATGCTCATTCCCTATGGCATCAAGTCTATGTGTCGTTCCGGCATGATCGTACTTAAGCGAGGGGACGAATAGGTGTCGGCGTTTACCCCCGTAACCAGCCTCGAAGGACTGGTGCAGGCTGCCCTAAATCTTGTGGGAAATGGTGTCATGCCCAAGGTTGCCATTGCCCGATCCGCGGAAGGGTTTGTCCTTCGCGCCGGGGTGGAGGCATATGAACGTGGCGTGGCCGAACCAATACTTATTGGTGACGTGGAGGAGACACAACGTATCGCCGATGAGCGCGGTCTTGATATTTCCCGGTTTCAAGCAATTCACATTACCGATGACGAGCAGGCCGTGGCCGAAGCCGTGCGGTTGTTCCGCGAGGGTGAGGCTCAACTGATCATGAAAGGATTGGTGCCGACCGCAACTTTGCTCAAGGCCGTTCTGAACAAGAAGACCGGTGTTCCGCATCCTTCCCGTATTTTGAGTCATGTGGGTGTGTTTGAGTCCCCGATAGATGGGCGGCTCATGATCATGACCGATCCCGGTGTGAATATTACGCCTTCGTTGCAACGTAAGGTGGATATCCTGAAGAACGCGCTGGATGTAGCCAGAAAATTGGGCATACATAAACCCAGAGCTGCAATTTTGGCTGCCACGGAAAAGATCAATTATCCGGCCATGCCCGCTACTTTGGATGGGGATATTTTGACCAAGATGGCTCGGCAGGGAGAGTTCGGTGACGCCAGAGTGCTCGGCCCGTTGTCGCTTGATATTGCCGTGTCCAAGGATGCCGCAGCCACTAAACAATTCGATGACCCTGTTGCCGGAAATGCCGATATTTTGCTCACTCCCAATATTGAGGCGGGGAATATCTTGTATAAATCGCTGACCACCCTGTCTGGTTGCACTATGGCCGCCGTTGTGGTGGGCAGTCGTGTGCCGGTGGTGGTCCCGTCGCGAGGGGATTCGGATGCGAGTAAATTTCATTCCATTGCACTTGCCAGTTTGTTGGCCCACAGGAGTTCCGCATGAGTATACTTGTGATTAACCCAGGGTCTACATCAACCAAGTTAGCCCTGTTCGAAAACGGGCAATCTGTGGCTGCGCAGGAGATCCAGCACCGTAAGAGTGAGCTTGCTGATTTTGCACGAGTAACGGATCAGTTTGATTTTCGTGTGCAGGCCACAAGAGATTTTTTGAAAACCGCTGGTGGAGATGAAATTCAACTGCGTGCGGTTGCTGGTCGTGGCGGGTTGTTGCACCCCGTAAAAGGCGGTGTTTACGAAGTGTGTGACGACATGGCAGACGATTTGCGGAATGCCCGATATGGAGAGCATCCCTGTAACCTCGGTGGGCTTATGGCCAGAGCTTTCGGGCGAGAATATGATGTGCCTGCCTACGTGGTTGATCCGGTTGTGACCGATGAGATGATGGATAAGGCCCGGTTGACCGGACTGCCTGCCATTAGGCGACGGTCTTTGTTTCATGCCTTGAATCAGCGTGGTATGGCCCGGATTGTCGCGGACAAATTGGGTATTGCCTATGAGAATGGCAATTTTATTGTGTGTCATATGGGAGGCGGTATTTCCATTGGAGCGCATCGGCAGGGAAAGGTCGTTGATGTGCTGAACGGGTTGGACGGTGAAGGACCTTTCACACCGGAACGGACCGGTTCTCTCCCTTTGATTCCTGTGTTGCACATGGTGCGCGACGGTGAAGTGAGTTTCGATAAGATGGAACAGGCTGTTCTTCGACGAGGTGGGTTGTTTGCTCATTTGGGGACGAACGATCCGCGTGAGATTGTGGCTCGTATTGAAGAGGGCGATGAATCGGCCCAGCTGGTTTTCAAGGCTTTTGCCTATGCTGTGGCTCGTTCTGTGTGCTCCATGGTTCCTGCCTTGGTCCACGGTGATGATGGGCCTGATTTGGCGGCGGTGATTTTGACTGGAGGATTGGCCCGAAGCGAACCGTTAACTGCGGAGATTGGGCGACAGATTTCACATCTTGCACCGGTGTATGTAGAGCCTGGTGAAATTGAGATGGTTTCGTTGGCTCTTGGCGCAGAGAAAGCTCTCGAAGGGGAAGAGCGTGTACAGTCGTATGTTCGTGATGCCGTTGCATGACAAGAGAGAAAATACGTTGTTAATTTAAACAAGAACATATACTGTTTTACTCTAAAATTTATAAAAAAGTTTCTTCAATAGAAGAAGCATTGGTTCTTAAAGGATCGGATTGAATGGGTTCTTTGTTCTCCAAATCGACGACCTTGCGGAAAAACGTCAGGATCTCGGACGATGAGTTCGTGCAACTGCGTGATTTCATATATGAAAAAAGTGGCATTTTTGTGGATGTCAAACGCAAGTATCTTTTTGAAAGTCGATTTTCTAAGCGTCTGGGCGAGTTGGGATTGACCAGTTTTGCCGATTACATCAAATATCTGAAGTTTGATCGGGGTGAGGAACTCAAGCATCTCTTCGAATTGGTGACCACCAATGAGACGAGTTTTTGTCGTGACATGAAGCAGCTTGAAGCGTTTCGTGACAACGTGCTTCGGGAAAAACTTGATGAGCATCGGAAAGCCGGTCGATTGGAATTGAATATCTGGTCGGCGGGATGTTCCTCTGGCGAAGAACCGTACACTCTTGCAATTCTGCTTCTTGAAACGTTGCGGTTGGAAACGGCCAAGTGGAAAATTACAATCACGGCAGTCGACCTTTCTGACGAGATGGTCAAGCGGGCCAAGGCTGGGGTGTATGGGGAATATTCTTTCAAAACCACACCAGATTCGATTCGCAAACGATATTTCACCAAGGTGCCGGGGGGCTGGAAGATTCGGCCCGAGGTTCAGCGACTGGTTAAATTCCGTCAAATGAACCTGAGAGATTCTTCGGCGGTACAGGGAATTCCCCGTTCTCATATAGTTTTTTGTCGCAACGTAATTATTTATTTTGACGAGGCCATGAAGCGAAAGGTTGTTCAGTCCTTTTATGACAACCTGTTGCCTGGCGGTTACCTCATGGTCGGTCACTCCGAGTCATTACATAAGATTTCGCAGACGTTCAAACCGCTTTTTCAGGCGGGAACCATTGCGTACAAGAAGGAACAATAGGGGCCTTGGTCCCTGTCGGAGGGTGTTGTTTTGGGTATCACACGCTTAGATGAATTGAAGGCAGGCATGGTCCTGGCTACCGATCTGGTTGCCAGTGACGGCAGGCTGCTCTTCAAGTCTGGCACCAAGTTGGAGGACCGCCACCTCGAACAGCTGAAGCGCGTCGGGGTTGACGAGGCTGACGTTGAACTTGATCCGAACGATTTGAGCAAAGAGAAGTTGCAGGAGGTCGAGGACTATGTCCGTGACTTTTTCCTGTATGTGAATCCTGATTTCAAACCAACCATAGAAATGTTCCGTATCGCGCTGGACCTGACTGCCAAGCAGGTCGCTGCAGGCTGGGAATTGCCCGATGTCAGCGAACGCAGGGCCGATAGCGTTGAGCATCTGGAAGATATTTTCATCAAGGGGATGGGAACCCCTGAAACATTGGTCAGGCACGAAACCGAATTGACTAGTTTCCCGGATATTTTTTTTCGTATCAAGGAAGTGCTGGAAGATGATTCAGCTTCCGCAGACCGTATCGCCAGAGTTGTCAGTACGGATATGAGTCTGGCTGCCAAGCTTCTCAAGCTGGTCAACAGTCCTTTGTACGGTTTTCCGCAAACCATAGACTCCATTTCACGAGCCGTTGCCCTGGTGGGAGCCAAGGAATTGTCCACGTTGGCTCTGGGGATTTCGGCGATTAATTATTTCAAGGATATTCCGCCGGAACTTATGGATATGGAGACCTTTTGGAGACACTCCATCTCCTGTGGGATTTTTGCTAAGATTTTGGCTGGAACCCAGACGGGGCTGTCGCCCGAACGGTTCTTTATCGGTGGTCTGTTGCACGATGTGGGGCGGCTCATTATGTTCAAGAAGCTGCCGTACGCCTCCACTGAGGCTATGCTTTTCGCTCGCGAGAATTCAATCCCTCTGACTGAGGCTGAAATGTCAGTCATGGGATTCATCCATACGGATGTCAGCACGCCGTTGCTCGAAGCCTGGAAGTTCCCGGAAGGATTGTCCAACATGATTAATTATCACCATAAGCCTATGGAATTTCCCAATCCGTTGGAGCCGGCGATTATTCATGTTGCGGATAATTTGGCCAATGCGGTCGAGATCGCTTTGAGCGGCATGTATGTTATGCCGGGGATGGACGAGGATGCATGGGTTCTGCTTGGCGTGGACCCTGTCCCCTTGTTGGAAAAATCCGTATCCGAGTACGGCGAACAGATCGATACGATCATGAGTGCGTTTTTTTAAAATCGGACAATAGATGAAAAAGCCTCACCTGACAGGATCAGGTGAGGCTTTTTTTATGGTTTTTTTGTCTGAGTATTACACCACAGGCATGCTTCATATGTCTTAATCAACATGTCGGCGTTTGGGGAATGAGATATTCCCATCACGCGGACCAAAGTAAGCGCCGCGAAAAGGATCACAAGCGAAGTGACAACAACTATGGCGAGCATTTCCGTCCTCCTGTACACGACAGGAACAGACGAGCGTTACGGCCATATGGCGGTATTGTGACCCTTGGGTGAAATCACGATTAGTGTGCGTCCCCTTCGATGATCAGGTTGGGCAGTTCGTCGGTATCGTCTGCCTTGATCGGGAAGTTCTTGGTGACCAATTCACCGCATCGGGTCACGCCCTGACACAGTGCTTCGCCCGAACGCCCTGCTCTGATGCCATTTGTGACCGTCTCAATTACTTCTTTCCACACGGTAGGATCAACCTTGTCGTTGATGCCCTTGTCGGCCAAGACCTGCACGCTGCGTTCAAAGACCGAGACATAAATGATGATGCCGGTCAGGTCGCGTGTATGATGCAGGCCATACTGGTAAAAAGCGGTAAAAGCGGCTTCGTTGACCTCTTCCTGCATTTCTCTTTTGGATATGAAGAGTTTTTTCATGGCTGGAAATGCGTTCAGGAGGCGGCTAAAGACCAAGAAAAAACCGAGGAATTGAACAAGAAAGGCCCACATTTCTGTTTGTTCGAAAAGCGTGGCAGTGCATACCGCTGCAACGACACCGAAGACCAACCCGCCGATCAGTCCGGCGCGGCGATAATCGTAGCTCGTTGACGCAATGACCGGCACGATTTCACCGGAAGTGCGTTTTTCTACGTCTTTGACGCATTGGACAAGGGCGTCCTGTTCTTCTTGAGTCAGGAATTTTTGTGCTAAGTTTTTCATGAGAATTGTCTTTTCCTTTTTACCAGCCACCGCTTGCGCCGCCGCCACCGAATCCGCCGCCACCAAAGCCACCGAATCCACCACCGCCGCCTCCGCCGAAGCCACCGCCGCCACCACGAAAACTGCCACCAAGCATGGAGAGCAGGAGCAGGTTGGTAGCGGTGGAACCTCTGCCATGACGACGTGCATCTTCAATGGCCTGTTCCTCGGTCATCTGTCCCTGTCGTCTGGGCCTGCCGAATTTCTCGGTGAACATGACGATGAGAATCATGGGAACGACGATGATCGAGAAGATGTTAAGTTTGCTTTTTCGTTTAAGGCTTTTCGATGCTGCAAATTCACCACGTACCGCGCTGGTGATGGCGACCACACCATCTTTAAACCCTGCGTCAAAGTTTCCCTGTTTGAAACGTGGAGCAATCACATTGTCGAGAATCTGTCCGGCCAGTACGTCGGTGAGGACACCTTCAAGGCCGTAGCCGACTTCGATACGTGATTTGCGGTCTGCTTTGCTGACCAGCAGAATGACGCCGTTGTCAGATTCTTTTTGGCCTACTTTCCAAGTCTCGGCCACGCGGATCGAGAAGTCCTCCATGGAATCGCCTTCAAGTGAGGGGATGGTCAGAATGGCCATCTGGGTCGAGTCCGTTTTTTCCAGTTCCGCAAGTTGGGCTTCGAGAGTTTGCTCTGTGGACGAATTCATCATGTTTGCCAGATCGTTGACCCTTCCTTTGTAAGGAGGGACGTCCAGAGCGAAAGCCCCGCTTGCCATGGCAAGAAGGAGGATCGCTCCGAGGAGTGTCGCGTAAAGTGTGCGCACGTTTGTCTCCGTTTAGGACTTGGTGCCGAAGTTGACTTTGGGAACTTCCTTGGCACCGGGATCAGCCTGGAAGAATTCCTTGCGTTCCAGATGAAGAGCCACGGAGTTGGTCAAGGAATTCGGGAAACTGCGGATGGAGAAGTTGAAAGCCTTGACCGCGTCGTTGTACCGCTGACGGGCAACAGTGATGCGGTTCTCAGTCCCTTCAAGCTGGTGTTGCAGCCCCAGGAAATTTTGGTTGGCCTTCAAATCAGGGTATCGTTCGACCACGACCATGAGTCGGGACAGGGCCGAGGATAATTCGCCCTGCGCGGCCTGAAATTTAGCCAGAGCCTTTTTGTCGGTCAGCATTTTGGGAGAGAGTTTGACCTGTGTGGCCTTGGCTCGGGCTTCAACAACTGCCGTGAGCGTGGATTTCTCATGGGTGGCTGCCGCCTTAACGGTTTCGACTAGGTTGGGGATGAGGTCGGCCCGACGTTGTAGGACGGCTTCAAGGTTAGCCCATGCGCCGAAGACTTCCTCTTCCTGTTGTTGCATCTGATTGTATCCGCAGCCGGACAGAGCCGTGGCTGCAAACATGGCCACGAGGACGAAGGCGAAACGTTTGATCATGATTGTATTCCATTGGTTTGGGTTGTGTATCTTCATAAAGATGTGGCCCGCCTCGGAAAAGTCAAGGCGGGCCATGCCGTATAGTCAGGTTATTTTTTCTTCTTTTTGGGTCGTTTTAGGCGTTTACCTTCTGACAGGAGTTTGCGCAGTTTGGTTGCGGCTTGCACGGAATCTTCCGCGTGGAGCAGGAATCGTTCTTTGGATGTCTGGAAATGCCAACCAACCGGGCGGGTCAGGAGTTTGGCTCCTCTGGCTATAAGATATGCCTCTGCCTCGGTTTCTGCTGCGGTATCTTGCATCTCTGCGAGTATTTCACGCCTTTTTTGCATGTCTCTGAGATGTTGTGCGATATCATATGCGGACCGAAGAAAATCTTCGGGTTGGAGATCCGTTGTTTTTTTCCGACCGGAAAGGTGTCGTTGGAGTTCGTTGAGGTCAGCTTTTAACTCTTTGACCTCGAACAGAGCTGCTTCTTGTGAAGTATCAATTTTATCAGAAAGTTCCTTGTAGATGGCGCGTAATTTCTGTTTGGACATGAGACCTGCTTTCAACCTTGCTGTTACCCCGGGAATTGCATCTAGCCATGTCTAGGCTAGCGCACTTTTCTATTTCTTCGCAACTGCTTGTCGCATCATTTTTCGGTGATTTTTGCTTTGCCGTCTGTCATATCGGTGAGTCGGGTGATAAATTGGGTCAAATGTTCTTCCGGCATTTCCAGAGAAAACCCTGCTGTGTCAGTGAATTCTTCGGTTAAAATTTCGATTTCTAAATTTGGGAGCATGCGTTTGAACAGCGTGACTGATGGATAGGGGATAGTCACTGAGCGGGTGACGGTCTTGACCATTTCTTTGGTGGGCAAGGATTCCAATCCGAGTTTAACCATGCCGGAGTATGCCCTGACCAGCCCTCCGGTCCCGAGCTTGGTGCCACCGAAATATCGGGTAACCACCACAGCAACTTCACCGATACCTCCATGCAGGAGCATATTCAGCATGGGTTTGCCAGCGGTTCCGCTTGGTTCGCCGTTGTCGCTCAAACCCACTGATGCCGTATCGCCAGGAGGGCCAGCGGCATAGGCCCAACAATTGTGGGTAGCATCAGGGAATTCCGCCTTAATTTGATTGATGAATTTTCGGGCTGATTCCGTGTCAGGTGCATGGTCAACGGAAGCGATGAACCGGCTCCGTTTGATAGAGTCCTCTACGCGATGGGAGTTGGCAGGGATGAGATATCGATCTGACATGACAGGAATATATCCCGGTGCGACAAGGCCGGTCAACCTTTTGCGATGAATCGTGAAAGGTCTGTACGGAGTTGTGTTTTGAGTGCGGGGAAATGTGTTTCATCCGGGAGCCATGCCAAGAGCCGTTCAAATTGCCCCGAACGGTCGAGGTGTTTGTATGCATAATGAAAGTGGAGGTCATAAATCCAGCAGCAGACGAAGAGAACAAAGTCATTTGACCATGTGATGTCCTGATATGGAACGAGTTGTCGGTTTAGGACCAGTTCGGCAATATGGGGAGAATGTTTGTTCTCGTGCCAGATAAGCCCGTCTTTTAGGGCTTTGCCGTGTGGTGAGTCCGGGCCCATGTACCGGAGGTTTGTACGGATAGCGTCGAGCTTGTCCGCATCGCGTAGGATTTTCAGGACCAGCGTGGCGTCTAGAGACAGATTGGTCGGGATGATAGCCCTGTTGTGGTACTGCACGGCGGCAAGAACGGTTTCTCGCTCCACATATTGCAACGAGTTGAGTCTATTGGAGTCTCGAAGGATTGCCGCCCCTTCTTCAGCGTGATTGTATCCGGTTTGATCATCAAAGGTCGCCCGGCCAACCAGTTGCGGGAAACGCCCCACGTCGTGGAGAATTGCACTGATTTCAGCCAGTTTAACCAAGTGTGCTGGAATGGAAGCTGTTTTGAGAATACCACGGACATGTCCAAGGACCCGCAGTGTGTGCCTTCGTTTTCTTTGAACCAATTCAACAACCATGTCGTCGGCTTTTTCTTCGTGGCGGCGAGCATATTTGTCAAACCATACAAGGTGTTCCGTGATAAGCGAGTTCATGCTATTTGCTATCATGATCGACGCATGAAGCCTAGCCTCATGGGGCCAGAATTGACAGGTACTCGTATCTGTGATGAGACAATAGTGTAGAATTATAAGAGAATGAACGAGGTTGGAGTGAACGTTCTGCCATTCGGAAAAGCTGCGCGATACCTGTGGGTATTATCTGTTGTGCTTCTGGTGCTCATGTGTGCCGGAGGGATTGCTTGTGCGCAGGAGGAAGGGGAGAGCGAGGAACCTGGCGGAGAAAGAGTTCCAGTCGATCCACTCGATATGGTGGAGCAGGAAAAAGGATATACTGACGAAAAACAGCAGGAATGGTCGGAAGTTGTCACCTCTACGGCGAATTGGATGGATGCGTTTTTTGATGACGAATTGTATCGAACCACATCTAATAAAACCTATCTGCGTATCAAGGTGGCGCCGGTTTATAATCACAAAGGATTTTACTTTGACTCTTTGCTTGATTTACGACTTCGACTGCCTAACACCGAACGATGGTTGATTAATTTTGGGACGAGTCTGGATGATGATGAGGGGTTTGGTTCGTCGACTGTCGAAGAGGTCGAGAGCGAAGATTCCGGTGATGACGCGACAAATGCGTATCTCGGTGTCGAAACCTTTTTCAAGCGGACGCGGACCCGGAACATTAGTACCGGTGGTGGTGTGAAATGGCGTCTTGGAAATTCTGCATTATACGGCACTTTGAAGTGGGTGGAGCTGTGGGAATTCGATGATTGGGACATCCGAGCGATACAACGGTTTCGTGTGTATACGGACGAACCCGCTGAATTTAAGACCAAGCTGGAGGGCGACTGGTTTCTGGCTCACAAATATATGCTCAGGACAAGTGGCAGTGCCGTATTTAAATACGATGATCCAAGTAGCTACTATGATTTGGATTTTTCTCTATACCATTTTTTAACCACACGTACGGCTCTGCAATATTCCATAAAAAATGGGTACAAATCAACTGAGGACAGACTTTTTCATTTGGATAAGGTTGTCGGTGAAGTGGAGTATCGCAAGCAGTGGAAGGATTGGTTCTATACCAGTTTGGTTCCTCAGCTGGTCATGAGTGATTCACGGGATTGGCGGTTGGACCCAGGAATCCGATTAAATTTCAATGTGCGCCTCGGGCATGTCGACAAATACGCTTTTCAGTCGTCCTATGACAGAAAGCAACAGGCGAATGAGGTGCGAACGCGTGAACAGCGCGACAAGGCGCTTCAGGAAAGCCACGAGCGGTTGCAGCAATGGCTCCGGTCTGATGATGAGCTTGATGTCCCGCCGCAGCATCGGGATGATTCTCCGTAACGCGAATTCAGCGTTCTTCAATCAATAGAGCCACGATCAGACCGAAAAATCCACCGTGCTGTCCAGTGTATCGCCATCCTAATTGCGTGAGGCAACCGGTACAGGCGATTACCTGCCATTCAAATCCGGGAAACCATGTGAATTCGTCGCTTCGTGGTCCTGTCGGGAGTATGTTTTTGGCTGAAGCAAAGCATCCCAACTCAAAGACCTCGCCGTGCGGATTGAAAAAAACGTGTCTGTGGCTGCCGTCCACCTCCATGCCAAGGTCTTGGCGGGTAATGCGGGAACGGCAGGCCTTGCACAGGAGGCGCGTCCGGTCTTCCGATGTCTCAGCGGCCGGATCCTGTTTTGGTTCTGCGTGTTCAGGATCTGATTCTGGTTTTTCCTCCAGATCATCACGTAACGCCTTGGCCGGCGGCATAAAACATGTGCTGTGCGGGGTCATTTGATAGCTCCTGTTTTCCCTATACGACACCGGGGCGGGAAAATGAAGTATGTTGCTTGACCGGTCGGTTCGACCAACGTAATTTTCGAATATGACGCACAAAAAAGATCCCGGCTATCTTCGTTTATGTGATGGGTGTTGCGACAAATCCGGCACGGCCAAGGAAATGGTCAAGACCGGAGGTTGTACGTGCGATATTTGCGGTTGGGCCTGCAAATGTTGCGGAGACGAAGGCAAGCAGTTTGTGAATAAGGTGCAGGTGAGTACCATTCCCGATGATGGGTGGGATTATCTGCAATGGAAGAATCGTCAGAGCCTTCGACCCCTCAATTGGGAACATCTTTTTCTGCTCAAGGGGCAGGATGAGAGCGGAAACGGATAGTTTAATAATTCCTTCATTATTGTGGAGTATTAGCTATTTATATAGTGCGCTATAAATATCTTTTGTCTATAAATATAGCTCGCTATGTTGTGAGCGCGTTTCTGATGAGTGTGGCGGCGATGGTCCACATGGTCAGGCAAACGACGGAATCGAGTATGCGCCACGTGAAATCGCGTTTGAATAGCGGCGCGAGCATTTGGCCTCCGAGGCTGAGAGCGAGAAACCAGAGCAGTGAAGCGGTGGCTGCACCCAAGCCGAAGATATACCGGTCAGGGACCATGAACTGCCCGCTGACCGAGCCCATGAGAATGATGGTGTCGATGTAGACATGCGGATTGAGCAGGGTCACGGCCATGGTGAGCATGAGGGTATGCTTGAGCCCTTTGCCGGTTTCTTCTTGCGTGTCCATTGAGCCGCCTTTCATGGCTGATCGCAAGGATGAGAATCCGTACCATGTCAGGAAAGCCGCCCCGCCCCAGAGAGCAAATGTGGTCAAGGTCGGGTTGGATGCGACCACAGTGCCGACGCCTGTTACGCCAAGGGTAAGCAGTACCGTGTCACATAATATGCATAATGCGGCCACGGCCAAATGATGATTTCGACGTACGCTTTGCGTCAGGACGAATGCGTTCTGTGCGCCAATGGCGACGATTAGTCCGCCTCCCATCCCAAATCCCTGAATAAACGGTGTCATATATTTTTGCCTTCCCGGACCCCATCCCCTCTTCCTTCCGAAACTTTTTGGTGCCGCTTTGCGGATTGTGGTTGAGGGGAGTTGTCGTTGTGTTGAGCGAGGTATGTAATCTGTCGTTTGTTGTCTTGTGAAACTAATTGTTTTCATGGTCCATTAGAAATGCTAATAATAGCGCATGTTAGATTACAAATTGGTGGAAGCTTTTGCCGTAGTGGTCAGTGAGGGCGGATTTGAGAAGGCGTCCAAGGCGTTACATGTGACGCAGGGGGCTGTTTCTCAGCGGTTGAAATTGCTGGAAGAGCAGGCCGGGTGTGTGTTGTTGGTGCGTTCTTCTCCGCCGAAGCCTACTTCTGCTGGTCGGGAAATGCTTAAGCATTATCGGCAGGTGAAGCGGCTTGAGGATGACCTCGGTCCAGGATTGGGACAGGAGGTGGATGGCTTTACCACGTTACCCGTTGGTATCAATGCGGATTCGTTAGCAACATGGTTCTTTCCGGCAGTTGACCAATATCTCAATACAGAGCCAGTGCTGCTTGATTTGAGTGTGGATGATCAGGCTGAAACGCTTGGTTTATTGCGGGATGGCGATGTACTTGGTTGTATCAGCGATCGATCAACCCCCATGCAGGGATGTCGCGTGGAATATCTTGGAGATATGGTTTACAATTTGTATTCCACTCCGTCTTACAAAGAGAAATGGTTTCATAATGGCGCTTCATTAGAAGCTGTTGAGCAGGCTCCTATCCTTATTTTTAATCGTAAGGATGTCATGCATGGAGACCTTTTTTCACAAGCCTTGGGCCAACGTCCTCGCCGGTATGAAGCTTTTTATCTACCATCTTCAGAGAAGTTTGCGCCGGTTATAGCCTCGGGTCGAGTCTGTGGTATGTTGCCCGCGCAGCACGCTGAGGAGTTTGTTGAACGAGGCGAGCTGATTGATTTGTTGCCGAGGTGTGCGTTTACCGTTCGACTTCATTGGCATTGTTGGAATTTGGTCTCAGATCGGCTGGCCGGATTTACCGATGCGTTGGTCAACGGTGCCCGTAAACTGCTTGTTCAGCGTCCGTGATATTGCCGACCTCTCTGGTTTGTTGTATTCCAACCATGAAAATTATGCATAATCCCATGAAGGAGTTTCATATGAAGCGGTGTGTGTTTGTCTTGTCCCTGTTCTTTCTTTTCAGTGCTTTCGGTTGTTCGAAAACCTATTATTCCACCATGGAATCAATGGGATATGACAAGCGAGAAATCATGACTGATCGGGTGGAAGACGCTCGTGAGTCACAGGAAGAGGCCAAGGAACAGTTCTCCTCTGCGCTGGAACAGTTCAAGTCAGTGGTTAATTTTGACGGTGGCAAGTTGCAGGACGTCTATGAAAAGCTCAATGATGAATATGAGTTGAGTGAAGATCGTGCTTATGATGTTCGCAAGCGCATAGACAAGGTCGAAGATGTCGCTGAGGCTCTGTTCGATGAATGGGCCGAAGAGATTACGCAGTACTCCAGCTCCAAGTTAAGGGCGTCCAGCCAGAGGAAACTGACTGCCACCAAGAGCAAGTACAATGGGTTAATTCGGGCCATGCGCAAGGCTGAAAAGAAGATGTACCCCGTGCTGGCTGCCTTCAAGGATCAGGTGCTTTATCTCAAACACAACCTGAATGCTCAGGCCATCGCCGCACTGGAGGGCGAATTGTCCACCATAAATTCGGATGTGGAATCACTCATCAAGGAAATGGACAAGTCCATTGCCGAGGCGGATTCCTTTATCAAGTCTTTGGAATAGGCGTAGAGTGGATAAAGATTGAAGGGCTTGCAAATATTTTTGCAAGCCCTTTTTTTGTTACGGTCTGTTGTTGAGGATTCCGCGTATTCCGAGCAACCCTTTTTCAAGGTCTGCAAGGGTATCCGTTCCCGTGAGTGAAATGCGGGCAGCGGGTGGGGCCACGTATTCGCCAACAGCAAATTTTTCTGCACCGAAGACGTTGATTCCTTGCTGTTGAGCCTCTTTTTCAAAAGCCTGTCCTGTCCAAGGCTCTGGCAGGTCCAGCCAGAGATAGAAACCACTGTGTTTTCCCCTGAATCGAAATTCGTCAAGCACGTCGCAGGCAAGCATGTATCTGCGACTGGCTGCCATGCGTTTATTTTCCACGACCTGATCAGCCGTGCCGTCATTGATCCACATGGCGGCCAGTTCCCCATTGAGTGACGGTGCCATCCAAATGGTGTTGAGAACCGCTTGGGCCAATGGTTTGAGCATTTGTCTGGGAGCGACAAGGAAGGCGATACGCAATCCGGCTGCAAGGGATTTCGACATGCCAGCTATATACACGCTGCGTTCAGGCGCTCGGTTGGCCACAGGCGTGTTGCCTGTCAGGTCCGTCAGGTCATACGCATCGTCTTCGATAATAATCAGGTCATGCTTTTGTGCGAGATGGGCAATTTCAGTACGGCAGGATTCAGGGATGGTCATGGTGGTAGGATTATGTACACCGGGCATGAGGTAGACCGCTTTGATCTCATCACGGCGACATGCTGCGTCCAGACTGGCCGGGATCATACCGTCGCTGTCCATTTCAATGGGAACAAGCCGAATCCCCAGCATGGAGGCCAATGTCTTCATACCGGGATAAGTCAATGCGTCTGTGGCAATACGGTCACCTGATCGAAGCAGTCCGCTCAGACAACAGGTCAGTGCGTGTTGAGCGCCAGCACAGACAATGACGTTTTCAGCTTCGGTTTCCAATCCGTATCGTGTGGCCCATGCAGCCCCGGCCTTGCGGTGTGACGGCAGGCCGCGGGGATCGGTGTAGCGCATGAAGGACGTGGGGTCTTTGCGTCTGGCAATGCGTCGAAATCCTTCGGTGATATCCGGGTCCATGTGGTGGAGCGGGGCAACCAGTCCCATTTCCAGCATGCCCGGTGTGGTTGGCTCGAATGAAACAAGTGACGTGGATGTGGTGGCATCCGAAGTCACGAATGTTCCGCGCCCGACAGTGCCAGTAACAAGACCGCGTTTTTCGGCTTCCCGATATCCGCGTGTAATGGTGGACACATTCATACCCAGCTCGTCGGCAAGGTCGCGGTGGGTGGGCAGCCGTTCACCGGGGGCAAGTCTGCCCGTTGCGATGTCCTGCTCAATGGCGTCTGCCAACCCCTTGTACAGAGGTTCGATTCCTTCCGTGATGGCCGGTGAATATATTGTCATGCAGACAATATATTCATTGACACCATACAATGTCAAACATAGGCATGCAGCATGGAGAACCGTGTGCTGGTGATTGTCAGCACCTGACCTTGAGGGAGTTATTATGAATTTGGAAACATACACAGCCTTCGCCTTTTTCGCCATTGTGATGACCGGGACTCCCGGTGTGGGCAACCTGACCATGATGGGTATTGGTCAAACCACGGGATTTCGTTCCGCGTTGCCATTTCTGGCTGGAACCGTGGCGGGTATGTTTGCCCTGAATGTCTTTGTAGGGCTTGGTTTGGGCGGGTTGTTTCTGGCGTCACCGAAAATTGCGTGGGGCATGAAGATCGGCGGCATGGGATATATCTGTTATTTGGGCTGGAAGTTGCTCACCATGCAGCTTGCTGTGGGCAGTGTTGATAAGCGGTTTACTTTTTGGGAAGGCGTTGTTTTGCATCCGTTGAACCCGAAAAGTTGGGCCATGTCTGTTGTTGGATTCAGTCAGTTGGCTGATCCGTCTGTGCCGCCCTGGATGCAGATGGCTATTTTTGTCCCCACTTTCATGACATTTCAAGCCCTGTTCCATTCCACATGGGGGCTTGCCGGTGTCGCTATCATGCGCACACTCAAGTCCAGGCGTATTTTGGTCGGAGTAAACTGTTTGCTGGTGGTGGTCATGGTAGGCGCGACTGCATACGCCCTTTTCCTGAGTCCCGCCTAGTCTTTTGGACCGACCATGTTGTCTGGCACCACGAGAAGGTCGAATTCCTGCTCGCTGATCAAGCCGAGTTCCAGAGCGGCTTCCTTGAGTGTCTGTCCGGTTTCATGGGCATGATGCGCGATGGACGCCGCCTTTTCATAGCCGAGAGTCGGGGCCAGTGCCGTGACGAGCATCAGGGATTGTTCGAGATTGGATTCAATGCGTTCTCGGTTCGGTTCCAAACCTTCCAGCAGGTGCTTACGAAAGCTGCGCATGCCATCAGTCAGCAACCGGATGGAATGGAGCACGTTGCGGATAATAAGCGGTTTGTATGCGTTCATCTGGAGCGCGCCGCTTGTGCCGCCCATGGTTACGGCTGCGTCATTGGCGATTACCTGCATGGCAATCATGGTCAGGGCTTCGCACTGTGTCGGGTTGACCTTGCCCGGCATGATGGACGAGCCGGGTTCGTTGGCCGGGAGTATCAACTCGGCAATACCTGTACGGGGGCCGCAGGCTAGCAGCCGAATGTCGTTCGCAATTTTGTTCAGGGCGACGGCCAAGGTTTTGAGGGTGGCTGAAAACTGCACGAGCGCGTCGTGATTTCCTTGATAGGCGAATTTGTTGCTTGCGGGAATAAATGGTTGTCCGGTCAATTTGGAAATGAAGTAAATGGCGTCTTCATCAAATCCAGAATGGGTGTTGATACCCGTTCCAACGGCGGTGCCGCCCAGTGGCAGGGAGTAGACTTCACCCAAAGCGTTATCGAGTCTGTAAAGGGTTTCCTTGAGGATAGTTCCGAATCCTGAAAACTCCTGTCCCAGTGTCAAAGGAGTCGCGTCCTGCATGTGGGTGCGGCCTATTTTGACGATGTCTTTCCACTCTTTTGACTTGGTGAAAAATGTGTCTTTCAGAATACGAAGTGATGGAAGCAGTTTCAAAAAAGTTTGAATAGCAACAGCCATATACATGGCTGACGGAAAGTTATCGTTAGTTGATTGACTTTTGTTGACGTGGTCGTTGGGATGGACCGGGCCCTTGGACCCGAGGGGGTGCTCGGCAAGTTGAGAACACCGGTTGGCTATGACCTCGTTGACGTTCATGTTGTATTGGGTGCCGGACCCGGAAATCCAGACCGGAAGCGGGAACATGTCGTGATGTTGTCCATCGATGATTTCGTCACAGACTCGCGCGATCAAGTCTTTGGTTTTTGTGTCGAGGTGCTTTTTTTTATGGTTGGCGAGCGCGCATGCCTTTTTGAGAATGGCGTATGGGACGATCATTTCCTGTGGCATGCGTTCGTTGTCGATTCGAAAAAGGGTCAGGGCGCGTTGTGTCTGCGCTCCCCATAATGCATTGGCCGGAACGTCAATCGGTCCGAGGCTGTCTGTTTCCGTTCTGAATTCGGTCATGGTCCCCTCCTCTGATTGGTGCTGATGACACTCTATGATGTTCAGTCTGTTTTGTCTGTACCTGTAAGCATTATGTCTGATCCATCCATGGCGATCAGCTTGTCATCGACCATTTTATGCAGGGTGCGCGAGAGGGCCTCTGGAGTGATGCCGATGATCTTGGCGAGTTCCCGGTATGACAGATCAAGGGTGACACGTCCTTCCTGATGACGGCTTTCGAAGTAGGCCATCAATCGGGACGGCACCTGCTTGAGTGACAGGGAATCGATCATGTCCATGGCTTCTTTCAGGCGACGGGACATGACCCGCATCATGACGAGCAGAATGGATGGGTCTTCCCGGACCAACAGTTCGAATTCATCCGGGTTTATGTACAGGATTTTACTGTCTTCCAATGCTCCGAGATTGGCGGGAAGCTTGCCATCGGAAAACGTGGAGCAGAGACAGAACGGCTCTCCTGGCCCGAAGACAAAGATGGTCTGTTCTTTGCCGTCTTCGGATAGCTTGAACAGCTTCACCTGTCCCGAGAGCAGTACATGCATGCCCTGAGCGGATTTGTCTTCACTGAAGAACAGTGATTTTCTGGGGAATTCCATGATTTCTGCATGTGAAGCCAGTCGGTCGAGCTGCTCTTCCTTGAGTTTGGCAAATACCGGAAAATCCCGGATTGCGTCCTTGAGTTCATTTTTTTTCATCAAAAATCCTGAAAAAGTCGTTTGTGTTGATCGAGATCAATGCCGCATATTCTGGATCGGTCTATTTTAAGGGCGACACTGAGACATATCAAGGAGGTCGTCATGAGTGCCCACGTTCATTGTCCGTATTGTTCTGTTGGTCAGGAAACCGCTGAATACAGCGACTACCGTCCTTTCTACGTCAATTGCTCTGATTGTACCAGACGGTTCATCGTAGAGCCGGTGCGTAACGGAGTGGTTGTGTACCGTGACGGTGAGGCTCCGTGTTGTTCCGACCCCGAGTGCCGTGAAACCGAAATGGGCGACTCCGGTCAGGATTGATTGTCCAAGCGAGGAATATTCATGTTCGCATTGCTTCAGAAAATATCTAAAAATCTTGTTGTCGTCATCCCTGTGATGATGGTGGCAGGGTTTGTTTACGGAGTGTCAGCCGATACCGGCTGGCTTAAATCCATGATCGTTCCATTCACCTTCCTCATGGTTTATCCCATGATGGTCACACTCAAGATCAGGAAGGTTTTTGAGGGGGGCGACGTCAAGGCGCAAATACTTACTCAGCTCATTAATTTCGGGCTGATTCCCTTCCTTGCCTTTGGCGTTGGCCTCCTCTTTTTTAAAGACAATCCATACATGGCCCTCGGTCTGCTCTTGGCCGGACTGGTACCCACGAGTGGTATGACCATTTCGTGGACCGGTTTTGCCAAGGGGAACATGTCTGCTGCCATTAAAATGACTGTTATAGGTCTGATTCTGGGGTCTTTGGCCACACCTTTTTATGTACAGGCCTTCATGGGGACGACCATTGATATAAGCCTTTTGGCCGTATTCAGGCAGATTGTTTTCATTGTGTTTTTGCCCATGGTTTTGGGTTTTCTTACTCAATGGTTTCTGGTGAGCCGTTATGGTCAAGGATTATTCCAGAAAGAAATCGGGCCGAAGTTCCCGGCTTTTTCCACGCTGGGCGTTCTCGGTATCGTGTTTGTGGCCTTGGCTCTCAAGGCAAAGACTATTGCCTCGGCTCCCGAAGTACTGCTCGATATCCTTGTCCCGCTCGTGATTATTTACGGCGTGAATTTTGTTTTGAGTACCGTGGTGGGCAAGTTCTTCTTGTCGCGTGGTGATGCTATTGCATTGGTTTATGGCTCGGTCATGCGTAATCTTTCCATTGCATTGGCAATTGCCATTAATGCCTTTGGCACAAAAGGGTCTGATGCCGCGTTGGTTATAGCCATGGCGTATGTCATTCAGGTTCAGTCAGCTGCTTGGTACGTCCGCTTCACTCCGAAAATCTTTGGCGATTCACAAGCCGAGTCCATGCAAGGTGCTGTTACAGTCCCGGTGAAGGGATGATTGATCGATTTCATGAAATATGGACATCAAACATGAAAACATGCACATATAGACAGATGAAAGTTTTTTCCGGAGCGCATGGGCCTCCGGGGAGGGGTACCGAGAGTAACAGGAGGTTGAACATGACCATTTGCAATCGGCGATGGCTGTTGACGGTCCTGGCGGTGTTGTTCGTGATGGTTTATGCCGGGAGCGCATGGGCCGCAGTGGAGCACGAGAACGCGCCGGGCAGAAAATTGGCCATTCAGGCGACCAAGGCGAAACCGCTTATTCAGACTATCACGGCTGATCACAGCAAGTTCGCACAACTGCAATTTGATCCGGAAAAACAAAAGACCATGCGACCTGAAGAGGTCACGCAAGCCTGCCTCGGTTGTCATAACAAGGCGGCTTTGCAGTTTCATCAGACCATTCATTGGACATGGCGGGATGAAGACGAAGCCGGAAATCCGGCAAAGTTCGGCAAGGGCGGAATATCCGTCAACAATTTTTGAATAAACACCGCAAGCAACGAGGCTCGTTGCACATCATGTCATGCCGGTTATGGATGGAAGGACAACAGTTTTGATTTTACTTCTCAGGAGAAAGTCGACTGTCTTGTCTGTCACGAAAAAACCGGAACCTACAAAAAGTTTCCGTCCGGTGCGGGTTATCCCGCCAAATATGTCGAGGACCCGGAAAATCCGGGTACGCAGAAGGGCGTGGTCTTCAAATCAAACGGCAAGACCTATTATGCACCTGACTGGGCCAAGGTTGCCCAATCCGTTGGCCGTCCGGAACGCAAGAACTGCGGTTCCTGCCATTTCTTTGGTGGTGGGGCTGATGCGGTCAAGCACGGCGATCTTGATTCCTCCTTGGTCAAACCTGACAAGAATCTCGATGTCCATATGGGGACCAAGGAGTCCGGCGGTCAGGACTTTGCCTGTACCCGTTGTCACACTACACGCAACCACCATGTCGCCGGGCGTATTTATGAGAAGCCTGCGGCTTTGGAACGCAAGAGTCTGCTTCAGGATGACCTTGGCGACAAGATCATGTGTGAATCCTGCCACGGCAGTCAGCCCCACATGAGCGGTGGTATGTTCTCCAAGTTGAATGATCACACCGACAAGGTGGCGTGTCAGTCATGCCATATTCCCGAATTTGCTCGTGCCCAATCCACCAAAATGTGGTGGGATTGGTCCAAGGCAGGGCAACTTATGGACGGCAAAGCCAAGATCAAGGGACCAGATGGCAAGCCTGTCTTCCTGAAGAAGAAAGGGGAGTTTGTCTGGGAAAAGGATGTTGTACCTGAATATTATTGGTTCGACGGAACTATGGACCATGTCACCACGGAAGATGCCATTGATCCTACCGAAGAAGTTTGGCTGAACCGGCCAAATGGTGACAGGAACGATCCGAATTCCCGCATCATGCCGTTCAAGGTGCACCGGGCCATGTCTCCATATGATAAGGTCAACAAGACCATGGTCATTCCGCATCTCTTCCCCTTCGACAAGAAGGACAAGACTGCATACTGGAAGGAGTTTGATTGGGAAAAGGCCATTGAAGTGGGTATGAAGTATGCCGGACAGACGTACAGTGGAGAATTTGGGTTTGTGGAGACGACATACGCTTTCCCGACTACGCATATGGTTGCACCCCGTGAGAACGCGTTGAAGTGCGCCCAGTGCCATAATCCTGAAGGGCGACTCAAGGACCTGACGGGATTCTATATGCCGGGTCGGGACAAGTATCAGCTTGTGGATTCCGCAGGGTGGTTTGGCGCAGGAGCCGCATTATTGGCTGTTATCATTCATGGTATTATGCGCTTTGTCTCCGGTCTCAGAAGGAAGGAGGATTAGTCCATGAGTCAACAATCAATGAAAAAAATATACCTGTATTCCAAGTTTGAGCGTTTCTGGCACTGGTTTCAGGCCATCATGATTATCCTGCTTCTGGCCACTGGTTTTGAAGTGCATGGCACGTTTGAGCTGTTTGGTTTTATGGGGGCGGTTGATCTGCACAACACCTTGGGGCTGCTGTGGCTCGGCATGTTTTTCTTCTTTGCCTTTTGGATGTTCGTAACCCACGAATACAAACAATACATTCCGACCACCAAGAAGCTTTTCGAGGTGGCCATGTATTATGGATCAGGCATCTTCAAGGGAGAAGAGCACCCTGTGCACAAGTCCAAGAGCGCAAAGCATAATCCCATGCAACGACTGACCTATCTGGCATTGACGGCCATGCTGTTGCCATTCCAGATGGTGACTGGTTTCCTGTACTGGGGATACAACGATTGGGCCAATTGGGGGTTGTCATTCCTCTCACTTGAAGTGATAGGTTTGTTGCATCTGATTGGCGGGTTTTCTATCCTTATCTTCCTCATTGTTCACGTTTACATGACGACCACCGGACATTCTGTCACCGCGCATATTGCAGCCATGTTCTCCGGTTGGGAAGAAGTTCCCGAGGGCTTTGAAGTAGAGGAATGGGAAAAGAAAGCATAATCGGGTTTATCTATGAAATTAAAAGGCCCCTGTTTTGGCAGGGGCCTTTTTCGTTATTCTTTGCATGCCGGGGAGTCTCGGCATCCAAAGAATTGAATCCGTTGGAAGAGAGCCGGATATCGTTGATGGTATCCGGCTCTTTGTTGTTAGAACCGTTCGAAGTCTTCGTCCTCATTCATTTCCAATGCGACACCACCTTGTGTGCTCTGGGTTGGGGCCTGAGGAGCAGACTGTGTTGTGCTCAGCGCTTGTGCAGGCTTCCTGGTTGCTACGACTTGCCGGGGTTGCTGGTAACCGCCTTCATCAAGTTTGAAGAAGGAGACGGTGGACTGGAGCTGTGTGGCCTGAGCGGACAGCTGGGATGATGTCGAAGACATCTCTTCCGAGGCTGCGGCGTTTTGCTGCACAACGCTGTCGAGTTGCTGAATCGCTGTATTGATCTGGGAGGCACCTGCATTTTGCTCATTACTGGCAGTGGTGATTTCTTCGACCAGTTCAGCTGTGCGTTGGATGTCCGGGACCAACTTGCCAAGCAGTTCGCCTGCACGGTCAGCCACGTCTACGCTTTCGGTTGCCAGCAGGCTGATTTCACCCGCTGCGACACCTGAGCGTTCCGCCAGCTTTCTGACTTCGGCTGCGACCACCGCAAAGCCTTTGCCGTGTTCGCCTGCGCGGGCTGCTTCAATGGCCGCGTTCAAGGCGAGTAGATTGGTCTGTCGGGCTATTTCTTCAATGATACTGATCTTGTCAGCGATTTCCCGCATGGCTGTGACGGCTTCGGATACGGCTTCGCCGCCTTCTTCTGCCTGCTTGGCAGCGCCGTCCGCAAGGGTTTGTGTCTGGGCGGCGTTTTCAGCATTCTGGCTGATATTGGAGGCCATTTCTTCCATGCTGGAGGAAACTTCCTCAATGGAGGCAGCCTGTTCCGTTGCGCCTTGCGACAGCGCGATGGAAGTAGAAGAGAGCTCTTCTGAACCAGAGGCGACGTTATTGGTCACACCGCGTACTTCACCAACCACGCTTCTGAGGTTTGCACCCATTTCCGCGAGCGTTGAGGCCATGACACCAATTTCGTCTTTCTGGTTGATATCGAGTTGCGCCATGAGATTGCCTGCGGCAATTTCCTTGGCAAATTCGACGGCCTTGATCAGGGAACTGGTGATGGCCCTTGCGAGTAGAACAACGACAACCACAACCAGAAGGATTGCGGCTATGGTCAAGATAACGCTTAACTGCAGGAATGCATCGGCATCTTCATATATTTTGTCTTTGGGAATGGCGATACCAATGGACCATGGGGAACCTGTTCCGTTTACCAGAATTGGCTGTAATTCGAAAAGGTATTCCATGTTGTCTAGTGGCGATACAATAAAGCCCTCAAACTTCTTGCCGTTTTCTAGCGAAGAGAGAATCGTGGTCTTTAATTCGGGCGGGAAAGCTTCGGTGATATTTTTCCCCACGATATTGCTGTTCGGGTGGGCTACACAGTAGCCTTTATTTGAAGCGATGAAGGCGTAACCGCTTTCCATCGGTTTAATTCCATCCACCATTTTTTGGAAAGCACTTAGAACAAAGTCGATGCCGACAATACCGATGAACTTGCCGTTTTCCCGGATGGGAACACTGATGGTGGACATGTTCGTCTTGGCAACCTCAGTGTAATACGGTTCCGTCAGGAACGGTCCGTCTTTGTCTCGAGGGCCTTTGTACCATGCGCGTGTATTCGGATAATCGTATGAGGTGAGGTTAACGACTTTTAGTGTGCCGCCTTCCTTCCACCAGTAGTTACCGTAAGCACCACCCATGTGTTCCCACATGGGGTCGCCTGTCGCATGGAATTCGGCATCTTTGTTATCCAAGGCATTTGGCTCGAAGCAGGACTGAATGCCATAAAAAGTATCATCGGAAAGAGCGACTTGTTTTTGGACTTCGTCGATGATGGTGCGATCGATGATATCCCGGTCCTTGACCATGCCTCCGAATATGGCAGATGTCGTGATAGCGGCATCAAGTGCTTTTTCAATGTTGTTTTTGACTTGATTGCCATACCGGTTGGCCATCTCATCCGCGATTTCCTTGGCGGAATCGATAGAAATGGTTTGCGTCTTTGAGACGACAATCGCTGTGTACACCACGAGGATGAGGGAAACGATAAGACAAACACTTCCCCCGATTTTTATCCTTAGTGAAAGATCTTTGAACGCCATACGATACTCCCTTAAAGTTTTATTTACGCTCAAGATATCCATCTAGACCTTTTAGTCATATTATATATTTTATTTTTTATGCGAGGTTGGAGAATGCAATTTATGGCATTATGTATTTAAAATAATATATTAAACTGTTGTTTTGATGTCGTGTTCTTTTCCATGAAAAGTGAAAGAGGGTTTGGCTTCCCCGTTTTTTCTCGACTATTGTGTTTTCTTGATATACCGCTATACGTAATAGGTCTGAATAGTTGAGCAAGTGAACATGGAGCGCGTCCGAACCATGGGATGCTTTGAAGAACCAACGAATGTTCGCGGGATGAACGAGCTTATTACCGGGTTGATGCCCGGCATCCTTGCTCATGCCAACCGTATGCTTGGCTCCGATGATCAAGCACAAGATGTTGTTCAAGAGTCCTTACTCATAGCCTATTCACGGCTGGATCAACTGCGGGAAGTGGATCGTTTTCCGGCATGGCTCAGGGCGATAGTCGTGTCTCAGTGTCATCGTCAGTTGCGGGTTCGAGGGCGAGAAATTTCTTTGGATGGTCTGGCTCGATTTCAACCTCTTGCCCCGAAGTCTTTTGACCCTTCATTGAGTTACGAATCCAAGTGTTTTCGTTCTGCGGCAAGTCATGCCATTTCTCAATTGTCCGCGCCCTTGCGGGATGTCTGCCAACTGTATTTCGAATCCGGCTATTCAGTGGGAGAAGTCGCTGACGCCCTTTCCTTGAAAAGAGGAACCGTACGCAAGCGGTTGCACAGTGCTTGCCCATTACTTTCTAATATGTTGGAAAAGCATGTCAGTGAACCCGCCATCAAGGTCGGTTATCTTCCCATATCGGATCATTTGCTGGGCATGGTAGCCCATCGCCTAGGCATGGGACGCAATTCCCGGATTCATATGAAGCGCTTTCTGTCTTGGACCGCGCTTGCCAATGCTTTGCGTCAGGGAACAATCAACGCGGCATTTATCATGGCACCTCTGGCCATGCAGTTGTGCAATTCCGGGACACCGCTTAAATACATTATGGATGGGCATCACGATGGGAGTTCACTGACAACTTCCGTTGAAAAGATGCAGGGAAAACTTGTGGGCGTCCCTGGCAAATATTCCACGCATCGTGTCCTGCTCGGCAAGTTGGCTCAGGATCAACCGGGGAATTGGGGCAATGTCAGTACTGCCGATACCAACCCTTCCTACGTCATCAGTTCCTTGAAGCGACAGTTGATAGACGCCTTTTTTTGTGCCGAACCGTGGAGTACGAAGTGCGTTAGTGAAGGCGGAGCTGATGTGCAGATTCGTTCCAAGGAGATTGCGCCGGGACATATTTGTTGTGTGGTTGCCGTTCGTGAGGACTTCTTTAATGCTTATCCTGAACTGGTGAGTGATTATGTCCGCATTTTATATCAGGCCAGAGACAAACTTCATACGGATATTGATTACTGTGCCGCGACCCAGGCCGTATATACTGGCGTATCTCGGGATCTTGCAGCCAAAGTTCTTGAAGAAAAAATTGTCACATTTGATGATTTGAGTCCTGATCGGGGGCGTATTCATGAGTTTATGCAATTGGCCATTGCCAGTGGTGTACTGTCTTCCTCATGTGATCTCGATGAATTCGTCTGTGATGAATTCTGTTGAAGAGAGATCATTCTTTTCTTTTCGAGCCTGCCCTTCAAAAAAAGATATTTTCCAACACCTCTTTTTTGTTTGTTTTTTTATAAAAACTTCATATTTTCTCCTTATACAGGTAACTTTTTCCTGTGCTCATGGCTCTTATTTGTGTGGACGGCAAAAACGTCTGCGCGCAGTGCACGGCGCTGGCTGGTGGAAAGATAGGATAACCATGCAAGCGATTGCGGAGAGAGTGAAGGGATGCGTTCTTGTATCAGAGGCGCATTTTATCGAATGGGAGAATTGGATGCCTTTGAGTTCTGAAAAACATCTGATGGAAGTCGCAGACGTGTGCGACAAGAAGTGGGGAATGCTTCGGGAAAGGCCGTTGGCCTTTTCCATATCCGCATTTGCGGGAGGGGCATTTGTTTGCTTTGGCGCTATGCTGGCATTGGCTGTTTCTGCCGGAGTGCCGAGCAATCTGGCACCGGGCTTGGCCAATCTGCTCATGGGACTCGTGTTCATGTTTTCGTTGGTCATCATCATGTTTAGCGGCATGACGCTTGTCACTGCAGATATGGCCTATGGGTTGGTTGGAGTGTTCCAGGATCGCATCACTTGGCGACAGTTCGTCTGTGGTGTTTTTGTGGGGTATATTGGTAATTTCGTCGGCTCCATGACGTTCATGTGGATTATGAGTAAAGGCGGCGGTTATCACGCTTTGCCTTGGCTTATGCGAGCCCATGAAATTGGCTTGGCAAAGACCGGCGAGACCGCCATGGAAATCTTTGTCATGGGTATAATTTGTACTTGGACCCTGCAATCCGCAGCTATCCTTTTCATGAAAACTAATGACGACATGAGCAAGATCGTCCTGACTGCATATGGCCCTCTGGCATTTGTGGCAGGAATGAATGAACACTGTATAGCGAACATCGGTTTTTTGGCCGTGCCGCTTTTCCAACAAGACATGTGGGTTGAGGCCGTTTCCGGTATGAACAACGTCGTTCCAGTGCTGATGCACTGGGGGTTCGGCAAGTTTGGTTGGGCGCATAATCAACTCTTTACGGTCATGGGTAATGCCATTGGTGGAACGCTTTTCGTGGCGGTCGTGTTCCAGTTGGTGGCAGATCCTCTCAAACTCAAGGATTTGTACCGCAAACGTCATGAACTCATGGCTGCCGACGGGGAACTTAAGGAGGTGGAATGAACTTCGATTACAGTCCTTTCAATCCGTTAATTTGGGGCGTCTTTATAGCTGTATGGGCTTTTATTTGGATCATCGGGAATGCGTATAGAAAAAAATACCGCTTTAAAGAAGATAGTCATAAAAAGTAAATGAAAATGTGTTTTCTGCGATAACAACAGGAGAACGTTATGTATCAAGATGGGTGGATTCCAACTGTCTGCTATCAGTGTAAAGCTGAATGTGCCATTTTGGCGCGTGTAGAAAATGGTGTCGTCAAAGAAGTGAAGGGAAATCCTCGTGGGCGCGGCAAGGCCTGCGTCAAGGGGATGGCAGGTATTACCTCACTGTATTCGTCTGAGCGTCTCAAGCATCCCATGAAGCGTGTGGGAGAACGCGGCAGTGGAAAGTTTGAGCGCATTACTTGGGACGAAGCCATGGACATCATGGAAACAAAGCTGACCGAACTGCGTGATCGTGGCGAGGCCCACAAATTCACCTACTCCATGTTTCCGCATTCCGTGACCGATCCCAAATGGCGTTTTGTGAATGCCAGCGGCGGGTTCATTTCCACGGGTCTCCCCCATTGTGACTCGGGGAAAATCATGGCCATGATGCATACGTTCGGCTGTTTTCCCAATCATCACATCGCCCCGATGTATCATACGGTCCCCAAGGGTGGCCTGATGATCCTGTCCGGTCGTCATCCCTTTGGTTGTCTGGATGATGCTGCTGTTCCTGGTTATATCCTCGACGCCAAGGAGCGTGGGGCCAAACTCATTGTCATCGATCCAATCTATCGTACGGAAGCTTCCAAGGCGGATTGGTGGATTCCCATCAAGCCGGGTGGCGATGCATCTCTGTTTTTGGGTGTCTGTAACTACCTGTTGCTGAATGATCTGCATGATAAGAAGTTCTGTGACAAGTGGGTTCGTGAAGGCGACATGGACGGCCTGATGGCATACATCAAGGACAAGACGCCGGAAGCCATGAGCAAAATCTGTGATGTCCCGGTCGAGGATATCATCAAGCTTGCCAAGATGGTTGCCGATGCTCCCAGTGCGTGTATCGACGCGTTCAAATCCATCATGTACGGGAACGCCATGGATTGGGGTCACGCCTGGACCATTTTCCTTGTCATTACCGGCAATTTGGATAACCCCGGCGGCCAGCCGCTGCCCGAGATCGCACCCATGGCACCGGTTGAACCTGTTCCTTCGGCACCAGACGTCACGGAACTTGGCTACCATCGGTCGGGTAACAACAGGGAAAAATTCGATAATTACAACTTCTTTTTGCAACCGACGTGGTATGCGGCACAGGCCATCAAGGACGACACCCTCAAAGTCTTCTTTGCCTCGGAGTGCAACCCGGCTCTGTCCGAAATGGGGTCAGGCGAATGGCGCAAGGCCGTGACCATGAAGGACGAGAATGGTGACTACAAGCTGGAACTGCTTGTCGTGACCGAAATCATGCCGTCCGAAACCATGAAATGGGCCGACCTCGTTTTGCCTGATCAGACCAACTTTGAGCGGTGGGAATTGCTCTACATGCCATGGTGGTATAACTTTGGCCATTGCGCTGCACTGTGCCAACCCGTGGTCAAGCCCATCGGCGAGTCCCGTCATGCCAACCGTGTTTTTATCGAGCTTGGTCAGCGCATGTTCCCCGAGTACTTCGCCTTCAAGGATGATGTAGAATATTACGACATCGAATTGTCCGGTGTGGGTATGTCCGTCAAGGAATTACAGGAGAACGGTGGCCTTTGGTCTCCGGGCGCTGTTGGTTTCCGTAAATATGAAGATGACGGCAAGTTTAATACGCCATCCGGCAAAATCGAGTTGGAATGGCAGATGTATGAGGATATCGGTCAGAAGTGGCCCAGCCCCGAATTGCCGCTGGAATATCGTCGCGGCGAAGATGAATTCCCATTCATTCTTGTTAATTTCAGGACTATTTTTCTGAATAATACCGGCGCATGGTCCCAGAATAACGCACAGCTTCGTGACCCCGTATCCGGTCTCGACGCTAACCCCTGTCTCCTGAACCCTCTTGATGCGAAAAAACTCGGTATTGTTGATGGCGATACCGTGACCATGGCATCAGGTACAGGTTCTGTTGAGGTCCCTGTCATGCTGACTGAAAAAATTGTTCCTGGTTGCGCAGGTATCATTCATGGATTTGGTCAGACCATGGGCAAAGTGGCATCTCGCGGCAAATGGATCAGCGATAATGAATTGATTGCCGATGCAGGCTCCACGCTGGACGAACAAGATATGCGCGGTGGTGAGGCGCATGTCTCGACTCGAGTCAAGATATACAAATAAGAGGGGTGAGAAATGAGACAACTCAGCATAATGGTGGATCTGGACCGCTGTATCGGTTGCAAAACCTGTATCGTGGCTTGCCGGAATCATCATGAAATAATCGACCACGAGAATGATCAACCCGGAGCCATGGCCAATTATCTTCGGGTGGAAAGTAAGTTGGAAGGAACCTATCCTGAATTGCGTGAAGACTATTGGGTCGTCATGTGTCAGCATTGTAAGAAGTATCCATGTGCCAAGGCGTGTGAATACGACGCTATATCCAAGGACCCACAGACCGGCATCGTGCTTATCGATACGGAGAAGTGTACCGGTTGTGGCGAATGTATCGAAAAGTGTCCTTACAACGTTATTCAGTTCAACAAGGAAGAGAATTACGCACACAAGTGCAATCTTTGTTATGATCGTGTGACCCACGGTTTGGACCCGGTCTGTGTTGACGTCTGTCTGACAGGCGCACTCAGTTTCGGCGAAAAGGAAATTCTCTTGATGCAGGCCGAGGCCAAGGGCAAACAGGTGATCAAGAAAATGAGCACCCAGTCCATCATTTACGTCAAAAACGCTTAATACATATCAAATTCATAAGGCCGACCAACAAATATTGTTGGTCGGTCTTTTTTTGTTTCAGGGAAGAGTGAATAGAGCACAAGTTCAATGTTATTTGCCAAAGGGGCAGGTAGGATACCGGCAAACGTCACAGCCTGCGCAGAAGCCGCCGTGCCCCATGCCAACGATTGTTTCTCGCGTGACATCTTCTCCGGCCAGGAGACGAGGAACTACGAGATCGAAAATGGATGCCCGGTAATACATGACACATCCGGGCAAGCCCAGAATGGGCACGTCGTCCCTGATTGCCAGCATGAACATGACGCCGGGGAATGTTGGGGAGCCGTATGTGACGACATCGGCTCCTGTTGCTCGAATGGCTGTAGGTGTCTGGTCATCCGGGTCCACGGACATGCCACCAGTTACCACGACCATTTCAGCGCCTTCGGCAATGAAGGCGAGAATGGCGTCACGGGTCATGGATGGATCGTCGGAGGTCAGACGCTGGTCCATGACTGAGGAGCCGAGTGTGGAAAATTTCTTTTGGATGACTGGACCGAATTTGTCCGTAATGCGTCCGTGATAGACTTCGCTCCCTGTCGTCACCAGCCCCACGTTGTGATGTTGGAATGGACGAATACCGACCACATATGGGTACTCGGCACAGATCGCTTCAACCTGTTCTATTTTCTTTTCATCAATGACCAGCGGGACCACTCGTGTCCCGGCAACGGGATGTGATTCCGTGACCTGCTGACCATCGTGCATGGTGGCAAGAACGACTTCTTCAATGGAGTTGATGCGGTTCAGGGCTTCGGTGTTGATATCGAGCAGACCGGGTGAAGCGATGAAGTTTATCCTTCCTTCGCTGACATTTGAAAGAGTGATCCCCGGTCCGGTTGCAGCTTTGGCAATGCGTTCCGCTGCTTCGTTTTCGTGGATGTGTCCTTTTTCCATGTTGAGCACATAGATGTGCTCTTTGCCTATCTCCAAAAGTTTGGCGATGTCTTCTTCAGCAATGACATGGCCTTTTTTGAAAGCTGGTTCCTTGATTTCACCGGGTATAATTTGTGTCATGTCATGACATAGGACCATGCCGATGGCTTTTTGAACAGGGACAGTTTTCATGAGTCAATAACCTCGTGTTTTATGGAGGGAGGGGCATTGTTGATACCCCTCCCTGTTGGCAGTGATGCTTATTGATTCTTCAATGCGGCAAGGACTTTTTCAGGTCGGGCTGGAAGTTTGGTGATGCGGACACCACATGCCTGAGTGATGGCGTTGATGACTGCGGCATGAGGCGTGGTCAGAGGAAGTTCTCCTACGCCTGATGCGCCAAAAGGTCCTTCTTTGCGAGGCGTTTCCACGTAGATCAGGTCCATATCGTCCGGGATTTGTTTGATGTAGGGGAAACCAGCTCCGAGCATTGTCGAATGCTTCTTGATGTCCTCGAAGTCTTCGAACAGGGCCATGCCGATACCTTGTGCAATGCCGCCGTACATCTGACCATCGACGATGAGCTTGTTACCTACGGTGCCGATGTCTGCGACCAGTGTCATCTTTTCAACTTCCGTGACGCCGGTCTCTAATGTGACAGCCACTTCGGCCATGAACAGACCATACATATAGAAGACAAAGGGGTTTCCCTGTCCGTCGAGGCCGCAGGCTTCGGCTGGAGCGGTCCATGAACCGCTGTATCGAAGAGGAAGGCCTTCCTCTACCATTTGGTCATAGGTGCGGAAAGCTCCGTCGTCAGTTTTTAGGCCTGCCAACAGTTTTTTACATGCATCGACGATTGCGTTTCCGACAATGACCTGAGAACGACTGCCGCCAGCAGGGCCACCGTCAGGACAACGTCCTGTGTCGTTCAAAACGAGACGGATATCTTCCGGCATGAGTTTGAGCGGCCGTAAAGCTTCGTGTGCCGTGCATGTCGTGCCGCTATCTGCGCCTTGTCCATGATCTTCCCACGTTGTGTAAAGGGTGACGGTGTTGTCTTCGTTCAATTCGATGTCCGCAGAACCATGGTCCGGGCCGTCCAGTCCTGCGCAGATGATGCCAATGGAAACGCCTACACCGTGTTTGACCATCTCCGTAGAGTTGGCTGAGGCCTTTGCCTGCGCTTCCTTGTATATCGGGCGCAGGATGTCGATCATTTCAGGCAGTGAATAAACTTCAGGTTCTTGGCCTGTGGGGGTTGTGGACCCTTTTCTATAGACGTTGGCGTAGCGTAGTTCGAGTGGGTCCATGCCGAGTTTTTCTGCCAGTTCGTCCATGAGAACTTCGGAGCCGAATTCCCCTTCGGGGGCACCGAAACCACGGAAGGCGGCACCCCAAGCATGGTTGGTGGCAACACAGCGGCCGATGCCGTTGATGCTGGGAATGTTGTAGCCCGAACCGATGAACTGAGCGCCTCGCAGGGTCAACAGATCTCCAAATTCCGAGTATGGACCATGATCTACAGTCCAGTCGCTATCCATGGCGAGTAGTTTGCCAGACGTGTCTGCGGCTAATTTGAGATGGGAGAACCAGGGGGAGCGTTTACCTGTATAAATCTGTTGCTGCACATAACTATAACAGAGAGCCACAGGCCGTTTCGTTGCCAGCGCCGCGACACCGAGCAGTGCTTCCATGGTCGGGTTGAATTTGTATCCGAAAGTGCCGCCAGCGGGGTTTTGAACCAAGACGAGTTTGTCTGCCTCGATGCCGATACCGGGGGCAACCATGGCGTGATGCAGGTAGAGGCCAACGGATTTGGAATGGACGACCAGACGCTCTTCGTCATCAAAGTAGGCAAACCCGACATCTGGCTCAATAGGCATGTGGGGCTGACGTTGAGTGTAGAAATCGTCCTCAACTACGACCGGTGCTTTTTCAAAGATGTTTTGGGTGTCCTCACCCTTTTTGACAGTCTGTTCAAAATAGATATTCGGTGTGCCAGGGTGAATCTCCATGGCGTTATCATCCATGGCTGCCGGTGCGTTCATGTATTCCGGTAGTTGTTCAAGTTCGACTTTGACCTTGGAGACTGCGGCTTTTGCATGTGCTTCTGTGTCTGCGCAGACAATGGCAAGAGCATCGCCATACTGAAAAACTTTTTCGTCACAGAGAATGGGACGATCCCAACCGTCTCCCTTATTGGTGGGGAAGGTGATCAATCCGGTGATGCGATTTTTGCCCGGTACATCCTTGTGCGTGACAACCTTGAACACGCCTTCCATTTTTTCAGCCTCAGTGGTGTCGATGGAGATGATGTTTGCGTGAGAGACTTCCGCCTGAACCAGTGCCATATGCAAGGTGTCTTCAGGCATCTTGAGAATCTTATCCG
The DNA here is from genome assembly GCF_027923765.1 of Pseudodesulfovibrio nedwellii. Classification (NCBI taxonomy): domain Bacteria; kingdom Pseudomonadati; phylum Thermodesulfobacteriota; class Desulfovibrionia; order Desulfovibrionales; family Desulfovibrionaceae; genus Pseudodesulfovibrio; species Pseudodesulfovibrio nedwellii. Next base: position 2,423,853 of record NZ_AP026709.1, on the reverse strand, counting down.
CACCGAAGTCGGTCATGCCAGTGACTCTGGCCACGGCAGACGGCTTGGGATAGCGAGTCCCCCAAATGCGTTGATCTTCGGGCATTTCCCATGACAGAGTTTTGATATCCTTGTCTCCGCGCATGACGGCTGCCGCGTCCATGACAGAATCGGTGAGTTGTTTGTAGCCCGTACAACGGCAGGCATTTTTGTGCTTTTGAAACCAATCGCGGACATCTTCGCGGGTCGGGTTGGGGTTCAGGTCCAAAAGCGCTTTGGCAGAGACGATGAATCCGGGAGTACAGAATCCACACTGGGCACCGCCGTGGAGAATCCAGGCGAGTTGCAAGGGGTGCAGGTTGTCTGGTGTGCCGACACCCTCGATGGTGGTGATTGTGGCGTGCTGTTTGAGCCGCTTGAACTTGTATGAGCAGGAACGAATGAGCTTAGTGTCAACGATGACACTGCACGCTCCGCAATGGCCTGTGTCACAACCTACTTTGGTGCCGGTCAGGGACAGATTCTTGCGCAGGATATCAGCAAGTGTCGTCTCTCCGTCAGCAACGATGTCTCTGGCAATCCCGTTTACAATCAGGGTTTTACTTAGCATACCACAACTCCTATCAAGTTAGTGTGAGTCTTCGATATGCTGAAGTATAGAGAGTATTAGGGGGAGAACAATGGGAATGAATAGGAGTTGATTGGTAGTCTCCTCCTACCATTCTTCGAGGGAAAGCAGGTAGGTTTGCAGGTTGACTTGCTTGTTGCTGATGGACAACTTTTTGCGGATGTTTTTGCGGTGGAAGTTGATGGCATTGATGGAGATATCGAGTTGGTCTGATATCTCTTTTGTTTTTAGGCCGGACTTGATCAGTACCGCGACCTGAAATTCTTGAGGCGTGAACGTGACATTCAGGAGCCGTGTATGAGAAAGGAGCGACGATGCACATCCTTCCAGATTTTCCTGCAATTTTTCGAGCAGGAATTGTTGGGTGCTGGTCAGCTCGGTCTGCATCAATTGTTCTATGTACGGGGTGGTCAGCCGCTTGAGATTGTTTTTGATGGTCGTTTGAATGTTATGGGGCCGTTCCTCTACCGTGTCCGTATTTTTGAAAGGTGTTTCTTTTTGAACAAGGGGCTGTTCCGTCGGAATATTCAAAGTGGGAGAGTCTTCCAGCAGGAAGCGTTGCAGGGCGTGTGCGAAAAGCAGGGCTATTTGTGAAACGATTTCCAGATCGTCATCATCATATTCACGGGTTGCGTTTGCCAGACTGATCTGTCCGCAGAGATGGTCTTTCAGCATGACAGGGACGGAGAGAAATCGTTCGATGGTGACGTGGTTGGACGGCAATCCTGTTGACGCGGGATGCGTTTGTGGAGTGTTGCTGTAAAAGGGCGTGCGTGTGTTGAGTGCGTGGCCCCAGAGGGTTGGATATTCACCGGTTGTTGCGACCGGGAAGACAATGCCGGTTTTGCTGGGAGGGATTTCGCAAGAGTCGCCGATCATGCCCGTGAGCGTATGACAGATATTGTTTCGGGTGAGTGGATCAATAACCGACGCATAGCCAATAGTGCTGTCCGTGATTTTTTTGGCGTAATTCAGAACGATATTGGCGACGCCAGTGGTGGAATAACCTGATGTGATCAAGCTGTATGAAAGGTCGGTAACGGTTCTTTCTGGGTTTATGTTATTGGAATGCATTCTGTCTTGCTCCTCGGTACGAGTTCTAGCCGAGATACAATACGGAGAATCTTCTGTAAACAGACGGCGTTGAATTAAGTGCTGTTGGAGGCCGAAATATCCCTCAAAAAAAACGGACTACAGTGATAGCTGTAGCCCGTTGATTTTTAGAGGAGTGATTTATTTTTTGGAACTGTACGTCTGATACATTTCATCAAGTACCTGACGTGTCATTTTGCCGATGGTTTCGTATTCCCATTCCGTGAGGTTAGCCAGGGAGACTCGGGCCGAGGGGTGGGAGTCATCGAATCCGTTACCGGGTAGCATGACAATGCCGCATTCTCTGGCGATGGTGAACAGGAATTCCATGTCCTGATTGTTGTCCACGACCCACTGGCCGAACTCCTTGGAATAGAAGTATTCACCGAGTACCTGCAAATCCAGCAGGGTGTAGTATTCAACGCTGTTTTCGTCTTTTTCAGTCTCAACACCGATGCTGCCCATCAAGCGGTCGTAACGACGGCGAATGAGGTTCTTGGTGGCCTGTTTGTACTCGTCGTGGCCGTCCACCAATGCGAACAAGGCAAAGAAAGCCATCTGCAATTGTTGGGGCAGGGAGATGCCAGACGTGTGGTTCAAAGCCACGGCGCGGGAATCAGCCACCATGCGGTCGATGAATTTCAGGCCGGGGACATCGTCCGTGAGTGAACTATACCGTTCGGCCAGCACTGCCTTGTCTGCATTGCCGAGAGCTGCGAGCTTTTTGTCGAAGATATTGTTTTCCGCAAGGGCGATGGCTCCGAGCCGCCAGCCGGTTGCACCGAAGTATTTGGAGAAGGAATACACGAGCAACGTGTTTTCCGGGACCATGGCGGCCAGGGACAGGAAGTCGTCGGCAAAGGTGCCGTATACGTCATCGGTGATGACCATGAGGTCCTGACGCTTTTCCTTGATCAGCTTGGCGACGGATTCAAGGACGCTGGAACTCATTTTCACGGACGGAGGATTGGACGGATTGACCACGTACAAAACCTTGATGGCCGGATCTTCCAATTGCTTGATCGCTTTTTCGCTCAACTGCCATCCCAGTTCTTCTTCAACCTCAAGGGTCAGGACTTCCAGTCCGTATTCGGGCAGGACCGGGATTTCCAGATATGGTGTGAAGATCGGCGTGACAATGGCGACTTTGTCCTTGGCAGCAAGGAGGTGATTGCGCTTCAGGGATTGGAAAATATACGTCATGGCCGCAGTGCCACCTTCGGTGGCGAAGATGTCGAAATCATTTAAGGCAGATTTGCCGCCGTACATTTCCTTGACCAGATATTCGCGCACGACTTTTTCCATAGAGGTGAGCATTCGTGGCGGAACCGGGTAGTTGCAGCCGAGATAGGCTTCGCAGAATTCAAAGACCACGTCGTCATAATCTAGACCGAGCTGATCCCGCATATACGAGAACGCGGCGCGCAGGAGATGGGTGCCTTTTTTGTCTTCATTGCGAATGAGAAATTCGCTGAACCGTGCACCTATGTGTTTTTTGTCACTCGCGCCGCCGAACCCACCATAAAGATATGCGTAGGAACGGCTGGATTCTTCCAAAGCGAATTCGCCCATGCGGATGAAGGCATGGCGTGGCTGGATAGCGAGGAAGTTGGGGTTGCCGCGTCCTGCATTGAGCATGACGTGGTTTTTGGCTTTTCCAGCAAGTTCGATCAATGTGTCTTTTAGTTCAAAAGGGCTCAATTTGGGACTCATGTTTTTCTCCTTCCTGCGAGTTTGTATGTAATTTTATTATGATTTGTTATCAGTGAAGAATCGTGACGATGACCGGCCCCCAGAGTGTCAACATGATGTTGGCAATGGCGTAAGTCACGGTGAATGCAGCCACGGGTGTGGCGTTTTGCGTCTTGTCGAGCAGCGCGGAAAACGCTGGGTTTGCGCTTCGACTACCGGTGACCACTCCAAGGGCTATAATCGGATTCTTGATCTTCAATACATAGTAGTTGAACAGGAATGTCACGAACTGTGGGATCATGGTGACCCCCACGCCCAGCAAAAGAAGGGTGACGCCATGCTTCTGGATGGTTGTCAGGGCTTCTGCTCCTGCATTGAGTCCGACAACACCGACGAACACAGCCAGGCCGAAGCTTTGCAGGAAACTGACTGCGCCAGAGTCAACGCCGCCGAAATGGGGGTGCTTCATCCGCAGGAAACCGAAACCGAGACCCGCGACGAGACAACCAAGGCCACTGCCGAGCGTCACTTCTGCAGAACCGACATGGAATGAGATAAGGCCAATCAGGTAACCGACAACCATGCCAAGGCCAAAGGTCATGAACTCCGTGGCGTGGACTGAAGGGGACTTGTAGCCGATGGCTTTTTCCACCTTGTCGAGGTCCTTTTTGGAACCATTGAGTGTTATTTCGTCACCGACATGCACCTCGGTTTTGGGCAGCAAGGGCATGGCGTGCCCCATACGGGTGAGTGCTGTGTAATAGATTCCGTAGTGTTCCCCTTCGCCGCGGTGATGGACTTCTTCAAGAGTGCGCCCATGAAAGGCCTTGTTGGTGACGAAAATCTTGCGGGATTCTTCGACCAGCGTGAAGAGATCATCTTCGTCTTCGTATTCCGGGCCTATGGATGGCGAGCATTTTTGTAATGTCGTGCGCAGGCCGGTTACCATGACCAGATCGTTTGGCTGGAAGCTGAAGGTGTCATCAAGCTCGACGGCTGTCCCGTTGCGCATGACGGATTCAGCACGAATCATGTCGTCGTGCAAGTCTTCAAGAAAATTGCGATTGTGTCCGACAACCGGTGCGTCTTCGGCAACACGATAGACGCGGGAAACGATGCGGGACAAAGGAAGGTATTCGCCTTCATTTAGTTCGAGACCGCCACCGCCGAGTTTGTGTGCAAGGGCCTTGGCCTCCTTGCGGATGTCCCACTTGTAGAGCATCGGCAGAATGGCTGTCACAAAGAGAATTGGTCCGAGTGACCCGAAAATATATGTCACGGAGTAGCCCACCGCGATGTCGACCTTCAGGCTGTTTATTGCATTTTGGCTTAACCCTAGCAGGTCTATTGCACTTCCTGCAGTGCCGATGATTGCGGATTGGGTCAGGCCACCAGCGGCCAGCCCTGCGGCCAGTCCGACTCCCAGATCGAATTGTTGGGCGAAAAGAAGAACCGTCAGCAGACCGGTCACGGTCATCATTATGGCGGCAAAAACAAATTTTATGGTGGAGCGATTGATGGAACTGAAGAATTGTGGGCCGCCGCTGTATCCAACGGCATAGATGAACAGGGCGAAGAAGATGCTTTTGACGCCCTCATCAACTTTCAGGCCAATCTGCCCGATGATGACGGCGGCTATCAGCGTTCCGGCAATGCCCCCGAGTTGGAATTTGCCGAATTTGATTTTCCCCAGCAGATAGCCAAAGGCCAGAGAAAGGAACAGTGCCATGAACGGATTCGCTCGTAACAACTCCATCACACCCCCATGGTTTTCAAACAGAACAAATGCCAGACAAGCCAATTAATATTGGAAAAAACCATACAAGCGTTTGAAAGGAAAAGTCCACAGGAGAATCTGAAGACAAGGAATTGCGCGAGAGGTGAGATGGTATACGGGGCGGATGATTTGAGGCTTTTGAACTGAATTTATGGATGAAAAATAAAAAAACCATCCTTGATGTACACATCAAGGATGGCGTGTTTTTTTTGAATACAGTTTTATAAGTCGAACGGTGTCAGGCTTTCGAAACCGTCTTCGGTGATGACGATGGTCTGTTCAAACTGGGCGGAAAGGGAGCCGTCTTTGGTCACGGCGGTCCAGTCGTCATCGAGTACACGAACTTCCTTGTTACCGAGGTTTATCATCGGTTCGATGGTGAACGTCATACCCGGTGTGAGGGGAACGTTGCCCCATTGAGAACGGAAGTGGGGAACGTTGGGAGCTTCGTGGAATTCGATGCCGACACCGTGGCCCATGTATTCGCGTACCACCGAGCATCCCTGTTTTTCGGCATACACTTGAATAGCAGTGGATATATCATTGATGATGTTGCCGGGCTTGGCCTGCTCAAGGCCAAGGCGCAGACATTCACGGGCCACATCAACGATTTTGCGGGCATCCGGGGAGGGCGTCCCTACGAAGAATGTTTGGTTACAGTCCGCATAGTAGCCGTCGAGAATGGAGGTGATGTCTACGTTGACGATGTCGCCGTCTTTGAGTGTGTATTCACCGGGAATTCCATGACAGATGACCTCGTTGGGCGAGATACAGACGCTTTTGGGGAATCCATGATAATTCAGCGGCGCGGGACGCGCATTGTTCTTGATGGTGAATTCGTGGACGACCTTGTTGATTTCTTCGGTCTGCACGCCGGGCTTGATCATGTCTTTGATGGCATCGAACGTTTTCATGACCAGTTTACCGGAGCGACGTATTCCTTCGATTTGTTCCGGTGTTTTCAGGCGGACCTTATAGCGTTTGAAATAGGTTTCTGACAGATTCAGATCTTCAGCATTTGTCGTATTCATGCAGCATTTCTTGTATTTTTTACCACTACCGCAGGGGCAGGGATCATTACGTCCGATTTTGGCGTTCATCAATAGTCTCCTGAATATATAGTATGGCGAGCCTGTACCCGTCGGAAAGAAAGGATGTTTACAAAAAGAACGACAATTGAAAAGACTTAGCATGAATAAAAAAAAGGAAACCCGATGTATCTATCGAAGAATCGGCTTGTATGAAGGGGGCAATAGGTGGTGGAGATCTCGTGAAGATGAAAAGACGGGTTACAGCGATATACTGTAACTCGTTTTTAAGATTGAAATATTGGGGATTATCCTGTTGAGAAAAAAGATCCGTCAACAGTCCCGTAGAATTGAGAACGCAAAAAACCTTATCGTTCTACTCCACGCTTGAATTTTTATTTGTATCAGACATGGTTTCTTAACATGAGCTCTGCTGGATAGGGATGCAGGTAATACTGTCTTTCCAAATATTCCTTTCCATACTTTCGGACATAGTGATTGATCATGGTCATGGGAACGATAAGTGGGACAAGTCCTTTCTGATATTGATCAATGAGTTCAAGTAGCTCGACTTTCTCGGAGGATGTAAGATCCTTTTTGAAAAAACCGACGGCATGGGTCAGGACATTGACATTTTTTTTCACTGTATGTTTGTAGGAAAGGGCCTTGAAAAGCATCTCGAAATATTGCGAGAAAAGAACATCGGTTTTGTCGGTTCCGGCTTGAGCGACCAGTTTCCCCATAGCGCGGTATATCACTTCGTTGTGCGACATGATCAGCATCTTGTGTCTTGTATGGAATTCGACCAGTTTTCCGGGCGTGTGGCCGGTGGCCATTGTTTCCCGCCATCGTTTGAGCGTGAATATCCTCGATATAAAGTTTTCCCTTAATCTTGGATCATGGAGTCGTCCATCATCCTCGAATGGCAATTGAGGGAAGCGATCCATGACCATGCGCGCCCACATTCCGTTTCCTTCAAGCCGGGGCATTCCATTATCTGCATATACCTTCACACGAGTCATTCCGCTGGAAGGGGAGCCATATTTGAAGACATAGCCACAGATGTTTTGCTCTTCGAGTTGCTTCAACCGTTTGCTTCCCCATTTTTGCATACGGTCGGTCCAATCCTCTCCGGTCTTGCGTCCAACCAGTCTCGGAGCATCAACGTCTCCAACCAGCCTGACGGCTTCCCGCGGAACAGGCATGCCGGTTTCGACTTCAGGGCAAACAGGCACCCATTCAACGTATCCTCCGAGGGTGTCTCGCAGGAAGCGGTCAAGTTTTTGAGAACCATCGTATCGCACCTTATGTCCAAGCAGACATTTGGCAATTCCCAATTTTATTTTACCGTTTGTTTGGTTTTCCTGTTTTTTCATGATGCCCTCCGGCATTAGCGCTTTTACGAATTCAATCTCCATAGAGAGAAAGAGAGGGTCAGAGCAAAACCGACCCAGAGGAGATATGGAATCTGGAGCAATGAAGCCCTTGGAGAGAACTTGTATAACACAACAATCGTTACAACCAATAATGGTAATAGAATCAGGACATCCAAAAAGCCCAAAAACACATTGCGCAGACCGAACATCAATGGTGTGAAGAGTAAATTTACTGCCAGTTGGGACGTATATAATAAGAGGGCTTTTCCTTTGCCCTGCTTGTCAGAGTGCAAGAGAAGCCAAACAGAGCCCCCCATAAGAGCATAGAGAAGCGACCAGACAACAGGGAAAGCCAAAGGAGGGGGGTAAAAAGAAGGCTTGGAAAGTTGTTCAACCCAAGGACCGGGCGGGAAAAAGGAACCTGCCAAGAATCCGGCGAATATATGAAGAGCGACAAGACTTATGAGAAGGGCTTTGGATTTAAAGCTGTATACGTTCTTCATAGGAACTCCTGTTTAGGAGAGTCTGGTATTTCTTTACACATCGTGAGTTGGAAACGAAATGTTGAGCTTGCGCATTTTTCGATACAGAGTACTGGGGTTTATTCCAAGTCTTTTGGCGGTTTGCTTGCGGTTGCCGTTGTGACGTTGCAGGGCTTTGCCAATGAGGGCCCGTTCCATTTCCTTGAGGGAGCAGGATTGTTTGTGCCCGTAAAGGGGCGAATCGTTTTCGCGTAACTCCCGGGGCAGGTGGTGGTATTTGATGCGTTCACCCCGGCAGAGCACGAACGCCTGTTCAATGACATTTTCCAATTCACGTACATTTCCCGGATAGTTGTATTCAAGGAGCCTGGTCATTGCGCGTTGCGAAAGACCTGTTATCGCTTTGTTTTGTAACTGATTGAATTTGTTTATTAGGTGGTCGGCCAGAAGGGGGATGTCGCCACGACGTTCCACAAGAGGTGGTAAGACCATGTGTATAACTCGAATGCGATAATACAGATCGTCCCGAAATGTGCCCTGCTCAACCAGTTGGGTCAGATCCCGCTTGGCGGCTACAATGATGCGTACATTCACTTTGACCGGGTCTACTCCACCCAAGGGTTCGATATATCGTTCCTGCAAGACCCGCAGCAGCCGGACTTGGACCACCGGGCTGAGGTCGCAGATCTCGTCCAGAAAGATGGTCCCGCCCTCGGCGAGGGTGAATCGGCCCGGCTTGTCCTGCTTGGCGTCGGTAAAAGCCCCGGCTTTGTAGCCGAACAGTTCGGATTCCAGCAACGTGTCTGGCAGAGCCGCGCAATTGACGGCTACAAAACGACCGTTTCTGCGGGGAGAGATGTTGTGAATGGTGCGGGCGAAAAGTTCCTTGCCGGTTCCTGTGGCTCCTTCGATGAGCACTGTGCTTTCGCTTTCGGATACCAAAGGGAGAATGGAAAATATCTTGGTCATGGCCGAGCTGTGTCCGATAATGTCTTCGAACGTGTATCGGGCCTTGAGTTCCTTACGTAGCTGTTCCACTTGGGAAAGATCCTGAAAGGTCTCAACTCCGCCGATAGCCGTTCCCTTCTCGTCTTTCAAAAGGGCCGTGGCGATGCGAACTGGCACGCGTTCGCCCCGGGCCGTGGAGAGGTGCGTGGTGGCGTTGACCACCGGAGTGCCCGAACGCAGCGTCTGCTCCATGGCACACGACCTTTTGCAGAGGTCTGCCCTGATGATCTCGCTGCACTTGCGCCCTTTGGCTTCGTGGCGCGAGATGCCGGTGATGCGTTCGGCTGCAGCGTTGAAAGACAGTATTCGTCGTTCCAGGTCCACGGTAAAGACCCCCTCGTTGATGGAATCGAGAATAGTGTCATGGAAACGATTGCGAGATGCTTTTTTCACAGGAATGCTCTCTGTTAAGATTTTTCCCATTTTTGTTATTATCCGCTAATAGTGCATATTGCAAGTTGTGAGCTTTGCCATCGTGCATTTTGCATGAATCCGTTCGGTCTTCGTATTCTCATCGCGACAAAAAGTCATAAAAATTAGAGTGTTATAAAAATACATCATGGCATGACTGTTGCTTTTCCTTGGTATCCTGATGGGCCATACGCAGTGCAAAAGTCAGTTGGGACGCCGTGTCATTTTGGCTGGAGCACTCTGGGAAATGGAATCTTTCTATCTGGAACAAGGAGGGAGTAATGCGGGCAGTGCTGTTCTGTTTTTTATTGATTGCAGGGGTTTGTGCGTTGGTGACAGGAACACCCTTTGCCGAGGATTCGAAGTGCAAAGAAGAGTGTTTTGCCTCAAGCCTGCATCATACCACTCGAGGCATGGCTCGTTGGTATGATGCCGAGGACGGTTTCAGTGCTGTCACGGGGGTCCCTTACAAAGATTTGGGGTGTAAGAGTTGCCATGTGTCCTCTTGTAACGATTGCCATTTGAAGAAAACGGATTGTGGATACGTCTACTCCATTGAACAGGCCCGAAATATTGACACCTGCCTGAGATGTCATTCTCGGGAAAAAGCGACGTTCGGCATGGACAAGGCGCGAGGCGTTGAAAGTGTCCATATGAAAGATATGAAGTGTGCGGATTGTCATTCTCAGCGTGAGGTACACGGTGACGGCACTTGCTACGAAAGTTTGCGTGCGCCGGGAGCCATGGATACCAAATGTACCAATTGCCACGCTAAAACAGAGAGCGAAGGGCCCGAGATCCCAGACACGAAGTCTCATATGGTACATAAGGCCAAGCTCGATTGCACTGCATGTCACGTGTCGAACTCCATGTCGTGCTACAACTGTCATTTTGGTGTGCTCAAGGAAACCGGGAAGAAGTCCGAGAGTTTTGCAGCCAAAACCAAGGATTTCCTGTTGTTGGTCAAGTACAACGGCAAAGTCACTAGCGGCACAATGCAAACTTTGGTCGGACCGGATAATTATGCGTTTGTGACCTATGTGCCGTATTTTACCCATTCAGTGTTGCCCGAAGGTCGTAAGTGCGAGCAATGCCATGGCACCGAGGCGGTGACGAGTTTGGCTCAAGGTAAACGGTATGCTCCTGCGGTGTTTGAAAATGGCAAGCTTACTTTTAAGAAGGGCGTAGTACCTTTGGCTCCGACTCTTTTGGATTGGCCGTTTTTGGAAAAGAAAAATGGCAAATGGGTAGTTTTCACTCCTGAAGATCCTCCACTGGTACAACTCGGCGTTTATTCCGAACCGTTTACTAACAAGGAGTTGAAGTTGATGAAGGCCAAACAAACGTACAAGCCCTAGTTGTTGCTAGAGCTGTTATCGGATTGCGTTCGGGATTGTTTTTTCCGAATGGCAGTTTCTGATTTCGAGGTCGTGAGTTTGAATCTCGTCGGCCTGAGACTATGAACAAAGCCCTTGGATATTTTCCCAAGGGCTTTGTTATGTGCATAGAGGGCGTCCTTGTTGCTAGCGTGAGAGGTTCTGTAACAAATGATGTTGTTGCTTCAGACGATGTGTTTCAACATAGGAGACAGAGTAAATACATTTGGAACGGCTTTAATCATACGAAGAGGCCTGCTAATCCTTTCGTCTTGAATCCACCGGGATGAGTATGTAGTGTCTGGAGAAAATTTTTTTCGTAGAACAGGGGCAACAAATGAAAGTCTTCGAATTCGATTCGACAGCGTACCTTCAGCGATTGCATTTTTCAGAAAAAGTATTGCCGACGACGGAGGGGCTGCACACCTTGCAACGGGCGCAATTTCACAACATCCCATTCGAGAATTTTGACATCCAACTAGGCCGAGGCGTCGACCTCGATCCGGCAAATCTCTTTGATAAACTCGTACGCCGCCCCCGTGGTGGCTATTGCCTTGAGCTGAACGGTTTGTTGCTTATGGCACTTCGTGCTTTCGGATTCGACGCCCGTCCGCTTTTGGCTCGGGTTCATTTGTCGGGGCAACCCTCCGGGCGAGGCCACCAGCTTTCCCTTGTGAATGTGGAAGGCCGTCAATGGTTGGTGGATGTGGGGTTTGGAAAGAATAATCCACGTGGTCCCTATCTGCTTGAACGAGATACAATTCAGGATATTAGCGGGAAGTATATCCGTCTGGTCGACGGCGGTGTTTTCGGGAATATGCTTCAGGCGCGTTCTGAAGAGGGATGGCAGAACCTCTACAGTTTTGACATGGAGCACGTCTGCCAGGGAGACATCAACTACGGCGCCCACTACACGTCAACCAATTCCAATTCATTTTTCACCACCTCTCGTGTCGCCATGAAACCTCTTGAGGACGGCATGGTCACATTGTTCAACAACAGGCTCACCCTGTTTCGGGATGGACAGGAAAACGAAATACAACTCCCCGAAGGGCAGGAATATATGGATGCCCTGAAGACGTACTTCGGCATTGAGCTTGATGCCCCCTATGAGGCGTTGAGGTCTGTTGATAGAGAGTGACGTACTAGAGGCGAGGTCTTGATAGCCAAGGCCGGTTCTACGGTTAGCTCTTGGCATTTTTGAGGAACGCGATGCTGAACGTTGCATGAATATGAAAAGGCATAGAGAACCTTTTCTCAGGAACATGTGAATGGACGTTGTTTGCATTCATGCATCGAAAGGCATAAGTATCCCAAAAAAAATAAGGAGCTAAACATGAAATACAACACCGGACAAATAATATTCTTTTCTCCTACCAAATCGACTTTGAAGGTTGTCGAGGCTGTTGCCGAGGGCATGGGTTTTGACTCTGTCACCCGTACCGACCTAACATTCCCTGTGGAAAGCGAATCTGTAAAAGCCCTCGGAGAGGTCGTAATCGTTGGTGTGCCGGTGTATGCCGGGAGGGTTCCCAATTTGGCGGTGGAGCGTCTTCGTCAGTATATTCAGGGCGAAGGCCGTCCCGTCGTTCTCGTGGCCGTGTACGGCAATCGAGCCTATGAAGACGCACTGCTGGAGCTTCGTAATCTGACTGATGAACTGGGATTTGTTCCCTGCGCTGCAGGTGCATTTATCGCACAGCATTCCTATTCCTCTTCCGAACTTCCGGTTGCCCCCGGACGTCCAAACGACAAGGACATCGACAAGGCTCACCTTTTCGGTTCTCAGGTTCGCGATAAAATACAAGCTCTTGCAACGCTGGGGCAGCTTGATACTTTGGAAGTCCCCGGTAATACCCCCCACCGCGATGGCATGCCGCCATCCACGTTCAGCCCGGTTACTGATAAGGACACGTGTACTTTGTGTGGCGAGTGCGCTCAGATGTGTCCCTCACAGGTCGTGAGCGTGACCGAAACGGGTGTGGAAACCGATGTGACAGGCTGTATTTGGTGTGGGGCATGCATCAAGGCCTGCCCTACTCAGGCCCGCTTCTGGGATGCTCCAAAAATACGTGAGATAAACACGGTTTTACACGAAAAGTGTTCCGAGCCGAAAGAGCCGGAAATATTCCTGTAGGGCTTTTGACTTACCGCTGAAAGCCGGAAACAGAGGCGAGCCAGCGGGGTTCATCGATAAAATAAGAAAACGGGTTGCATCTTTCGGTGTAACCCGTTGATTTTTCTTTTAGTATCCCAAAGAGGGGGGGCACGATTCAGGCCATACTGCGGCACAAAAATCCGATGATCACAACTCGGTATCTGCGATTCGGTGTCACCGAGAACGTGCTTGAGGATGTTTTTGGGGAATAACAGAGGAGGGCTCCGGGGAAAGAACCGGGCCCTCCTCTTGCTATTCTTTTAGTTTCGGGTGTCGTTCATAAAAGCCTTCCAGAGGCTCAAGAGGGACATTGCATGAGGAGCAGTTTTGTTTGTCGTTGGGCCAAAGGTTTTGACATGATGGACATATTTTGAGGCCCTTTTTCGTATTGTAGCGAAGCCTATGCCCTATGGCTCCATACCAAACAAGTAACAGGCCGAGTCCCCCCCATACCCAATTTGCATATTCGGGCACGGGGATATCTCCGTATGCTCGCATTGTTTTTGGAGACATAAAGAAGCTGTAGACAAAAAGACCTCCCCCTCCAAGCAAGGGGAGCCATTTTATTTTCGTTGTTTTTTTATCCATCCGATTCCTTCATTTACCTGATCTTCGACATCGAACAAGTGTCCATATATGCCGCCTGCATATCCAGCTTTACTAGGGGCAGGTGTTCCGGTGGGCAGTGCTGAGTTTATAGAATCTCCAGCAGCATTGCCCAGCTTGCTCACCTTTGGGTTTCGTGCGACTTGTTTTGCTTTGTCGCCGATAGCTTTAACAGCCTTATTTCCTTGATTAATAAGCGATTTTCCTGTTGCGGCTACTGCCGGAGCCGCCTTTGCCGCTCCAGCCGCTCCAGCCGCTCCAGCCGTTCCAGCCGTACCAACGATGCCGGCGTTGATTCCTATGACCTTATCCATGGCATTGTGGACGCCTTCGGTGGCCGTGGGCTTGTTTTTCCCATAATCCTTATCGGTTTTCGAGCCGAACCAATCAGCAACTTTCGCTGCCGCATACGCTCCAGTACTGCCGATGGCGGTAGCCCCGGCCATGCCTGCGGCAAAGGGCAGCAGGAAGGCCAAAAGCCCAGTCGGATCATTGGCGTTGACCGGATCATCCAAGCAGTACCCATACCAATCCGGGTCGCCGCCCTTGTCGCCGATGGGATCAGGCGCAGTCCATCTGCCGGTGAAGGTGTCATAGTCTCGCCAGCCAAAGCGAACTAAGCCGAGGTCATGGTCGTGCAGGCCACCCGCAAAGCCGATGGGGATTCGGAAGCCTGAGCTTCGGCCTCTATATCTTTTACTTGTGCCGCCACAAGGTTGTGTTTTGTCCTTGGGTGTGGACATCCCCACCAATCAGGCCATACTGCGGCACAAGAATCCGATGACCACGACCCGATACATACCCGGCTGGGCATCACAAAGAACGTCTTGGAGGACGTGTTCGGTTAATATTAAAGAAAGCCCCGGAGAGTGGGTTCTCCGGGGCTTTTCAGTGTCTTATTAAGCCCTATACTATGTAGAAAAAGGCGAATTATGTGATTGTAGAAGGATTTACCATTCAAGTGCTTCTGAATGAGCTAAAATTCTTTGGAGTACTTCATCCTCTCGTTTAGACTCACGTTTTTGGACCGCAGAAGCAAAATTGAAAACCTTACAATAATTCCCTTCGTCTTGAGATTTCTGTGAATTTGACAAACAAACCTGATCACTTGATCCACTAGGTGGCGGGTCGAGTGGGAGTTTGTACTGGTCATCTCGCTTGCTCGGCTTACCCATGACTCTCTCCCTTGTTCATTCTCTCACAATCTATGTGATGAATATAAAAAAAACAAGTCTACTTTTTAATACGCTGTAAAGAGTGTCTGTCTATTCGGGCAATCTTTTTTGGTCAAGTTTGATCTCGGAAAGATAATCGACAACTTTCGCTTCGTAATCGGTAAAACGGTCGAGAGCGTGACCTAAAAACGGCTTTGATTTTCTGGTGTTAATTTCCTCTACGCCACAAGTTCGCTTGTCCTTGCGATCCATTTGTCGGAAAAGTCGA
The DNA here is from genome assembly GCF_027923765.1 of Pseudodesulfovibrio nedwellii. NCBI lineage: Bacteria > Pseudomonadati > Thermodesulfobacteriota > Desulfovibrionia > Desulfovibrionales > Desulfovibrionaceae > Pseudodesulfovibrio > Pseudodesulfovibrio nedwellii. The sequence continues at coordinate 2,408,797 of NZ_AP026709.1, read as the reverse complement.
GAGTACTTCGTAGGTCCTACCCCCTCGAAGGCAACGATTTCCAGTTTTTTGGGTTTTTCAGATGGTTTATCTGTCGTGCTGATGGAATCATTATGCAGTTCGGTTGCTAGACTTTTTTCATATGGTTCAATGTAAAAAACGCGGCGTACGCCCGCAGCAACGATGTGGCGGGCACAGTTATGACAGGGGTATGTCGTGCATAGTAAAGTACTGCCTTTAGCTCCAGAGCTTCCCGTTCGAGCCAAGGTCGTTAGCGCGTCCATTTCAGCATGAATAGCCCTTGAATATTCTATAATGTTATTAATACCCACAGCCTTACATATTTTGTTGAACTTTTCTTCATCCAAGCTGCTTGTCTCTGGCAATTCATCATTAATCAATCCAAGCATCTTTCTTTTCATGACTTGTTTTTTCACGTCGTTCCTACAGGTTTCAGTCCCCCATTTAAAACAACGTCCATCAGGAGAATCGGTAGCTGTATACAAGCCTCCATCATAACGAGGGACATCGTTTCTACCCGTTGCGATTACATCTCCATCTTTGACAATTGCAGCACCGACCTGTCGCGAAATACATCCAGAACGCAACGATGAAGAATATGCTAGAGCCATTCCGTATTCTTCAACAGTGGGTGTAATGGTATTTGCGCCCAATATGAGGTCTACAAATCTCACAAGGCTTGCTTTAATTTCTTTGCTGTCTACATCTGTATTCCGAAAGAAAAAATCCGATAAATGAATTGTGTCGAGTAACTGCTGCCCTTTTTTTTCTTCTTCTGACTTATCTGTTTCAACGATCGTATGAGCTGTTGCCGGACTCATTTCTTTTTCATGCTGTAGCCGTTGGATGCGAATATCTTCAGGACAAAGAACCCCGAATAAATAAAACATGTCTCCATACACCTTTCTAAGAAGGCGCTCTTCGTGTGGGTGTTTAAGGCTATCAATTATTGTTGCATATCTTCTTTCTGTTGGATCTTGTAAGATTCCGGTAGATGGATGGGTTTCTTCTCGGTGGTATTTTATGTCTTTGATAGAGAGCATTGCTAAGACATCTTCGCCATATTGTGTCCTGAGTTCAGTTCCTTCTTGCTGCAGCATCTGGATGCGTTTTGCATGATCTTTTTCATCAATACCCTTTTTGGAGTGTCGCTTAATAAGGGCACTTAATTGAATAGGTCGGACGGTGTATTCTCGCTCTTCCAGTTCTTTCCTTAATCTTTCAGCAATCTTTGTAGTTCCACTCCCCGCAGCTCCGCAAAAGGCAATAACCAACTCATTAGTTTCTCTGTCTATGATCTTGTCATATGGCTTTTGGCTTTTTCTTTTTGTGGTCTGACCGAGCTTCATCGCGCTGTCCATTGGAACTCCTAGCTATATTTTGAAATCAAACTTTTGCTGCATAGTTCTATATTTTATACCATTTGCCAAGAGGGTGGTTGCATATTTATAATGAAAATACGAAAAAAGCCCCGGAGACAACAATCTCCGGGGCTTTTAGCATCGTTTTACACGAAATTTTACACGCAACGAAAAAAGCGGCTACAGCATTCACTGTAACCGCTTGAAATTCTTATGGCGTCCCCAAGGGGGTTTGAACCCCTGTTGCCGGCGTGAGAGGCCGGAGTCCTAGGCCACTAGACGATGGGGACGGAAATGGTGGGTCGTACTGGGCTCGAACCAGTGACTCTCTGCTTAAAAGGCAGATACTCTACCAACTGAGTTAACGACCCGTGTTCCGAGGAACGTATCACTATCCAGTTGGTTATCAAGTGTCAAGTTTATTTTAAAAAAGAGTTGCTTTTTAGAAGGTTTTTTTTCTAACTAGCTGAGATATCGACCAAAAAAAAATATTCCTTGCAAATTAATTTTGACATGGTATAGTCCCGCTCCCTGTCAAAAATGGCACACCATCCAGTCTAAGGAGTATACATATGACCAGAAAGGATCGCACCGAGGGTATTTATTCCCGCCGTGAGGTACTCGACGAATCGGAACGTAGGCAATATTATCAGCTTCAGCTTAAGGAGTTGCTCTCATATGCCTACCGTTACTCCGAAGACGTCAAGAAGCGTTTTGACCGCGCACAGTTCAATGTGGACAAGTTCCGCGTGCTCAACGACATCAAGCATATCCCCATCATCAAGAAAAAAGAGCTGATCTTTCTTCAGTCCATGGGTCCCCGTCTCGGCGGACTGTTGACCAAGGACCTGGGCGAATTGCAGCGTGTTTTCCTGTCTCCCGGCCCGATCTTTGATCCCGAAGATCGTTCCGAAGACTACTGGGGTTGGACCGAAGGTTTTTATGCCGCCGGTTTCCGTTCCGGTGATCTGTCTCAGATTACTTTCAACTACCATCTGGCTCCCGCCGGTCTGATGTTCGAAGAACCTCTTCGTAACCTGGCCTGCGCCGTGGTGCCTGCCGGTCCCGGTAACACCAACTCCCAGATTGAGATCATGCAGAAGTTGCGCGTCACCGGCTACGTCGGTACCCCCAGCTATCTCATGCACCTGGCACAGAAGGCCGAGGAAATGGGCCTGTCTTTGCGTAAGGATCTGTTCCTCGAAGTCGCTTTTGTCACTGGCGAAAAGTTTTCCGAAAAGATGCGTTCCACTCTTGAGAAGAAATTCGACTGCATCATGCGTCAGGGCTACGGCACCGCAGACGTTGGTTGTATCGGTTACGAATGCTTCCACAAGAACGGTCTGCACCTTTCCAACCGTGCATTCGTTGAAATCTGCCATCCTGACACGGGTATCCCGCTTAAGGACGGCGAGGTTGGCGAAATCGTTGTTACCGCGTTTAACCGCACCTATCCGCTCATCCGACTCGCCACCGGCGATCTCGGCTATCTGGATCGCTCACCGTGCGCCTGTGGCCGCACCAGCCCCCGTCTCGGCGGCATCGTCGGTCGCGTTGACACCACCGCCCGCATCAAGGGTATGTTTGTCTATCCGCATCAGGTCGAGCAGGTCATGGCCCGCTTCGAAGAGGTCAAGCGTTGGCAGATCGAAGTCACCAACCCGGGTGGTATTGATGAGATGGTTCTTTCCATCGAAGCCGGACAGTTCAATCAGGAAGATGAATTGCTTCATTTGTTCCGTGAAAAGATCAAGCTTCGTCCGATCCTCAAGGTGCTTGCACCCGGGACCCTGCCTCCGCAGATCCGACCCATTGAAGACAAGCGCACCTGGGACTAGGCGCGAGTTGTTGAAAATTACACCCCGCACCGGCAACAGTCGGTGCGGGTTTTTTTGTCTTTTTCTCAAATCTTCATTCCCGAAATTCTTTGGTGTCGTTTTGCGGGGGCTGTGCTGAATTGTGCATCTGGTTGCGGGGATGTTGGTGGAAGAGTATATATGCATGATGAAATACGTAGGCGTAGACGGGTGCAAGGGCGGGGGGCTTGCTGTTTGGGTCATCAACGGGGTGTGGTCTTTTGCTCTGTATGATGAATTTGTTGCGCTGTGGGACAAGCATAAGGACGCTGAAGCCGTGTTGGTGGAATCCCTATTGGACTTCCTGAAACAGGAACGAGAAAGGCCGATGTTTTGACTCGAGAGAGGTTGGGAAAACGTAAGAGCAGTGTCTTTAATACTCCGGTTCGCAAGGCTGTTTATGCCGGATCAAAGCGTGAAGCTAAATTGATAAGTCAGAAACTTTCCGGTAAGTCGTTATCCGAACAATCCTTGTGTATTGTGAAAAAGATATATGAAGTAGATGGGTTTCTGCAAGGAAATGTCGAAGCCCGCCACAGAGTTTATGAATCACACCCTGAATTGTGTTTTTCACAATTGTTTGGGGGGCCGATGCCTTTCCCGAAGAGAGATGTTTTGGGGATGGTGGATCGGTTTGTCCTTTTGGAAAAAAAGGTGTGTGATCTTCGTTCGCTTGTTGAAGCCATCCGGTTGAAATATAGAGCAAGTCGAGTCGCTGGTGATGATATTCTTGACGCCTGCGTGCTGGCTGTTACGGCGTGGAAAGGGGGCGGACGGCTGCGGTCGATACCTGATTCTCCTGAAATTGATGCAACCGGGCTGCCAATGGCAATTTGGCATGGTGATTTTCAAGACTGAATTTGAGGGGAAAGGATGCAATATATTTTGAATGGAGCACGAAAATGCAACGTGACGTTATTTGTGTTGCTGAGTCTGCTTTTGTCCATGGGGGCGTGTGTGAAAAAAGCTATTGAACCTTTGCCTGTGGAGCCTCTTCGGGTGACTTTTCTCCCGCAGAAAGGAGAATTTATCTCCAAATATGGTGATCAGGTGCCTTTTGAAGAGATCATAGCAATGGCAGATAGTTATGATTATGTCCTTGTTGGGGAGGGGCATCGAAACATATGGGACCACAAGGTTCAACAACGTATTTTGGCGGGACTTTCCGAGTCTGGTGAAGGCCTTTCACTTGGGTTGGAAATGGTGGCCGTGGACATGCAGCAAGTGCTCGATGATTTTGGAAAAGGGCAGGTTGAATTGGAGGACCTGGCCGAAGAACTGCAATGGTCAACAAAATGGGGATACCCATTTTCTTTATTCCGTGGGCACTTTGAACTTGCTCAGCGCAACAGTGTGCCTGTGGCGGGGTTGAATGTTCCCACTTTTGTGACCAAAAAAATATCCAAAGAGGGCCTTGAAGCGCTTTCCGACGAAGAACAGGCCTTTTTGCCCAAGGTCATCGTGCCGCCGACCAGTGACCAACGGGCTGTGCTTGATGAAATTTTTAGGCAGCATGAATCCAAGGATGCTGAGGACGAAGTGCAACGGGAACGATTTCATTTGATCCAGTCCATTTGGGATTCCAAGATGGCCGAAGAGGCCGTCAGGGTGCGCCATCAGTATGATTGGCCGGTACTGATTGTTGCTGGGGCCGGACATGTTGAGCAGGCGTGGGGCATTGCCATGCGCATCAGGCGGTTTGATCCGGGCGCGCGGGTTTTGTCCATTATGCCGTGGCGTGGTGACGAATTTTATGCCGATGCGGGCGATGTTTTCTTTTATTCTCCAGACAGTTACCAGTCGAAGATGGGGGCATTACTAACGGCCGTTGGAACGGGCGGCCTTCTTGTCGAGTCGGTCCAGAGAAAGTCTCGTGCGGCCAAGGCCGGTCTGCGCCCTGGAGATTTGCTTGTCGAGGCTTCAGGAGTTCCTTTGGAACATTTGTTCAGTTTGCATATTGCGGGATTCAAGGTGCACGAAGCAGGAGAAGAGCTTGTGTTTACTGTTCGGCGCGGTGATGAAGAGTTTACCGCTAATGTGGGGAAGCTTGGTTCTCCCAAGTCTATGAAGAAAAAGATGAAAATCGAATCAGATGAAAGTGGAGATAAATAATGATACGTCGTGCTGTTCTTGTTCTGTTGGTCGTTTTATGGACGCCATTGGTGGCTTTTGGCAATGACTTGTCTGAGTTTTTTCCGACAAAAGTTGGTACTTTGGATCGAGTGCAGCTTGTTGTTGGTCAGCAAGCACAAGCGGAAGTGGACCAGTTGCATGGTAAGACCCTGTCAGCTGAGGCCAGTGCCATTGCCCGGTATGCCCGTCCAGAGGATGCCGGTAAGGTCCGTCCGGCCGAAGTGTGGCTTTCTCGTGTGTCTTCTGAAAATGAAGCGCGTCGACAGATCGGCGTCATGGTTCACAAAATGTATGACAATCCGAAATCACCATTCAAAAATCCAAAAAAATTGGAGAAAAATGGTGCGTCAGTCTATCGATTTACCGGGATGGGGCAGGTGCACCTTCTTTGGTATGTAGGCGATCTGGCTTATTGGATCAGCGCACAGCCCTCGGATGAACAGGTTCTGCTTGATGTCTTTTGTCGTTGATAGTCGATTGATTTGACAGAAAATATTCCCGTCACGTTCCATATGCTCTATGTTTTTGAATCCGTGGAGGGAATATGGGCCGTTTTGTATTTGCCTTTATAGTGGTTTTGATAGTCGTCTTTGTGAGCTTCCCTGCGCAGGCGGAGGAGTCCATCCTGTCTGAAGTCCGAGGCGGGGTTTATGCACATGACATCTCTTTTTGGAGTTTTAATAGGGAAAGTGGCGTTGATCTCAATGGAGAAGTCCTTTTTATTTCCCCGTCATGTTTGGAAGCGATCTGGTCCCCTCGTCCCCATCTTGGGGCAACGGTCAATATGTCTGGAAATACTTCGCACGCCTATGGCGGATTGACTTGGGAGTGGGGGCTTTTTGATGATTTTTTCATGGACGCCAACCTCGGATTGTCTGTCAACAATGGCAAGCGTAGTACCGACGATTCGGATCGCAAGTCCCTTGGTTCTCCTGTCTTGTTCCGTCTTGGTGCAGCCCTAGGCTATGATTTAACGGAAAAGGTCAATGTCTCCGTGCAGTATGAACACATGTCAAATGCCTATATCGCCAACGAAAATGAAGGGATGGACAATGTAGGTCTTCGTCTTGGCTATAGGTTTTAGTCGGACTTTCGCTTTCATTGGTCGAGCTTTTCACCATAACCGTTTTCAGGTACCTACCTAACCATGCCTGAACTGCCTGAAGTTGAAGTCATCGCCCGTGGGTTGAATGACACCCTGACGGGGCGCACTATTGTATCCGTGGAAATTCCGGGTCTCACCCGTTTGAGTGATGCTGCGGAAATCATTGTGCCCGGTGTTCTGGGACAGGGTGTTCGTCGGGCATATCGTCGAGCCAAGGTTTTACTCGTTGAACTGGCGAATGACACCACGCTTGTATTTCATCTCAAAATGACGGGTCGGGTGGTCCATGGTGATCATCGTGATATTCATAAGCATGACCGGATTGTTTTTATCCTTGATGACGGGTCATGGTTGATTTTTTCTGACATGCGCAAGTTCGGTTACGTTAAGTTATTCACAGCCCAACAGCTTGAAAATTGGGAGTTTTTACGAAAAGTCGGACCTGAGCCACTTGAGGTTGCTCCCGCTGAATTGGCTGAACGAATCGCTGAAAGGAAGATCGCGATAAAAGGGCTGCTGCTTAATCAATCGGTGGTAGCCGGGGTGGGGAACATCTATGCAGATGAGTCCCTGTTTCGAGCGGGAATTCATCCTGAAACAAAAGGCCATCAAGTCAGTCATGTCAAGGCGTTGAAGTTGTTTTCAGAATTGCAGGCGGTTCTCAAACTGGCGATTCGCGAAAACGGCAGCTCCATTTCGGATTATGTCAATGCCCACGGTGATGCCGGGGCTTTTCAAAACAGCTTTAATGTGTACGGCAAGAAAGGGCAGAAATGTGCTCGATGTGACACCCTTTTGCAAGCCGTGAAGGTCGCGGGGCGGACGTCTACTTTTTGTCCGCATTGTCAGCCAAAGCGATAAACTAGCGGTTTAACGCTGGAAGAGATAAAGAGTGCAAGGAAAGGATTGTCTTGTTCAATAATGTTTACAACTGTGTGCCATGCCGGCGAAAAATTGAAGGCATTGCGCAGAGGATACAGTGAATAAACACGCAAAAATAATAGCGAAAAATGCGGCTGTCGTGGCTGGAGCCACGCTGATTTCTCGTATTTTGGGATTTGTCCGGGATATCATCGTCGCCTTTGCGTTGGGTGCCGGGCTTTTTGCCGATGCCTTCTTCGTGGCTTTCCGTATTCCGAATCTTTTGCGGCGGCTTTTTGGCGAAGGGTCGCTGACCATGGCCTTTATTCCTGTTTATTCGCGGACCATTGAGGAAGAGGGCGAGGAAGCAGCTCAAGCCATGGCCCGGTCCGCCATGATTTGGCTGGTCGGAATTCTTGTCGCCATCACCGTGCTTGTGGAAATACTGGCTCGGCCTTTGACCATGGCCATTGCTCCCGGCTTTATTGATAATGCCGAGCAGTTTCAGGTGACCATAGATCTTGTTCGTATTTGCTTCCCGTATGTCATTTTTATTTGCGGCGTGGCGTTGTGCATGGGAATTCTTAACTCGCGAGGTCATTTCCTTGCTCCGGCACTGGCCCCCGTGGCCCTGAACGTGGCATTGATAGGCTCTGCGTTGTTTGGGTATTTCATGGGGTACAACGTGGCCTATTGCATGGCTTACGGCGTGTTGATCGGCGGAGCGGCTCAGTGGTTTTTGCAACAACCCTTTTTGAAGAAGGCCGGTTTTTCATGGCGTGGTCCATGGGCGTGGCGCAACAAGGGCGTGGCGCGTATGGGATTACTCATGCTTCCGACGGTGTTCGGAGCCGCTGTTTATCAGTTGAATATTTTGCTCGGGACACTCCTTGCTTCATTTTTGCCAGTGGGGTCTGTGTCCTATTTGTACTATGCCGATAGGTTGGTTCAGTTCCCCCTAGGGGTGTTTGGGATAGCTGTCAGTACTGCGGCCTTGCCAAGCCTTGCGAAGTTGGCTGCGCGCAATGAGCTGGAAGAATATGACAAGGCCTTGTCCGTCTCGCTCGGGTTGACACTTTTTATTGCTTTGCCCGCTGCCGCAGGCCTTATCGGGTTGGCGGAGCCGGTTATCGCCCTGCTTTTTGAGCGCGGGGCCTTTACTTCAGAGGCAGTTGCAGCGACCTCGCAGGCTCTTGTCGCCTATTCCGTCGGTTTGCCGTTTATTGCCCTGTCCCGCCCGTTGGTTGCCGGGTTCTATGCCTTGGAGGACACGAAGACACCGGTAAAGATTGCCGTTGCCTGTTTGATAGCCAATGTCGGCCTAGGCGTCTGGCTTATGCAGTCCATGGCCCACGTTGGATTGGCGTTGGCTGTAAGTCTGTCTTCACTCCTGAATTTTGTCCTGTTGCATCTGTTTTTGACCCGCAAGCGGAGGACACGCCTTTTGCCTGCCGTTTCAGCTGTTAAAACTGCAGTTCTGTCCATCTTGATTGGTTGGGGGGCATACATGACCGGAGCATGGACCCCGTGGTGTCTGTTCCTCATTCCCGTTTGGGTCGTTGTGTATATTGGGATGGCCTTTCTTCTGCGTCAGAACGAGGCTAAACTTTTCGCGGATATGATCAAGGCGCGAATCCGGCGCGGCAAAACATCGAAGGGGGCATAATGGCTGGCATCGACACGGAAGCCATACTCAAAAGACGCGAATTGTTTCCGCGTGGACTCGTGCAGCCGGAAGGTGGTTACCGTTTTTCATTGGACTCTCTGCTCTTGAGTTGTTTTGCCCACGCAGGTCGCCGGCATACAGGTGTTGATCTCGGCTGCGGGTGTGGGGTTATTGGTATTGGAATGCTCCTTCGTCACCCCGGAATGACAATTGTTGGTGTTGAGTTAAATCCAGAAAGCATAGGTGTTGCCGAGGAAAATCGTATCGACCTTCACCTTATCGATAAGTTTACGCTGCAGCAGGGTGACGTGGCTGAATGGCGACCTGATTCAGTAGTGGATTTTGTCGTAGCTAATCCGCCGTATCGAGAATTAGGAAAGGGAAAAACGAGCCAAGGGGCTGGGCGTGAAACTGCTCGTTTCGAGGCACAAGGAACCTTCAAGGCTTTTGCCCGATGTGCTGCCGTGGCACTCAAGACGCGAGGTAAATTTTTCTTTGTTCATCTGCCGGAACGACTGCCGGAACTGATGGTTGATCTGGCCGAAGTAGGCCTTGTCCCTAAGCGAATGCGATTGGTTCATAGCCGTGAGGGTGATAACGCCAAAATGGTCCTTATGGAGACAATGAAGGCTGGCGGACATGGGCTTACGGTCGAGCCTCCATTGATTCTTCATGAGGGAAAAGGTCGTGAGACTCGTATGACACCTGAAGCTGTGGAATTTTGTCCGTATCTGGCCTGCAATACCGGAATGATGCCTCATGGCTGATATTCTTGAGAAACGCGTGGAAAAATTGTTCTCGGGCGATCAATTCCTGTGTGCCGAGACTGTGTTGAAGCTTATTGCCGAAGCTGGTGGCAGGGATTCGAAAGAGGCCGTAGCAATGGCTACGGGTTTTTGTAGCGGCATGGGGCGTACTTGCGGGCCGTGTGGTGCTGTGACCGGCGCTGTAATGGGATTCGGTTTGTATGCAGGTCGCCAGGAATCGGGGGCGGACTTGGACCCCGTGTATGTCATGGTTCAGGAATTTAGAGAAATCTTCGTTGATAAATATAACAGTATCAACTGTTTTGACTTGATTGAATGTGATTTTTCCACTCAGGAAGGACAGAAGCGATACAAGCGTCTGGACCTGCATTCAAAATGTGTTGAAATGGTTGTCTTTGCGATCAAGACCTCTCTTTTCATCCTGCGGGAACATGGCTATCTTGTCGGATCGGAAGATTTCATGGCATCACGGTTGGCCTCATGCGGATTGATGTGCGGCAAATGCGTAGCGTATGCAGGTGGTCCTGTTCAAGAGGTGAGTGCCGCATTGAAAGAGCATCTTGGTGTCAACTTTGGAGAATACGCCAAACGTTTTGAATCGACCGATGCTGTTTTTCGGCAATGTCAGCCATTTACTGAATTGCTGGACTATTTTGCTTCCGGGCATTGTTCAGGTTGCCGTGAATCAGGCTGTTTATTCAAGGCGTGCGCTGTCCCTGCGTGTGCACGAGAGCATAACGTTACATATTGTTTTGAGTGTAAAAAATTCCCGTGTGAAGAGCACGGAATGCCTGATAGGCTAGCGCAAATATGGCGTATGAATAATGAGCGGATGCGAAAATATGGTGTTGAAGAATATTTTAGGATTGGTAACGATAAGCCGAGATATCCATAAATAATGATTAAAAAAATCATAATCGATAACTTTATGGCTCATGAGCATACCGAGTTGGAACTCGGGAGTGGTCTGACCATCCTGACCGGCCGAAATAATACCGGAAAATCCGCTGTGGTGGAGGCGTTGCGCTGTCTGGCAACTAATCCCGTGCCGAGCCACAACATTCGGCATGGTGCCAAAGAAGCCCGGGTCAGTGTTGAGCTTGACGATGGAACCAGAGTTGTCTGGGTACGTAAGAAACGGTCCTCCGGGTATGAGCTCTGGAAGCCCGGCGCCGAAGAGCCTGAAGAGTATTGGAAATTCGGGAGAATTCCACCGGAAGATATCCGGGCTGCCTTGAGATTGGACCTGGTGGAGCTTGAATCCGGCGATCCGGTTGATATTCATGTGGGTAATCAGCGAGAACCGGTGTTTTTGTTGAATAAACCTGCAAGTAACGCCGCCGCTTTTTTTGCCGCATCCACGGAAAGCGCCCATCTTTTGGCCATGCAGAACTTGTTGAAGCGTCAGACAACAGACGCCAAGCGGCAGGTTCGTGATTTGGAGGGGCAAACCGAAAGAATTGAAGGTGTTATAGATCGTTTGGCCCCCTTGCCTGATATTGATTTGCAAGTTTTGGCAGCTCGTGAATTGGAAAAAACCGCAATCGACTTCGACAAAATTATTCCGGCACTGGAATCAATACTTGAGAGACAGGAAAAACTGTCTGATACACTCCTGAAAAAAACAGAATGCAAGACGACCTTGGATGGTGTTCTTGATCCTCCGAAAGCTCATGATGTCAGAGTGTTGGACGCATTGATCTCATCAATGAAGACTGTTAAAAGTCGACTTTCATACGCGTCAGGCAACACTGAGGCTTTGAACGGACTGCAACAGCCTGATCCTCTTGAAAATACGGGCGCACTCGCTGTGCTGATGCAAAAACTGGATTCGGCGGACCGAAGTTTGCGGAAGGCTGAAGTTCAGACAACGGTTTTTGCAAATCTTGAAATCTTTCCCTCTCCTGAATCGACAGATGATATGACTGCTTTTATTGATGAATTTATATCTGTTCAATATCGACGTTCTCGTTTATCGCGCTGGGAAAACATCTTGCGGAAGGTTGTGGAGCCGCCTTCTGTCGAGTCAACAGAAGGATTGGATGGTACCTTGTCCGCCATGGATGATCTGTCAGCAAGACTCGAATCGGCCAATGTGGGGCTATCCAAGTTGGAGAACAGCTTGAAGAAGCTTGAAGAGACCGTGGAAGAACGTATAAAACAGCTTGGCTGCTGTCCAACCTGTGGTGGTGATATGACAACTGCAACATTCATTGATCAAGGGTGTCGTCATGACGGTTGACCATATCCACGGCAATGGTCTGTTCTTCATCGCAGATCCCCATTTGGCGGACCATCCGCCGGGTCAGAGGCTTGATGGTTATCTCGATCAGATCATGAACAAGGTTGAGGCCTGTCTCGACCAGGCTGAGGCTCTCGGCATGGTTCCGGTCCTTTTGGGAGACCTCTTCCACTGGCCTCGTGACAACTCCAACAAGATGCTTGTGGAGTTGATACGGATTTTTGGGGCAAGAACCGGTGATTCAGCGGTCTGGGCATTGGTCGGGAACCATGACAAATATCAGTCCCGTTTTACTGAAGATGTCACTCTTGCGGTTTTGGAGGCCGCCGGAGTGGTCCGGCTGATGAAAGAAAGCAGTCCGCAATTCATTCTTGAGACCGACGATGAACAGGTTTTGGTCTGTGCTAGCCCGGACGGCACCCCGCTTCCTAAGAAATATGATCGTCAACCAGATGACCCTGATACGGTCATCTGGCTCACGCATCATAATATTCAATTCCCGGAGTTTATTGACCGAGCCTATACGATCAAGGAACTTCCCGGCATTGACTGGTTGGTGAACGGGCATATTCACCGCCCACAGACGACCATCACCAAGGGGCAGACCACATGGGCCAACCCCGGCAATATTACGCGGTTGACTTTCACCCGCCGTTCCATGGAACGGGAGCCTGCCGCTGCCATCTGGACGCCCGGTTGCGATGATCTGGAGAAATGGGTGGTGCCATTCGAGACGTTCGACAAGGTGTTCCCGGATCAGGAACTGCCTACCGAAGAACATGAGGACGAGGGTGAATCCAATTTTATCAATGGATTGGAGCGGCTTGCGTGGCAACGGACGCATGAAGGCACTGGCCTGAAACAATTTCTTGAAGAAAACCTGAGTACACAGACCCCGGAGGGCAAGCTCATCTGGGAACTTTACGAGGAGGTCATACACAGTGATTAACAACCCCAACCAAACTGGGACAAGCAGGGATTCCGCTGTAGAACAGGAGCTTAACGAACTGCGACGTCACTATGAACAACTGCGTGACCGCAAGGTGCGCACCGAGCAGGATGTGGCCAACTTAACGAGCCAGTTGGAGACTTTGAAACAGCAGGCCATGGCAGAATACGGCACCAGCGACATCAAGGAACTCCAATCGTTATTGGAAGAAAAAAGACTGCAAAATGAAGATGTTGTCACAAAATATCGTTTGCATATACAACAAATACAAGCCGATCTTGCGGACGTTGAAAACGCAGTGGAAGGCGGCAAGTAGTGCCTTTTGAGCAAGCTAGGGGCGAATTGCGTGAGGCTGAGCGTCGTCTGGACAGGCTATCGGCTTTGGCCGAAACCTTGCACGGCGAACATGGTCGCGTGCGTGAATCTCTTGGTGGAGTGCGGGATTTTTTGACGCTCGCCCCAAAGGCTCGGGATACGCTTGAAGAGTTGTCCACGGCCTTGTTTGGCAAGATTCTTGACGAGGTTGAAGCCAATTTGACCCACGCCATTCGTGAGATTCTGGGGCAGGATCGTGTCGTGACCACTTTGCGCGAGGTCAAAAACAATCGTCTCCAGATTCAATTCCAGATTCGCAATCAGGGTAAGGAAGATGAGATAGAGGATATCATGACCGGTCAGGGTGGCTCGGTGTGTAATATCCTCTCTGTGGGATTGCGGCTTATCGCTTTGTCGCAGTTGCCTGAAGAACAGCACCGGCCTTTCCTTGTTCTTGATGAACAGGATTGTTGGCTCAAGCCCGCGCTTATTCCGAAATTCATGAAACTTATCGGGGAAATTGCTGATCGCCTTGAGTTACAACTCCTTGTAATTTCGCACCATCCGCTTGATTTATTTGCCGGTTCAGCTCAGCGTATTTTTGAGCTTGTCCCTGACCGTGAACGCGGTGCCATCATCAAACAGGTTAAATAACTTTTTTCAAGTCTGGGTACCTCTGGACATCAGGTGATTAATGCTTATTTATAAAATAGCGGAAGGACCCAAGATGGACGGGTCCATGACATAGTCGGATTACCGCAACGGAGGGTGATGTCCGTTAAACCATTTCACACCATAAAACAGCGAAACGAGTCGCGACCATGCAAAGAATAGTGTGCGCGTGAAGCCCCGGATGGGGATGGCCTGGATAGGCAAGGCGCACTTTTTTTGCGTCTTTTGTTTAATCATAGTCTATGCTGTAGAAATCCATAGGAATCATTATTAATTGTAGTCTTTAGGTTCCCTCTTATGATATGCGTGTTCACATGAAGAATACGATATCCCGTCTTTCATTATTTATTTTACTTGTCTTGTGCTTGTCGGCTTGCGGTGCTGATGAGGCCCCTTCCGTAAAGCATGGTCAAGCCAATGATCCCGCCTCTTTTGTCGTGGTCGAGCGCATTTCATTGCCTCGGCTGCATGAGGCCGTGGGGACGGTTAAGGCCAAGACTGACACTCGCGTCGAGGCTCAGGTGACAGGCCGTGTCCTTAAGGTGTTGGTGCGCCCCGGTGATACCGTCAAGGCCGGGGATGATCTGGTCGTATTGGATAGTCGAGCTTCCCAGGCCCGTCTGGAACGTTCGCGACAGGCCGAGTCTTCAGCCTCCAGTATGGTCAGTCAGTCCCGTGATGTTTTGGCTGCTGCCAAGGCTGCGTTTGCCAAAGCTGAGTCCACCTATAAGCGTATGAGTACATTGCACGATCAGAAGGTGGTCACAGCCGAGGAAGTGGAGAAAGCCGAGTCTGCCTATCTTCAGGCCAAGGCAGGGTTGGGACAGGCTGAACAGGGCGTGGCTGCTGCGCAGGCACGTGCTCGTGAGGCGGGTAAAGTGGTGCAGGAGGCTGAGATCGGTCTTGGATATACCACTATCAAAGCGCAGGAATCGGGCGAGGTCGCCAAACGGTTGGCTGAACCCGGTGATTTGGCTTTTCCGGGCAAGGAATTATTGAGTTTGCAGACCGGTGGGTCTCTGCAATTGGAAGCCATGGTGCGTGAATCTCTCATTAGTCAGGTGCGGCTTGGTGATTCTTTATCCGTGATCGTTTCGGCTTTGGACGGAACCGAACCGCTTGTCGGAACGGTGGATGAGATTGAGCCGTTGGCCGACCCTGTGACCCGTTCCTTTTTGGTTCAGGTTCGATTGCCTGTTGTCCCTGGTTTGTACCCCGGTATGTTTGGTCGGTTGATGGTGCCGTTGGGTGAAGAAGAGATCATACTTGTACCAGAATCCGCAGTTGTGCGCGTCGGGCAGCTTGAAACAGTCATGGTCAAGACTGAAGCCGGCTGGCAATCGGTGTATGTTCGTACCGGTGAAGTTCACGATCAGCGGGTAGAAATATTGTCTGGCCTGTCCGGCGGAGAAACCGTCGGTCTTGCGGTTGGCGGAGGCCAGTGATGAGCATGGAGACTCCTCCGGTAAAAGGCTTGTTGCCGTCTATTGTCCGATATTTTTTGACATCACAGATGTCCATCATTGTTGCTTTGGCGGCGATTCTGCTTGGAGTGGCTGCCATTCTCATTACCCCGCGTGAAGAGGAACCACAGATTGTGGTTCCCATGGCAGATGTCATGGTGCAGGTGCCGGGAGCCAGTGCCGAGGAAGTGGAAAAGCTTGTGACCACTCCGCTTGAACGGCTGCTCTGGCAGATCGATGGGGTGGAGTATGTTTATTCAACTTCCACCAAGGACATGACAGCGGTCACGGTTCGTTTCTTTGTCGGTGAGGATCGTGAGGATTCGCTCATCAAGTTGCATAATACTATCCTCAAGAACCGTGATTTAGCGCCTGATATCGTGGCCGGATGGGTTGTAAAACCCGTTGAAATCGATGACGTTCCTATTGTGGCTTTGACGCTGCATGCAGATTTTGGATTTGAAGAGCGGTATTCGGATTTTGATTTGAGGCGCATGGCCGAAGAACTTTTTCATCGACTGGCCGAGGTCGAGGATGTGTCCCGCGTTTCCCTGCATTCCGGGCGGAGTCGTGAGGTGCGGGTGGAGGTACACCCTGACCGTTTGGCCGGGTTTAATGTATCGCCGTTGGAAGTCTACACAGCACTCAAGGGGGCAGACCGTTCACTTTCTGCGGGGCGGTTTGTTAGGCGTGATGTTGAGACGCAGTTGGTCAGTCAGTCCTTTCTTCTCCATGCGGAAGATGCGGCCTCCCTTGTGGTGGGCGTGTTCAACAACAAGCCGGTCTACCTTCGAGACGTAGCGGATGTTATCGACGGGCCACAGGAACCGACCAGTTATTCGCGGATTGGTTTTTCCGACGTGTATCTGGCTAAGATCGACCAGCAAGCCGAAAGCACTTCGCGTTCAGCTGTAACCATCGGGTTGGCCAAGAAAAAAGGCGTCAACGCGGTAGGCGTGGCGGATGCAGTTATCAAAAAGGTGCGGGAGCTTGAGCGGACGATCTTGCCCGAGGGTGTAACCGTTACAGTCACCCGTAATTACGGCGAAACCGCTCAGTCCAAGGTCAACGAGTTGTTGTCTTCGCTCTTGTTCGCCATCATTACGGTTGTGGCCCTGCTTGCTTTCGCGCTGGGGTGGCGAGAAGCTCTTGTTGTGGCTCTGGCCGTGCCCATGAGTTTTTCCTTGGCCCTTTTTGTTAATTACTTGTTTGGCTACACCATCAATAGGGTGACACTGTTTGCTTTGATTTTGTCATTAGGGCTTGTCGTGGATGATCCCATTACCAATGTAGATAATATTCAGCGGCATATTCGTATGGGTATTCGGTCGCCGCTTGAAGCCACGTTGAATGCGGTCAAAGAGGTTTTGCCGCCCGTCATCATGTCCACCTTGGCAATTATCGTGTCTTTTACCCCGCTTTTCTTCATCACCGGCATGATGGGACCATACATGGCTCCCATGGCCGCCAATGTGCCGCTGACCGTAACCTTTTCTACTGTCGCCGCTCTGACAGTGGTTCCGTGGATGGCGTATCTATTGCTCAGGAATCGTGCCCCGGCAAAAGCCAAGGAAGGGAAAACCTCGGAGCAGGGGGTGAACGCCCGACTTCTCGTGGTGTATTCCAAGGTTATTATTCCGTTTCTTGAATCGTCCCGGAATCGCCGTTTGTTGCTGGGCGGCATTCTCGTAGGGCTTGGTTTGTGTGCCGGTTTGGTGCTTATGCGGTTGGTGCCACTCAAAATGCTGCCGTTTGACAATAAAAACGAATTTCAACTGCTTGTGGACATGCCCGAAGGCACGACACTGGAGCGGTCTGATCGGACTGTACGTGATTTTGAGGCGTATCTTCGATCCGTACCGGAGGTGACCAATTTCGTCACGTACACCGGGTCGCCGTCCCCCATGGATTTTAACGGTATGGTGCGTCATTATTACTGGCGCGAGCATTCGAACCTAGCCGACATTCGAGTGAATTTGGCGGACAAGTCCGAGCGGGATATGCAGTCGCACGGTATTGGTTTGCGACTGCGAAACGATTTGCATGAAATCGCTGTCCGCCATGGTGCGCGGCTCAAGCTTATCGAAACGCCACCCGGTCCGCCGGTTATCTCCACTTTGACCGCTGAAATATATGGTCGGCCAGGACTGGATTATTCCGTACTCATCGACGGGGCAAAGCATGTGGAGTCGCTTATGGCGGCCCAGCCCGGTTTGGTCGATTTGGATAATTCTGCCGAGACTGATCGGATGATGGTTGATTTTGTTCTCGACAAGGAAAAGGCCGCTTTGCATGGCGTAACAGCTGCTGATGTGGTGGATACGCTCCGCCTGGCCCTGTCCGGTGCAACCCCGGCCTCTGTTCACATGGAGCGCGAACGGCAGCCGTTGCCTGTGCGCATGGTTTTGCCGGTCGGGTTGAGGACCGGTCCTGACACGCTCGGCGAATTACGCATGAAAAGTGCGTCCGGGGCCATGGTCCCGTTAGCTGAGTTGGGGAGGTTTCGCGAGGTTTCTTCGGAGCAGCCTATTTATCATAAGAATTTGAAGCGATTAGCGTATGTCTTTGGTGACACGGCAGGTATCCCGCCGGGGGAGGCCGTGCTTGATCTTCAGTCGCAACTGAAGGAAAACCCCATGCCGCTAGGTACCCGTGCTGAATGGGCGGGTGAAGGCGAGTGGAAGATTACTCTTGATGTGTTCCGTGATCTTGGGTTGGCTAATGCAGCTGCATTGCTCGGTATTTTCATTCTGCTTGTTGCCGAGACGGGGTCATTCATCATGCCGTTGCTTATCATGTCGGCCATCCCGTTAACCCTGCTCGGTATTTTGCCGGGATTCTGGTTGCTTAACATAATAGCGGGTGGGGAGATCGGCGAATTCGGAGATCCGGTCTTCTTCACTGCAACGTCAATGATCGGAATGATTGCGCTCGGTGGTATTGTTATCCGAAATTCATTGGTACTCATCGATTTCATTCAGACCGAGGTCAAGAACGGCAAGCCGCTCAAAGATGCCATTATTCTGTCCGGCGCGGTGCGTATGCGACCCATCGTGCTCACGGCATTGACCACTGCGCTTGGTGCGTGGCCCATTACCTTGGACCCGATTTTCTCGGGATTGGCATGGGCGTTGATATTTGGTTTGGTGGCATCAACGCTGTTTACGCTGGTTGTCGTACCAAGCGGTTACTACGCACTATATGTCGGGAAAGAATAAAAGCCTACCGGCGGTCCCTCCGGGGGCTTAAGAACCCTTTGAAAAGGGTTCTTAAGAATTTCCTAAACTTTTTGGTGCGCCTTCGGCGAAGTGAATTGTTTGGGGGGATCGGGTGTTATTCGATTGTATCGAGGTCCCAAGGTTTGCGGATGAACATGCCGGGTTTGATGTCCGGGTGGTCGCAGATGAGCAGCCCTTTTTGGCCGGGGTGGGAGACGTCAAGACCAATGCCCTGATCGTTTTCTACACCGTAGTCTTCGCGAGAAAGGCGGGGGCGGATCATGCCGGGGATGAGAAGTTCCATATCTTCGGATGTGGTCCAGCGTGACTTTGTCTGGATGAGCCATCTGCCATCGCCAGCCGGTTCGAGAACGCGGCCAAGAACCGAACGTTTTTCGCCGGGGGCCGGTGGTTCGGCAATGGCGCCTCGATTCTGTGGGTCGAAGAAACCGGTGGTCAAAGGGCGTGTCGCTGCATTGACCAATTCGGCCAGGTATTTTTCAGCTTGGAATTGGTTGGCAGCGACATCGTTTAGGCCGGTTCGGTATGCGTCCACGACCTGCGCGAGATAGGCAGAACTTTTGGTGCGGCCTTCCAGTTTTACGGACGCGACTTTCATGCGTGCAAACCATTCCAGATAATGCAGGAGACACAAGTCTTCCGCCGCGAAAAATTTGGTCCACCGTTCAGCGTCCAAGGCTATGGATAAAGCCGGGTCGGCCGGAGGTGCGGGTTTTATATCGTCGTCGCCAAGAGGGGCGAAAGTAAAGTCTTCCGAGGGTGTTTCAAAGGTGAAATCATTCGGTGGAGCTTCGCCCTCTTCGCGGATCTCCCAGAGATTTTCACCGGGGCGGGTACGTTCTTCAAAGGTGACGGAAGTGGGGCGGTATTCATAGCGGCATGGGTGCGAACATTCACCGAGGTTGCCGGGACGGTCATTGAGCAGGGCGGACATGTAGCATCGGCCTGATATGGCCATGCACATGGAACCGTGGACAAAGACTTCAAGTTCCATGTTCGGCATCTTTTTTCGAACCGCATCGAGCATTTCCGTTAATTCTCCAGAGCGGAGTTCACGAGCAACATTGACTCGTCTGGCACCGTTTTCTCGCCAGAAACGGACAGATTCAGAATTGGATGTGTTGGCCTGTGTGGAAACATGGACCGGAATCTCGGGCAATTCACGCCGCAATAAGCGAATCACGCCGGGGTCGGCTGCAATCACGCCATCTGGCTGGAGTTCACCCAAAGTCTCTATTTGTTCATGGACTTGCATCATCATCGATTCACGTGGGTATACGTTCAACGTATAATAGGCTTTTACGCCCGCTTTTTTGGCTTTTGCCAATCCCAGCGCAAGGCTTTCCTTGTCGAAACCGCCAGCCCCTGCACGCAGGTTTAGGCCGTCGCCGCCAAGATAGACAGCGTCCGCACCATATAAAATGGCGGTTTCCAACTTCTCCATGTCGCCCGCAGGCGCCAGCAATTCAGGTATATATGTACGAGTCTCAGGCATGGTCGCCACGCTACATTAAACTGCACAGGTGCGCTAGGTGGAATTTGAGGCCTCCGGGCGGCTGGGGGAAGGGAAGGGAAAACCCTTTGGAAAGGTCTTTTTCCTCCCCTTTTTCCAGACCCCATTTCTTCCTTTTCCTAATTTTTATGTGTCGCTTCGCGAGGTGTGAAATCTGTTGAAATAAAAAAAATGAGACCAGAACTGTGTTTTGGTCTCATTGAAAGTGTTTTTGAAGTCAGTTGGCAAGATTATATGGGAAGTCCTTTTGAGCGGCGATTCTTTTTCATTTTTTCGAGCAGTTCGGTGGGGACGTGGAGGCCGCCTTTGCCTTTGCCGAGTCGAATCTTCGGCTTAACAGAACCGTGGAAATCCGAGCCTCCGCTGAGGAGCAGACCGAGGCGTTCGGCCATTTCCTTGTATGCTTTTACTTCTGCGTCGCTGTGTTCGGTATAATAGACTTCAATACCGTCCAGGCCGAATTCCATGAGATCTTTAACGACTTTTTCCGTGTCCTTGAGATTTAGACCAAGGGCAAAGGGATGGGCGAGAATGGAGGTGGCCCCGATTTTGTTGAGAATAGGAAATGCCTGTTCCGGGGTGAGTTTGCGTTTGGGGATGTATGCGCGTCCGTTGTCACCGATCCATACCTTAAATGCTTCGTCGATGGATGAAACCACGCCAAGCGCCATGAGTTCTTGAGCAAAATGCGGGCGTCCGATAGTTCCCTTGGCGCGGGCGGCAACACCTTCATAGGTGATATTAATACCTAGAGTGCGCAGCTTTTCGACGATTTCCTGATTGCGGGTTTTGCGACCTTCCTGCACCCAGTCAAAGGCTTCCTGGAGTTCTATGGCATTTTCAGGCAGCCACAGAGCGACGACATGAATCCAACCTGTGCCCTCCGGGGATTCAAGACTTAATTCGGCGCCCGGGATGACTTCAATGCCGTATTTTTCGCCTGCGGCCAAAGCCTCCGGAACGCCCTGAAATGTGTCATGATCAGTGATGGCAATGGCGTCGAGACCTGACTCCTTAGCCAACTTGATCAATTCGGTGGGGGACAGAGTACCGTCAGAAGCCGTGGAATGGGAGTGTAAATCTATGCTCATGATTTTCGGGTATGGGTTATAATTTAAGGGACAGTCTGTAACTGAACGCTGTAGAGTAGCGTTTCCATGGTGTCTGGTAAAGTGCACAATGGCAGTTGCCAGTGAGCGGCACGGCGGGTAGAGTCAGGCGAGTACAAGGAGGAACCTATGTCTCTGAATAAGGAACTATTGGATATACTGGCCTGCCCTCAATGCAAGGGTGAACTTGAGTTAAAGCCCGGTGAAGACGGATTGGCCTGCGCCAAGTGCAAGATCGTGTATCCCGTGCAGGATGAGATTCCGATCATGTTGGTGGACGAAGCCATCCCTGAAAAGGATTGGACCAGCTCCAAATAAGAACTTTTGATCATCGTTGTCATGTGTTGCTCCGCCCCCGGAAAAGGGTGCGGAGCAATTTTTCCCCACAAGTGGACTTGACGACAAAAAAAACGTGCCTACTTTTTTGTGGAACGCAAGAAAAGGAGGTACCTTTCATGGTTATTGATTTTAATACTCTCTATAATTTCCCGTCCCGGTTTGATCGGGTTTTCGAAGAGTTTCTGCGATCTCCCATGGGCGATGATCGGCGTTTGGCTTACCCTCCGCTCAATCTGAGCAATGATCAGGAAAATATTTATGTGCGGGCCGAAGTCCCTGGCGTGTCCATCGACGATGTTGAATTGACATTGACTGACAAAACTTTGGTTATCAAGGGCGAGCGCAAAGCTCCACAAGGAAAATATTTTCGACAGGAACGCCCAAGTGGTGTTTTCCACAGAGTTGTCAACATTTCAGTTCCAGTGGATAGAGATGCTGTCACAGCGTCCATGAAGGATGGCGTTTTGACCGTGTCTTTGCCCAAGTCCGAGGAAGTAAAACCAAAAAACATCAGCATCAGCGTGGAGTAAGGGAGGGCATGGCTATGAGCAATATTATGAAGAAAGAAGACAAAAGCATGGCTCGCTATCGTCCGGCCACGGATATTCTGGAATGCGAGGATGGATTTTATATTTATATGGATATGCCCGGTGTTCGACGCGAGGACATGACTATTGATTTGCAAGAAGGCGAGTTGACAGTCACGGGTAGGACGAGTTTGGTCCGGCATCCCAGTGAGCAGTATGTGGAGATGCAATTCGGCGATTGTGAATACGTTCGTTCCGTTTCCATTACCGATATTGTTGATCGAGAACGGATCAAAGCCAACCTTGACGGCGGCGTGCTTGAGTTGCATCTGCCCAAGGTCGAGAAGGTCAAGCCCAAGAGGATTTCCATCTCCCAAGGGTGATTTTTCTTGATACCATTGTCCACACAAACACCCTCGGTGACATTGTCGCCGGGGGTGTTTTCGTAGGGCACTGTGTCAGATGGCCCAGGTCTCTATGTCGATGAGGCCGAGTCGGGCCGCGTAACGGACAAGTTCTACCGTACTTTTGAGGCCTAGTTTTTTCATGAGATTGGTGCGGTGATTTTCCACGGTTTTGGGGCTGATGAAGAGCTTTTCTGCCACTTCTTTGGCTGTCAGCCCTTCCGCCAGCATGCGCATGACCTCCTGCTCTCGGGGGGTCAGAGTAGAGTAAGGGTCACTGCTGCCGTCGGGAGTGTCTGGTTTTGATTGCAGGAGTTTGAATACCACTTCCTGAGAGAGTGCGTTGTCCAGGAAAAGTTCACCTGCTGCGACGGTATCAAGCCCCTTAATGAGTTGGGATGAAGCAGATTCCTTGATCATGTATCCTGTGGCTCCGGCTCGGAAGGCTTCCACGATGTAGTCGGCTTCAGAGTGCATGGAAATGATGATGAACTGTGTTTTCGGTAATGAAGACTTGAGTTCACGGATCATCTGAACGCCATTTTTTTCAGGCATGGAAATATCCACCAGCATGATGTCTGGATGACTTTCTTTGGCTATGGCAATGCCTTCTTTGCCATTCCCGGCTTCAGCACACACTGTGTAGCGATTGTCCCGGTTGACGATGGCTTTGAGACCTTCCCTGAATAGAGGGTGGTCATCAACGATCATGATATTCATAGTCTGTATGTCTCCTGGAATGATGTGTAGGCAGTCGGAAAATTATGCGGGTTCCGGTTCCGACCAGTGATTGGATCTCCATGGAGCCGCCGACTAGGCGTGCTCGTTCCTCCATGCTGCGCAATCCCATGCGCTTTTCAGTCAGGGTTTTTGCCTGGCGTTCCAGAACGTTGAATCCCTGCCCATTATCTTCAATGCGAATGAAGATGTCGGGATGACTCTTCACCAGACGGATTGTCGCCTTGTTCGCGTGGGCGTGGCGTACAATATTTCTGACGGCTTCTTGAATCATCCGATAGATGTTAATTTCGCTGTCAAAATCCAGGCTGATATCTTCGACACCCGTGGCTACGAAATCCACTGCAAAACCATGCTTGTTGCCTGCTTCGAGGCAGAGGTGCTGCAAGGATTTTACCAGACCCAACTGGTCCAGTGCGGGAGGTCGAAGTCCATATGCAATGTCTCGTACCGAAGCGACGACTTCCTTGAGAATGTCAGTTACGGATTCGCTCCGTTTACGGAGTCTTTCGTCGACACATGAGTGGTCGTCAAACAACGTTTCCATCTTCAGCATGATGGAGGAAATATTTTGGGCGACGTTGTCGTGAAGATCCCGGGCAATTCGTTGCCGTTCGTCTTCCTGTATACGGATTAATTCTTGGGTCAGGGCAAGGATGCGTTGCTGGGCTTTTCCTCGTTCTTCGGCCAAAGCCTTGAGCTGGACATTGGCTTCGGAGAGCTCTGCGGTCCTTTTTGAGATGCGGTCTTCCATTTGGGCATGGGTGGATAAAAGCTCACGTTCCAGTGTTTTATGGTGCGTGATATCAGTGAAAATTTCCAACTGTGCTTCCTGGCCTTCCCACATGATAGGTTTGACTGAGATGGTCAACCATTTGATTTCGTCGTGTGTGGTTATGACTCTGAATGTGGCAAACCCTTCCTTTTCCTTGCCCTCGTACATTTTTTTGAATTGTTCGTGAATGAAAGGCTTGTCTTCGGGATGAACCATTTCAAGAGGATGAACCTGTTCAAGTTCTTCCGTTGAAAGGCCAAATATTTCAGTCATGCTTTCATTTATATATTTAATTTCCCGATCCTGAATAACGATGACACCTTCCTGGGAATTTTCCGCGAGTACCCGGTACCGTTCTTCAGAATCCATGAGAGCCTGTTCAGCCCGTTTTCTCGGTGTGACATCCAGTAATGAAACTATGACGCGAGCCAGGGAGTCTTTGTACTCCGGGGGGACAAAGAAGTGGACCACGACCCAGATTGTTTCACCTTCCAGTGTACGATTGGTGATTTCTCCGCAATATTCGCATCCGCCGGAAGCGAGCAGGATCATCTCTTCGGTGAAAGCGGCCATGGAGCTTTCTGTCAGAACTTTTTCCAGATTGCCGAACAAGTCTTCTTTGGATTTCGCGGATAACAGGTCCAGTGTGGCTTTGTTTACGTCCACGACGGTCACCAGCGTGGCACATTTGGCCAGAGCGTCCGGGTTGTCATAGAAATATTGTCTGAAGTCGGTGACGCCGTTTTCTTTGAGGGCGTCGAAATATATTTTGAGGCGGGACAGATCTTCTTCCCAGAGTGATATGGGAGAATCCTCAAACAGTGTGCGATATCTGGATTCACGTTCGAATAATGCGGCTTCGGTCTGTTTGCGGAGGGTTATATCGCGGGAAACACCTTGGTATCCTCCGGGTTTGCCGTCCTCGGTAAAGAGTCGCCTAACGGCTGTTTCGACCCAGATGGTTCCGCCCTTGCCGTGATAATGTTCCATTTCCAGTCGGTTAATGTGATCGAAGTCACCCTGCGCTTCGGCTCTGGAGCGGGCTTTTTCGGCTTTCTTGAGAATTTTATGTGACTCGGGCAACGTGATTTTGAGCAGGGACAACTCTTTGAGTTTTTCGAGAGCGTAGCCCCAGACATCTTCAACAGATGGGGTAGCATACGTGAAATTGTATGCGTCATCCATTGTCCAGATGACGTCGGTGATATTCTCGGCGAGAAGACGGAATTTGTCTTCACTGACTTTGAGGGCTTTGGCGGTTTTGGTGCATGTCAGGTTGTCCTGCATGATGGAAATGACATTGGCCAGATTGCCGGATGCGTCGAGCACAGGATCGAATCGACCCCAGACCAGAATAACCTCATTGTCCTTTTTGCGAATGAAGTATTCGCCTTCCCAACTTTGTCCAGTATGCAGTGCTGGACGAATGTGTGTTGCGTACAGGGCCATGGTTTCTTCTGGGAGGGCTTTTTCTTGGGGCAGAGAAAACATTTTGGCAACCGAATATCCAAAAAAATCAGCAAAAGCCTTATTCACAAAGATAGGTTTCAGGTCAACGGTCCGTATGGCCATAGCAACACCTGAGGCATCGAGAACGTGCTCAAATAGTTGGGGGCTTGGCTTAAGGGATGCGTGATTCCGATTCATGTCTGGCGTATTTTTTTGTTGCTGTATATCTGGTTTGATAGAGACGATTCGCAAGAAATCGTCATTCTATCAGCCATAGCGTATTCGCATGACAAATGGAAGGCAGGAAGTATCCCGATATGGGTAAAATCTATTTTTTTAGGTTGTGGATCCAGGATGCGGCGAGAGAGGCATGATCGTCGGCGACTTGTTCCACCCAAGCGGATTGTTCGCCTTTGGCATCAAGTACGTCCTGGCTTGCCTTGAGTGGGGCCACAATGATTGAAAATGGACGTTTGTCTTTGTCGCGGAAGGCTTCAAGCGTGCGAATTAGTGGGGTCCATTTGGCGGTATCTCGGCCTGTGATCAACCACAGGACAGGGGTTTTTAGTTGGGAGAGAGTTTTTCGATCAGGGATGTCGTCAGTCTTGACAGTATCCGTGAGAACGCAGACCAAAAAGGCTGGATTGGTTCGACTTGCGGTCTTTATTGCAGCGGGTGCTCCCGGACCATTGCCCCATATACCAACATGGTTTGCATCTATTTCTTTGCGTCCGGCAAAGTAGCCCAGTGCGGCAGTCGTATCCTGAACGAGTTCTTCCGTTGTGCCGGGAGTTGGCTCTTCGTTCATGCAACCGCGTGGAATAAAATGCAGAGTGGCAAGGTCATGCATGGACAAGGTGCGGGTAAAGCCTTGCACCAAGCCCGGATTGACACAATCTGGACCATGGATGACGACGACACCTTCATGGCCTTCGCCATAGGGTGGTCTGGATATCCCGGCTTCAATGTTTTTGGCGGGACCGGAGAATGTGACTTCCTCTTCCCGGACATGGACCTTGCGAGGGTAATGGGCGATGCGGTCATCGTCTGTCATGAGGATGAACCGTTCGATACGGTCGTTCTTTGCCAGAAATGTGACCGACCCTGTGACCGGTTCGTCCGCATAGACTGATGGTCCGATGGTATATACGTATTTGCCAAAGGCCTGTTTAAGGCGACGTAGAGTCTTGTTTTTTGAATCGTAGATCAGGAATCGTCCGTATTTGGTGTTTCGGGCATCGATAATGGAAACGACCCGGTTATCCTTGGTGCGGAATTGGCCTGAAAATTCTTTGGTTGAGTAGGAAAAGTAGTCTCCCATCATGGCGCGACCAAAACGCGCTTCATGTCCGCGATGAACAGTAAATTCTTTACGAGTGACAATCTTTCTTGGTTTGCCGTCTTCTTCCAGCTCCTCTTCCGGCGGTAGCGTTTTGTTAGGGCTGATTTCGATTACATCCGGTTCTGGTTCCGGCTCGGGAGCGAGTTCCGGTTCTGGCGGTGGTGGGAGCTCGTTTGCAAGAACCACGGTTTTGTTCATGGGCAGAGGGGCTGCCATAGGTGGTTCTTCGGGGGCAGCTATTTCCGCCATGGGGTCTGGAGCGGGGATTTTTTGTGGCTCCGGCATGGGAGTGATCGGTTGCGGTTCTTCCACCTCAGTCAGATCCACTTGCATGATATCCTCGGGCAGCAACGGTTCAAGATCCACCGACTGCAGCAGTGCTACCACCAGAATGGCGTGAAAGAGGATAGAGAGGAACCAACTCAGGGCGTGTCGCATGAAATTTACTTTTTCTCTTTTTTCAGATCAATGGATTTTTCTGCCACAATGCCTAGTCGGTCAATACCAGCCCCTTTGATTTCGCCCATGATCATGACCACGGTGCCATAAGCAACGTCTTTGTCGGCGCGAAGGAAAAGTTGCTTTTTCTGTTTGGCGACCAGTCGTTTCAGGTGATCCTGTAATTCATCCAGCGTCACTTGATATTCGTCGAGAAAGATGGTGCCGTCTTTTTTTACCGATAAGATAAGATGTTCGGAGTCCTGAGGCAGGTTCTTGACCGTTTTGGTCACAGGGAGGTCCACTTCGACTCCTTGAGTCATGAGCGGGGCTGTGACCATGAAAATGATCAGTAATACCAGCATCACATCCACAAAGGGTGTGACATTGATTTCGTTAAGGAAGCCGCCGCCAGTCTTGATTGCCATGGGCTTGCTCCTATCTTTTTTCCATCTTGGAGGCCCACGTTATTTCGCGTTCAGCCCGATTCAGAAAGGCTCCAGCAAAATCGATCATGCCGGTTTCGATTTCACCGAGTTTGCCAAGGAAGTAGTTATAAAAAATGGTGGCCGGAATGGCGACCAGAAGACCGATGGCCGTGGCGATAAGAGCTTCGGAAATACCAGGAGCCACGGTCGCTAGAGCTGCGGATTGAGCCAGCCCGATGGAGTGAAAAGAGTGCATGATGCCCCATACCGTGCCGAACAGGCCAATGAATGGAGCCGCATTGGCGCAGGTGGCGAGGAAGGGGAGGTTACGCGTTAACACACGCATTTCTTTGGTGATGCCCTGTTTGAGGACGCGGCGCAGGGTGTCTTTGACGAGCAGCCGTTTGCGTTCTCTGTTTACTTCCGCTTTTTCTAACAGTCGGAATTCCTGCACTGCCAAAGTAGAGACGCGGGCCAGAGGTGAATGTTCCTTGTCTCCCAGCTTATTGAGGCCGCTGGTTAAATCCTGAGATTCCATGAAGGCATCATATCCCTGCATGACTTTTTTCCGAGCTGAGCCAATGGTGAAGAATTTGAAGAATATGATGGTCCAACTCCACACTGACATCAGAGCGAGAAAGATCATGACAAGTTTTACGGCCAGAGTGGCCCCTGTCAGGAGGGTCAGCATGTCGCTTTCAGGTAAAAAATTCATGGTAGCACCTATGGAGATTAATGGTCGATGTTTACTTTTTATGAACCTTGGGGTGTGTGTAAACCTCGTGACTAGAGAAAGCAAGGGGTAGTTCGGCGGTAAGAACTGTCTTTTCAGACAGTTGCAAACTGCTTTCAGCGCATGTTTTCAGTCCCTTGTAATGTGTGAAGCAATGATATTTATTTGAAAAAACTTGTCCAGAAGATATGTTGGGCGTATGACTCATGGGTAAATATTTGAGAAGAAACCTGTGTGTGATGGAGAAGCGGAGGCGAATTTGAAACTGTTGGTTTTGGCCGGGAAAAACGTGGAATCGGCATCCATTGTTCTTATGGTGCAAGGATATGAGTATTCATTGGTTCATCTGGCATCAGTCTCTCGTGGTGTGCGTCGTTTGGACAAACATGATGCTGATTGCGTTCTTCTTGTCCCAGACGAAGGTGATACCACATGGTTACGGGCTGTTCAGCGTATTCGTAATGAATATGGTGTTCATGTCATCGTCGTGACGAATGGTGGGCATGAGGATAAAGCCCGTGCCTTGGGGCTTTTTGATTTCTTTTCTCAAGCGCAAGCATTACCGGAGAATATGACCCGAAGCCTTCGGCATCTTGAGAGCCGTCTGATGCTGGAAAGGCAGTTGGACAAAGAACGCTTCATGCATGAGTGGATGGAAGAGACTGATCGTTTTGGCCGTTGGGAAATGGATAGTCAGAGTCGGGTGAAATGGTCAAAAGGGTTCCGTCGGATTATGGAGCGTGGTTGTCATTCTCTTACTGAGGATTTTGATTCGATTCGGGCCTGTGTCCACCCCGAAGACGTTGAGGTTTTTGATCGCGCCAATGAAGCGACTTTCGAACAAGGTTGGCCGCTTGATTTTGAATACAGAATTCAGGGCAAGAACAACACGGTTAACTATCTACACGTTAATCGAGAAGTCGAACTTGATGATGCCGGGAATCTTCGTCGGGCGTATGGTATGGTGCGAGATGTTTCCTTGCAAAAGGAATTGGAGGAGATGCTTTTTCGCAGGGATGCTATTCTACAGGTTTTGACCTCTTTTGCCGGTCGTTTTTTGCGCAAAGCGGATTGGGAAGAAGGTATTGGCAGTGCTCTTGATGAATTAGGAAAAGCCGCTGATATTACGAGAGTTTTTCTTTTTAGTAAGAGTGAAGAAGGTTCTTCGGAGGAAACCCTGTCGTTGAATTATGAATGGGTGGCTGATGGTTTTCCGAGTCTTGTGGGAAAGCCGGAATTCATCAATCAGAGTTTTTCTCCCCAATATGATTCGTGGCGCATTCCATTGCTCAGGCGCAAGATTATTTGTGGTCACGTCAAGGATTTCCGCAAAGGGGAGCGTGGCTTCTTCGAGGCGACCGGGGTGAAGTCCGTTATGATTGTTCCGGTATTTGCCGGGAATACATGGTGGGGGTTCCTGGGGTTTTCCGAACACCGCATGGAACGAGATTGGTTACCTGTGGAGATAGAATCTTTGACACTTGCGGCCAATCTTTTCGGCTCAGCCATTCACTATGGCCGTATGGGAGAAAAATTGGTCTCCGCGAACCGCTCTGCAGAGGAAGCTTCCGCGGTTGCGCTTGAAGCGAATCTGGCCAAGTCCATGTTTCTGGCCAACATGAGCCATGAGATCAGGACTCCTATCAGTGGAATTCTTGGCATGGCTGAAATGGTTGTCACTACAGGGCTGACGGATGAACAGCGGGAACATATGGATATGATCCGTGATGCAGCTGGGTCGTTGTTGCATATTGTTAATGATATTCTTGATATTTCAAAAATTGAAGCGGGCAAGATGGAACTCAAGCCTGTGGATTTCGATTTCCGGGCTGCACTTGAGACAAGCGTCCGGTCCTTTGGACCGCAGGCTGACGTGAGTAATATTGCCTTTCGGTATTCAGTGAGCAAAGACGTTCCGACCGTGCTCAATGGTGATTCTGATCGGTTGGGGCAGATATTATGGAACCTTTTGGGCAATGCTCTCAAATTTACTGAACGAGGGTTGGTCGAATTGACGGTCAGCGTAACCCGACAGGAATCGGGCCGTATTTGTCTGCTGTTCAAAGTTCGAGACACTGGCACTGGTATTTCGGAAGATAAACTTGAAAGCATTTTTGACAGTTTTACCCAAGCGGACAGTTCGCTTCGGAAGAAGCATCAGGGGACTGGATTGGGACTGACCATTTCCCGACAGCTGGTGAATATGATGGGGGGGGAAATCGGTGTTGAGAGCGAACAGGGCTTTGGCTCAACGTTTCATTTTACAGCCTGGTTCGGTGTCGCGAAAGAACAGGAAGTGGAAGAGGTACGGGCTCCTTTGACACCCAAGACTTTGCATTTGAATATTTTGTTGGCCGAAGACAATCCGTTGAACCGGAAATATTTGACCCATTTCCTTTCCATGTTTGGTCATACTATTACCACCGCTGAGAATGGTATCGAAGCGCTGAATATTCTTGAGACACAAGGTAAATCCATTGATCTTGTTCTTATGGATGTTCAGATGCCCGAAATGAGTGGTATTGAGGCTACTCAGGCCATACGGGAATCAGATGGGAAATTGTATGATCGATCCATCCCGATTATTGCCCTGACAGCGTATGCCATGAAGGGTGACAAGGAACGGATGTTGGATTCCGGCATGAACGATTACGTCAGCAAGCCTGTTGATATGCACGAACTTTCGGATGCAATCATTCGTAGCATGGGGGATCGGTGCCCGCAGGGAAGAGCGGGGGCGTCCTCAGTGCAGGCCTCTGGGAAAAATGTTGAAGGAGTCATTTCGGTCAAACTCGATATGCAGGCTTTGATTGACAGGTTTGAGGGCAACATGGCTTTGCTTAAGGATATTCTTGATTTGTTTGTGGTGGAGGCAGAAGAAAAAATTGTCAATCTCGATAAAGCCACCGAGATTCGTGATGCCAAGATGATGGGCGCTTCTTTGCATTCTATTACCAATATTGCCAGCCATGTGTTGGCGATGGAGTTGGTTAAGAAGTCAAGGGAGTTGGAAAAATGGTGCTATCTTGGGCGGTTGGATTCGGTTATAGAGGAACTCGGACCGCTAAAGTCTAGTTTTAAGGAGTTGGTTAAGGTTGTGAGTGCGGAAGCGGTGAAACTGTAACTTCCGTTGCAATTCGTTTCTTGAACACGTAGGCTCTGCCGATCATTTTCATTCTGGAAAAGCTCATGCAGGAGGTGGAGAATGCTGGTCAGAGATTGGATGACGATCAATGTCATTTCTTTGGGGGTTAACTCGTCCGTTCTGGACGCTGCTGAGTTTTTGCGAGAGAAGAATATCCGACAATTTCCGGTTATCGACAGTCAGGGTGCTTTAGTCGGCATTGTGTCTGATCGGGATATCCGTGATGCCATGCCTTCCAAGTTTATTCCCAGTGATCTTGCGAGCGGGAAAAGTGGTGGTTTGTATACATTGACCGCCAGTGATATCATGACTTCGGACCCCATTAGCGTTCATTCGGATGCAGCCATGACCGAAGTTGCCGAAATATTGGTGAAGAACAAGGTTGGTGGTTTGCCTGTGGTGGATGGTGGCCAACTGAAGGGTATTATTACCCAGGCTGACGTACTGCGTTTTCTGTGTACGGCGTCCGGGTCCCTGCGGGGTGGCGCACAGTTTGCCATCCGTATGGATGGTCGGCCAGAGCTTTTGGCAGAATTGCTGTGCGAAATCAGGACAGTGGGGATTGTTTTTACAAGCGTGTTTACGGCGCATGATCCGGTTCAATCCGGGTTTACCAATGCCTATGTCACCGTGGCTGACATGGGTGACATGTCCGTAGAAGAGGTTGTGGGTATCCTTCAGGATAAATATGAACTTCTTTTCTATGTGGTCGAGGGTGTGACCGTCGATATGGAATAAATTAGTTTTCGGCGTTACCATACACGCAACAAAGCCCTGCCTGATCAAAGAATCGGGCAGGGCTTTGTTGCGTGTACTTTGTTAGTCAGCCAGTGCCTTGTTAACGACATTCAACAGTTTGCGGGTATCAATGGGCTTGGTAAAGGTGTCGACCACGTCGTATACTTTGGCCAGTTCGACAATGGCTTCCGGGTTGAAGGCTTCCCCGCCGGATATGGCGATGAACTTGTGGGAACTGTCAGCTTTGATCAATTCGCCCATGACTTGAAGGCCGCCCTTTTTGGGCAAGAAAATATCAATGATGGAGAGGTCTATCTTGGTTTCCTGGCATATATGAATGGCCTCTTCGCCATCAGCGGCTTCAACTACTTCATATCCTTCCGCTTCGAGTACAGATTTGAGTAATTCGCGAATCATGGGTGCGTCGTCTACAACAAGTATGGTTTTCATCTTATGCTCCTTGGGCTGAGTGGCTCTTCTACGGCGAGCCTTGCGTCAGATTGATATACTGTAACGCAGATTTCACTTCGGATTCAAGGCTTTTAAGTTCTTTCTTGGCAGAAGAGGCGTCTTGGTGTCTGCACAAGTATTCGACTTGCTCGGCGACCGCACCGGCTTTGAGTGCCCCAACGGTTCTTGACGACCCCTTGATGGAGTGGGCTAATCTCATGGCTGTGTCCCAGTTTTGGCCGTCAAAGGCCGCTGTCAGCTCCGTCATTTCTCCGGGAACATCTCGAAGGAAAATTGCATCCATACGAGCCAGCAATCCTTTTTTGCCTCCGAGCATGTCCAAAGCCGTTATCCGGTCGTAGGGCTGGCCGTTGTCCGGTCTTGGCTGAGGCGTTTGTATCGGTTGGTGTCTTTTTTGCCCCTTGCCCACGTTTCGGGCAATGGCATTGTAAAAATTGTTCATGGTAATGGGTTTTGCAATGTAGTCATCCATTCCTGCTTCCAGAAAACGTTCGCGATCCCCTTTGAGGGCGTGGGCGGTCAGAGCCAGGATGGGGACGGAAGGATCTATGACACCGGATTGCGGAGCGCGGATGGCCCGTGTGGCCGAAACGCCGTCCATGATGGGCATTTGGACATCCATGAGGACGAGATCGAAACGTTCTTCTTTGAGTGCTTCTAGAGCCTGAATTCCGTTTTCTACGGCTATGACGGTGTGGCCCTGTTCTGTCAGCAGTGTTGTCGCCAATTCTCGGTTGAGTGGGTTGTCATCGGCCAGCAGGACTTTGATTTCGGGAAGTTCCGGGATGGAAGTACTGATCAAGTCTTGTTCCTGTGCATGCAGGGTTTCGGGGTTACCGACGCGGAGGTTGGCGGTGAAGGAAAATGCGCTTCCTTTACCCTCCTCACTTTCGAGTGTGAGTTTTCCCCCCATGAGTTTCACCAGTAATGTGCAAATGGCGAGGCCAAGGCCTGTGCCTCCGTGCTTGCGGGTGATGGAATCGTCAGCTTGAAGAAATGAACCGAAAATGGTTTTTTGTTTGTCTTTGTGGATACCTATGCCCGTGTCTCGTACCTTAAATGTCACGGTAACCGGGGTCCCCGGCTTTATGTCTGTAGGCGGGGTGTCAACTGTTACGGCTATATGTACATCACCGGATTCTGTGAATTTGATGGCGTTGGAAACGAGGTTGATAAGAATCTGGCGTAGCCGTGACGAGTCGCCTTCCAGTACAGAAGGAACTGAGGTGTCCACAGTGGACGTTAAGTTAAGCCCTTTGTCTGTCGCCAGAAGCATATGGAGGTCAACGGTGGCGTCCACGGTCCTGTTTATATCGAAATCAATGGCTTCAAGGGCCAGTTTGCGGGCTTCGATCTTGGAAAAATCGAGTATGTCGTTGATGATGGAGAGCAGGGAATTACCTGCTTCCATGACTCGTTTGAGGTATGAGTCTTTCCGTTCCGGGTCACTCATTGTCAGGGCCAGTTCAGACATGCCGAGCACTGCATTGAGAGGAGTGCGTATCTCGTGACTCATGTTTGCCAGAAAGGATGATTTTGCCCGTGTTGCGGCATCTGCCTTTTTCATGGCGGAGATCAGCCTTGTCGACTTGTTGGTCAATTTGATATTGGCTTCTTCCAATTCTTCCGTACGTTTTTTAACCCGGTCTTCCAGTTTAGCGTGTGCTCGTTTTAAGGCATCTTCGGCTTGTTGTCTGGCCGTGATGTCAATGCCGAGGACCATGATCATCCGTTCTCCGGCGGAGTCAGTCATGGGACTGCATTGGAGGTGGAACGTCCGGCCCTGGGAATCGGTCCAGTCCCATTCCTCGGCTCGGTCAGTGTTCATCGCTTCCATAGGGGGGCAAGATGCACAGGAGTCGGAAGAACAGTTTAGAGCCTCTCTGCATGTTTTGTCCTTAGGGCTGCCGAAATATCGTCTGAAATAGCGGTTTGCGTACCGAATGGTCTGGTCCGGGTAGAGGTGATAAACAATGCCCGGAAGGGATTCCATGAAGAAAATTTGTCTCTGTTGTTCGCGTCGTAGGTCTTCATCGGTTCGCCTTAGTTTGGTCAGATCAAGAGTGTGAACCGCCAGTCGGGCCACTTCGCCCCAGGGATTAGCTACCGGGACAATGGAATGGACCAGAGATCGACCATCGATTTCTTCTTCAAAACGAACAGAACGGACTTCACGAATAGCTTCTTCGATTTTGGTTTTGCGTGAATCGGCGGCTCCTTTGGGCAGGAGATCGTAAATATTGGATTGTTGGAGCGTCTGCCCCGGTTTTAGGTCAAAGAGTTTTTCCGCTGCTCCGTTGGCCGCCAGCACATAGCCGCTCACATCCATGACGAATGCGGATTCCACGGAGGAATCCATCAAGGCTCGCGATGTCTCGTCTAAAGCGACGTAGGACGTTGGTCTCGCCGGTTTTTTTTTGATCGTCATGGTGTGCCTGAAGTCTTTTCTGAGTGTGGCGGTGGGGTCATTTGTCCGCGCCTATGCCTGTCGGTGTGTGAAAGATTTCCAATCCTAAAAATCATAAAAAAACATCGTATATTGGTCAATGATAAAACCTTGCCTCGTGGTTTTGCACCATTTTGTTTAGACACTATTGCCATTTTTTGGCGTTTCCGTATCGTGACTTCGATCAGGAGGATTTTATGGACTATCAGGGAATGATTATACGCCCTCCCAGCGAAGCCGGGAGTATCTTGTTGCAAGTTACCCTTGGCTGTTCGCATGGGAAATGTGCATTTTGTGGTGCTTATTTGAATAAACGGTTCGGTATCAAGGATCGGGAGATAGTTCTCCGTGATATCGAATTCGCCGCTCGTGAATGCCAACGACAGCGGCGGGTCTTTCTCTGTGACGGGGATGCCATGATTCTCCCGCACGAACGACTGACAGAAATTCTATCGCTTATTCGTATGCACCTTCCGTGGGTTACCCGGGTTGGGGTGTATGCTAATGCAAAGAGTCTTAAACGCAAGTCTGATGCCGAACTACAGGAACTTCGGGATCTGGGATTAGGCATCGTTTATATGGGGTTGGAATCCGGTGACGATCAGATACTCAAGGCCATGAACAAAAACGGAGACTCCGCTTTTATCGTGGCTCAGGGGCGGCGCGTGCGAGAGGCTGGGCTTAAACTTAATGTGACAATTATCAATGGTTTGGGAGGAGTGGAAAGGTCTGCCGCGCATGCCCGTGAAACAGCCCGTGCCTTGAGTGAGATGGACCCGGACCAAGTGGGTGCGCTCAGCTTGATGCTTGTGCCGGGCACTCCTTTGCACGATCAGTGGGAGCGTGGTGAATTTGAGGTGCCGGACGGCGTTGGCATGTTGACCGAGATACGGGAAATATTGTTTGGTTTGACATTGAGTCGTGGGTTGTTTCTTGCCAACCACGCCTCCAATTATCTTCCGCTCAAGGTGCGATTGCCCTCAGGCAAACAGGCGGCTTTGGATCGTATAGACCAAGCTCTGTCCGGTAAGGCCGTTTTGACGCCTGAATCCGCTCGTCGACTTTGATTTTTTCAGCGAATGAATTCACCATCTTTGATGACATGCAAGGGAGTGTCCATCTTCTCCAGCCCGAGGGCGGGATTGCCCCGCACTACAATCATGTCTGCGACCATACCCGAAAATAATATTCCACGATTTGTAAACCCACACGCTGCGGCAGAGACTTGGGTCGCCGCCTGAATGATAGCAAGAGGTGACATGCCTGTTTTGGCAAGCAGGTTCATTTCGCGTGAAGGCATGCCCGCGTCTGTCCGTTTATAGGGATAGTCATTGCCGACGGCAATACGTCCACCCATAGTATGGAAGACCCGGACTGGTTCGAAAAGTGAAGCCCCCTGCCATGGTGAACGGCACAATACATCTAGTGTGGGCGTAAGAATGATGTCTTCCCGTTTCATGCGCTCCAGCAAATCCGTATATTGATCTATCAGTTTGTTGTCCGAAGTCAGAATCGGACGGATATGGCCATTTTTTCGCCAACGATGCGGGACGTGTTCCACAGTGTGTACACCGGCATTCAAGGCCTTTTCCAGGCCAGAGAAATCTTCTACATGACAACGAATTGTCAGCCCAAGTCTTCGGGCTGTGTTGCAGAGGGTCCCGGCTGTCGTGGCGTCGAACTGAGGCCATGTCTTAGGGAGTACACCTGGTTCAAAGGCTAATTTGATCATGGTCGCGCCCTGATCGGCCAACATGGAAACGGCTGTGCGTGCATCGTCGGGGGACTTTACGACCAAGGCGTATTTTGAGTCGTGAACAGGGAGCGGGTACCCCCCGGGAGGGGTGAGCATGGGGCCGGAAAAACTGGCCGTGGCAGTGACGTTCGGAGGTGAATTGGCCAACAGGGGCATGGCATCCAGCGGCGAGCCGACATCTCCGATAGACGTGACGCCCTGCACCAACCACCGTTTTCGGCGGCCTGTTGAAGTGTGAATTCGATGACAGTGGGCATTGATCACACCAGGAAGTATGGTCGCATACGGCAAGGGCAGCACGGGACGGTCAGTGACTTTTTTGGCAGGTACGATGGCTTCAATAAAACCGTTGTGTATGAGGATGGCATGGTCGTCGAGTGGGAGAGAGCCATCCCCGATGACAATTCGTCCGACAAGGGCAAAAGTCTTTGTCGGCAGGTTTTTTGCGAAGCTAAGGGGGGCAGGCAGTGCGCCGAGGCCAATCAGCGAAGTGAGGAAATCGCGTCTGGTGAGGAGCATGGTGTTGCGGGCGTTCCTGTCTTTATTTCCCGCTGGTTGAGGATGCAAAAAAAGCGTCGGCCCAAGTAAAGGCGTGCTGATAACTGACGGCTACTGTACCGGGGAGCAGGTTTAATGCCTTGGCACGATCTCCGACCGCTTCCCAGTCCGATGCTTCGATAGCTTTGGCCAAGTCGAGCCATGGGGAATATTTGGTTTTTTTGTTACACAGGGTCGCTTTGATTTCTTTATCCACCGGTAAATGGGTGGTGATCTCTTTCATGGGCGTGTTGAGCATGGCATCAAGCAGGGAAAAAAGTCCGACCATGAAGAGTTTATCCGAATCATTTTCATAACCGCTTCCTAGGGCTGCCGTTTCAAAGAGTTTGGCTCGATGTGCGGACAAGTAGGCGAGTTCCTGTGTTTTTTCAGACGGGGCCAGGTCAGTGAGAATGATAAGTCTGAGCCAATTGCGGATAGGTTTCCATCCTGTCAGGACAACGGCTTGCTTAATGGATGTGACCGTGGTGGCAAAACTGAAATTTGCAGAGTTGAGAAAGTTGAGCAACCGGTAACTGATCGCCACATCTGCTTCGATGGCGAGCGCCAGTGTGTCAAAATCCGGTTCGTCTTTTTCGATGATTTCGAAAAGTTTGAGACGGGTCGTTTCGGATGAATTAATTTTTCTGCCTGTTTTGATTAACGGTTTCTTGAAATAGAAACCGTGGAATAAGGGAAAGCCGGCATCTTTCGCTATTGTCAGGTCGTCGTTTGTTTCTACCCGTTTGGCTATCATTCTAGCCGGGCCAAATTTCTTTCCTTGCGAGATAATGGCTTTCAGGTCGGCTTCATCTTTACCTTCAAGATCAATAATCAGTGTGTCAGCCAATTCTGCCAGTCGTTCGCAACCGGGTTTGCCTTCAAAATTGTTGATGGCGAACTCGTAGCCGTCGATAAGTAGATCGCCGAGAGCCACAATAAGCGTATCGTCCGGGTCGGCCATTTCTTCAAGGATGATAACGGTGTTGTCCCAAGGGACAGCATAGGGGACGCCACGGATTATGGCCTCAGGGGTGAAATGAATCAAGAGTCTGGCCTGATTGCCGCAGGCACCGCCGCACAGGGGGAGATTGGCCACAAGGTTCATGGTGGCTTCTGAATTGTCGGCAAAAATGGCCCGATCAGCGTCTTTGCTGTCCCTGAAGAGCATCATGTAGCCCCAGGTTTCATTATTGGCGTCGAAGACGGGCTGGCGGGCTACAAAGACGGATTCGTAGGTCCTTTCGTCACTCATTGTCATCCCCTTTGGGCTGTCGCTTCTTCATCAATTGATCCTGTACATACCGCCGCTCTATGAAAGAATAGTCGTGTCTTGTATGTTTCGTCAACAACTCCGGTTGTAAAGAAATGTGATGCTGTTCATGGCGGTGGGTTTGTCCTTCCATCTTTGGACCGAGTGTATTATGTGAACGTGGATTCTTTAACATGACAGAAACAGCCATGAGCGAGGTGCAGGATGCATATCGGAAAAGCCATCCGTTTGGAGCGTATATTCAATCGGGACACCAAACGGACCATCATTGTCCCCATGGATCATGGGGTCACAGTTGGACCCATTGCCGGACTTGAGAAAATGCGGGATGCCGTGACAAATTTGGTGGCAGGCGGAGCCAATGCAGGCCTTGTGCACAAAGGACAGGTCAAGCTTGGGCATCGGATGCAAGGCCGCGATTTCGGATGTATTGTTCATTTGTCTGCCGGAACTTGTTTGTCGCCGTTTCCCAATATGAAGCGGTTGGTGACGACCGTGGAAGAAGCAATTCGCCTCGGTGCGGACGGAGTCAGTGTCCATGTTAATTTGGGCGACGAAACTGAAGGACAAATGTTGACCGATCTTGGAAGGGTCGCGGCCTCGGCTTCCGAATGGGGTATGCCTCTTCTTGCGATGGTCTATGCCCGTGGTCCGAAGGTGGCTGACGAATATGATCCGCAGGCTGTAGCTCATTGTGCTCGTGTGGGCGCGGAATTGGGCGCGGATGTGGTCAAGGTTAATTACCCTGGAGATGCCGAGAGTTTTGCCCGTGTCGTGGAATGTGCTTGCGTGCCCGTGGTTATCGCTGGCGGTGCCAAGATGAAGTCCACCCGTGATTTTCTGGATATCGTCAGAACATCAATTGATGCTGGTGGTGCCGGATTGTCTGTTGGCCGGAATGTTTTTCAGCATTCAAACCCCACACGGTTGGTGGAAGTCCTCAATCGTATTGTCCATGAAGGCGCTCCTGTGGATGAAGCCGTGGAAGGGTACGAGGATATTTTATAAAATCTGTCTTTGTCTGATAGAATAAAAGGCCTTGATATAGTTCTGTATCAGGGCCTTTTATTTGTTCCGGTTTGAAGTTTTTTTAGATTCTGGATTCGTCTGTTTCCCCTTCTTGCAAATATTTAACTGCGCAATGCGTTGCTGCCATGCCGTCCGCGTGGTTGTTAATTTCGATTTTTATAGGTCTTTCTCTTTTTACGGCAGAGGAGACCTGAATACCTCTGGATTCGAGTTCCCTGACTGTAGGGAGTCGCTGTGTCCCCTTTGAAATCATGAGCATGACTTGGCGCATCTGTGATCCTTTTCAACTTGAGTCGTACAGTAATACTGCATATACGATGTGGTTTTCTATAAATATCGAATCGATGATAGATGGCTAAGTCAGGCGTGTTTGAATGTCCAGTTAAAACTGACAATTTTAATACGTAATAGCCTATTTTACTTTGAAAAAATTGTAAAATATTCTAAAAAATTTAGCTTAATACAGGCATGGAATAAGTAAGTTTAAATCTCTTCTGTCTTGTTACATTCTTTCTACAACGTAAAAGGCCATGTAGTGCATCAAACAATGATGCACTACATGGCCTTTTACGTTGAACGCGAGTAGCTGAATATTTGGGTGGGACTATTTGTTGTCGCTTTCAAAGACGAATATCGGGAGCTGAGCCAGTGTTTTCCAGTCCCCTTCTGCTTTCATTGCAACCTCGATAATATGCTTGCCTTCATTTTCTACCCGCAAGCCTGGAAGTTGGAAATTCATCTTGTGCAGCATGGTGCCTCCGGGAGTAATTTCCTGCATACCCAGAGTGATGGGGTCTCCTGTAGGCGGTATGAGGTTCAAGGAAACGGTAAAGGGCTTTTCTCCACTCTTTTCCAAGTCCCACAGACTGGCAAAGAAGATTGATGGCAGGGTAGCCGGGAGTTCGGGAACCACGGCATGTTCGATGGTGCGAATAAACGACGTGGAATTTGAATCCTTATCAATGATGAGGTCTGAGCAGATAAGCGCGTAAATAAGTTCTGTCATGATGACTCCGATGTTATTGGGTATGCATGGCTCCGGTCATGGACCGGCGCAGTTCTTCGGGCAGCGTGCTTGCTAGTTCCGGGTCTATCCCCGTCAACAGCAGGGCTGCGGCGATTTTTTGGCTATCAGTGCCGGTTGCAAGGGCCGCCTTGAGGGCAGGTTCGGCAACTCTGCCCATGCGAGCAAGCGTATAAAGGGCAATGTTGCCCATGGGTGTACCCGGTCTGGTCAGAAGTCTGACAAGACTAGGGGCTGCATTTGTCCCTATGCGTGTGACCGGACATTGGCTGCCGGAAATGCCGATCAGTGTCAATTCGTGGTAGACGACTGCCGGATTCGGGCCGATCAGGTCAAGACTTTCACAGATGACATGGACTACACGTATATCTTTGTCATTCAGTGCGTGGATCAGAGCCGGTACGGCGGGTAAGGCTTCGTGACCCATTCTCCCGAGCAGCCAAGCCGCTTTTGCTTTGGCAAAGGGATCATCCATTTTTAGCATGGTCGTCAAGGCGGGAATTGCTGATTCGCCCATTTTGCTGAGAGCCAGTGCTGCGCCGTTGCGGACCCGTTCATCTGGATGAAGCAGGAGTCGGGCGGTCGGTTTGGCTGCGGCTTGTCCTATTTTTGCCAGTGCGTGTGCAGCCAGACTGCGGACGGTGGCGTCTTTATCGTTCAAAGCCTTGAGTAGCCCGTTTGTCGCCAGTTCCGGTACGGGCAGGAGAGCCAGCGCGAGAACAGCACCGCGGCGTTGGTCTGTTGTCCCATTGTCGGTTATTTTCAGGAAACACTCCATACATCCCTGCCCGTTTTCAGACAAAGCTTTGACCCCAGCGGCGCGTTTTATTTGGTCCTGACTGAGCAGCATGGATGCAATTTCAGAGGCAAGAGCGGTGTTTGTCGTGTCAGCGGCTTGAACAGGAAATGCCAGTAGCCCGATAAGGAGTATGACGAATGTTCCGTACATATTTTTTGTCAGAAATTGTCGATAGTCTAACATGTGTGTCCTTTGTGATGTTGGATATCTATTTCCTGGACATATCGTTCCAGGCCCAAACCACATTGCCACCGATGGCGTGAGCAATATCCCCTTGGAAGTCTCGTTTTAGTCGGTACGTCATTGGAGGATGGGCACGATTGTCTTCCGAGTAAAAGATCAATTCCACGTCGTCATCAAAGCGTCTGGTATTGACGCGTTTGATGTTGATTGCGCCGGTAGACCCCGGTTCGCGGACAAGCATGATTTTTCCGGCGGGACTGGGGTCTCGGTCGCTTCGATCAACGATGACAATGTCGCCAGAGTGAAGTGTCGGTTCCATGGAGTGTTCTCCGGCACCGATTTCCACGGCCACCAGATTCGAGCGGAAGCGAATAGATTCCTGATGCCGCCATACCAGTATCCATCCTTCGACATTTGCTTCAGGGATCATACCAGGGGACACAGCTAGGGCTGGGCTGACCAGCGGAACTGCCATGTAATCGTCTGATTGTGGCTCTGACCTTGTTGTTTTGGATTTGTTTGCGTCCGGCAGGGTGAAGCAGACCTCTCGTGAGGCATCTGCCGGTTCATCACCGAAGACAACGGAGATTCCCACTTTGTCGAGAATGTGTCCGAGAGATTCCGAATTGAGACCGCGTTCCTTTTTTAGAAAGCGATTGAGTTGGGATGGGTCGACCCCGAGTTCGTCTGCCATCCGTTTGTTGTTGGAGTATCGTCTACCTGGGCCGATGCGGTTAATAAGTGCTTGCCGCACATCGTCGGTGAATCCCATGAGATCCTCTTATTTGGGTTAATGGTTGGTCTGTTTATACATAAAAATTGGTAAATGTCTAAATGATTGTGTCTAATTTTGTTGACTTTCAAATAGACCATTGACTATATCACAAAAAAGCAATTTGTGATTTGGCAAAAACAGGAGCGGTGAATCATGGAAAAAGTGGAAATTGTGCGATTGGAAAAGGGGAAAGAAGGAACCTTTGGAGTTTTACGTTTTAATGGACAGGTTCTGTGCGTGACCTTGGAACCAC
This sequence comes from Pseudodesulfovibrio nedwellii, assembly GCF_027923765.1. Taxonomy (NCBI): domain Bacteria; kingdom Pseudomonadati; phylum Thermodesulfobacteriota; class Desulfovibrionia; order Desulfovibrionales; family Desulfovibrionaceae; genus Pseudodesulfovibrio; species Pseudodesulfovibrio nedwellii. Next base: position 2,365,944 of record NZ_AP026709.1, on the reverse strand, counting down.
CGGATCGTGGTAATCAGCCAGACAAGTCGTGTATTCCCGCGGGTGAATACTTATGCAGCCGAGTGGATTCGCATTCTTTCGGACGGACGTATGAAGTATCTGATGTGCCGGGGAGGTCTCATATTCTGTTTCATCCCGGCAATGTAGTGGGTGATACCCATGGGTGTGTTTTGCTCGGCAGGAATTTTGGTTTTCTTGAAGGTTCTCGAGGGGTCATGCAGTCGCGATCCGCTTTTCGTGAATTTTTGGATCGGTTGGGTGGTCAACGGTTTTTTGTGGTGAGGGTGGAAGAGCGATGCTGAAATCTCAGGACATATGTTTGAAAGGTGCGCGTGAAATTTGTGATGCGGTCGGGGAAAATTCGCGAAACATTATAGAACTGGTTCGAGACAAGGGGTTGCCCGCCTGGAAGCGGGAAGACAAGGGGGCGTGGCGTGCTCTTCCTGAAGATTTACACCGTTGGATACGCGAACAGCGAGATCGGAACATAAGTAATTACGTGTTCCGTGAGCGGTGGGACGATCTTGAAGGCGATGAGTGAGTTGGAGTCCCGTCGCTTTATGGCAAAGTTGAAATGCGAGAGACTGAATCGAGTAGAGTTGTGGCCAGATTGTCCAGTTCAAGTCCCGGTTCCAGTGTGGTGATGGCTGTGGTTCCGATGATTTTTCGGCCATAGCCGTCGCCGACCTTGGTTTTTACGCCCCATACCGAGTGCAGGACGATCGGTTCGTCATCGTGACTGCCGATGTAGAGCATGATATGGCCAGGCTTGCGGACAAGTGTCATAAATGGAACGGCTGTTTTCAGAATCAGTTCCTTTTTTTCGTCTGGGTCCAGCCCTTCAAGTGGAGTCTGAGTGCCAAATTTGATTTGCTGGCTGGAGTTTCGCGGCAGGAATATGCCGAATGCGGCCATCAGATCCATGGTTGTGGCTGAACAATCTCGGTTTTCATATAATCCACCCCAGCCATATTGCATGCCAAGCATGGCGTTTGCCAGCTTGGTGAAATTGGCGGGAGTGGTCGAGATCGGTGCTGTTTTTGTTGTCCCTTGCGGAAGTGTCGCATGGACGGCGATAGCATTTCCATGGCGGTCACGGGTCGGGACTATGAAGGATTCCGGTTGGCCTTGTGTTGCCGGAATGACGGGGATTAATGTCCCGATGTGCGCGATGAAACAATGGTTTCCATCTTTATCGGTTACTGGAACACTGTCTGCAGTAAGTGTTTTGTATGTTCCGGTTTGGTATGCCGTGGCAAAAGTGTCATCCACCCATGCTATTTCTCGAGCCGGTACCCACCCGAAGGCAAAGCGTGATTCCACGAGAATCCATGCTCCATCTGCGCTGACATGGGCCGCATATAGCGGCGTTCCGGCAAGGATCAGCGAGTTTTGCATGTAGTCGAAAGGGAATCCTTCTCCGGCCCGTTTGAAATTATAGAATACCGGTTGATTGGTGGGCAGTACCCGCATGTTTGTGTTGGTCACGGCAATGGCGCGTCGGCCCATGGAAGGATAGGCCTCAATTCGTGAGGCCTCGGTCATATTGAGTATCCAGCGAGGATCACGAAGCAGCGTGTTTTCACCGTATAGATTTTTGTGGCCGTACACTGCCAATCCCCAGAAAGCCTCATCCGCCGGGTGTTTGGGTTCGATTTGTTCCCAAGGACCGAAGTGTTTCTTCAGAAAATCGTCAAAGGCTTGCTGCTGGGCTTCGGCTGAAATGAGTGGGGAATTGACCGGCAGGCCATGATACGCACCCGCATTTTGTTCCAGTTCGATCAGATCAAGAACGGGGGCGTTTGGGTCTTGTGCAGCGCAACCCGCGAATAGAAGAAGCGTCAGAACAAGCGCAATGGCATGCCGGGTCATATTCACCGTCTATTTTTTTATGTATTTTTTACCGATACTGAAACCCTGCCCCACGAATTTTGAAACAGTGTGGTAGGCGCGAGTGCCGGGGCTGAAAATCAGGGGAAGGATTTTTTCAGGATCAGGGTGTTTGCCATCAACGAGTTTGTCTTCGTCGCATTTTACGTCCTTGATTTCGCCGATGAGCAGAGTGTGGATGCCCTGTTCATACGTGCCGGTCAGTTCGCATTCGATGACCATCGGAAATTCTTCGATGTAAGGGGCATTGACGCAGTCACTCTTTGTCGGAGTCAGGCCGGTGGCAGCGAATTTGTCTACTTTTTTGCCTGAGACCATGCCGAGGAAATCCGACTCTGCGGCCAGATATTCAGGGCAGACAGAGACGGTGAACGCTTTGTGTTTCATGATGCCCGCATAGGTGTGGCGGGACGGACGCAAAGACACGGTCAGGCTGGCAGGGTCGGAGCTGCATATGCCACCCCAAGCTGCGATCATGGCATTGGGTTTGTTGTCTTCATCATATGCGCCAACAGCCCATACCGGTGCGGGTTGGGCCAGTGTCTTGGGGCCGAGTGATTTTTTCATGAGTCTCTCCTTGTATGCAGACAAGTCTATGTCATTTTTAAAAAAGATGGAATGGAAACCGGCGGCTACAGTCTGGAAAGAGCCGGATCGGTCTGTGTGGAAATCGATTGCATGACGCCGTGGCACCACCCGCAGTCGGCGCAGTTCTTGTCACAAGTCGAGACCTGAGCGAATATTTGGTCGGGTAGTTCCTTGTTGGGGATATTTATTCGGTTTGCGAGGTCGCCCATGGCATCCATGAGATTGAGCAGGTTGCCTGTGTAAGAGCCGTCAATATAGGCGGTTATGGCGCGTTTGAGGAAAATGATTCCCTTTGTGCGTCCACACAATTTGATACCGTCCACCTGTCCTTCATAGCGATGGATGTCTTCTGGCCGAATGAAGGGGGAGGCGAGTATGAGACCGGGGTCCTGTAGCAGCCTACGAATACAGCCGAGGTCTCGGTTCATGGCAAAGGTTCGTTCGTGGCACAGTCCTTCGTTGACCAACGATATATGTGCATCATGGGCCGGCTTGTATGGGCATTGATACAGGCATCCTTCGTTGGCCAGAAGGTGAATCTTCATGGCCGGGTAGAGACTGCGTACTGCGTTCACTATTTCTTGTAGCCGTAAAGGATTTCTATTCAGCGCCCGGTCGGGGACGATGCGGGACGGTGGCTTGAACATGGTCCCGTCAATCATGGCAATCATGGCAAAAAGTCGTTCGGGTGAATCCAGCATGCAATTGACGCTTGGGATGGCTTCCAGCGATCCTGCCAGATCAGGATGGGTGTCGGAAAGTGCCTGAAGAAAATACGGATCGGCAAAGATGACACCTGAAATATCTGTTTTTTCAAGAATGTGTTCAAGGCGTCGTGCAGTCTCGTCCAGTCCGGTTTTACCGAAATACCGTCCTGGTGCATGAAGACGTGCGTTCATGAGCACATATTTATCCACATCCACAAGGGCAGAAAGGCCCGAGATGATTTTGTCCAGTCCCGGGCTTTCCATGCGGTGCCGACTATCTGCCAGTCGTTGATCATATAAAGAGAAATGAACCGAGGTCAGCGATGCTGCATGTCGGGCCAGGAAATCAGGATAGTCCCCATCCGGGACAAAGGGTACGTCGAGGGAGAGCATAGATAGTTCTCGCCTCTGTACCACTTTACGTCAAGGGGGTTTAGGGAATTAGCCTATGGAGCTGTTGACCCAGTTCTCAATATCCTGCGTATTCATGGCACCTTGCTGGCGTGCGATTTCACGACCTTCCTTGAAAAGGATCAACGTGGGAACGGCCATGACATTGAAGCGAGCTGCAATGGCTTGGTCCGCCGTCGTATCCAGTTTAGCTAGGCGCGCTTTGGGGTGAAGCCGTTTGGCCGCATCGTCAAACTGTGGCCCCATCATTAGACATGGCCCGCAGGTGGGAGAATAGAAATCCACCAGCACGGGGACGTCGTTTTTGGTGATATGGCGATCAAAAGTGGGGCCGACCAGTTCCAGAGGTGTTGCTTCGAAGACCTTGGTTTTGCATTTGCCGCACACAGCTTCGGCTTCACGGCCTGTGTGAACACGGTTGAGAGCGCGGCAGGCGGGGCAGACAATGAGTTTGGTGTCAGTCGTCATGGGTATGTCCTCCAATTCAGGATGTAATCATGGAAAAATCAAGGGCAAGGGAATGTGTCATATTGGCAGGAAAGATGCGGTGGCTCGGGCAACTTCACGTCCTTCGCCCAGTACGCTGGCTTCAGCGAAAATTATGCGGCTGCCTCGTTTGACCACTCGGGCTTTGCAAACGAGATCTGTATTAGGTTGTACCGGATGAAGGTAGCTGACATTCATGTCTACAGTGGCGGTGCGTTTACCTTGCGGATTCCCGCCCAGTACGGCATGGGCCATGGTTTCATCCAACAGGGTCGCCAGTATGCCACCGGCGACAACCCCCGCGCCTTGAAGGAGTTCCGGTTTGGCTGGCAGTCTGAGAACGGCGTTGTCCGGTTTGATTTCATCAACTTCAATGCCAAGAAAGGCAAGGAGTGGATTGATGGTTTGGTCTTTTTGGCGAACTTGTTCAAGGTATGCGTGCGGCATATTTGGTGTCTCTCTTTCCTTGTTCCAATTGCGCTTGTATGGTTTCCCGTAAGTCGGAGAGAATTCTAATGGTCCCCTCAACATCATCCGGGAATGCAGCCGGCTCCAATTCAAGAGTTATGTAACGGTCATAGCCGCGTTTGCCAAGTCGGTGGAGAAAGTCTTCCAGTGGCAGGTTCCCTACGCCGGGCGTCAGGTGTTCGGTGTACCCAACTGCATCAGAGTAATGCACATTGTACAACAGTTCGTCAGGTACTTTGTCTATGGCATGGAGTACATCGCGTCCAGAGACACCCATGTGACACACATCGAAGGTAAGGCCGACATTTTTGTCTCGGCATTGGTCCATGAGTTTTTCGAGTGGGTCTCTGGCGAAAGGAGATCCTTCGACCCACGGCATGTTTTCTAGTGAAAATTGAATACGCCCTTTGGCATCAAGCAACAATGGTAAATCATACGCCTTTTCGAACCAGCGGTTCTGGATCATGTTAGCGAGCTTGGAGCCAGGGGGGTGCATGGTTATGTGGTCGGCTTGAGGAAGCGAGTTGGCCAAGGCTGTCGTCGCTTTCCATGAATTGAGGTGCCCGCCCCAGGCTGACCAATCGCGGAACGGTGCGTGCAAACTTCGTATGGGCAGTATTTCATCAATTTTTTCCAGTCCGGCCTCGGGTGTGAGTTTGGGGGAATTCATGATTAACTCCATGCCCACAAAACCAGCGTCCCGGCCAATGCGCGCGATGAGCTTCAGCGGGAGATGGAAAAGACACCCTGCCGACAGCAGGATTTGGGGGCCGGTACGACCAGTGAATTCTGCGTCCATGTCATAGACAATAGATGAATTAAGGCCTCAGGCAATCAAATAATCGGGGAAGGGCAGAAACTATCGGGTAAACGGCAAACAGAAAGTGGACGTTTCAAGGAAGGTGCAGGGAGCAAATGTGTTTTTTTGGGCTGGAATTAAGGGTTCTATTTGGGGGGAAAAGAATCCCGACCAGGCTATATAGTTTGGTCGGGATATGAGTGTCGGTAATTTGTAAAGTGAATTATTTCAAATAAAAAAAGAATCATCACTTATCGGTATCTACTTGGTTGGAGATTTCTCGATGAGGTCGGCTACCACAAGAGCCCACGACATGTCCCGTTTGTTATCCTCGGTCATATCATCGAGAACCCATTCCTTGATCGGTTTAATGGTTTTTTTGAGTTTGGCCGGTCCAAAGTCATTGACCTTATACGCGGCTTCCAACCCATTCACACAGAGGTGATCGAATTCGGTGTTCAGGCCTCCTTGATGGTAGGCCACTATATCCCGAATCAGAAGCAGCCCGAAAACAATGGCTTCGACTTCGGTGTAGTCTCGTCCCCATATTTCACCGCCCCGAATTTCAGGGTGTTCTCTTACAGGAACACGCGACGCCCGTTTGTCGAGAGTCTGACGGAATTCTTCCAATGCAACAACGCTACCCATGACCACTCCTTTCTCCTTCTTAGTCACTCTTCTTTTCGGCAGAGTTCAAGTTTTGCTTTAGGGTTTGTTTTGCTTAAGAAGAGTGCGTCATGGGGATATGTTGAGAATGTTTCGGATTGTGATATCATTATTTAATCTTGTAATCGTCATCGTAATTCTTATTATTTTCGAAATATTATAAAAAGTTAACTTATCGTAAAGTATCAAAAGGCAAGGGCGTCTGTTTGGGTGAATCCATATTTGTCAAAGTTTTTTAAATACGAACAAATGCAGGCATAGAGTGTCTAGTACGTGTCACTTCAAGGGGCAGTATGTCATAAAAAAAGGCCGGAACAAGTCCGGCCTCAGAGTGATTACGTGGATGGGGTTACAGGACGGTGTGGACCGGATCTTTAGCCCAGTACTGAACCTGAAATTTTTCTGCCATACCTTGTTGGAGTCGCTTGAATTCGGGCTTTTCCATTTCGCGAATGCGGATATAGACGTCCTTGATACTTTCGCTTTCTGAAACATTGCGTGTCATGATGTTCATGATCCGGGCGTTGTTTGCTTTGAGGTAATCGAGAACCGGAGCCAGACTTCCTGCTTCGGTGGAAACCTGAAGACAAACTTGTGAGCCGCCTTCGTAGACGCCGGAAATTTCCACCAGTACCTTGAAGATATCGGTATCAGTGATAATACCCACGACCTTGTCGTTTTCATCGATGACGGGCAGACCTCCGAAGTTGCCTTCCAGCATGAGAACAGCCGCTTTTTCAACTGTTTCGTCGGATCTGATAGTCATCGGCTTTTTGGTCATGATATCTTGAATCTTGATCTCGGAGAGCAGGTAATACAGTTCGTGCATGTCCAGAGTCGTGGCCTTGGAGGGCGAGGCATCCTTGATATCTCGGTCAGAAATGATACCGACAATTTTACCCTCTTCATCAACCACAGGCACGCGGCTGATGGATTTGTCTTTCATGACTTTGGAGGCCTTCATCATGGAACGGTCCGGGGAGATGGTCTTGACATCCTTGGTCATCCAGTTGGCTACGAGCATATGGGTTCCTCCTTGATTTCCGGCCTGCGTGAACCGGTTGCATTCGATATTCCTTAACTATTCCATACAGACAACGGCTGGTTTTGGCTAGCCCCATCGTGAAGTGGCAAGGCGGCTCGTTGCCGTGTGTGTTCTTTTGCTGTGAAGCGGTTTCGTCAGTCAGGTGCGTATCCTGTCAAGCTGATTTTTTATACCTATCAAATGATTTTAGTATGCAATCATTCACATTTTCATGGTTTTCCTAAAAGCGGGGGTATGCTGTTTCTCGAATCCGGGGGCGATGAGTTTCACCCTCTAGAAATTGGAGAATTGCGAAATGGCGATACCGCTCATTGGTGCGGTGGCAGGATTGTTGTCCATGGTTGTGGACGGCGTATCCGGTCACCTCAAACGAAAAGAGGATTTGAAAAAAGCTGTTATGGAAAACCGCATGCGGCTGGCTCGGAGTGATCGGGAATTTAACCATGAATGGGAAATGAAACAGTTGGAGAACGCAGGTTGGAAGGACGATGTCCTTTTTTTCGCTTGGATAGGATTTTTCATCTGGTCGGGGATTGACCCTGAAGGAGCCGGGGAAGTCATCCACTCTTGGGAAAATCTGCCAGATTGGTTTTTGCAGGTTACGTTCTGGATTGTGGCTGCCGTGCTTGGCGTCAAGAAAATCGGTGATTTTCTGCCCGGTGCCGTTCGCGGTATCAAGGATGCTTGGGGAGGCGTGAAATGACCGCACTGGAACGACAGGATTTACAAGATTTGCTCGTTCGTATTGATGAGCGGGTTAAAACGATTCAGGAAGATATTCGTGAGATCAATGAGTCGCGTCGGTGTGCAGGCAATCAGGTGAAAATACGGTCTTTGGAGCGTGTTGTCTGGGGCTGTATGGCGACGGTGGCAGTTTTGGGAGCCAGAGTGCTGCTTGAGGTCGTGCGATGAGATCGTCAGGGAGTGGGTTTCCCCAGATAGCTTTCGAGTTGCTGCCGGTACAGTCGGGCCATGGCTTTGTCGCCAGTGGCGTCAGCAAGGCTGATGGCTCGGTGTATGGATTTGATGGCTCCGGGAATATCGTTGCTTCCGGCCAGCGCCTCGGCCAACAGAGCTTGAAGTGTGCTTCTGCGAGGGTCAAGAGCAACAGCTCGTTTGAGAGCGGTGGCTGCAGTGTCGAATTGTCCAAGTTTTATGGCCGCTTGTGCGCGAGCCATGATGATCTGGCTGTTTTCAGAATCCAGAATGAACGCCTGACTCAGGTCGCGGAGGGCTGGCTCGTACTGTCCAAGAGTCATGTAGGCCATGCCCCGCCGGTAGTTGGCGTCTAGATGAGCGGGGTCCAGTGCTAGTGCGTGTGTGTAATCGTCAATGGCTTCGTCCGTGCGTCCCAATCCATCATAACAAAACCCACGCCGGACATATGCTTCGGCAATCGTGGGGTCTGTGCTGATGACTTGCGTGAAATCTCTGGCGGCATTGCTGAGATCTCCGAGTTGGAAGAGGATGAAGCCTCGGGTGTAATGCCCTTTAGTGTGATTGGGTTTGGCTTCCAGCAGTATGTTCGCATCTGCCAACGCTTCGTCGTACTGATGTATTTCGAAAAGCAATGACGATCTGTAATACCGTGCTCCCGCCAAGGATGGATCAAGCTCCAAGGCTCGGTTCAGGGAATCGAGAGCCGCATTGGCATCCAAGAATTGGCCGTCATGCATCAATTGCATGGCCTGACTCAGGGCGTCGGCGGCTTCTGCCTGATGTTCCTGAAGGTTTATTTCCTGAGAGGTCAAAGGGGGCGGAGTCGGTCGATTGTTTGCACAACCGGCCAATATGGCGACGAGAAAAAAGAATATCAGGACGGGACAACGCATTACCATAAGATACCTTTCGGTGAACCGTCCGTCAACATAAGGAAAATGAAGAATGACACAAGATATGTATACACCACGAGAGCATCAGGCAAAGATCGAGGCCTCATTGGCCCGGTTTTCGGTTCTGGTCTGCCATCGTAGGTTCGGCAAGACCGTGTTGTCGGTCAATCAGCTTATTCGTGCTGCCAGAAAAACTGACCGGACCGATTGGCGCGGAGCTTATATCGCCCCACTTTATAGGCAGGCAAAAACCGTGGTTTGGGATGAACTCAAACGATATTGCGGGTTGGGGTTGGATAATTGCACCGTGAAGTTCAATGAAACCGAATTGCGTGCGGATTTTGAAAACGGCTCACGTATTCGGCTTTTTGGCGCTAATAATCCCGATAGTCTGCGCGGCATGTATCTGGACGGTGTGGTTTTTGACGAAGTGGCGCAGATGCCCCATCGGGTTTGGACCGAGGTTATCCGGCCTGCTTTGTCTGACCGCAAGGGCTGGGCCTTGTTCATAGGCACTCCGCGCGGCAAAAATGCTCTGTATGAGATATGGGAAAAAGCCAAGCTTGATCCGGATTGGTTTACGGCCATGTATCGTGCTTCCGAGACCGGGATTATTCACCCGGATGAATTGTCCGCCAGTGGGCGAGAAATGTCGCCCGAGGAATATGAGCAGGAATTTGAATGTTCGTTTACGGCAGCCATTCGTGGGGCGTACTTTGGTCAGCTTATGAGTGATGCGGACAGAGATGGCCGTGTGACCTCTGTGCTGCAAGATCCGTCCATGCCCGTGCATACGGCCTGGGACCTCGGCATGTCCGATTCAACATCCATCTGGTTTATTCAGGCCAAACCTGGCGGCACGTATGCTGTCATCGACTATTACGAGGCTAATGGCGAAGGGCTGGATCATTACGCCAAGGTGTTGGACCAGAAAGGGTACAAATACGGCATGCACATTGCGCCTCATGATATCCGGGTGCGTGAATTGGGGACAGGTAAGTCCCGGCTTGAAGTGTCTCGTTCTCTTGGAATCCGGTTTGATATCGCCCCGAATATCCCAGTGCAGGACGGGATCAATGCCGTACGCACCATCCTGCCGAGTTGTTGGTTCGATGAAAAAAAATGTGCGTTGGGCATCGAGGCTCTTCGACATTACCGTCGATCCTTCAACGACAGAACCGCGAACTTTTCCACCCGACCAGTGCATGATTGGACCAGCCACGCCGTGGATGGATTCCGTTATTTTGCCGTGGGATTTCGTCAACCCGAGTCGGGCCATAGAGCATCGAAAACATCCAACGACTATAATCCATTCGGGAGGTCCCATGGCCGTTCGTAAGTTGGAACATCGACCGGAGGAATTATCTAATTTCCCGGAAACGGGGAAGTATCAGTGGTTGGAATTGCATAACGCAACAAAAGTTTATGGCTATTCGGCAATTGCTGAACACGATAATATGCTTGAGTTGCATGTGACCCTTGTTCGGTGGGGAAGAGATGTCAGGGAAAATCTTGAAGAGGACGTTGAATGGTTGAAGGAAGAGGCCCGACGGCTTGGAAAGAGTCAGGTCATGGGTATTCGTGCCGATGACCGAGGGCAATTTGATCCTCGACTTTTTAAGTTTGCCGGGTTGTTTGGATTTACTGAAATGCACACGATTCAAATGGCAACGCTTCGTGTTGATTGATCTTCTGGTTGCCGAGAAAATCAAGGAAGACGAACATTAATGAATGTGCGTCTTCCTTCGTTTGTGATGTTGTTTGGAACTATGCCGCACCGGCTACGATATCTCCGCCGATTCGTTCAGGGGCTGCGAAATTCATGTTGATCTGGGATGAGTTGTCAAACACGTATGTGGGCGCTTCATTCGTCACGATATGCATTTCACGGGCGTCCACGATGTTGGTGACGGAGTTGTCTTCCACTACCCTATTGAAGTTGTTGTTCACCGAAAGAGAGGTGGAGTTGTCGTTTTCCACAACGTGTGTTTCGGGAAAAGCCATGGTCAGGTTGTGGTTCTCCACGACATTGGTGTCGCTGTCGTCCACATATGTGGTCTTGGCATTGTTTTGATCCACGAAAGTATAGTTGGTGGATTGATCGATGTTTCGCGACTGGTCGAAATTGTTTTCTGAGCTGAGGTTGTAGGAAAACGACATTTCATTGTGTTCGTTGAGAATGGTGTCGTTGTTGTTAATGTGGTTTTCCACGGAATTGTCCTGCTTCGTGAAGTTGAACACCGTGGATTGTTCTATCTGACGTGAATTGTCAGTCTCATTGATATGGGTATCGTTGATGTTCTGTTCGAAGTTACGATTTTCCGTGAAGCTGACATCATTGTCGGTGCTATAATTCGTCTGTGAGTTGTCTACCTGTTGCTGGGTGTACTCAGCATTGTTTTGTACTGTGGTTGAATGGTCCTCATTTCGTGTGACTGAGTTGTCATTCTCCAGTGTCAGATCTTGATCGTTGACGAAACTAACGGATGAATTGTCCACTTCGGTACGGTCTGTTGATCTGTCCTCATTGGTGGTCTGACTGGCGTCCACGTTTTTGACGTTCACGTTTTCAGATTCGTTGGTGATTTGTTGGTTCTCGGAGTTGTTGATCGTCTTGGAGTTGTCCTGCTGACTGACAATGTTGGTTTCATTGTCGGTGATATTTTCCTGATTGGTTACCTGGCTGATCTGCTGGGTCAATTGATGATTTTCTTCGGTGCTCATATCCTGATTGCGCGAGACGGAATTATCCACGTTGTTTTCGGTGAGATATTGGTCGCTACGGTGGATGGACGAGTTCATGGACTGATCCAGGGAACGGTCCACGGATTCATTGTTTGTGGTCAGGTGCGACTGCTGGATGTCCTGCGTCTGGTCGATATTCATGGAATACTCTGACCGCATATCGATATTGCTGCCGGGACCGTTGGTGTCGGCAAAGTTTAACTTTGGAGATTCGTATGGTTCAGCATAGCCGTCCGCCGTGGGAATCCATGGGGCCATGGGTGTTTTGGGCGGAGAGTACGGTGCTGAGTGCTTGGTGTGATGGATGACATCGCTGGGCCAATTCTGAGTATGCCCGAAATACATGCCATGCGGTTGTGTCATCTTGGAAGCAGGGATGGTGCCAGCTGGTGAGATGGGGACAAATCCAGACAGGCTTGGCATGGAAAATCCCACTTTGGGTGTCATGGGAACAGATCCCGCAGGAGAGATGGGCTGAATACCCATTTGTGGTGCGATGGCAACGTTGCCGGTTGAGCTTGTTGGGGGGCTGCCTGCTGGTTGGGCAGGTGCTCCTCCGCCTCCACCTGAAAGTCCGCCGCCGCCAGTGGATGGGGAAATGGCAGGCTTGCCCGACTCTGTGGAGATGGGCACATTGGCTCCACCGGATACGCCGCCGGAACCTGTATTGTTCATACTGATGGGGTTGGAGCCGCCGGTTTGGCCTGAGCTTCCTGCGCCGGTTGATTGACCGACTGAATTGCCGCCGGTGTTGTTCTGGACTGTGCCAGGACCACCGCCTGTGCCAATATGTGCGGCACCAGTGTTGTTGACTGCACCGCCGCCTCCGCCACCACCGCCGATGTGTGATGCGCTTGAACCGCCGCCGACTGTGCCGCCGCCAAACGAGCCGCCAGTGCTGCTTGTTCCTGCGAGGGAGCCGCCGCCAAACGATGTGCCTCCGGCACCTGCATAGGCACTGGCATTGCTGCCCCCGGTTGGGCTGGAATAGGGAATTCTGGCCATGGATGTGTCGATCATCACGCGTGCAGGAGTGGTGTCAATGGGCACATGGCCCGGTTCTCCTGTAACGATCTGACCGGCTGGTCCGGCTTGAAATGAGCCTGCTGGCCCGGCTGTCACCTGTCCGGCTGGTCCGGCTACGATGAAGTCGGTTACACTCGACATGGACATGGGTGTCTCTCCCCGCCGCGAGCAGACCTTCCATGGTCTGATTGATGCCCACACCGGGGCATTTCGGCATATATACAATATACGAACGCTAAAATGTCAGTCAAGGTGTATAATCGTTCCTCATGTGAATGAACGAGTGCGGTTGGCCTCTTCCAAAAAAAACGCGACAGGAGTATCCTGCCGCGTCTAAAAAATCGTGTAATTTCGTCTAGAAATCGGAAGCGCTGCTGCCGAAGCCATTGGCGCGAGTTCCGCCGCCCACAGCCACTCCAGCGGCCTTCATTTTGGTTTCCAGCGCCGTGTTTAACTGGTCACGTAGTTCCATGATCTGGTTCTGTTTTTGCTGTACTTGTGTGCGTTTCATTTTTTCAGGTAGGTCGCTGTTTTCAAGCTCTTCAACCTCTTGTTCCAGCTTTTCAATCTGTTGTTTGAGCATTTTGATTGTCTGGTCGATAGCAGAATCTTCGCTTTGGCCGGATTCGCCAGAGTTTTCCGGAGCAATCAGAGCGCGTGCTTCTTCGGAAATGGTCACGGTATCCCCTTGAACAGGAGTTTTTATCTCCATGCTGGTTTCATCCGCTGTCTTTTCGGCAGAGGGTGCGGGCTTGATGCTTAAGGAATCCACAAATGTAGAAGTTTGTTGGGCCAAAGATTCGATAGCCATGACGAAACGCTCCTTCTATAAAACTGGTTCGACCTTCTCATAAGCCCTTATCGGCAAGCGGAGCGTTATCTTTAGGGTGTCTGAACGGTTTTTTCATTTTTCATTTTCGTGACGGATAATATGTGCTGAGAATGCGGTCATACGTTCCGTCTCTTTTCATTGCTTTGAGTGTGTTGGAAAATTTATCGGCGATTTTTTTTGTCATGTTTTTTTTGGAAAAGGCAAGATAAGCCTTCGGTTCGTCCAGAGCTATGGGCACTTCCTTTGGCCCGGTAATTATTTCAAGTGAATGTCGAAAGTCTGGTTCGCTGATGATTTGTCGGGCAGTGTCTATATTGGTGATGAGCATATCTATGCGGCCTTGAGCAAGCTTGGTGAAATTAAATCGAGGGCTGGAAACCAGTTCTTTTTTTTTGAAACGAGCCTTTTTGAGAAAAGATTCGAGATGCGGGCCAAAATAATAACTGCGGACCATACCGAGAGTATATTGTGTGTAGTCATATCGGTCAGGTAAAAAAAGGATGGATTCATTGGTTCGTTTTACTGCTATGATTTTTACCGCGTATAGCGGTTCTTCGGGATAGTGAAACCATTGTTGTCGGTCGGCGTTTTTTCCTGCCTGAAAAATGGCATCGGCCTCGCCTTCCTGCGTCATGTGCAAGGCTCGTCTCCAGGGAGTGATGGTGATGTCTGCTTCGAGTCCCATACGTCGGAGGCCTTCGCGAACGACATCTGTCATTGCACCAACGACTTTGCCGTCTTGTTCATAGGCCAGAGGAGGTGCGAGCATGGTGACGATCGACAATTTTTCAGCCCTGGCAAAGGGGACAAACAGTAGGCAGAAGAGCATTACATAAAACGTCGAGACTGTTTTCATAATAGGACCATATGACATCTGGGCATATGAAACAAGAATATGGGCAGTTTTCAATACTTGGTTGCCGGACCCATGGAAAACACGCTATCCTGCATCCATATATTCTGCACACATGTCACGCGAGGCACCATATGAGCGTCATTAATCTTGAATATCTTCTCAAGCCCAGATCTGTTGCGGTTATCGGGGCTACCAATGATCCACGCAATGCGGGCAACATTGTCATGCGTAATATCATGGCTGGCGGCTTCATGGGGCCGGTCATGCCTGTTTCTGACGAGGCAGAGGCCATCGCGGGTGTCTTGACCCATCCGTCAGTCAAACATTTGCCCAAGACCCCGGATTTAGCTGTGGTTTGTTCTCCGCTCGATCAGGTTCCCGAAATAATTCATTCACTCAAGGAACGAGGAACCAAAGGGGCCGTACTCATGGGGTCCGGTTTTGCTTCTATGACGCCGGAAGAGCGATTGGATGTTAAATCCACCATTCTCGGCATTGCCAAATCGCCTGAAATACGGATTATTGGTCCCAAGTCTCTCGGGTTTATGGTCCCGTCCCTCAATTTGAACGCCTCTTTGGCTCATGGAGCTGTGGGACCGGGCAAGGTTGCCTTCATTTCTCAGTCCGATTCGTTGTTCGCCACGGTTCTGGATTGGGCCATCGACAAAGGGGTCGGCTTTTCCCACATGATCGCTTTGGGAAGTCGTATTGATGTGACCTTTGCGGATATTTTGGACTATCTCGGCTCGGACCCTTTGACACGGTCCATTATGCTTTATGTGGAGTCCATCAAGGACGCTCGTGAATTCATGTCTGCAGCACGGGCCGCTTCACGCAACAAACCAGTGTTGGTTATCCGTCCCGGTCAGGCACTGGATACCGTGCTCGGTGACGTGAAGTTGCGGGAAACCGGTGACCATTGGCTCATGGATGAAGTGTATGATGTGGCCTTCAGACGGGCCGGAATGCTTCGGGTGGAAGATATTGACGGACTTTTTGATGCGGCCCAAACACTGAGTACTCCGAGACAAGTGTACGGCAAGAAACTTGCCATCCTCACCAATGGAACTTCGGCGGGAATTCTCGCAGCAGATCGACTGTTGAATGGCGGTGGAGAACTTGCGCCGCTTTCTGATGAAACCATCAAAGCCATCGACGGCGTATTGGGAGCGGAAAACTGGTCCCGTGCCAACCCGGTGGATATCCCGTTCAATGCGGATGGCAATGCATATTCCGCTGTTCTCAAGCTGCTTATCAAGGACAAGACTGCTAACGGCATACTGGTTATGCATGTACCATGGACGGCCCAGCCTGACAGGGAAGTGGCCGAGGCCTTGCGTGATTCGTTGAAGAGAGTCAGGCGTATGGTGCTGACGGCATGGCTTGGTTCGGGTGCGGCAGAAGAAGCCCGAGAGGTGTTTCGCAAAGCAGATATTCCCACGTATGAAACTCCGACTCAGGCGGTTCAGGCGTTTTTGTATATGGCTGAGTATCTGCGCAACCAGGAGATGCTCATTGAGACCCCGGATTCTTTGCCTACAGATTTTTTTCCGGATACCACAGGTGCGCGAGCCATTGTTCAGAAGGCGCTCGACGATGAGCGTGATTCCCTGACTGAACCCGAGGCCAAGGATCTTCTCGCGGCGTATGGTATTCCCGTGGTGGAAACCCGCATTGCGGTGTCGGCCAAGGAAGCGGTTATTGCAGCAGATGCCTTGGGATATCCCGTGGCGTTAAAACTCCGTAGCCCACAGATTCCACAGCCGTTTGATGTGGGTGGGGTCATGCTCGACCTGGAGACTCCGGAACGGGTTTGGGAAGGTGCGGCTTCCATTTTGGCCCGATGCACTCGCGAAAGGCCGGATGCCTATATTGAAGGTTTTACGGTGCAGAAGATGGGCCGTAGGCTCGGTGCTCACGAACTTTCCGTGTCTGCCACGGTTGATTCCGTGTTCGGGCCGGTTCTTCATTTCGGGCATGGCGGCATGGCTCGAGAGATGATTCAAGATCAGGCGCTTACCTTGCCTCCACTTTCCATGTCTCTGGCCAAGGAGTTGGTTTGTCGTACTCGGATAGCCACCCTGCTTCGGGGGACCCCCTCTCAGTTGCCGGTGGACATCGATGATATTTGCCTGACCCTGATTCAAATTTCACAGCTTATCGTGGATGTGCCGCAGATTATGTCCATCGACATCAATCCGCTGTACGCAGATTCCGAAGGGGTGCTTGCTTTGGGCGGCAAGGTTGAAATCGCGCCGTTCGAGGGCGAGGGCGAAGCTCGACTTGCCATTCGGCCTTATCCTCGTGAATTGGAAGAATGTGTTGTGCTCAAAGCCGGGCGTCATGTGACTTTGCGTCCTATCCGTCCCGAAGATGAGAAGACACACCGGACATTTTTGTCCAGCCTGACGGACGAGGATTTACGATTGCGGTTCTTTGGCGTGGTCCAACGCGATTTCGATCACAAGGATATAGCTCGGTTTACCCAGATTGATTATGATCGTGAAATGGCGTTCATTGCCACGGCACTGGATGAAAAGGGGGAACCGGAAACTTTGGGCGTCATGCGTACCAACACCAGACCGGATAATTCCGAAGCCGAGTTCGCCATTGTGGTTCGATCCGATCAGAAAGGAGAGGGCCTCGGGTCAATGCTGTTTTATAAGGGTATTCAATACACTAAGGAACGAGGAACCCTCGTACTGGAAGGTCAGACCATGCGCGAGAACAAAGCCATGCAGGGGTTGTCTAAAAAATTTGGTTTTGTGGTCACGCCCGATCAACACGACGAGGACTTGGTAAACATGACGCTGGATATGGAGACCGTGGAGATTTAATTTATGGACCTCCCTCCTATTTATCATCATACCGGGCTTGAAACGAGCGGTGGAGCGACCCGGGTCGCCCGTCTTCTCATTTCTGGCTTGAAGAAGCAGAAAGTTGAAACAAATCTGAGCTTCGAGCTGGCTGAAAAAGCGGATGGTGCGGCCATTTTGCCTGAAGATTTTGGTCGTTATCTTCCGGATGTGGCTTTGGGGCATGTGCACTGCACAGGGAATTGGTCTGCTTTGCTGGGTTCCATTGCGCCTGGACGCAAAACCATTATTACCATGCATGACTGTGATTTGTTTACCGGCGGTTGTCCGTATCCGTTGGATTGTTCCAATCTTGACGAAGGGTGTGCAGAGCCTTGCCCAAGAAAATTTCCAGACTCTACCGGGATCAGAAAAGCAAAGTTTCGGCAGGTCCGGCGATTGGAGTCGACACTCGTAGCTCCATCGCGCTGGTTGGCTCGTTTGGCTCGGACACATCTTCATCGTGCTGTGGTCGTAATTCCCAATGGTATTCCGTGGCCTAATCGTCCGCTTCCCAAAGCTGCGGCGCGGCAGCAACTCGGTATTAACCCCGCTGCCAAAGTAGTGGTATTCGCAGCCCACGGGGGCATGACCGCAGCCTATAAGTCGGGAGATGCGTGGCGGGGGATATGGCAGCAACTCAAGGATCGACACCCGGAACTCTTGTGTTTTGCAGTGGGTGGCGACAAAGAAGAGCGGCAGGGTGATCTCGTGATTTGGCCTTATGTGGAGCGTCGGAAGCTTTCTTTGCTCATGACGGCCGCCGATGTGTTGCTGTACCCCACCAAGGCGGACAATCATTCCTTGGTTATTCTGGAAGCCATGTCTCAAAATCTGCCCGTCGTGTCCTACGCTGTGGGCGGAGTACCGGAGCAAATTACTGATGGTGTTACCGGTATGCTTGTGCCGCCGGGAGATCCGGCCGCATTTTTGGATGCTGCCACCACGCTTCTCGCCAATCCTGTCATGATTCGTCAGATGGGGATGGAGGCTTTTTCGGCTGGCCAAAAACGGTTTTCTTATCAACGCATGGTCTCCGGGTATATGCAACTGTATGCCCGAACTCTCGATAGTCAGAATCAGTAAAAAAAGCCCCCTGTCCCTTAAGGAACAGGGGGCTTTTCGCTGAGGCTTCGGTTTAGGTCAGCTTCTTTCGGAGGTGAGATCTCAGGAGGATGGCAATGAGGTTCATGCCAAGGACCAAAGCCACTAGTACAAGAGAGGTGCCGTACTGGAGCGGAAGGGTTGCTTCGGGGTCGGTGGAGGATACCGAAAGCGAATATATTTGATAAGGCAAGGCCATGACTTCGTCGAAGATTGAGGACGGAAGCGTCGGATTGTAACTGGCCGCAGCGGTAAACATGATGGCTGCCGTTTCACCGGCAGCACGGGAAATGGATAGAATTGAGCCAGTCAGAATTCCGGGCATGGCTGAGGGAAGGACAACCCTGAAAATGGTTTGCCATTTGGTGGCACCAAGCCCTAGTGAGGCTTCGCGGTAGGTGTCGGGAACGGATCGCAGAGCTTCTTCTGAAGTGCCGATGATAACCGGCAGGATGAGCACCGCCAGCGTCATGCAGCCTGCGGCGATGGATACACCCATACCGAGACCGCCGAGGTCCCTCGAGGCCACGAAGAAAGCCATTCCGAACAGACCGAAGACCACTGAGGGTACGCCTGCCAGGTTGTTGATGCACAGTCGGATGATGCGCATGAACGGACCGGGTGTGGCATATTCGTGTAGATAGATGGCGGCGGCTACACCCAGTGGCAGAGCTAGCCCCATGGAACCGATGGACAGGTAGAATGTCCCGACGATGCAAGGGAAGATGCCACCAGCAAGTCCTCCCTCTGTAGGTTGTCCGGTGAGGAAGTCCCAGGAAATGGCGGGCAAACCATAATAGACCATGTAGCCGACGATGATGAAGAGGGCGAGGCCGTTGATGGCGACCGCACCTCGAAACATGCCGAACCATACTTCCTGTGTGCATTTGCGTCGGAAGCGGGATCTGGCTGTGTCCGGGATGTTGGAACCGTTGATGACCATGTCATTACTTATCATTTCAGACATTTCCTTATACCTAGAGGCTTGCAGAGCCGACTTGTTTGTATTTGTGTGCGATGTGATCGGCCAGAAGGTTGAACAGGAATGTGATGAGGAACAGGACCATGGCGATGGCGAAGAGTGAAAAATAGTGCATTTCCAAACCGAAACTTGTTTCGCCCATTTCGGCAGCAATGGACGCGGGCATGGGTCTGACTGGATCGAAAATCGAGTTCGGGATACGTGCAGCTCCACCAGCCACCATGAGTACGACCATGGTCTCACCGATGGAGCGGGACATGCCGAGAATGACGGCAGTGGACAGGCCGGATAGGGACGCCGGAATGACTACACGCCAGATGGTTTCGAAGCGAGTGGCACCGAGAGCCAGTGATCCCTCACGGAGTTCGGCAGGGACAGAGTGAATGGCATCCTCGGCAATGGAAGTGATGGTTGGAACCGCCATGAAGGCGAGCATGATCGAAGCATTAAGCATGTTGACGCCGAAACGGATATCAAAAATATCAAGGAGAAGCGGTGCCACGACGGCCAGACCGAAAAAGCCGATGACCACGGACGGCAGTGAAGCCAACAGTTCAACCATGGGCTTGACGATTTCGCGGACTTTGTTCGGAGCTATTTCGGCCAGATAGACGGCTGTCATAATGCCGAGCGGAATGGCTATGATCGAGGAAATGAGCGTTACCCAGACAGACCCCATGATGAGCGGCAAAATGCCCCATTGAGGATTTTCGGAAACAGGCTTCCATTGTCCTCCGAATATAAAGTCGATAAAATTAACGCCCTGAAATTTTTCGCCCATGGCATCAAAGCCCATGAACGTGGGCAGGGCCTCTCCCACCAGAAAATACATGATCAGTCCCAGTGCGATGATGGATGCACTGGCGGCGATCAAAAATACGGCCTTGATGGCTTTTTCCTTGCGTGTACGCGAAAGCATTTACGGAGCCTCTTTTCAAGCGTGATCCCGCCGGGGTGCGTGCGCACCTCGGCGGGAGTTGGTTTAATCGATTCAATCCGGCTTACTGCATGGGGACAAAGCCGACTTCGGCTATGATTTTCTGACCGGCCGGAGACATGACGAAATCGATGAAGTTCTTGGTCTCACCAGTGGGCTGGCCGCCGGTATAGAGGTTCAGGCCGCGGGACAGCGGGTATTCACCGGATTTGCCGGTTTTAACGGAAGCGACAACACCGTTCACGGTGATAGCCTTGACCTTGGGGTTCAGGAAACCGAGACCGACGTAGCCGATTCCTTTCTTGTTGCCGGAGATCTTGGCGGCCATGGCTGCGTTGGAAGGCATGCGGGAAACAAGGTCAAACTCGTCTTGTTTTTTCATGACTTTCTTGTGCCACACTTCGTATGTACCGGAGTTGGTTTCGCGGGAGAACAGGGCGATCATACCCTTGTTACCACCAACGTCTTTCCAGTTGCGGATCTTGTCCTGATAGATGTCCTTGAGCTGAACAGTGGTCAGCGCGGAAACCGGGTTGGATGGGTGGACGATGGGAACCAGACAATCCAGAGCGATCACGAACTGGACAGGGGTGATGCCGTTGGCTTTGCATTTTTCGGCTTCAGCGGATTTCATGTCGCGGGACATCATGCCAATGTCGGCAGTCTTGTTGATGATAGCCTTGGCACCATCACCTGAGCCAGTGGCTGAGATGGAGAAATTCACACCGGGATGTTTGATTTGGTAGGCGGCAACCAGTTTTTTCATGGCTGGGTCAACGGTAGTGGAGCCTTTGACGCGGATTCCAGCGGCGTTAGCCAGGGCTGAAACACTCAGAATAGCCAGTGTAACGAATGCAATCAGAAGTTTTTTCATCAGTTTTCCTTCCTTGAAATTATGTAAAAAAAGTACAGTCCTCGATGACGTGTTGCGTATTGATAGACCGACCATGTTACGATTTCGTGACGGAGAATCGAAAGCTGAGTGACAGTTCTGGGGGCGGCAGAAGAGAATCGTTGTTGGAGTGCGGTGCATCTCTCAAGGCATTTCAAGTCTATTGCTTCGCGGGTGCTTGGAAGGAAGAGAACCCAGATGTGTTGTTTATTTAAAACGTATAAATTTCGCCGAAGGCGACACGAAAAGTTTAGGAAAAGGAGGGGATGGGGGGTTGGGGGAAGGGGAGGGAAGAACCCTGTTCAAAGGGTTTTCCCTCCCCTTCCCCCGGCCGCCGGAGGCTTTTTTAAAACAAAGTCGTCACAACCTCGGCTTCTTCGCCGGGGAGGATGGCGTCGCCGCTTTGGAGGATGGCCAGACCATTGGCTTGGGAGAGACCGACCATGGGAGGGACTTCTTTTCCAGCCAAAGGGGTTGCTGTGAGCTGTGAGCCCTGCATTTTCAGGGTGCATTGGACGAGCCACTCGCTGCCGGGACGAGCGCTGATACCTTGGGTGAATCGGGCCATGAGCGGTTCGGTCTGGTCCGGTAGCCCGCGCAGACGGCGGATGACAGGCAGGATGAGCGCGTGAAAACAGGCATGACCTGCGGCGGGAGGTCCGGGCAGGCCGAAAAGCAGGGTGTTGTCGCGGACTGCGGCAAAGACGTGGCGTCCCGGTCGTATATCAACTCCTTCAAAAAGCATGGTGAATCCGCTTTCGAGTGCTCCTGTTTGGGCGAAATCCCGTTCACTTCGGCCTGTACCTCCGGTCGTGACGATCAGTTCGGGAAGCGTCGTGTCGTTGAGCAGGGAAATCAGTGTGCTTTTGTTGTCGGGGACGACTGTGGCGTCGATGACAGTAACGCCACTTGATTCGAAAAGGCCGCGTTGTAGAACGAGATTGTCTGCCGGAAAACGGGTGGGATCATCATGGATGGTCGGGTCGATCAGTTCGCTGCCCAAGGCTATGAGCCGTGCAGTGGGCTTGGGATGAACTTTGATCAGCCCGGTCCGTGTGCGGGTCATGACGGCCGCGGCCTGCGGAGAAATTATTTGGCCCTGTTGGGCAATGCGTATGCCAGCGTCGATCTCCCCACCGGCAGCACGGACAAACCAGCCTTTGCGCACAGGTTCGCGAACGACGATGAATGATCCGTTGATTTCAATGTTTTCTTCGGCGAGTACGGAATCTGCTCCGTCCGGCACAGGGCCACCAGTGAGCACCCTGGCCGCTTCTCCGGGGCCGAGAGATTTCGGGTTCCGGGATTCCGCATGTATGGCCTGTTTGACCTTAAGGCGGACCGGCTTCAAAACTGTCGCCCGTTCAATGTCGTCCGTGCGTAGGGCATACCCATCCCTGACAGAGCAGGCGTGTTCCGGGACCTGACAGACAGCGTTTACCGTTTCAGCGGTGGTCTTGCCCACGCCTTCAAAGGGGGGTGTCTCTTTGGGAGGCATGGGGCGTGTTTGCCGTAACAGATCGCGAAGAGCGCGCTGGCGGGAAATAATACTGTTCATGTCTGTCCTTGTCGTCGAAAGTATGGGTTGAAACAGAGTGGCATTGGCATGGGTTGTTGTAAAGAGTCGTCGATTTTTTCTTTGCGCTTGCGTATAGTCCTTTTTCCTGCCAAAAGGACCAAAATTTGACGAAAGTGAGGGGGATATATGCAACCGCAGATTATATGCGTCGTCGGCAAGAAAAAATCCGGCAAAACAACGTTTATTGAAAAACTGTTGCCTGAGTTGAAAGCTCTTGGAGTGGCTGTGGGTGCGATTAAGCACGACGCCCATTCCTTTGAAATGGATCATGAAGGCAAAGATTCCTGGCGGCTGAAGAAGGCCGGGGCTGAAACTGTGGTGATTTCTTCGCCTGACAGAATCGCCATGATCAGGAGTGTGGACCATGAACACACCCTGCCTGAATTGGCGGAAAGTCTGTTCCCGGGGAAACATATGATTTTGACTGAGGGGTATTTCAGTTCTGACAGCCCCAAGGTTGAAGTACATCGAGGGGACGTCCACCAGAATCCTTTATGTACCCGGCAGAATCAGGAAGATAGGAATATTATTGCCATGGTGACAGATCGGGGCGTGGATGCAGATGTACCCAAGTTTGGCCTTGATGATGCCAAGGAAGTCGCTGGATTCCTCGCGCGGAAGTATCTCGGATGGGTTCACAGTGGCATGTGGAACAGCGACGAATAATTTTTTCATGTCGTGAGCACGTAGATGGGTGCGATTGTTGGCGTGTTCTTCCTTTGATTTTTGTCTCCCTGGTTGACAGATTTCTTTGGGCCTCGTAGTGGTCTAAAGAATATTTAGAGTATTGGCTGCTTCGTACGGATGCGAGTGGTCGATTCCGGCAACCAATCAGGGTGGGTGCGCATGTTCAATCCGAAGAAAGTTCCTTTTCGTTTCAAGCTCGTCAGTGGTGTTGTCTTTATGGTGGCCGTCACGGCCATCGTCCTTGCCTGTGGCATCATTTTTCAGGTTAATTCCGTGTTGGATGGATTGAATCTTGATCAGGCCAGTCGGGATAGTATGATCAATGGCGTTTTGCTGGTCAGTGTCATTATTGTCACGTGTGGAATATTGGTTTCTTTTCTTGGTGGTATCATTTTGGTCAAAACCTTGATCAAGCCTCTTTCTAATCTTTCCGAATTTACGCATGAGGTGGCCAAAGGTAATTATAACGCCACCATTCATTACGAAGCCAAAGATATTATCAGTGAGACCATTGGGGCCGTGCAGGATATGACTGCGGAGCTCAAGACCAAACTCGGCATGTCACAAGGATTGTTGACCAACATGACCCAACCCTGTGTGGTCGTTGATCAGGATGAAATCATCACTTTTTTGAACCAGCCGGAACTTGATTTGCTTCAGATCGATGAATTACCGGAGACGTTCATCGGTATGCCTATGGCCGAGTTTGTTTATGGCGACGCCAGTCGATCCACCATGCTTGGTCAATGCATGCGCGAAGATAAGGTGATAATTGGTCAGGCTACGGCTGGCGAAGGCCGTAAAGGGCGCCCATATCATCTGCTCGTGGATATTTCGCCGATTAAGGATTTGGATGGAAAAATTGTCGGTGCCTTTACTATTCTGACAGAAACAACCGAAATTAAACAGAGTGAACAAGAAGCCAAGCATCAACATGAATTGCTTATGGAAACAGCCAGGGAAGCCGATTCCATAGCTGATCAGCTTGACGCTGCTTCTTCGACGTTGTCGCAGCAGGTGGACGAGGCCAGTCATGGCTCGGATATTCAACGTGATCGGGCCAGTGAAACGGCCACGGCCATGGAACAGATGAATGCCACGGTACTCGAAGTCGCTCGAAACGCCGGAGATGCCTCCAGCAATGCGGAAGAAATGCGGAGTATTGCCGAAGAAGGGGCCGAGCTGGTGCATCAGGTGGTTGGTGCCATCCAAGGAGTTGGGACACAGTCCGCACAGCTCAAGGAGTCCATGGCCGGGTTGGATCAGCAAACTGAGGACATCGGGGCCATTATGCAGGTCATTGATGATATTGCCGACCAGACGAACCTGTTGGCCTTGAATGCGGCTATTGAGGCCGCCCGTGCCGGTGAGGCCGGTCGTGGGTTTGCCGTGGTTGCGGACGAAGTGCGCAAATTGGCTGAGAAGACCATGGATGCGACCAAGAAAGTGCACGGAGCCATTCAGTCCATTCGTGTTGGTACGCAGCAAAATGTCGCGGCCACGGAAGACGCGGTAGCATCCATTCAGCAGTCTACGGATTTAGTGTCCAAGGCCGGTGAATCCATGCAGCGTATCCGGGAAAGTGTCGATATGGCTGCGGATCAGATCCGGTCCATTGCTACGGCAGCGGAAGAACAGTCTGCCACCAGTGAGCAGGTCAATCGGGCTACGGATGAGATCAATACCATTTCAAGTGAGACCGCCCACGCCATGGGCGAGTCCCGGGCCGCGTTAAATGATTTGTCCACACTGGCCGGATCTCTCAAGGAATTGATCGGACGCATGCAGTCATAGCACAAAGTCCACTTCTCTTTCGTTGATCTGTGGAGTATGACGACCTCATGAAAAAGACACTTATCACCGGCGGTGCCGGATATATTGGTTCCCATGCGGCCAAAGCCTTGTCTTCTCTGGGACGTGAGGTCGTGGTTTTGGACTCTCTGGTGGCCGGCCACCGTGATTTTCTCAAATGGGGCGAATTTGAGCAGGGTGATCTGGCCGATTCTGCGTTTTTGAAAGGCGTTTTTTCCCGACATGATATTGGTGAAGTCCTCCATTTTGCCGCGTTTATTGCCGTGGGTGAATCCGTGGAGAAACCGGATATGTATTACGGAAACAATGTTCGTAATACATTGAATCTGTTGGATGCCATGCTGGAAGCCGATGTGAAGCGGTTGGTTTTTTCGTCTACGGCTGCAGTGTACGGAGAGCCGGTAACGGATGTTATTGCTGAAGATCATCCCCTTTCTCCGTTGTCTCCCTATGCATGGTCCAAGCGAATGATCGAGCAGATGTTGGCGGACTATGACCACGCTTATGGACTTAAGCATGTCTGTTTACGGTATTTTAATGCTGCCGGAGCAGACCCGGATGGTGAAATCGGCGAACGGCATCAGCCTGAAACTCACCTTATTCCGCTTATTTTGCATGCCGCACTTGGTTTGCGCGACAACATCACTATTTTCGGGACTGATTATCCCACCCCGGATGGTACCTGCCTGCGTGATTATATTCATGTTACCGATTTGGCGAATGCGCATGTGAAGGCGTTGGAGTATCTCGAGTCGGGCGGTGCATCACGTGCCTTTAATCTTGGCAACGGCAACGGTTTTTCGGTACGTGAAATTATCGACGTGGCGCAGGAAGTGTCGGGGAAAGATATCCCGGTAACGGAATCTGAACGTCGCCCTGGAGATTCCCCGTCTCTGGTCAGTTCGGCTAAGGCTGCACATGGTGTGCTGGGGTGGAATCCACAGTTCGGTAATGTACGAGACATTGTGCGGACCGCTTGGGATTGGCATCAGAAAGATCTTGCATAAGCTCTTTCGAAAGGAAATTTGAAGCCCCTCGTCCATTCGTTGACGAGGGACTTTTTTTATTTGAATGAGGCTTGGATAATTCGTTACGCCATTGCTAGTCGTGCCAGTCTTGGCGTCATATCCCCGGCCTTTCCTTGCAGAAAATAGTCGCTGGTCGTGTAGCTGTAGTCCGTGTCGTGGAGGTTGATTTCAATGATCGTTCCTCCACGATTTTTTACGATATACGGAATGCGTCCGGCGGGCATGACTTGTCCTCCCGTGCCGACGATCAGACAGACATCCGATTGTTTGGCGAGGTCCGTTGCTGCCCGGTGCACGTCGGTGGGGATGCCTTCACCAAAAAAAATGAAATCTGGTTTGAGCAGACCGCCACAGGCCGGACAAGCCGGGGGGAGTTTGTCCAGAGGTATGGAGTGAGAATCGAAGAACGTGCGGCAACTCATGCACTGCATGCGTCGGGTGGAGCCGTGATATTCGTGAACCACAGAGCTTCCTGCTTCCTTATGCAATGAGTCGATGTTTTGTGTGACGACTCCGGCCAGTTTCCCTTCGCTTTCCAATTGAGCTAACGCGATGTGCGCCGGGTTGGGTTTGGCTTTTTCCAGCATGTCAAAGAAAATCTCTTTCAGGAGCGGCCAGACTTCGTCAGGATGCCGTTTGAAGTATCCTTTTTCGAATTTTTCGGGGTCATACTTTGACCAGACACCGCCGGGACCGCGAAAAGGCGGGATGCCGGACTCTACGGAAATTCCCGCGCCGGTAAAGGCCATGGCGCAACGTGCGTTTTTCAGCGCCTGCGACGCATTCTCAAGAGCATGATTGGACATGGTATTTTATTGGCCGACGACGAAGAGACGCAGGTCGCCGTTTTGGTCGTGGTTAATGCTGAAAATGGCAGCCCATCTTTCGAAACATGGTTCCTCAAGTTGGAGTGGTGGTTGGAGAAATGATCGAGCTATGGGGATTTCTGCAAGAACGCTTTTGCCCTTGACGAAAATCAAACTCCATGAATCCGGGCTTATCTTTTTACCTTTGTAGGGCCGACCCAGTCTGTTTTTAAGAGAGTGTTCTTCGTCCGGTAGGAGGATACAGACGACATCCCAGTCGTAGTATTCCATAAGGGCGTCCAATGAAAAAGTGTCACCAGCATAGGTTTTTTGTTTCTCGATGGCCTGGACAAAGCGGTCTTCCATGTAATCGTCGGTGTAGTCAAAGAGAAAGATCGTAGCAAAGGCCACAAGGAGGCCCGTAAATACAACCAGTGCGCTTTTTGTCTTCATGTGCACGGGAACCTCCCCGGTTCGGTGTGCTCCCAGATTACTGTTCTTATTATCTATTAGTATATAACTGTCGGGGAAGCAGGTCAAATGTGTAATTTGGGGTATGATTAAATGAGATGAGGAAAGTTAATTGTTTATCAAAAATGTGATTTATTTTTTTATTTTTACCAAAAATGTAAAGGGAAATATGTGTTTCAATGGAGAAACGTAGGAATCCCGCCGTTTTTTCTTGGCCTTCATTTTGCTAAAGTTGATACTTAAAACGTAGTGTGAATTTTGTTTTTGGTCCGAGATAATTTCGGACCAAGACAGCCGGGTATATGTGAGGTTTGAGAGTCCCTGCGCCTACCCGGCGTTTGTCAGTCGTCCCCGCATGACTGACCCATCGGTCGGGAGAGAGGAAAGGCTCCCGACCGATTTCTTTTATTTGAGTTTTAACGCCTTTTGACGATAGATTTATTCTGCCAGTGCCCCCTCTTTCTTTTTCGTTCCTGAATACTTCCGTGCGGAAATGATCCTTTACTTTTTCCGTCTGAAACTTAGAGTTGGAAAAACAAGGATACATCATGCCCATCAAGATACGTATTTTTTCTGACTTCGTTTGACCGTTTTGCTATGTCGGCACGGGAATTGTCGATCACCTGAAAAATGAATTTGATATTGAGGACACATGGGTTCCGCACGAATTGCATCCAGAAACTCCGGCGCAGGGGCAACCCATGACTGAGTGTTTCAATCAGTTTGATATTGATCAGGCCTCCATAACGTGTAATCAGCGCGGTAAACCGTATGGTATTGTTTTTGGGGATATGGCGTTATTGAGTAATACTCGTCTTTCTCTTGAAGCGGCAGAGTATGCCCGCGAGCATGGGGCCTATCACGTTTTCCACAACGCGGTCTTCAAGGCTTGTTTTACGGACGGAGAAAACATTGGCGACATGGATGTACTGTTGGATGTAGGTGAATCCTGTGGTCTGGATCGGGCAGGTCTTCAAGCGTCTCTTGAAGAACATCAGTATGCTGAACTCGTAGCACAAGGGTCTGAAGCAGCGCGTTCCGCCGGAGTGACTGCATTGCCAATGTTTATTATAGAGGGGCTGCCTCCCATCACGGGAGCTGTGCATGAAAGCACCTTCCGCAAAGCTCTGCAAGAAGCAGTTAAGCGTCAGGCAACTCCTCGCGAAAACGAATAACTGCAACGAACCGCAACAATGGATAGAATATGGCAAAAAAGACTGAAATAGCGGTGTTTTTTACTGGTGGAACCATTGGAATGTCACCGGTCAAAGGTGTGCCTGGTGTGGCACCTGGCGGTAACTTCGATCAGCTTCTCAAACAGCTTGTTCCTCAAGGTGAGAATGCTTCATTGCGACCTGTTTTGTGGTCGGACAAGCCGAGTCCCCACATGACACCAAAGGATATGTTTCAACTCGCCAGAGACGTTGAAGCGGCTTTGAATGAAGAGTGTGTGATTGGGGCCATTATTCTGCACGGTACTGACACGTTGGTTGAGACCGCCTACATGTGTGATCTCGTCATTGATTCCGACAAGCCGATTATTTTGACCGGATCCATGCGTTACTATTCAGAGTCAGGGTATGACGGTATTCGTAATTTGAGCAACGGCATTCGTGCCTGCTTGCTTCCTTTGCCTCCGGGAGTAGGTGCTTGTATTTTGATGACGGATCGCATTTTTTCTGCCCGTGAAGCCGTCAAGGTGAACTCCTTGAATGTTGATGCGTTTGAGTCTCGGGAAGCTGGGGTGGTTGGATACGTGGCAGGGGAGTCCGTGGTGTTGGCAAGGCAACATTCCACTCCAAACCGTCGGCGCAAGGTCAGCCCGGAATCCATTGATCAGGACGTAGCCCTTATTACAGCATATACAGGGATGGATCGATCATTTATCGATCATGCCAAAAGTGTTGGTGTGAAAGGGATTGTGATTGAAGGGTTTGGCGCGGGGAATATTCCACCGGATGTCGTTGAGGGTGTTGAAGACTGCATAAAAGAAGGCGTTCCCGTGGTGCTGGCAACACGATGTATCGAGGGTGGCGTCTGGCCTGTGTATGGATATCCCGGCGGCGGTGCTGACCTGGAGAGCAAGGGTGTTATCCTTTGTGGAAGACTGGGTGGTCCTAAGGCACGAATTCGGCTTCTGTGCGCTCTTGGGCTTACGTCTGATATGAATGAAATTCGAAGATTATTTGACGAAGTATAGTCTTTGGGTTCAATGCTTTTTATTGGCGCCTCTCCTGTTTGGGGAGGCGTTTTTTTGTTTGCCAAATGGCCTTATTGAAAAGTGTGTCAAGGTGCTTTTATATGCCAATCGTTTGCTTCTTTATGACATTCGTTAACATTTTATGAGGTTGACCAAAACTCGTGTTATCTTTTTTCGCCTCCGGTCACTGTGCCGGGCAGCTAGGATGCGCTCCATTAACGAGTGAAAAGAGAGGTAACGACGATGGCAACGAGTGTGATTGAGATTTGCAACAATGCCCTGCTTGATTTGGGAGAGGACGTCATTATGTCCCTTGGTGACAATTCCAAGGCCGCTGGACTGTGCAATCATCGCTGGCCTGCTGTTCGTGATGCCGTTTTGCGGTCCCATCCGTGGAATTGCGCCATGGCTCAGGCTGAGCTGGCCGCTGGGACAGTGGCCCCATTGTGGCGGTGGGAATACAAGTACAACCTGCCTGTGGATTTTTTGCGCATAATTCAAGTGGTGGGTGTCAATGGGGAAGAAGTCCGTGATTGGGAGATTCAGTCCAATATTATCTTGTGTGATGAGGAAGCACCGCTGTTTATTTCCTATGTCCGTTGTGAAGCGGATCCCAGGAAATACGATTCTCTGCTGGCCGAGACGCTCTCGGCGCGTCTAGCCGCGACTTTGGCATATCCACTTTCGGGGTCCACCGCGCTGGCTCAGTCCTATTGGAAGGTTTATCAGGATAAATTGCGCGAAGCGCGGGGGGTAGACGCACGAGAAGGTGTGCCGGAATCGGTCACTCCGAAAAATTGGTTGGGAGCGAAAATGGGCGCACGGTAGGTACTGAGGTCAGAAAACGGGAAAAAGAAAACAACACGTATAACTTACACGCAAAAGCGGGCAGAAAATATTGTTTTGCCCGCTTTTGCACATTGTAAAAACAGAGAAGAACTAAAAGAAATAAATAAGTCCAACCCGAACGGTGTTCATTTTATTTCTCTGTCCAAAAGAGGCCGTGTTTGCACCTGTGGAATTGTCAACGCGCCCATAGTTCATATGCAATCCTTCCAGGCGAAGTCCCCAGGATTCGGATATTTCCATTTCTGCACCTGCTCCGACAACCCAGCCTATTTGGTTTTTCGTGCTTGAATAGGAATCCCTTGGGTCCACATTGGCACCATCATAATCTGTGAGTTTATTCGTTATATTTGCGACAGCTAAACCGCCTGTAATATAGGGGAAGAAATTATCGAAAACATAACCAACGCGCCCTCGGAGGGTTGAAGACCAGTTGTGTGTCGATTTAACGATTTCATCATATTGCGACGTATCGAATGCATCGGAAGAGGCATCAATCTGACCAAAATTGAAATCTGCCTCGAGTCCTGTCACCCAATTATTGATTCGCCAATTATAGCCACCAACAAAGCCACCAATAAGATTCGAGTCATCATAGTTGAATTCATATCCTGTTGGATGACTCGAATACCCGTGGCTGTCGATGATAGTATTATCTAATTGTGCTCCACCAAAATGAGCTCCGAGATAAGGCCCGGAAAAATTGTCTTTCGCAAAGGCCAAAGGACACAGTAAACATACAAAAATACAGGCTATCAGGTTTTTTTTCACAACAGACTTTATCATTACGCGTCTCCAGAATAGATACTCAGCATGAATAGGAATGGCTATATTAGTGCCTGAATTTTTTAAATAGAACTAGTTCTTTTTTAATTCACCTTGAGCAGTGTTGCATAAAAGAATTCATTGAGCGGAGAATTCGGTGGTGTGGTCCATTCTTTTTTTACCGAAACTTTGGGGTGGGCACTGACGAATTTTTCGATCAACCCTTCGTTTTCTTCTGGATTTAAAGTGCAGGTGATGATGGCGATTTCCCCCCCCGGAAGGAGATGGTCGTAGGCGTTTTGCAGAATCTCGGTCTGGAGGCGCGTCAGGTCGGCCAGATCGTGGGGTTTGCGCTTCCATTTTGTGTCAGGCCTGCGAGACAGGACTCCCAATCCGGAGCAGGGAAGATCGAGCAGGATGGAACCGGGCTTTTTCGGCGGAGAATCCGTGGCCGCATTGGCCACAAAAGTTTCTACGTCAGGCAACTCTCGTTGGAGCGCGGCCAGACGACCTCTGTGTGGGTCAGAGGCGAAGACTGACATGTCCTTTTCGAGCAATATCCGAGTCTTGCCGCCACGTCCGGCGCATGCGTCCCAAATGGGACTGTTCCATGTTTCGGGATCAAGTGCTTCCACGGCCTGACGGGCCGCAAAGGATTGTCGGGACATGGGCGGATCGGGTTCTCCCTCAAAAGAGGTCCCTGCAGGCAGGGCAAAGCTCATACCTTCGATATCGATAATCTCCGGCCAGCCGGCAATCTCTCCGTACAGTTCTTCTGCTTCGGGATGACCATACAGATTAAAGCCGAGGGCTGGTGCTTTGAGTTGTGCTTCAAGATACTGAGTGGCGTCTTTTTCTCCGTATTCCCGCCACCACAGGTCAACCAGCCATTGCGGGCAGGAGTACCAGCGACTCAGAAATTCGGGCAACGATGCGTCCTTACGGAAAAAATCCGGGTCGTGAGCAGTGTCGCCCAGTTCGGATACTCGCCGGAGAACGGCATTGAACAGACCGGCAAGTCGTGCGCCCGGTTTAGATTTGGAAAATTCTACGGCCCAGTCCACGGAAGCGTATGCGGGAACTTTATCGAGAAAGAGGATTTCGTAAGCCGCGACACCTATGGCCAGACGCATTTTGGGTGTTAGTTTGCTAGGATCCTTGAGGAACCGCGACAATACATATTCTATGCGTTTTTTGTAACGGAGATACCCGTAAGAGAGTTCAGTGGCGAGGCCCGCATCGCGGGGGTCAATTTCGCCGGAGGAGAGCGCTACATCAAGAGCAGCCTGAATGTCCTGCTTATTCATGAGGCAGCGGAAAAGTGCTTCGAGCGCCACCTGCCTCGCCGGAGGAAGGGGCTTTATTGAACGTGCTTGCATTCAGGAATCATTACTCTCAAAGCGGTCATTGTGCAAGCTGCATGTTGCCTTTAGATATGGAAAAAGCCTCTCCACTCTCATGATTCCTTTAAAGAAGCATCAATGTGAAGAGGCTGTTTTACGTGGTAAGGCGTGTGCAGGTCTATTCGAATACTTTTTTGGCTGCGTCAGCAGCATCGTCAGCGGCCTGGTCGAGCTGTTTCCCCGCTTTTTCCATGGGGCCTTCTTCACTGCATCCGAACGCAGGAATGAGCATGGTGAGTACACAGGCAACCAGAATCAATTTTTTCCATGTTTTCATAACATCCCTCAATGTTTTATCTGTTTTCCAATCGACAACCTTGGCTGTAATACGCTGTCCCATCACCCATGTCCGTCATCATGGGCTTGATGATGACATTAGCATTTTGTCCATATTTCATCCACCCGCCGCGACGGATGATGACTGCACGGTGGTGGAGTTCTTCCACGGTATCAACCTTGACCTGCATCGCGCCTTCCGGTGTGACGAGGTAGGTGTCCATGGCTGGATTGAGTGCGCCCCATGCAGGATTTTGTTTAGACACAAAAACCACCGGAGCTCCAGCTTGATCCTTCTCCGGGATTTGGGAGTGAAGATATTTGCCACTCACCAAAGAGAGAAGTTGCAAGGGGTAATCCGGGTCGCGTTGTGGCTCTGGGTGAAGCTCTTCTGGGAAACGATATAACCCGTCCAGATGGCCGAACTGCATGTTTTCAAAGGCCACGGAAGGGTGGTGTACTTTAACGAATCCGTTTTCCATGAGTTCATCATAAGAGATGTCAGCCTGCTTCAGTCCTTCCCTGATACAGGTCTCGCTGTCCGGAAAAGTGATGGGGGCGGCCAAACGTGAGCCTAAGTCGCTGTATACGTCGAAGTCGGATCGGCATTGACCGCGTGGTTTGACGACTGCAGCACAGTGGTTCACGTAATTGTGGACAAATGAGCCGAGCACATCTTCACGTTCAAACATGAAGGCGGGCGGGAGGATGACATCAGCTTGCATGGCTGTGTCGTTCATGAATCCGTCCACTACGACCACAAAGGGTTTGGCAAAGGCTTCGACTACCGAAAGGCAATCCGGGACCTGATTGACGATGTTGTGCCCGTCCACCCAGATGAATTCGATGGGTGGGGTCGCTTTTCGTATTTCAGCACCAATGTTTTGGATGAGAAGTTCACGGCGTTTGGCCGAGCTGCCTCCCTTGACCAGATGCTCCCAAGTACCGAGATCTCGGCCTGAGGAAACATTAAAATATGCCCCTCCTCCGGGAACGCCGATGTTGCCGGAGATCATTGCCAAAGCATTGATGAAGCGGACGTTTTCGCCGCCGAAAACATGGCGTTGAACACCCCAGCTGATGACGGTGGCAACGTTGCCTGTGTCGGCATACCAGTCGTAAATCATCTCGACGTCCGAGGAGGAAACTTCGCACGTCGAGCACAACTCATTGAAACTCATGCCGTCGATAAGACCTCGAAGGGCGGGCCAGTTGAACGTACGATTCAGAACCCACGGATTGAGGTCGCCGGCTTCCAGATAGAGTTTGAGGACAGCGGCAGCCAGGAATCGGTCTGTGCCGGGACGGATAACGACGTTGACATCGGAAAATTCTGCGGTGCCGTCTCCGCCGGGGGAGATGGTCAGCACCTCGGTGCCGTTTTTACGAGCCTTGTGGATGAGAGCGAGCTGATGGATGGAGCATCGTGTTAAATCCCGACCCCAGTTGATGACGCGGCTGGCGTTCAGGATATCCTCAGGAGCGTTGTGATTGAGGACACCAAAGTCTCGGATGGACGCGGTGATGCCTGTGTCGTCGCAGACTGCACCATACGTGGTGGAGGCTCCCATTTTGTTGAAAAGGATGTCACTCGCTTTGCCGAGTATACCCCGGTAGCCGTGTCCGTGGATGTGCAGGATGGATTTAGGCACAGCTCGTGCTGTATCAAGTTTCGCGACGACCAAATCCATGGCTTCATCCCAGGAAGCCTCTCGAAATTCGCCGTTTTCCTTGATTTGAGGCGTAACAATGCGGTCTTCGGCATCGAGACGTTCGAAATACCGGCTGCCTTTTTTGCAGCAAAATCCTTTGGTAAACGGATGCTTGGGATTGCCTTTGATGGATTTTTTGTCCGTATCGACAAGAAGGGAACAGGCGTCCCCGCAGTCCATGGTGCAGGCCGTGATTATAGTCATGATCGTCCTCCAGCCATAAGTTTGGAGGAGTTTTCTTCTCAGGTCAAATGCATATTGGGCGCGACAGCCTGTTTGTTTTTATCAAGAGAAAGAAGTGTAGTGGGTTGTGTTCGATTTAAGAAAGCGTTTGCCAGAGGAGTTTTGAGGCGAGGGCGAGCAGAACACCACCGAGGAATTTTTTGACCGTGCCGGGTTGCATTTTTCGTTGCATGACCTTGGTGCCAAGGTATCCTCCACCCCATGCGGCCAGTCCTGCGAAGATGAGCAGTCGCCAGGAAACAGAACCCATGGCGGCATATGCGGCGAAGGCCGAGAGTGAAGAGAAAGGGACGGCGAGAGCTGTCACTGCGGCGATTTTTTTCGGGTTGAATCCTTGCAGGATCATGAGTGGAGAAATAAGTCCGCCACCACCCACGCCGAGTAGGCCGGAGAAGAATCCAGCGACTATACCCACCAGCAGTGGACCGAGTACAGGTCTGTCTTCTCGGTATTGATCGGCGTATTTTGAACTTTTGAAAAAGATCATCATGCTTCCTGCGAAAATGAGAAAGCCGATGAATGTTATGAGAACGATGCGTGTTGGCATGAGGTGTCCCACCCAGGCTCCCACTGGAGCTAGAAGGATGGACGCCACGATGATGGGTACACCAAGGCGAAAGTCGAGACGCTTTTCTTTGATATTGGAATAGGTCGCACCGAGCATGGAGACGGCATTGACAAACAGGCCGGTTGGTCGTGCCATGCTCAAGGGGACCCCCATCCATGTCAGGGTCGGAATGAGGACGAGGGCCGAACCCACGCCACCCAGAGCAAAAACGAAACTCAGGCTGAATGAGAGGATTGCGATGATTAATTCAAGGGTGGACATGCCATAATTCTCGTATAAAAAATAAGCCGCGTCGTGTCAGATAGCTGTCACGGCGCGGCATATACGCTAGATTTTAGCCAGCGGGCCGGGTTTGAATGGCATGACCATGTCTTCCAGCGATGCGGTCAGTCCTTTGACTTCATCAAAGCCGTTGGCTCGCAGGTAGGCAAAGGCGATGGCGCCACGGAATACTGCTGCGCAAAAAGTTACAATGAACTTGTCGCGGGGGAGTTCATCCAGACGTTTCGGTAATTCGTTGAGCGGAATATGTTTGGCAAACGGGAAAGATACGTGAGCAACTTCTTCGTTGGTGCGAACGTCCAGAAAAAGGAAATGATCATTGCCGATTGCGTGACGCATATCTTCAACGCTCATGCCATGTTCGCCGGCTCCAAAGAACTGAAAGTCCATTTCTTCCAAGATGTCATTGAACTCGTCCATCAGTAACTCCTTTATCATTGGTCAAGAGGTAATGCTTGGCAAAAAAGCCAAGTGTTGCTGAAAAAATAATCAGGCACCTTTGCCTGTTATGTCCGCTGCCTGAAGTCGTATTTGATTTCCGCAACAAACTGTTTGGCAAATACTCTCGTGATTTGATGATGTCAATGCCCGCTCATATGTTCATTGGTGCAAAATCGATTCGTTGTTTATGTGTCAGTTGTGAAAAACAGCGAAAAAAAGGGGCGTTTGGCAGGCATTTTTTGACAATTGGCGTCGAATGGTCTAACCAAATTCGGTTCCAGCGACCTGACACTTATTAAGGATATTGAACGCGACATGGCGAAAGTACAAAAAATCAAAGGATTCGTGGACCTTTTCCCAGAAGAGGCCGCCAAATTCTCATTTATGGAGTCTCAGGCTCGTGAAGCCTTCACGCGATATGGGTTTGGCGAATTGCGCACACCTATTTTGGAAAAGACGGAATTGTTCCAGAAATCCATCGGTGAAGACACAGACGTGGTGGGCAAGGAAATGTTCACTTTTCCTGACCGCAAGAATCGTTCCCTGACAATGCGGCCTGAAGCCACGGCGGGTGTTGTCCGTGCATTCATCGAATCCAAGACGCATCAGCCCGGCAAGGTTTCCAAATATTTCACGTTCGGTCCGATGTTTCGCTATGAGCGCCCTCAAAAGGGCCGTCAGCGTCAGTTTCATCAGATTAATGCCGAGATTTTCGGCGCTCCTGAGGCACAGGCTGATGCCGAGTTGATTCTCATGCTCCGTTCTTTCCTGAACAGCCTTGGACTGACCAAGCTGACTATCGAGCTGAATTCGCTGGGTTGTCACGAGTGCCGTCCTACCTACAAGCAGGCTTTGGTGGATTACTACTTGTCCAAAGACAAGGAACAGTTCTGCGAAGACTGTCAGCGCCGCATGGAAACCAATCCGTTACGTGTTCTCGACTGCAAGGTTCCTGCCTGCAAGGAATTGGTTGCGGATGCCCCCAGCATTACCGATCACCTGTGCGATGAGTGTGAAACGCATTTCACGGATGTGAAGACCATTCTGGATGGCGCCGGCGTTGCCTACGAGCTGAATCCCCGATTGGTGCGTGGATTGGATTATTATGTGCGTACCTGTTTTGAGGTGGCGTCTTATGATATTGGTTCCCAGACCGCTGTTGCAGGTGGTGGTCGATATGACGGCCTGATCAAGAATCTTGGAGGCGCAGATTGTCCTGCCACGGGGTTTGCCTGTGGTATGGAACGACTGGCTCTTTTGCTCGATCAGATGGAGCTGGACAAGCCCGACTTTTATCTCGCAGTGGTGGACAAGGGCGCGGCCAATGCGGCCATGCTTTTTGCCCAGCAGCTTCGCGATAAGGGACTCAAGGGTGAAACGAGTTTTTCCGGCGGGTCCATGAAGTCCCGCATGCGTGCCGCCAACAAGTCCGGCGCAAAAGTCTGCCTGATCATGGGTGGCGACGAGTTGACGAATGAGACCATCACCGTCAAGTACATGGAAGAGGAGCGCGACCAGGAAACCCTGGGCCGGTCCGAGTATTTGGCGAAAGTATAAATATGACTATCGCGGTTCGGCAAAGCTCGGACCGACATCATTTGAGAGAATGGAGAAATAATGTCTGAACATCAGGAAGAACGAGACTACGAAGAATTTCGCGTTATTGAAGATTTGGCCGGTTGGCGCCGTACACATCACAATAATCAGCTGACCGCGGCCAATATGGACGAGGAAGTTTGTCTCATGGGTTGGGTCCAGTTCCGACGCGACCATGGTGGATTGATTTTTCTCGATCTGCGTGATCGTGAAGGTTTGACTCAGGTGGTTTTCAATCCTGAGGAAAACGCTGAGGTGCATGAACGCGCCCACGCCATCCGTCCCGAATATGTGGTGGCAATCAAGGGCAAGGTCCGTCCTCGTCCCGAAGGCATGGCTAATTCGAATATGGTCACCGGTGAAGTGGAAATCGAAGTTTTCGAGTACAAGTTGCTCAATACCTCCGATACCCCGCCGTTCCCCATCGAAGATCGCGTGGAAGTGGGCGAGAACCTGCGCCTCAAGTATCGCTTCCTCGACCTGCGTCGTCCTTCGCTGGCAAAGAATTTTATTATCCGCAACAAGGCTGCCCAGTCTGTGCGTCGCTATTTGGATGCCCTCGGCTTCCTTGAGGTTGAGACTCCGGTACTGACCAAGTCCACCCCCGAAGGTGCGCGTGACTTCTTGGTGCCCAGTCGCGTCAATCAGGGTGAGTTTTACGCTCTGCCTCAGTCTCCACAGTTGTTCAAGCAGATGCTCATGGTTTCCGGCATGGACCGGTATTTCCAGATCGTCAAGTGCTTCCGCGACGAGGACTTGCGAGCCGATCGTCAGCCTGAGTTCACTCAGATTGATATCGAAATGTCCTTCACCGACGAAGCCCTGATTCAGGATATGGCTGAAGGCATGGTCAAGACCTTGTTCAAGGAAACCATCGACGTGGAACTGCCCGCCGAGTTTCCTCGTATGAGCTTCGCAGACGCTATGAATTATTATGGTGTAGACAAGCCTGACCTTCGTTTCGAATTGAAGCACATCGATATCACCGACGTGTTCAAAAACTCTGGTTTCAAAGTTTTCGCTTCTTCCGAATTGGTCAAGGTCATGCTCGTCCCCGGCGGCGCGACTTTGTCCCGCAAGGAGATCGATCAGTACACCAAGTTTGTTGAAATTTATGGTTCCAAGGGCCTTGCTTGGATCAAGGTCAAGGAAGACGGCGCATGGCAGTCGCCTATCGTCAAGTTCTTCTCCGAAGACGAGATTGCAGAATTGCGCAGCCGCACCAATTGTCAGCCCGGAGACATCCTGTTTTTTCAGGCCGGTCCCGCTGACATTGCCAACGCTGCACTTGGTAACCTGCGTTGCGAAATCGCTAAAGACATGGATCTCATTGATGAATCCGTGTTCAAGCCGGTTTGGATCACAGATTTCCCGCTGCTTGAATATGATGCTGAAGAAAAGCGTTATGTTGCTCGTCATCATCCCTTCACCTCCGCTCTGCCTGAGCAGATGGAAGTGCTGGAAAAAGATCCCGGCAACGCCATTGCCCGCGCTTATGACCTGGTCATGAACGGTTACGAGGTTGGCGGTGGCTCTATCCGTATTCATACCCCGGAACAGCAGAAGCACATGTTCGCTGCCCTCGGTATTGATGAAGAAGAAGCCCGTGCGAAGTTCGGTTTCCTTATGGACGCTCTCAAGTTTGGTGCACCGCCCCATGGCGGAATCGCTTTTGGTCTGGATCGTCTCATCATGATTTTGACTGGTTCCAAGTCCATTCGTGACGTCATAGCTTTCCCCAAGACACAGAGGGCCACTTGTCTCATGACAGAAGCTCCGTCCGAAGTGCCGAACAAGCAGCTTCGCGATTTGGGCATTCGTTTACGGGAAAAGAAAAAAGAAGAGTAAGAATTGAAGATGCGAGAGGAAAACCTTTTGAGAAAGGTTTTCCTCTCGCATTCTTTTTTTTGAAATTTAATATCGCTCGCTTCGCTCGAAGTTGTGCGGGATTGAAAATAATCGCCACGAAGATTTCGATGGTAAGGGGTTGGCGGGTCACAAAAAAACTCGCCTTTTGAATTTTAGGACTTATTGATATAAAACGAATCTGTTTTCGTTTCGCCGCATATAATTTTCTCGATAACGAATGCCTTTCCAGCGGCGTTATAATAAGTTTTGGAAAGGAAATGGGATAGGGGTCTGGGGAAAGGGAAGAGGGAGAACCTTTTTCAAGAGGTTTCCCTCTTCCCTTTCCCCAGCCGCCGGAGGCAATATAATGAAATTAGATATATGTACGTGGCCTGATGAAGTCTTGGCTGCCAAGGCCGAACCTCTTGGAGAGGTCACTCCCGAGTTGAAAGAACTCATCGAAAACATGATCGAGACCATGTACGAGTCTGATGGCGTGGGCCTTGCTGCCCCGCAGATTGGCGAGTCCATCCGACTCATCTGTGTGGATCAGACAGGTCCCAAGGTGCGTGGCGATCTGCGGGTGCTCATCAACCCGGAAATCGTGGAATGTGACGGTGAAGTGGAATCCGAGGAAGGCTGCCTGAGCTGCCCGGAACTGAGCACCAAGGTCAAACGTTCCGAGCATGTCGTATGCAAGGCTCTGGACCCGGACGGCAAGGAAGTTGTCATTGATACCGCTGGTTTTTTGGCGATCATATTACAGCATGAAATAGATCACCTTGAAGGTGTGACCCTGGCTGATCGTGTTGGGCGTCTGAAAAAAGCCATGTACAAAAAAAAGGCTCTCAAGTGGAAGAGATAAATACGAATTCGACCCCCTCCGAGTCGTGGGGCGCTGTGGATTTGAAGCCGTTGCGCATAGTCTTCATGGGGACGCCTGACTTTGCTGCCGAGGCATTGAGCATCCTGCTCGCTTTTGATGCTGCTGATGTTGTCGGGGTATATTCCCAGCCAGATCGTCCGTGCGGTCGTGGCAGACAGTGCAAGCCGTCCGCAGTGAAAAAGGTGGCTTTGGAAAATGATATTCCTGTTTTTCAGCCTGAAAATTTTAAGGATCAGAAAGCTATCGACGAGCTGGCCGCGCTTAAACCTGATGTGCTGGTGGTGGCTGCCTACGGGTTGATTCTGCCGCAGGCTGTGCTTGATATTCCGACCATTCATCCGCTTAATATCCACGCCTCCCTGTTGCCTCAGTGGCGTGGCGCGGCTCCGATTCAACGGGCTATTGAGAATGGGGATGTGGTTACTGGCGTTTCTATCATGAAGATGGAAGCCGGATTGGACACCGGCCCGGTCATGGTACAACGCGCTCTGCGTATAGGCCATAACGACCACGCCGGGACCATCCATGATGAACTGGCAAAACTTGGTGGCATTTGTATCTGTGAGGCCATGGCCCGATTACAGACCGGAGCCTATGACCTCAAGGAGCAGGATAACGAAAATGCCACCTACGCCAAGAAGTTGGAAAAGAAGGAAGGCGAAATCAATTGGAACCGTCCTGTTGCGGCCATCCATAACCAGATTCGTGCCATGTATCCGTGGCCCGGAGCCTTTTTTGACTGGACCAACCCGGAAGGCAAGGTCATTCGATTGAATGTTACGCCGGGTGAGCCCTCCGAAGATTCTGCTCCCAATGTCGAACCGGGAACAGTGTTGGGTGAAATGGACGGCAAGCTCGCCATTGTTGCCGCTGACACTATTTATTTGACCCCGGAAGTGAAACCTCAGGGCAAAAAAGCGATGGATGCCACGGCTTTTACTTGTGGGTACATGAAGGAATGCAAATAGAGGGCGCGACATGAGTCCGATTCGATCCATACATAAGGCGCGTAAACGTCTCTTTATCGGCCTGATAAGTTGCGCCTGTCTGGTGGTCTGTCTGTTCCTTATGGCTCTATGGGTGGTCCCCTATGTGGGGCTTGAGAATATACACCCTGCGGCCAAATGGGTGTTGGGTAGTGTACTTGTTATTCTGATTGGAGTGGTTTGTATCGCCTATTGGGGCTTGTTTCTGAATATCATCATCAGAAAGCCTCTGCCCGGAGCCAAACGGTTTCGCGGCCTGACAATCAAGCTTTTCTTGCCACTGATGGTTTTGCTCGGTCGAGTGTTCGGCATTGAAAAGGAATTGATTCGACTATCGTTTATTTCTGTGAACAACGATTTAGTTTTGGCTGAAGCGGGGCGGTATGCTCCTGATAAGATTCTGTTGCTCATGCCGCATTGCCTGCAGAATTCCCGGTGCGACAAACGACTGACTTACGATATCAACAATTGCGAGCGATGCGGGAAATGTCCCATTGCCGGGTTGCTTGGTTTGCATGATAAATACGGGGTGAATCTGGCTGTAGCTACAGGCGGCACCATTGCCCGCCGTATTGTGGTACAGCTTCGGCCGCAGATGATTATTGCCGTGGCCTGTCATCGAGATTTATCCAGCGGTATTCAGGATACCTATCCGTTGCCGGTGTATGGTGTGCTCAATCAACGGCCCAATGGTCCGTGTCTCGATACCACCGTGGCTTTGGATGAAGTAGAGACCATGCTCCAGCGGTTTATTGATTTTGATAAGCTTGCAGCAAAAACGTCTGAAATCGGCAAGACCATTTCCACCGGACAGGCAGCCAAATCTTCCTAGATTCCATCTCGGTTGCGGGTGGCATGGCATATCCTTTACAAATCGCATCAAATGCGCTCAAAATGGTTCTTAAATGAAAAGAGTCCTTCTTCACATATGTTGCGGTCCGTGTTCCATCACCACCATTAAAACCCTTCAGGATCAGGGACATGATGTCACCGGATTATTCTACAATCCGAACATTCATCCCCTGATGGAGTATGTGAAGCGGCGCGATGGCTGTCTGGAAGTGGCGGAAAAGCTCGGCATCAAGGTTATCGTCAAGGATAACGAGTATAAGCCGCAGGAATGGTTCCGCAGTGTGGCCTACCGTGAGATTAACCGTTGTTTTCATTGTTATGCCGGTCGAATGGAGCGTACATCCCAGATAGCCAAGAAGGGTGGGTTCGATTTTTTCACCACGACATTGTTGTACTCAAAATATCAGAAGCATGACGATATTTCGAAGCTTGGACAGGACCTTCAGTCCGAGAAGACGCGCTTCTTCTACCATGATTTTCGTGAAGGTTGGCAGGACGGCATTGTGATCTCCAAGGAATGGGGGATTTACCGCCAACAGTATTGTGGCTGTCTTTACAGCGAAAATGAACGGTATCAACGAGAGCTGGGGAAATAATCATGCGCAAGTTGTTCGACCTCCTCTTTCGGCGTGAAG
The DNA here is from genome assembly GCF_027923765.1 of Pseudodesulfovibrio nedwellii. Lineage (NCBI taxonomy): Bacteria > Pseudomonadati > Thermodesulfobacteriota > Desulfovibrionia > Desulfovibrionales > Desulfovibrionaceae > Pseudodesulfovibrio > Pseudodesulfovibrio nedwellii. Next base: position 2,322,901 of record NZ_AP026709.1, on the reverse strand, counting down.
TCGTGCTTGTCGTATTTATGATTCTTAAGACCATTGCCGCCGTCTTTTCCGGGGTGACCGTCAACTCCAACGAAATATGGGGTATTGGTGTCCTTGCAGTGCTGACCTACGGGGTCATCGCCTGGTTCGCTTACAAGCGGCGGGTTATCTCCATTTGGGCCTTGTCCATAATCATGCTTTATGAAGGGGCCGGAACGCTGCTCACGTCCTGGACGTATTTTGCCTCATCGCCAGCCTTGGCTTCCCTCGGATTTGTTGTCGGAGCGTATCTCATCCTTGGTGGGCTGGTCGTGTTCTCCAGCCGTCATGGTCAGGGGTAAGTCATGGGTAAAATCTATGGTGAAGGAGTCCCTGTAAAGCCTGCGTTCCCGGAAGTCAGCAGCCGGGAAAAAGGAACGAATCCCAATGGCAAAGGGCTGTATCTATATATTCATGTCCCTTTTTGCAAATCTCGTTGTTCCTATTGTAATTTTCACTCGCAGGCCTTTAATGATGTCACCTTTGCGTGGTACTATAAGCTGTTGCTGCAAGAGATCGCGTTGTGGGGCAGACGACTGAAGCGGCCGGTCTTGCGGACTATTTATTTTGGTGGTGGTACTCCGAGTCTTATTCCTTTGAATCAGCTTGATCAAATTATGAAGACCCTCGATAAGCACTTCGTGTTGAGTGAGGGCATGGAAGTGACGTTGGAGGCCAATCCTGATTCGGCGCAGGACGTCAGTTATTTCAGAGGGTTGCTTTCTATCGGATTCAATCGTCTTTCTCTGGGGATGCAGAGTGGTAATGACCATGATCTTCAGATCATGAATAGACCGCATTCCGCTGCCATGACCATGCAGGCGTATGCCAATGCCCAACGAGCGGGGTTTGGTAATATCGGACTGGACTTGATTTGGGGGTTGCCTGGTCAGCGGCTTAAGGCATGGCTTGACCAGTTGAAGGTCGTGGCTGAAATGCGGCCCGAGCATCTTTCCGCATATAATCTGACGTTGGAATCCGACACCCTCATGGCGAAGCGGTGCGGCGAGTCCGGCGATCTGACCCTACCCACCGATACGGAGCAGGGGCGGATGTTCATCTATGGCGCTGAATATCTGGAGTCCATGGGATACATGCATTACGAGGTGTCCAATTTCGCGCGCATGGGTTTTATGTCCGTGCATAATTCCGGGTATTGGGATGGGTCAGATTACCTTGGTCTTGGTCCTTCAGCGGTCTCCACTCTCGGTAAGCGTCGTTTCACCACGCCTCGGTACATGGATGAATACGACGCCTATGTGCGTGGTGACATGGTGGGCAATGATTTTGAAGATCTGACCGAGAATGATCTGCTTGCAGAGATGATTATGTTGTCCTTGCGGACCAGTCGTGGTCTTGATCTCAAGGCATTCAGGGAGCGGACCGGGTATGATCTGGTGAAGCGACAGGAGCAGTTGATCTCGGCTTTGCATCGTGAAAATTTGGTGCGTATCAATCAGGGGCGACTTAGGTTGACCAAGAATGGTATGCTCGTGTCCAATGTTATCATTCAGCGGCTCGCTTTCGGATAACAAAAGGAGGATTTCATGCCTCAATACACCGGCGTCAACCATCTCGCCATGGTCACCGGGGATATGGATGGTACCATCCGGTTTTGGCGTGACCTGCTCGGTATGCGTTTGGTGGCCGGACTTGGTCATCCCGGTTATCGTCATTATTTTTTGGAGATTTCCGAACAGGATATGATTGCCTTTTTCGAGTGGCCGGATGTTGAATCACTTGAGGAACGAGATCACGGGTTCCCGGTGAAAGGTCGAATTGGTTTTGATCACGTCTCTTTTGGTGTGGCCTCGGATGATGATCTGTGGGAGATCAAAGATAAGCTTGAGGCGGCTGATCTTTGGTGTTCTGAAGTGGTGGACCACGGGTTTATCCATTCAATCTATGCCTTTGATCCCAATAATATCCCCATCGAATTTAGTGCGCCTGTGGCGGGCGTGGACCTGCGAAAGACGCCGATTATGGCGGATTCCAATCCCAGTATTGAGGCCAGAAAGGGTCCCGAAAGGCAGCCCGGAGTCTGGCCTAAGGTGACATATCCTACCTCTGATGGTGAACGGGAAGTGTATGAAGGAGAAGGACGGCAGGTGGTCGATGCATTGCGGAAAAGGAATGGGAAATAGTTTTGTCTGACATGTCGTGTACGCTTCCGTTTCATGCGCCTTGCCGGACTGCTGCTTTTATTCGGCGTATCAAGCGATTCACTGTGGATGCTGAAGCCCTGACTGGCCCGGATGCAGGTGAGATACTCAAGGCACATACCAATAATACCGGCTCCATGCTCGGGCTGCTCAGGCCCGGCTCTACTGCATTGCTGTCTCCGGCAGCCAATCCCAATCGGAAGCTCAAGTATACCCTGGAGGCGTTGGATCTTGCCGGAACCATGGTTGGTGTGAATACGCTCACTCCCAACCGAATGCTTTATAAGGCTTGGGAAATTAGTGCCTTGTCAGAGATGGATGGCTACGAGTATTTCAAGAAGGAAGCCAAGGTTGGTCAGAGTCGGCTTGATGCGTTTTTGTCCGGCGAGCGTGGTGATCTTTGGGTGGAATGTAAGAATGTCACCATGGTTGAGGACGGTATAGCCTGTTTCCCTGATGCTATCACCGAGCGGGGGCAAAAGCATTTGCGTGAGCTTATGGCACTCGCCAAGACCGGGGCACGAGTGGCTCTTTTCTTTTTGATCCAGCGCTCTGATGGAGATTGTTTCGGGCCAGCGGATTTTATCGACCCTGTGTATGCCGAATTGTTTTACGAAGCGATGGACAAAGGCGTCGAAATGTGGCCCTACGTTGCTCATGTGAATGAGCATGGAATTACTCTGGGGCAACGACTTTCTGTCGTTTTGCCGTGACCGCTTTCAGCGGGACCAGGACGCTGTCCTGGACCAGCCAAAGTCCCCTTTGAAAAGGGTTCTCTGGACTTTCCTAAACTTTTTGGTGCACTTCGCGAAAATTGTCGTTTGTAAAAAAATATTATTCATATAAGTAGCTTCGCCGTAGGCGACACGGGGTTCTCAAGGCCTTCGGCCTTAAGCCGTCGGAGACGAAATCATCTGACAATCCGCCGCAGGCGGTTTTCTATTTCTTCTCAAGACAGATTTTTTGACCTGCTTCCAACTCCAGTTCCTTTTTGCGAAGTTCTCGCCGAAGCACGGCCTCTTTATGTCGCCGTTTGGTTGTCTCATTTTCAAGTGTGAGCGGCGGAACCGGGGTCGGTTTGCTGTCTTCACCCAACGCCACATAGGTCAGATAGGCGGAATTTGTGTGACGCACTTCTCCGGTGGCGAGGTTCTCGGCTTCCACTCGGACGCCGATTTCCATACTGGACCGACCTACATAGTTGAGGCTCGCCTTGAAGGTCAGCAGTTCACCCATATATGCGGGCTGCTTGAAGGCCATGCGGTCGATGGATACTGTGACGACATTGGTGCGCGAGTGCTTCTTTGCGACCACACCGCCTGCCGTATCGATATGCTTGAGGATGACGCCACCGTGCAAATTGCCGGCGGGATTGGCGTCCTGTGGCAGGACCAGATGGGTCATGACCACGGCGGATTCTGTGGCGGATTTCGGTTCCATATTAATCCCCTCGTGTTTTTCCGAATTGAACGCGGGCTTCCCAGACTAATTTGCCGACCTTGCGGCCGAGGTCTTGCTGCCGCGCCTTGATAAGGGCTTCGGCTGCATCCGGGTTGCCTTGCTGTTTGAGCAAGGTGGCTGATTCGATGTCGCGTAAATGTTTTTCGCACTCACGGATCATGCCTGAAAGGTTCAAGGTCTCGAATTCCTTGGGGACGCGGACGCTACGGACTTTCTTGCTCATGGCCACCTCACATGTTTTCACTCTGTCATTCAAAACGATGACAGAGCGTAGCCTCTTGGTCAAGGGGGTGATTGGCGGGATGTTGCGGTATCAGACGGTTTGAGGCATGATCTTGACCATGTTTGATTCTCCGGCATTCAAAGGCATTATTCGCAACATCTGCACCACCGTGACTATTATCGGTCTGTGCCTGCTTGGTTTGGTTGGTCTTGATGCCTATGAAGGTACTTTAGCTGTCAAGTACTTTTCAGGCAGTCAACTTGTCGCAGAGCACCATACATATGCCCTGCTTTTGGCACTTCCGGTGCCTTTGCATATTATCTTTATCGGTCTGATCGTACAGAAACGATGGTTGTCCGAACCATTGGCCCGTTTCGCATGGTTCGGCATTGTCAGCTCCGGCCTCTGGTTGGGGGTGGCGTTGGCTGTGAAGATGTTCTTGCTTTAGTGTATATTTTTTTGCAATGAAAAAGCCCTGATACCAATGAAGTATCAGGGCTTTTTTTGTTATTGAATCAGGATAGGACTACAATACTCGGCAGCCGTCTTCGGTGACCAGTATTTCGTATTCCCAGCGGATGCCGCCCCATTCGGGGTCGTAAAGGCCGGGTTCTACTGTGACCACCATGCCTGCTTCCAGTACGCCTCTGGCACCCCTGGACAGACTCGGAGGTTCGTGGGTCTCCAGACCAACACCGTGGCCGAGACCATGGGTGAACAATGACTCTACACCAGCCTTCTCAAAAACGGCGTAGGAAGCCTTGTAAGCGTCTACAAAGGGTAGACCCGGACGGATGATGTCGATGGCGACCTGTTGTGCTTCACGGACTTGATCCATGGTCTTTTTGAAGCGGTCGGATGGCGTGTCGCCGACCCAGAAGGTGCGTGTCTGGTCGGAATTGTAGTCCAGATACCGGCACCCTGTATCGATGAGGACCAGTTCGTTGTCTCTCAGCTTGGTTTCACTGGGGATGCAGTGGGGCTTGGCCGCGTTGGGGCCAACGCCGACGATGGTGGAGAAAGCCAATTCTTCGGCTCCCTGTTCACGGAAAAATTTTTCAACTTCCCAGGCGATTTCCACTTCGGTTTTACCGGGGACAAGTTGCCCTTCAATGTATTCGAAAAGTTCATGGTTGAGTCGGATGGATTCTTCCATGCGTCGGATTTCTTCGTCATCCTTGTACAGGCGCAGGCTCTCAACTACGTTTTCCGTGAGGGTTAGTTGGACCAAAGAGCTGAGCTTGTCGTAGTCGAAAAGATGCAGCGCTTTGGGTTCGAATCCCATGGAAGTAATGCCTTTTCCCTTGAGGAATGCGCAGACTTCATCGTGTTTTCTGGCCGCATAGATGCCGATATTCTTTTCATCCCAAACCTGTCGGGCTGCATCCATATACCGGGGATCGGTGAAGAGGTAGTCGTCGCCATCTGCCGTGATGAGCAGCCAGCCAGCGGATTCATTGCACTGTGGATCGTGCAGTTCAAAACCGGACAGGTAATAGCGGTTGGCGGCGTGGGAAACGAGCAAAGCAGGAAGATTACGCGCCTTGAGTTCTTCTTTCAGAGCTTCGCGGCGTAGTTCAAAAACAGCTGTATTCATGGTGTGTTAATCCAGTGTATAGGTCTTTTCAGGTGTGCCGAGGACCATGCGTTCTGCCCATTCCACACCCTGCATAACCGAGTGGTCCATGTTGGCGACTTCATATTTCCAGCCACCGAAACGGCCTCGGGAATAGATTTGCATGGCTTCCAACGTCGGTTGAAGTACGGCAAGAGCCTTGTCGCGCTCCAGACAGGGTACGGGGTATCCGTAATCCACAGCGATATCCCATGTGGTCAGGATGTCGTCTTTCCTGGCCGCGTCCATCATGGAAGTGTTTACCAGACCCTCTATGGTGCGGTCCATCAGTTCGTTGAGCTTTTCCGGCTTGTGTTCGGAGAAGGATGATTCACACATGAATCCGAGTTGCTGTCCCGGTTTGGCCACGTTGTTGGGTGAGTAGTTATGGAAATTTGTGACCCTGTAAAAGGGTGAATTTGACTCTGGGTAGTACATCCAGCACCGGGAATTGCGCTCGGCGTCATTTTTAATGTCCATGCCCACGCCTGCCACATAGACCGAATTATGGGTGAGCTTGCCAGCGGCATCTATCATAGTATCATCTTTTTCGGTGAGCCATTGGCTTGCCAACATGTCGAGAGGAGCCGTGTTGAGCAGGGTCTCGTATTCGATTTCAAGCCCTTCAGCAGTCGTTGCTTTTTTGCTTTTTGCATCAATGGCGACCACAGATTGCCCGTATTGAATACGGTCTTCCATGCGTGAAGCCAGACGCCGGAATATTTCACCCGTGCCACCCTTGAGCGGAAATTTGAAAGTATTGTTTGGTCCCCAGGCAACATCGTCCTGTTCAAGGATAATGTTTTTGAGCACTTTTTTCAGGTCCACAACAGACACGCGTTCGCCGATCCAGTTGAACTGCATTAATTCAGGTGGCGTGGCCCATACTTTAAAATTGTATGGGGTCATGAAATGTTTTGCGATGCCCGTCCCGAAAATAGAGTCGATCCACTGTGCGAAATTTGTGGGCGAGACTTCGGTCCTGTTTCCCGGCAACAGTCCTTTGACACATTCCCACCGTGCCTCTTTGGGCAGATGGCGGATATTGTTCTGAAACGGGTATGGCACCCATGTGTCGTTGGAACGGACCCATGATTCTCGTTCGTGTTCCAGTCGTTCGTCGCCGAGTAGGGAGTCCATGAGCGTGTCGAAATATTTATAATGGGAAAAGACAACGTGTCCACCGATGTCCCAAGTGAATCCTTTGTCATCCGTGAAACTGGCCGACAAACCGCCTGCGTAGTCGTTTTGTTCCAGAATCAGGAAATCGTCATTGCCCAGTTCTTTCAGTCGATGAGCCGCGCCAAGTCCGGTGGGGCCTGCTCCGATAATCAAATATTGAGTTTTCACAACGTGTCCTTGAAAGCGTTTTGGGGAATATATTGCCAACCGATTCGATATATCAAATTTAATGCCAAGCAGGGTTTTCCGGTCTGTCAAATATGAATGATTATACTATCATCGCCCTTGCCATTCCTTCTGAGGAGGATTATTTTCTAAGTATGACAAAGAAATTTGATCCTGAAACTCTGTATGTGGAGTGCCACCGATGTGGCCAGCCAGTCCTTTGGCGGCCAGGCATGACAACTCGGCTGCTCAAGTTGGCCGGAATCGATGTGTCTACTCTTGATCAACGGTGCGTGATTCTGTCCGAAGGATGCCCTGCCTGTATGCCCGGTGAGACAACTTTTACCACGCAGGTCATTCGTTTGAACCGTGAGAAGGGAGGCGGTGACGAACCGGTGTCCGCAGCGGTGAATTAATCGTGTGCATCCGCACGGCGTTTTTAATGCCCTTATTTCAGCTTAAACTGTTGAAATAAGGGTTTTTTTTGTTGTATTTTTTTATCTTTTGCTTCCCCTGCCGATCGAGAATTTCCTTTGCCTGTGTTTTGGTATGTCATTGGATACTCATTCGTATGTCATTCTTTCACATCTTGTGTCTTATAACCGTAGTTTTAGATTTGAATATAGCTGTAACTATTTGATATTATGTCGGTAAAATATTCCTATTGAAGCATCCCCGTCATCGTCATTCCTAAAACATCGTCAAGTTGTTTTTTTATACCTCTCGGCTCCTGTGAGTACCGGATCGTTCTCCGGTGCGAAAACCGGGGCTACGCTCTGTCGCATGCCAGGGGTGAGCCCCCGATAAAAGGAGCCAGCGAGTTATGAGTATAAGTACACCATCAGTGACAAATTTTACAGCGGGTGAAATCAGTCCCCGTTTGGACGGACGAACTGACATTTCCAAATATTTCAACGGATGCCGAATTCTAGAGAATTTTCAAGTACATCCCCACGGTGGGACGACTCGACGGTCCGGTTTTCGATTTTTGGCAGAAGCCATAAATTCGAAAAAAAAGGCGCTGCTTATACCGTTTGAATTGGATGGTTCACGAACTTTTGTTGTGGAGTTTGGTGAGGATCAATCCGGGCAAGGGCGTATGCGTGTTTTTTCAGCCCTGACGAGAGAGAGCGAATTCGAGGGAGACATCCCCTACAAGGCACAGGAATTCAAACAGCTTCGGTATGCACAGTCCGGTGACATGCTTATTGTCGTGCATCCCGACCATCCCCCCCCGCACCGTGAAACGTGAAAGTGTTGAGGCGTGGACCATTGAAGAAATGGTTTTTATCGGCAAGCCAAAATCCTGGGCTGAAAATAATTATCCGTCAGTGGTTGGCTTTTATCAACAACGACTGGTTTTGGCAGGGATACCGGACAAACCTGACACCTTGTGGATGTCCCGTGTTGGAGAGATGAAGGATTTTCGTCTGAAGACGTGTGAAGTGCCATTCGACGGCTGGCGTGACCGTGAAATCAAGGATGCCAACAGTGATGGCTTTCGTGATGGAAAAGCCGGTGACACAATTGAGTTGCTCGACGGTGACGGTTTTGAAGCAAAAGACGGTCTCAAGGGACAGCACGGGGATGGCTCCACTCGGTATTACAGATACAAAGGCGCGAAAAATTATGTGGCTACCGGCTCCAATGTCACCATCACCTTTAAGGATTCGCCGGGAGACAAGCAGATTGAATCCATTTGGGATGCAGCCGGAGAACTTCAGAGCGAGTTTTGGGAATGTTTTGAGGTCGGCGACAGGACGGCTGCTCCGGCAGGAGAAAAACCGCTTGATGATGACGCCATTGAAGTCACTCTGGCCGGTCATCAGGGGAATGGAATTGAGTTCATTGTTCCTCGTAACCTTTTGTGGGTCGGCACGGCGGGTGGTGAGTGGACATTGGGCGGCGGCATGAGTGAGCCTGTGACGCCAGAAAATATCAAGGCCAATCACGAAGGTACCAGTGGGGCTTCTCCCACTCGGCCTGAGTCTGTTGGATTTGCCACGCTCTATATTCAACGGGCGGGCAAGAAGATTCGAGAGATGGCCTATCGATATGAATCCGACGCCTATGTTTCCAAGGACCTGACCATTTTGTCCGAACATATCACCGAAAGCGGATTGACCCAGATGGCCTATGTGCAGGAGCCGGACTCCATTGTGTACGGCGTACGCAAGGACGGGGTCATGGTTGCTATGACGTATGTGCCGGATCAGGAGGTCGCGGCATGGTCTCGAATCCTCACTGACGGAATCGTGGAGGGTGTCACGTCAATTTATAGTGACAGGGACAAGCGAGATGAATTGTGGATTGTCGTTCGTCGTGTCGTCCGAGGAGTTGATCGGCGATTTCTCGAAATTCTTGAAGGGGATTTCGACGGATCAATTACCAATGGTTTTTTCGTGGATAGCGGCGTGACGTATGAAGGCGAGCCTGCGGTCACCATGGGAGGACTGGGGCATCTCGCGGGGCGGACGGTGTCTGTGCTCGCTGATGGAGCTGTCTTGGCCGACAGAGCCGTGGCGGACGATGGAACCATCCAGCTTGATCGTTTTGCTTCCACGGTCCATGCGGGGCTGCCCTTTGTCTCCAAAGTCCAGCCGATGCGTATTGAATCGGGGAGTCAGCGTGGCACGGCCCAGACCAAGAAGAAACGTATCGTCAAGGTGGCGGCTCGATTTTACAATACTTTGGGCGGCAAGATTGGCCCGGATGAGCAACATCTTGAGCCGGTCTACTTCCGCACAGCTGCCGTCCCCATGGGGTATGCCCCTGACGCATTTAGCGGCGACAAGATCGTGAATTTCCCTAAAGGCTGGAATCGGGACGGTGTGCTTACCATTGTGCAGGATCAACCTCTGCCCATGTCGGTTTTGCTCATTGTTCCATATCTGGTGGTCAACGAATAACCGGGATCAACCCTGAAATATATAAGGATAAGATTATGGGAACCAATTCGACGCAGGCTTTAAACATGGTTCAGGACGGGCTGGGGCTGGTCCAGGATTTTCAGAAAATGGTGGGGAACCCCTCTTCGGGTGACAATTCCAGTGAAGAGCAGGCCAGACTCAGGGAAACTGATGCCAAGCGTAAGGCCTGGGAAACACAACGACATGCGGCGGGTGATGCTGAGGATTTGCGATCCGAAAGAGAACGAGGTCGGTCCAGACGGGCCGCCGGGTGGGGTGGGTCGAACCTTGTCATGTCCGGCTCCAAATCATTGGTTCGGGACGCTGATCGCATCAAGGACAGGCAGGATGAAGAAGACGTGTTGTTCGAAGGTGCTGCAGATGCCGAATCCTCCCTTCAGGATGGGAGGAACAGTGCGAACATGTTGCGCATCAATAGTGGCGCGTCACCCAATCGTTCCATTTTGTCCATGGGATCGAAAATCTATGGAACGGGGAAATAGTCATGACTATCGCATCACTGAAGACAAGAGATTATTTTGATGGGAATGGGTCGACTTGCGTTTTTGAACTGCCGTTTATGTTTATGCGGGATGAAGACGTTAAAGTTCTTGTGAGTGACGTTGAAGGCGTTGAAACCGTACAGATTCTTGGCTCTGATTATACACTGACAGGGGCCGGAGAACAGGCGTGTGGGGAATGCCACATGAACCGGACTTTGCAGAAGGGGGAGGTCCTGTTTGTGCGTCGTTGTCCTGCTTTGACCCAGGAGGCGGATTATCTCGAGAATGGGGCTTTTCCTGCCGCATCCCATGAAGCGGCTCTGGATAAGTTGACCATGATTTGTCAGGCGTTGTCCGAACGGCTCGATAGGACGATCTCGTTGCGCATTTCATCCGCCGTAGAAGGTTTGGTTTTGCCGGAACCAGCCGCAGACAACGTCCTTGGTTGGAATGCCGCTCAAGATAATTTGGAAAATAAGGAGATCATAGATTTTGGTCAGGTTGCTATTCCTATCTCTGTGACGCAGGGCGGAACCGGGGCCACGAATCCCACGGAGGCCCTGATTGGCCTTGGGTTCGGAGCGACTGGTATGGCTGTGTCCTGTTGCAGTACCGGAGAGGAAGTTCTTCAGACCATTGATTCGGAAGGGAACATCGTTCGGACTCTTTCCGGCAGTTTGCTCAAGGCTGTCTATGGAGATGAGGCCCAGGTACATACCGGTACGGATTTGTCCGAACTGGTGGTGGAACGCAATCATGTTGTCTGGACCCTAACGGAAGAAAGCCATTTTACGGATGTATCCCTGCCGTATGATGGGACCTATGTCTTTCACGTATATCCCGCAGGCTACGAATTGAATCTGGCAGTTTCCTACAAGATGAGTGAAATGCTGGCGAGTCCCAATCCATTGGCTGGGGAAATTCGTGTGGTGGTTGAGCAATTCAATGCACGCAAGACCATTCTTGTTGTGCAGAATATGGAGGTCTAGCCATGCTCACACCAAAGGAAACAGTTGGTGGAAGGGCTGTCTATCCGATTGAGATAGCCTATTCCGCCCTTTGTGAGTCGGGGTTCTCCTCTTCAGCCACGGTTGGGTATGGTTGTACAATCCATTTTGGATTCAAGCCGACAGCCGTTAATCCCGTCAAACCGCTTGGCGATCCGACGAATCACTATTGGATCACTATTCAGAAAGTCGGGAACCTTCGCGTCAATGTTTACAAAAATACAGTGAAAATCGGAGAGTTCTCCGGGGCTGTCCCTTCAACCCATGCCGCTTTCGTGTCGGCTGTCCTGACTGAGTTTGCCGGAACTGACAAGGGCTATTATTCTGACCTGATTGTTTTTGATGATAATGCAACATGGCCAAATCCTTTTAATTTTCTGGAAGTGTCAGATATTGTTTCCGGTCTTGTCGTTCGGCGTCAGAAGCTGGATGAATATATTATAAAACATACCTATTTGGGTTTTTCGGACGCCTCCAATTTGGGGAAAGACAGTTCTGGTAATGGGAACGACTGGACCTTTAACAATGCGACGCAGACCGTGGACACGCCAACCAACAACTTTTGTGTGTTGAATCCTTTATCTTCGTTGGACAATGGGACGGTTCAGTATTCTCATGGAAATTGTGTCAGAAAATGCACTGGTGGTGCAGGCGATGAATGGTCCACAGGCACATATGTTTTGCCGAAGATCGGCAGGTGGGCATGGAGGGTTGAAACTACTGCGATGTCAGGTCCTCAATCTTTTTCCGGAATCATGAAGGTTAAGGGCGCATCCAAAAGCATGGTCGGTCTAACAGGTGATTCCTGGGGTGGCAGTGTCGCTAAAAACAACTTGCTCCCTTCGTCTGCAATCATCATGTATGATGCTGATTTGAGAGAACTCAGGATCATGAGGGATAATTCTCCCGTCGAGATTTGGAACAACGGGGTTGCTGTAGGGACCGTCGCCATAGTGTCTGATGGGGACTATGTTCCGGTATTTGGTAAGTACAACAGTGGAGATACCCTTAGCAGTGTTGTCTCTTTTGGTTCCGAAGACTTCGATTGGCTTCCCGCCGGATATCTGCCGCTTTGTTCCAATAAACTCCCAACTCCCTGTCCCCTTGTCTCTGCAACCGTTGTAGATATCGTCTGTCGGGTGGGAGAAGGCGAGGATGCAGGAGCAAGTCTTGTTGATGGTGCTGTCGGTACACCGATTGGAAGTACGTGGACATACAATTCAGACGGTAATCTGAGCAAAGCATTTAATGGAATAACGTTGTCCATTAGTTCCAATGGTTCTCAGAGGCTGGCCAATGCTGGCCCATCTCCGATGATTGGAAAGATATGGGATGAGCCGAAATTGATTTCCCGCGCACGGTGGTACGGGGCTTCCAATTATGGAATTACCTATCAACATCATTCTCGTGAAATACAGTTTCAAGGGTCGGATGATGGAACACATTGGGAAACGCTTGGAACCCTAACCATTACTGACGAAAAAGTCGCTACCATAGATTACGCAGGGTCTGTCGCCTATCTGCAACATCGGATGCTGATTCCGGGGGCGGGCGTGGATACGGTGTACCTTATCGAAGCTCAATTCTTTACTGGAAAAGTGGGGACCACAGCTATTTGCTCATTGGGTTTTTGTCCTGATTTTGTAAATATAAAAAATAGGGATTGTTCTTTTAAGTGGACACTTTGCGACTCTAAGCGTGGCGCGACAAAGATGTTGAATACAAACTACGATGTGTGGGAGAGGTCGTCTGCCATTGCTCTCAAATCGTTTGATAGCAATGGATATTCGTTAGGTCCGAATGATAATTGCAATAAATTTGATGACAGGTTTATCGATCTTTGTTTGAAGGCCGGAAGTGCGCATGGGTTTGAGATTGTGACATTTGATCATGTTTCAGGCGTTGAAACCTCCGTGGGGCATGGATTTGGAAAACCTGTGACCTTTGCAATGGTCAAGCGGAGAGACGGGGAAGATCCATGGCGGATATACCATACTGCTCTAGGGCAAGCCCTTGGGTTGAAATTCGATACTACCGCCGCAAGCCCTATGTCGTGGAGTAATACAGCCACCTCATTTGGCTTTTCTCACGACGCGCCGACGGGTCAATATGTCGCGTACCTGTTCACTGATTCAGACGTGTTCAAGGCCTTTTCGTATGTTGGCAATGGCCTTGCTGACGGTCCGTTTGTGAGCCTTGGCGGGAAACTGCTTTCGGTCCCCTTCCTCAAAAATACAGCGTCTTCATCTACTGATTGGCAGAACTTTGATACCCGGAGGTCAATGACCAATCCGGTCAACGAGGGGCTTATCCCCTCGGATAATAGCGCCGAGTGGACAGGGGATGTTGTCCTTGCGACATCGCAGGGCTTTAAGGTCATTCGCCCGGATGCGTGGATCAATGGTGCTGCCAGTACAGTCGTTGGCCTCGCCATTCTTGAATCAACAAAATACAGCAACGCCTTTTAAGGAGAACGTCATGTTTAGATATTCCGATGGTACTTATCGACAGAATCCCCCGGCCAAAGTCGAGCACATGGGGCTTATTCGAAAATTTACAGACTTGTCTCGAGAACAGTGGGATGGGTTGGGTTATAATGAAGCCGTCCCCATCGATCGGGAGCCGTTTACAACCTATGTAACCGAGTGGTGTAAAAATGATGATCTGATTTTTCGGGAAAAGATCATCACGGCCACGGTGGATGAAACTGCCAAAATGAATGCCGCCCGCAAAGCTAAACAGCGGGAAATATCCAATCTTGCAGATTCCTTTATCATGGAGGTTGAAGGCAAGTATGGGTTGATGGAGCGACAGACCTGGGGACAGCAATACGCCGAGGCCCTTGCGTATCGTGCTGATCCTGAATCAAGTGTTCCGCTTCTGGATGTCATTGCCGTGAACAGGGGCATGGACGTGTCTACATTGGCTATGCACATCGTTGAAAATCGTGCAGCCTGGGGACTGCTTGCCGGGACAATTGTCGGCCAACGGCTTGCCTATCAGGACAGATTGGATGCGGCGGTTACTGCTGCGGAAGTGGAAGTCATTGAAGTCTGTTACGTTGAGTCGGTATAAGCGTTTGTGCCGATTTGTGAAAGGGGCGTCTTCATATGAAGACGCCTTTTGCTATTTGGTTGTCAGTCTGCTGATTTGCACTTCGAAATCTGGGAATTTTTCGATGAGGTCATGCCGCGTGCCATGAGAATAGTCTGCGAATTCAAAGCCAGGGGCGACAGTGCATCCCATGAGGGCGAAGGTGCCACCGGGGAGGAGGCGCATACCCTGCCACGAGGAACTCGGAACTCTTACCTGTGGATTTTGGTCGGACAGCAAGTCGTTTCCTAAAGTAATGATTTCCCCATTTCCATTTGGATGAAGCTGGAGCATCTCGCACGGATCTCCTGCATAAAAATGAAATATTTCATCGGTCACGAGGCGATGCATATGAGAATAAGTGTCCGGCGTTAGCAAGTAGTAGATGGCCGTAGAGTGGCAGCGGTTGCCAGAGTACCGTTTGGGTAAAATCTCTTGCGTGAAAGATTCCTCGGAACGGTGGGTTTCAAGAAACCAACCACCTTCTTCCGGGTGCGGGATGAGTCCGAGGTGGTCGATGACTTGTTGTGCTGTGGGGTGTGTCATGGAACGCCTTTATCCGTTATAGTGAGGCGGCGGAACGTCCAATCCGCCTGATTGTTCCATGTCTGCATCCAGTTCGCGGACTTTACCCGCCAACCGACGTACCAATTGTTCCAAACCTGTGATCTGCTGTTGTTGTTCAAACAACTGATCGTTTAGTTTTTCCATGGTCCTGTCCTGAAGAGCCACAAGGCTTTCCAGTCGTTCCAAACGTTTTTCCATGATGTCCTCCTTGGAGAACCCATTGTGCGCCATGCGCTGTGTGTTGGCAATGAAAGGGTTACTGTCTGTTGGTCAGGTATACGCCTGTGATGACCATGAAGCCACCGAGGGCCAAAGAAAGATGGATAGGTTCATCCAGCAGGAAAAAGCCCATGACCACTGCGAATATGGGGACCGTGTTGATGAAGATACCTGATCTGGATGCACCGATGATGGAAATGGCTTCATAGTACCAACAATAAGCGAATCCTGTCGCGAGAACTCCGAGAAAGACGACACAAACCCATCCTACGGGCGGGACGTTGCTGATATCCGAAATCAGGCCGTTTGCGAAGGCTGCGGGGATGAGCAACATCGTTCCGAAAATGCAGGACCATGCCACTGAAGTGAGGGGAGACAGGGTTTTTGTGACTGATCGTCCACCCATCGTATAGGCGGTCCAACTGGCTACACAGCCGAGAATCAGGAAGTCTCCCCGACTCACTCCCTCGGAGAGAAGGGCGAGAGGACTGCCGTTGGCGATGACCACGGATACCCCGACGAGAGAAATGAGTGCGCCAACGATGCGTATCGGGCCGAATCTTTCCTTGTAGAACACGGCCGAGAGTACGGAGATGCAGACCGGAATACAGGCCACGATGAGCGCGGCACGTCCGGCTGAAGTCGTCTGTAGCCCGGTGAAAAAGAAGTAGCTATAGGCGAATACGCCCGTCGCACCGAGGCCGAGGACCGGTATGATTTCGTGGCGGGCGAGTCGAGGAATGCGTCCTTCTGTTTTCCAGCACATCAAGATGAGCGTTGCTGAAGCAAATGTAAAACGCAGAAAAGCTGCGGACATAGGGTGTATGTACTGTACCAGAACTCGGCCAGCCACCCAGGTGCCGCCCCACAGCATCATGCTGGTAATGAGCAGAACGTATGTGTATGTGAGTGATTTTTTCATAGTGTTGAAAAAGGATATACGCATGTTGGTTTTATTTATCCAGACGAAAAAAGGCACACATCCGGTGGGACGTGTGCCTGAAATTCCGCGGAGAGCGGGTGCAATTAGTCCAATGAGACCTCGTCGATGGCACCTCGGAACAGGTCGGTCCTTTCTGACATTGCAGTCTGGCGAAGGCTTAATTCGTTGTTGGATTGCGCCTTGAGAAAGGCCATGCGTCGTAGCTCCAGTCGTTCAAATTGCACCTGGCGGCGGCCCATGAGATTCTCGATCCGGTGCTGTCGGGCTTCTTCGGCCATGGATGGTGTCTGGTCAATTTCTGCTTCCGCAACCATGACAGGTGCTTCAGGCCCTGCGGGGTCATCCTGCATATACTCGGGTAGTTCAAACGCTTCGCCGGAAACCATGGCGTTGATCTTGCCCTCAATGACTTCACCGGGGTCCTTGTCATTGGCAGCGTATTCGTAAGAGAATTCACCTATGGTGTAGGCTGTCGAAATATACTGAAGCGGCGCGAGCCCTGCAAAACTGCCTAAACTCAACAACGGTCCCACTACTGCGCATCCCGGCAAAAGTCCGAGTAGCAGAGTCAGGAGAAATGCAGTGAAAACCGGTTTCCCGGAATTAATCAGTGCAACCTTTTTCATGGACACTCCTATCGGAATATCGTTGTCCACACATGCCCCCCAGGCTTGGTAACACCGTGCTACTATACAGGAATTTTTTGTATTAAACAATATTTTCAATTTCTTTAAGGGGTTGCATGTTTTCTTAATTATATCGGCACATTGTCTCTTGTGTGGAAATTTGCAGCGAATCTTTAATAATCGCGGTGAGTTAAAAAAACATATTTTTAAGAGGCTTTAGGGGAACAAACTCCGGGTGTGGAATCCGCCTTTACCTGCGTTACCCAACAAGGTAACTGACGGTGCGTATGAAACAGGAACAACCCGTATCCGGTGCCGCAACCAGACTGGCACCATTTCCTCTTGCCATTGCATATGTGGCTGTGCCGTTGGTGGCAGTGTTGAGCGTCTTTATGCCTTCGACTCGACCTGTTTCGCCAGTCCTGCCGTGGTTGCTTCTTGCCGGTGTCGGGGTAATCTACGCCATGTTGTTCCGCCGTTCCGGTGCTCGTCTTAAAAAGCGTTTCTTTTTTGAAGTGGGAATGTTTATTACGTTGGTCTTTATAGTTGTCAAAAATGGTCAGGATCTCATACATCAGTTGAAAATTTTTGTGCCAGTAGTTGTCGAGTTGACGCCAGTGGTCATGCTCGTATTTTGTTTCTTGTGGATCATCACCTTTGGCTTGCCGGATAGGGCTGATTTTCAACGGTATGGCGGCCTGCTTGGTCTCCTGTGCTTGATTGATCTGGCGGTCGAGGCGTCTATTTATCACAGTGCGCCTGTTACGCGTTGGATTGGGAATATCGACATTCTGGCCGGGTTGCTGCTGCTTTCTTTGTGCGCCAGCCTTCGGTGTGGAGAAAACGACGGCGGCGTATACGAACCTGATCAGGGAAGGCCGGTGTGGCGGTTCTTGATTTTGCTTGGCATAGCAGCCACTTTGTCCCGGACCGGTCTGTTTGCTGCCGGTTGGATATTTCTTTGTTTTGGCCGTGGGTCAAAGACTATTCGTACAGTAGTTCTACTTGCTTTTTTATTGTTGATCGGTGTGACCTTTCTTTTACCAACGACTTCCTCCGAAGCCGTTCGCTATGTGGATTATTGGTTGTGGGCCAAATCTTTGTCTCTGTTTGTCAGCGACCCTATGTTGCTTTTGACCGGTCTTCCTTTGACCAAGGCCCTGCCTTTGACTTTCCCGCCCGGTATGGCCGGGCTTTGGGAAGCCGCGACAGGATCGCTTGCTCTTATGGGAGCGCATCTTCCTCAGGTGTCCGCATTCTGGCTTCGGCTTGTTCTGGGGTGGGGCATGATTCTTCCGGGTCTTTGTCTGGTTGTTTTGTTTGTCCTATTGTATCGTAGGATGTCACGATTGGGCGCAGGGCTGTTCGTTGTCTTGTTTACCTTGGGGATGGTTGTTCCCTTGTTGTTTGATCCGTCATTGGGTGTTGCCACTGGCCTGGCTTTCTTTTTGGCCCTGTCCAGTCCCGCCCCCTTGCCCAATGTCAGGACGGCTTCCGTTACTGACTTTTCATCCGGTCCCGCCGCCGATCATGATCCTGTGGTCGAGTGGGACATGCGTCCTTTATAATCGAGGTTTTCATGGATATTTTTTCTCAAGAGGCCCCCATTCTCGTCACCTGTCCCAAGGGTATCCCCGAGTATCTTGACCGTGAGCTTGAACAGCTCGGGTATTCTCGCAGGTATGTCATGGATGCTGGCGTTCAGACCTATGGTTCACTCAAGGATTGCATGAACCTGAATCTCTGGATTCGAACCGGTCATCGCGTGCTTCTTGAGCTTAAGCGATTCCGCGCTTTTGATACTGATGAACTCTATCGTGAAATTCGGTCCCTTCAATGGGAAGAGTTTATTGCCAAAGACGGGTATTTTCGAGTGGATGCTTCCATTCGCGATACAACGGTTACAGATTCCAGATTCGCTGGTTTGCGGGTCAAGGATGCTGTGGCTGATCGCTTCATGGAGATGTTTGATGTGCGGCCGGATTCAGGCCCGGAGACAACAGGTGTCTGTTTGTTCCTGCATTGGCGGGAAAATCAGGCGACCATCTATCTCGACACAACAGGTGATCCTTTGCCTCGGCGTGGGTACCGCAAGCGTCCCCACACTGCACCCATGCAGGAAACGCTGGCTGCTGCCTGTGTACTTTCTTCAGGATGGCCAGAGCTTGCCAAGCAGGGCGGACATTTCATCGGTCCCATGTGTGGCGCAGGCACTCTTGCCATTGAGGCTGCACTTATGGCTCTGAATGGTGCTCCTGGGTTGTTGCGGGATGATTTCGCTTTTAAGCAGCTTCTTGGATTTGATCAGGAATTCTGGGATGACATGCTCGGTCAGGCCGAAGATGCAGAGAACCCTGAAATCAAGGGTCGGATTATCGCGACCGATCATGATCCTGAAGCTATCGAGGCCGCCAAGGATAATGCCCGTCTCGCAGGAGTCGGTGATTTTATTGAGTTTGCTCTCTGTGATTATTCGGAAACAGAGATTCCTGAAGGTCCCGGTATTGTTATGCTCAACCCGGAATATGGCCAGCGGCTTGGCGAAATTCAACAACTCGAAAGTGTTTATAGTGGCATCGGCGATTTCTTTAAGCAGCACTGCGGTGGCAAAACAGGGTTTATTTTTACAGGTAACTCCAGTCTCGCCAAGCGCATCGGTTTACGCACTAAGAGTCGAAAGATTTTCTGGAACGCTAAAATCGAATGCCGGTTGCTCGAATACGAACTTTACGCCGGAACCCGTAAACAAAAATAACCGAATGCTTCCGGCGGGCCTACCGGCGGTCGTTTTCAGCGGGACCAGAGAACCTTTTCCAAAAGGTTCTCTGGACTTTCCAAAATTTTTTGTGTCGCTTCGCGAAGGCTGTCGTTTATAAAAAAAAATTATATCCTCCTTCGCCGAAGGCGGTTTAATGAATACAATAAAAGCCCTGCCCAGTTAACTGGGCAGGGCTTTTATATTTCAATTGGTTTGTGGCCTAGTAATGAATATCTTCATCTGTGATAGGCGTTGCAAGGGTCTTGTATGCCCAGAATTGGTAACCGATAATCAACGGGATGAAAATCACGGCCACGCCGAGCATAATTGTCAGCGTCAATTCACTCGATGAGGAATTCAGAATGGTCAAGCTGTTGGCCGGGCTTGGGTTGGACGGGATAATGGCCGGGAAGATACCGACT
Organism: Pseudodesulfovibrio nedwellii; assembly: GCF_027923765.1. NCBI lineage: Bacteria > Pseudomonadati > Thermodesulfobacteriota > Desulfovibrionia > Desulfovibrionales > Desulfovibrionaceae > Pseudodesulfovibrio > Pseudodesulfovibrio nedwellii. Next base: position 2,303,028 of record NZ_AP026709.1, on the reverse strand, counting down.
ACACCGAACAACGCTGTCCCGCCGATGTACAGGCAAGATGCGCCCCATGCCATCCAGTACTTCTTCGCGCCGAGGTAGGTGCGCATGAGCACCAGGCCGGCCACGGGCAGCAATAGGATGACGAAGAGGATCGGGTAGACCAGGTAGTTGGTGAACAGCTTGGTGCTCACGGCTGTGAAGGCGAGGAACAGGACCGTCAGGACGACTTCAACTGGCCAGAGCTTGATGGCCAAATTCTCGGCCCGCGTATGCAGTTCGCCGGTAGTGCGGATGGTCATCCAGAGTGCGCCGTGCATCAAAAAGATGACGACGAACAGCACGCCGCCAGCAAGACCGTACGGATTGAGCAGGCCGAGTAGTCCGGCCTGGGAGAATCCGGTTGCATCCAGAGGCAGTCCCTGGAAGATGTTTCCAAAGGTAACCCCGAGAAGCAAGGCGGGAAGGAAGGAACAGACCGCGTGGGCGGTGTCCCAGAGTTTTTTCCAGCCGTCATGTTCCACCTTTGAACGGAATTCAAAGGACACACCGCGCACGATGAGGGTGAACAAGAGCAGCATGAGGGCAGTGTATAGCCCGCTGAACATCTGGGCATATGCATATGGGAAGGCTGCGAAAGTGACACCACCTGCTGCGATCAACCAGACTTCGTTGCCGTCCCAGAATGGGCCGGTGGAATTGAGCATGGCCCGTTTCTCTGCTTCATCCTTTGCAAGGAAGGGAAGTAGGGTCCCCACGCCAAGGTCAAAGCCATCCAGAATGAAATAGACGGCCCAAAGCACACCCCAGAGGACGAACCAGATCATCGCCAGGTAATAGTGCAGCGAACCGATTTCTATCAGATTTTCCATAGAGTAACTCCTTCTATTCGCACACTCAGGCTAGACCTGGATGGGGCTGTTGTCTTCGGGACCCTTTTTGGCAAGCTTAATCATCAGCCATATACCGGCTGCACCAAGCAGGGAATACAGGAGGCACATGAGAACGAACGAGAATGTGACCTCGCCCGCCCCGACTGGTGAAACGGCATCCGAGGTGCGCATGAGTCCGTAGACGATCCACGGCTGACGTCCGACCTCTGCCAGAGTCCAACCGGCCCAGATGGCGATATAGGGAAGCGGAATGCAGTACGGTAGTACTTTGAGGTACAACGGAATTTTATCAAGCTTGTTGCGCATGACCCAACCGAGCAGAGCAATTGCAGGCATCAGTGTTCCGATGCCAACCATGGTCCTGAAGGCCAGGAAAGTGATGAGCACAGGCGGACGGTCTTCCTTGGGGAAGTCGTTCAGCCCTTTCACCTCGGCGTTGAAATCGTTGTAGGCCAGGAAGCTTAAAGCACCGGGGATCGGTAGGGCTTCCACCAGATTGCCATCTTCACCCGGAACAACCAGCAGGTACATGGGCGCATTGGTCTGGGTTTCCCAGTGGGATTCCATGGCAGCCAGCTTGGCGGGTTGCTTGAGGGACATGTTGTTACCATGGATGTGCCCTTCGGCCGCAACGACTATGGAGAAGACCAGTGCTACGGTGACACCGATATTGAAGGACTTCTGGAAGAAATCGACTTCACTCTTTCGGATTAAGTGCCATGCGGAGACGCCCATGAGGAAGAATCCTGCGAGACACAAAGCCGCTGGGATCATGTGGAAGAATTCCAGCCATGCCCACTTGTTGGTGATGACTGCCACAAAGTCGGTCAGCTCAGCGCGACCGTTACGGAGGACAAAACCGGTCGGGTCTTGCATGAAGCCGTTGGCAATGAGAATCCAGATGGCGGACAGGTTGGAAGCACCGGCCACCAGCCATGCCACGGTGGCGTGAGCCTTGGGTGACAGTTTTTCCCAACCGAAATGCCAGACGCCGATAAAGGTGGATTCAAGGAAAAATGCGGCTGTCGCTTCAATGGCGAGCAGCGAACCGAAGATATCGCCCACGTAGGCGGAGTATCTTGACCAGTTTGTGCCGAATTGGAATTCCAGCGTGATACCGGTGACAACACCGAGGGCAAAGTTGACCAGGAAGATTTTTCCCCAGAATTTTGCCATTTTTCGATACACTTCATCGCCGGTCTGGACATACCTTGTTTCCATGAACGCGATGAGTACCGATAGCCCCAGAGTCAGTGGGACGAAGATGAAGTGAAACATGGTGGCCGCAGCAAATTGCAGCCGTGAAAGCATCAGCACATCCATACAAACCCCCTTGCGGATATTGCTCGTAAACTTTTACCAAAAATTTATTCAAGATTCTGAGGACCCTATACCTATCTTTTGTCTTTATCAACAATAATTATCACTCTCATAAGTCGTTATGAATTTTTCAGGCTTGTTGGTTGCCCTGTGGACTCAAGCACTGCGCGCCAGTAATTGGACTGAACGTTGATACGTTTTTTCCCTTTAGTCACCAACTCTATGGGAATGTGGACGTACCGTCCGTTCCAGCGGGAGATGACCATCCCTGTGCGTCCGGTCATGCCTGCATGGACGGCGTTGATGCCGAGGAATGAGCAGTAGATACGGTCGTTGGCGTTGGCCGGGACGGAACGGATGATATAACTCGGGTCGATGTATTTCAGGGTCGGCTCGATCCCTTGATCTTCGAAGTACGTGATGATTTCTTTTTTGAGTAGGGAGGCGATGTCGCTCAGTTGGACATTGCCCGAAGCATCTTTCTGGCTGGATTCTTTGAGGAGTTCCTGCCCTGCCCCTTCAGCCACCACGATGACCGCATCACCACTCTTTCTCATTCGTTTGTCCAGAGCGGCCAGAAGACCATTTTCACCATGAATGTCGAACGGATCTTCGGGGATGAGACAGAAGTTGACTTCTTGGCAGGAGAGTGCACTTTGTGCGGCTATGTAACCTGCATCACGTCCCATGACCTTGACTAGGCCAATACCCCAGGGTGCGCCCGTGGCTTCAACATGTGCGCCCTTGATGGCCATGGCCGCAGTTTCTACGGAGGTGTCGAAGCCGAATGATGGCGAGGCATAATTGATGTCGTTGTCAATGGTTTTTGGCAGTCCCACTACAGAAATGGACAGGCCCCGGTGAGAAATTTCTTTTACGACCTTGGAGGCGGCCCGCATGGTCCCGTCACCGCCGATCATGAACAGGATGCCGACATTCATGCGCTCCAGAGCATCCACAATAGCTTCCGGTTCCTGAGGACCTCGGGAGCTGCCAAGCACGGTTCCACCGAATTCGTGGATGCGGCTGACATATTCCGGGGTCAGGTCGATTACGTCATAGCCTTGTTCTGGTACAAATCCGGCCAGACCATACTGGATGCCGAAGACAGATGTGACCTTGTATTCGTGGTGGGCGGTCATGACGATAGCCCGGATAACATCGTTCAGGCCGGGGCACAGGCCGCCGCAGGTTACGACAGCACATTTGGTTTTGCTCGCGTCATAATAGATTTTTTCACGGGGCCCGGCGGCTTCGAAATAAACATGGTCCGGGGTCTTCTTGCTCCGGTTGGAACCATCCACATTTCTGCGAGAGATGTTTACCAGAACCGCTTCATCATCTTCGGCGAATCTTCCGAAATTAATTGGATTTTTGATCTTGGCTGGACCAACGGTCAGAATTTCAGTGCTTTTTGGCATTACAGTTTCGTCCTGGTTTGTTTTCATAAACGATCTCCCGGGCGCGAGGGTGGTTATTGAACATGTAAATATAATGATTTTGGCGCTTGGGCAAATTATAAATGCGTTTTCTCGGCGCGTTATGCAAATAATTGTCATTCAATTATGTGACAGCAGAGCTTTGTGGCCGGATTTCTCCCTTTGCCTTTCTCTTGACCTTTGTACCCGAATTCCTATCTATTGGCAGTCAACAAGTTGAAATATTTTGGAGGATACAGCTGACATGACCAGTCAGATAAAGACAGTTTTGCTTCTGGGCTTACTCACCGGCCTGCTCATGATGCTCGGCGGTGCCATGGGGGGCCGTGTTGGTTTGTTTCTGGCCTTTGGCCTTGCCATGCTCATGAATGTGGGTAGCTATTGGTATTCGGATAAAATTGTGCTCAAGATGTACAAAGCACAGGAATTGTCTCCGGGCGATGCTCCGCATATCCACCGTGTAGTGGAAGAAATGGCCGTTTCCGCAGGCATTCCCAAGCCGCGTGTTTTTCTCATCCCTCAAGATTCGCCCAATGCCTTTGCAACGGGGCGTAACCCTGAGAACGCCGTGGTGGCTGTCACTCGTGGTATCGTCAACATCCTGAGTCCCGACGAACTCAAAGGTGTGCTTGCGCACGAACTCGGGCATATCGCCAATCGTGATATTCTCATCCAAACTATCGCGGCGGTGTTGGCCGGGGCTATTGTTTTTATTGCCAACATGTTGCAGTGGACCGCTATTTTCGGTGGTTTTTCCCGTGACGACGATGAAGGCGGCAGCCCTCTTGCTGCGTTAGCCATGGCCTTTCTTGCTCCCGTGGCGGCCGGATTGATTCAGATGGCTATTTCCCGTTCCCGTGAATATTTGGCTGATTCAACCGGAGCGCGACTTGCGCAGAATCCCCTGCATCTTGCCGGGGCATTGGCAAAACTTGATGCAGCCTCTCGACAGGTTCCGCTTGAGGGCAGCCCGGCCACGGAAAACATGTTTATCGTCAATCCTTTTTCGGGCAGACGGACCATGTCCCTGTTCGCGACGCATCCTCCCATTGAAGATCGTATTGCCCGGCTTCGTGCCATGGCAGGAGAATAAATAGTATGAATAAGTTGCTTGTCGTTCTCTCCTTCATTCTGTGCTTCGCTGTCGTTATCAGTCCGGCCCAAGCAGAAAATGATCGTCGTACTCCAGTGGTCAAGGCCGTGGAAGCCGTCAGTCCGTCAGTTGTTAATATTACTGTCATCAAGAAGAACAAAGGCGGTTCGGTATCGCCTTTTGGTGATCCTTTTTTTGATCAATTTTTCAAGGAATTTTATGGTAATCAACGCAAACGGGATTCTCAGAGCCTCGGTTCTGGCGTTATTATCGACGGTGCTAAAGCCCTGGTGTTGACCAATGCGCATGTGGTTGCATCGGGTGGCAAGATTACGGTTCGTCTCAACGATGGACGTGAGTTTACGGCGGAACTGGTTGGTTCGGATACTGATTTTGATTTGGCTGTACTCAAGCTGGACAAGGCTTTCAATCTGCCGCAGGTCGACATGGGTGATTCCGGTGATATTTTTATTGGCGAAACCGTTATCGCCATCGGTAATCCTTTTGGCTATTCCCATACGGTGACCACTGGTGTTGTTTCGGCCCTGAATCGGCCCATGCGTACCAACAAGGGGGCGTTCGGCAGTTTTATTCAGACCGACGCGGCCATTAATCCCGGCAACTCCGGTGGGCCGCTTTTGAATATTCACGGAGAACTCATCGGCATTAATACTGCCATCCATGCCCGCGCCGAGGGTATCGGTTTTGCCATTCCGATCAACAAGGCCAAATTCGTGATCGACGAACTGTTGGATTCCGGCCATGTTTCTCCCATCTGGCTCGGAATGTTCGGACAGGACATTGATCAGGCCGCAGCCCGTTACTTTAACTTGAAGAACTTGAAAGGGATGCTGGTTTCCGAGGTTTACCCCAATACGCCAGCAGCCAAGGCCGGTATCAAGGCGGCGGATATTATTTTGACTGTCAACGGGCAGAATATCACCAATAAGGATGAGTATCTGACCCGGATTTACAGTACGACTAAATCGGAAGCCCTTTCTTTGGTTGTCCTTCGTGACGGGAAGAAATTTCGTCACACGCTCAAGCCTCAAGTGTTGGATAAGCGTATGGCGCTGGATCTCGTTCGTACCCGTTGGGGATTTGAGCTGGGTGATCGCGCGAAAGGGGCCGGTGCGGAAGTAACTATGGTGGTCCCCGGTTCTGCAGCTGCCAAACTTGGTCTGAAAACCGGTGACACTATCCATCAGATAGGTAACAGGCGGCTTAAGTCAGGCATTGACTTGCTCAATGCCTTCCTGCGCAATCGTATGCAGAAGACAATTCTCATGCGCGTGCAGCGGGGGCGTAATTTGTATAATGTTCGTATGACTCTGTAGGAGGTCCGTCATCGAATCCCAACAAGAATACTGGACCGGCAAAGGCGCGGACAAGACCTTTACCACGCCACTTATGCTTGATGAATTCAAGGGCTATGTCCCTTTGGACACACGGGTACTTGATTTTGGGTGTGGGTATGGCCGAACTGTCGCAGAGTTGACCGAGACCGGATATGTCCATGTGACTGGTATTGATTTTTCACAACCTCTCGTTGATCGGGGGCGACGTGAATATCCCACTCTTGACCTGCGAGCCTATCCCGGCGGCCCTTTGCCTTTTGAGGACAATAGTTTTGATGCGGCAATCATGCTTGGTGTATTCACTTGCATGCCCGAAACCAAGATGCAGGCCGAGACGCTGCTTGAGTTGAAGCGGGTTCTTGTTCCGGGCGGGCTGCTGTACGTTAACGATTTTTTGCTCAACCGGGATAAACGCAATCTTGATCGGTACAAACTTGGTCATGAAAAGCATGGTATTTACGGCATTTTTGATTTGCCTGACGGTGGTATCGTTAGGCATCATGATCGTAATCATATGGAGGCCTTGTTCTTTGACTTTGACACCCTAACCTTTGAGGAGGTCGTGTTCGAAACAATGAACGGGCATCATTCAGCCGGATTTTATTGTATGACACGAATGCCAGAGTAGGCTGTGAAATTTAATTGTTGTAAGAAACAAAGCAGAATAGGCGGCGCACTATGTTCATAGTGCGCCTTTTTTTTCGGTCTATAGCGGGAGAACTGACGAATTGTGTATTATTTTGATTGACAAAAATGAGTAGAAAACGAAAGAATGTTTTATTAAATTTAACAAACGGTGCATGGAACAATGCAAATATATGAAGGGACCGGGCTGCCGGTTTCAGTTGATTGGGTTGAGAGCGTTGCTCGGGCTGATTGTGGGAGCCACGTGCCTATCGTCTTGGCTGGCGAGGCCGTACCTGCGGGGTTTCCATCGCCAGCCGAGGAGTATTTTGAGAAGACGCTTGATTTGAACGAGCACCTTGTGCCGAGGCCGGAGGCAACGTTTTTTGTCCGTGTCTGTGGCGATTCAATGATCGGTGCAGCCATTCATCATGATGATTTGTTGGTGGTAGATAGATCCCGGACACCGCGCTCTGGTGATGTCATCATCGCCTGCGTGGACGGTGAATTCACGGTCAAGCGACTCCGCAAGACTGCGACTGGTCTGGAGCTTGCCCCGGAAAATCCAGAGTACCCGCCGGTCCCACTTTCCGAAGATACCGATTTTCAAGTCTGGGGTGTTGTTCAACACGTGATTCACAAGCTTTGAAAATGGATTCTCTTTTTTTCTTAAAACACACCATAAATACCCCGCCGAAGGCGCAATAAAAAGTTTGGGAGATGCTCAAGAACCTTTTTCAAAAGGTTCTTGAGCCCCCGGAGGGACCGCCGGTAGGCCCGTCGGAGACATTTCCATAACGAGATCCACCATGCCGAAAAGCTACGCACTGATCGACTGCAACAATTTCTATGCTTCCTGCGAGCGGGCGTTCCGACCTGATCTGGTTGGTCGTCCTGTGGTGGTTCTGTCCAATAATGACGGGTGCGTGATTGCAAGGTCGAACGAGGCAAAAGATATGGGCGTACCCATGGGAGCACCATATTATAAATGCCGGTCTATGCTGGAGCGCCGTGGCGTGGCTGTCTTTTCATCCAACTATGCCCTGTACGGAGATATGTCGGCGCGTGTTATGAAGATTTTGACTCGGTTTTGTCCGGAGGTGGAGATATATTCCATTGATGAGGCCTTTTGCGATCTGACAGGCATACAAGGGGGAGCCGAGGCATTTGGACGCAAACTGCGAGCCACAGTGCATGCGTGGACAGGGATTCCGGTCTCTGTGGGTGTGGGGCCAACCAAGACGTTGGCAAAGCTTGCCAATCGTTTTGCCAAGAAACAGGAACGGTGCCGTGGGGTGTTTGATTTCGGAGCGAGTCCGGCCCCTGATCTGGTTTTGCAATGGACTGAGATCGGGGATGTGTGGGGCATAGGCCCACGCCATGCAAAACGGTTGCGAAAAATGGGCGTGACCAATGCGTTGAAATTTCGGGAATTGAAACGAAACTGGGTCAAGAAGAAGATGACTGTGGCCGGACTTCAGACCTTGTTGGAATTGCGAGGTTGGCCGTGTCTTGATTTTGCTATGGGGCCGGTGGGCAAGAAAACCATAGTTTCGTCCCGTTCCTTCGGTCATCCGGTGACTTCGTTGGAGGATATGCTGGAGGCAACGGCAAAATATATGACCCGTGCTGTCGAGAAATTGCGCAAGCAACGGTCCGTGGCTTCGATTATTCACGTTTCTTTGGAGACCAATCGGTTCAAATTGGGGGAGCCGCAATATTCCGACACCTTATCTATTCCGTTGGCAATAAGCACCTCACATACGCCCACGTTTATTCGTGCTGCCCAGGCGGGCATGGAGCGTCTTTTTAAAGAGGGATACACCTACAAGAAGTGCGGGGTCATGCTTTCGGGGCTTGAACCTGAGCATGGACGTTGGCTTAATCTGTTGGCATTGCCTCCTGCACACCGTCCAAGCGATAAGCCGCTTATGCAGGCCGTGGACAACTGCAATACAAAATGGGGGCGTGATACGGTTGCATTCGCGGCATCAGGTATTCGCCAAGGGTGGAAGATGAAACGGGAGATGCGTTCTCCACGATACACGACAGTGTGGGATGAGATTTTGCAAGTCGGTTGAATTTCGACAGAATGAACAGTGTAAAAAAACGATTTTATATAAGCTAAGGATACTTTTAAATTGGATGAACCTGTATTATTGCTGAGCAAGGCGCGGGTTGTTAACAGGCCTGCCGAAGACCTCACATTGGGGCAGATAACCATTCAACAAACGGACGAGAGAATGCCCAGTTTTGATGATATTGTGAATGAACTTCAGGGTAAGGTTAATGAAGAAACTATTGAGGCCTATGGGCAGGCGGGGTTTGAGCGTTGGCGCAACCCGCCGCATCGGGGTAAACCCGCCAAGGCCAATTATGAGGGCGCATCCACCGGGGGATGCGGTGATACCATACGAATATTTCTGTATATTGACGATGACAAAGTGTGTGACGCCGGGTTTGCTACTGACGGCTGCGGTTCTAGCATGATCAGTGGGTCTATGGCTGCAGAACTGGCAGTGGGCAAGCCTTGTGACGAGATTGTTGCCATCACCGGAGAGACTGTCCTTGAGGGCTTGGGAGGGACAGAATGTTTGCCTACAGATGATCAACATTGCGCCTGGCTGGCAGCTAACGCCTTGCAGGAAGCCGTGGGAGATTATTATCAACAAATTGTGAAGCGTGAAAAATAAGATGCATTTGGCTCAAAAGTATTTGTGAGCCGGATGAACCAAAAAAACGGCCTTCCCTGTATTAGGGAAGGCCGTTTTGATTTCTTTTTGATGAAGTCTATTGGAGAACTTCTGGTTGGACGATGTCGATTTTCGCGTTTTTGCTCAACTCATCCATGAAGGATGCGAGCATTTCCTTGCGGTAATTTTGTGTCGCCTGTTCCATCCAGAACTTCTTTTGTTCCTTCCATGCGTCTTCGGAGGCGGGGACGCGTTCGTTCAGTCGGACGACCAGAACGCTATTCGGCATGGTGTAGACCAAAGGCAGCCATGCGGTATCTTCGGCCGAGAAAGCGGCTTCGGTCAAAGGCTTGCTCTGACCCAGTCCTGCAACGTTACCCTGACGACCAAAAGGCTTGGAGGTCTTGATGCGTTTTGCGTAGGTTTTGGCGGCCTTGGCAGCGTTTGTACCGGTCAACGCAGCATGAATCTTTTCAGCTTCATTCTGGGCCATTTCGTCGCATTTTTGCTTTTTGATGCTGCCGACGACGTTCGATTTGACTTTGTCCAGCGACATGAGAGTCGGCGGAATGTCCTCGACTTTTTCGACGAGCATGTATCCACCGTTGACGGCAATGGGAGCCTTGTGAGCTTCGCCGACAGCCAGATCCTGAACCGTTTTGGCTGCTTCAGGAGACAGGCCGAATATCTGGGTCAGGAAGAGCGCAGGCATGGGCTCGGTGGTGACTGCTTCAAGTTTGAGTTCTTTGGCGATTTCTTCGATGGTCATACCGGAAATCAAACGATCCATGGCTTGATCCAACTGCTCGGTGATCTTTTCGGAAGCTTTTTCCTGAGCGATCTTTGTGCGCAGTTCGTCTTTGACGTCATCCAATGTCTGAGTAGAAGCATCTTTGCGTTCTTCAACCTTGATGATGTGCCAGCCGAATTGGGTCTTGACCAGCCCGGAGATGTCACCGGTGACGGTGTCGAATGCGGCCTTTTCGAATTCAGGGACCATGGCACCACGACCAAACCAGCCAAGTTCGCCACCGTTCGGGGCGCTGGGACCTTCGGAGTATTCCTGAGCCAAGGATGCGAAATCTTCACCAGCTTTGGCTTTTTTGAGGACTTCCTCAATCTTGGCCTTGGCTTTTCCTTTGTCAGCGTCAGAATCAGAGTCTTTGATCATCACGAGGATGTGACGGGCGTGAATCTGCTCCGGTTGCTGCATGAGCTTCGAGTTGGCTTCATAGTAAGCCTTGATCTCGTCATCAGTGACGGTCTGGAATTTGGCCAGAGCGTCAGGGGTAAAGGAGATCACACGCAGGCGAACCTGTGCGGGAGCGGTAAAGCGTTCCTGATTGGCCATGAAGTAGGCTTTGATTTCATCATTGGATACCGTGACGGTGTCCATGAAATCTTTGGGAGCGACCTGAATATAGTCGATGCGGACCTGCTCTCCCACCCAGTCAAACAACTGGCGAGCCTGAGCTGGAGTCGCCGAGGCGGCACTCCCGACGCCCTGCTTGACCTTCTCAATGATTATTTCTTGCTTGAAGTCGGCTTCAAACTGGGCCGGAGTCATGCGAATGCTTCGCAGAGCGGCCTGATAGATGTTCTTGTTGAACGCGCCTTTCTTATCTTTGAACATGGACTGGGCAGCAATGCCTTCAATCATTTCCTTGTCGGATGCGCCTATGCCGAGTTTCTCGGCTTCACCCAACAGGAGTTTTTTGCTGATGAGTTCGCCCATGACCATCTGCTTGAATTGTGCGCTCTGCAATTGTGCGGAGGTGACGTTCGGATTTGAGCGGCCAATGGCTTCTGCCATGCGCTGGTAAGCGAATTCGTATTCGGCTCTTGTGACGACTTGGTCGTTCACGGTCGCCAGAACCGGATCACCGGTAGGGGCAAGGCCGGACATACCAAAGGCAAATACGAAAACGATGATGATGATGGCAAACAGGATCTTGACGATCCAGCCGGAGGCGTTCTCACGCATTATCTCTAACATTTCAGCTCCAGTAGCTCTGTTTGACAGGACGCCACCCCGAAAAAAAGGGCGGCAATTGCTCGCTTCTTATGATTGATCTTCTCGGACAGCATTGAGAAGACCACCTGACTGGATAATCTCCAGTTCCTTTTTGGTCAAATCATTTGTGACCGTAATGGTTTCTCCAGAGTCTATCGAAATGTCGATAGTTCCGCCCGCTGTCATGTCGTTGGCAGGAATCGTCAACTCGCACCCTTCAGATAAAGTGTCGTAGTCTGCCGGGGTGACCAGCAGTAACGGCAGGATACCGAAGTTGATGAGATTGGCGCGGTGGATACGGGCCAGGGACTTGACGATTACGGCTTTGACGCCGAGATGGCGGGGGCCGAGAGCGGCATGCTCACGGCTGGAACCCTGTCCGTAGTTTTCACCACCCAGGATAATACCTGTTCCAGCTTCTTTCATGCGGCCAACGAATCCTTGGTCGACACGACTAAAGATGTATTGGCTGATGGCCGGGATATTGGACCGTAAGGCCGTGATCTCGGCACCGGCAGGCAGGATATGATCGGTGGTAATGTTGTCTTCGACCTTGAGAAGCACTTTGGCTTCGATAGTCTCAGGTAGTTTATCGAAATTTTCAAGGGCCACGATGTTTGGTCCACGAAGAATCTCGACGGAGGCAGTCTCTTCAGGTGGAAACACGAACAGGTTGCGGATGGAAGGGACGTCCTCGGGCAACTCCACGCGCTCAGGGGCTGGGCCCCAGGTGGCGGGATCAGTGAATTCACCGTCCAGTGCTAAACGGGCAGCGGACTGGGCTGAAGCCAGATACACCTGGCCGTCCAGAGTACCGGAACGGCCCTCGAAGTTGCGGTTGAAGGTACGAACGGATACACCCGCTGTGGTCGGAGATCCGCCCATGCCGATGCATGGACCGCAGGAACATTCCAGCAGGCGTGCTCCAGCATCCAGCAGTGGTTCGATGAGGCCTTCACGGGCCAGCATTTTCATAACCTGCTTGGAACCGGGAGAAATCATCAGGTCGGTTTCAGGCGGAGTTTGTTTGCCAGTCAGAATCTGGGCCGTGTTCTTGAGGTCGGAGTACGAAGAGTTGGTGCAGGAACCAATGGCACACTGGTCGATCTTTTTCCCGGCCAGATCTTTGATTTTGCACACCTGATCCGGCATGTGAGGCTGGGCGACCAGCGGCTCAAGTTCGGACAGGTTGATTTCGATGACGTCGTCATAGTGCGCGTCTTCGTCAGCGATCAATTCCATGAAGTCGTCGCTACGGCCCATTTTCTCCAGAAAATCCCGGGTCCGGTCATCAGATGGGAAAATGGAGGTGGTGGCACCGAGTTCTGCACCCATGTTGGTGATGGTGGCGCGATCCGGCACGGAAAGGGCTGCAACACCCGGTCCAGCGTATTCGAAGACTTTGCCTACGCCACCTTTAACGGTCAGGCGACGGAGCAGTTCAAGAATAACGTCTTTGCCTGCGGCCCAGCCGGTGAGTTCGCCGGTCAGGTTGACTTTGACCACTTCGGGCATGGGAATGAAGTATGCTTCGCCAGCCATGGCGAGTGCAACGGACAGCCCGCCTGCGCCCATGGCCATGGAACCGATGCCACCCGCCGTGGGCGTGTGGGAATCGGAACCGATCAGGGTCGTGCCGGGTTTGCCGAAGTTCTCCAGGTGCAGCTGGTGGCAGATGCCTGTGCCAGCCGGGGAGAAAATAGCGCCGGATTTGGCGGCTACAGTGCGCAGATAGCGATGGTCGTCGGGGTTGCGGAAGCCCATCTGCAACGTGTTGTGATCCACGTAGCTAACGGACAGGTCTGTTTTGACCGTGCCAACGCCGATGGCTTCGAACTGGAGCCATGCCATGGTGCCGGTGGCATCCTGGGTCAGGGTCTGATCGATGCGCAGTCCAACTTCCTGTCCGGGGATCATTTCGCCGGATACGAGATGTTTTTCAATGATCTTGTGCGTAATGCTCTTGCCCATGTCTTCAATCCTCAATGTTCAAAAGGGTCTCTCTCAAAGCCGTTTGAGCGCGCGCCCGAAGGCTGTCCGGGTCTCTCACCTCCCGGATGTGACGCGCTCAAGCGGATAGCTACCAGTCTAGAACAGGAATCCGTTCTTCACACCGCCGCTGGTGTCCATTTCCTCAATGCCAAGATTGATCCTGTTGATTTTGTTGGTGCGGAATTTGATTTCCACATCCAACCGCAGCTTGTCCTGCTGTAACTGGAAAATCTCTTTATGGTAATAGACGCCATTTTTCGGGTCTTCATCGTTCCTGAGCTGACGTATCTTGAGCATGGCTTCGTCACGCTCAACGGTCAGTTCAACGACTTCGGCTTCCAGAGTCGGTATGTCTTCACTGAGACGTTTCTCAACGAATTTTGATTCTTCTGCGTGTGTCATCTTTCTTCTCGCGTACCGGTTTGGGTTTCATGATGCCGGTGGGCAGGGAGTTGTAGAAGTTCCAGAATTCAGGCCAAGTCGAGGTAACCTCTCCATGGTTTTCAAGCACAATGCCGGGGACGGAGTAAGCGGCCAGCGCACAACCCATGGACCAAGTCGGGTCCGGGCTGAACCATGTGTCATCCCATTTACGTCTTCCGGCTTTTAGCTCTACGCCTTCTTCGGTTATTTCGTAAGAAGCACCCATGCGATCAAGCAATTCCAAAACCGTTGGGTCTTCAGCCCCAACCAGAGTGGCGTTGCCCACCTTGAGGGCCAGAGCCAGTGCCAGGGGCATGAGATCTGCGTCTTCACCAAGAGTAATCATTGCACTTTCGGGCAGAGTGCCATCCATGACGGCTACCACATTTTCCGTGGCAACATTCACGGTCAGGCCAAGAGCGCCGAGTTGTTCCAGCACCTTGTCTGCGTGATCGTTTTTGGGCCAGCCCCCCTCGATGTTGATGGAGCCACCACTGAGGATGGGCAGAGCCAGGAGCATGGAGTTGAGCTTGACAGACAACGGCAAGAGCGGGTTGGTGTCAATGACTGGAACACCGTCGGATATGGTGACAGAATCCTTTTTCAGTGTGGCCTTGATTCCGCAGGCGGTCAGAACCTCCACTGCTTCAGCAACACGGACGCGTGCGGCCTTGTTCAAACCTTTGATCGTCAGGCCACCGGAGAAGGACCAGGCAGCCAGCGTCAGTGCGGCTGCAAATTCCGGGTCAACGTTGCCAGGCAGGGTGATTGCTTCATCCATGAAACCGCCACACTCTAACCGTACAGGCAGGCCGGGGTTGTTCGGATTCATGGGAACAAGACGTGCACCGAGGCTCGGCAGTGTTTTGTTCAGGGAGGCTACGTCCAGCAGTTGCAAAGCCGGCTTGCCGGTGAATTTGCAGCGGCCTGCATGGCCCAGTGCGAGACAAAGCAGCATGTAAAAGTTGAACGGGTCTTCGCCCACGAAGGCCATGTTGCCTTCAAATTCGAGGGTTTTTCCGCCTTCGTTCTTGATCCAATCGTCGTCCCAGAAAATGGGGGCGCCCACTTGTTTCAGTGCTTTGGCCAAGTCCTTGTTGGGTGCGTTCATGGTCACCGGAGACAACGAGACCTTTGAGCCGGAGCTTGCGGCCATAGCGAGCATCATGCGGGTGTAGCGGAAGGAACGAGGTCCGGCGATACCGGCCTTGATGCGATCTACTCGGGGAGCGAGTTTGTAGCCTTCACCTTCAAACTTTTTGCGAACGTCAGCCAGTGAGAACTGGTTGAGCACGGTAAAGAGCTGTTTGGCGAGCTTGGCGTCGAGGCTGAGTTCTCCGGCCTTGCGGTCAAAGGAGCCTCTGAGCAATTTCTCAAGTTTGGGATCGACAAGGGATTTCTGTCTGGATTTGCGCCATGCGCCTTCCTTGCGGATGAGGAACGCACGTTTTTCCAGCAGATGAAGAATCTGATCGTCAATGTCGGAAATGTCGTTGAATCGATGGTTGGCGACAACTTCGGACTTGGCGGGAGCATCGTCGTCACGCATGGGCCTTTCTGGCTTGTTGCCGAAGAAGTCGCGGCCACCACGGTTGCCACCACCTCGTTTGTTGAACTTGCGGCCGCCATCTCTAGGACCATCTCGTTTCTCAAATTTGCGTGGGCCGCGGCTTTCATCTCTGCGCGGGGCTCGGTTTTCGTCTCTACCGGAGCGACTGTCGTCTCTGCGTGGAGCTCGGCTGTCGTCTCTGCGTGGGCGTTCCGGGGAGGGACCACCGCTGTCGTTTTTGCGGATCTTGATCATAGTCTTACCGTCTTCCTTATAAATGATATGGTTCCTCTTCAAAAAAAGAGGAACCGACTTCCTACCGTGAAAGTTCCCGATATGCAAGTGTTGCAGAAAGTGGCTCTGTCGGGTGGTTATCTCACTAATTTACCTAAGCTTTAAGGTTGCTCGTGACGGTATGGGCATAATTGTGATATGGAAATAATAATAAGCTCGGTTTACTTATTGAGATAAAGTGCCAGCAATTGGAAGGATATGGAAGGTGCGTGAAAAATACATATGTCTGAATAGATAGTCGTCGTTTTTAAACAAATGGAGGTCTGTTATGCGAAATATTTTGATTGTGACATTGCTGATTTGTTTTCTAGTGGCCGGAGTCGGTTGTGCTAACAAAGCACAGCAAGGGGCCACGGTGGGAGGTCTGGCCGGTGCGACCATCGGCGCGTTGACCTTCAATGATAAGTTGCTCGGTGCGGCAGTCGGCGCTGGCGTGGGTGTTTTGATGGGCTATATAGTAGGTAATGAGTGGGACAAAAGCGACGAAAAACAGGTGCAGCATACGCTTGAAAAAGGTCGTTCCGGTCAGGCTCAGACATGGACCAATCCTGATACGGGTGCAAGTTATTCCGCGACACCTGCGCCGCCTTATATGTCGGAAGAAAAGGTGTATCGTGACGTAGTTATCAAAGATGCCAAGGATGGTCAGGAAATTATGGCCAAGGCTTGGCGTGATGACAAGGGCGTGTGGCATCTCAAGCAGTAAAAGGTATCATGGATAATCTTTTAGAGAGTTGGTTTGATACGCTTGTGAAAAGAGAGGCAATCGAGAGTCGATTGCCTCCTTTTTTTGATATATCTGTCCAACAGCGACTTTTTCATCGATGTCGTGAGGAATTTGTAAGAGCTGGTAAACAAAAAGGGGAGGTAGCATTGCTACCTCCCCTTGAATGGTCAGCTAAAAAGCGACCGGACAGAACTACATGTCTGCGCCGGATGCTGCTTTCTGCATCTTGACTTCAACCTTTTCGGTCAGGCTGGCGTAGTATTCGCGCAGGCGAACGAGCACTTCGTCACGACCAAAGTGGTCGACAACTTCAGCGCCTTCGGACAGGGCTTTACGCAGCTTGGTACCGGACAGGATGACGCGGTCTTCTTTGGTATGGGGGCACGTACGCATGGAAGCCATGCCGTCGCACTTGTAGCAGTAGAAGGTCCAGTCGATGTTCATGTTCTTGCAAAGCAGGGCCTTTCCGGGCTCGGCGGTGCAACCATCTTGGTAAGGGATCTTCTTGAAGATATCCTGAGCTTCGAACAGACCGTAGAAGTCGCCGACGCCAGCGTGGTCACGACCGATGAGCATGTTGTTGATGCCGTAGTTCTGACGGAAGGTAGCGTGGATGAGACCTTCACGGGGACCAGCATAACGCATGTCCAGGGGGTAACCGGCATTGATGACGTTCTCGGGAACGAAGTAGTTGTCGATGAGGATCTGGATGCACTCGATGCGGACATCTCCGGGAATATCGCCCGGCTTCAAGTTACCGATCAAGGAGTGAATCACGACGCCATCACAGACTTCAACAGCGATCTTGGCGAGGAATTCGTGGGAACGGTGCATGGGGTTACGCAGCTGCAGAGCGGCAACGTTGGACCAGCCACGTTTTTCCATTTCAGCGCGGATCTGAGCAGGAGTCAGGTAAACGCCGGGGAAACGAGCAGCGTAGTCGCCTTCGGACAGGACTTTGACGGGGCCGGCCAAGTTGAACTTGCCCTGAGCCATAACCATCTGAACGCCCGGATGATCTTCCATGGCGATCTTCCAGAAAACGTCATCAGCGGACTCTTCGCCCTCGCCCTTGTAGACGAGTTCGCATTCCCACTTCTTGTCTTCTTCGGACATCGCGAATTTTTCTTCGACCTTCATGGTGGCGTAAACGGTGCCATCAGCAGCTTTCAG
Organism: Pseudodesulfovibrio nedwellii; assembly: GCF_027923765.1. Classification (NCBI taxonomy): domain Bacteria; kingdom Pseudomonadati; phylum Thermodesulfobacteriota; class Desulfovibrionia; order Desulfovibrionales; family Desulfovibrionaceae; genus Pseudodesulfovibrio; species Pseudodesulfovibrio nedwellii. The sequence goes on along the minus strand of NZ_AP026709.1, from coordinate 2,285,460 downwards.
AGCGACTTCATCACCAACTGCGACGTCTTCGTCATTGGTGTCCAGAGTGATGGGGATGGGCCAGAAGGTGCCATCAGCCATCAGGAAGTCTTTGCAGACGCCTTTCCAGTCAGCCTGGGTCATGAAGCCGTTCAGCGGAGAGAAGCCACCGATACCCATCATGATCAGGTCGCCTTTGGCGCGATCAGAAATTTCCAGAGTCTTCAGGCCTTCAGCCTTTTTGATTTCAGCTTCGAGCTCAGCGCCTTCGAGCAGGCAGCAGACGAGACCTTTTCCACCGTGAGGTGCTACGAGGTTGGACATTTAAGCCTCCTAAAATAGTTTTTGTCAATGAAACCATTGCCTTAATTCATGATGTGCGATTCTAGTCGCTCAATCCATCATGATTATTTCCCATGTAAGGGTCAGCCTTTATTGTCCGTTTGTGAAAGTCGTGTCAAGCTGTTTTTTCTGGCGATAGGGTATCGTCTTTATAGGAATATGATGCGGAATAGTCTCAGTAGAGTTTTTCAGAAGAAAGTCTAGAGAAAAGGCTTTTGCCCCGAATAATTTTAGTCTTATATTTAGACAACTTATGAAATAGAAGTGATAAAGATATCGATGCTGGAAAAAAGGCTTGCATTGATCCGTTTATTTAAATTAATAAATTTGGTGTTTCATGGATTATATACGGCATGACGCACAGGTTTTATTCTGGTGGGAATAGGCCGAAACCCGAGGTTTTATGCCGATATCCAAGAGGTTGGTGCCTGGTAAGAAAGGGGTCGCTTGTTAAAAAATTCACTTTCACGTTGACAAGGGATGATCGTCTTGCTAATTCCCAGATTCCGCACAGTTGAACTGTGTGGAGCATATTTTGTTTAGGTAGAGGATGTCGGTTCTTGTGAATAATAAAACCCTATTTAGGAGGAGAAGTTATGCCGACCTTTGTTAACCCGGAAAAATGTGATGGCTGCAAGGGTGGCGAAAAGACCGCTTGCATGTACATTTGCCCTAACGACTTGATGATTCTGGATGCTGACGAAATGAAAGCTTACAACCAGGAACCATCTGCATGTTGGGAATGTTATTCTTGCGTGAAAATTTGCCCCCAGGGCGCTATTGAAGCCCGTCCGTATGCCGACTTCGCCCCCATGGGTGGTACTTCCATCCCGATGCGCTCCGCTGAAGATATCATGTGGACCATCAAATTCCGTAATGGCAGCGTGAAACGTTTCAAGTTCCCCATCCGTACTACTGCTGAAGGTTCCATCAAGCCTTTCGAAGGTAAGCCCGAGCCGACCGATCTGGACAACGAATTGTTGTTCACCGAGTCTGAACTCGTTACCCCGATTGCGACTGCAATGGAAGAAGCTTCCATCACCGAAGCTGACCTGAAGAAAGAGTGGAAGATGGAAGATTACGGCAGCCTGGTCTAGTCCAGCCTGTGTAATTGTCTTTAAGACTGCTTGAATCACGTTAAATACTAGGAGAAATATTATGCCTCTGCTTCCCAGCAAAGAAGCTTCCAAGGGTGTTGCTCTCGCCGAGCCGGAAATCATCGAAAAAGACGTTGATATTCTGATGGTCGGCGGTGGCATGGGTAACTGCGGTGCCGCTTTCGAAGCCATGCGCTGGATCGAAAAAGTCGATCCGTCCATCACCCTCGAACTCGTTGACAAGGCTGCTCTTGATCGCTCCGGCGCAATTGCTCAGGGTTTGTCTGCTATTAACACATACTGCGGCGACAACGATGTCGACGATTACGTCCGTATGGTCCGTACCGACCTCATGGGCATCGTCCGCGAAGATTTGATCTTCGACCTCGGCCGTCACGTTGATGATTCTGTCCATCTCTTTGAAGAATGGGGCCTCCCCGTTTGGGTTAAGAAAGACGGCAAGAACCTCGACGGTGCCAAGGCTAAGGCTGAAGGCCTCGCCATCCGTAACGGCGACGCTCCGGTTCGCTCCGGTCGTTGGCAGATCATGATCAACGGTGAGTCCTACAAGTGCATCGTTGCTGAAGCTGCCAAGAACGCCATTGGTGAAGATCGTTACGTTGAGCGTGTATTCATCGTTAAGATGTTGCTGGACGCTAACGAGCCTAACCGCATCGCTGGTGCTGTTGGTTTCTCCACTCGCGAGAATAAAGTTTACGTCTACAAGTGCAACGCAGCTGTTGTCGCTTGTGGTGGTGCTGTTAACGTGTACCGTCCCCGCTCCACTGGAGAGGGAATGGGTCGCGCATGGTACCCCGTATGGAACGCAGGTTCCACTTACACCATGGTTGCCCAGGTTGGCGGCGAAATGACCATGATGGAAAACCGCTTCGTCCCCGCCCGTTTCAAAGATGGTTACGGTCCGGTCGGCGCTTGGTTCCTCCTCTTCAAGGCCAAAGCTACCAACTACAAGGGTGAAGATTACTGTGAGACCAACCGTGCTATGCTGAAGCCTTACGAGGATCGCGGCTACGCCAAGGGTCACATTATCCCCACCTGCTTGCGTAACCACATGATGCTCCGTGAAATGCGTGAAGGCCGCGGCCCGATCTTCATGGACACCAAGACTGCCCTGCTGAACACTGTTGGCGGCGACCTGTCCGGTCCCGAATGGAAGCATCTCGAGTCTGAAGCTTGGGAAGATTTCCTCGACATGTGCGTTGGCCAGGCTAACCTCTGGGCTGCTACTAACTGCGCTCCTGAGGATCGTGGTTCTGAAATCATGCCTACCGAACCTTACCTCCTCGGCTCTCACTCCGGTTGCTGCGGCATCTGGTGTTCCGGCCCTGATGAAGAATGGGTTCCCGAGTCTTACAAGATCAAAGCTGACAACGGTAAGGTCTACAACCGTATGACCTCCGTCAACGGCCTCTGGACTTGTGCTGATGGTGTTGGCGCTTCTGGTCACAAGTTCTCCTCCGGTTCCCATGCTGAAGGCCGCATCGTCGGTAAGCAGATGGTCCGTTGGGTTGTCGACCACAAGGACTTCAAGCCCGCAATCAAGGAAACCGCTGCTGATCTCGCTAAAGAGCTCTATCAGCCCTGGTACACATACGAAGAGAACAAGGCCGGTTCCACCGATCCTGTTGTCAACCCTGCTTACATCACTCCCCATAACTTCATGATGCGCCTCATTAAGTGCACCGATGAATATGGTGGTGGTGTTGCTACTCTGTACATGACCTCCAAGGCTCTGCTGAACACCGGTTTCTGGTTGATCGGCATGATGGAAGAAGATTCCAAGAAGCTCGCAGCTCGTGATCTCCACGAACTGATGCGCTGTTGGGAACAGTTCCACCGCCTCTGGACCGTCCGCCTGCACATGCAGCACATCGAGTTCCGTGAAGAATCCCGTTACCCGGGCTTCTACTACCGCGGCGACTTCATGGGTCTGGACGATTCCAAGTGGAAGTGCTTCTGTAACTCCACGTACGATCCCGCCACTGGCGTGACTACTATCTTCAAGAAGCCTTACGTCAAGATCATCCCCGACGCCTAAGCATTAGGTAATGATCACCCCGTGTCCGCGGGCCCCCGGCCCGCGGACACTTCTAAATGTCCGGGGCTAAAATGGTCTGAATCCGGGCCGGGAACGGGCTCCCGGTCCGGGTTTAGGCCATTTTGTTGGCTGAGCCTCAACTTTATTCGGGAGGAATTAAGAGAATGTCGAATAATAGTATTCTCGTTGTAGGCGGGGGGTTCGCAGGAATCACCGCCGCCCTCGAAGCTGCCGAAGTCGGCTACGAGGTTTACATCGTTGAAACAAACCCCTACATTGGTGGTAGGGTTGCACAGCTGAATCGGTATTTCCCTAAGCTGTGTCCTCCGTCCTGTGGTCTGGAGATTCAGTTTCAACGGATTAAGAACAATCCAAATGTAAAGGTCATTACAATGGCCGATGTGACATCCGTTTCCGGTACCGCCGGTAACTACGATGTCAAGATCACGCAGCGTCCTCGCTTCGTGAATGAAAAATGTACTGCCTGTGGCAAGTGTGAGAAGGCAACTTCCACCAAGATCGAGTCCGAATTTGATTTCGGCACAGGTACTCGCAGTCTGGCATACAAGACACATCCCTTCATGTTCCCCATGCGCTACGTTGTGGATGCTGAGAATGCATCCGAGTCCGAACTGGAAGCCATTAAGGCATCCTGTCCGTACGATGCCGTTGAGCTGGACGACGCTGCCAAGGAAATTGACTTGGCTGTCGGTGCTATTGTTGTTGCAACGGGTTGGAAACCTTATGATGTTTCCAAGCTGACCAACCTTGGTGGCGGTACTTTGAAAAATGTGGTCACCAACATGCAGTTCGAGCGTCTGTGTGCGCCTAACGGCCCGACCTCTGGTAAGATTCAGCGTCCTTCTGACGGTGCAGAACCCAAGAAGATTGCTTTTGTCCAGTGTGCCGGTTCTCGCGACCAGAATCATCTGAACTACTGTTCCTACATTTGCTGCATGGCTTCACTTAAGCATGTTCGCTATGTCCGTGAACGTTCTGACGCCAGTGCAACGATCTACTACATTGATCTGCGTACCCCCGGTCGTTATGACAAGTTCAAGTCCATCACCGAAGCCGATGAAAAACTCAGCTTGGTTAAGGGCAAGGTCGCTGACATTGTTGAAGACGCCCAAGGCAACCCCATCGTCACCGTGGAAAATGCGCTCACCGGTATCAAGACCGAAGAGACATATGACATGGTCGTTCTGGCTACCGGTATGGAGCCCAGCTGTGCTGGTCTTAAGGCCCCGGCTGGAAAGATTGACGTTGACGGTTTCGTCATCGACGGCGAAGGAATCATTGCCGCCGGTTGTGCCAAACAGCCCTTTGACGTCATGAAGTCCGCCCAGTCCGGCACTGCTGCCGCGATGAAGGCGATTCAAACCGTGGTAGGGAGGTAACCAATGGCTGAAAAGCTTGGAGTATATATCTGTGGAGGTTGTGACATCGGGGCAAATCTCGATGTCGATGCCCTGGCCGAATTCGCTGCCAATGGCAAACACTCCTCCTACGTTGCCGTGGCCAAGTCCAACCCGGTTCTTTGTAGCCCGGAAGGCAAGGCCATGATTGAGGCCGATATCGCCGAGAACGATCTGGATGGCGTGGTTTGCTGCGCCTGCTCGCCCCGCGCCAAGTGGGACGTTTTCAAGTTCGGCGAAAAAGTCCAGGTGGAACGAGTCTCTCTGCGTGAGCAGTGCGTCTGGTCCTATCAGGAAGATCCTCAGTTCCCTGGTCAGATGGAAGTCATCGCCAAGGATTACACTAACATGGGAATCATCAAGCTGTTCAACAGCCGGATTCCCGAACCGGAACTGCCGGATCCCTACAAGACCATTTTGGTCGTGGGTGGTGGTTACACCGGTTTGAACGCGGCTCTCAACGCTGCCAGTGTGGGTTACTCCGTAATCCTCGTTGAACAGGATGATAAGCTTGGTGGCAAGGCTGCTACCATGTATAAATCCTATCCGCTGGGTGCACCTTTTGGTGACCGTGCGGAGAAGATTGATATTGCCGGTGTTATTAGCCAGGTCGAGTCCAACGACAAGATTCAGGTTATTACCGGTGCTACTGTTGAAGCCCTGGCTGGCGCTCCGGCTCAGTACAAGGCTACCATCGCTGGTACCGAGTACGAGATCGGCGCAGTCGTCATGGCTACCGGATTCGTGCCGGGCAAGACCGAATTCTTGGCTCCTTTGGGTTACGGTTCCATCAAGAACGTCGTGACTTCTGCCGAATTTGAAGCCATGGCTGCAAACGGTGGCATTAAGACCGCAGATGGTCGCACTCCGTCCTCTGTCGCTTTCATCGTTGATACCACTCTGTTGATGGAAGGCGTTTCTTACGACCCATGCGGCGAAGCATGTGAAGAAGAATTGCCTTGCGACGAAAGCAGCACTGAAGAAGATGAGTGTGAGACCTTCCATTATCCTGATAAGGAATCCGCTAAGCACCTGGCATACAGTTCTGAGCTGACTTCCCTGGTCGCTTTGAAACATGCCAACTATGTGCGTGAGCTTGCTCCCAATGCTACAGCCTACGTGATCTATGATCACATGATGGTTCCCGGCATTAATGAAAAATACTATCAGGCCGCTCAGGACGATCCGGGCATCATGTTGACCAAGGGCACCGTGACCGGTGTTTCCGAGGCTGGCAGCTCCGTTGTCATCAAGGCCGAGAATACCCTGTTGGGTGCAGATATCGAATTGGCCGCCGACATGGTTGTGGTTCCCACCGCCATCGTCCCGACTACCGCAGCAAATCCGACTATGAACTTCGTCTACCGCCAAGGCCCGGCATTCCCGGACCTTGAGTTGTTCGACGGGTTCGCTGATTCCAACTATATCTGCTTCCCTTACGAGACCCGCCGCACAGGCGTTTACGCCGCTGGTTGCGTGCGTCAGCCCATGGGCCTTGGTCTTGCCGCAGAGGATGCAGCTGGTGCCGCCCTTAAGGCTATCCAGTGCATTGAGTCCGCCAACCGTGGTATGTCTGTACATCCCCGTTCTGGTGACTTGAGCTTTCCTGAGTTTAACTTCATGCGTTGTACTCAGTGTAAGCGTTGCACCGAGGAGTGTCCGTTTGGTGCTCTGGACGATGACGAGAAGGGTACGCCGCTTCCGAATCCCACCCGCTGCCGCCGTTGCGGTACCTGCATGGGTGCATGTCCGGAACGTGTTATCTCCTTCTCCAACTATGGCGTCAGCCAGATTGGTCAGGCCATCAAGGAAGTCAAAGTTCCCGATACCCTGGAAGAAGGCGGTCCCCGCATTATCGTCCTGGCGTGTGAGAACGATGCTACCCCGGCTCTGGACATGGCTGCTATGCGCGGTAAAAGCTGGAGCCCATATGTGCGCTTCCTTCCTGTGCGCTGCCTTGGTTCTGTCAATGCCATCTGGGTCGCTGACGCAATGTCCAAGGGCATTGATGGCGTGATGATGCTTGGCTGTAAGTACGGCGACGACTATCAGTGCCACTTCGTCAAGGGTTCGGAACTGTGTAACCGCCGTAAGGAAAACATCGCTGAGTCCCTGGGACGTCTCGGTGTCGAGCCTGAACGCGTTGAACAGTACGAGGTCTCCATCGACATGTACGATCAGGTTCCGGCCATGATCGACGAGTTCGTTGAGAACATCACCACCAACTTCGGCCCCAACCCGTTCAAGGGTTACTAGGAGGTACGGCATGTCTAATACCGTCAAGGTACAACCGGACCTTAAGTTCGTAGAAGAGTTGCAGGCCATAGGCGGCGACTCCCTGAAAAAATGCTACCAGTGCGCCACCTGTTCGGTGGTCTGTCCTCTGTCTCCGGCTGACAACCCGTATCCCCGCAAGGAGATGGTCTGGGCTCAGTGGGGACTCAAGGATCGCCTGGTTAACGATATTGATATCTGGTTGTGTCATAACTGCGGCACCTGTTCTACATTGTGCCCTCGTGGTGCCAAGCCGGGTGACCTGCTGGCTGCCCTGCGTAACATGGCCTATCGCACTCTGGCTCCGCTGCCGATTATCGGCAAGCTGATGTCCAGCTCCAGCGGCATGCTGCCTCTGGCTGCTGTTCCGGCCCTGTTTTATGGTATCGTCTGGTTTATTATGGCCAGCAAGGTTGGTTCATTCCTGCCTACATTCAACTGGGATGCAGCCACTCATGGTTGGGTCCCCGCCGCAGACGGCCAGATCGTCTTTGGTGGTCTGTTCCCTGGTGACTATGTCATTGACCCTGTCTTCATGTTGGTTTTCGCCTTCATGATTTGGGGTTTTTATGCAGGTGTGCGCAATATGCTCAAGGCCTTCAAAGAGCAGCCCAAGACATTCATCGTTGGTCGTAAGGATGAGCCGAGCTTCATTGCTTGTCTGATCGATACTGCCAAGTATGAAATTCTGCAGCACACCCAGTTTCTGGATTGTAATGATGACGAAGCTGACGAGTTGGATATCAAGCGCGCTGCCGGCCACCGCTGGTTGATGTTCTCTTTTATCGCTCTGATGATCGTTACCGGTACTGTCGCTGCAGGTCACTGGGGCGGCTGGACACTGCGTTTCCTTGGCATCACTGGCTTGGGCGACATCGTGTCTGCTATCGGTCATACACCCATGCCGTTTTATCATCCTGTCAAGCTGCTGGCTCTGGTCGGCGCTGGTCTGGGGGTTTACGGCCTTATGGCTCTGACCAAACGTCGTGTGAACCTGGACGAAGCCAAGCAGTCCTCCAGTTGGTATGACTGGTACCTGATCACTTTGATCTGGACCATCTTTCTGACTGGTATCGCTGCCATGGTTTTCCGTGTACTCGACGTAGCAGTACTGGCTTACCCGATCTATTACGTGCATCTGATCGGTGTGTTCATGTTGCTCGCGTACCTGCCGTGGTCCAAGTTGGGTCATTTGGTATACCGTACAGTGGCATTGTCCTACGCCAAGAAGATTGGCCGCATCCCCATGGGCGCCGACAAATAGTCGCCTGGGTGAACATAAAAACGAAGCTTACTTAGTTAAGGAGGCATCAAATGGCTGAAGCTAAGGTATTCCCAATGAACGCTTTTGTGTCTGTGCTCCGCGGTGACACCGCTGACCAGACTCAGCTCGATATGCTGGCTTACATCACCCAGGCTGATTCCGTGGACGCAGACGTCGCCCCTGTGGCACAAGCTCTGTCCAAGGCCTGGATTTATGAACAAGAACCCGGTCTGACTTCTTATGCCGAAGGCGACATCGCCAAGCTCGGTAATCAGGTCAAGATTGAAGCCCTGCCCGAAGGTGAGGCTGTCCGCGCCAAGGCTGTCCTGGACATCCTGGCCGGTTTGAAAGAAGAAAAAGCTGCCCTTCAGGCTGAAGTTGAAAAACTGAATGCTGAAAAGGCCGAGCTGGCTGCAAAGATCAGCCCCTTGGAAGCCAAGGTCAAGACCATCGATGCTCAGAATGCTGCTGGTGAACAGAAAGTCACCGTTGCTTCTGGTAAGCTCGACGATATGACCAAGAAGCTCAATGATCTGATGGCGGAAGTCGACAAGGTCAAGAGCCAGGGCGTTGTGGTTGCCGGTGTTGCCGGTGACGGCGCTGCTGCTGACGCTGGTGACGCTCAGTCCACCGGCCCCGAAGTTGGCGGCGAACCCGAAGCCGACTTTGGTCTCGGTGGCGACGCATTCGGCGGCGATAGCTGGTAGACCCGGATTACCGCTCAAAAACAAGACCCCGCGCTGTATGGCGCGGGGTCTTTTTTTGCGCGTTATCCGGGCTACACACGGCTTGCGATAGCGGCGCATCTGCACATTTTTCGGCCTTACCGAGTCCTCACCGTATGAAGATACGGTTGCGGGTCGGCTGCGCCCGAGAAAATGCACATCTGCACCACTCTCCCAAGTCTCACGTGGTCGGGGAGGGATAGCCGTTGTTGGGGTGCGATGCACCCCAAGGCACTCCAGCTAAATTTGAAGAGCTGTTTAGATCATTTGGGTTGGTTTTCTGATGAATATTGCCAGAGGGCACGGTCAACTGTGCGCATAGAGAGTTTAGTTTGGTCGGCTAATTTGCGACATTTTTTTGTGTAGTTGTTCCAAAAGGAAACTGTGTAATCATTTGGAAGAGGATCAATGCCTAATGACCATAAGGCTCGAAAGTCGAGAATGGGATAACGATCTTTATGAGTTAGGTGGAGAATTGCAGAGGCTGTCGGGAATTGAACACCTTGTAATAAGGGTAATATGCCGATGCGAATGTCTTCAAAGGGATTGGAGAACGCTATGCGTGTGATTTCTTCAACGAGCGATGCTTCATTTTTTTCGACATGTGGTTTTGTTCTTGGTGACTTTCAGGCGCAAATTTTAAGGAATTCGGGTTTTAATAAAAACCCTCGCTCTTGTGCTGTCTTACCAATTTGTTCGACTTCTAAATCATCTTTAGGGTTATATTTACTTGCTAATGCGGGGATTTTATCGGGACTAAAGCGTAATGAAAAATGAAAGTCAGTCATGGCATCTCCTTAATGTTTTAGCTAAATGCTATATTAGGAGTTGGATACTATAAAGACGTTTTTTTTGAATATTACAAATAGTGATTAAGCGTTTTTATCGCCGAAGGCGACACAAAAAGTTTAGGAAAAGGAAGGGATGGGGGTCTGGGGGAAGGGGAGGAAAGAACCCTTTTCAAAGGGGTTTTCCTCCCCTTCCCCCAGCCGCCGGAGGCATTCTTATTTTCTATTGATAGCGAAAGGCGAGAAAGCTTGGTCGACGGGCATGACTTCGAGTGAGTTGATGTTGATGTGTGCGGGTAAGGTTGTTGTCCAGTAAACGATCTCGGCTATGTCTTGGGGGACGATGGGTTGGGTACCTTGGTAGACCTTGTCGGCGGAGTTTTTGTCGCCTTTGAAGCGGACGACTGAGAACTCGGATTCGCAGAGTCCGGGTTCGATGTTGGTGACGCGGATCTTGGTGCCGAGCAGATCAGCAAGGAGGTTCTTGGAGAAGTGATTTACGAACGCCTTGGTTCCGCCGTAGCAGTTGCCACCGGGATATGGATATGTACCGGCCACGGAACCGAGATTGACGATATGGCCCTGATCGCGTTCGACCATGGACGGGAGCAGGGCGCGGGTCATGTACATGAGTCCCTTGATGTTGGTGTCGATCATTGTTTCCCAATCTGTGAGATCGCAGGACTGGGCTGGGTCAAGACCGAGTGCAAGACCTGCGTTGTTGACGAGAACATCCACATTTTTGAATCCGGAAGGGAGTTTTTCCACTGCTTTGAAGCAGGCTTCTTTGTCGCGAATATCGAAGGTGATGGTGTGAACTTTGGCTGGGGTGAGATCTTGTTTTAATTGTTCCAACCTGTCGCTTCGACGTCCTGTCAGGACCAATTGCCAGCCTTCTGCCGCATAACGTTCGGCCATAGCCTTTCCGAATCCGGCTGTGGCACCTGTAATCAAAACTGTCTTTGTCATTTGGACTCTCCTCTTTGATGTCTGGCAAGGGATTATCGCATCCGCGAAAAGAAGAAAAGCGCACGCGTTGGTTTTTCCACGGATTCGAAAGAATGAGAATTCGCAACAATTATCACGTTTGTTTGAAAAAAGCGTGATCAATTCTGAATGAAATTCTGTGTTTTGTGAAGTTGGCTAAATATTACTCTGTTTATCAATTGTTTCAACGTGAGTTAGACATTTTTTTTTAAATGGGGTAATAAATATAGCCCCTGTAAAAAGTTCGTCATTTCATATGATTGCATTGGAATGGCTCGGAGACTCCCACTCGGGAGTGCATGATACTACTCTTTCATTGGAATTGTATGGCAAATCTTATTCTTGACGACATATGTGTCCGATTCGGTGGGCTACAAGCTTTGACCGACGTTTCCTTTTCCGTGGGTAAGGGCGAGGTCGTCGGATTGATCGGCCCCAACGGAGCGGGGAAAACGACTGTCTTCAATGTCATCACTGGCGTATATACGGCTTCGAGTGGCACTGTGTCCTATGACGGGACGACCATTACGGGCCGCCGACCGTATCAAGTCCTTTCCATGGGCGTAGCCCGTACTTTTCAGAATATCAGGCTTTTTCAGAATATGACGGCGCTGGAGAACTGCATGGTGGCCCAGCATAGCCGGTCAAAAAGCGGTGTTATCGGTGCGATTTTGCGCAGTCCCGGTCAGAAGCGGGAAGAAGAGCGCATCATCGAGAAATCGCAAAAAGCCCTTGAGTTCATGGGACTGGGTGACATCTCCGATGAGGTGGCTTCCAATCTGCCGTATGGTCATCAGCGGAGACTCGAGATAGCCCGTGCCTTGTCGAGTGAACCGCACACACTTTTACTTGATGAACCTGCGGCTGGTTTGAATCCGGCAGAATCTTTGGAGTTGATGGAATTTATCGGCCATATCACCGACCTCGGCATTAACGTGCTTATGGTGGAGCATGATATGAAGGTCGTTATGGGCATATGCAATAGAATCGTTGTTCTCGATCATGGGGTGATGATTGCGGAAGGACTGCCTGAAGAAATTCAGAAGAATCCTGAAGTAATTGAAGCATATTTGGGCCAGTAGAGAGGCTGGCTGCAACCGCAACGAATGGAGAGAGTGTTTATGAAACGTTTACTCGTACTGGTAGTGGCTCTGGCTGCTCTTGGTCTGCTGCTCGCGGGCTGCGGCGGCGAAGAGAAAAAAGCCGAACAGATTCTCAAGATCGGTACCATGTCCCCGCTGACTGGCCCGTATGCTGCTGATGGTAACGATATTCGTCAGGGCACAGAGATTGCCGTTGAAGTTATCAAGGCTGAGGGTGGGATTCCCGGATTTACCGATATTCAAGTCTTTCCTCAGGATACTGCGTGTGATCCCAAACAGGCCGTGGCTGCTGCAAACAAGCTCATAAACGAAGAAGTTACGGGTGTTGTCGGTTCATATTGCTCCAGCTCTACCATCCCTGCTTCCGAGACTTTGGCTGAAGAAAATATTATTATGATCACTCCGGGGTCTACCAACCCCAAGGTGACCGAGCGTGGTTTGCCTTATATGTTCCGTACCTGTGGTCGTGATGACCATCAGGCTCCGGCAGCTGTTAAATTCATGACAGACGTTGAAAATGTAAAGTCTGTCTTTATCGTTGACGATAAGACCACATATTCACAGGGACTTGCTGAAGGTGTTGCCACCGCCGCCACCGCCGCTGGTATCAACGTTTTGGAACATGACCATGTGAATCAGGGCGACAAGGACTTTTCGGCTGTGCTGACCAAGGTCAAAGCCGCTAACCCGGATCTCTTTTATATCTCCTTGCAGAACTCCGCCACTGGTGCGCTCATGGTTCTTCAGGCCAAGCGTATGGGTATCACTGCTACTTTGATGGGACAGGACGCTGTTTATCATCCCAAACTCATCGAAATTGCCAAGGGTGATTCCGATGGCATGTATTGTACTTTCGGTGCAATTGATAAAGACGCTCCGAAATATATTGAATTCTTGACCAAGTATAAGGCCAAGACCGGTAATGAACCTGGTGCATACTCAGCATATTCCTTTGACTCCGCCATGGCATATATGCTGGCAGTCAAGGCCGCTGGAACCACGGAACCTTCCAAGGTCCGCGAAGAACTGTTGAAGCTCGATTTTACCGGCGCTTCCAAACAGCTCAGCTATGTGGAAAACGGTGATTCCGGCTCCAACTACACCGTGTACAAGGTTATCAACGGCGAGTTTACTCCGTACTGGAATTCTCTGACCGGCGAAAAGTATTAATATACACCAGATTGCAACCAAATCGGGGCCCTGCTTGAGCAGGGCCCCGGATACTGGAACACCATGGATTTAGAATTTTTCATACAGCAGTTGATCAACGGTATCACCCTTGGCGGTGTCTATGCACTGATAGCCTTGGGGTATACCATGGTCTACGGCATCATTCAGCTCATCAACTTTGCTCACGGTGAATTTTTTGCTGCGGGTGGGTATATGGGCGTGATCCTGATTTCTTATCTGGCCGCGCAAGGCCTGCACCCATATGCCTGTCTGGCCATCGCGCTGGTTCTGTCCATGGGATACTGTGCTTTGCTTGCCATGGCCGTGGAGCAGCTCGCCTACAAGCCGCTCAGACAGGCCTCTCGACTGGCCGCGCTTCTGGCCGCGCTCGGTATGTCCATTTTTCTGCAAAATGGGCTTATGCTTACCCAGGGCGTCTATGACAAGGCATATCCCACGGAAATTACATCCGGTGGATTCGAATGGGGGCTGGTCTCAGTTTCCTATATGCAGATTTTCATTGTGGCCTTGACCGCAGTACTTCTGGTTGGGCTGAACGTGTTGGTCTTCAAGACCCGCATAGGACGTGCCATGCGTGCCACATCACAGGACAAGATCATGTCCGCGCTGGTAGGTATCAATTCCAACCGCATCATTGCTATTACTTTCGCCATCGGCGCGGGGTTGGCTGCGGCAGCGGGTATCATGGTCGGCCTGTATTATGGCTCGGTTAACTATTCCATGGGATTCGTTCCCGGAATCAAGGCTTTTGCCGCAGCCGTGCTCGGCGGTATCGGCAACATTACCGGCGCGCTTGTTGGCGGGCTGATTATCGGCATGGTTGAGATCTTTGCCGCCGGATACATTTCCGGTGAGTACAAGGATGTGTTCGCCTTCATTATTTTGATCGCCGTGCTGTATTTCCGACCCACCGGCATTATGGGAGAGAACGTTGACGATACGCGAGTCTAAAAAATTATGGATAGGCTGCGGTGTCGGCCTGATCTGGTTTCTCATTCTGCTGTGGCCGTTGCTCGGTATCACTCCAGAGGGACTGGAATTCGGCAAGACGTTCAAGGTCTTCGGCTATGTGGCTGTGGCTGCTGTCTTCATCATGTTCTTCTATCAGGTCAAGGAAGCCGGTCATCTGGATATGGTGGGCACGCCCCTCAAGTCCGCAACTGGAGTTTTGGGGCAGGCCTATGAGAAAACACCTCGTTGGATTTTGCTGACCATTGTCCTTGCTCTTGCCATCATTTTCCCGTTGGTCACTGGCCGGTATGCTCACGATGTGTCCATTTCCGTGCTTATTTATATCTGTCTCGGACTTGGTTTGAATATTGTTGTCGGTTTGGCCGGTCTGCTCGATCTTGGATATATCGCCTTTTATGGCGTCGGTGCATATACCTATGCCCTCATGAGCCTGCATTTCGGGCTGTCGTTCTGGCTGTGTCTGCCCATATCCGCACTGACTGCTGCCATTGCCGGTTGTATAATCGGGTATCCGACACTGCGTATGCGTGGCGATTATCTGGCTATCGTCACCCTCGGATTCGGTGAGATCGTCCGGCTTATCCTGAACAACTGGATGGCACTGACAAATGGTCCAAATGGTATATTGTCCATTCCTCGCCCTGAGCTGTTCGGTTTCAATTTCAAACCGCTTTGGTCCATGTATTATGTCATTCTGGCTATCGCGGTATTCACCATTCTTGCGGTATATCGGTTGAACTATTCGCGCATCGGGCGTGCCTGGGAAGCCATTCGTGAGGATGAGACGGCTGCGGAACTTATGGGTGTGAATACGTTTCTTCTGAAGCTTTTGGCGTATGCCATGGGTGCAACATTCGCCGGGTTTGCTGGTGCCTTTTTTGCCGCGCGTATGAAATTTGTGGGACCTGAGTCCTTTTCCTTTCTGGAATCCGCAATGGTGCTCGCCATGGTTGTGCTTGGTGGCATGGGGTCCATCCCGGGTGTTATCCTCGGCGTTCTTGCCTTGGTGGCTTTACCTGAGATGTTCAGAGGGCTGGAGTTATACCGAATGCTCGTGTTCGGTGGTGTCATGACTCTTATGATGCTTATTCGTCCGGCTGGTATCTGGCCTGCAAAACGTGTCGGACGCCGTTCCGAAGAAGCGGAGTAATTAAAGTAGAATTATGGCGGATAAGACACCTATATTGGAATTGAAGAATGTGGTTTCGGCCTATGGTCGCATCCAGGCGTTGAAGAGTATCTCGCTCAAGGTCTATGATGGTGAGATCGTTTCCATCATTGGGGCTAACGGTGCCGGAAAGTCTACTACGTTGATGACGATCTGCAATATAATCAAGGCCGTGGAGGGCGATATCCTCTACAAAGGTAAACGCATTAACGACGTTGGGTCCGAAGTATTGCCCACCATGGGATTATGTCAGGTACCCGAGGGCCGTCGTATTTTTCCGCGTTTGACCGTGTTGGAGAATCTCGACATGGGCGCGTTTTTTCGCACTGACTCGTCGAATATCAAGGAAGACGTGGAGCGCGTGTTTGATTTGTTCCCGAAGCTTCGGGAGCGGCGCAAACAGCTCGGCGGCACTCTATCCGGTGGTGAGCAGCAAATGCTGGCCATGGCCCGTGCCCTTATGAGCCGTCCCAAAGTTTTGCTTTTGGATGAGCCGTCCATGGGGTTAGCCCCATTGCTCGTCAAGCAGATTTTCGACATCGTGAAGATGATAAACAGTCAAGGTGTGACCGTGGTGTTGGTTGAACAGAATGCCAATCTTGCTTTGCAGGCCGCACAGCGTGGGTATGTTTTGGAAACCGGTAAGGTGGTCATGGAGGACGACGCACACAAACTGCTGTCCAATCCTGATATCAGAAAGGCATATCTCGGCGAATAACTACACGTATAAAAATGCAAGAAAGCCTTCTGAAAGTATTACTTTCGGAAGGCTTTCTTGCATTGATTACTTATTTCCTTTGTCCTTTTTGCAGTCCCGTTTGGCTTGTTCCAATTTATTTTTAGAAGTCCCACTCCCTTTATTACTCCGTCGTTCAATGAGTTCCAGAGCTTTTGTGTTGGTCATGGGTTCATGGAAGAAAAATCCTTGAACGCATTGGCAATTTAGATCCATGAGTGAACAGAGCTGGTCTGGGTCTTCAACGCCCTCGGCAATGACGTTCAATTCAAGAGAATGAGCCAAAGCAATAACGGCGCGGACGATCTCCATATTCTCGGGGTCTGTTTTCATGCGAGAAATAAAGGCGCGGTCCACTTTGAGTGTGTCGACCGGCAATTGTTGAAGCTGTGACAGTGAAGAATACCCTGTGCCAAAGTCGTCAATGGAAAAGTGGATGCCAGCCTTGCGCAAACGGTGGAGCGAGCGAATGGCGGATTCCGTGTTATCCATGATGGCTGACTCAGTGATTTCCAGTTGGAGGCATGATGGTGGAAGGTCGTGGTCTTTCAACGCCTTGACGACCATCTTATCGAGCTCGAGCCGGGTGAATTGTTTGCTTGAGAGATTGACGGACATATAGACATTCTCTGCGCCAGGTGATTTTTCACGCCATTGAGCGAGAGTTTCCAGCGCCTTACGCAACACCCACTCGCCGAGTTGGATAATAAGTCCTGATTCTTCAGCCATGGGGATGAACTCTGACGGTGGAATATTGCCTCGCCTAGGGTGACTCCATCTGGCTAATGCTTCAAAGCCTATCAGGTCGGAGTTGTCCAGATTCAAAATGGGTTGGTAGGCCAGATGAAATTCGTTGGATTTAAGTCCGCGACGCATATCGTTTTCGAGTGTCAGTTGGTCTACTGCAGTTTCCAGCATGCGTTCGGTAAAGACCTTGAATCGATTACGTCCTGCTTCTTTGGCGCGGTGCATGGCAATGTTTGCATGTTGAAGTACATCAGCCGGTTTGATGTCGATCACGGGGCTGAGAACAATGCCAAAACTGGCTGTTGTCTGTACTTCGCTGCCGCTGAAACGGAAGGGTTTGGACATTTTTTCACGGATGCGTTTGATAATTCGTATGGCTTCGCCGGGACTGGAGAGTTCATCGAGAAGCAGGACGAATTCATCTCCGCCGAATCGGGAAACAGTGTCCAGCCCTCGCATTTCTTCAGACAGTCGTACACCTGTTTCAGTCAGGACCATGTCCCCGAAGCGATGCCCTAGTGAGTCATTGATGATCTTGAAACGATCAAGGTCCAGAAAGACGACAGCAAAAAAATAATTTTCTCGCCGTTTAGCTCTGTGCATGGCTTGTTCGATGCGGTCCAGGCAGAGTGTGCGGTTGGCCAGGTTGGTCAATGGATCATGCAGCGCTTGATGTCGGAGTTGGTCTTCCATGAGTTTGCGATCTGTTATGTCCCGAAAGCTGAATCGGATGCCCAGCGGCTTGCCCCCGATACCGGATACAGCCCTGCCTACCACTCCGAGCCAACGAGTTTCGCCGTGTGCTGATGTGATGCGAAAATCCAGAGAATCCCCGTGGTCGGTGTTGGCTTTGACGCAGTATGCATCCCAAGATGCCAGATCTTCATCAATAATGATGTCACGGACAAGTTCCGGGGTGGTGAAGAATTTTTCAGGGGGATATCCGGTGATGCGTTCGCAGGCAGGAGAGCAGTATAGGATGGAGCCGTTGGTATCGACCCAGGTTTCCCAATCATATGCGAAGTCCGCGATGGTTCGGTATCTTTCTTCACTCTCTTGGAGGACGCGGACCAGACGTTCCCGTTGATTCTGAATGGTGGATCGTTTCTTTTCAGACAGGAACATTTGTTGAATGATGTATAAGGAGAGCAGGGTGACGACCACGAGGATGGCAAGGAAAACAATTGCGAGTCTGTTTCGGTATGTTGCGATTTTAGCCGCAACGTCCTCGGTATAGAGCCCTGTCCCGATAATCCATCCCCATGGTTTGAATTCGCGGATATAAGAAATCTTGTGGGCAATTTGGTTTGGTTGATCCTGCCACTGCCAGTAGTATTCGACAAATCCGTCGCCTTTTTCTCGGATGGTTTTTGCGAAATTTTTGAAGACGGGGTTGCCTTTCATGTCCTGAAAATCCGTGAGGTCCTGACCATCCAGTTCTGGAAGGTACGGATGCATGACCATGATGGCGTTCATGTCGGATATCCAGAAATAATCTTTGAAGTCTTGGCCGTATCGCATGGTCTTGACCATTTCTTTAGCCGTTGTTTTTGCGACTTCTTCAGTCAGTTCGCCTCGTTCAACCTGGGTTTGAAGGTGGGCTAACGAACCAATGACAGAACTGGTTATTTCCTTGATAACGTTCTTTTGGGATTGCATGAGAGCGTGTTCCAGAGAAGGCAGAAAATAGAAGAAAATGGACCCAGCAAAAAGGAAAAGCATAAGAGCGGAAGGGAGGATGACGCGAGCAGGCGTGTTTTTGAAGATCGAGGCGCGCTTGTTGAATGGCATGGTCTCATCCTATTCCGTTATTGAGGGGCCGGTATCGATTGATACGAGCATAGCGCATAATACCGGGCAAGGGGAAGCCTGTTAAAATTTTTGTTGGAGGAAAGGTGTGCGCGTCGATTAAGCCGCGGGGAGATCGTTAAGACTGTGAACTGTCATTCTTATTGATGGCGACGCGGTTTTTGCCAGAATTTTTTGCACCTGCAAGTGCGGCTTGAAGGCGTTGCATGAAAGTGTCCGTCGTATCTTCGGCGTTGGCTTGGGCTACGCCAAGGGATATGGACATTTTGATTTTTCCGCCAAAGAGTTTATGAGAGACTATTTGGCGGAGTTTCTCTGCCACCAACGCGGCTTTGTCTAGTTCGGTGTGCGGAGCGAGGATGATGAATTTCCCGCCGCGCCAACGGAACAGATAGTCGTTGTTTCTGAGCTTGCCATTGACATAATGGGCCAAGTTGGCCAGAAGTCGGTCGCCAGTGCTGTAGCCATGGTCTTCGTTGATGGTTTTGAAGTTGTCCACGTCGAAAATTATACCTGATAGTTCGTGTTGGTATCGGCGTACATTGGCAAGTTCTCGCGTGGTAACGGATTCAAACTTGCCCCGATTGTAGGCCTTGGTCAGGTCGTCGAGAATGGCCAGTTGTTCGAGACGTTCTGCCATTTCTTCGGCTGTAACAGCATCGCAGTCCATGACTGACATAACGCGTTTGAGAATAAGCAGGGCTTGGGCGGCGAGGATGAAGAACCCTCCGACCATGATCAGATAAACCATGCGCATCATGGTTTCCGGTTTATCTGGTGGAGAGACTATGAGAGTATATATGACGCCGAAAGAGACGCAGAACAGGGCGGCGAGGGCCAGAACGCTCAGAATGTAGAACGCCTTGTATCGAGCTTTGGGCCTGTGTGTCGTGTGTTTTTCTGTGCTCATGGGATAGGTGCGGGCTATGCGTTAGTCCAGAGTGCCTTCAAAGGTGTAGAAAAGGGCGCCGGTCTTTTCCTCGTTGTCAAAGGAGAGGTCGATGGAAAATTCCGGCCACATCCAGCCATAGCGAAATCCCACGCCTCTTCCTGGACCATATTTTTGCAAGAGCATGTCCTTGAGGAAAAATTGATTGACACGACCCTTGAAGGCTATTCCTACGCGGTAGAGTTTGTCTTTGCGGAAATAATAGGCAACTGAAATTATTTCGGCTTCACCGAATTTCAAATTCTCGTTTGGCCGGAAAAAGGTGTTGTTGAATCCTGCTTTTGCTACAGGAGCCATATCCGGCACATCAGCCAGCTGTGTGCCCCATTCAAGCCCTCGGAAGCTGGACGGCGGAGGCGCGGTCACGTAATCGGAGGCCGGAGCCGAAGTAGCCATGAACGACAGGATGAGCGTTAATGCAAGGATGTGATATGTTTTCATGGCCAATGCCTTTGCGTTTTTTTGTCACTGAAAGAGTGGCGTCTTACATTATGCATTGTACTGACTCTCAATGTAAAATCAAGATGGAGCATTGAGAAAACGGATGGTAAGTGAAGAAGACTGCACTGATTGTCAGTTGATTGTCTGCTATGGTAAAAATCGTCTATGAAGGAGAAAGTCATGAAGAAAAGCATTTCGATTGCCGTACTTCTCTGCATTTTATTCGTTTTGTTTGCTTGTTCGGGGCCGGCTGCCGACTCGGAACGGCTTGCCGCTGTCGAAGTTGAACTCAAAGCCTTGAAGCTTAAATCTGAAGCACGTGATACGGCCATCAGGGAAGAACTCGCCTTGGTGCGTAAGAATTTGGAAAATATTCAGGCATTGCTTGAAATTGACAAGAGCCGGGATGCAGTCTCGGAAGACGAGGAGTCCTCCTCCCCTTCCCTTGAACAGGAACTGGATGAAAAGGCAAAATCCTTTGTCAACGAGAACCTGGCTCGATTGATGGAATTGACCCGGAAGCTTCTGGATAATATGGAGCAGGAATTGGACGAACGGTTCAATGAAAAGACACAGACTCCGCCGCAAGGGGATGAAATCTGATGGAGACAAAATAATGTTATTATATATGAAATGGCTTCCTATTCTGTGCTTGATGCTCTTTTTGAACACAGGGTGCGCCAAGAATGAGGCCATTAAGCTCACCTACGCCTTGGCCGGGACTTCCGCCAGTTGTCAGGGAGATATCGTTGTCTTCAAGTTTGAGGACAAACGATCCATTTTGCGTTTGGGCAAGGACTCCGACAATAGTTCAATTTCTACAGTGTCCGACGTATCCGATTGGGTGGGCTGGGCGTTGTTTGATGAACTCAAGAGTTCCGGGTGCAATCCTAAGTACAGAACCTCCACGGTGATGCCCGGTGATGCCGTACTCGTGACCGGTGAGGTTTTGGCCGTGGAGTTGAACCAGACCGGAACGACCACCTATGCCGGAAAGGTTTCAGTTAAGATTATGGTCTCAAAGGCCGGTCAGACTGTGCATGTGGAAAAATACACCAGCGAAGTCGAAAATATAGTGGTTCCCGGATACGCTTCCGAATCCGACATATTGGCCGAAGCCTTGCGCGGTATCATGACCGAAGCTGTGCCGACCATTGCTGCCGTCGCGTCCTCTCCCATGTAGCCAGTATTATGTTTTTTAAAAGAGAGATTTATGTTCGTTGATAAAGACAAATGCAAACAGTGTAGGGCTTGTTTGGACGAGTGCCCTTTTGATCTGATTGTTGATGGCAAGGATGGATTCCCCAAGCTTCGTCTCGCTGCCAAAAAGACCTGTATTGATTGTGGGCACTGTGTTGCCGTGTGCCCTGTGGGCGCGGTCACGTTGCCAGAGATGCCGGTCTCGAATGGTTTGACTCCCGAAGCCTGCCTGTCCCTGCTTAAGGATCGTAAAATGTCGGCGGGACAGGCTGATCAATTTTTGCAAGGCCGCAGGTCTGTTCGTTCATACAAGGACAAAGTTGTCCCTGAGGATGTGTTGAATCATTTGTTTAAAGTGTCCCGATTCGCACCCAGTGCCAAGAATGGTCAGCCCGCCCGTTGGATCATAACGCGAAATCCGCTGGCTACACGTCGTCTTGCCGGGTTGACCGTGGAATATATGGCGACGCATTCTGTTTTTCCCGGTGTGGTCAAGAATTGGGAAAAGGGGTTCGATAAGATATTGCACGGTGCACCGCATGTGGCTGTTGCCCATGCCCCCGAAGATGGTTTCAATCCTGCCGAGGATTGTTCTCTTTCGGCTGCCTATCTTGAATTGGCAGCCCATGCTCACGGTATAGGGGCGTGTTGGGCCGGGTTCCTCATGGAAGTGGCAGAAGGATGTTGTGCCATTCGTGAGATGCTCGGTATTCCTGAAGGCCATGGTGTCTATGCCGCTCTTATGCTTGGCTACCCCAAATATCGCTATAAACGTATTCCTGCCCGTCGGGATGTCGAGGTTTCCTGGCTGGACTAGGGGGGGGTGACGGGCATCAAAATTCTATGGGATTTTGAGCATGGGGTATAGTGGATTTTTATGGCTTGATGTAGACAAACCCTTTGCGTTGCAAATCAACGAGTTCAAGCAGTCCCGCAGGAACAATGTGGCACACGGGGTTGAGCCATTCCGATTTTAGGTTGAAGTGGATCATTGCATTGTTGCAAACGCGTATATTCAAGCCCTTTTCGTGGAGTTTTTTTAGGTCCGGGGAAAACGAACTTTCTTTACCCATCAGCTTGATTCCGGGGCCATTTACGACCAAGACAGCTTTGAAGTTTTCTTTTGGCAATCCGGTGTAGTAGTTCTTTATATTGCTGATGGTTATGTTGAGTTCATCAATTCCTTTGTCAAAATGAAAAACGATATCATAGTACATTTTTTGCCTTTTTAGTCTGATATATTTATTGCTTATGATAGAATAAGGTTGCCAGTTCTTTGTTCGCCTGTAACATTTTCAAAATAAGTTTATCATGAAAGCGCATTCTCATAAAACCTCTTATGAGCAAATACCCTCCCCCCAGAAATAAAAGGGTGGCACCGACAAGGACAAATGTTAGCAAAATAACATTTATTTTATCTTTGGAATGAGCAGAAAGTGCAATGAGAAATGATATTATGGTCAATGTAAAGGCGCAAACAGCCACGCCTGATCTGAGAGTCGTGTGAGCTGTCCGTTTTTCAGCCAGCAGGAGCATGATCTTTTGAAATTCCAACGTGGTGAATCCTGTCTTTTCGCTTTGTTCCATTTCATTCTTCCATATTGCCGTTTTCTTTGAAATTAATGAATTGATATTATGGGGTACGTTCATCCTCTTCGTTAATGACGAAGCTGAGATGAGTTTTTTTTAAGCATAGCAAAAGAATTCGCCAAAAACAAAACCCTTGGAAGCATATGCTTCCAAGGGTTTTGTTTTTGTTATTTCAACTGAACTAGATTTCCAGCAGAGCTGCCTTGATATTCTTTTTACCAAAGTTTCTGGCCTGGCCTTCATCCCACATGAAGATGTCGATGCGTTGGGTGAAGCGTTTGTTCATGAGGTCGTTGATTTCAAATATACCGTAACCTTCGATACGAACCTTGCGGCCGAATACCCAGCCTTGGTCGAAGAGGTCGCGGGAAACGGCAATGGTGCCGGAACGTACTTTGCGCATGGATGCCGCGATGAGCGGATCGGCGTCACACTGGTCAGTGGTCGGATTGTAAGCGGTAACTGTGACCGTGCGGACCGGCGACATATTCATGGCTTTTTGAAGAAGACGGGCTTCTTCAACAAGCTGTTTGCGCGCAATGGCGGTCTTTTGAGCCAAAGTGAGCCTGTGGCTGAGATCGTCGATGCGTTGTTGTTTGACGACAACAACCACAGCCATGACTGTAATGACCGCACACAGGGTCGCAGTGATGACGTAGTTGAGTAATATTTTCATGTATAGGTGTCTCCCGTTATTTTTTAACTTGGTGCATATAATGACCGGGCCAGCCCTTGTCAACGAATAATTTCTTTTTTGCAAATTTTGAACAGCTTTGTCATAAATATTTGAATTAATTTGTATAAAAAGCAAATTGACTCGTTGATCAATTGTGGATTCTTTTGCAGGTTGTGGTAATTCCATGGCTTTTTGAAGGACGGATTCTTGTCATTATCCAGTACAGCCAATATAGATTGACATGTTTAATATATTATGTCCTAATTTGTGCCGTTGATCTAACGAATGCAAGGATTATGGCGGTTTGACGCAATTCAGAATGCTTCCGGTCCGATGTGGGGACGCGTATTTACTTCGGAGTTCTCGGGGTGTTTATCTCGTGGACGGTGGTTCTCTTTCAGGTTTTTTGCCAGAGATGCTTCATGAACGCATAGTGGGCAAAATTCGTGCTGCCGTGTGCACATCTCCGAGCCCGGAGCGATTGGGCGGTATTCTTGATCTCATGGAAGAGGGGTACAAAGTCTCGGAATATTGGCTCCCGGATTGGGTGGGGACCATGCCTCTGCTTGCTCGTGGTTTCAATAATGACTGGCCAGGGTGGTTCGACCTGTGCGGCTGGTCGGTTCCCGAAGATGTGAATTTTGTTGGGTACTCATTACATTCGACATCGGATGGGGAATGGCTCAAGAGTGCCGCCATACTTGTCGCATTGGGAGTGGCCGCCTGCTTCGGGCGTACCGCCATGGGCGGAAGTGCGAAGAATGTGTTGAATACGTCGTTGGAAGTTCTCTCAGAGCAGGTTGCCGGAAGGGTGGTCGGTGCGCCTGGGGGCGTTGGACAGGTTTTGCGTGTTCTGGGACGAGGCTTCCGAGATTGGGGAGGTGTGGAAGAGGTTGTCCTCTTGTGCGGACGTTTGTTGCACCATGAAGCCGACGCCATGCCTGGGGACGGCTACAGGGGACGGAAGTCCGCAGCCAAGGGTATAGCCCTGGCTGTTATGACCATGGCGTTGACGGCGAGCATCGACGGGAATGTTCGTTATTTCAAGCAGACTGGCCAGCTTGAGGAACATCTTGTCCCTCGACACCCTTTCAAAATGGTCAATGGTGTGGAAGTTAAATTTTGGGAGGGAGTGCCGCAAATTGTCACCCCTGAAATTTTGTTGTCGGCGGCGTATCGTCCCTTTTGTAAAGGCAAAGGGCTGGTGTTGCGCTATGGAGATGCTTCCTGTGGCGCTCTTTTTTGTGGAGATACGACACTTTCTTTTTTGAACAAGCACCGTTCGTTGCTGCTTGACCAACCCACGGTGGTCGCTGCTCCCAGACAGGGAGGGGCTTCTGCGGACCAGGCTTATAAGTATATTCTGTCGGTCAATCCAGAGAATAATGTTTGGGTTCGGTCTCATTATTCGTACGCCTGTAAGGTTTCAGATGCTTTCAAGAAACGTCCCAACAAAATATGCCTGAACAATTGTGCGCATCGAACAGTACAAGAAGTACTTTTGTCCTTTTCGGACGGGCGATGGGATTGGCTCGCCGGAGGCGGTTGCGTGTGCGGCTAGCAGGTGTCGTATTCCTTTCTCGGCTATTTTGTTTTTATCTCAAGGTGTGATATTTCTTTTATTCCTTTATTCAAAATGATACCTGAAACGTCGGAATTCTCTCACGTATGGAGTAGATCTATGGCTCAGAGTTTATTCGACAAGGATGCTTTTTTGGCAAGTTTGGCCGATGATGAAGAATTGGCATGCGAGCTGATAGGTGCTTTTTTGGAAGACTGTCCGCTAAGAATGCAATCCCTTCTTGAAGCGTTGGATGCGAATGACGCTGTCACGACTTCGAAAATGGCACATTCGCTCAAGGGCATGTGCGGCGTGGTTCGTACAGATGCTTTGTCCGAGCTTGCCTTTGATATGGAATTGGCTGCTCGTGAAGGAAAACTGGATTCAGTGCGTGTGATGCTTGCAACTTTTGTTAGTCTTTTGAAGCAGGTATATATCTTATTGAGAGAGTTTAAGGCTGATAGATAAAGACTTTTGTTGAAGAAAAAACAGAAGGCCTGTCCACAGCGTGGACAGGCCTTTATTCTTGAATGAGAGTTTTCTTATTCAGCGGGTTTGGTCTCTTCAGCCTTAACTTCTTCCGGGGCGACTGTTTCGGCCTTGGCTTCTTCTGGTGCGGCCGGAGCTTCGGGTTTGGTGAAGTCAACGGTCACGCCGTCCATGGCAGCAACAATGTCGCTGGTGATGTCGACAGTATCGCTGGAAGCGATGACGGACTGCTTGCTCAGGATGACTTCCAGGCCTTTTTCGGCGCGGTAAGCTTCCAATGCATTGCTGAATTCTTTTTCCACCAAGCCGACAACGCGTTGCTGCTCAGTGCCCATGGTGTTCTGCAATTCGCCCATGGCCAGTTTGTACGCTGCCACGGTTTCTTCGCTCTGGTTTTCCTGCATGGCTTTGTAAGCGGTTTCAGCCTTGGTCTGCAACGGCGTACCAACTTCCTTGAGGTATGCCATGGCGCCTTGAGCGACCTTGTTGTCTTTGAAGGCGGCTGCTTCGTCTACGACGCCGATCTTGACCGAGGTTTCCTGCTGGTTGCAGGCCATCAGGCCGAGGCAGAGGGTTGCAGCCAGAAGCAGGGTAATCATCCGTTTCATATTCTTTGTCTCCATTGTTTGGTTGATGTCACTCTTTTATAAAGTCGAGCTAGACTACGCGGGAGGCGTGTGGGTGGCAAGGGGAAACATGGTTGGCTCGGGTTCTTCTTTTGTGTGTAGGTAATTCAGGGAAATATGGGGCAGGGGAACGATATGCCTACTCCTTTTCATGGCTTTCGCGTTGAAATAACAACTGAATTCATATGGCATACACCTTGCTCATTCCTCTGGAGAGAAGGAATCGGGAATTTTTTTCCGGGAATGGGTCTCCTGGAGGTTCCCACCATATTCGGCAGAGACCGGATTGGAGGAAGTATGAGTTTTAGTAGTATGTATGTTGGGGCTACCGGGGTGGTCGCCCACAATGCCAGTATGCAGGTGGTGGCCAACAACCTCGCCAACGTTAGTACCACTGGCTATAAACGAGCAGACGTTCAGTTCGGGACGCTCATGAGTCAGCAGCTCGGAACGAGTGGTTCTCAGAACCAATCGGGCAGTTATGCCATGAGCCAAATAGGCAAGGGTGTAGGGGTGTCCGAAATCAGGACTATCTTCAAACCTGGGGCGTTGGAGAACACCGATACGTCCACAGATCTTGCCATTTCCGGGCAGGGGTTCTTTGGCGTACGCAACGTGAACGGTGCGACTGCCGGGGCCTCAAATTATACCCGTGCCGGAGCATTTCGTTTTAATAATGAAGCTTATCTTGTGAATGCTCATGATTACCGTCTGCAAGGGTATGCCATTGATCGCGAAACAGGCGAAGTGGCAGCAGGTGTTTCCGACATACAGCTTCCATATGAAGATGTCATAGTGGACGGGGAACCAGCTCGTCTAGTTCGTTCCGAACCGCTTGCAACGTCATCTGTGGAAATGGTTACGAACCTGAATCATTCCGCTGCCGATCTTTTTACCGATTCCAACAATCCGATGTTTTCCATGCTTCAGGCGTACAATACCACTCAGAGTAATGCCTCCACTCCATTCGGTGGAGATTTGCCTGAGTATTCTTCAAGTATCACCGTATATGATGAAGAAGGTGGCGGGCACGAAATGAC
The DNA here is from genome assembly GCF_027923765.1 of Pseudodesulfovibrio nedwellii. Taxonomy (NCBI): domain Bacteria; kingdom Pseudomonadati; phylum Thermodesulfobacteriota; class Desulfovibrionia; order Desulfovibrionales; family Desulfovibrionaceae; genus Pseudodesulfovibrio; species Pseudodesulfovibrio nedwellii. Next base: position 2,258,229 of record NZ_AP026709.1, on the reverse strand, counting down.
GGTTTATTTTGACCCCGTCAGTGCCAACAATCTTTCGAACGCCGTGCCGGGATACAGCTATTGGGAATATCTTGTGGCGATGCCTTCCGAGTCTGACGGTTCCAGTGCCTATGGCACCTCTTCCGCAGGGTTAGCCGGTGTCGGAGTCCTAACTTTCAATGATCAGGGCATACTGGTGGGACAGGCCGCTTATTCTTTGGACCCAACTGTTGCGAGCGGCGGCACGAGTCTTGGGGCGTGGACACCCAGTACGTTTAGTGAAGATGGATTGCCTCAGGTGACATACACGTTTGGGAGTAATGGTGGAGCCGTTGGGCAAAGTCGGACAATTTCTTATGATTTCGGCATTAATTCTGACAATTCCACATGGCTTTCCGGCGCAGGATCTCCCGCGTCCGTGGGAACAGACGTGGGCAACCTTGCCCAAATGGGTGAGATGAATCGTGACGCACGCGTCTCCACCAGTTATGATTCACCGTCTTCCACCATGTATCATATTCAGAACGGATACAGTTGGGGATATCTTCGAAACGTCAGCGTTGATGACGAGGGATTCTTGACCGGTCATTTTAGCAATAATCAGAGTGAGGCCTTGTATCAGGTCGCCATGTATCGGTTTAACAGTCCGTGGGGCCTGGATCGTTCCGGGTCAACTAATTTTACGGCTACACAGGATTCAGGGGCGGCCATGGCGGGCGTTGCCAAGGACGGTGGCCGTGGGACAATCTCAGGAAATACTCTTGAGGGAAGTAATGTGGATATGGCCCAGGAATTTGCCAACATGATTCTCACTCAGCGAGGATTTCAGGCTAATACCAAGGTTATTTCTACCAGTGATTCCATGCTAAACACACTTATCAGCGTTAAACGATAATTCTGTATGACATACGGTCTTTGAGACGCTGTCCGGTTTGGTCCGGGCAGCGTCTTTTGTGTTTCATGTGTGTGGTCATATTCTGTGCCTGCCTTGAATTCCCTGTGCAAACGGGATAGTGGAACCGTGTGTTAGCCAACCAAGGAGTTATCCGTGACCGAGCAGAATGAATACCGAAGCAGTGAAGCGATTTTGGAAGCTATAGGCATAGTGGAGAAGGATGCCCCGGGTGGGGCCGAAGCTTTGTTCATGGCAGCCATGTTGGCTGATTCGCCGCTCCCCTATGATTACGCCCTGTCCATGGACGGGACCCCTCATAATCCCGCGCTGATTAATCCGGCAGCGGCCTTTTTTGCAGCTACGGCATTGATTGACCCACTTGTGACGTATGAGCTGATCGATGTGGACGCGGACAATCAGATTTTTGCGCTCAAGCAAGATGTTCGGACTGAACTTCGGGCTTCCATGAATGAAGAACAGACGTTGGATTGGGCGGGACGAGCCATCTATGGTCTTAATCTTGCCCTGCCAGACGCAGAACCACAGAATTGGCCCACGGTGCAGTGGCTTATGCCACATATTCAAGCCTGTCGGGATCTTGTGAGCGAGCTTGGTGTGAATACCGCCGCTGCCAACAGAGTTTTGCATCAGACGGGTTTTTCGCTCTATCATCAACAACAGTACGCAGAGGCCGTCGAGTTCTTGGAAGCGGCCATGGCGGTGGATGTGGCTCTGAAGGGCGGGCAGCATCCCGATATTGTGGCCGATCTCGAAGGACTGGCAACAGTCTATTGGGCCGCTGATGATTTTGATCGGGCCGAAGCGACATTTATGGCCTGTCTTGAGTTGCAAAAAGAAATTTTTACCGAGGGCAATGTCGCGACCGCGCCGATTCTCAACAGCTTAGGCGTGATTCGTCAGGCTCGTGGGTGTTTTGATGAAGCCAAGGCCACGTTTGAAGAGTGCCTGACCGTATTACGTGCTACGCAGGGTGAAGGTCATCCTGCCACGGCGTCCTGTCTTTCAAATATGGCCCTGCTGTACGAGGCCATGGATCAACCGGAACAGGCTTTGGAATTGGCAGAGCAGGGGCTTGTTATCAACCGTAGGCTCTACGGCGACCATCACCCGGAAGTGGCCGGAGATCATAACACGGTAGCCTTGCTGTATGATCGACTTGGCAACGCGGCGAAAGCCGAGGAACATTTCAAGACGAGTCTTGCCATTCGTGAGCAGGTTTACGGCCCGGATCATCCGGAAACGGCGCAGGCCATGTGCAATATGGGATTACTGCTTGATTCTGTCGGTCGGGTGGAAGAATCCTTCGATTATTTTGATAATGGGTTGGCTGCCTATGAATACGCACTCGGACCGAGTCATCCGCTTATGGAACCTGCGTTGAATAATTTTATCGCCCTTTTGGAAAAGCTCGTTATTTCCGGTCAGGGTGAATTACGCGCCAGAGCCGAGGCCCGGTTACAGAAGATCGTGGAGAGGGCAGGATAACCATGGAGCCTGTTTTCGCTGTCGGTTTGGGTGAGATCCTTTGGGATGTGTTGCCCTATAAACGGATGCTTGGCGGTGCGCCTGCCAACTTTGCCTATCATATGAATGGTCTCGGTGGGGCAGGGGTTCCTGTTTCCTGCGTGGGGGATGATAAACTAGGCCGTGAGGCATTGTCGCTTTTGGCTGCTCGTGGGGTGAACATTGATGGTGTAAGTATTGATCCTGTACATCCTACCGGTACAGTAAATGCGAAAATTGATAGGCATGGTGTGGCAACCTATGCTTTTCCCGATGATGTAGCGTGGGATTTTTTGTCGTTGAACGATACTGCCATTGCGTTGGCAGCCAAGGCCGGCGCAGTGTGTTTCGGTACATTGGCTCAAAGGTCTGAAACTTCTAGACGGGCGATTCATCAATTTCTTGGTGCTGCTTCCAGAGCGCTTAGGGTGTATGATATTAATTTACGACAGAGTTTTTATACGCCTGAGGTCATTGGTCGGTCTCTTGATGTAGCCGATGTGTTGAAGATCAATGATGACGAACTTGTCATGGTACGAAAGATGTTGTCGTTGCCTGTTGGCGAGCGGGAAGCTCTGGAAGCACTCATGCTGAGACATTCCCTCAAGTTGGCGGTGTTGACCCGTGGAGACAAGGGCAGTTTGATCATGTCGCCTGATGAAATTTCTGATTTGCCGGGGGTTCCTGTTGAGGTCGTTGATACGATTGGAGCGGGGGATTCGTTTACTGCTGCTATGGTGCTTGCGTATCTTGATGGGCAGTCGCTTGATGAGATTAATGAGTATGCCACCAAGGTGGCGGCGTACGTTTGTGGATGTTCAGGGGCTATGCCTGAGATACCTGACTCCTATAAGTTGTGATGAAGCAGTCGGGGGTAAACCCCGACGGGAAATAAGAAGTAAGGATGGCCGCTTTCATGCGGCCTTTCTTTTGAAAATGCGCCTTCGGCGAGAGTCATTTTTGGGTGCTGAAGCACCCAACGCTTTCCATGCCCTGCGCGGGCGGCGGATCTTTTTGGCTGAGCCGCCCCAAAAAGAACCAAAAAACTCGGCTCACGAGCTTGGCCGCCCCCATGATCGGCGGTAAGAATCTGATCCAATCGAGTCGGCTCCACCCTGTCAAAAGCATAAGTCCTTCCTCTCCCTTTATCCTTCAGTTTAAGACAAATCATCTAATCCCCTTACGAGAGCCGTCGCCTTCGATTGGTCAGCTTCTAAGCCGCCGATCAAGGGCTGGGTCCCGTCTTCGTCTGGTTGGGAAGGGAAGAAATTGTCTTTGGAGAAAGAGCGGTGTTGGGGTGTTGGAACACCCCAAGGCCCTTTATGGTGAGCGAAGAGCGGATTAGATTTTCGTTTGGTTGGTAAAAAGAAAGTACCTTTGAAAGAAAAACAGCATTGAAAAGTTAACATCTCAAAATTATTGATGGCTATCGAAGAACCTAGAATCAAAAATGAACACCTACAACGAGAAATCCCTTACAACGACGAGCAATTGATAGCGAACATTAGAGCCTGTCCTGTTCTGTGTCACAGACAATCCTGTCGGGCAGTGGAGCCGTGTACAGGCTCTTGGGTCCGTTATCAGGGGCACAACGAAGAAGGCGTTTTTTGCCTCCTTTTTTTCGCCTCAAAAAAAGCAGGTCGCCGTAAAGGCGAAACCTTTGAAACAATGTCGTTTGCATCCTCATTGCGAAGCACACAACGCCCACCAAAAAAGATGCCCCTCTTTCTCAAAGAGAACAATTTTTGCGTCCCTGTCCACAATTTGCGCTCACAGGATTTTTCAAAAATTCTAAATATTCAATGATTTCAAAGTATTTAAAACGGTACACTCCTTGCTCATATCCAACAAAACAGTATGAGAGAAAGCCGCCTGCAAGGCCTACACTCTGCCCTCGGTGGCAAAAAATGAGGAGATACCCATGAGAATTTTAATAGTCCTGACCCTGATGATAGCGTTGTTGACAGGCTGTAAGACAACCACCGCGCAAAATGCCGCGACACTCGGCACACTCGCTGGAGCCACATTGGGCGCGTTAACATTTAATAACAAGGTTTCCGGTGCGGCCATTGGTGCTGGAACAGGGCTGTTGGTTGGTTATATAGTTGGTAATGAAATGGAAAAGTATGATGACTATGATGAACGGCAGATCACAAATACTTTGGAAACCATGCCTTCTGGTCAGACTTCGCAGTGGACCAACCCGGATACACGTATGCACCACCAAGCCATTCCTCAGCCGCCCCGCCGGTATAATGACGGACGCATTGAGCGGGATGTGACACTGAGAGCGCGTATGCCAGATGGCAAGATGGAAACCGTTTATGCCAAGGCGTACAGACAGCCTGATGGCACATGGCAGTTGGTGCAGTAAGTTGGAGTTGAAAAGGCCGTTATCAAGCGGCCTTTTTTATGCGCTTTTGGAAAAAGATCGTAACAGTAGACGAGGGATATTGGTTTCGACTGTACGTTGCCAATACATGATTGCACAGGCTGAAAGCATGGCGCCATCACGAATGAAAGCTTCAAGCGGTCCAACCGGGTCGTTGTCCGTGGCGCGCGGCGTGCCGAAACACCCGCAGTCCGCGTCCAGTCCGAGATGCAGGGCATACAGAAGTACGACCATGAACCCCAACAACTGTGCCACAACCAAAATCAACGCTCCTCTGATGTTCAGGATCAGCCCCAATCCACTGATAATCTCGATGCACGGGATAATATATGACAATGCCGTGGACATACGCCACGTGACCAGCCCGTAGAGGTTGATGGTCATGGCAAAATCATAAGGATTCGAGAGCTTGAGGACTCCAGCGTAGAGAAATAATCCACCAATGATCAACCTGAGCGACAGGTAAGCAGCTTGAGATGTGAAAAACGATTTCATGTTTAGTGCGTTCCTTTGGTGAGGCAAAACGTGAGACGACCGCACGACCATAAAGAGATATTCCATTGAGCGCAAACCGCACCATGCATACATTCCTGGCGGCATGCTTTTTTCTATGTCGAGGAATCTATTAAAAGTCTAGAAAAAATCAAGAATATCAACCACAACCATTGGGTGAGATTGTGTTCTGCTGTAAAAATTCTTTAATATGAAGTGGATGGAAATGTTTTTCACTTGTGGTAAGCTTTATTATTATGTACTCCAATGAAGAACAACAAGGTCTTTAAGGGAGTGTGACATGACTGGCAAGAAAGTGCTTTCCGTGGCCGAGATCGCCCGCGAGTTGGAGCTGCCCGAGTCCACGGTGCATTATTGGAAGAATCGGTTCGCTCAGCATTTGCCTTCTGTAGGGCGTGGGCGCCAGAAGCGGTTCAAGCCCGAAGCCATAGAGATTTTCGGGACTATCTCTCGTTTGCTCAAAGAAGGGCATACAGCCCGCGATGTCATGGATCAGTTATCTCATAATTATCCACTTCAGGCCGATGCCATGCCTGTGCCGAGCGGTGGTGAAACTCCGGCGGTGGTGTCAGTCAACGCCATGGAACCTGCCATGAAAATGGCCGCCGCCATTGGTCTTGAAATTGCTAAATCCGTGGGAGAGGGTATCCGTTCTGTCCTTGATCAGGGCGGCGGAGAACCGCCGGATGTGTCCGATATCCGCAGTGGACTGGAAGAAGCGGCCGGGCGCATTACAAATACTATGGAAGAGACCGAAGCCCTCAAAAGTGAGAACCAGGAACTCAAGGAAAAACTCGCTGTTATGGAGGCGGAAATGGTCCGGCTTAGAAAGGACCGCCGTGAAATGGAAAAGTACCTTCTTGACAAGATAAAATCAGTATCTACCTAGTCCCTGTTCAGGGGCGTTATTTCCCGAACACACACATTTTACAGCAAGTCCCGCCGGGTGAGTCCTGTTGCTCACTCGGCGGGCGTTCATATCATTTGATTGGAGGAACACTCATGGGTCGAAAAACTACGCACAAATTCAAGGCTGAGGTCAGCCAACTTCTCGAAATTCTGGTTCATTCCCTTTATACCAATAAAGAAATTTTCCTGCGCGAATTGATTTCCAACGCATCTGACGCATTGGAAAAAGTCCGTTTCAAGGCGCAGTCCGACAGTGGCGAACCTGAGATTGCTCCGGAAATTCGTATCACCGCCGATGAAGATGCCAAGACACTGACCATCACGGATACCGGTATCGGTATGACGCGTGATGAGTTGATGCGCAATATTGGTACTATCGCCCATTCCGGCACTGCCGAGTTGGCCCGTCTGGCCGAGGAAGGCAAGGAGTCTCTTGATTCCCTGATTGGTCGTTTCGGTGTTGGGTTCTATTCCGTGTATATGGTTGCTGACGAAGTGACCGTCACCACTCGTTCTATCGAGCCGGATGCCAAAGCCATTGCTTGGACCTCTGATGGTCGGACCGACTACAAGTTGCAGGAATTGGACGAAGATCGTCCGCACGGCACAGAGATCACCGTCTTCCTCAAGGAAGACATGGCCTCGCAGTTTACCAACGAAGCGCATCTCAAACATGTCGTTAATACGCATTCCAACTTCATCAACTTCCCTATTTTTGTGGGCGAGGATCGTGTTAACACCATTCAGGCTCTTTGGCGCGAACCGAAGTTTCAGATCAAGCCGGAGCAGTATGCCGAGTTCTACAAGTTCCTCACCTTTGATTCCGAGGACCCGTTTGACACTTTGCATACGACGGTTGATGCGCCGGTTCAGTTCAATGCTTTGATGTTCATTCCCAATGAAGGCGGCGACCCGTTCGGCATGGGCCGTGAGAATCGTGGACTCGACCTGTATGTGCGTCGTGTGCTTATCGAAAAGCAGAACAAAGATTTGCTCCCGGAATACCTCGCCTTCGTCAAGGGAGTGGTAGACACTGAAGACCTGCCGTTGAATATTTCTCGTGAAACATTGCAGGACAACATTCTCATGCGCAAGATCAGCTCCACGCTGGTCAAGCAGGTATTGAATCATCTCGACAAGATGGCCAAGGACAATGCTGACCGTTATGCTGAGTTCTGGAATGCCCATGGAGAGCTGTTCAAGGCCGGTTACATGGATTTCCTGAACAAGGACAAGTTCGGCAATCTCGTCCGTTTCAATTCTTCCGCTTCCGAAGATGACAAGGGACTGTCCTCGTTCGCCGAGTACATCACCCGCGCCAAGGAAGAACAGAAGGAAATTTACTACGCATATGGTCCCAGTCGTGAAGCTTTGGGGCTGTCGCCACACCTTGAAGTTTTCCGTAAGAAAGGAATTGAGGTCCTGTACCTCTATGAACCAATCGACGAGTTCGTAATGGACTCTCTGCGTGACTTTGATGGGTACACACTCGTTTCCGCTGAGCACGCCGATGTATCTAAGCTCGACCAGTTCGAATCTCTGGAAAAGGAAGACAAGCCCGAAGCATTGTCCGACGATCAGCAGTCCACGCTCGACAAGTTGCTTGTTCGCATTAAGGACGTGCTGGGCGATGGTGTGACCGAGGTCAAGGCCTCTACTCGCCTGTCGGATTCTCCGGTTTGCCTGGCCAATCCTGACGGTAATGTGACCTCGTCCATGGATAAGATTATGCGCGTCATGAGCAAGGATTCCTCCATTCCCCAAAAGGTGCTGGAGATTAACCCTGATCACGCGCTTGTTCGCAATATGCTGACCATCTTCAAGAAGGACGAGAACGATTCGTTCATCGATCAGGCTGCCAACCAGCTCTTCGAGTCCGCTTTATTGCTTGAAGGCTATCTCACTGATCCTCACGCCCTTGTGGGTCGCGTGCAGGACCTGTTGACCAAGTCCAGCGGATGGTACGTGGATTCCAATAAATAGACGAAAGTCGTGTCCGGCCGAAATGGTCGGAGTCTGTATATCATTTGACCCGAGTCGCTGTATGCGATTCGGGTCTTTTTTGTGTGCAACAAAGGGGGGGGCTCTCAACACAAACGGCCCGGAATGAAAACATTCCGGGCCGTTTGTGTTGGAGTGGACTACAGTGTCGGGTCCATGGCCGACGTGAGCAGCTTGGCGATATCCATGACATCCGGCTCGTATTCCCCGGCGTTAACCTTGGCTTTGAGGCGGGCGATCTTTAGGGCGCGTTCATCAGGGCTATCCCGGTGGGGACGGTCAGATTCGATTGCGTCAAAGTCGTCGAAGACCTGCTCGGTCTCTATATTGGCCACGCGGCAGGCGCGGCTTTCATTATAACCCTTCATTAACCCCTCCCTGGGTTATTGAAGTCAGTGGGAGGATGTCTCACGTCCTCCCCAAGTTCTCCCTTCATCCCGTTGCGACAGCCTCTGGCCACGTCCCTGCGGCCATATTCTCTCGTAACCTGTGGAATGACTGCTATGCGTATCTGGCAATCAGATTTTCATTCGCAGTTGAACCTCTTATCGGTCAGGACGCTGAGAATGCTTAGGGGGAATCCATGCTTTTTCACGATTAATTATTTTCTGTAAAATCAGCATATTGTGTTTTTGTGAGTAAAGGCTAAAATCGTGGAAAATCCCGGCCGGCAATGGTTCTCGGACGATGTGCTTGATAAAGGATGCCCATGACAAATGTGCATAAAACAGTATATACGTCGGTCATGGCCGCTGACATTCGTACCCTGTGCCTTATCGATGGGCAGCTTGAACTTGAGAAGGCCTTTATTCGGGCCGGTTTGGATGTTTTTGCCATTCATACGCCTCAAAATCCTTTTTTTGATCTTCCCACAGCCTTGGAACGTGCCGGAAAATCTCCCGATCTGATATTACAGGTAGAGCGTATGGCCTCACGGACCATTCTCACCGGTTTGGATCAGGTAGATGCTCCTGTCATGTTCTGGTGTATTGATCCTCATCTCAATGCACATTGGCACAGCGTATACGCTCGGTTGTTCGATGTGGTGTGCTCGACGCAAAAGGCGTGGATTGACAAGCTCAGCCAATGCGGTGCGCCGGATGTTCGCTGGTTGCCGTGGTACGGCCATCAGGAGCCGTTTGTCGACTGGAAGGAACGAGAACATAGCCTGACTTTTGTCGGACGAGTGACTGATCAGCGTCCGACCCGGAAGTGGATGGTTGAATTTTTGCGGGACAAAACCGCTGGAAGTCCCCTGACTCTTCGAGAGGGATTAGCTTTTTCTGAGATGATGGCATTGTACCGTGCCAGTCGTATTATCCCTAACGAATCCATTTTTGGCGAAGTTAATTTTCGTTTGTTTGAAGGTGCGTCCTGCGGATGCTTGGTTCTTGGTCAGGATATAGGGGAGCAGGTAGAGCTATTTGAGCCGGGACGGGAGATCGATACCTATTCGCATGTTATTGAACTGGGCGAAAAACTGTCCAAGTATCAGGCCAACCCTCGTCTTGCCGGGGCCATGGGGCGTGCCGCTCATGCGCGGATCAAGGCAGAACATCTTCCTGATCATCGGGCGGTGCGTATTCTCGAATTCGCTGCGGACGCAGGACGAAATCGGGTTACAGGGCGTGAGGCCGACAAGTGGACCGCACTTGCAGCGTGTGCATTGGCCGAGGCCGGATTGGTGGACATAGCACATGCAGACTTGCTGTCCCGTCTTGCTTCCGTGTCACAGGATGCGGATGTGGTGAGCATGGCTCTCCGAGTTCAGGCCATGGCGGGTGTTGATTCCGTCCTTGAGCAAAATGTGATGGCCTTGTTGACGAGTCCTGTCCCCGGAGATGCCTCGAAATTGAATCAGACAGCATCGATGGTGGCTTTGCGGTTGAAGAATTTTGATGCGGCCAAGGCATTTTGGTACCGGCATCTGGAGGCCAAGGGTATTGAGTTGGCTCCTCCTGAATCACCCAAAGAATTATTGACCTTGTGGGCAAAGGACTTAGCCCGGCGTGGGTGTGTGGCCCGACAGGGATTCTCTTTTGATATGGCCCGACATTTGCCGGGATCAGCGGCAGAATGTCTGCTGACCATTTTGGAGGATGAGCCGAATGATTTGCCCACTCTTCGACTTTTGGATTCTATGCTTCGACCATTACCCGGACTGGAGCAATCGCGTGTGGGATTCCTTTCCATTCTGACTTTGTTTAAGCGCGATGATTGGCGTCTTGCCCTTGAGATCGGGTTGGCGAATCTTGCTTCCTATCGTTTGGATTCCGGCCTCGAAGAATTACGTCTGGGTCTGAGTCTTGCCACGCAGCAGGGGCAGGAGGCTGCCTTCATGCGTGTCCTGAAAAATCGGGATTCTTCCGGGTTGATCATTCCATTGTTGAATCATTGATACTTTCGCGTTTTTTTTGCGTGCTTGTTGAATGATCTTGATATCATCGGATCGTCACGTTTCCGTCATGCTTTCCCTTCTGGCATAAGGCAATTTGCGTCTAGACTTTTTCTTAAAAACTCGTCATGATTCAGTATCGAAATAGGAAAAGAATGGAGGTGCAGATGAAATTGATTCGCTGATTCCCGGCCTCGGGTACAAGGCGTGGTGAAGCCCTAGAATCAACTTTCAAACCCACGGACGGGGGATTATGGCCCAAAAGCAGTTTGTCCTCGATACCAACGTCCTTATTGAAAACCCCAAATGCATCACCGCCCTGAGAAACGGGGTGGAAAACCAGATATACATTCCATACACCGTCCTTGCCGAGCTGGACGGACTCAAGAAAGACCCGCGCATAGGGCATATCGTGTCCCAAGCCGTGCGCGCGATCCTCCACGACGATGACGTCAATATCTTCCCCCCCGATTTTGCAGACACGCTCACTGATCCTGTGATGGATGATCGTATCCTCAAGGAGATTCTGCATGTGGGGCCGCAAGATGCCACGCTCATCACCAATGACCGTATTCTTCAAATCAAGGCCAAGTGCTATGGTATTCCCAGTGAGGAATATCGTGATTCCGATCCGTTCCGGTCCGAATCACAAAAGTACACGGGTTTTGTGAGTGAAGAAGAGGAGCCTGTTCGCAATTGTTTCAAATGGGAAAACGGTACTCCGGTTTTTTATGGCCCGGACGGCCCCAAGGAGATTGGATATTCCCATGAAATATGGGGAGTGAAACCTCGTTCGATTTATCAGAATCTTGCTCTGGAGCTGATGCTTCAGGAGGGGATTGATCTTGTGTCCATTCAGTCCGAAGCGGGATACGGTAAGACTTTTCTGTCGCTGGCGGCTGCCTTGTATCTCATGTTGGAGCGCAAGGATAATCCTTACCGAAAGATTTATTTGGTCAAGCCGGTCGTGGAAATTGGTGCCAAGATGGGCTATTTGCCGGGAGACATTGAAGAGAAGATGTTGCCATATGTGAAGTATGTGCAGGATTTGCTCATTAAGCTTCATGATATCAGGCCTGCCAACCGTATCTTTCAGGATCCTGCTGTGGATTCGTTGAAGTTCAACCCCAAGAAATTCGAGGTCCAGCCCGTTGCTTTCCTGCGTGGCATGAACATCGAAAATGCAGTGGTTATCGTGGATGAGATGCAGAATCTGTCTCGTGGCGAAACCCGTGCCTTGCTTACTCGTATGGGTGATGGGGTTAAATGCATCTGTCTTGGCGATACAAGACAGGTGGACAATCCATATCTCAATGAATCGAATAACGGACTCAACTGGACAGTACGCAAGCTCAAAGGGTATAAGAATTATGCTCATATGGTCCTCAAGGGTGACCGCTCTCGTGGTCCCATTACGGACATCGTGCTGAAATCAAAACTGTAATATATCTTCCCGCGCCGGGTGTAGAACTCGGCGTGGGTCTCATGGAGTTTAATTGTGCCCATAAGGCGTGGTCATATTCCGCTTTTGGCGGTTTTTTTGCTGTTCTTTTTGACGGCGTCAGGGTTTGCTCAGTCGCCAGCCCTTACCGAACCCATGAAAGTCGCCGCTTTCCCCTCATTGGAATCGGCCATTCGTATCCGTGGGCCGCTTGAATTTTGTGGTGAATACGTTCCTGTTCATTTGCCTGAGGTGCGAGAGCGACTGGAAAAAGAACTGTTGCTCATGCTCTGGGATCGTGCGCAGGTCATTCTTTGGCTCAAGCGGACAGGACGGTATTTCCCGCATATTGAAGTCGTGCTCAAGGGATCAAATATGCCCGATGATCTCAAGTATATCGCGGTCATCGAGAGTGCTCTCAAGCCCCATGCCGGTTCAAACAAAGGGGCGCGTGGTATTTGGCAGTTTATCCCGTCTACAGCGCGGAACTACGGACTTGTCGTGAATTATTCTATAGATGAGCGGCGGAATTTTTATTCGGCCACCAAGGCTGCCGTTCGGTATATGAATGAGTTACATGACATGTTTGGCTCATGGACACTCGGGTGTGCCGGGTACAATATGGGTGAGCAAGGGTTGAAAAAGCGGATCGAGAAGCAGGAGGTCAAGGATTACTACCGGCTTCATCTGCCCCGTGAAACGCAACGGTATATTCCTCGCGCCATTGCTGCCAAGCTCATTTTGTCCGATCCAGCCCGCTATGGATTTGATTTGCGACCTGGTGATTATTATTCGCCAAAGCAGTTTGATCGTATCAAGCTCAAGGCCAAATATGCGACTCCGGTTACTCTCGTAGCCAAGGCCGCTAAGACATATTATAAAAATATTCGAGATTTGAACCCGCAATTGCTGTCCGATACCATCCCAAGAGGCGATCATATTCTCTATTTGCCGCAAGGAGCGGCAGGAGATTTTGCCAAGCGGTATCATCCTCTTATCGCCAAGTACCGGAAAACCCTCAAGCCCAAGACCTATGTGGTCAAACGGGGGGATTCCTTGACGGCGATAGCCCGGAAACACCGAATGAGTCTTTGGCAGCTTTGCAAGCTGAACAAGCTCTCAACCAAGTCCACGATCAGGCCGGGGCAAAAGCTTTCCGTGAGCAAATAAGCCGTTTGAAGTGATTTTGATGTCACCTCATTGGCGATAAGCTGTGTTAGTCGTGCGCCGGGCGGCTGATGCCGTTGTTGCGGGCCAGATATTCGATGATGATTTTGTCGTCGGTGATGAAGGTGTGCGGTCCATATTGTTGGATCGGCAGCCCTTTTGCTTTGGTCGGATCTGCCAGAATCAGGCAGGGGCATTCCTGATTTTTTTCACCGAGAAATGTGATGATTGAGGCTCTGGGACGTACGAATTCGATGGTTTTGACATCAAGTTCTTCCCGCAATTGAGGAAAGTAGCCAAGCAATCCTTCCAGGATTGCACATTCCGGTCAGAACAACGGGCCGTCCATACCATTCATGAAGCTGGCGGGCAGAGTGAAGAGGATGTCTTTTTTCATTGGGAACTCCTTGTCGGCGCACCATATCCGAGCCTGTTGCAAAGCGCAAAAAAAGGCCCCGATCAATTGATCGGGGCCTTTGCTTTTCTTGAATGATGTCGAGTTTGGAGCCATGCTATATGCCGAGAGCTTCTTCGGGAGTCTGGGACTCCATGCCAAAGGCTTCGCCGACAGCGGGACAGGTCAATTTGCCCTTGTAAGTGTTCAGGCCGAGAGCCAGGCCCGGATCGTCCTTGAGGGCATCAACGCCCTTGGCGGCCAGACGCAGGGCGTACGGCGTGGTCTGGTTGACCAATGCGAAGGTGGAGGTGCGGGGAACTGCGCCGGGCATATTCGCTACGCCGTAGTGAACCACGCCGTCAACGATGTATGTGGGATCGTCGTGCGTGGTGGCTTTGATGGTCTCTACGCAGCCACCCTGATCAACGGCGACGTCAACGATGACGGAACCTTTTTTCATGAGCGAAAGCATGTCGCGGGTGATGAGGTTCGGAGCCTTTGCGCCGGGAATGAGCACCGCGCCGACAACAAGGTCAGCCTTGGTGATCATCTGACGGATATTCGGCTCGGTGGACATCATGGTGGTGATGCGGCCCTGGAATACTTCGTCCAGATACTGGAGACGCTGGTGGGAAAGATCGAGGATGGTTACGCGAGCGCCCATGCCCATGGCAATGCGAGCCGCGTTAGTGCCGACCACGCCGCCACCGATAACCATGACTTCTGCCGGATATACGCCGGGAACGCCGCCGAGGAGAATTCCTTCGCCGCCCTGAGTCTTTTCAAGGTGGTGTGCGCCGACCTGTGTTGCCATACGGCCAGCCACTTCGGACATGGGGGTAAGCAGTGGCAGGGTGTGGTCCGGGGATTCAACTGTTTCGTAGGCGATGCCGGTGGTGCCGGATTCCAGCAGAGCGTGAGTCAGGGACTCGGCAGCAGCCAGATGCAGGTAGGTGAACAGGATAAGACCTTTGCGGAGATACTTGAATTCAGAATCCAGCGGTTCTTTGACCTTGATGACCATTTCCGCGCCCCATGCTTCCTCGGCGGAGACCATGGCGGCACCTGCGGTCTCGTATTCAGCATCGGTCAGGCCACTGCCAAGACCGGCTCCAGCTTCGACGAGCACCTTGTTGCCGTGACGTACCAGAGATTCCACGGCCCCGGGGGTCATGGAAACGCGATTCTCAAGTGTTTTGATTTCCTTGGGGATACCGATAATCATTTTTTCTCTCTCTCCTTTGAAAAAACGGTCCTGCCGTACCCGGCAGAAGGGGTTATTTATTGAATCTGTCGACAACAGCGTCGGGCAGTAACAGCCACTTGCGCTTGGATTTCATGACGACAAAGGATTCGCTGGAATTGACACCGCCGACTTTGGATAGGTCCTGATCAAGAAAGTCGTACAGGTCGCTCATTTCATCCGTGCAGATAATTTCGACAATGATGTCGTAACGGCCGGTGACTACTGCGCACCAGTTGACGCGTGGTAGGGAGCCGATTTGCTCCAGTTTTTCACCGAGTTGTTCATGGCTGTGCAGTGTGATGCCCACCATGGCCACGGTCAGCCCTTTGGCTTCCATGGGGTTTATCAGGCCGGCAACCTTGAGTGCTCCAGCCGTTATAAGATTTTTCATGCGAGATCGCACTGTCGGCGCTGTTACGCCCATGCCCTGACCAATTTTTCCCGGTGACAGCTGGCCATCGTGGGTCAGCGCAGCCACCAGTTTCTTGTCTTGTATGTCGAGAGTACTTTTCATATCAATTTTGTCGGATATTTTCTTTTTCGAAAACTTGGTGAAGCTTTTTTATCTAAAAGTGAAAAATGTTGTCAATATTTTTTTTTGGAAGGAAGGTCACAAAAAAATCGCTGTTGCGGGAGTAGAGAAGCGTGGGAGATATCGTCGTTACAGACTGCCGAAGAATAGGGCCGAGCCGAATAGGGCGATCGTACCGGCTCCGCAGATGGATAAACCCGCGTAGAGCAGGTTGAAAACTTTTCTGTTTTTGCCGGAGAGTTTGAGAGTGGCGGACCGGGCTGTTACAGCGACCCAAGCGAATAAAGTGGTGGTTAATCCCATGCCAGCCGCCATGCAGATCAAGGCGAGCATGCCGATCCAGAAAATATTCAACCCGATGGCAAAGGCAAGAATTACGGCTGCGCCCGGGCATGGCACGAGGCCTGTGATAAAGGAGACGGACAGAATGGATTTGAGATCGCCGCCTTTTGGTTCGTTGTGACTGTGACCACATGATGGGTCCGCGAGCATGCCGCCCTTGAGGATGTCACGAATTGCCTTGATCAGCAGGAAAAGCCCCATGAGTGCAAGGAGTGCATAGCTGGCTGGTTGCAGGGCGCGACTGGCGGCAGCGAAGCCTCCCATACCAGAGGAAAAGATTAGATAGGCCGCACCGACGGCCACGGCTGCGGAACCCATATGGACAAACGTAATGGCATTTCCCATCAGCGCACCGTTCATCAGGGACCCCGGGTTGCTCAGAAAATATGAGCAGACAACTGCTTTGCCATGGCCGGGACCTATGGCGTGGACAATGCCGTACAGGAATGAAAGGCCGAGGAACATCCACAGGGCAGGCCCGAAGGGGTTGCCCTTGAGCTGCATGCCGAATCCGTTGAGTCTTTGCGTCAGTTGTTTTTGCGTGGAGCGAACCAGTGTCATCAGTTGTTCGATGGGACCGGGCCCTTCGATTTCTTCAAACTGAGCGGCTTCTGGCGCTGGTGCAGTGGAAGGGGAGTTGGAGATCGACAGGTGGACGGCTTCTGGAACGATGAATTTCCAGTATGTATAATCTTTTGCCGGTCTGACGGTGTGGCTGACCTGAGCCATGCCGTCTATCTCGAAAGAGATGTTATCTTTGACCAGCACGACGTCCGAATAATATTCTTCGTCGAACACGGCCATACGAAAATTCTTGATGTGTTCAAAGGGCAGGTTCAGCGGAACGAGAAAGTCGTAGACTAGGCGACCGTTTTCCAACGAAGCGCGGAACCCTTCTGTTTTGGAAACGGGTATGCGTTTTCCTTCGGATTCAATGAGCGTGAAGTATCCGAAGTTCACGAGGTAGGCAAAGGCTCCATCCCGGATTTTTTCCTGGCCGAGAGTCGTCGGCAGACTGTTTGCATCAAGGCCCAGATCACTCAGAATGGCCTGGGTGAAAATTTCGTCGAAAAGCCAATATTCACGGACACCTGTCAGGCCCGAGTCATCCACGAAAAAGGTCAACGACGCATCCACGAATACGTGAGGATGGCAACGGCCTTGGCTCGGTGTCAAAAGGGGCGTGAGCATGACCAACAGACATATGGTGTATAATTTTTTAAGCATATCGAATGGCCCGTAAATAAAGGAGGGGGTGAGAGATGGCAAGACCGATTTGTATTTCTACAGAATAGAAGGTTTTTCTTATCGGTTTCCTGTCTTGTGAGGAATCGATTGTTATTGGTTGTTTTGAATTTCCGTTACATTTCACGTGCCTTGGCGGACTTCTTCTGATTTTGTTGAGAAAATTTGAATAATCATTCAGCGATTTATAGAGAACGGCATGATTCGCACATACGGGCCAAGTCTTTATTATAACACGGATGACAGCCAGCCCCGAGTTATGTAAGAGTGGTTGTTGATGGAAGAGTCCCTAGGGGATCTCCGTGAATATGCTCTTCCTCAATAATACTCATGAACGCATACAAATCCAAAAGAACCAAGCCCCTTATGACGAGTCGGTCGATCTCTCGGGATCTGACTTTCAGTCTTGTGGTCATCGTCATGATCATAGCTACGGCTATGGGCAGTTATATCTATTGGCAACAGTCGCAGGAGATGTGGACCACTGCCAAAGAGAAAGGTGAAGATACCATCACCAGTGTGGCCGAGATATTGGCCGTCCCCATTTGGAATCTTGATTATGACAACGCCCGACTCATTGGGTCGGTGTATACGCATGATGATATGGTGCAGGGCATTCGTATTTATGGATCTCGGAATGAGGTCGTATTTGCGCATGAAAAATTTTCTGATTCGCAAGCGGATTTTAGTAAGGTCCGGTCCATCGTTTTTGAGGGAAGGACCATTGGCCGGGCCGAAATCGACTTCACGTTGGCACGGGACAAGAAACGTCTGGATGAACAGATGCTTGTTTCCATTATTATTATTGTGGTGTCCATCTCCGTCATTCTTGCCATCACCGGTTTGCTTTTGCGCGTCTTTTTGAACAAGCCTCTCATGGTCCTTCAATCCGGTATCGCTCGTGTTGCCAAGGGTGATTTTTCGTATGATTTCGGAGAAGTTTACCATGCAGAGCTTTTGGAGATAGCCAAGCGTTTTCGGCGTATGTCCATTGAGATTGAAGGGCGTGAAAACAAACTGCAAGCTATGAATAAGACGTTGCAGGAGGCCGAAGAAAAGTATCGCGGTATCTTCGAGAATGCTGTGGAAGGTATTTTTCAGGCAACACCTGATGGCATTTTGCGCAGGGCAAACCCTGCCATGGCCCGTCTTTTTGGTTATGACTCCCTCGACGAATTTCTTTCCAACGTACGGAGTCTGAGTTCTCGCATCATGGTGAACCCGGAGCACATGCAGGACTTTTTCGAAAAGGTGCGGACCGAGGGCGAAGTTAAGCGGTTTGAGGCGGAATACTATCGTCGTGATGGCAAAACCATGTGGGGCTCACTCAACGCCCGCGCCATTTATGACGAATTCGGCACGCTTGTTTTTATCGATGGTATTCTTGAAGATATTTCCGATCGTAAACAGGCTGAGCAGGATTTGGCCGACCTTAACCGGCATTTGGAACAATTGGTCCGTGATCGTACCGAAGATTTGGTGACCAAGGCCCGCGAATTGGAAGAAGCCAACCAACGGTTGCGGGAACTTGATGAAATGAAGTCCTCCTTCCTGTCGTCGGTTTCGCATGAATTGCGTACTCCTTTGACGTCTATCCTTGGGTTTGCCAAACTGTTGAATAAGGAATTCTCAAAGAATTTCATGCCGCTTGTCGAAGAGGGCAGACTGGTCAGAAAGGGTGAACGTATTCAGAGTAACCTCAATATTATCAGCCATGAAGGTGAGCGTTTGACGCGGCTTATCAATGATGTGCTCGATCTCAACAAGATTGAGTCTGGTTCCATGGGTTGGCGTGATGAGCGGCTGGATATGAATGAGGTTATCGATGTGGCCGCCAATTCTGTCAGTGGGATGTTCACCCAGACGACTCTGAGTCTCGTTACTGAGATTGAACCTGATTTGCCAGCGGTCGTCGCGGACCCGGATCGTATTCAACAGATACTTATCAATCTTCTGAACAATGCGGCGAAATTTACCGAGCAGGGAACAGTTACATTGCGGGCTTTTCCGCGTTTTGGTCAGATTCGCGTGGAAGTGGTTGATACCGGTACAGGTATCCATGCTGATGATCAGGCTCAGATCTTTGAGAAGTTTCATCAGACACGTTCTGACACCATGGTCAACAAGCCGCAAGGAACGGGACTTGGCTTAACCATCTGTCGAGAGATCGTTGAACATTATGGTGGCCGTATCTGGGTCGAATCCGAGGTCGGAGCAGGGTCATCCTTTATTTTTACCCTCCCCGCAGTACAGTAACCCGCAGCACACGATGATCGGATTGTTTGTCCCTTTTTCAGGCACTGGGTAATTGTATAATTCCTTTGTTAATGAAGAATAAAGAAACGGCCCGGAGCATTCGCTTCGGGCCGTTTTTTTATTCTCGGTGAAAGGGATCTTAATCGTCGTATTCGTATTCAAGATCAATATGGATTTCTTTACCATACCTGTTTTCCAGGTCGGTCAGGATGCCTCGTTTTGTGTTGAGCAGGTAAATTGCGAGTTCTTCTTCGCAATCGTGCTCGACCCGATCCATGCCGGGTTTACGAATGTCCCTATGGATTTCCTTGAGAGCCTGAAGAGCTTGCCATTCCATGTTACGGCGAATGCCTGTGCCCTTACAGCAGGGACATGCTTCGGTGGAGATGGCTATGGCCGAGGACCCAAGGCGCTGACGAACCAGCTCCATAAGTCCGAAAGATGAGATGCGGCTGACGTCTGTGCGGGCCCGGTCGTTTTTTAGTTCGGCGCGCATGACCTTTTCTACTTCACGGCAGTCTTTGGGATTCTTCATCTCGATGAAGTCAATAACCACCTGACCGCCGATGTCGCGCAGTCTGAGCTGGCGGGCGATTTCCTTGGCGGCCTCGACATTCGTCTTGAGGGCCATTTTTTGGAAGTTCCGTTCTCCCCCGATCTTGCCGGAGTTGATGTCTACGGCAGTCAGGGCTTCTGTGGCGTCGAAGACCAGACGACCACCGGACGGCATGGATGCTTCGCGCGTATAAATTTCTTCCACCTGTTTTACGAGGTTGAAGCGTTCCAGCAGGGAAAGATCGTTTTCGTCATGCAGACGAACCAGATTGTTTTTACGCGGGAAGGCGAGCTTAACAAATTTGCTGATCTGGTCGTAGGTTTCTTTGTCGTCAACCCAGACTTCAGTGACATCAGAAGTCAGGTAGTCGCGCACGGCGCGTGCAGCAAGTCCCAGCTCTTTGTAAACGATGACTGGAGCTTTTTCCTTTTGGGCATTGGACCGGATATCTGTCCAGAGTCGGTTTAGGTATTTGAAATCGCGCTCAAGTGCAGTCTTGGATTGTCCCACGGCTGCAGTTCTGGCGATGAGTCCCACACCTTCAGTAGTTTCAAAGGATTCGAGGGCCTTTTTCAGGCGCGTCCGTTCCTTTTCATTTTCAATTTTGCGGGAAACACCCATTTGGGAGCGGCCCACGGTGTAGACGAAACTGCGTCCGGGTAGGGAAAGATAAGAGGTGAGGAATGCGCCTTTTTTGCCAGTGGGTTCTTTGACCACCTGAACAAGCACTTCCTGACCGGCCTTAAGCACTTTCTGCATGAGCGGATAGCGCGCGCCTTTCTTTTGAGTGAAATTGCCCGTGTAGTATTCGGGGTGGACTTCGTCGATCTGGAGAAAACCATTGCGTTCGGCACCGTAGTTGATGAACGCGGCTTGAAGTCCGTTGTCTATATTGTGAATGTAGCCTTTGTAGATGTTGCCCTTGGTTTTAGCCTGGTGCACCATCTCGACGTAGTATTCGTTGACTTTGCCTTCTTCGGCAATGACGACTTCAACCTGTTCTCCTGGGAGGACAGAGATGAACATCTTCTGCCGTTTCTTCTTGTTGGGCATGATAACCTCATGACGAGAAATGTGTGGTTTGTCTCATGGTGCCTTTGTGTCTTCAAGAACATGCCCCATGCCGTGGTAATATATCTCGCCCCGGTCATCCCGAGGGGTGATTTCGCCCTTTTCCAAAAGGGCTTCCACGGCCGCACTGACCTGTTTTGGGTCTGCGTTAAGGGCCTGTGCCAGTTGTGAGAGGGTTTGTGGCCTGCGGGTCAGGGATGCGCTGACGAAGTCTGTTACATGCTCCGTGCTCATCGCTTTCCTGTCGGTCACTTGCTGCGTGTGTACGCTGGCTTTTCCGCTCTCAAGCGCCATGCGCCAACGACTTAGGACCTCCCCGTCCACGGGGCGGACTCCCTTGACCGTTCCAGGACGGGTCAGCGTGACCACATCTACCCGGTCGGGAGCAAGTCGTTTGCAAAAATCCTTTAACCTGCCGAGGTTCTCGTCTGTGTCATTAATTCCTTCGGCAAGCAAAATTTCCAAAAATATTTTTCCCTTGAATCCTTTTTTGAATTCAAGCAGCCCGTCGGCAATGCCGGAAGGCGAAAATCCTTTACAGGGACGGTTCACGCGGGTGAATTCGTCTTCAATCAGAGAGTCCAGGCTGGGTAGGACAACGTCGGCCAGAGCTAGTTCTCTACGCACTTCCGGGTCACCTATGAGGCTGGCGTTTGTCAGCACTGCAATGTCCGTGTCCGGGAAAATCTTTCGAGCTCCAGTGATGACGTCAGCCATCTCGGAGTTCAGGATTGGTTCTCCCAATCCTCCCAGCGTCACCATGTCCGGTTTGGCCAATTCTTCGTCTTTCCATGCGGCCAGTTCTTCCAGAATGGCGGCAGCGGGGACATATGGCTTCCGTTTGATGGTTAAGTTCCTGGTGGCTCCTACTTCACAGTAGACGCAGTCCATGGAGCATATTCTGTCTCCAAGCAAATCGAGTCCGAGAGAGCGGCCCAGTCGTCCACTCATAACCGGTCCAAAGACGTATTTATATCCCATGACGTATCATATCCCTTGAAGTGTAGAAATCAAAATCTATGGGAGTTTATTAAGAACTGGGAGGCGACTGTCAAGGGGGATGGTCTATGTGGTGCTACCGTTCATGTACTGTTTATGCAAGGAGAAGATGGGTGAACGTTGAGTAAATAATTGGATTATACGCGATCTTATGTGTAGAGTTGGCTGTGATTCTCAGGAGGTCTTCATTATGTTTGATGTCGTTCTTGAATCTTTGCGAACCATTGTCCTTGCCGGTATTTTGGTGTTTTTCATCCGTGCGGACAAGGATGTTGAGCATGGTCGTCGCGGGTATCTTTTTATCAAGATTGGTTTTTTGCTCGTCCTGTTCGGTTCTTTTATGGATATAACTGACAACTTTGAAAGTTTGAACTGGACTGTGATTGGCGGCGACACGCCGGTTCAGGCCTTCCTTGAAAAAATCGTCGGGTATCTCGCTGGATTTGTTTTGATAGCCATCGGCCTGTTGATGTGGCTTCCAACCCTTCAAACGATGGAGAATATACAAGATTGTTTGGAAAAAGATAAGCATGTTCTCGGGCGAGAATACGATGAATTGACCCGTGCTCTTGAGCGCGAAAATCGCAAACGTCGTGCGGTTGAAGCGAGTTTGCTTATAGCGGAAGAGCGGAGAATGATGCTGTATGAAAAAGCTCCTGTCCCTATCGTTCATGGGATTATCGGGGGAAATCTTGTCGAATGGAATACCACTTTTGCCGAGATGCTTGGGTATGAATCTTTCGAAGAATTGTCTGGTGTGGTCAGTGGATTTGGTGATCCGTTTTTTATGTGGCCTTACCGTACAGAAGCAGAAGAGATGCTTGCCGCGCTTCGTGCTGAAAAAGTTGTCCTGAATTATGAAGCCCGCCTACAGCGCAAGGACGGAACCATTATTCTGGTACGGATGGATTTCACAACGGTTGAAGATCGAGATGGCGTAAATTATTATTTTTATTGTTTTGCCGAGGATATCACCGAGCGCAGGGCAGCTGAAGAACTTCTCGCCAGCAGCGAACGGCGGATGAAAGCAATTATGGACACGATGCCTATTGGGTTGACTCTTTTGGATGAAAAGACTCGGGAAGTCGTTGATGTCAATGCCGCCATGCTGTCGATGACGGGATATTCCCGAGAGAGCCTTGTTGGTCATCAGTGTTGTGAGTTCCTTTGTCAGCGAGACAAAGCCTTGTGTCCTGCCCTTGATGAAGGGGAGGCTGTTGCCAGTGATGAGCGGATCATACGAATGGAAAATGGGGACAGTCTGCCTGTTCTTAAATCGGTGTCTCGCGTGACACTGGACAATATGGCCTGTCTGTTGGAAGCCTTTGTGGATATTTCCGAACAAAAAAGGTTGGAGCATCTCAAGGAAGATGTGGACCGCATTATTGCTCACGATCTCAAGGCGCCGATTATTGGTGTAATCAGTGCGTGCAAGGTCCTGCTCATGGACGAGGATGATGTTCAGGGGGAAATTCGGGATATTTTGGAAACCATCGAACAACAGGGGCGAAAGGTTTTGCGTATGATTGGCATGAGCATGACAGTCTACAAGATGGAGGCGGGGTCTTATGTGTATATTCCGTCTCAAGTGAATTTCGTTGATGTGGTCAATAATGTACTGACTGAATTGGACGATCTTGCTGGGGGGCTGAGTGTGACCGTGGACGTGCGTTTTAGCGACAGTACGGATCTTGTGTCTCCAAGTTTGGTGGTTCTGGGGCAGGATATCTTATATGAATCCATGGTTGCCAATTTGTTGAAAAATGCTATCGAAGCATCTCCTTCGGGAGGAACGGTTGTTCTTGAAATGGGCAAGTGTGACACCGATGTCATGCGAATGGCTATCAGTAATTCCGGAGTGGTGCCGGTGGATATTCGTGAGACTTTCTTTGAGAAATACGCTACATCGGGGAAGAGTTCCGGCACCGGACTTGGGACGTATTCGGCTAGTCTTGTGGTCAAAACCGTCGGTGGCGAGATTCATATGGAAACATCGGATGAAGAAGGTCGAACGTCCGTTTTTGTGACATTGCCTTGTGGTTGATTACGCCGTTTCCCTTGACTTCCCTTCAACCTAACCGTACCTCAAAGCCAATATTTTTTAGGAGGCCGAATCAATGATCGAACCCGGACAACTCATTTTGCTCATCAGCCACAAGGGCAAACGGTACCTTCGCAAGCTTGAAGCTGGTGGAGAAGTACATACCCATGATGGCAAGTTGCTTATGGACGAAGTGGCCGAGGCCGGTTTCGGCCAATACGTCAAGACACATCTCGGCAGGCCCTACCTGGTGCTTAAGCCGACTCTGCATGATCTTATTAAGGGCGTGAAACGTCAGACTCAGATTATGTACCCCAAGGAAATTGGGTACCTGATGATGAAACTGGGGATTGGTCCCGGTTCTACTGTTATCGAATCCGGTACTGGTTCGGGTGGCCTGACGACCGCTTTGGCCTGGTTTGTAGGTGATACTGGTAAGGTTATCACATATGAACGTCGCGCTGACTTTTTCAAGTTGGCCGGGAAGAATCTGGAGCGTGTTGGTCTGGCTGATCGTGTTGAGCAGGTTAATCAGAATATTGAGGATGGCTTCAAACATTCGGGCGCAGATGCGTTGTTTTTGGATGTACGGACGCCGTGGGAATATCTTTCTTCCATCCCAGAGGCTGTGATTCCGGGCGCTATGTGCGGTTTCTTGCTGCCTACCGTCAACCAGGTGTCCGAGTTGCTTCGGGGACTGGAAGACGGTCCTTTTGCCGATCAGGAAGTTTTGGAAATTCTTATTCGGCATTGGAAGCCTGTGCCTGACAGGCTCAGGCCTGATGATCGTATGGTGGCACACACCGGTTTTTTGGTGTTTGCTCGATACATGGAACCGCCCAAGGCTGCTCCCCGACCAGAGCTTGAAGCTGAAGAGGCTCCGACAGCACCGTCTGACGAAGCTGAAAGCAGTGTTGAAGAGAAATAAACAAGGCCCGCATAAGCGGGCTTTTTTATAGCTATCGTAGCATTTTTTTGTTCTTTTGGCTCTGTGCCGTGCTGGTTATATGATCCTTGGAATCGACATATGCCCAGATGAGAGGTATATGCGTTTGCTTGTCGTGAGGGAGGGGGCGATGAGAAAAAAAGGATTTGTCTACCCGCGCGTGTTCGTTTTTGTTATGCTTTCCCATAACCCCGTGGCCTTCAAATTTCATCCAGGATCAGAATGGATCGTTTGAAAACATATATTGCAGAGAATGAAGAATGGCTCAAAGAGTGCATTCTCGCCTATGTTAAGAAACATGGGAGCACTCCGGATGCCATTGCTGAAGAGTGGCCCGACTTTTTTTCAGGGATAGTTGGAACGATGCCTTCTCCTGTTCATTCTGATCAGGAACAGAGAAAAGAAGATGTGCTGCGGCTTTTTCAGAGCCTTGATACCCCTGCCCTTATTCTCAGTGATTCATTTGAAATCAGTGCCGCTAACAAGGCTGCGATAAATACGTTGAGTCTTGGTGACGATTTTTTGGCAACCAGTGCTTCAATGGCCGTAGCAGATCTTGTCCCGTGGCTTGCCGATTGCGTACAGGAGTTTTTTCCCGGTGAACGAGACGTCGGGAGTGTCTGTCGGATGGATGTGGCTGCTCCAATGATTTATGGCGAAAAATATTTCAGTGTGTCGGTTTCGAAGTTTTCGGAAGTGGTTGCCGGATTTTCTGGTTACATTCTGACTTTGGAAGATATTTCTTTTCGAGTGGAGACTGAAAAACAGTTGAGTCGAGAACGAAACCGGGTCGCTCATTATCTTGATGTGGTCGGATCGATCATCTTGGCGCAGGATGCTTCCGGGGCGATTACCATGGTTAACCGGACCGGAAGTGAGCATCTCGGATACGCGGAAAATGAATTGCTCGGACAGAATTGGATTGATTTGATGGTGCCTGTTGAGCAGCGGGACGAGGTGCGCGATTATTTTTATATGATTTTTTCCGGTCAGACGGAAATAGATGACGAGTATACCAACTATGTTGTTGCTAAAGATGGTCGCCATCGTTTGGTGCATTGGCAAAACAGGGTGCTGACCAACGAGGGCGGTAATGTCATCGGTGTTCTGAGTTCAGGGATGGATGTTACGGAGAAACGGGCCATGGAAGAGGCCCTTTCCGAAAAGGAATTGTGGCTTCGCAACACATTTGTCGCCCTAGGCGAGACCGTACTTATCCTGACACCGGATTGGAATGTGCTTGATGCCAATCCGGCCGCTGAAATTCTGTTTGGGATGACCAACGAAGAGTTGAGCGAACTGTCCTTGTTGGAACTGCATGTGGATAGGCCTCATTACGCAGAGTTTCTTGTCAAATCTCAGGCGGCTTTCGACAAGGGAGAAAAAGCCCAATTTGAAATGGCCTTGAGGCGAAGTGACGGTACTCTTTTTCCTGCTGATCATTCTGTGTCCCTTATACTTGGCGATGACGGCCTTGCCTTGGGCATTGTCAATGTCATTCGAGATATCTCCGCCCGGAAAAAAGCGGAGCAGGTGTTGCAGGAGAGTGAGGAAAAGTTTCGTCGTATTTTCGAATCCATTGAAGAAGGGTACATGGTCACTGATTTGGCTGGTGACGTTCAAATGGTCAACCCTGCGACGTGTCGCCTGCTCGGTTACGAAGAAAGTGACCTTCTCGGGAAAAGTATCGACTCCTTGTATTCAATCAAGGATGAGCGGATGCATTTGCGAAGGCAACTGGTTGAGAAGGGAGCCATTCGAGGCGTTCAGGTACAGGCGCGGCGTAAGGATGGGTCTTCCATCGTTGTCGAAGCGAATACACATTTGATCAGAAACGAGTCGGGCAACGCTGTGGCCATGGAAGGGACATTTCGCGACATTACCGATCGTATTGAAGCGGAAGGGATTCTTAAAGAGCGAGAGAAGCAGTATCGTGCTTTTTTTGAGAATAACCATGCCATCATGCTTTTGGTGGACCCGAGAACCGAGCGAATTATCGATGCCAATCCGGCTGCCAGTGATTTTTATGGTTATTCCGTTGACGACATGCGTGACATGACGATGGGAAGTATCAATGCGTTGACGCAAGATGAAATCTTTAGGGAAATGCAGCTTTCCAGGCAGGAGGGGCGTTCCTACTTCATCATGAAACATATTTTAGTTAATGGTGACATTCGTGATGTGGAGGTGTATTCCGGTCCGATCATGGTGCAGGGAAAGCAGCGCCTTTACTCTGTTATTCATGATGTGACACAGCGAATTCGTCTTGAGCAGAAAATGAAGCGGCTGGCTACCACCGATGGTTTGACCGGCGTGAATAACCGGCATAATTTTTTTGTTCTTGGTTCCAGGGAATTGGTCCGCGCCAAACGGTACAAGAATCCATTGGCCGTGCTTATGCTTGATATCGACTATTTTAAGTCCATCAATGATACCCACGGCCATCAGACCGGGGATCTGGTCCTCAGAATGCTGGCTGCCGCGTCCACGACAACACTGCGGGAGACTGATATTTTCGGCCGCCTTGGCGGTGAGGAGTTCGCGGTGATTCTTCCTGAAACAGGCTTGCAAGAAGGACTTGAAGCAGCCGAAAGGCTCCGTGAAGTCTATGCAGGTTTGGAGGCTCGGGTTGAAGAATCCGTTGTCACATTCACAGTCTCTATCGGGACGACTGTGGTTCGGACATCTGACAGGACCATTGAAGAAGTTCTCAACCGTGCGGATGAAGCCTTGTACAAGGCCAAGCGTATGGGACGAAACAGGGTGGAGCGAGGTTGAGATTCTTTCGTGTGAATTCAGGCGTTATCGCGTCCTGATACCCCTTCTCATTAGTCAGTTTTTCCTGGAAAAAGCCTTGACGTTTTCCAAGGGGTTTGGAATATGTTTCTGAGTTTTACGTGATGTTTTTCACAATTTTTCAATGCACGCTTGTGAAACTGAGACTTCCCCGCTTTGATCGGGCAGTCAGGATTTGATGTTTCATGAGTTATTGCGAGCATATAATGACATTTGAATCCGTACTGGCCGAACGTAAGGCCGAACTGGCGACAAAGTGGGCGGAACTAGTCCTTAAGACATATCCGACCGAAACACAGAAAGTTTGGACTAAACAAAAAGATCGATTTCAAAACCCCGTGGGGGCTGCCATCATCGAGGCAACCGGGGAACTGTTCGATCAATTGATTGAATGGCAAGATGCAGAGGTAATTGCTAAAAGCCTGGATAAGCTCATACGTATCAGAGCGGTACAGGATTTCACCCCCTCGCAGGCTCTCAGTTTTGTTTTTTTGCTGAAAAAACTTCTTCGTGACGAGTTTTTCAAGGCAATGAAAAAAGATGGGACACTTGATAACCTGTTGAGGTTTGAGGCTAAAATAGACAATTTGGCTATGATGTCTTTTGACATCTATGCCAAAAGTCGCGATGAGGTATTCCGGTTCCGCGTTGACGAGGTGAAACGCGCCCAGAGCAGCTTGCTCAGGAAGGCCGGAATGATTGTGGACGTTACGACCGAAACATCGGTCGATTAAGGATCCGTTCGAGGGGTTTTGCCTCGGTGTGAGAACCGGGACGAGGTGTGCAAGGGGGTGGATTCGTGGTATTCTACGAATTTGTTTTTCGCATGCGTCGCCGTTCAGGCATCGACGATTCCTTGAGAGCGTGTACCGAAAGTGGCAGGCCTCCGGTAAAATCGGCAGGTCCAACCTTCAAGCGAGGTGACGGTAGATGAATGCTCTTTACTCACTTCTGTTCGTCTTTCTCCTGGTGTTGATCCCGTTGTTTGGGGTTGATGCGGCACATCTGAGGACTTTCTTCGGTGTCTGTATCCCGACAACGGCTTTCATCATCTTTGTCGTCGGCTTTATTTATAAAGTCATAATCTGGGGTCGTTCGGCCGTGCCGTTTCGCATCCCCACAACCGGTGGTCAGTTCAAGTCTTTTGACCCCAAGCTGTTCCCGCAGAACAAGCTGGACTGTCCCCAGACCGGCGCTCAGACTTTTTTCCGTATGGTGCTTGAAGTCTTCGCGTTCCGGTCTTTGTTCAGGAACACCGCAGTGTCCCTGCACCAAGGAAAGGATCATCCCATTGTTGCTTACAAATCCAGTAAGTGGCTGTGGCTCTTTGCCATCACTTTCCATTATTCTTTTTTCATTATAGCCCTGCGACACCTTCGCCTGTTCCTTGAGCCGGTTCCGTTCTTCGTGAATGGTCTCGATTTCGTGGACGGTCTCTTGCAGATAGGTGCTCCGACCATGTATTTGACCGACCTCGGTCTGCTGGCTGGTGTGCTTTTGCTCTTGGGTCGCAGACTGATTAATTCCAGGATCAACTACATCTCGTATGCATCGGACTTTTTTCCGTTGTTCCTGATCCTGGCTATCGCCCTGTCGGGCATCTACATGCGCTACTACGCTAAGGTCGACGTTATCGCGATCAAGGAACTGACCATGGGGCTGATGACGTTTAACTACGTTGTCTCCGATGTGATCGGTGTTTCCTTCTTCATTCACGTCTTCCTGGTCAGTTGCCTCATGGCGTACTTCCCGTTCAGCAAGCTTATGCACTTTCCCGGTGTCTTCCTGTCTCCGACACGGAACCTGCCGAACGATTCGCGTGCCAAGCATCATGTGAACCCCTGGAATGATCCTAACATCAAGGCCCATGCCTACGCGGACTACGAGAAGCAATTCGGTGTCCCCATGGCCGAGGTTGGTCTGCCGCTCGACAATCCCGAGAATGGCAAGGCCCCCGAGGAAGAGGCTTAGGCCCAGGGTTCACCGTTAGGTGATACTTCTTTATCTGAGGAGATAAAAGATATGTCCGACATCCCAAAAGCAGATGAGCTCTTCAAGAGCATAGATTACAATCCACCGGCCACTGGCTGGATGGAAACCCCGGTGGATTTCTCACCGGGTCACTGGTGTTACCCCGCCAAGCCCGAGAAGATGGAGTATATGGAATCCAAGCTTCCCGGTCTCTGGGGTCCTGCCCGCCAATGGAATCCGGGTGAAGCTGATTGGAAACTACCTTCCAACTGGAAGGAAATTGTGGTCAACGGCTTCCGTGAAAGACTGAAAAAGTTCCGTAGCTTGCAGGTGTTCATGGATATCTGCGTGCGTTGCGGTGCTTGCGCTGACAAATGTCACTTCTTTATTGGCTCCGGCGATCCCAAGAATATGCCTGTTCTTCGTGCCGAGTTGATGCGCTCCGTCTACCGTGGTGAATTCACCGTGGCAGGCAAGATCCTGAGCAAGCTCACCGGATCCCGCGTCATGGAAGAGGATGTCCTGAAAGAATGGTTTATCTATTTCTATCAGTGCACCCAGTGCCGTCGTTGCTCCCTCTACTGTCCCTATGGCATTGATACCGCGGAAATGACCATGATGGCCCGCGAATTGATGCATCTGGTTGGTTTGAATATCAACTGGATTATGGAGCCAGTCTCAAATTGTAATATCACCGGTAACCATCTTGGTATTCAGCCCCACGCCTTCAAGGATATCGTGGACTTCATGGTTGACGATATCGAAGAAGTCACCGGTAAGCGCGTCAAGGCCCCGCTGAACGAAAAGGGCCACGAGATTCTGTTCATCACCCCGTCCGGCGACGTGTTCGCGGACCCCGGTATCTATACCTTCATGGGATATTTGATGCTGTTTGATGAAATCGGTCTCGATTACACCATGTCCACCTACGCATCTGAGGGCGGTAACTTCGGTTCGTTTACCAATAACGAAACCATGAAGAAGCTCAACGCCAAGATGTACGCCGAAGCCGAACGCCTTGGTTGTAAGTGGATTCTTGGCGGCGAATGTGGCCATATGTGGCGTGTTGTTCATCAGTACATGGATACCATGACCGGTGATACTCAGCATGCTGGCATGACCACTCCGAAGTCCCCGATCACCGGCACGGTGTTTGAGACTTCTGCAGCCACCAAAATGTTGCATATCACTGAATTCACGGCTGACTTGATGAAGCACAATAAGCTGAAACTTGATCCCAGCCGTAACGATCACTTGCGTGTCACCTTCCATGATTCCTGCAACCCTGCACGGGGAATGGGTCTTTTGGAAGAACCTCGCTACGTTATCAAGCACGTGGTCAATAATTACTTCGAGATGCCTGTCGGTACCACTCGCGAGCAGACTTTCTGCTGCGCTGGCGGTTCCGGTCTGAATACCGATGAGATTATGGAAATCCGCCTGCGCGGTGGTCTGCCTCGCGGTAACGCTCTCAGATATGTGCAGGAAAAACATGGTGTCAACACCATGGCCTGCATTTGCGCCATTGACCGCGCTACCCTGATCCCGCTGGCCGACTACTGGGCACCCGGTGTGACTATCGCTGGTGTTCACGAACTGGTCGCCAACGCATTGGTCATGGAAGGCGAGTCCGAACGCAAGATGGATCTCCGTCAGGAGTATCTGCCCGGATTTGAGGACGAAGAGGACGATTGGACTCCCCCGAACATGGAGGATGCATAAATGAAAATGCAGAATGGTTTCCCCATCATCGTCGGCCTGCTCATCTTCTTTGGTTTGCTTTGCGCTCCGTTTGCGATCGGCAAAGTCGTGACCAAGGAATACAAGCAGCCTGAGCTCAAACTCCCCGCAGGCGAAAAGGAATGCATCGAGTCCAAGGAGTTCATGCGCGAAAAGCACATGCAGCTTCTCAACGACTGGCGCGACTGGGCCCTGCGTGACGGCAAGCGGATCTATACGAACCACAAGGGCAAAGAGTTTACCATCTCTTTGCAGAACACTTGCATGAAGTGCCATACGAACAAGGCCGAGTTCTGCGACAAGTGTCATACCGATGCCGGTGTTTCTCCCTACTGCTGGGATTGCCACATTCAGCCGGAGGGTTTGAAATAATGAATAAAAACAGAAGAACCTTCGTTAAGCTTGCCGGTCTTGCTGCGGCTGGTCTGGCCTTGGCTCCCAAAGCCATGGCATCCAGCGGTGGACATTCTCCGGTCAAGGCAAATGCCGATGCTGTCCATGCCAAACATTGGGGCATGGTCATCGACACCACCAAGCTGCACACTGAGGAAGATATCGCCAAGCTGGCGGAAATCTGCCACTCCATCCACAACGTTCCAAGCATTGCGAACAAACAGGAAGTGAAATGGCTGTGGTCTGATACATATGCTCACACTTTCCCGGAACAGGAAAATCCGCATCTGGCTGAAGAGATTCACCACCGCGCGTTTCCGTTGTTGTGCAACCATTGTGAAGAGCCGTCTTGTGTGCGCGTCTGCCCGACGAAGGCAACCTTTAGGCGTCCTGACGGCATTGTCGCCATGGATTACCACCGCTGTATCGGCTGTCGGTATTGTATGGCTGCATGCCCCTTCGGCTCCCGTTCATTCAACTGGGGCGAACCCCGTGAAAACCTCGATTTGGCAAAGTTGAACCCTGAGTTCCCCACCCGCATGCGCGGCGTCGTCGAGAAGTGCAACTTCTGTGTCGAACGTCTGGCCGTGGGCAAGCAGCCCGCCTGCGTGGAAGCCTCCGAGGGCGCCATCATTTTCGGTGATCTCAATGATCCCGATTCCGATGTTCGCAAGGTCCTTCGCGAGCGGTTCACCATTCGTCGTAAACCCACTGTCGGCACCGAGCCCAGTGTTTACTACATCATATAGGGGGACTACATGCTCGAATTAGCTCTCAAAGGCTCCAAAAGATACTATGCCTGGGTTGCGTTCCTCCTGGTGCTGATTGGAATCGGTGCCTTGGCATATCTCAATCAGCTGATGGTCGGTCTGAAAACTACCGGCATGAGTCGTGATGTGTCCTGGGGATTTTACATCTCCCAGCTCACCTATCTCGTTGGTTTGGCCGCTTCCGGTGTCATGATCGTGCTGCCAAACTACTTCCATGGCTACAAGGCCAATAAGCACATGGTCATCTTCGGTGAGTTCATGGCGATCGCGGCCTGTATAATGTGCCTTCTGTTCGTCGTTGTCGACATCGGTCAGCCGAGCCGTATGATGAACATGTTCCTCCACCCCTCTCCGAACTCTGTACTGTTCTGGGATGCGATGGTCATTAATGGCTATCTGTTCCTGAACCTGTTCGTGGGTTGGACTTGCCTGACTGCCGACCGTGCGAATCTGTCGCACCCGAAGTGGCTCAAGCCGTTCATCTACATATCCATTATATGGGCTTTCTCGATCCATACCGTGACCGCGTTCCTGTATCAGGGGCTGCCCGGCCGCCACTATTGGCTTACCGCCATTCTGGCTGCCCGCTTCCTTGCTTCTGCGTTCTGCGCCGGTCCTGCGATTTTGACGCTCGTAATGTTGGTCACCGAGAGGGTAACCACTTTCAAGATGCCCAAGAACGCTTTGAAGACTTTGGTCAAGATCATTGCTTACGCCATGTGCGTGAACATGTTCTTCTTTGCCCTTGAAGTCTTCACCGCCTTCTATTCCAATATGCCCGGCCACATGCATCCGCTGGTTTACCTGTTTGCAGGTGCCCACGGCCATCATGAACTGGTCGGCCTCATGTGGACCTTCATTGGCTTCGCAGCCATCTCAATCACCCTGTTGGTGACGCCGAAGTTCCGTAATAACATGAAGCTTCTGCCTTGGACTCTCGTCATCCTCGTGATCGCTACTTGGCTTGACAAGGGGCTTGGTCTGCTGATCGGTGGTTTCAATCCGACTCCGTTTGATACCATCACTCCCTACTGGCCTACCGGTAAAGAGTTACTGGTCTCCATGATGATTTATGCCATTGGTGCTCTCATCGTGACGATCCTCTTTAAGGTTGCCACTGAAGTGAAACAAGAAATGGGACATTCCCAAGCCTTGCCTTGCGGTTGTTCTACCGAGGACGCGTGCAATTGCACTTCGGCCGAGGAAGAAACCCCTGCTGAGGCGTAAAATTGGTAATCGCTAGAAAGCCTAGCCACGTAACGTCACCTCGTTAGGTTCAAAGGCTCGAACAAGGGCCGCTCCAAGGTTGGAGCGGCCCTTTTTTATTGCAGTTCACTTTTATTCGCAGGGTGTGTTACACTTGCGCACGCCGCAACAGGCTGTAAGCAAAAATCTTTTACACATAGGATAGCCGCATGAACAACTTTATGCGTTGCGCATCACTCACTTTGACACTGCTATTGTTAACCGGACTGACCGCGTGTTCAACCAAGGTGATTGTTCCGCCAGTCACCATGGATGCCGCAAAGTTGCAACTGAACGGAAAGTTCGTGTGGTTTGATTTGTTCACCACAGATATGACTACCGCGCAGAATTTTTATGATCGCGTCTTTGATTGGGATTTTGAACGGGCCAATGAAGGCAACGCGCAAGTGAAGAACATCATGCATCAAGGGCAGTTTGTCGGGAATATGATAGGGCGTAATTCAACGTCTGGTGATTCTCAATGGCTTTCTTATATGTCTGTGGCGGATACAGATCATGCCTTTGATGCTGCTTTGAGTGCGGGAGCGACCGGCTATACACCGCCCAAGGAGATGCCGAACAGAGGCCGCATAGCGGTGGTTATTGACCCTCAGAAAGCTCCTGTTGCTTTGCTACATTCTCCTGTTGGTGATCCGCCGGATGCAAAACCTCGTGCTAACGGCTGGATTGGGGCAGAGCTGTGGACGAATGAGGTGGATGAAGCTGTCGCGTTTTATACTCGACTTGGTGGATATACCTCTGAAGATGTCGCGGTCCATGACAAGGTACAATATAAACTGTTGTTGACGGACGATCGGCCTCGGGCTGGCGTGGTTTCAATTCCGTGGAAAGATGTTGATCCCCAGTGGGTCCCCTATGTGGCGGTCGAAAATATCAAGGCCACTGTGGAATTGATTCGGGCTAATGGTGGGCGTATTCTAATTGAACCGCAGATGGATGTGAGGTCCGGGCGGGTGGCCCTCTTTGCTGACCCGACAGGTGCCGTTCTCGGTATTCAGGAAATGGAGCCGGAGGAGGATTGATATGCATATGCTTAAATTTTTTTTGATAGCCGTGGCATTGTGTCTTTCCATGGCGGCTTTATCAGCCTGCACCGTGGGGTATGGCATGAACTACTCCTACGGGACCAGTTGGAGACATTATGATGATGACTACAGATACCATCATCACAGACCTCCGCCGAATTATAAGCCGGAGCGACCGCCAGCAGTGAAGCCAAAGCCAAAGCCATTGCCATCGCGTCCTGATAGACCTGCAACCCGCCCTACAAGACGTCGTTAAAAAGAAGCCCGCTATTCAAATAAGCGGGTTTTTTTGTGATGTGTAACATGTAGGAGAACCCGGTGGCGATCTTCATGAGAAGATGGTGGAAATGGAACGCTTGTAAGGTCCATTGCTCATAATGGATGAAGACGCTTTGCGAACAGTTTCACCCTGAGGATTGCTTCCATCTCATCATAATGGCATAGTCCTTTCGCCCGGAAACAGGCGTAGAGGGCATGGCGTGTTCAATTTTCCCTTCACGGGGGCTGAAAAGACAATCGAGGAATATATGAATATCGGTGAATACACCTTTGAAGATTTCAAGAAAAAAGCCAAACAATTTCACGGTTACCCGGCTCCGGGACTGCTTATTGGTGGGTACATGGTCGAGGCTGCCAAAGCGCGTATCCCTGAGGGAACATTGTATGAAGCCATGGTTGAAACCGGCAAATGTCTCCCTGACGCTGTGCAGATGCAGACTCCATGCAGTACCGGAAACAATTGGATGAAGATTACGTTGCTTGGTCGGTATGCTGTGTCTCTGTATGACAAGTTTACCGGTGAGGGTGTGCGCGTCGCCGTTGATCAGAAAAAGCTCGACAAATGGCCGGAGATTCGTGGCTGGTTCATGAAAGAAAAGCCCAAGGCCGAACAGGATACAGACAAGCTTTTTTCCGAAATTGAGCAGGCAGGCGACACTATCTGTTCCATTCAGCCTATTACTATCGCTAAGAAATATATTGGGCATGGTCACATGTCGACCATTGACGTCTGTCCGGTCTGTGGCGAAGCCTACCCCGGTTCTGATGGTTCCATCTGTCGTGGTTGCCAGGGCGAAGCCCCGTACGAGACTATGGGAGACGCCACCTGTATCGACGAAGCGCCTGATCTGCATGCTGTCCCTGTGGAAGAAGCTGTGGGTAAGAAAGCCGCTCACGATATGACCGGAATTGTGCCGGGTGAGTCCAAGGGACCGATCACCAAAGCCGGAGAGACTCTGGATATAGGTGATGTCTGTCGTCTCCAACGCATTGGCAAGTACAACGTTTATCTCGAAGAGAACCTGCCCGGAGACGAATGGGTTCATGAGAACGACGCGGTCAAGGCTTTTGCCAAACGTATGGCCGGAAAGGGCATTACGTATGATGCAAACCCGGAAGAAGGGAAGATTAATTTCTTTGCCGAAGAGCCCGGCATGCTGTCCATCGATTTAGACGCGCTTTCTCGCTTTAACCTTTCGCCAGACGTCATGCTTGCTACTCGCCACGACGGGTCGGTCATGCCCAAGGGCAAGGGCGTGGGCGGCACTCGTGCCATCCCGTTGTACATTGCCCGTGATAGGTTTAGCCGTGCCCTGACTGCTTTGGGTGAAGGTCCTGTGCTTGAGGTTCACCCTCTCAAGGCCGCCAAGGTTGGCATTTTGGTGACTGGCACCGAGGTTTTTCAGGGATTGATTGAAGATAAGTTTATTCCGATCATTTCTTCCAAGGTCATCAAGCTTGGTTGCGAAGTGGTTAAAACAGCCATCGCGCCTGATGAGCGAGAGGCCATTACTGCGGCTGCAACGGGGATGCTGGATGCCGGGTGTAATCTTATCATAACCACCGCAGGCATGTCTGTAGACCCGGATGATGTTACCCGCGCCGGTCTTGTTGATGCGGGCTTGAAAAATGACCTCTACGGTGTTCCAGTCCTGCCCGGCACCATGTCGCTGGTTGGCAAGTTGCGGAACGCTTCCATTATGGGTGTCCCGGCTTGTGCGCTGTTTTATCAGACCACGGCTTTTGATATCCTGTTGCCGCGAGTCCTTTCAGGACAGGCGATTACAAGAAAAGATCTTGCCCGACTTGGTGAAGGTGGTTTCTGCATGGGATGCAAGACCTGTTCATTCCCCAAGTGTCCGTTTGGTAAATAGATCATCGTTTTTTAGGAGTTGTTCCTCGGGGTAACTTCCAATTGTTTTGATTTGGAAAAGAGTGAAGAGCCGCCTTATGGCGGCTCTTTTTTTATGAAAATAAGAGTGGGTTGTCGGGTGAAATGTGCGTCATATTGCACACGTTTTGTGCAGTTATGGTCACTTTTTGCACGGTTTTGGAATCGACAAATTGGACAACTGGTAGGGAATACTTATATTATTTTTTGGTATAATTGATGCAATATTCTTGTTTTGTTGGTGTGAGCAGAAAGGTGTCTATTAATTCTATACCAATAAAGTCCGAAATAGTGTGTAGCATAGGAGAATCCTTTGAAAATAGTAAAATATATAGCTGTATTGGTAATGCTGTTTGTCATGGCTTGGGCTGTGGAAAGCAAGGCGTTTTTTGGATTTGGTAAATATAAGAGTGTGGCTGCGGAGAATGGTGTTGTCACCATTCCAGTCGCGGATGTTTCCGATGGAGAGGCTCATTATTTTTCGTTTGATCAAGGAAAAGAAGTAAAGTTTTTTTTGCTTAAGAGTTCAGATGGGGTGATCCGTGCGGCTTTTGATGCTTGTGATGTCTGTTATCTTGAAAAGAAAGGGTATTCGCAGGATGGCGAGTTCATGGTTTGCAACAATTGCGGTATGCGTTTTCATTCCTCGCGTATCAACGAAGTTCAGGGTGGGTGCAACCCTTCGCCTTTGACTCGTACCTATGATGCAGACAATGTTACCATTCAGGCGAGTGATATTGCGGCTGGAAGCGGGTACTTCTAGATGAACATTCTGACAATACCGTTCAGAAATACTCGGCGGAAGTGGGTCAAAACACTGCTTCTGCTGGTCGTGTTCACCCTTGGGGTGACATCCATAGTGTCGTTGAATTCCGTATCCAGCGTTGTGGGCGAGTCCTTGGAAAAGAAGCTTACCGCGTATGGGGCCAATATTTTGATTATGCCTAAAAGTGAGAAGCTGACCGTCAGTTACGGCGGCTTTTCCATGGGTGACATGGTCCTGGGTGCCAATGACCTGAGCGAATCCAAAGTGGTGAATATGGTCGGGGGCATCGAGCTCAAGGAGCGGATTGCTGTGGTTGCGCCAAAGCTCGTTTCCATGGCCTCGGTTGGCGATACCGTTGTGGGAGTCGTGGGCGTGCGTTGGGACAAGGAACAGGTACTCAAGGGCTACTGGGCTGTGAATGGCGAGTTTCCTGCGACGGAGAGCGGTGTCGTTGTCGGAGCGAAAGCCGCTTCTTCCCTTGGCGTGTCGCCGGGGTCGAGTCTGACATTGAATGAAATTCCGGTCACGGTTTCCGGCGTTCTTATGCCTACGGGCAGCGACGACGATTCCGTGGTGTTCGCGTCCATGAGCTTTGCGCAATCTCATTTCGGAAAGATGGATCGTGTGAATTTTGTGGAAGTTGCCGCCCTATGCGCGGGATGTCCTATTGAAGACATTGTGGCACAGATTCAGGCCGCACTTCCCGGCACGGACATTCAGGCATTACAATCCATCGTCAAACAGCGCATGTATTCGGTCAATTTCGTCAAGCAACTGATTTTGACCGTCAGTCTGATTATTCTGTTTATTGCCTGCTGTATGGTTGGCGTGACTATGCTTTCTTCTGTCAACGAGCGGATCAAGGAAATCGGCCTCATGCGGTCATTGGGATTCGGGCGTGCATCCCTTTTTTCCATATTCTGTTTTGAAGCCATGCTTATCGGTTTTGCTGCGGGTATCATGGGATATATCGGTGGGTATGCGTTGAGTCTCAAGATTTTGAGTATGCTCGATATGGCGCAGGGGGCATCACCCGTCTTTAATGTCGGGCACATGGCTCTGACCGGTCTGCTGATTGTGATCGTATCTGTCCTGTCTGCTTTTTTTCCGGCATGGAAAGCTTCGGCAGTCGAGCCGTCTGAAGCGCTTATCGCCTTGTAGGAGGTTGAAAATATGCTTGAAGCAAAGAATATTACCAAGACATTCCATAGCGAGGGTCTTGATACATATGCGTTGACTGGTGTTGATCTGGCGGTGGAATCTGGCGAGTTTGTGTCCATTGTAGGCCGGTCAGGTTCTGGCAAGACGACTTTTCTCAATGTTCTGTCAACGCTCCTGCTCCCGGATTCTGGCGAAATTCTCTACAAAGGCGAGGACGTGACCTCCATGACCGCGTCGCGTCTGAATGAATTGCGACAGAAGGATTTTGCTGTTGTTTTTCAGTTCCATTATTTGCTCCCATATCTTTCTGCGCTGGAGAATGTTCTGCTTCCTTATATGAAAGGGGTCGCGCCGGTTTCCAAAGAGGCCCGCCTGCGCGCTGAACAATGCCTCGAACGTGTGGGGCTGGCTGACAAGGGAGCAAAATTGCCAGGACATCTTTCCGGCGGTGAACAGCAACGAGTGGCCATTGCTCGTGCTTTGGTGAAGGAATCATCTGTGCTTTTTGCGGATGAACCCACAGGTAATCTGGATAAAGGAACGGGTGAATCGATTATGAATCTTTTGGCCGATTTAAAAAATGAAGGGCTGTCCATCGTTATGGTGACACATGACAACGAATATGCAGCCATGGCGGATCGGTTGGTGTCCATGGCGGATGGTAAGGTCGTTTAGTTTTCTGTTCCATAAAGAAAGACCACCTGAAGATTCAGGTGGCCTTTCTTTAGATATAGTCGGGGTAGTCTGTGCACAGGAGGTGCACGGGGGGGGCATCTTCTTCAATCTCAGGGAAACGAGCCTGGGGTTGGTGGAAGCGATTGTCTGTGTTGTCATCGTTGACGGATGAAACTTCACCAACAAGGACGTTGCCTTTGCCTGCTTCTCCGTAGAAACGGTGGTACATACCTTGTTCAAGAAAGATGGATTCACCCGGAGCGAGGACGACAGCGCCCCCCGGTTCCACTAGTTTATCAAAACCGTCAACAGAAACGGTCAGAGGTTCTGAGGCCAGTTCTTCTTCTGGAGTGGAACCATACAGTTCAATGACAAGATTACCGCCGCCCCGGTTGATGATATCCTCGGTCTTGGACCAGTGAAAATGCATGGGGCAGATCTGATTCTCGCGAACTATCATGATTTTTTCCGCGTATTTCTTGGAATGTCCGGTCTCAAGATTGCCATTGCGGATGGTGAACAGAATCAGCCCACGTTTCTCGAAATCATCTGCTCCGTAATCCGTCAGGTCCCAGCCGAGTTGGTTTTTGACAACATCGCTAAGACCTTTACCTTTCCAATCGGCAGGACTCCAGAAGGCCCATGGCGGCAACATGAATTGGAAGGATTCGAAAAATGCCTTGGCATCAGTAATCAGTGCATTTATTTCGCTACGTTTCATATCCCTGTTTTAGGGGAGGGTGGCTAACGCGTCAAGAGAGGAGAGCTTTGGCGTGCTTTTACTGAGAGAAGTTTCGACTGTGAAAAAAAAGTGGCATTTGGTGAAAGCCAAGGGTATAGGGAGTGTCTGCTCAGCTGTTTTCAAGGCTACCGAAGGCGGCGCATGTCGTCAGCTTTCGTATACGGAGTTTTAATTATGGGTCTTTTTTCAAGTGATAAGAAAAGCCATTCCGAATTGAACGCCTTTCTTGGCGTAGGAACCGAATACAGAGGCAAACTCGATTTCGTGGGAACGGTCCGCATCGACGGTCGTTTTGACGGTGAAATTTCTACAGACGGTGATCTGGTTCTTGGCCGGAAGGCCTCTGTGACTGGTGTCGTGCGGGTTGGCCAATTGACATCCTGCGGACAGATTACAGGCGATGTGATCGTGCGAGAGCGTACCGTGCTGGAAAAGACGTCAGTGCTTAACGGCAGTTTGTCTACCCCTGTATTGGTCGTGGAAAAGGGTGCCGTTCTCGAAGGTTCCATCGTCATGAGTACGGATTCTGTAACAACTTCCAAGCCCAAGGTCGTGGCCGGGGATTTCGGTGGCAACTCTTCCAGAGATGCAGAGTCCGAGTCTGAACCTGCTGTCGACAAGACCGGCTCGGATGATTCCAAAGCATAACGGAGCAAACAAATGTATGAATTGGTAATAGACTACAACGGTGAAGAAACCGTGGCCTTTTCCGCAGAAAAGAAAAGAGAAGTGGAAGTGGTTGCTCAGCGTCATATCCGTTCTTTGGCTTCTGGTTTGGCTATCGTGCGCGAAGTCAAGGAAGAAGCAAAAAAATAGCATCGTTCGATGCTTGTGCTGAATGTATTTGGCACTTTAGTTATGTGATTCTAACGGCGATCCATGCTTTGATGCATGGTTCGTCGTTTTGTCTTTTTTTATGCGTTTATGCTGGAAGAAATCAGGGACGGCCGTGTGTTCCTGTTGTTCGAGTTATTTACTGCAAAAGCGTTTTGTGACAAGGTCCGCGGTGCGAGGTTTATGATGGAAAAGATCATTTTGATTCATGTGACTGGTAGTGACCGGCCCGGCTTGACTTCTGAGTTGTCTGAAGTTCTGGCAGGCTATGATGTTGACGTCCTAGACATTGGTCAGGTCGTCATTCATAATTTCCTGACGCTTGGTATTCTGATTCGGCTTCCAGCCAATTCTCAGCCTGTGCTCAAGGATTTGTTGTTTAAGGCCCATGAATTGGGCGTGACCATGAAGTTACACCCTCAATCCGAAGGCGATTATTCCGGCTGGGTGAGTGAAGCTGACAAGGCGCGGCACATTATTACCTTGCTGGCCCGTTCCGTGTCTGCGGAACAGATTGTGGCTATTACTCAGGTTGTTCACGAATCCGGTCTGAATATCGACACCATCCATCGACTTTCCGGGCGTGTGCCGCTCGACTGTAACGATTATGAATGTTCTCGCGGGTGCGTTGAATTTACTG
Source organism: Pseudodesulfovibrio nedwellii (assembly GCF_027923765.1). Taxonomy (NCBI): domain Bacteria; kingdom Pseudomonadati; phylum Thermodesulfobacteriota; class Desulfovibrionia; order Desulfovibrionales; family Desulfovibrionaceae; genus Pseudodesulfovibrio; species Pseudodesulfovibrio nedwellii. The sequence goes on along the minus strand of NZ_AP026709.1, from coordinate 2,216,433 downwards.
TGCGTGGTACGCCACACGACATCGGGGCCATTCGTTCTCGTTTCCTTGAAATTTCTTCAGAGCTTATGGTGGACATCGCTTTTCAGGAAGACAACATCTTCCGTCGCAATCGTCGACTGGTGTGTTTCGACATGGACTCCACGCTCATTCAGGCCGAGGTCATCGATGAGTTGGCCAAAGAGGCCGGTGTGGGCGAAGAAGTCGCGGCCATCACGGAATCCGCCATGCGTGGCGAGCTTGATTTTAAGCAGAGCCTCAGAAAACGGTTGTCGTTGCTCGAAGGTCTTGACGAGTCCGTGCTTCAGAAAGTTGCGGCTCGTTTGCCTATGACCGAGGGCGCGGAAAAGCTTATCACCAACCTGAAGAACGTTGGCTATAAAATTGCCATTCTTTCCGGTGGATTTACCTATTTTGGGGACATTCTTCAGCAACGCTTTGGTATTGATTATGTGTACGCCAATGAACTTGAAATCAAGAATGGCAAACTGACTGGCAAGGCTGTTGGCGAAATCGTGGATGCGGACAAGAAAGCAAAATTGTTGCAATCTATTGCAGACCTCGAGGGTATTTCCCTGCAACAGGTTATTGCCGTGGGTGACGGTGCCAACGATTTGCCCATGCTCAATCTGGCCGGTTTGGGCATCGCTTTCCACGCCAAACCAAAGGTTAAAAAAGGGGCACGCCAGTCTATTTCGACCCTTGGACTGGACACTATTCTGTATCTCATTGGTGTCCGGGATCGCGAAGTTCTCAAGGGATAACTTCTTTTTTGCGCCGTGGGCGTTGAATAAAGCGTGTGTGACTGGTAATGAACGGTAATTCTTCCAACGTTTTCAGGAGGCACCCGCATGTTCGATTCGGATAAGCCCTATACTTTGGACAGTGTTGTCCGCATGGTTCTCGGCGTCGGTTTTTTTATCGGCCTGATCTGGTTGCTCGGGTTTCTTTCCAGTGCTCTCGTGCCATTCGTGGCTGCCCTCCTCATGGCCTATCTGTTAAATCCCCTTGCCTGTTCTTTTGAAAAATACGTAAAGAATCGCGGTGTTGCCGTTCTGTTGACCATGCTTACTCTGATCGGCGTAACCGTGGGGATTTTTGTGTTGGTTGTCCCCATGATGGTTGATGAATTTTCACACATGGGGACTGTGCTGTCGCAATTGGTCTCTGATGCCGAGTTTTCAGACAAGGTGGCGAGCTATTTGCCGCCGGACATCTGGAACTGGGTGCGTGATACCGTTCAGTCGCCCGAAGTAAAAGATCTGTTTTCGTCAGCAGGGGCCTCAAAGGTTGCCAAGGGTGCGCTACAGACCGTGGTTCCCGGTATCAAAGGTGTGGCCGTGGGAGCACTTAATGCCGTGGCCGGACTCATCGGGCTGTTTGTGATCCTGCTTTATTTGATTTTCCTTTTAGCGGATTTCGGCAAGATCAAGGAATCTTGGCAGAATTATTTGCCAAAAAAATATCGTGAGGGAATCACCGGTTTTCTTGGTGAATTTGAAAAGACTATGGGATTGTATTTTCGTGGTCAGATTACGGTTTGTCTTATCGTGGGCGTTCTCATGTCAATCGGTTTTACGCTTATCGGTCTGCCTCTTGGTCTCGTGCTTGGCATGCTCATCGGTCTGCTGAATATTGCCCCATATTTAGGTGCCGCCGGTGCGGTCCCTGCGATCCTTCTGGCGGCTCTCAATTCCCTTGAAGCCGGAGAGTCTGTTTGGATGGGTATAGGTCTTGTTGTACTTGTCATGGCGGTTGTTCAGGTTATTCAGGACGGCTTTCTTGTTCCGAAGATTCAGGGCGAGAGCCTCGGTCTGTCTCCTTGGCTTATCCTGTTGTCTCTTTCCATTTGGGGCAAGCTCCTCGGGTTCCTCGGTCTGCTTATCGCTCTCCCCATGACCTGCCTGTGTCTGTCCTATTATCGTCGAATGCTCGCTCAACGAGAGTAAGATACTTTCAGCGGGACCAGGATGTTGTCCTGGACTCTCCCAAATTTTTTAGGGGTCTTAAATCACGCTCTTGATATGTTTAACTTATATATCAGGGACTTGTTTTCGTTTATCATTTCCGCGAAGCGGCGCCAAAAAATTTAGGGAAAAGATAGGATGGGGGGCTGGGGGCTCCCTATGCCTGCTCAAAAGGCAGGATGAAATAGAATTCGTTACTGCTGTCGGTATGTGAGTAGCCGACTTGACCACCGTGAAGCTCCACAACCTGACGCACGAAGTACAGCCCTCGACCAGTGCCGCTTTTGTGAGCCACGTTGTCGGCACGGAACCCGGGTTTGAACACTTCCATGGAATTTTTGAGTTCCAATGGATTGCCGGTAGAAGACACCCACATACGAATTCCGGGCATATCCGGTGCAAAGTAATCCTTGAGAATCTGCCATCCGTAGGAAATGAATTTGCCTCTTCGTCCATCCGGGAGCGTAGCATTTTCAGTGTATTTAAGCGCATTGGAAAAGAGGTTGTCAAAGACCTGTGAGATAAGTCCCCGGTCCATGATCAATCTGATGACCTGATCGGGTGCTCCTCCGAGGGAATAGTTGATTTCAATGCCACGTTCTTCGAATCGTTGCCGGAATCGTTCAATCAGCGGAGTCATGACGGTTTGGGAGAGGTTTACTTCCCGTTTGTCCAACACATAACGACCTTCTTCAAAATGCCGACGTCGAAGCAGCGTTTCAAGGAACATTGATGTTGTTTCGTAGTGGCTGTAAATTTCCTGATATTGAGCTTCAATACCCGCGGTGATCCGGGCGAGTCGATTGCCGTCTGCCGCGCATTCCTGCGTGCCACATTCTGCCATGAGGGTGAGTATGTCAGATGTCGTGAGATGGAGCTGTTCAATCTGGCGTTTAAGCCTGTTGAAATAGAGCTTGAAGTACATGTTGGGCACGATGACATTGTGTCCGATGTCCTGAACAAGTGATTTAATGAAGCTGATATGCTCACGGTTTCGCGCGCGAATGATCCGGTGGTGAAGTTGGAATCCGATTCTGTTGATAAATTTTTCCAGAAAAAGACGCTTGTGCTTCGGGAGTGAACCACAAGGGTGTATTTCGAATACTCCAAGGATGTTGTGCGGCGGTATAAAGGGGAGCATGTCATTGTATTCGGGGTTGCTCTGGATAGGGATAAATAAGTGCTCGCCTGAAAGTACTGAGCTATGAGAAAATTCGTGATCCCACGTTCTGGTGGTGGTTCGGCCACAGCGTCCAGTGGAACACCCCGCCAAAACAAAGGTGTCTTCGTCTTCAAGGATATATATGTTTGATTCCAACCCGAGCAGAATGCGGGGGAGGGCCATACAGATCGCGTAGAACATCTCTCTCCGTCGAACCTCTTGCGAGAGGTCGAAAAAGATGTTCAGGGCGCGTACCTGGTGCATGGGAAAATCGTAGACCTCGTAATCACGAAGTTTTGCTTCAATACGTTTCACCATATATTCGATGCGTTCAGTATCGTCCTGATCGCGGAAGTTGGGCTCCATGTCTGGCTGTGTCCAGTCAGGATCGGTCATGCTCACTCCTTACAGCGAGAGGAAAGTGAATACTGGTTTCACCATACCTACCTGATGCCTTCATGACAAGGTGGAGTCAAAAACACGATATTGCGTAACGAGAAAGGGCCGCTTTCGCGGCCCTTTCCGGGGGGTTAGAGGTCTTTTTTTGAGGAGGGGTCTGAGGTTTGAAACAAAGTTTCAAGGAGGTATGGTATATGCTTAATGGCCTGTTATCTGGTCCGTATCCGTTTGGCGAGATGGGGGCTATTCGCTTTGACGGGAACCGGGACAAGAGCCTTTATGCCGTATTTGTCTCCTTCCTCTTCCCAGACGCCTTCGTCGGCGTCCGGGTCGGTGAGGAGGGACCGCCGCAACAACGCGACAGTCAGGATGATGAGAGTGACAGTGATTGCATCAATCATGGAATTTCTTAAAGCATGTGCCGTGCCAAACTTAGAATACCTGTAAAATCAGTATGTTGGAAAAAGTTGCATGCTCAACACTTGTGCAAAGTGATGCGAATTGCACAAGTCGAGTGTACATATTTGCACATTGTGCACACAGTGCATTTGGTCTTTCCGCGCTTGTGAGCGTAAGGTGAAAGAAACGGCCCGGCAGCGTCATGCTGTCGGGCCGTGAAGAGTGTAAGGGGAAAAGATTTCTACGTCATCAACAGGGCGTAAGCCGTGCCGACGAGGGCGATGGTTAGGCCTCGGGTCACCTGATTGTAGAGGATGAGCTTGAATGCCATGCGTGGTCTGAAGATGCCCGCATAGTATGGGAATTGGTGGCGGAAGGCTCTCATGGGCGATGAAAGCACGTTGCCAAGCATGAGGGCGAGTATGACTTGTGTCTGCGTCAGACTGGTATCAGAGATCATGGCACCGGCCGCAGCCAGTCCGGCGGTGAATTCGGCGGCCATGTGAAAGACCACTATGCCGAGGGCTTCTGGCGGTAGGAATGTGAAGAATGAGGCGCTTCCCGACATGAAGCCCTGAAGCCATGCGAACATGCCGATTTGTTTGAAGACAAAAAATAACGTATAAATGGGGCAGGTTAGGTATAGGACTTTAGGTAGTCTTTTTTTGAATCTTGCCCAGGTCTTTTGCAGAGCGGATTTTGTATCCCTTTTCTTTTCCATTTCATCCAGCCTGCATGGCAAGCACCCTTCTTTAATGGGGGGGAGCAGAAATTTGCCGGAAAAGACGATTGCCATGGTGCGAATAATGGCTGCAAACGCAGTTAATCCTACATATACAGCGGCAGCTGAGCCAATAAACGGGGCGGCAATAAAAAAGATGGTTGGAAGGTGCAAAAAGTAGGTAGGCAACGAGTTAAAAAGGTTGGATAGAATGAGTTCTCGATCAGATATTTCACCTTTCTCGTGGGCTTCTGAAAGCATGGTGTTGGCTGTGATGCCGGAGAAAAAGGCCATGGTAAAACTGGCTGCGGAGATGTCTCCCAGTCTTGCCCGTCGAGCGAGTGGATCCGCGAGTTTGGCTGCATATCTTGTCCATTGGAGGGACTCAATGAGATTGCCCACGAGTAACCCTACAGAGATGAAGAAGGTCAGTCGGATGAGCGGCCAGAAAAGCCCGTTCCAGAGAACGGGCCAAGAGAGATCGAATTCCATTTATTTCTTCTTGTGCTTGCTTTTGATTTTGATTTTGCGAACCTGAGACAGTTGGTCTTCAGGCATGTAGAATGTGTTCTTGTCACCGGGGAAAGTGCCTCGGCGGACATCATCGCAGTAGCGAGCAAGGGCGGTGCGTGATTCTTCACCCAATTCTGCGAAACGGCGAACGAATTTGGGAGTGAAGCGATCAAAGAGGCCTAGAGTGTCGTGGTATACCAGAATCTGGCCGTCAGTGACGTTGCCTGCGCCGATACCGATGGTCGGGATGTCAACGGCTGCAGTGATGAGTTCTGCGGCTTCTACGGGGATGGCTTCCAACACCACACAGAAGGCTCCGGCCGCTTCCACTGCTTGAGCATCTTCGATGAGTGTTTTGGTGGCCTCTGCTGATTTGCCTTGTGCTTTGAATCCACCGAATTTGGCAACGTGTTGCGGGGTCAGTCCCACGTGGGCCATAACCGGAATGCCAGCCTCAGTCAGTGCCTTGATCTGTGGGCACACGCTTGCTCCACCTTCCAGCTTTACGGCCTTGGCATGTCCTTCACCAATGAATCGTCCGCCGGTTTCAAGGGCGCGTTCCACGGTGCAGTAAGACATGAACGGCATGTCTCCAACAACCAGAGCGTGCTTTACGCCACGGCTGGTGGCCCGGATATGATGGATCATTTCATCCACGGTTACCGACAGAGTGTCTTCATGTCCGAGGACGACCATGGCCAAAGAGTCACCGACGAGCACAAGGTCCATGCCAGCGGCGTCCGCAATTATGCCGGACGAATAGTCGTAAGCGGTCATACAGCATATTTTGCTGTCTCCCTTCATGGCCTGAATGACAGGGGCGGATATGGGAGCGGCCTTATTCGTGGTGGTTTTCTTTTTGGTATAACTCATGGTCTGGACAGTATGGTCGCCGAACCGATGAGTCAAGTGGATGTCTGTTAAAGAATCGTTAATCGCGCACGTTTGAAGTCGGTGGTTTTCCGACGACTCGATTGCGTCCGGTTTCCTTGGCTGTGTACAGACGACTGTCCGCGAGTTTGAGCATGGCTTCCACGGTATCGGGTTCGGAACAAATACCGGTGGAGATAGTGACCTGGGTGGTCTGGGTATCAACTTGAATAACGGTGTCCTCAATGGACTGCCTGAGTTCATCGAACCGGGCAAGGGCATCCGTTCCAGCTTCATGAGCAAGCAGAACACAGAATTCTTCGCCGCCAAAACGGCAGGTAATGGCGTCTTCCGAGAAGGTTGTACGGATTAATGCCGATATTTTTCGCAGTACCACATCGCCGCCGTCATGGCCGTATGTGTCGTTGACTTTTTTGAAGAAGTCGATGTCGAGCATGGCTACGGACACTGTCTGGCCTCGGGTTTGTGCGCTTTCAACAAATGTATCCGCATTTTCAAAGAAATAGCGACGATTGTGCAGTCGGGTAAGCGAATCCTTGTAGGAAAGGTCCCGGATAAGGGCTATGTTTTCGAGCATTTCAATGGAGTGCCCGACGCGGCAATGAAATTCTTCCACTTGAAAAGGCTTGGGAACAAAGTCGTTCGCACCGCTTTTGATAAGCTTTGCCGAGAGCAACGGGTCTCCGCTGGCGGACATGCCGATGATGGCCAGATTGTTTTTTGAATGAACTTTTCGCACTTTGGCGATGAGTTCAAAGCCATCCATTTCTGGCATGTCATAATCGGTGACAATGAGTTTTATATCCGGATTTTCGGCCAGAACTTCCAATGCTTCGACGCCATTGGCCGCAGCGACCACCTGAAAACGTTGTGTTTCGAGTAACCGGATTATAGCGTTGCGCATGGGCAAGGAGTCATCCACGACCATTACTTTGATGTCGCTGTTCTTGTGGATACGTCGGATGACGTCGATCAGATTGTCCACGCAGGATTCGGAATCCTTGAGGATATAGTCCACGACACTCCATGTGAGCATGTTGGAACGAAAGTCACTGTCGATTCCGGCTGTGAAGATAATGCCGGGGATGCCCCGTTTGGTGGCGTGTTGGATAATCTCACCGTTAGGGGCGTCTGGTAGGTGCAGATCGAGAAGCGCTACAATGTAAGAATCCTTGCAACAATCAATGGCGGCAGCGGCCTTGGCATAGGTTTCCATCCAGTCCACCTGAAAGCCTAGCTCTTTTTCAATTCTTCTGCTCACAATAGAAGCGAAGAATTTACTGTCTTCCACCAGCAAAACTTTAGGAGTGTCCAAATGGGGAAGTGATTTGTCGAGATTCCTTTGCATACCTTACAGTATACATGGACGGATTTGTGGAGCCATGATTATTTTACGAAAATAAAAAAAGCCGACCAGGAGAACCTGGCCGGCTTTGAAGTGCATTCTCTCGTCGCTTACATGGGAGCGAGATTCTGAAGGACCCAGATGACGCGGCCCACAGTACGATCATTCATTTCGGAAGCCGGAATGGTCAGATCGGAATATTTTTCATTGTCTGCTTTGAGCAGGAAAGAATCTCCCTGATGGAAGACGCGGCGGATAGTCAACCCCTGATGAGGGAAGTAGACCGCGCACAGGTCGCCGTCAGGATGTTCTTTCTGATCACGGTCAATGCCGACGAAACCGCCGCGCGCAATAACCGGTTCCATGCTGGCCGAGTCTACCTTGACCACCAGAAGTTTGGGGCGACAGTAAGATTCAGGTACGGATAACTCTTCGATGGACTTCGGTTCCCACTCGGGGGCTTCCTTGTCTGCGCCGGCCATGGTGGATACGGGAACCACGCGGCCTCTGGAGTTCATGCGACCATATGGGGTCGGAGCTTCGCGAAGCAGGGTGTCAGCTGGGACCTTGGCCTTGTCTGCATTGATGTAGACAGGCTCTACTCCTTCGGACAACCAGTCCGGGTCAAGCCCATGGCTGCGGTAGAGTTTGAGGAACCAGTCGGCCGGAATGGAACACCGGCGCTTGGCATCAGAGATGCTGGATTGACGAACGTCAAGCACTTCTGCCAGCTGCACCTGTGTGCGAGCTCCAGTGGCTTTTTTTATCCTTTCAAGCGCTTCTTCAAACCATTTGAGCTGCGCCTCATCGCATCTCCTTTTCTTCTTCGGCATAAAGGCTCCTTCTCGTGACGTTTAAGTGATGTTTTTTCTACCAGTTTAGTTTGCAATACGCAACGAAATAGAATGTGCTATTTTCGTCACTGGTGACATTTGGAAATATCTTTTATTTAAATCAGCATGTTAGCTGTTTTGTGCAAAAAATACGTGCAGACATTGGGAGAAAGTCCCGGTTTTGTCAAGTCCCGTGTTGTCCTGTTTTTGGGCAAAAAAAGAGGGAAAATGGTCATTGAAAGATGACCATTTTCCCAAAATTGCGGACTAAAACAGTATGTTATTGCATGTACTTTAGGAAGGGACTTTCCGGTGTCATTATAAACCGGGAATTTTTGTTAAATCCTTTGCGGTACGCTTCCAAGCTTCTAGTGAACTCGTAAAACTCCGGAGACTGGCTCAAAGCATCGGCGTAAATTTTCGTTGCCTGGGCTTCGCCCTTGCCTCGAACAATTTCAGCCTGCTTGTTTGCGTCAGCCAAAATGATGGTTCTTTCCTTGTCGGCAGTGGCCTTGATTCTGGCAGATGCTTCTCGCCCTTCCGATCTGTATTGCTTGGCTTGACGTTCGCGTTCAGCCTTCATCCTTCCGAAGATGGAACGGGCGTTTTCCGCAGGAAGGTCGGTACGCTTAATGCGTACGTCAATCACGTCAATGCCGTAAGGCAGAAGCAGTTCCTTGGACCGTTTAGTGACGGCAGTCATGATTTCCTGACGCTTGTGGGATACGACCTCAATGAGGGTGTATCGACCAAGAGCCACGCGCAACTGGGAACGAACGATGTCGTCCAGTCTGGCCCGAGCACCTTGAATGGTGCGCACCTTGGTGTAGAAGGTCAATGGGTCGATGATTCGCCACTTGGTGTAAGAGTCCACGTTCATGTACTTCTTATCCGTGGTGGTAATTTCTTCGGGTCTGGCGTCAAAGTCCAGAATGCGGGCATCAAAGAATACCACATTTTGGATGACAGGTAGCTTGAAGTGCAGCCCGGGGCCGAGTGCTTGGTTGCCAACTGGACGACCGAGCTGAATGACAATGGCGGATTGGGTCTGGTCAACAGTAAAGGCAGCTGACGTGACCACGAATGCGCCGACAATAATCAGTATACTAAAGAGTATGGTAGTTTTTTTCATGGTGAACCTGCCTTATTGCTTTGCCTTGGGAGCGGCCTGTTTTTTAGGCAGCTTCTCCAGGGGCAGGTAGGGAACGGATTGCTTGAGTGCCTCGCTGGACATGATCAATTTTTCCACTTCCGGGTTGGCTAGGACGGATTCCACGGTCTCAAGGTACAAGCGTTTGCGGGTAATTTCCTTGGCCTTGCTGTATTCGGTCAGCACGGACAGGAATCTCGCGGCATTACCTTGGGACTGGCGAATCTTGGCTTCCTTGTAAGCCTGGGCTGCATTGACGATGTGCGCGGCTTCACCACGTGCATTGGGCAGAATATCGCGCTGGTAAGCCTCGGCCTCGTTGATGAAGCGGCTTTTGTCCTCGCGAGCACTGGCTACATCTTTAAAAGCGTCCACGACTTCTGCGGGCGGATGAACGTTTTGCATCTGCACAGCAACGATGGACAGGCCGGTTTCGTACGTGTCCAGAATGTTTTGCATCAATACGCGTGTTTCAGCTTGGATTTCCTGTTTACCTGTGGTCAGGGCATCATCGATTTTGCCTTTACCGATGATTTCACGCATGGCGGCTTCGCTTGCGTGAGCCAGGGTTTTTTCGGGGTCGTTGACGTTGAACAGGTATTCCTCGGCGTCTTTGATCATGTACTGAACAATGAACTGTACGGATACGATGTTTTCGTCGCCAGTGAGCATCAGGGATTCTTCCTTGACCTCTCGGCTGACTCCTTGTTGGAAGTTGTTGCTGCGCGCCGTGCCCACGGAGCGGAAACCAAATTCAATACGTCGGATCTGGGTCACCTTGGGCGTCAGTACGCTTTCCACAGGAAATGGAATGTGGTAATTCGGACCCGCAGTTGTGATGCGGTTAAATTGTCCAAACTGTTTTACCACGCCCACTTCATCGGGTTCTACGATATAGAAGCCGCTGGCGATCCAGAGAACGATAAAAATTGGTATGATGAATTTCCAGCTTGGCAAATTGAATTTTTTGAATTTATCAAGTTGATCCTGGAAATCATCAAAGTTCGGCGGTTTTCCGCCCGGGCGCCCCTGTTGCTGCTTTTGTAATTTTTCCCAATCCCAATTCATAATAGTTCACAAGTAGGCACATTGCGAAGGCAGGTCAAGGCAGTCATGCAAAAAACGACGTATTTTAGGCGAACATATATCTGCTTGAGTATGGGGTATATTTCATATGAAAAAACAGGAAATATATAGATGTCGATGGTAAAACTTTTGACAGGTTTGTTTCGTCGTTTCCGATCATTTGTTCTGAAACGTGATGTAGAAGTCGTGGGCCAATGCCGAATGTGCGGTAAGTGTTGCCGAGGTATTCTGCTCAAAGATGCTGGCCGGTTTTTGAAAACGGAAAAACAGTTTCGAGCACTTTGTCAGTCCGATCCGTTGCATGAATGTTTTCGTATTGTCAGGCAGGATGAATTCGGTGTCCTCGTTTTTAATTGTTCAAAGCTTGGCAACGACAATATTTGCACTGATTATGAATCTCGGCCTGCTTTATGTAGTAATTACCCGGCCAAGTCGTTATATTACCACGGCGGTTGGTTGCGTGATGACTGTGGATACTCCTTCAAGGCTGTGACCTTTCGTGACGTTTTCATGCGGCGTAAATCATGGGGAGAGTCTCGGTTTACGGATGTGCTCCAAGGACAGATAGAACAAGATAAAGACAAGCGAAAATTATGAAAAAGTTCATATTCATTCTCATTGCCGCCCTTCTGACCGGCGGGGGTGTTTGGTATTTCAATGCAGGGCAATCCAAAGGTAAGGTCAAGATCATCAAGACCGCCACTGTCCAGCGGGGTGATGTCTCAAAAGTTCTTGAGGCCACCGGCATCGTCAAGGCGCAGGTCGGCGCACAGGTCAAGATTGGTGCTCAGGCCACTGGTGTACTCGATTCTGTTCCCGTTAAGGTAGGGGACCTTGTCAAAAAAGGTGACCTCATCGCCGAAATTGATTCCCGAGAACTGCGTTCCCGTATTGCCGAAGCCCGTGCCAATCTCAATTTGTCACAGGCCAAGCTTGAATACATGCAGAAGAATCTGCCCAGAAAGCGTTCTTTGGTGAAGCAGAAGCTTGAAGCACAGGATTCGTTAGATATTGCCTATCAGGACGCGGAAATGGCTCGGCACAGCGTGGCCTCTTCTCGCGCGAAGCTCAGAACGCTTGAAGTTCAACTTTCCTACACCAAGATTCATTCGCCCATTGATGGAGTGGTTAGTCAGGTGGCGGCTCAGGAAGGTGAGACCATCGTATCCGGCCTGTCCGTGTCCAATCTGATTACGGTTCTTGATCCTACCAAATTGGAAATGTGGATTTATGTGGATGAAACCGACGTTGGTCGCGTGGCTGACGATTTATCCGTTCGCTACACTGTGGACGCCTTTCGCAACGAAGTTTTCAAAGGAACTGTGGACCGCATTTATCCCGAGCCGGAAGTTCGGGATAATATCGTATATTATAGGACTCTCGTGAAGGTTTCCCCAGAGCAATCCAAGTGGTTGCGTCCGGAAATGACCACCCAGTGTAAAATCATCGTGGAAACAAAAAAGGACGTTTTGACGGTCCCCAACACTGCGCTTAAGTGGGTTAAGAATCGTCAGGTCTGTTTTCGTGTAGATGATCCCCAGATCGAGCCTGTAGAAGTTTCTCCCAAGCTTGGTTTGGTCGGTTTGAAAACGAGTGAAGTGCTCGATGGTCTCTCCGAAGGTGATACCGTAGCCACTCAGCTTGTTCTGCCCGGTGCCAAGGTCGGCAAGAAGGGGATTTAAGCATGTCCCATCCGGCCATCAGTCTTGATGCTATCAATAAGACCTTTTTCCCGCAGGGAGAAAAAAAGAACGGTGATACCGAGTCGGGTATCGAGGTGCTCAAGTCCATCACACTCGATGTTGATTCCGGTGAATTCATTGCCTTGCAAGGTACGTCCGGCTCCGGCAAGTCCACACTTTTGCACATAATTGGTTTGCTCGACCGGCCTACGGCCGGGGTTTACCGACTGCTTGGCAGGGATGCCGCTTCTCTCGATGACGATGCCCAGTCTGATCTACGTAATTTATCCCTCGGGTTTGTGTTCCAGTCCTTTTATCTTATTCCCTATGCCACGGCCTTGGAGAACGTCATCCTGCCCGGATTGTATTCTGGCAAGCCGCGAGCCGAGTTGCTCGCTCGGGCCGGTGTGCTCATGGAGCAGATTGGGTTGGCTGATCGTATGGATTTTAAGCCTTCACGACTTTCCGGTGGGCAGCAGCAGCGAGTGGCCATGGCCCGTGCGTTGCTCAACGAGCCGCAGATTATCCTCGCAGACGAACCAACCGGGCAGCTTGATTCTGCAACATCGTCCGAGATCATGAAGCTTTTTCATTCTGTGCATGAAGCCGGACAGACCATTGTGTTGGTAACGCACGACGAAGATGTTGCCAAGGAAGCCGGACGAGTTATCCGGTTACACGATGGGTGCATCGTCGAGGATACACGAGTTTAGAAGTGGGAGCCTCCGGTGGGCCTACCGGCGGTCGTTTTCAGCGGGACCAGAGAACCTTTTGAAAAAGGTTCTTTGGACTCTCCAAAACTTTTTGGGTCGCCTGCGGTGAGGGCGTGTGATGTGGTGGCTCCCTGAAATGAAAAATTTTGATTGATGTTTGTAAAATAGAATAGACTTTCGATTTCCCTTTACTTCGCGAAGCGACATAAAAAGTTGAGGAAAAAGAGGGGATGGGGGGCTGGGGGCACTTGCAATGATACGACTCGTAGCACGAATAATAAGTATGGGGTTTGAGGCTGTGTGGGCTTTTAAGCTCCGATCTTTTTTCGTGATTTTGGGGGTTGCGTTTGGCATTGCGAGTTTGACGTTGATCGTGACGGCGGTTGATGGCGCGAACAGAAAGGCCGTGGAAATTGTCGAGATGTTTGGCCCGGACTCGGCGTTGGTGTTTGGCGGCAATTTCAAGCAGCGGGCCGTGGGTATGCGTACATTGACCTTGAGTCGGGAGGATGCGCAACGGATTCGGGACTCGCTGCCGGGTGCGTATCAGGTCGTGCCCATGCGTGCCAAGTTTGGGCAGACGGTCAAGGTCGGCAACAAGAATTATCAGAACGTCCGCATTATCGGGACGACCGAGAAATATGCGTCCGCATGGAACTGGCCGCTGGCCGAGGGCCGCGATATTACGGCTGAGGATGATGCCACAGGTGCGAAGATCGCTCTGTTGGGCGACAAGCCGTCTCGGGAATTATTTGGCAATGAATCGCCGGTCGGCAAAGTTATCTACATCAGTGATATTCCGTTTCAGGTGGTGGGTAAACTGTCCTACCGAGGGTTCGCCTCGGGCGGAGGTGGTGACATCGACAACCGTATTATCGTGCCGTTGGCGACATTGGTGCAGCGATATAATATGGATCGGAAATATTTCCGAGCATTGCGGGTGAAGTTTTATGAGCCGGATTATATGGAGGCGCATACCGAGAATCTGCGTTCTCTGTTGCGGAATTTGCATCATTTGGCACCGGAAGATGACGACGATTTTTCCATTCTGACGGCTGATGAAGTCTTGCAGTTCCTGTCCATGTTCAAGGGGGGGCTGACGATCTTTTTGGGTGTGACCGCAGGTATCGCCATGCTTGTCGGTGGATTCGTGCTTGCCAATCTCTTTTCCATTTCAGTGAGTGAACGCGCCGAGGAGATCGGGTTGAAAAAGGCCATGGGTGCACGCAATTCTGCTATTCTGGGCCAGTTCCTGGTGGAGGCCTGTGCGTTGACTATGCTTGGGGGTGTGCTTGGGCTGTTCCTTGGATTAGGATTGGGCCAATTCCTTTCGCGGTTGGATATTTTGACGATTCAATTTTCATGGAAGGCGTTTTTCATGGCCTTGGCTGGATCGCAAGCGGTTGGATTGATCTTTGGTTTGAAGCCTGCAAAGCAGGCAGCAGGACTTGACCCGATTCAGGCGTTGCGAGGCGAAGGGTAAGCCGTCGGGCTTGCACGAAAAGCGACCTCACGGTAGAGAGTGCATATGCGAATCAAGATCCCCAGAGTGCACGGCGAGTCGCCGAAAGAGAAGATGTTTCGGTCCTTGGCATTAGTGCTGGTCTTTGCGGCCGTGATCTGGGCCTTCTATATGAACAATAAACATGTGGTAGACGTCCTCAATCAGGAGGGCGCGGTTTATGACGAGACCAAGACTTTGGACAAGACACAAAAAAAATTCATTGTGTCATTTACTCGGTCTCTACGTGAAGAATACGGCATGGATTGCAAAATTCAAATTTACGGCGGCGATTTCGTGATGCCTGAGCTGGATGGCAAAACCATGTATATGGGTTTGGCCCCGTCTATTAATGAGGTCAAATTGCGGTTTCCGCCCATGATGCGACAGGCGCTCGCCAAAGACTTTATCGAATCGCTTAAAACAACGTTCCTGCTACCGTCTTTTCAGGAAGGCGATTGGCCCATGGCCATTCAGGAAGTGTTGATGGAAATCTACAAGAAACTCGAACAATTGAAAAAAGAGGAGACCGCCAGTGAATGAGCGAGTCACCATGTATACCGATGGCTCCTGCTTGGGCAATCCCGGTCCCGGCGGATATGGCGCGGTCATGATTTATGGCGAATACAAAGGCGAAGGAGCGGACAACTACAAGGAGTTCGCCCAAGGCTACAAAAGAACGACCAACAACCGTATGGAGTTGCTTGCCGTAATTATTGGTTTGGGCGCATTGAGTCGTCCCTGTTCGGTAGAGCTGTGGACTGATTCAAAATATGTCCAGCAGGCCATTACCAAAGGGTGGCTTAAGAACTGGCAGCGCAATGGGTGGAAAACCGCCGCTAAGAAACCGGTCAAGAATCAGGATCTGTGGCGCCGTCTCATGCCACTTATCGAGAAGCAGGACGTCAATTTCAATTGGGTTAAGGGCCATTCCGGCCACATGTTCAATGAACGTGTCGATGATCTGGCGCGTAACGCTGCATCAGGTCGTGATCTTCTGGAAGATGAAGGCATGGAGTAGTTCCATATCAATCAAGAATGAAAAACGGCCCGGTGCACTCAGTGCGCCGGGCCGTTGTCTTTTTGATTCAATGAAATGCGGGCGAACTTTATGCTTCAAGTTCCTTCATGAGCCATTCCTTGATGGATGGTGTCAGTTCAAGGATACCTTTGATGCCCTTGATCTCTTCGTGCAGTTCCTTGGCAAGGTTTTCCGGCAGTTTTTTGGCACACAGGATGGTGGACCCGTAGTTGTCCATCTTCATCAGGACAACCTTGGGGCTTTCCCATGTGTCGATGGCGAAATAGATGGAATATTCGCCGCTGGTGGTCACCGGTGAACGCATGGCATCACGGTAATTGTTGTTGCCCCATTCAAGATACAGGGTGACGGCATCTTCGTGGATCATATCCCAGTTGACTTCGTTCAGCCATTGCTTGCAGGTGTTGGTGTCATCGCTCATATTTTCCCTCCGGTTGTTTCTTTTGTTTTAGTAAGGATAATCATACCTGTGAGTTCTGTCTATCTGTGAGTTTGGATTGAGGTTATTTTTTTTGTTTTTGGGGATGAAGAATTGAAGATGCGCCTTTGGCGAGAGTCATTGTTGGGTGCTTCAGCACCCAACGTTTTCCATGCCCTGCCGGGCGGGCCTTCTTTTTTGGCAGCGCCCAAAAAAGGAGCAAAAAAGGTCGCTTGCGCTCGTTTGGCCGCCCCCATGATCGGCGGCGAGAATCTGATCCAATCGAGTCGGCTCCACCCGATTAAAAGCATAAGCCCTGCCTCTCCTTTTCTCTCTTAGTTTAAGATAAATTATCTAATTCCCCTATCAGAGCCGCCTCCTTCGATTGGTCAGCTTCTAAGCCGCCAATCAAGGGCTGGGTTCGGTCTTCGTCTGGTTGGACGGGGAAGAAATCTTCTTCGGAGGGAGAGCGGTGTTGGGGTGCTGGAGCACCCCAAGGCCCTCTATGGATAACGAAGAGCTTGGAATCAAAAGCGAATACTTATGATGGAAAAAACTGGTCACGATGACATGAAGATTCAAAAAACATGTGTGATATCGAAGAACTTAGAATCAAAGATGAACACCTACACCCAAAAACATCTTACAGCGACGGGCAATTGATAGCGGGCCTTAGAGCCTGTCCCGCGCGGCGTAACGTAGCCCGACCGAGTCTGTGTCACAGGCAATCTTGTCGGGCAATGAAGTCGCGTACAGGCTCTTGGGTTCGCTATCAGGCGCACAGCGAAGAAGGCGTTTTTTGCCTCCTTTTTTTCGCCTCAAAAAAAGCAGGTCGCCGTAAAGGCGAAACTTTTGAAACAATACCGTTTGCCCCCTCACTGCGAAAGCACGCAACGCCCATCAAAGAAAGATGTTCTTCCTTCCTTTCTTCCTCTTCTTATCCTTACGGCAAAAGAATGCGCTGCAACAAATTACGGCTCAATTCCATTATCAATATTCTCAATCACAACCCTGATCAGAACAGCAAAACCCAGAATCAATCCGAGGGTTGCCGCCTCGCGGACCCAGAGAGCCCAGAGGAAAACGATAGTGATGATGAATATGAAAATGAACTTGGTCCATTTGACCCAGTTCCAGGGGGCGGCGATCCAGTCTTTTTCCCATTCGATGCCAGCCATTACAAATCGAAACCACAAGTTGTCCGGTGGTTCATCCATGTTTAAACGGAGAAATCCGGTCGCGCAAAGAATAATCGTGGCAGTTAGGAATAACGGGCTGTGAAAGAGAAGCATCAGGCAAAAAAGGACCAGTGCCGCGAACTGTAAACTCCAGTTCCACGGGAGACGGTGGCGTTCAAGTGCCAGTTTCGCCAAGTCAGATGGTGTGACGGTCATTGGTCCTCCTTTGGTGATAATACAAACGGACAGGTCGAGATTGCAACCTATTCAGAGATTTTGTAAACACGTACTTGGAGGACGTAATGGATATGAATCTTATTTCTCGAGCTGTTGTTGAATTGGGCGAATGCCTGCGCGTGGAAGATAACTACCTTGCCACTGCCGAATCGTGTACCGGGGGGCTGTTGGCAAGCATCCTGACCGACACGCCCGGCAGTTCGGAGTGGTTTGCCGGGTCGGTGGTCGCTTACTCGAATGAGGTCAAGACCAACTTGCTTGGTGTATCATCGGAAATTTTGGAAAAACATGGTGCGGTTTCCGAACCCGTGGTTTTGGCCATGGCGCAAGGAGTGCTCAAGGCTGTGGGTGCGCGTGTTTCCGTGGCAATTTCAGGCATTGCCGGACCGAGCGGTGGAACTCCTGACAAACCCGTCGGAACTGTCTGGATGGCATGGGCCTGGCCGTCCGGTACCCGTGCACGTCTGTATAACTTTTCCGGTTCCCGTGAAGACATCAAGGGACAGGCTGTTATGGCCGCGGTCAACGGATTGCTCGGCGTGACGAAGTAATCTGTTTTTGGATGTGGCGGGGTGGAACTATTCCTTTTCTTCGATAGCTACGCCGTCACACACAAAGGATATGCCTTGTGTTGAGGCCGTGCCGATCATGACCGCCTGAATGATTGGTGTGGAAACCTTCTTGGCACTTTCCCATACCACCGTGAAGTTTGCCCCGGAACCGCCTGAAGTGTCGCGTTCAGGTATATGGACTTCAGTTGTTCCCATGGGCGGAATGGTGATTGGTTTTTCAAAGTATGATTTCAGCATTTTGCCATTGTCATCGTAATATTGAACCGCAGTGACTGTGATGAAATCGTTGTAATCCACATTGCGGATGGAAAGCAGGGCGGACAGATTGTAAGGTTTACCTTTGATGCCCTGATAGATGTGAGAATATACCGGGACATAGATGGTTTGGCCTTTGGATAGATTAATTTCTCGGCCAGCCAGTGCGGGCAGAGAGAACATTACGACGGCCAGTGCGGTCAGAGTCAGACGGGAAATGGATATACGCATGTATGGCTCCTTAGGTTGCTAGTTCGTGCTTATTCTATGCCCCGTCAAGTCGGTGATTGCAAGGGTTAGAGCATGCCGCGTATGACAAGTCCGAGTCCGAGCAACCCTATCAGAGCGAGTACTATTTTGCGGAATACGGTTTCCGGTAATTTGCGGCGTACCTTGCCGCCAAGCCATATCCCCAAACCCACGGGAATGATTCCCACCGTTGAGAGAATCATGTTCTCAATGGAGATCAGGCCCAGTTTTCCCAATCCCGCGAGCATGACGAGGCTGGCAATGGTGAACGAAGTGTTGATGGCCTGCACCAATTCATCTTTGGAGATGTTCAGAGACATGAGATAAGGCATGATGGGCATAATTTGGGAGCCGGTCAGTCCGTTGATTAAGCCGGTCAGGAGGCCAACGCACATCTCAAGCGGTTTGGTTTGTTTCAGCGAAAGATGGCCACGCCACAATCCCCATGCACCATACAAAACCATGGTTGTACCAAGTACCATGCGGGGCAGATCCGTTTCATTGCTGCCGAGTATCCATAATCCGAGAAAGAGGCCGGGCAGAGCAGAGAAATATAATGGCCAGAACCGGCGAAAGATGGACCAGAAGTTTCCGGCGTCTATCATGACCATGGTATTTGAGAGTAGGGACGGAATGATGACCAGTGGGATAGCCAGTCGTAAGTCGAGATAACTCGCCATGATCCCCAGACAGGTGGTGGCGAAACCGAGACCTGCCGTTCCTTTCATGAAGGCCGCGAAAAAGAAAGTGGCGAGAACGAGTGCGATTATGAGAGGTTCCATTAACTCGTCGTGTTACGCCTTCTGTCATAGTCCTGCAACATGTTCCCCCTTTTCACACGGCGCACTCTGAGGTAAAGCAAAGATCTGACTGAGAAATCTGATATGGAGAAACTAATGAATATACCCGTTGGATATACTTTTGCTGCTACTGCGGCGTCGTTCAAGAAACCGGGCAAGCTCGATCTTGGAGCTATTGTCAGCAGCACTCCGGCCGTGGCCGCAGGCGTGTTTACTACGAATAAATTTAAGGCTGCACCGGTGTTGCAGTGTCAGGAAATGCTGGCAGACGGACGAAAAATGTCCGGGTTCCTGATTAATTCCGGGCAAGCCAACGCCTGTACCGGTGACGAAGGGCGCGCCAATTGTCGTGAAACCCTGAATCTGGCAGCCAAAGCACTGAATGTTCCGGCTGATGAATTGCTTCCTGCTTCCACCGGCGTTATCGGTGCACAGTTCGATATGGCTAAATGGGAAAAAGCCATGCCTGCGCTTGGCGAGAACCTTGGTGTTGCCACGCCGGAAGATACGGCCCATTCCATCATGACGACGGATACCGTACACAAGTTGTGTGATGTGTCTTTTGAGCTCAAAGGCGGCGAAGTTCGCCTGCTCGGTATGTGCAAGGGGGCAGGCATGATTTCCCCGAACATGGCAACCATGCTTTCATTCATCGTTTGCGATGCAGATATTTCCGCCGAGGCGTGGCAGGCCATGCTTGTTGATTGCGTGAATCTGTCCATCAATCGAGTGACTGTGGATGGCGACATGTCGACCAATGATTGTGTTATGGCCCTTGCCAATGGCGCATCCGGTGTGTCCATTGAGTCCGAAGAAGATTATATTTTGTTGCGTAAGCACCTGCTGAATGTGCTGGAAGATTTGGCTTATAAAATAGTCATGGATGCCGAAGGTGGTACCAAGGTTGCCTTTATTCAAGTGTCCGGCGCCAAGACGGATGAGGACGCTGAGCTGGTGGCACGAGCCGTGGGTAATTCCCCGTTGGTCAAAACCGCGTTGTTTGGTTCTGATCCTAATTGGGGCCGTATTATTTGTGCAGCCGGTTATTCCGGTGCGGATTTCAAGGCCAATAATCTCGTGCTGAAAATTGGTGGAATTCTTGTGTTTCATAACGGAACTCCTGAACCCGGTGATATGGACGATTTGCTCGGTCCCATCATGAGCGAGCGGGATATCGTTATTCATATAGATATTGGTGGTGGCCCGGGTAGCTCCATGCTGCTCGCTTCGGATTTGACGAAGGAATACGTGAGTATCAACGCGGATTACCGCTCGTAGGAGAAGACAATGCCGATACTAACTTTGCAGACATGGGCTGGAACGCCCAAGGAAAAGAAGCGCGAACTCGTGGAAACTTTTACCCGTGAGATTGTTAAAATTCTCGGTTGTCGGATTGAAGCCGTGACGGTCATTATCGAAGAAGTTCCTAAAGACAACTGGGGGGCGGCCGGAGAACTTTGCTCCGAACGTTTCCCTGACAAATAAATAGAATAATTAATGCAATACGCTCCCATCTTTATCCCTACGAAGCAGCAATAAAGCGCTTTGAAAGGGATGGGATGGGGGGCTGGGGGAAGAGAGAGGGAGAGCCTTTCTTTTCCCCCAGCCGCCGGAGGCATCCTCATGGTTGATATGACAGGTCGGGACAAATTGACCCGAATAGTTGATTTTTTGAATGAATGCGGCATGTTGCGCAAGACGCCAAGAACCGGCTATCAGTTTTTGGGTTCAGGCTCCGAGAACGTGGCTGAACATTCTTTTCGGACAGCAGTCATCGGGCATGTGCTTGCGCTAATGGCTGATGCGGATGTGGCTCGCACGACATATATGTGCCTGTTTCATGACCTGCACGAGGCGCGTACCGGGGATTTCAACTACGTGAACCGGATTTATAACAGCTCGGACCGAGTCGAGGCTTTGAAGCACGCCTGCGGCGGTACCGGGCTGGAAGACGCAATGCTCGGCTATTGGGAAGAGCTGGAAGAAACAGCAACCCTTGAGGCCCAGTTGGCGCAGGATGCCGACCAGTTGGATTTTATCATGAATCTCAAGGAAGAGTTCGATCACGGCAATAAATATGCAGGTCAATGGTTGGAATCTGCATTGCAGCGGGTGCGTACTCAATGGGGAAAGGAGCTGGCCGAAACTATCGCTAAAACAGACCATAAGGACTGGTGGTTTTTGGGACCGGACCCAGACTGGTGGACCCGTAAGAATGGCAAAGATGGGAAAAAGTAGAGACCAATGGTAGGGAAAATCGGGAAAATATCGTGAATCGCAAGGAAAACGCCTCACGGTCTTGCTGTTTAATACTATTTTAGGTACATGTCGTACTTGATACTTTGCTCTTTATAGTACTTGGGTTGTTTGCCTTATGAACGTTTTTTTTCCGACACATCATAAATGATGTGAGTAGATTATGGCTGATAAGACGCGGGAGTTTTCTATACCTATCTTGTTTCCCTGTACACTGTGCCGGGAAATTGTTGATGAAATCGGGGGGATGTTTCTTTTCCTCCTTGATTCGTTGCGTCTGATCTTTGCCGGTCGGGGGCAGTTCTCCAAGATAGTCCGTCAGATATATTTTATAGGTGTTCAGTCCGTGAGCGTTATCGCTTTGATCGGTCTATTCACCGGCATGGTCATGGGCATGCAGCTCTATTATGCTCTTTCCGTGTTTGGTGCTGACGGATTCCTTGGTACAGGCGTCGCCTTGTCCATGGTCCGCGAGTTGGCCCCAGTTCTTACCGCGATCATGCTGACAGGCCGGGCCGGTTCCGCCATGACTGCTGAAATCGGCGTCATGCGTATTTCCGAACAGATTGATGCCCTGACCATCATGGATATCAATCCCATGCGCTATCTGGTGGCTCCTAAAATGGCTGCCTGTTTGATCAGTTTCCCTCTTTTGACTGCATTTTTCAATTTGATAGCCCTGTGGGGCGGATGGTTAACTGGCGTTAAGTTGTTGGGTGCCAATGGCGGTGTCTATTGGTCTCGTGTCAATGGAGCTTTGGGCTGGGAGGACATCGAAGGCGGATTTGTCAAGTCCATCGTCTTTGGTTTGCTTGTCTGCACCGTGTGCTGTTTTGAAGGGTATTATACCCATATCCGATCCGGGCACGCAGGGCCGGAAGGAGTGAGTCAGTCCACAACCAATGCCGTGGTCAAGTCCTGTGTGGTAACCTTGGCGGCGGACTATGTTTTGACGTCGCTGTTGTGGTAGGGGTGACTGTGAGTAACGCACCAAACATACGACTTGAAGACTTGGCCGTTGGATACGGTGGCAGGCCGGTGGTCAGTGACTTGAATATAGAGTTCCCTGGCGGGAAGCTTTCTATGGTTGTTGGCGGTTCGGGCTGCGGCAAATCTACGCTTATCAGACATATTTTGCAGCTTCAGGCCCCCATCAGTGGGAAAATTTTTATGGGCGGACATGATGTCAGTGCCATATCGGCAAAGGAGCAGCATTGCCTCAGACAGCGGACCGGCGTCCTTTTTCAGGATGGTGCGATGCTCGGGTCTTTGCGGCTCAAGGACAACGTGGCTTTGCCGCTCCGTGAGCACACAAAACTTGGTGAAGCGCAGATAATGCGTATTGTGCAGGATCGATTGGAAATGGTCGGTCTTGGACATGCGTTGGAGCTGTACCCCAATGAACTGTCCGGCGGCATGCGAAAACGGGCTGGGTTGGCCCGTGCTTTGGTCATGGACCCGCAGGTTTTATTTTGCGATGAACCGACGTCCGGCTTGGATCCAATCCTGTCCGCAGAGTTGGATTTGCTTTTGCTTGAAATGATGTGTCATTTTGACATGACCATGGTCGTAGTCACTCATGATCTGTCGAGTATGCGTGCATTGGCCGACTTCGTGGTGATTCTCGGAGAGCACAAGTGCTTGTATCAGGGGACCATTGAGGATCTTGAAAAAACTGAAGACCCATATTTGAGACATTTTCTGGATCGGACCACTCAGGAGCGGTCGGCTCCTCGGTTGACAATGCCGCCATTGGATCCGTCCATGATGAAGCTCAATTGCAATAAGATACTTGGCGAAAAAACAACGATCCGAAAGGGTGACCGATGTTGAAAATGAAGAAAGAAACTGCTGTAGGAATTTTCGTAGTCATGGGTTTGCTCGCCGTGGTCTACATGAGCGTCAAGCTGGGCAACGTGCAGTTGTTCACGGATAAATATTATGTAGTGAAAGCCAACTTTACGGATATTTCCGGGCTCAAAGTGAACGCCCCCATCCAGATGTTTGGCGTGGAAATCGGATTTGTGAGCGAGATAGGTTTGGACCAGGAAAAAGGCGTGGCGGCCATTACCATGATGCTCGACAAGAAGGTAAAGTTGACTGATGACGCCATTGCTGCCATTAAGACCAGCGGCCTTATCGGAGACAAGTTTGTGAAGATAGTGCCTGGCGGACTTGGTGATCCTGTTAATCCCGGGGACACCTTGTTTGACACTCAGTCGGCTATAGATCTTGAGGATTTGATCAGTAAGTTTGCCTTTGGCAAAGTATAAATATCTTGTGTGAAAGGACCTGCATGCTGTTGAAAAAGATACTTTTATCGTTGTTTTTGGTTTGTTTGGTTATCGGGAGCGGTTCCGTTGCCTCGGCTGACCAGACTCCGATGGATCGAGTCAAGGAAGGGACAGACAAGTTAATAACTATGCTGTCCGATCCGGATATGGTGGACCCTGACAAGCATGATGCCGCCATTACGCGTCTGCGCAAGGCGTCGGAAAAATATATCGATTTTGGCTTGGTGACCAAATACTCGGTAGGCAAACCTTGGCTCAAAATGACACCAGAGATGCGTGTCGATCTGACAGAAGCCTTTGTTCGTCTTTTGGAGCGGTCCTATCTTCAGCGCATTCCGGCCTACAATGGTGAGAAAGTCAACTACAAGAAAGAGCTGGTTTCCGGCAATAAGGCGAAAGTCTTTACGGAAATCATTGACAAAGACAAAAAGATTGTAGTTGAATTTCGTTTGAAAATCGTTCATGGAGAGTGGATGATTTACGATGTTGTCGCCGAAGGTGTGAGCCTTGTGATGAATTATCGGAGTCAATTTTCTTCGGTACTCAAAGAAGGAAAGCCAGAGGATTTGTTGAAATTGATTAATGAGCGGGTTGAAAAACTCGATAGAAATGATCCTGACGATAATGATAAGGAAGAACCTGCATCGTGAAAACAGGGCCTGAAATACATCGAAATTTGCTGACTCTTTTGGTCGTCGTAGCTCTACTTTTGGGGTTTGCGGGGGCTTCTTTTGCGGCTGATGCCAACGCCCTTGACGATCAGGTGCAACTTGCTCAGTTCTCCGCTGGTGATATCAGTGATGAGGATGATTTTGATGATATTGACGGCGATTATGCTGAACATAAACTCGTGGCAGACCCCCTTTACTATTGGAATAGAGTCTGGTTCGAGATTAATGACGCACTGTATCACGGCTTTTTCCGTCCTACGGCAAAAGGATACGCATGGCTGGTCCCTGCCAAACCTCGTAGCTGGGTGAATAACTTTTTCACCAACCTGCTGTTTCCGGTTCGTTTTCTCAACAATATTTTGACGGGTAAATTTGACGCCGCCTATATGGAGACGTCCAAATTTATTGCCAACACTTCGTTTGGTCTCCTTGGTCTGGGCGATGTGACCAGTGGCACACCTCGCAATTGGGAGCCAGAACGTCCCACAGCAGACGGATTTGGTCAGACGCTTGGCAAGGCCGGTATCGGTCATGGTGTTTATCTGGTTTGGCCGTTTATTGGCCCCAGTTCTATCCGTGAGTCCGTGGGTTGGGTGGCAGACGCATACTGTGATCCCCTGACTTATGGTCGGTTCACCTTCATCGAGTTCGCAGCGATTCGGGTTTACAACAACCTGAATACTTTGTCCCTTGAGTTGAAAGGCAATGAATACGAAGTCCTGACCGAAGGTGCCGTGGACAAGTACGCGGCGGTCCGTGATGCCTACATTCGCTTCCGGGCAAAGAAAGTCGCTGAATAACGTTTCCTGACGTAATCCCTTTTTTCTATGAAGATTGCCGTTATTTCGGATACCCACATGAGCTCGGTTCCAGCCTGGCTTGATGAAGTGTATTCTACGTGGCTTGCCCCTGCCGATGTACTTGTGCATTGTGGTGACATCACTTCTTTCGCGATATGGTCCTATTTCATGCAGCATGAAAATTTTATCTGTGTGCGTGGCAATTGTGATTGGGACCCGCAACTGGCTGACATGCTCAAGCCTATGTTATCGCGTAAGCTGGGACCATTGACTGTTGGTGTCACCCATGGGTGGGGACCACGTCCACAAGTCCCGGTTGCTGTGGCTCAGGCTTTTGGAGCTGAGTATGATCTGGTTTGCTATGGGCATACCCATGTCAGGGATTGGTCAGTTGTTGAAGGGGTTCAACTCTTAAATCCCGGCTCTTTAGGTGAATCAGGTTCTTTGGCTCTGGTGACAGTCGATAAAGATGGCTCCATGAGTTGTGAGTTTGTTCACGCCGTTTAATATCCCATCCAAAAAGTATGTTTTTTGATTGAGCGCATTGTGAAATGCGGTCTTTGTTCATACATGACACGGCTCTGACGGTGTCTATGAAGCGTGTTGGTATTGAATGAATTTTCATTTGGGTGCTAGCCAATGAAAAGTGGTAGATTGGTTGCGCTTTTTTGGTATGAATGGCATAAATTGTCCGTGCTAAAAATGACTCTCATATGGCGTTGTGCGATGACTCTGCTCCTGCTTGCGTGGATGGCCTTTCCATGCGTCCCTGCCAGAGCAGATACTTCGCGTGAGTTGACGTTTGGCATGTCTGCCGCCTTTACGGGTGCCAACGGTGAACTCGGTATAGAGTTTTATCGTGGTTTCATGGCATATATCGACCATTTCAACGCGGTAGGCGGAGCAAATGGTTGGACCATCAAGGTTATCCCTGCCAACGATGGCTACAACCCTGCCCCTTGTTTTCAGAACACGATTCGCTTCATAGATCATGATGATGTTTTTGCGCTCTTCTCCTATGTGGGAACGCCGACCACCACGCATATTCTTCCCTTGCTTCAGAAATTTGAAGACAGAAATATTTTTCTGCTCTTCCCCTTTACCGGTGCACAGCCGCTACGCACAGAGCCGTTCGGTAAGTATGTTTACAATCTTCGGGCATCCTATTTTGATGAGACTCGGGGGCTAGTGGACAGACTCGTCGCGATTGGCCGTAAGCGCATTGGGGTGTTTTATCAGAGCGATGCCTATGGACGAACTGGTTGGGACGGTGTGCACAGGGCCCTTGAGCGTCATGGTCTCCTTCTTTCCGGTGAAGCAGCCTATCGACGCGGAGCTTCTTTTTCGCAGGACTTTTCTTCAGAGGTTGCCTTGTTGATGGAGTCTGACCCGGAGGCTATTATTGTCGTTGGTACTTACGCTTCTCAAGCTGCGTTTATTCGTGATGCACGGAATGCTGGGTATAAGGCACCCATTGCTGGGTTATCTTTTGCTGACAGTGACAAGATGCTTGAACTGTTGATGACAGAAGGGAACCGGGTTCACAGGGACTACACAAAGAATCTGATTAATTCTCAAGTTGTGCCGAGTTATACGGATCTGAGTCTGCCGGGTGTGCGGCTGTATCGTAAGATCATGGATGGCTATCACTATGAGCCCGTGGCCCAAAATGATGATTATACGCCAAGAAAGTTTAGCTATGTGAGTTTTGAGGGATTTCTCAACGGTGTGGTGCTGGGTGAAATGATCACGCGTATGTCGGATGATCCTATGAAGACGCGGATTCCAGAGGTGCTTGCCTCAATCAAGGACTTTGATCTTGGTATTGGTGTCAAAGCCGATTTCAGTCGGAATGGTCATCAAGGATTGGATGCCGTGTATTTTACGACGGTGATTGACGGTCTGTTCCAGGCCGTTGAAAATTGGGAGCAGTGGCGGTAATGAAAGCTCCAAAACTTTTTATCAAGCCATTGATCTTTATGGTCGTCGTTTTCGGCATGATTGCCGTGGTGACTTCTTTGACGTTTAGTAATCGGATTAAACGTGAAATGACGCGCGAATACGAGTCAAAAGCCCTTGCTTTGGCCCGGAGTGTCGCAGAGTCTGATATTTCAACAATTTTGAGTCAGGATGCGGGGTCGGTGCAGTCCCGTATCGACCAGTATCAGTCCATCGCAGGCGTCTCGTATGTTTTGGTGGCTGATGAAGAGGGAAGAATCCTTGCGCATACGTTTGTTCCTGAAGTGCCAGATGCTGTATCTCACATGGTCGCCGAGACATCTTTTCAGCATAATCAGGAAGAGCATATCATTCGTAACGTGCGGTTGGACGGCGAAGATTTTTTGCATGTGACAAGCCCGATTCTGACCGGTATTGCCGGATATGTGCATATCGGCATGGATATGGCGGTCATTCTGCGAAATATTCAGGAAGCCGTGGTCGAACAGCAAGTGGTCATGCTCATTCTTTTCGGGGCCAGTGTTTTGCTGGCGTTCATTTTTGTTTTGAATATCTCCAAGCCATTGACGCAGTTGTCTGAATACGCTGGCCGCGTCGCGGTCAAGGATTTTACCAACGTCCCAGATATCAAGTCCAATGATGAAGTGGGGCAGTTGGCCAAGGCCATGCAAGCCATGACCGGGCAGATATCTGAGCTGGTGAGCAACCTTGAAGATCGTGTCCGACAGAAGACACACCAGCTTCAGGACGCCCGTGATGCCTTGAAGCAGAAGGTCGAAGAACGGACCGGCGAGCTTATGCGGACCAACACCCAACTTAAGATCGAAATTGCCGAGAGAAAGGTGATCGGAGATGCCCTTCGCAAGGCTGAGAAAAAATACCGTGCTATATTTGAGAATGCCGTAGAGGGCATTTATCAATCTTCGCCCAGCGGTCGTTTTCAGGATACCAATCCGGCTCTTGCCCGTATCCTCGGATACAAGTCGCCTGAAGACCTTATGAGCTCCATTTACGACATTGGTACGCAGATGTACGTGGACCCGAGTCGGCGTAAGGAATTTTTACATAATTTTGAAGACAAGGATGAAATTAAGAATTTCATCTCCAAGGTACGTAAGCGCGATGGCCGTATTATCTGGATCGCGGAGAATGTGCGTAAGATTGTGGATAACGAAGGCAACCTGATTTGCTATGAGGGGTCTATCGAAGACATCACCATGCGCAAGAAGGCTGAAGATCAGTTGAAGCGACAGGCTTTCCACGATCCGCTGACGGGGTTGCCCAACCGCGCCTTGTTTTTGGATCACCTGCGGATGGCTATGGAACGTTCCCGTCGTCGTAAACATATGTTTGCGGTCCTATATATGGATCTTGACCGTTTCAAAGTGGTTAACGATTCCTTGGGGCATGATGCGGGTGA
Source organism: Pseudodesulfovibrio nedwellii (assembly GCF_027923765.1). Lineage (NCBI taxonomy): Bacteria > Pseudomonadati > Thermodesulfobacteriota > Desulfovibrionia > Desulfovibrionales > Desulfovibrionaceae > Pseudodesulfovibrio > Pseudodesulfovibrio nedwellii. The sequence goes on along the minus strand of NZ_AP026709.1, from coordinate 2,187,923 downwards.
TGAGCTTTTGCGCGGCGTTGCCCGTGTCTTGGAAAGTTGTGGTCGGTCCGTGGATACTATTGCTCGATTCGGTGGTGATGAATTTGCTATTTTGCAGGAAGAAATTTCCGCTCCCAAAGACGCCATCGCCATTGCTCGGCGTATTCTTGAAGGGGTGCGACAGCCGTTTAATATCGGTGGCAATGAAGTCTTTACCTCGGCATCCCTCGGAATTGTACTCAAGACTGATGGCTATGATCGTCCTGAGGCCTTACTGCGTGACGCTGATACAGCCATGTACCGCGCCAAGGAGTTGGGCAAATCCCGGTTCAAGGTGTTCAATCGCAAGATGCACGATCAGGCATTACAGTTGATGGAACTGGAGACGGATCTGCGCCGTGCCGTGGATTTGCGTGAATTTGAGGTGTACTACCAGCCCATCGTTCGGCTCGATACGCGTAGGGTTTGCGGTTTTGAGGCGTTGGTTCGCTGGAAGCATCCGGAACACGGCATTATTGGGCCTGTCGATTTTATTTCTTTGGCCGAGGATACAGGGCTAATCTACTCGATCGACAATCTTGTCCTTGAGGAGGCCTGCGCGCAGGTCAAGCGATGGCAGACCGTTCTTGGAGTCAAGTCCGGCAGCGAGTTGACCATCAATATTAATATTTCAGGGAAACATTTTGGTCATTCCATGCTGGGGGGACAAGTTGCCCGTGCCTTGGAAGATTCTGGGTTGGGATCGGATTCCCTCAATATTGAGATTACTGAATCCGCTCTCATGGATAATCCGGCCCTTGCCGAAGAGATGCTTCAGCATTTGAAGGACATCGGTGTCAGGATTTGCATTGACGACTTTGGAACAGGCTATTCTTCCCTGTCCTATCTGCAAAGGTTCCCCATTGATGTGGTCAAGGTGGATCGGAGTTTTGTGATCGACGTGGAAACTGACGCGGATAGTCAGGCCATTGTGCGAACTGTTTTCTCTCTTGGAGAGTCCCTTGGGCTTAAGATCGTTGCAGAGGGAGTGGAAACTTCCGGGCAGTTGGAGTTTCTGGAAAATGAAGGGTGCAAATTTGTCCAGGGATATTTCTTCTACAAACCCATGACCGTGGGAGAAGTGGACAAACTGCTGGCAAGTGGAACAGGAACCTGATTGGGGCGATAACTTTCAAAGGGAGAAGCTGAACCATGGCTATCAAAGAACTCATGGTTTGTGGATTGGAACCCATCGAACAGGTCCTTTTGCCGTTCCAAGAGTTCTTTAAGTCCAAGGCGACGGGTGGCATACTGCTCATCATTTGCGCCGCAGTAGCTCTTCTTTGGGCCAATTCTCCATGGGCTGATACCTATGTCGCCCTTTGGAATACCAAGTTTACTGTTGGCTTCGGTCACGCTTCTTTGTCCAAACCAGTCATCTTGTGGGTCAACGATGGGCTTATGGCCCTGTTCTTTTTCGTGGTCGGTCTAGAAATCAAGCGTGAATTTATGGTGGGCGAATTGTCGACCCGCAGTCAGGCTGTCCTTCCTATTGCCGCTGCTATCGGGGGCATGATTGTTCCTGCTTCCATCTATGTAATAATTAACTGGGGTACTGACTCTGCGAGTGGATGGGCTATTCCAATGGCCACGGATATTGCTTTTGCTCTCGGAATCCTCAGTCTGTTGGGCGATCGGATTCCTTATCAGATCAAAATCTTTTTGACCGCCGTGGCTATTGTTGATGATTTGGGTGGTATTCTGGTTATTGCGCTCTTTTATACCTCCGATATTTCTTTCTGGCTTCTTTTGGCAGCCGGGGCGTTCCTACTCGTTGCTTTTGCTGGGAACCGGATGGGCATCCGTTCCCCCGCTTTTTATGCCGCAGTGGGAATACTTGTTTGGTTGACGGTCCTCAAATCAGGCGTCCACTCTACGGTTGCTGGCGTACTTATGGCGTTTATGATTCCGGCTCGAACCAAGTGTGATGCTGCGGCTTTCTCCTACAATGCTACTGGCATTCTTGATGATTATAAAGCCTCGGTTCGTCCGGGAGCCTCGGTGTTGACCAATTCGGCCATGCAGTCAGCCTTGCTGTCCATGCAGTATATATCTTCCCGTGCTCAGACTCCGTTGCAGCGGTTGGAACACGGGCTGCACCCTTTGGTTGATTATGCCATCATGCCTATTTTTGCACTGGCCAATGCTGGCGTGATGCTCGGTGGAGATATGGGGGTAGTGCTTTCGAGCAAGGTAGCTCTTGGAACCTCCTTTGGGTTGGTACTGGGGAAACCCATCGGCATTGTCCTTGCTGTGCTGCTGATTTTCAAGTTGTCCGGGGGAGTCCCACGCGGAATTCACCTTAAACATTTCATTGGCGCGGGGATGCTTGGTGGTATTGGTTTCACTATGTCACTGTTCATTGCGACATTGGCCTTTGGAGATTCTCCAGCCATGTTGACTGGGGCCAAGACAGCCATTCTCGGGGCTTCTGTTATTGCCGGAATTGCCGGTTATCTTGTTTTGCGCAGTGCGCCTTCTCTTGAGGAAATGCTCAAGGAGCAGGCTTCTCAACAACGCTGAAGATGTGTATTATGCTCAGACTCGCCGGTTTTAAGGGACTGGCGGAAACTTCAACGAAATAACGGATAAAAAAATATGATTCCAGTCAGCCCTATCGAGGGTGTTTTTTCTATTGAACGGATGGCCAAAATTGGCACCGGCACGACTGCCCGACGAGTCAATCAGACTGCCTTGTACTACGCCCGTGAGGTAGAAGATGATATGATCGAACTCCAAGGGTTGAACAATAAGAATGTGCCGTTCGGTGAAGTGGAGGAGGTAACCAAAGATCAGTTACTGGCTGATTATCTGCCCATGCCGCAACTCTTCAAGGAAGTTGTCGGAAATTTACGTAAGGTCCAGAAATCCGTGGCCCGTGGTGACAAGTTTCGTAAACGCGGAGAAAATTTTACTGCGGAATACGAATATGCCAATGCGCTTAATTTGGATGAACAGAACGTACGGGCTAACTTTGGTATCGGACTTTGTCTGTTGGCCCGGGATGAGGACGATAAGGCCAGAAAAGTTTTTGACAGAATCATCAGGATTGAGTCAGCGTTTAGTGAGGATCACAAGCATCTGTTTAACGAGTATGGCATAGCCTTGAGAAAAAAGAAGCTAACCGGGCAGGCTGTTGATTACTATAAACGTGCGATTGATCTCGCCGATAATGACGAGAACCTTTGGTACAATCTGGCGCGTGCCCATTTTGATCGCAAGGATTGGGCCAAGTGCGGCGAGGCCGTGTCTCGGTGCTTGGCGCTTGATCCGACCCACCCTGAAGGCAAGAAGATGCTGGATTACCTGACGAACAAGGGATTGATTTAGACGGTGATTCTGTTGATGGTTTTTGCGGATAGTATAGTGGACAAAGGACACGAATGAGCACTCTCAAGGCCTTTATTGTTGCCGGAACGCACAGTGGATGCGGCAAGACCTCGATTTCGCTTGGTCTGATGGCGTCACTTGTGCGTAAAGGGGTGGCCGTACAGCCCTTCAAATGTGGTCCAGATTTTATTGATCCCGGCCATCATGCGTTGGCCTGTGCCCGAAACGGAGAGCCTGTACCCAGTCATAATCTGGATGGTTGGATGCTCAGTGAGTCGACCAATACTGATATTTTTAATCGATATGGCGCAGAGTGCGACGTGGCTATCATCGAAGGCGTCATGGGGTTATTCGACGGTATTTCCGGTACTGCTGATCATGGGTCCACGGCGCAGATGTCCAAGAATCTCGGGTTGCCCGTCATTTTGGTTGTGGATGCACGATCCATGGCCAGATCTGCGGCTGCATTGGTTTCCGGGTATGCCGGATTTGATCCCGATGTAAATATTGCCGGGGTCATCTTCAACCGTGTGGGCAGCGATTCTCACTGTGAATTGCTTCATGAAGCCATGTCATTGGTACCGGATGTTCCAGTGCTTGGCTGTCTGAAACGTGATGAAGCCATCGCAACACCATCGCGTCATCTCGGGCTTGTCACCCCAGATCAGGAAGGCCCGGATATGAGTCGTTATCAACGGCTGGCCGATTGGGTGGAGACTGGGCTGAATTTGGATTCCCTGCTGGACGCCCTGCCTGATATCGAGGTCGTGCCACCGTTTGAGCCTGTGCCGCAATTGCCAAGTGTGACCATTGGTCTGGCTCGGGATAATGCCTTTTGCTTTTATTACGAAGAAAATTTGCGACTCCTGCGTGAGGCCGGAGCACGGTTGATAGAGTTTTCACCGCTTGAGGATACACGATTGCCTGAGCAATTGGATGGCCTGTACCTCGGTGGCGGGTATCCTGAGTTGTATGTCTTTGAATTGGGGCAGAACAACAAGCTTCGTCGGGAGATCAAGGAATTTTGTGAATCCGGTCGTCCTGTCTATGCCGAGTGCGGTGGGTTCATGTATCTGATGAATGACATCATCACCGGACGGGGGCGGTATGCCATGTCCGGGGTATTCCCCATTCGAGCGGAAATGTTCGAAAAGTTTCGCGCATTGGGCTATCGGGAAGTGACTACTCAGGCGGATACGGTGCTTGGCCCTGCCGGTACTTGTGCTCGTGGTCATGAATTTCATTATTCTTCCATTCAGGATGACCCCTGCATGCAATCATTGCTTTCCATTTATTCCATGACCGGGCGCAAAGGTCCCATCGACACCCCTGAGGGTTTTCAGGTGGGCAATACACTTGGCTCCTATGTTCATATGCATTTTGGGAGCAACCCTGATATGGCGCGAAATTTTGTGGAAGAGTGCAAACAGGTCTTTGCACGGGCCGGACAGAATTAATTTTTGATCTAACCTTTTCTGAGATATTTATTGGATGCAGAATTGGATACTCCACATAGATATGGATGCTTTTTTCGCGTCAGTGGAGCAACTCGATAATCCTGAGTTGCGCGGTAAGCCTGTGGCTGTGGGCGGCACTTCGGATCGAAGCGTTGTATCCGCTGCCAGCTATGAAGTGCGGGCTTTTGGCGTGTACTCGGCCATGAGCGTGGTCAAGGCTCGGCAATTGTGTCCGAATATTATTCTCGTGCCGGGACGTATGAAGCGTTACAAGGAAATTTCACGGCAGGCCATGGGCGTGTTGCGGGAGTTTTCCCCTACGGTAGAGCAGGCAAGCGTGGATGAAGCCTATCTGGACGGAACCGGTCTCGAACGTCTTTTTGGTCCCATTGAAGAGGTGTGTCGTAGAATCAAGGCCCGTATGGTGGAAGTCACGGGATTGACGTGTTCCGTTGGAGCGGCCCCTGTCCGCTTTTTGGCGAAGATTGCTTCGGATATGGATAAGCCCAATGGTATTTATATCATACGACATGACGAGGCCTCTGCCTTTTTGCAAACCCTGCCGGTGAAGAAGATTCCCGGTGTGGGGAAGAAATTGGTGGAGATATTGAAACGCCTTGGCGTGCGGACCTGTGGTGATGTTTTGCTTAAGCCACGTGATTTTTGGGAGGAAAGGCTTGGCAAATATGGCGGCGCATTGCATGATCGCGCGCGCGGTATAGATCCCAATCCGGTTATGGAGTCTTCCGGGGCCAAGAGTTGCAGTGCGGAAAACACATTTCATGAGGATACGACAGATAGAAAAATCCTCAGAAAGTGGTTGTTAACCCAGTCGGAACGCGTGGGGGCCGATCTGCGACGGCATGAATACAAGGGGCGGACTGTCACGCTCAAGATTAAATATGCCGACTTCAAGCAGATCACGCGGTCAAAGAGTCTTGGAGGCCGAACAGATGAAACTGCCGTTATTTTCGAGACAGTCTGTGAATTGCTGGAACAATTGCAGTTGCGTCGAGCAGTCCGGCTTATCGGTGTAGGGGTTTCCAACTTCGATTCAAGGACGCGGCAGGTGACTCTTTTTGAAGAATCACCACATGAGGCAGAGGCTACCAGCGAGTTGGATAAGGCAGTGGATGAAGTGCGCCGCAAGTTCGGTGGAAAGGCCGTTACCCGTGTGGAACTATTGGGATTCAGGAAAAAACCGGCAGAGTCTGATGATTGATTAGGTTTTTCAGGACAATAGCCTCGCCCTTGCCAAAGCTGAGGAAGATTACTACATAGAGTTTTGAGGACATGAAAAAAACCGTCCGTGTTCAAGCGCGGCTCAACCAATACGAATACTATATGAAGAATAATACTTTCAGAGTCTTATCTGTTGTTCAAGGCCTTTTCGCCCTGATCGTGGGCCTGTGCGTCCTGACCGCTACTTCCCCGGTGCGAGCCGAGGAACCGGAAGGTCTTATGGACGTGAAATTGTCTCCTAAACCAGCTTCGTTGGCCAAGGACGTTGAGTCCGGCATTGACCATCTGTTCGAGGTGCTGAAAGGGGATGATTCCATGTTGGCTGTGAACAAGATTCAGCCCATGTTGGATTTTGTCGTGAATATGCAGGATGACCCCAAGAATATTGCTCCGGCCAAACGGTTCAAGGGGTATGGTATCTGCTTGCGTCAGGAAGTGCGTACCGATTTGGATCGCATTCTTCGGTATTTTTACAATCCGGATATTCCGAATTATCTGTTGTGTCCCGCTGTGCTTCGATTGTCCGGCTGGCATAAAGACAGTCAATTCCTGGCTCGTGAAAAAGGTTTGTGGGAGGAACTCCCTACTTTGACTGAACCTGTGATTACGCGTGGTCGTGAGTTTGAGGCCAATACCCCGGACTCCTTTGCCGAAGCCTACTATGCCTATGATTTGGACAGGTTGATTATTTTACTTAAGTATCAGGGTAAGAATATATTGGTTTCCGTGACCGAACAGGACGGGAAGTCCGATGTAGGTCGTAAGGGCGCGATCTTGAACGACAAAGAGTGGGATTATTTCTATTCTGGTCTTGAAGGGTTGAACAAAGGCATGATTGGTTGGATGGACACTTTTATGTATTCATCCGGTTCTGTGCAGATTTTTGTGGAACACGATCAGGCTGCTCCGAAGAGTTCCGTCTTCCTGTTCAAGTGGCTCAATGCCGGTTGGGCTGGGATGAACGTGGTCAAGCGTAGCCATATTTATGACGGTAGCCTGCGGTATGCTCGGAGTTTTAAGAAAGTCGTTGAGTCTGACGATTTGACTCCTGAAGCCGTTGTGCTGGGCATGTCCGGTGTGGTGAATATGTCCGACATCGAAATGGATGTGCTGATTCGTCAGTATGCCAAGAATTTCGAGGCTCGGTTCAAGAATGATCCCAAGCTTGATTCCAGCGATTACGCTGACATCATTGCTGACGGCGGGTATGCAAAAGTGCTGGACAAGGAAGGCCGTCGGTCTGTCCTGGCTCTGGAAAAGCTCAAGGGCATGCTTGGTATGGAAACATTGATTTCCATTGGCGGTGGTCCTGTGGCTCGTAAGCAGGCCCCCATCTTTGCCCCTGTTGAGGCTGAGGCTGCTCCTGCTGCGGAAGTCCCCGAAGGGTAAGTGCTGGAAAGAAACAGCAATGCACGCTATATTGACGGCGCGTCGCGGTTGGCGACGCGCCGTCTTTTTTAAAGGAGAACCCCATGCTGGTCAGTGATAGTGATGCGAAATTTATGTTCTGCCCTTTACTCAAGACACAGGATGATAAGATGAAGATGTGCCAGGTTGCCATGTGCATGATGTGGCGGTGGGCGGACGAAACCAAAGAAAAGGGCTACTGTGGTCTGGCTGGTAGTCCTGTGTTGGTCAAGAAATAGGTCCGTGTGATTTCGCAGATAGTTGTGGCAGGAGAGTAACGTGTCCAAACAGTTTTCATTCAAGCTCGACAAGGTTCTCGATTATCGGGAACAGCTTGAGGAGCAGGCCAAGGGGGCTTTGGCCCGGGCCAAAGCGGCACGAGATGAACAGGCCGCCAAGGTTTCTGAATTGGAAGAGCTGTTGCGTGAGCATTTGCTGAAAGAGAGTGGGTCACACAAATCAGCCAATGATATGTGGTTGTGGCGACAGTACAAGGAAGCTCTGGATCAAGATATTTCCATTGCCCAGATGAATCTCAATAGTTTGGAACTCAAATTGCAAAGATGTCGGGCGGAGGCTGTGGAACGCTCCAAGGACAAGAAGCTCCTGGAGAAGCTCAAAGCAACGCAATCTAAGAAGCATCATGAAGAAGAAAACGCCCGTCAAGAGAAGGAAAACGATGAAATGGCAACGCTTCGGTACAAATCTAAAGATTTCTAGAGTTCTCGCCAGCCTCGTTTTTTTGGCCCTGCTGAAGCTTGCCGTGTTCGGTATGCTCAGTGTCGATTCTCTGACGCTTAAAGCTGTTGAGACCGTCTTGCCTGACGGAATTTCCAGTCTCGCCATTGCTGCAGAGGAAGGGAAAGAGTCCACGACTCCCATTGCCGACAAAGCTGATTCCGAAGCCAACCGCACAGCCAAGGCTGAAGCCGAGGCTGACAAAGCTGCCTCTTTGCGGACCGAAGATGACCTGCCCAAGGAATGGAAAGCACTTAAACGCAAGGAAGAGGAACTCGCCATCAAGGAGCGGACGCTCAAGGAGATGGAGGCTTCCATCAAGGCCGAGGCCGTCAAGGTGCAGAAGCTTCATGCCGAGATCAAGCAAATGCTGACGGAAGCCAAGAGCGTCAAGGACAAGCGCGTTAAACAGTTGGTGGATATGATTTCCAATACCAAGGCCAAGAAGGCCGCTGAGATTTTGCAGAATATGGATGATGACTTGGCCGTCAAGGTGTTGTCAGGGATGCGTGGTCGTCAGGCGGGTGAGATTTTGTCCTTTGTGGAAGCATCAAAAGCAGCCAAGCTGTCAGAAGAGCTGACCAAGCTTCAGATTCCTTTCAACGAAGGGATGTAGTTTTATCGAATATATGCAAGGGGCGCGGTTCGTATGGGCTGCGCCCCTTTTTTATGCGCAAAAAAAGAGGCCGGTGAAACATTATTCCACCGGCCTCTTGTATTCTTCAAGTACAGCTTGTTACGGCTTCACGACTTCGATCCCACCCATGTAGGGCTTGAGCACATCAGGAATGACGACAGAGCCGTCGGCCTGCTGATAATTTTCAAGGACAGCCACGAGACAACGACCAATGGCGAGGCCGGAGCCGTTCAGAGTATGAACGAATTGCTTTTTCTTGGAATCTTTGGGCTGGAACTTGATGTTGGCGCGTCTACCCTGAAAATCTCCGCAGTTGGAACAGGAGGATATTTCGCGGTACGCGTTCTGACCGGGCAACCAGACTTCAATGTCATAGGTTTTGACCGCGCTGAAACCAAGATCTCCGGTACACAGTTCGATCACCCGATACGGGATTTTGAGCAGTTGGAGAATCTTTTCGGCAGCCGCAGTCATATCCTCAAGGGCTTCGAAAGATTTGTCAGGATGGGCGAAATTGACCATTTCTACTTTGTAGAACTGGTGTAGTCGAATCAATCCTTTGGTGTCCTTGCCGTAGGAGCCCGCTTCAGAGCGGAAACACGGGGTTTGCGCACAGAATTTGGTAGGAAGCATGTCTCCGTCAATAACCTCACCTGCATAGATGTTGGTCAATGGGACTTCGGCCGTGGGAATGAGATAAAATTCGCGGTCATCTGTCAATTTGAATAAATCTTCTTCAAATTTGGGTAACTGGCCTGTGCCTGTCATGGTCGCCTTGTTGACGATGAACGGAGGCAATACCTCGGTGTAACCATGCTGTTCAGTCTGGGTGTTGAGCATCAACTGGGCAAGGGCACGTTCCAGACGGGCACACCAGCCGAAGCTGATGGAAAAGCGGGAGCCTGCCAGTTTGGCTGCACATTCGAAATCAAGACCGCCGAGTTCAGTGCCGAGATCCCAATGTTCCCTGGGTTCAAAATCGAATTCCGGTTTTTCACCCCAGTAGCGCCGGACCGGATTGTCGTCCTCGGAAGCACCGACGGGCACGGACTCGTGTGGGATGTTAGGAACGGACATCATCCATTCATTTTGGGCTGTCTGAACTTCGGTGAGTTCTTTGTCCAATTCTTTGGTACGACCAGAGACTTCACCCATTTTCTTGAGCAGATCGGATGCGTCCTCGCCTGCCTTTTTGCGTTTGGCGATTTCCGGGCCAACAGCATTCTTTTCGGCTTTGAGCGCTTCGACTTCGGCGATTAATTCCTTACGTTGCGTGTCAAGATCGGTAAATCCCTGAACATCTATCTTCGAGCCGCGTTTCTTCAGGCTCTCCCGAACAATTTCGGGATTCTTTTGCATCATTTTCAAATCAAGCATGGGTAACTCCTCGTTCGATCCCCGTAATATCCTAGGCCACGCCGTCTTTCAAGACGGTGAAGACCTGCTCTTTATTCATTTCAGTCGAATCTATAGTAATGGCATCGTCTGCGGCCTTGAGCGGAGCCACCACTCGATTGCGATCCTGATGATCTCGTTTGGAAATTTGGTCTTTAAGCTCGTCAAAATCAGCCGGCTTGTTCATGGATGAAAGTTGTTTGAACCGACGGTTGGCACGTTCTTCCACGGATGCATCCAGAAAGAATTTGTGCGGTGCGCCAGGAAAAATGACGGTCCCCATGTCGCGTCCTTCGGCCACCAGTGAAAACTTTTCGCCTAAGTTTTGCTGAGCCGTTTTCAAAAAAGTACGAATCACTGGCAACGTGGCAATGTTGGATGCCCACATGCCGACCTGCTCCGTGCGAATTTCGCTGCCGACAGGCGTGTTGTTCAACGTTAGTACCGAATCTTCACCAATACCTGACAATCCGAAGTTCATGCCATCCAGCGTCATTTGAATTCGGTCTTTATCCCAATCCCATGCCCCATCGCCCAGTTTCCAGGCGATGGATCGGAACATGGCTCCGGTATCAAGATACGGGATGGACAGGTGCCCGGCCAATTGTTTGGCCATGGTGGATTTGCCGACCCCGGCTGGGCCGTCGATGGTCACAATGAGGGGCTTACCCATTGAGAATGTCCTCTAACTTTTTGATGAATGTCGTGTTTTCGGCGTTTGTTCCCACATTGACGCGAATGCACGTGCCCAGTCCGAAACTGCCCAGAGGACGGACGATGATGCCCTTTTTGAGCAGAGCTTTGAACACAGTCTGAGCCGGTTTGGGAGGTTCGAACATGACGAAGTTGGACTGACTCGGCCAGACCTTGCAGCCGAGACGGGTCAATTCTTCGGTGAAATATTCACGACCATGCATGACCAGTTGAAGTGTCTCATTGAAAAACACTTCGTCTTCAAGTGCGGCCAGTGCTGCCTCTTCGGCCAGCAGGTTGACCGTGAAAGGTATACGAGCGTTTTTCATCAATGCGGCAAGCTTGGGCGGCAGGATGCCGTATCCGACACGGAGTCCGGCCAAACCATACGCCTTGGAAAATGTGCGCAGAGCCACCAGATTTTCGAACAGGTCAAAGGCTTGAACCGGAGAATATGATTCGGGGGGCCATGCAAATTCGATATACGCTTCGTCTACTACCAGCAGGCAGTCTTTCGGTAGCACTCCTGCCAATACGGACAGATCGTCCACCGTGGCAGCCAGTCCTGTGGGATTGTCCGGGCTGGTCACGATAACCATAGCGGTGTTTTCGTCAGCGGCTTCGGCCATGGCGGCCAGTGGCAGTTCAAGATCGTCGTCGCGTGGGATTTCGCGATACTCAAGGTCTGTCAGCTTGGCGCACATCCGGTACATGGCAAAGGAATTTTCATAACAGACCACATTGGATTTGCCGGGAATCCCTTTCATACGGAAAAGCATGTCGATGATTTCGTCCGAACCATTGCCCACCAGAATGCAGTCTTCAGAAACACCCGCAGTCTGTGCGATGGCTTTGACCAGTCTCGGAGAATGGTTCTCCGGGTAACGGAAAGCACGGGCAGCATTTTTGGCAATAGCCTTTTGGACCAAGGGGGACGTGCCCAGTGGGTTCTCATTGCTGGCGAGCTTGATGACCGTGTTGAGGCCATACCGCTCCTGAATTTGTTCGATGGTCAGACCCGGCACGTATGGTGCAAAGTCTTGAATTTCTGGACGGACGCTAAAATCTCTCATATTTCCCTCATCTCAATAAAAAAAAGAACGGCCGAAGCCGTCCTTTATATATTTTTTATGTCCGTCAGTAAAGCGTCCTAGTCCGGGCGCACTGTCAGAACGGGAGCTGCAGAGCTCTTGACGACCTTTTCAGCCACGGAACCGAACAGGATACGGTCGATGCCCTTTCGTCCATGGGTACCCATGACGACCATGTCGACACCTTCGGCTTCGGAAATGGCAAGGATTTCTTCGGCGGGATAGCCTGTGACGACCTTCCCTTCAACGCTGAGATTCTTGAAGTTTTCAGCCACAAATGTGTTCATGGTGTCTTCGGCACCGGTCACAATTTCACCCACAAAGCTCTCAATGGAACTGGGCGGTACGTGGAATCCCACATACTGGCTGAGGGACGGGGCGACATAAAGCACGATCACTTCGGCTTGAGAGCACTTGGCGATCATGTTTGCATAGTCAGCCACCATCGGGCTATAGTCGGAAAAGTCCACTGCACACAAAATCTTCTTGACGTCAGCCATGGTTCTCCTCCTTGCTGTATTGTCATTTTCCTTTGATTTGCATCAAAGGAAAGGGATTTTCCCTATTTTTTTTATGCCCCTCCGAGCACGAATAGACAACCTTTTTCTTCTGCATTACAGTCAGATGGAAACAGACGCGGACCTTCGTGAGGAAGTGGAAGTTTTTTCCGGGTGCTTATACTTAAAAGATAAGAATTTTCAAATGGTTGTCAACCTGATGCCCTTGGCAAGGTCTTTGCACAATCTTAAGCAAACCACAGGATAGGAGTAGAACTATGATGATCCGTCCTGATCAGATCGAGGGCGTCCAACCGGAGCAACCGCAACGGAAGGACAAGGTACGCCAGCCTGGAAACGCCTTCGGGGACATTCTCAACCAGGAAGTGGCGCGGGGAGACGCTCCTGCTAAGACGCAGGGTGCTGTGCCGCCTCCAATTGTGAATCCCCTGATCGCAGCAGGAAATGTCGGTGCCGTGCAAAGCACGAACGACAATTCCGCTCAGGTGGCCGGACAGGTAGAATCCATTCTCGACAAATGGGATAATTATGCAGCGACACTCGCAGGACCGGAAGGGGGACTTAAGTCCGCTTATACGACACTTGATGAGATCGCAGGTGAGGTAGCCGCGCTCAAGGGCGGTCAGGCAGACCTTGCTCCCGAAATTAAGTCCATTGTTGATGAATTGGAAACTCTGACTGCAACCGAACAGTTCAAGTTCAATCGGGGCGACTACGTTTAACCGAAGAACTGCCTGCCATTTCTCGTCCGGGCTGCGTAAGCGGCCCGGACGGCTTCTTTTGATTTTTTATAATCTCGCCGCTTGAAGCAATCTAGACCAATCCCGACAAATCATAAGTGTCTGCTTTTTCTATTTCTACGTCCACGATTGAGCCGAGCGTCAGTTCCACCTCAGGTGGCGCACTGACGTAGGTGACACCGTCCACATCCGGTGCCTGAAACCATGCTCGGCCCACATACAGGCCGGGCCACTCCTCTGACGGCTGTTCGATAAGCACGGGCAGAGTCTTGCCCTCGTATTGTGAGAGAATCTCTTCGCTGATTCCGGCCTGAAGCTCCATAAGCGCGTCCCGGCGTTCCATTTTGATTTCGTCCGGCACCTGATTGTCCATGGCCGCAGCGGGCGTCCCATCTTCAGGCCAGTACGGGAAGACGCCAAGATGGTGAAATCTGGTTTTGCGGACAAAATCCATGAGGTGTTCGAAATGTTCCTCGGTTTCACCCGGATAGCCAACGATGAAAGTCGTGCGCAGTGCGGCCTCCGGGAAAAAGGACCGAACTCTGTCGATAACTTTTTCCGGGTTCCGGGCGAACGGACGGCCCATGGATGAAAGCACATCCGGGTGCGCGTGCTGAAGTGGTATGTCGAAATACGGCAAGAATGGAGGGACATGTTCCTTGAGGATTGAAAGCAGGGATTCGGTCAGGCCTGCAGGATAGAGGTACATGATGCGTAGCCACTGAAGGGCGGATATGCCAGCTACGCCTTTGACCAGCGTTTCAAGATCATGGCCGGAGCCCAGGTCCGAGCCGTAGGCCGTGGAATCCTGACCCACCACTATAATCTCCGAGACCGAGTTGGCGAGTTGCTCCGCTTCATCGATGAGAAAGTCCACGGGCCAACTCTTGTGCGGTCCCCGAATGGACGGGATGGTACAGAATCGACAGTTATGGGAACAGCCTTCGGAGACCTTCAGGTAGGCATACGCTGGGCCGGTTGACAGGTTGCGCGGCGTATCCCGCTCCACCGAAACCGAGAGGGCTTTGGCTGCCATATCCGGCCACAGATGCATTTCTTCGGTCGTGAGCCACAGGTCCACTTCAGGCAGTTCCTTTTTTAAGTCCTGCCCGTATCGGGAGACAAGGCATCCGGCCACGCATAATAGTGGTTTTCGTCCTGTCTTTTCCATGACTTCAGCTGCATCCCGGACTGCGTCCAAAATAGTCGTGATCGATTCTTCGGTGGCAGGTTGAATGAATCCGCAGGTATTTATGAGCACAAGATCGGCCTCTTTCACGGATTCCACTGGGCCCATAGCTGAGCCGAGAGTTCCGAGAAGTCGTTCCGTATCCACGCGATTCTTGGGGCAACCCAAGCTTATTGTATAAACTCTTACTGTGTTGTCAGTTGGTTGTGACATTTCATTTCCTTTGCTCTGGCTTTGCAAATGCTGTATTATTGGAAAGCCGGAAACCAGAGTCCGGCTCGGACAAGTGTGCACAGGTACGGAGAGGAGGTCAAATTGCTCGGAGCTTCGTGTATCAATGACAAACGGTATGTCATCGGCGTCATCGGCGATATCCCCGCCCTTTTGACGTTTTGGCAAATGTTCAAGGACCAGAGCAACGATGAAGCGCTGAAGGAAATCGGCGTAGTCGCTGCGGCCCTTCCGGGAGAGAGCGTCCTGCCCGAAGCTGACGATTCGGGTCGACATATCCCCACCTATGCCGGGTACAAGACCATGCTGGAGCATCACCCCGAGATCAACATGATTATCGAAGCCACAGGTCGTCCGAGCCTGATATATGAGCTGCGTAACTATTTACCGCCGAGCATCACGTTGGTGGAACGCAGTGCCGCCAGTTTTTTTATCAACTTACTGACTTCCGATAAAGTCTGGGTGGCCTGCAAAATAGACCTGCTTCATACTCAGAATATGCTTAAGACCATTGTCGATCAGATTGATCAGGAAATATTGTTTCTAGATCATGATGGCAAGGTGATAGGTATGAACAAGGTTGTGGTGGATAAGCAGGGAGTTCCCAAACGTGAAATCCTGGGGCGTTTCTACTGCGAAGTTTTTACGGATTCCAGTAACGGCGAGTGTGAGTTTTCTCAGGACCCATTCCAACAGGCTATGTCTACACGGGCTCCGGCTGAAGCTTTGACGAGTCATGTCGGGGAAGATGGTCGCGTTCGGTATTTTCGAGTCTACATTACGCCGATTTTTGATGAAGACGGAACTGTCAATCATGTGGTGGCCTCCCGACGAGACATCACCCTTCGGACATCTATGGAAAATCGTTTGCAGCAGGCGGAAAAACTGGCGTCTATCGGAGAGTTGTCGACCTATATGGCCCATGAAATTCGTAATCCGCTTTTTTCCATCAGTGGTTTTGCCAATTCTCTCATGCGGTATGAAGGCATGGACGACAAGGCTCGTGAAAAGCTGTCCATTATACTCGACGAATCCAAACGGCTGGACGAGATACTCAAGAGCCTGCTTAATTTTACCCGTCCCACTGGTGCAGAGGTCAAAGAGGTGGACCTGAACGAATTGGTGGAAACCACCATGAACGTCATGCGTTTGCCGTGTTCCAATCAGAAAGTGGTAGCGCATGTGGACCTGGACCCGACCATGGCGCGTGTGCAGGCCAATCCGGACCTTATTAAGCAATGTCTTATCAATTTGGTCAAAAATGCTCTGGAGGCCATGCTCGACGGTGGTAAGCTGTTTGTCACCACTTGCATGAACCAGGATCACGCCGTGCTTTCCGTGGAGGACACCGGCGAGGGTATCCCGCTTGAAATTCGCGATAAGATATTCAGCCCGTTTTTTTCTACCCGAGATAAAGGGGCAGGACTTGGTCTTGCTCAGACTAGAAAGATTATTGCTGAAATTGGTGGACAGGTTGATCTGGTTTCTGTGGAAAAGATCGGGACCAAATTGACCCTGTTCCTTCCGCCATTGCTCGCGGTTGCGGAAGACGCTGAGTCCGAGTAAAGAATCCTCACAACATATTTTTTCAGGTTGCCACATCCCGTAAGGGGTGTGGTAACGTGGTTCCGAACCGATAGCCGCACAAGGGATAGCCATGAAAACCATTGTCCTCGCCACCAATAATAAAGGCAAAATTAAAGAACTTTCCTCCATGCTGGAGCCATTCGGCGTGCAGGTGAAGAGCCTGTCTGAGTTCCCGGAGATCGGAGACATTCCTGAAACCGGTGACACTTTTCTTGAGAACGCTTTCATCAAGGCGCGCACAGTGGCAAAGATTACCGGTCTTGTGGCGGTAGCAGACGATTCCGGCATTGAAATCGATGCGTTGGACGCTCGTCCCGGCGTATACTCCGCCCGGTACGCTGGCGAAGACTGCGACGATCACGCCAATAATGAAAAAATGCTGGCTGAGATGAAAGACGTTTCCGACGATAAACGCACGGGACGTTACCGTTGCGTCATGGCCGCTACCGCGCCCAACGGCCAAGAAATCAATACGGATGGAGCTTACGAAATTCAGGTGGGACACGGCTACAAGGGAAAAGGCGGTTTTGGGTACGACGTCATCGTCATCGACCCTGAATTGGGCTGCCATGTGGCTGAATTGGATGCCGACGTCAAAAATAAGCGTTCTCATCGTGGTAACGCCATGCAAAAATTGCTTAAACTCTGGCCGGATTTTTGGGAGAAGGCTCAGGCCTAATTCTCAACTTTTCAATAGTATTTGATACAAGAAGGGGAGAGACACTCAAGTGTCTCTCCCCTTCTTCCTTTTTTTAATCAGTGTGGCAGCGCAGCGCTTTACACAACCGTTTTTATAGGTGTTCTCCGCAAGCAGCACCAGATGCGAATGCCCAATGCAGGTTGAACCCGCCGAGGTGTCCGGTTACGTCCATGGCTTCTCCGATGATGGAAAGGCCCGGGACGTTTTTGCACTCCATGGTTTTGGATGAAATTTCGTCGGTGTCGATTCCACCTACGCAGACTTCAGCCTTGGCGTAGCCTTCTGTAGACGCCGGGACCACCGTGAACCGGTGAATCCGGTTGGCGGCCGCTTCGATTTGTTTTGCAGAAAGTTGGCTGACGGATGTCTCGCCGAGTGCGCCTGAGACGAGCAAGCCGGGCAACCGTTTGGGCATGACATGGCCCAGTAGGTTGCGGAACTGAGCATTGGAGCTTCGGTGCTCCTCAATAAAATCTTCCAATGGTTGATTCGGCAGAAAATCAATAATTACAGGCTTTCCAGTGCGCCAGTACGACGACGCTTGTAACGTGGCCGGGCCGGAAATTCCCTTGTGGGTAAACAGTAACGGGTCAGTGAAGCGAGTACCCCCGGTTTCCACTGTGGCTGGTAAAGCGTTTCCTGCCATGTCTCGGCAAAAGTCTTGCAGTTGCTTTGGAAATATTAGCGGGACCAATCCCGGACGAGGTGAGACCATCTGTAGGCCGAATTGTTTCGCAAGCCGGAAGCCGAGGTCCGTGGCTCCGACCTGAGGCCATGACGGACCACCCAAAGCGATAACCAGTTTGTCCGCAGTGACGACGTCATCGCTGATTGTCACGGTAAACGGTCCGGTCCCGGATACGTTTTTTATTTCGCATCCCATTCTGACATTCACTCCAGCTCGGGTACACCGGGTCATCAGAGACCCTGCGACTTTTCCGGCCCCCTGCTCGGTGAAGAGCTGGCCGTGCTCGCGTTCCTCATAGGTGATGCTGTCTTCGGCCAGAAGCGTGATTACATCCCACGGAGAAAGACGCGCCAATGCGGATTTTACGAAATGTGGATTCCGACAGATGTAATCGGTGTGCGTCACATCCAGGTTGGTGAAATTACACTTGCCCCCGCCGGACACGCGAATTTTGCGTGCAGGCTTGGCGCCGTGGTCCAGAACCATGACCTTGAGGCCGCGTTTGGCGGCGGTCATGGCGCAATACAGGCCGGAAGCTCCGGCTCCAAGAATAAGAACGTCGTTGTGTGCCATGGGGACGTTCTACGGCAGAGCGGGGTGCGAGGCAAGCTCGTGCTTTCGTCACATAAGGGTGGTTGACAAAAAAAAGGATGAGGACCACAGAATAAAGTCAAATCCGAACATTTTGGAGGACCTCATGGCTGCAAAGAAAATTCTGCTTTTGGTTGGTGATTTCGTGGAAGATTATGAGGCAATGGTGCCATTCCAGATGCTTCTGATGGTGGGGCATACCGTGGATTCCGTTTGCCCCGGTAAAAAGGCGGGAGAAACCGTGGCCACGGCTGTGCACGACTTTGAAGGGCATCAGACCTATTCGGAAAAACCGGGACACAACTTCATGATCACGGCTACTTTTGATGAAATTAAAGCAGAAGACTACGACGCGCTGGTAATTCCCGGCGGACGGTCCCCTGAATATTTGCGTCTGGACCCGGCTGTGATTGCCTGTGTGCAACATTTTGCCAAGGCGAACAAGCCCATTGCCGCAGTCTGCCATGGTCAGCAGCTGTTGACAGCCGCCGATGTAATTAAGGGCAAGTCCTGCACGGGCTATCCCGCGGTCAAGCCTGACATTGAAGCCGCAGGCGCTACATGGTGCGAAGTCAATGAAACGTTTTCCAATGCCTGCGTCGACGGGAACATTGTTACCGGTCCAGCATGGCCTGCCCATCCCGAGTGGATGCGGGAATTTTTAAAAGTGCTTGGTTCAACCATAGAGCCATAAAATTGCATTTCAGCGTAAAACAATAAACGATATTTGACTGTGTGTTTACGAGGAATCGTCTTTCCATCCGCCAAACTTTCTGATAAAAGTCTACTGACTAATCGAGATTTTACGGAGGATACGATTATGATGGGTTATTTTTGGTTTTTCCTGGGTCTGTCCCTGACGATCGGCGCTTTGGTGATGATCAAGGTCAGTTCCCCGAACGAACACTAGTTTTCGGCCGCATTGCGGCACTTCAGGGGAATCGGTGCAAACCGGTTCCCCTTCATTTTTTCTGGAGGTGCGCATGATCATCTACTCCTGGAATGTTAACGGCTATCGTGCCGTGATCAAAAAGGATTTTCGCGACTGGTTGGACGGTTGCGGCGGTGATGTGGTTATGCTGCAGGAAACCAAGGCCCACCCCGATCAGCTCGGCGAAGATGATCGCGAACCGGATTCCTATTCCAATTATTACTGGAATTGGTCCAAGAAAAAGAAAGGCTATTCCGGTGTGGCCTGTTTTTCCAACCCGGAACCGATGGCCGTGACCATGGGGCTTCCTGACCCTCGTTTTCAGAATGAAGGCCGTGTACTCCATCTTGAATACCCGGATTTTCATCTCTTCAATATTTATTTCCCCAACGGTCAGATGTCGGACGAGCGGCTCGACTTCAAGATGGGCTTCTACGATTGTTTTCTCGAATATGCTGAGGAACTGCGGAAGGACAAACCTATTGTGGTGGGTGGTGATTTTAATACCGCACATACCGAGATTGATTTGAAGAATCCCAAACCAAACTCGAACCGTTCAGGCTTTTTGCCCAGTGAACGAGCGTGGATCGATAAGTTTATTGCTGCCGGTTATGTGGATACCTTCCGCATGTTTGAAGAAGGACCACACCATTATTCGTGGTGGTCTTACCGTTTTAATGCCCGTAAAAATAATGCGGGATGGCGCATTGATTATTTCTTTGTGTCCGAAGAATTGAAAGACAAGGTCGTGGGCGCATGGATCGAACCCGATGTCATGGGTTCAGACCACTGCCCTGTGGCTGTTGAGATTGACGTTTAGTCAGTTCTCAAAGAGAAATTATTCAGCACAGTATGCACCGCGCCGGTCGGTTTGAGTTCACTCTGCCATAGGGTGAACCGTTCTGTCGTGAAAATAGGCCAGTCTTGATTCGCTGTGGTGAGAATGGATTTCCAGTCGTCCTGCCCCGTTTTTTTGATCCATCCGATAGTCAGGTGGGGGCGAAATCGTTTCTTTTCCCGAGCTACGCCCATGTTCGTCAGAGCGTCTTCGATCATGTCTGCCAGATCAGCGCATTGTTGCGCCCCTTGCTTGAGTCCCAGCCAGATCTCACGAGGTCTGTTTACATTTGGAAAGGCCCCTGCGTCTCCTGCCTGCATGGGAAATTGTGGGAAATGAATGGATGAAAGCGCATCAACGATAGTGGGAATATCCTTTTCGTCGGTGTTCCCCAGAAACTTAAGCGTTAGATGCCAGTTGCCGGGGCGAATCCAGCGCACGGATGAGTCCAATCCTGTGTTGAGATTGTCTGTGAAGGGCTTCACGGTTTGTTGATAAGAGTCTGGCAGCCCAAGGCCGATAAAGAGGCGAGGCATGGCTATTTATCCAGTTTGTTCAGCGCATGACCAAAAGTCGCGACGTCGCCGAGTACTGCGGCTATGGCGTCCTGAAGATTTTCGGGTAACCCGTCAGCGTTGGCGATTGCCAGCAGAGCTTCTGGGTCGATACCGTTTTCCTCGGCCAGTGTGTGGAGTTCTTCAATTGTTTTTTCATCCATGCACCAAGTATAAAGGACAACCAGCCATCGGGCAATGGGGTTGGAAATTGTTTTCGACGGATAGAATCGAACAAGCAGGACGCTGTCCTGCACCAGCCAAAGGGTTGTGCCCTTTGGGATCCCATTGTGCACCTGTCGGTGCAATTTGTTCTTTTTTCAAAGTTAACCTGTCGCAACCGAATGACCCCGAGCGGAGCGAGCGACAAAAAGTTTTGGAGAGTCCAGAGAACCTTTTTCAAAAGGTTCTCTGGTCCCGCAGAAGGCGACCGCCGGTAGGCCCGCCGGAGGCTGCCTTCCCAAAATGAAAACGACCATAAAAAGCCCTGCCTCGATTATCCGAGACAGGGCTTGATTTGATGATTTAGTCTAAAGGACTAGATGTCGTAATCGAAGGAATCGACCACGGCCTTGGTACGGGCTTTGGAAGCTTCCATACGGGCTTCGAGGTCTTTCTTGTACTGGTCGAGGTCGAGCTGGATTTTGGCAACGCCGGTATCCATGGCGGCCTTGGCAACAGCAGGAGCCAGCCAGGTCAGCACACGCGGATCAAGCGGCTTGGGAATGATGTAGTCGATGCCGAAGTCCAGACTGTCCACGCCGTAAGCGTCGCAGATGTCCTGAGCAACGGGTTCCTTGGCCAGTTTGGCCAGAGCGTCGGCAGCGGCTATTTTCATTTCTTCGTTGATGGTCGAGGCGCGGCAGTCGAGCGCACCGCGGAAGATGAACGGGAAGCCGAGGACGTTGTTCACCTGGTTGGGGAAGTCGGAACGACCTGTGCCCATGATGATGTCGGGGCGTACTTCCTTGACGTCGGTGTACGGAATTTCTGGATCGGGGTTGGCGCAGGCAAAGATGATGGCATTATCGGCCATGGTCTTGACCATATCCTGATTGATGGCGTCCTTGACGGACAGGCCCAGGAACATGTCGGCGCCAACCATGCAGTCGGCCAGAGAACCGCGATCTTCAGCCTGAGCAAAGCTCTGTTTGAATTCGTTGAGACCTTCGCGTCCGGCGTGGATCAGGCCACGGGAATCGAACATGAAGATGTTTTCGCGCTTGATGCCCATGTGAACGTAGAGATTGGAACAGGCGATGGCAGCGGCTCCGGCACCGGAAACAACGATCTTGATTTCTTCGATCTTTTTACCGGAGATTTCGAGCGCATTCATGATTCCTGCGGCAGAAATGATGGCTGTACCGTGCTGGTCGTCATGGAAAACGGGAATACCCATTTCTTTTTTGAGACGGGTCTCGATCTCAAAGCATTCGGGAGCCTTGATGTCTTCGAGGTTGATGCCGCCGAAGGTGGGTTCGAGCATTTTGCAGAAAGAAACGATTTCATCAGGCGTTTTGGCGTCGATGTTGATGTCGTAGACATCGATATCAGAGAAAATTTTGAACAGAACGCCCTTGCCTTCCATGACCGGTTTACCGGCTTCGGGGCCGATGTTGCCAAGGCCCAGAACGGCGGTACCGTTGGAGACGACTGCAACGAGGTTCCCTTTGTTGGTGTAGTCGTAGACCTTTTCTTTGTCCGCAGCAATTTCGCGGCATGCTTCGGCAACGCCCGGGCTGTATGCCATGGACAGATGCTTCTGGTTTTCGCACGGCTTGATGGAGATGACCTCCAGTTTGCCCTTGCGTTTGTCGGAATGGTAATCCAATGCCTCTTGCTTCGTGAACAGTGCCATGATCAGGCCTCCATATTATTCTGTTTGCCAACTTTGGTAAGGGTGTTTTTCATTTTGCGTCAAGTAGAATTTTTCTTTGTGCACCAACGCTTTGAGTCCGATTCCAACTTGCACAACTGACTTATTGTTTGAGCGTTCAATCAAATCAGTGGGTTGGGCCAAAGTCAATGGGTCTTAATCCTCTCAAGCACCTGTTTAAAAAGATACAATTCTTGCTTCCGTATGATTTTATCGGCATGTTGAAATATAAGAGAGGTACTTATGGAGGATGGATTTTATAAAGGTTTGCTCGATTCCCTTTCAGAAGGTGTCTATTTTTTGGATTTGGATCGCAATGTTACATATTGGAATAAAGCCGCTGAGCGATTGAGTGGGTATTCGGCCAAGGAAATGATTGGGAAAAGTTGTTCTGATCATGTCCTGCGCCATGTAGACTGTAATGGTACAGAACTTTGTCTGAATGGGTGTCCCATGTTGGCAACCATGCAAGAAGGGAAAGAGCAAGAGGCCAGTGTTTTTATGCACCACAAATTTGGACACCGCGTTCCAGTGCTTGTCCGAGCTTCTCCCATGCGGGACTCCACAGGTAAAATCGTCGGTGCTGTTGAAATCTTTTCCGACAATGGTGAAAATCTTGATATACTCAAAGAAATAGAAGAGCTTCGTAAAGAGATACTCACTGACCAACTCACTGGAATTGGCAATCGACGTTATGCAGATATTTCCATGGAACGACTCGATCAGACCATGCAGGAAAATAGTGTCCCATTCGGTGTTTTGTTTGTGGACATAGACCATTTTAAAAATGTCAACGATACGTGGGGACACCATGTCGGCGATATGGTCCTCGCTATGGTTGCGCAAACACTGCGGTCTGTACTCAGGCCTTTGGATGTTGCATGTCGCTGGGGCGGCGAAGAATTTGTTATTTTTATTGCCAACACAACGATCGAGAAAATGGCTGTTATCGCAGAGCGTCTGCGCATGCTCATCGAACACTCCTGGGTGGAACAGGAAGATGATCGCATCAAGGTCACGGCGTCTATCGGTGGGGCCCTTTCCGCAAACGGCGAACGAGCTGAAAGCGTAGTGGAGAAAGCCGATAATCAACTTTACTTGAGCAAGGAATCCGGTCGTAATTGTACGCATATCAATGACGTGAAATACGAAGCAAAGTGATTATAACTATACTGACCATTTAAAGCACAAAGGCACTCCAATTTCAGGGTGTCTTTTTTATTGCTCTTTTCATAAAAAAGGGGGATCGGGTTGCCCTGATCCCCCTTTATATTTGTTTGATTAATCTTAAGTAGACGCGCCACCGAACATTTTTTTCAGCGGGCTGAACCAGATGCCACTCATGAACCAGGAATATGCAAATACACACACTGTTATGATGGAGAACCACATAACGATTTGCAGTGGTGGTGCATTCAGAGAGAAGGCCGGGATGTACGCGAACATGAAGGGTGCCAGGTACAGGAATTTGGCGAACTTGAATGATGTGAACGCCGTCTTCCACATATTAGCTTTGGCAATGGTCGCTCCCGCAAATGCTGCGATGCAGACCGGGGGCGTGATGTTGGAATCCTGCGACAGCCAGTACACGATCATGTGTGCAGCCACCTCGTTGACGCCCAAATGGGTCAACGCAGGCACGGCCACGACAGCGGTGATCAGATAAGCAGCAGTGACGGGGACCCCCATGCCGAGAATGAGCGATGCCAGCGCGATGAGCAGGATAGTCGCCACCAGATTGCCGTTTGCCAGTTCAATGACGATGTCGGCAAAGGTCAACACCAGACCTGAGTACGTCAGCACGCCGATGATGATACCGATAACGCCGACAGTCGCACCGATTTTGAGCGAGTTGATGGTTCCCATACGGGCAGCCATCACGAATCCGCCAAGTTCGTTCTTCATGCCGGATACGGTCTGTCTGCGATAGGCATACACACCTGCGGCCATGATTAGTCCGTAAAGCAACAGGATACGACCAGACAGGAATGGTTTGACGGCCTTCATGGCCTCGGGACCACCGGCGGCGCCCACGAGTTTGACCAGCCATGGGGATACAACCATCAACCCCATGATGCAGAGCAGAGTCGGGTCGATGCGTTGGCCTTCATCCTTGAAGGACAGGCCGATACATGTCGCCAGCCCCACAATAGCGGAATAGCCGGGGGAATAACCCGCAAGCATGAAGATGGTGATGAAGATGAGTGGCAGTGTGTAGAGCCACTCCTTCTTGAATATCTGCATGGCGGAGTATTTGTACCTTTCACCCACGACACCGCTTTTCTTGGCTTCGTAATGCACCATGACGAAAACCGAGAAGAAGTACATGACCGCCGGAAAAAGCGCGACCAGCATGATGTGTGAATAGGGCAACCCTGTCATTTCCGCCATGATGAATCCACCCGCGCCCATAATTGGTGGCATGAACATGCCGCCAATGGATGCCGCTGGTTCGATACCGCCTGCGACATGCGGCTTGAAGCCCGCTTTTTTCATCATGGGAATGGTGAATGCGCCTGTGGACACTGTGTTAGCGATTGCCGAACCGGATATGGACCCGAACAGGCCGGAAGCGATGACCGATACTTTGGCCGGACCACCTATCTTGTGTCCAACTGCTGCCAGCGGGAAATCGATGAAGAATTTTTGCGCACCGCATTTTTCCAGAAACGCGCCAAAGAGCACGAACAGGATGATATACGTTGCCAGAACATTCGCCATGATGCCGAATACGCCGTCTGAACGATAGAAGATCGAGGTGCATAATTCAGGGAAAGACGCACCCGCATGGGCAATGAGTTCCGGCATATGTTCGCCGTACATGCCAAACATCAACATGCCCACGCCGATAACGACGAAGACATTGCCCACAACGCGCCGTGCCAGTTCAACGCCGATTAATACGCCGACCATGGCCATCCATTGGTCCAGATTTGTCTCAATACCTGTACGGTAGTTGATGGCTTCGAAGTTGACGATCCAATACCCTATGGTGACAGCCGATGCCGCCATGAGCAGGTAATCAATTATACGGAAAAAAAGGTTTCTGGATTTGTAGATCAGGAAGACCAGGATATAGGTCACGATAACATAAATACCCCGATGGTATTGGGTGGCCGCAGGCTCGAAAATGGCGGACCATGAGTAGAACAGGACCAAGCCCACGGACAGAAAATCAAAAAAGAATTGCTCAATTTTTGTCAACTTGTCGTACATTGTACACTCGTGGCGACCGCGCGATGGGTCGCGGTTGGAACGTCACACCACCAGAAGCCACAGGCCTGGGGGGAGTGATGATATATGACAGGGCACGGGATCGGACATAGCCGCCCGCCCTTGAAAGCGGACGGGCCTTGCGGCCCGTCCGTCCGAGTTTCTGTAGGGTCTTTTAGACCGATTGGTCGTCTATTTGAGGACGCCCTTTTCTTTCCAGAACTTGATTGCGCCGGGATGCAGAGGGATGACGTTGGGGTCGATACCCTTGATGCCGTTGGCAACCGACATGTCCTTGAAGGTCTTCTTTTGTTCGAGCATGTGCTTGAGGCCAGCGTCTGACCAGACAGCGGACATCATCTCGTACACGACTTCTTCAGGCACATCGGCATTGGCGACGAGCAGGGCGGAGTCAAAGAAGGAGGGAACGTCCTGATCCACGCCACGGTATGTACCGGCGGGAACGGACAATTTACCGAAGTAGGGGTACTTCTCGAAGTAACCGGTGGCATTGGCGTCTGCGGCCAGATCAATGAGCTCGATGTCATTGGTCTGAGCAGCCATGATGACAGCGCCGGACGGAAAAGCGGTAAACAGCCAGAATGCGTCGAGCTGTTCGTTACCGAAAGCCTGAGCAGCGTCATTGTAACCCATGGCGTTTCGTTGGATCTTGTCCCAAACGCCCATGTGGGTGAAGAAAAGTTCACAGTTGGCAAATGCCCCAGAACCGGCATTGCCGACACCGACTTTCTTGCCTTCCAGGTCCTTTGTGGACTTGATGCCGGAACCCTTGCGTACGACAAGCTGGGCAGGAGCACCATAGAGGTAGCCTACGGCCATGACTTTTTCGTATTTGCGGGGATCATTTTTCATCTGGCCGTTACGACCAAGAAAGACATGACCGGCATAAACGGTGGAGAATGCAACACGACCGGCGTTGGTGGTGCGAAGGTTTTCGACGGAGCCGCCGGAAGACTGCGCCTTGATAGAGAAGTTCTCACTGTTTTTGACAGGTTCAAATACCTGGATACCGTTGGCGACAACCTGGAAGGTTCCACCAGCAGGCCCGCCGCCGAAGACATAGCGTTTTTTCGCATGCGCAGAAAAAGACATGCCGAGGACAACGGCAAGCGCAAGGGCCAGGATGATAATCCGTTTCATGTTTCCTCCTAAAGGACCACAGAAGTTAGTAAGGACCGCAACTATTTTTACCATCGATCTATAACGTGGTAAAAAACACCTCGAACGAAATTCTTCGATCGATAGAACGTTGTGGCACAGTACGCCAAATATTTCAACGGATTTCTCTTGTTTAAGGTCTGTCACGTACTGATTTTATTAGGGATTTAATATCATTGGGTTTTTTGACTGAACGGTCAAAGTCGTGACCTCCACCGCGGTTGAATTCCTCACTTTTGCTATTTGTATGGCGTGTGCTACATGCCTTCACGCTGTTTGATTGAGGAGGTACACATGCTTGAAGAATTAAGAGTTGTTCTTTTCAGACCAAAATACCCTGAAAACATTGGTTCGGTGGCCCGCGCTTGTTTGAATATGGGGGTGTCCAACCTTGTGGTGGTGGCCCCATGTGGTTTCAATATGGAAAAGGCTTTGCCGCTTGCTACAGTCCATGCTCGCCATGTGCTTGAATCCGCGACCATTGTCGAAACGTTGGCGCAAGCTGTGGATGGGTGT
The DNA here is from genome assembly GCF_027923765.1 of Pseudodesulfovibrio nedwellii. Lineage (NCBI taxonomy): Bacteria > Pseudomonadati > Thermodesulfobacteriota > Desulfovibrionia > Desulfovibrionales > Desulfovibrionaceae > Pseudodesulfovibrio > Pseudodesulfovibrio nedwellii. Next base: position 2,160,564 of record NZ_AP026709.1, on the reverse strand, counting down.
ACTGCCGTTTTTGGCACGACAGCACGGACCGGCGGCTGGCGTAAGGGCATCCTGACCCCTGATTCTTTGGCCGGGGTTGTTGACGAACGTTTACGCGGAGGAGGCCGGGTCGCTTTGGTTTTTGGCCCGGAGGATAAGGGGTTGACCAATGAAGAGACGGCTCTTTGCTCCGGTTTGATGACCATTCCTACAAGTCAGGAAGGCACTTCGCTGAATCTTGCGCAGGCCGTGGTTGTTGTTTTGTATGAATGTTTCAAGCGGTCATTGGATACACCCTTTGTCCCGGGTGGTCCGCCTGAAGAAAGGCCCGCGACCGTTCAGGAGCAGGAAACCATGTTCCATAATTTTCAGGAAACATTGCTCGCCATTAATTTTCTTAAGGATGACAATCCGGATTACTGGATGTTGCCAGTGCGGCGGTTCTTTTCCAAAATAAACTTGAGGCGCAACGAGTTCAATTTGCTTATGGGCATTTCTCGACAGGTACAGTGGTTTGTCAAAACATATGGTCCCGGCGTGAAAAAGTAATGCCACTTTTTACGTCAGAAAAGAGCTCCTCGGTCCCTTCGGATTCGCTCCATAAAGCGACTTTTCAAATGTCCCTTGTATAGCGTATACCCACCCCCATGATTCGCATTCGACTTACTATCGCCTATGACGGCACTGATTACTGTGGCTGGCAGTTACAACCCAATGACAGGACCGTGCAGGGAGAGCTTGAAAAAGCCCTTGCGGTCATTATGGGTGGTCCGGTTCGTGTTCATGGTTCAGGACGGACTGACTCCGGTGTCCATGCTCTGGGGCAGGTGGTGCATTTTGATTGCGAGGAGAAATGCGCGGCGCACCCGTGGAGGCGGAGCCTTAACGGTTTGTTGCCCAAGGATGTTCGCGTGGTTTCTCAGGAAGTCGTTCCGTCAGATTTTCATGCCCGGTATTCCGCTGGCTCAAAGACATATGAATATACACTGTGGCACGAGCGAGATTTTTGTCTGCCTCAGCGTAGTCGGTTCGTGTGGAATTGTGGAAAGGTTGACCTTGAGGCCATGGAAGTGGCTGCGCAAGTTCTTGTGGGTGAATACGACTTTGCTGCTTTCCAGAATAAAGGAACCGTGGTTGGAACAACCATTCGGCTCGTGAACGATATTTCCCGGCATCCCGGCATCACGGAATATGAGTCAGTCTGGCGGTTTACTGCCAAAGGCTTTTTGAAGCAGATGGTGCGTAATATGATCGGTTGTCTTGTGGCCTGCGGGCGCGGGAAATTGACGCCGGAAGACGTGTTGACCATTCTTGAATCCCGCGATCGCACATTGGCTCCAGCTACTGTGCCGCCGCAAGGGTTGACCCTTGTACGAGTTGAGTATCCCTACTGATTATTTGATGGCGATGTCACGGTCTTTCAAGCTGAAATAGAACGTGCAGGCCTCCATTCGTTTGGCGATTTGTTTGGCTTTTTTCCCGAATTGGATGGTCGTGCCGGGGTAGGCCAGCCGTTTGATCTTGATATCGATACCGTCCATTTCCTGCTGGTGAGCCAGTGCCAATTCTGTGATCCGTTCGTTGATGGTCTTGCGTCGTTGGACAAGAGTGGCTCGATGCTTGAGAACTTCGGCCACGGCCTGACGTTTTTCCTTGGGTGTTCGGGAGAGAATAGCTTTTGGCGGTTCCGAGCCGAGGGCCTCGTCGATTTTCTTGATGGCTTGGACGATCTTTTTGCGTTCCAGAAGCAGTTCTTCATCTTCCTGATATTCCATGTATACGCCGATGACTGTCGTAACTCCAAGCTCTGAACCGACCTCGTTTATCTCATGCCCCTTGCGGGTCAGGATCGTGCCGCCGTTGATAACGCCTTTGCCTGAAGTGGCAAAAAGGCGGCCTTCAGCTTGAATTGTGGAGTTCAGGATTTCATTGGCCACATAAACATCACCTCCGGCCTTGATATTGGCATTGGCGAGATAGCCAGCAATGACGTCGCCATCACAGACAATCTGACCGCCGTCCGGCATGAGGATGCCGCCTTTTACCTCCACCTGACCTCCTGCATAGACTGTGGCACTTTCGATGGAGTCTTCCACAATGACATGCAATGGAGCAGAGACGGAGAAGCCAGCTTGAATTGAGCCGAGAATCTTGACCGAGCCATGTTCGACTTTCACATTGCCGGAGTTGAGGTCCACGTTGCCGGGGATAATCAGGCATTCAGTGACGGAAAGTGTTCCTTTTTCCATGACCACGACACCCTTGGCCTTGGATTCGAATGTCACTTTGTCGTCTTGAACAATGACATTTTCACCGAGGTGGACGTGCAGGGCTTTTCCTTCATGGGCGGGAATTGTCTTGCCGTAAATATCGATGCCACCTTCTCCTGCGGTGGGCGGATGCAGTCTGCCTATAATTTGTCCCGGGTTGACCATGGGATAGGTTCCGCGGTTGCGAAAATCCAAACGGCCGGATTCGTCTTCGGTGCCTGCCGTTTCGCGGGTGGTCACAAGGTATTCCAGCCATCCGTCGCGTCCTGGAACAGGATGTCCGCCCTTGACGAAAATTTGATCTTGTAGGGGGATGCCGAGATCTTTGGCCTGAGCCAGTTTTGTATCAAGCAGGTCCATGTCCAGATCAATGACAACTCCGAGATCACGCATTTCCTTGTCGATGCGTGCCGGGGTGATGGGTGTCCCCTTAAAATCTTGATGGTGCAGATTCCCTGTGACAACGACGGCGTCGTCTGAAATATGTGCGATGGGGTCAACAGAGACAACGTTGTCCTTGACCCGCGCCATGCCCCATATCTGAGCGACGTAGGACTCGGTAATAGGGTCCCACTCGACGTTTTCACCTGTTTCGACAGAAAGATCTTCCGGCGTGAAGTTGCCCTTTGGTGTCAACTCTCGCCCGTCAATGGTTTGTCCATTTCCTGACTGCTGGGCCTGACGGAAACGAATAAATCTGTCCCCCGGAAAAACTGGGAATTCCAGATCTCCTAGGCCCATGAGTGTCGCATCCATGGGTTCTGTTGCAGGAATGCCGCGGACAAGGGCAATGCCTTTGAACTCGTTGCCTTGTGTAATGGCGTCAATGATGCGTTGGGCTGCGTCGTTATCGATGGGAAGTTGAACCCCGGCTTCGGCTACCTGCTTGCGAAGAAGTTCTACACTAGGATTCTTCCCGCCGTTTGGCGGGAAATAGCGGTTCACGCCGAGTTTCATGCCGTCTTCTGACAGGGCAAAGCGAAACCGAGCGTCCGGGTTTTTCTTGAGTGCTTTTTCATCTGCCATTAATTCCACCGCGAATCACAGAAAGGTTGCACGAATGTAGGTCTGCGCACTGGTCGGGGAAATTGTGTGCAAGACATCGGTGATTATCTATCACAGGACTCTTGAGTCTGGCAATTATTTGAAAAAACCGATGTTTTCAAAAATAGTTATGATTCGCCTTGTAGGGAGAGGTGCCAGTAAAGTTCTTCAAGGAGTGTCACGAGGTCGGCATGAATGCCACCTGGCTCTGGGGGGATGCCAAACAGGGCGCGCCGTTGTTCGCGAAGGTTTTCCTTGGAAATTGCCAACGGGTCGGAGTGGAAGACGGTCATGGAGAGCCGTTCGGCCAGCAGGTAACCGGTCAGGCCGTTGATGAGCAAGTCCATGAGTTCCTTGAAGCGATGACGATTTTTGGCCCAGAAGATGAGCGTCTTGTCGTCTGGTTTGGTGGCTAGGGATTCGCAGATGAGTGAATACAGGGAGTTAATGCCCGCGCCGGGGATGCCGCGCCGCCAGCCAAGCAGCCATGGGTTGCGCCAGAACAGCAGAAAGTGTTCGGTGCCTGTGGTGATGATCTGTTCCATAGCCTTTCTGGCATTTTGCAGGATGTCATCGTCCCAGTTTTCCGGGCGTGCGGCAACGTCCCATGCCGGAACCGGGCCGTTATCGAATTGTTCGTTCAGAGCTTCGCCCAGAAGATGCTGGAGCCAACGGTTGGCGTGTGGAGAAGCGGGTGTCTCCAGATGAGCGTAGCTCAATATGACTTTGCCCCGGCCAAAATCGTTGGCCGTGACGCAGGGTAACCCTTCCATGAAATTGGGGCGTAAATGGATGCCGTACAGGTTTTCCCAGTCGGTCATGGTTCCTTTGGGCAGGGTGGAAAGATTGATATCAGCCACCCAGAAATCGGGGCCGGGTTTGCCGTATCGAGCCAACACTGTCACGGAATCATTCCTTGGTTCAAATCTTCCGGGCCACCAAACCGGGAGCAGAGCAGTGTCCATCCCTTCGGGAATCAGTGAATGTTCGCTGGCGAGTGTGGCTTTAACATGGCCGGAGAGGAAGTGATGTAAGCGGTTTTTATACCCTTTACGTGTCCATGGCGATAGTCCCAGCCCGTAGGGTTCGCTGAGAGCCATTCCTGTGCCGCCGCAGAATCCGATATAGGTTCCACCGTTGTGGACGAAATTACGGATGGAATCCATACCGCGAGCGGTCAGGCGATCTGCCTTGCCTTTGGCGCGTCCACCGGGGACGATAAGAACCTTGGGCGTGTCACCAAGCTTGCCAGAGAGCGCTCCATCAGCTATTTCATGGCCGCGTACAAGACGATGCGGGATACCCCACGCGGACAACGCCCGTGTGACTAATAATCCCCAAAAATGAGACTCGTCCCAATATATATGTATACTTGACATATGCGGCCCCCTCGACAAGGGTAGTGCGCACGCTATCAAGGCCTGCCCCGAGAGGCAAGCGCAACCATACGATATTTCAGGCCGTCGGCACCACGTGTCGACGTTTTTGCCCTCATAAAGGAAGGATTTTCATGGCACGTAAAGAGTTGGCCAAAGCCTACGAACCGTGGGATGTCGAGGAAAAGTGGGAAAACCACTGGGAAGAAAACAAGACTTTTACGCCCGATCCCGAGGCTGAAGGCGATCCTTATTCCATCGTCATTCCGCCACCGAACGTCACCGGCGTGTTGCACATGGGGCACGCACTCAACCTGACCATCATGGATATCCTTTGCCGGTTCAACCGTCAGCAGGGCAAGAACGTGTTGTGGGTTCCGGGTATGGATCATGCCGGTATCGCTACACAGAACGTGGTTGAACGTCAGCTCAAGGAAGAAGGCCTCACCCGTCATGATCTCGGTCGTGAAAAGTTCATTGAGCGCGTCTGGGATTGGAAGCAGGAAAAGGGCGATCATATTTTGAGTCAGATCCGCCGTATGGGCGCATCCGTTGACTGGAGCCGTGAATGTTTCACCTTTGATGATCAGCGCGCCAAGGCTGTTCGCAAGGTGTTTGTCGAGCTGTACGAGCAAGGTTTGATTTACAAGGGTGACTACATCATCAACTGGTGTAACCGTTGCCACACCGCCTTGGCTGACGATGAGGTCGAGCATGAGCCGAAGCCCGGCAAGCTCCACCATGTCGAGTACAAACTGGGCGACGGTTCCGGCACATTGATTATCGCCACCACCCGTCCTGAGACCATGCTGGGTGATACGGCCATCGCCGTGCACCCCGAGGATGATCGTTTCAATCATTTGATCGGCAAGACTGCGATTCTGCCCATTATTGGCCGTGAATTGCCGATTATTGGTGATAAGTATGTCGATATTGAGTTTGGAACTGGTTGTCTTAAGGTGACTCCGGCCCATGACATGAATGACTGGGAACTGGGGCGTAAGCACAATCTCGAAATTATTTCCGTGTTGAACGAGGACGGCGTCGTCAACGAAAATGCCCCTGAGAGATATCAGGGACTCGACACCGTGGCTGCCCGCAAGCTTATTCTCGAAGAACTTGAAACTCTTGGACAGCTTAAATCCATCGAGGATCACGACCATAAGGTTGGCGTTTGCTATCGTTGCAAATCCGTGATTGAGCCGCATGTTTCCACACAGTGGTTCGTGTCCATGAAACCGTTGGCTGAAAAAGCTCGCGCTGCCATACCTTCCAAGACGCAGATTTTCCCGGAACATTGGACCAAGACATATTATAATTGGTTGGACGAGATTCGTGACTGGTGTATCTCCCGTCAGATTTGGTGGGGACACCGCATCCCGGCCTGGACTTGCGAGGAGTGCGGCGAACTGACCGTGGCCATCGACGATCCGACCACATGCTGCAAGTGCGGTTCCGCGAAAATTGTTCGTGACGAAGATGTGCTCGATACCTGGTTCTCATCCGCTCTCTGGCCGTTTTCGACTATGGGTTGGCCCGATGAGACCAAGGAATTGGCGAAGTATTACCCGACTTCCTGTCTGGTTACCGGCTTCGACATCCTGTTCTTCTGGGTTGCACGCATGATGATGATGGGTCTCCAGTTTATGGATGAAATTCCGTTTCATCATGTCTACATCCACGCCCTTGTCCGTGACGAAAAGGGCAAGAAGATGTCCAAATCCACGGGCAACGTTATCGATCCGTTGGATATGATCGGGAAGTATGGAGCAGATGCTCTGCGTTTCACTCTGACGAGCTTTGCTGCCATGGGCCGTGATATCAAGCTTTCGGAGCAGCGTATCGAAGGCTACAAGCATTTCATGAATAAGATTTGGAACGCTACTCGTTTCGCCATGATGAACCTGCCAGACGAAATCCCGGCAGTGGAACTCTCCGAAGCGGATGACCTTGCAAATCAGTGGATTCTGCATCGCCTTGAAGAGGTCAAGAAATCCATTACCAAGGCTACCGAGGAATACAAGTTCAACGAGATCGCCCAGATTCTTTACAAGTTTATTTGGAGCGAATTCTGTGACTGGTATTTGGAAATGGTCAAGCCTGCGCTGTACGGCGAGGACGAAAAGGCTAAGGCTGTCACACAGAAAGTGCTGTGGACCGTTTTGTCCGAGATCATGGTCCTGCTTCATCCGGTAACGCCGTTTATCACGCAGGAAATTTGGTCCGTATTGCCCCGTCCGGCTGGCGATGATCGTCCTGAGGATATAGCAACACTGCCGTTCCCGGATACCCGTGACGAGTGCCTGAATGATGCCGCTGTCAAGGAGATGGAACTCTTCATGGGTGTGGTCTCCGGTACCCGTAATATTCGTACCGAACTTTTGATCGAGCCGGCCAAGAAGCTCGACTTGCTCATTAAGACCGTGTCCGACGAGGACAAGGCTGTGCTCGAGGCGAACGTCAACCTGATTCAGTCACTTGCCCGTTTTGATACTGTGACCATCGGCCCGGATGTGAAAGCGCCCAAGGCTTCCGGCGCAGCCGTGGTACAGGGCAATGAATTGTCTGTCCCGTTAGAAGGCGTAGTGGATTTCGAATCTGAATTGGCTCGTTTGGACAAGAACATGGTCAAGCTCGAAAAGACTATGAAGGGCGTGTCCGGCAAGCTTTCCAACCCCGGCTTCGTGAACAACGCTCCCGAGGCGGTTGTCGAAGGCGAGAAAAAAAAGTTGGCTGAGATGGAAGAAGAAAAGACCAAGCTGGCCGAACTCAAAGCACGCCTCGAAAGCGTGATGGGCTAACATAAACGATTGTGTTGACCTACAATATATAAATAGAAAATCAGACTCTCACTCCATTTCCACTTTCGCGAAGCGCGATAAAAAGTTTGGGAAAAGGAGGGGATGGGGGTCTGGGGGAAGGGGAGGAAAAGCCCTTTTCAAAGGGTTTTTCCTCCCCTTCCCCCAGCCGCCGGAGGCAAACATCATGGCAAACGTATTTTTAGTTGGAGCGGGTCCGGGCGATCCGGGCATGCTTACTTTGCGTGCGAAAGAGATTATCGAGACCTGTGACATCATGATCTACGACTATTTGGCCAACGCTGACTTTTTGAAGTGGTGCAAGCCGGAGTGCGAGATTTTGTATGTGGGCAAAAAAGGTGGAGACCATACTTTGCCTCAGGACAAGATCAACGATCTGATTGTTGAGAAAGCACGGTCCGGCAAAGTTATTTGTCGACTTAAAGGCGGCGATCCGTATGTGTTCGGTCGTGGCGGCGAAGAAGGCGAAGAACTGGTCGAGGCCGGTATCGACTTTGAAGTTGTCCCCGGTATCACTGCCGGAGTAGCTGCCGCAGCCTATGCCGGTATCCCGGTTACACACCGTGACCACACCACATCTGTTTGTTTCATTACCGGCCACGAAGACCCGACCAAAAGCGAATCCGGTAACAACTGGGCCGTGTACGGTCAGTCCACTTCTACACTGGTTTTCTACATGGGTGTGGGCAATTTGCCCATGATCGCCAAGAACCTCATGGACAATGGCCGTGCAGCTGATACTCCAGTGGCATTGGTCCGTTGGGGCACTCGTTGCAACCAGACATCGTTCGTTTCTACATTGGAAAATGTGGCAGATGAAGCCAAAAAACGTGATTGGAAGGCTCCGTCCATCATCATTGTCGGCGGCGTCTGCTCCCTGCATGAGAAGCTGGCATGGTTTGAAAAGAAACCCATGCTCGGTCAGGGTGTTGTCGTGACCCGTGCTCGTGAACAGGCTTCCGGTCTGGTGGATATTTTACGTGGCCATGGCGCATGTGTTCACGAGTTCCCGACCATTTCTGTGGAACATATTGATGACTACGCCGATGTCGAGACCGCCATTTTGCAGCTTGCCCGATACCAATGGGTGATTTTTACCTCGGTTAACGGCGTGAAGTTTTTCTGGGAACAACTCAAGGCAATCGGTCTGGATTCCCGTATCTTCTGTGGTATGCAGATTGCGGCCATTGGCCCTGCAACGGCAGACGAACTTCGTGCTCGTGGCATTGAGCCTGATTTTGTGCCTGAGAAGTACGTGGCCGAACACGTGGTCAAGGGATTGCTTGCTCTCGACATTCAGGGAGCGGATGTACTTATCCCCCGCGCAAGGGTCGCCCGTGAAGTTTTGCCTGAGGAGTTGAAGAAAGCCGGATGTAACGTCACGGTTCTGCCAGTCTACGAGACTAAATTAGTTCAGGCTTCTGGTGATGAAATTGAAGCTTCTTTGGAAAACGGTGAAATTCAGTATGTGACTTTCACCTCGTCCAGCACCGTGGAGAATTTCTTCGAGTTGGTTTCTCCTGATACCTTCAAAAAATATCCTGATGTGAAGATTGCCTCTATCGGGCCTATCACCTCTGATACCGTGAAGCGGTTTGGTTTCACTCCTGACATCGAACCGGAAGATTACACCATCCCTGGTCTGGTGGCGGAATTGGTGAAGGAAGCCGAGTAGGTTTACTGAATAAAAAAGGGCTCCGACCATATGGTCGGAGCCCTTTTTTATGAGTATCCAGTTCTTATTGATAGTGTGAAATTATGCGGTCTCTTTCGCCGGAGGCCGTGATTTGGTCCAAAGCTTTTTGCAGTCTGTCTACGAGAGTCGGATTCATGTCACTGCTTACTCCATAGTAGAATGAACTTTCCATGAGGATATGGACGATTTTGAACAATTCTGGGTCGTATTTCAGTTCTTTGACGTAATACCAGAAGGTGGTTTCCGTCATGGCGACCATGTCAACTCGGCCGCTCATGAGTTTTTGAACATTTAGTTTGATGTCGTGCAAGCGTTGTAGTGAGTGTGTAGAGACTCCTTTTGAGAGGAGTATATGTTCTGAGGCGCTTTCGCGTATCGTCCCTATGACACGATGTTGCGTGTCACTAATGAGGTTGTTGATTCTGATTCCATCTTTTTTGCGGGCAATGAGAACGCCTTTGACTTTCATGATGGGACCGATCCATTGAAAGAGTCCTTCGCGATTTGATGTCCTGGCCATACTGTAGAGAATGACGTTGGGAGAATTTTGAAGTCTCTGGTACCCTCGGGCCCAAGGCAGTATCTGGATTTCTTCACGCTTGAGGGGGGTGTGAGCAATCGCCGTCATTCTCAGGAGAACATCCGTTGCTATACCTGAGATAGTTCCGGCATACATGTGATTGAAGGGAGGGTTTTCTTCTGTTAGGAAGACCGGGCCGTCGGCTTGGACAGGGGTGCTGCCTATGGCGAGGCAAAAGATGGCAACTAACAGCCAGACATTTCTTTTCATATATGTCCCTAAATGTGAATCTATACGCCTTTTCTTTTTACTTTGTGGCAAGAAGATGAAATAAAATCAATGTTTTTACGAATGTTTAGCGGTTATTCGTTTGATTTGGTTTGGCACTGGAAATCCCCTCTTGAAAAATGGCACGGATTAAGCCAAGTTCGGGCGTGGGGCAACAGTCGCCACCTGTATACATTTTTAAGGGAGTATTCATGCCATTGCCCATAGCCGTTCTCGTGTCAGGGAGCGGGTCCAATCTGCAATCCATCATAGATCGTATCGAAGCCGGTGTGCTGGATGTCGAGATCAAGCTCGTCATATCCAACAAAACCGATGCGTATGGTCTTGAACGTGCCAGAAAGCACGACATTCCCACCAGAGTGCTTCTGCACACCGACTACGATTCCCGCGAGGCTTTTGATACCGATATGGTTCACGCCATCAGGGAAAGTGGTGTTGATAAGGGTGGTGTAGTGGTTATGGCCGGATTCATGCGTATCGTGACCCATGTTTTTCTCGGCGCATTCGAGAATCGGGTTATCAACATCCATCCTGCATTATTGCCGTCTTTTCCCGGCGTACACGGGCAGGGCGATGCCGCTGAGTACGGTGTAAAAATTTCTGGCTGTACCGTTCATTTCGTGGATGAGCAGATGGACCACGGTCCGGTCATCATTCAGGCCGCTGTCCCTTGTCTGCCCGGCGAAGGTGGCGATGCTCTCGGTTCCCGTATTTTGAAGATGGAACATCGTGTGTTCCCTCAGGCCTTGCAGTGGCTGGCCGAAGGTCGGCTCGAAATTGACGAACGGTTTGTGCGGTTGAAACCTGCAAACAAGGCCATGGCCCAACAACCTTTGGCGGATATTGAACCTGAGACGCACGCCTTGATCTGGCCGCCTTTGGAAGAGGGGTTTTAATCGCTTATGCCTATGCACATTGTTGAAGACGTCCGATTTGTTGCTATAGATTTCGAAACCGCTGATCCCAAACGAGATTCCGCCTGCGCCGTGGGTATTGTCGTGGTGGACAAAGGCGAAATCGTTGAGCGGGATTACCGTCTCATCCGTCCGCCAAGGAAGAAATTCAACCCGTTCTGCGTCAGGGTGCACGGGTTGCATTGGGAAGACGTATGTGACGAGCCGAGTTTCGGTGACTTGTGGCCGGAATTGGAGCCGTTATTTGAGGATGCGGATTTTATTGTGGCACACAACGCTCCGTTTGATAAATCGGTTCTGCATACCTGTTGCAAGGAATCGGGCAGGGCTGCACCGGCACAACCGTTTCTCTGTACCGTGCAACTGTCTCGGACAACGTGGGAGCTGTCGTCCAACAAGCTGCCCAGCGTCTGCGATTATCTTGGTATCACACTCAATCACCACAACGCGGCTTCCGATGCTGAGGCCTGTGCCCTCATCGCGGTCAACGGCTTGCGTGCAAATCCGCAGTTCATGGATAAAGTTCTCTGATTCATTTACGCTGAGAAGGGGAAGGCCTCCGGCGGCCCTGTCGGGGGTCGCTTTCAGCGGGACCAGAGAACCTTTTGGAAAAGGTTCTCTGGACTCTCCAAAACTTTTTATGTCGCTTCGCGAGTGTGCTAGCTGTAAAAGGTTCTTTTTGTATAGAACTTCGCCGAAGGCGACGAAATCACCCGACATATCCGCCGAAGGCGGTTTCTTCTTTTCCCCTCTTATTTAGTCGATTTAGGCCAACTCGCTTCATCGAGCAGGAACATGAAGTTCTTGTATGGAATGCCGCCTTTTTCGGACAAGCCGATTTCACAGGTGCGTGAAGTTGAATAGCCTATGGTGCAGCCATCCAATTGATTGGGAAGCTCTTTGAGCGCGGCTTCGTTCAATTCGGGATAGTTGAATCCTCTGTCACCAGCAAAACCACAACAGAACACTCCTTCGGGAACCACGACTTCGCGGGCGCAGAGTTTGGTCAAATCTTCCATTTTTTCAGCCAATCCCATTTTGCGAGTGGAGCATGTAACGTGTAGGGCCACGCGCTTGCTGACGGGAGTCAGGTCAAGCCGGTCCATGAGATGGGTGAGTGTGAATTCCACCGGCTCGAAGAGCTTCAATCCTTTGATGTGCTCCTGCATGCGGTAGAGACACGGGCTCGTGTCGCAGAGGATGGGGTACTTGCCATTCTTTGATGCGTCCCGAAGGGCCTGCTCCAATTCTGCCAGCTTGTTGTCGGCCTGCTCAATGAACCCCTTGGATTCCCATGGCTGACCGCAGCAAAGTGCGTTCATGTTCTCTGGGTGAATAACTTCGAAGCCGGCCTTGGCGAGCACACTCAAGGTATGATCGCGCAATGCGGACTTGTCGGGGTCTTTCTTTTCCGGCCCCATATGACGGGCCACACAACTGGGGAAATAGACGACCTTGTCCGCGCTGGGAGGTGTTTCGGTCATGGTCGGCTTGGTGGCGGGGCGGGGCATGGATACGTTCCATTGCGGGATGCGCTTGCCGGAATATTTGTGCAATCCTTTGGTGACGGATGTCATGACCTTGTCCCCAAGAATATCGTGGGTTGCACCTGCTACGGCGAGGTCGGCATGGATGAATTTTGTGGTGAAGGAAAATGAGTTCGCTATGACCGAAGCTATTTTCTTTTCCCAGGTGCCACGCGCCCATGATCGGTAGACCTTGATGAATTCGCCGGTATTGATGGCGACAGGGCATCGCATTGCACACAGACCATCTGCGGCACAGGTGGCTTCGCCGTCATAGTCGAAACTTTTTTTGAAGGCGGCCATGGCTTCTGGTGAATCGCCTTCCAGTGCACCGCGTGACATCTCGCGGTAGGCCACGATGCGTTGGCGTGGCGTCAGCGTCAGTTCGCGTGAAGGACAGATCGGTTCACAGAAACCACATTCGATACATTTGTCGATGATGTCGTTGGCCACGGGCAGAGGCTTGAGATTCTTGAGGTGTGCCTCGGGGTCTTCGTTGAGGATAACACCGGGGTTGAGCAGCCCTTCAGGATCGAAAATATGCTTGATTTCTTCCATGAGCTCGTATGCTTCACGGCCCCATTCCAGTTCAACGAAATGCGCCATGTTTCTGCCGGTCCCGTGTTCGGCCTTGAGCGAGCCTTTGTAGTCCTCGGCAACCATGTGCGTTACGTCGTCCATGAAAGCTGCGTATCTGTCTATTTCTGCCTGGACGTTGAAGTCCTGTGTGAACACGAAATGCAGGTTCCCTTCCAGTGCGTGGCCGAAAATGATCGCCTTGTCATAACCGTTTTTCTTGAAGAGTTTTTGTAAATCAAGCGTGGCTTGGGCCAGATCTTTGATGGGGAAGGCTACATCTTCGATAATGACCGTGGTCCCGGCATCGCGTACTGCGCCTACAGCAGGGAATAGACCACGCCTGACATTCCACAGGGAATTGAACTCCGCCGGGATCGAAGTGAACTCGTGAGGTGTGACCTTGGGGAGTTCGCTGATTGCTTCAAGCACCTTGGATATCTTGTCTTGGAGGATTTTTTCGGTGCGACCACGCACTTCCACCAGCAATGCACTGGCTTTCGGGCCGAGTTCGGTCAAACCTTCGGGCATACCGGGCTTGTCTTGTACCGAGGCCAGAGCAGCTCGGTCCATGAGTTCGGCAGCAGAAACTTTTTGCGTGCGGCAGATGGTAGCCGCTTCACAGGCCGATCGGATATCCGGGAACCGCATGAGTGCGGATGCCTTGTGCGGGTGTTCTACAACTGTCCGGTAGACGACCTTGGAAATGAAGGCGAGCGTGCCTTCGGAACCGACCAGTAAGTGCTGGAGAATTTCGAACGGGTCTTCGAAATCCACGATGGCGTTTAGGCTGTAGCCCGTGGTGTTCTTGATTTTGAATTTGCGCTTGATACGGGCGGTCAGTTTCTTGTCGGCCAGTACCTTTTTACGGAGGTGAGAAATATCTTTGAGAATTTGGCCGTGACTTTTTGTAAAAGTTTTTTTGCTGACCTCGTTCCCCGTGTCGAGAATGGTACCGTCGGCCAGCACGATACGCATTGAGTCCAGCGTTTTGTATGAGTTCTCGGCAACACCGCAACACATGCCCGAGGCATTGTTGGCCACAATACCACCAATCTTACAGGTGTCGATACTGGCCGGGTCAGGGCCGATTTTCTTGCCGTGCGGCGCAAGAATCTGGTTGGCGTAACTTCCGATAATTCCCGGTTCCAGTGCTATTTTTTTGGCCTTGTCGAGAATCTCGTAGTCGCGCCAGCCTTCGCCCAGTCGGATGAGGACGGAATCACTGATGGCCTGTCCTGACAGTGATGTCCCGGCTGCACGGAATGTCACGGCAACCTTGTGTCGTCTGGTCGCCTTGAGAACATGCACCACTTCATCTTCATTTTCAGTGTCGACTACGATTTTGGGGATCAGTCGATAAAAGCTCGCGTCCGTGCCATAGGCCAAGGTGCGCAGCGAATCAGTGTATACCCGGTCTTCGGGGATATGCTTGAGGATTTCTTTGTGAACCTCATCGTACGGCATCGGAAGCATGGTGTGCTCCTAGTGTTTTCGGGGAACCCCCGAGTGAGAAGGATTTAAACAATAGCATACTATGAAGAGGTGAAACAATACTGTTTACGTTATAATGGTGTGGCTTTTCTCTGGCTTGGCTTTCATATGTCCAGTGTGTACCGTGTAAGTGTCATTACAAACCTTCAAAAAAACATTCGACGGCAGGATATATGGTTGAAACAAGAGTCTATTTTATTGGTGCCGGTCCGGGCGATCCAGAATTGCTGACGGTTAAGGGACAGCGACTTATTTGTGAGGCAGACCTTGTATTGTATGCTGGCTCACTGGTGCCATCCGAAGTCGTGGCCGGAGCCAAGGTCGGAGCGAAGGTCGCAGATTCCGCCCCTTTGAACCTTGAAGAAACACACGATTTGATGATGGAGACTGTTCGGGCTGGTGGTTCCGTAGCGCGGGTGCATACCGGTGATCCTTCCCTGTATGGGGCGATTCGAGAGCAGATGGAATTGCTGGATCGTGACGGCGTGGGCTATTCCGTTGTTCCGGGAGTGACCGCTGGATTCGCGGCAGCGGCAGCTGCGATGAAGTCGTATACCGTGCCGGAAGTGACGCAGACTTTGATTTTCACCCGACTGGCCGGGAAGACCCCAGTGCCGGAATCCGAGGATCTGCGAAAGTTGGCGGCACACGGTTCGGCGATGTGTATTTATTTGTCCGCCGGGAACCCGGAAGGTATCCAGAAAGAACTGCTGGCTGGAGGGTTGGGTGAATCAACGCTGGTCGTCATGGCCTACCGTGTTGGATGGCCTGAAGAAAGGGTTGTTGAAACCGAACTCGGTCAGTTGGCACATACCGCACGCACCAATGATTTTGTTCGTCAGACAGTTTTTCTGATCCTGCCCGGACAGGGAGTCAAGGATGCCGGTACTGCCAAGTCCCTGCTTTACGATGAAAATTTCAAGCATATGTACCGTAAATAGAGAGGTTAGTTTCTTTCTAAGGCACAAATAGTCAGAAAGACGTTTGTTGTTTTGATTTATAAGGCGGTTGCTCACTTCTTTTGGATAATGCAAGATTATGTCGTCTTATAGAATGATTCAGATTGGAGTTTTATATGCGACAGTTTCTTGTGCCGGATTCCGTGGGTGGTCGAATCAGGCTGTATTCTACGCTTATGGTCGGTGTACCTTTGCTTTTTGCTGCAGTTGTTCTCATCGTTTTTGTGCGGGCATCCATTCTGGAAAATGTCGAGAAGGGACTTCTTGAACAAGCCGTATCCCACAAGATTGTCATCGAGGAATGGTATCAGGAGCAGGAAAGAAATATACAATTCTTGGCTGAATTGGATGTGGTGCGGCATGGCCAAGTTGAAAAAATCAACCCCATTCTTGAACATTTCGATAAAACGCATCCGGATATTTCTGCTGTGGTCATGGCTGGGGCTGACGGGAAAACCGTTGGGGCTTCTTCGACCAAAATTATGGTAGATGTTTCTGATCGGGAATATTTTATTAAGGCCCGTGCTGGCGAAGCTTTTGTGACGAATGTTCTTATCGGAAGAACGTCTGGAAAGCCCATCATTATTTTTTCTCATCCGGTAAAACGATTGGATGGCTCTTTCGGTGGTGTTGTCTTTCTTGCTTCCCGTTTGACGGCAATTGACGATCTCATGAATAATCTCAGATTTGGCGAGACTGGAGAAACGTACCTTTTGAACCGGGAAGGGTACATGCTGACCGAATCCCGTTATCAGGGGGAGTTGCGGAGGCAGGGCAGAATTCAGACGACGGCAATCATGACGATCAAGAACAATTCTGACGTGCTTCGTACCGGACTGATCGGGAAACAACCGACCAAACCGTATCGTGATTATAGGGGGGTTAAGGTTTTGGGAGCCAGCCAATGGACCAAGGACGGCACATGGCTCATTGTTTCCGAGATTGGTTATAGCGAAGCGATCGGCCCGTTATATCCTTTCCTTTGGACGATTATTGGTGGTTTTTTTATTTCCATAGCCATCTTGAGCCCAGTCTTTTTGCGTTTGGCTCGTTCCATCACGCAGCCTTTGGCTCGTATCAGTGAAATCTCATTACGAATGACTCGTGGAGAATATGATCAGACGTGTTTTGATGTTTTTCCATACTCTCCCCCTCAAGAGATTGATAACCTTGTAGAAGCTTTTTGTGCCATGCAGGCGAAAGTCGATGAAACTGTTCAGGAATTGGAGACGTCTGCTGTTACCGATCAATTGACAGGGCTGCCCAATAGACGTTTTTTGATGAAGGAGGGCGCGCGTTTGGTGGATATCGCCATTCGTGCCAAACAGCCGTGTACTCTGTTCATGATGGATATTGATCATTTTAAGAATATCAACGACACCTATGGACATGCGGTTGGCGATATAGTTCTCAAGCAAATAGCACAGGCTTTTCAGGATGTTATTCGTTCATCCGACATCGTTGCTCGTTATGGTGGCGAAGAGTTTGCCGTGGTCGCCCCCGGTTCTGACTTGGAATCAAGTCAGGTCTTGGCCGAACGTCTTCGTCAGGAGGTCGCGGCACATATTTATAACACGGATGAACTCCCGCTGGCCTGCACCATCTCCATCGGTATTGCCCATTACGCCTGGGACATTCGTTTTGGTGTGGACGCCTATGAAGATATGCTGGCCCGGGCCGACAAGGCCTTGTATCAGGCCAAGGACAAAGGCCGTAATAGAGTGGAAATCAACAGGGAATCCGAAGGGTAAAGGGGCGTTGTCGTGGAAATCTTGCGTGTTCAAACTCATGACCATGAAGAAATGGTGGATATCACCACCGCCGTTCGTAAAGTCATTCATGAAAACGGATGGTCTGATGGCGCACTCATGCTCTATTGTCCGCATACCACAGGGGCTATTACCATCAATGAAGGTGCAGACCCGGACGTAGTGCGCGATATCCTTGTGAATATGCGCAAACTCGTGCCGCATCATGGAGATTATCATCATGCCGAGGGCAATTCCGATGCTCACATCAAGTCTTCCCTGTTTGGGTGCGATCAGCTCGTCATTGTCGAGGGTGGTAACATCCAGCTTGGGACATGGCAGAAGATTTACTTTTGCGAGTTCGACGGGCCACGAACACGCAAATTGTGGGTTAAGTGGTTAGCGGGAGCGTGATGTTTTTGACGATGAACAGAATCGTGCACGGCAAAAATAGCCTCTGCATATAAAGGGGATTTTAGTGTTTCGATTTTTGATAAAAGGGCTATGGCTGTCGGTCGTCAGTCTTGCTGTGCTTTTTGGGTGTGCTCCTGTTGTTTTTGACAGCAGTCTTTCCAGTGATGAGGCCATTTACACGAATCAGCCTCCCGATGTCATTGCATCCATTCAGGAGCGACTTGTTGTTGTCCCGGTCCGATATTATGGTCCGGACGGAGTTGTGCATCAGGGGCAGGTTGTCGTCCACAAGGCTCTTGAGGGTGACATCCGCTTGATATTTGAAAGAATTAAAAGAAGTCGTTTTCCTGTTGAATCCGTACTCCCTATCGCCCATCCTTTGATACAGAAAAAGGCCTTATATGGGCTATCTCCTGATACCAATAACACGTCGGCTTATGTGTGGAGACCAATCGTTGATTCCAGACATCTCTCCAAGCATGCCTTTGGATTGGCTGTTGATATCAATCCTCGAAAGAATCCCTATATCAAGGGCGATTTGATTCTTCCTCCGGGGGCGACATATGATCCTTCAGATCCTGAAACCCTTTTGCCGGACTCGCCGGTTGTGAAAGCCTTTAAGAAACAGGGTTGGGAATGGGGAGGTGATTGGACTGGAGAAAAGGTTGATTACATGCATTTTCAGAAGGTTCCACCGAATTTGGAGGAATGGATTGAATCGTATCACAGCGAGTAACGTCAAAAAAGGCCCGAAGCATTTGCTTCGGGCCTTTTTTGTTAGTGTCTACCAATTGACAAGTCCGGCGTTCATAAGCCCTCCTATGACGAGGGAGATGCCGAGGGCAACTGCGCCGAGGCCTACCGCATACGTTACGACCACTTGGATGGAGGAGACATCGTCAATGGCCTTTTCGTTCAACTCATTATTTGTCCTGAGTCGTGCCAACCATGCCGGGCGTTCTTCGCTTGCAGATTCAAGGTCCGTGTCTCCACAGAACATAGCGCGATCCATGGGGAAATTATGCCTTCGTAAATGAGCGATGGCAAAGTGGATGACGAAGATATGCAACATGGCCAGACAGGCCTCGATACGGTGTACCCATAAGGCCACATTCAGGGACCAACCCTTGAAGTGGCGGGAGGTCTCAAGAGGTGCATAGAGCATGAGCCCTGTGACGCCGAGGATTATCATACCCCAGAAGACGGCCCAGTAGTCGAATTTCTCCCAATATCCCCAACGTTCGAAACGAGGTGCCTCGCCGCCGAACATCCAGCGCAGGTGGGTGAAGAACTCTCGTACGTCTTTTTTTTGTAACCATAGACCGTCGTCGCTGTGGACTTTTTTGGACATGACGACGAACAACACATACGCCAGATGGCAGACGAAGAGGAAGAGCATGAACAGTCCAACGTATTTGTGGACAATCAGGCATTGCTCATAGCCGCCAAAGGGGTGGGCCAAAGTCCTGCCCCAGTTGGTTTCAATGTACATTCTGGCCGTGCCGGTAACGGCTTGCACCAGGAATGACAGCATCAACATGGCGTGAAACGCCTTTTGGACTGGGGTGAATCGTTTGAGTCTCATTCGTCACCCCCTTTTTTTCTGGTGAATAGTTCTCGGAGCATCCATAGGCCGGTATGTGGCAGGAAAAGTGCAAACGAGAAGAAAGCGATCGCTACCATTATCCATGTAATCCAGTACAGAACCGGGAAACTCTCCGCAGTACCTGCGAGCAGAGGGGGCGGTTCATGAACGAGATACATGGCAAATGAACCGTTTGCGCCCTGATGGCACTTCGCGCAGACATAGGCATGCCTGCGAATGGGATTCATCGGCGAGTTGTAGTGGTTGATACCTGCTATGGGCTCAACTCCATGACAATGGCGGCAGGCGATGTTGTTTCTGGTCACATGCCGGTTGTTGTGCGCTTCTTTTTTGTGGCATGAGCTGCACCTGTGTCGCCAATAATTAGGCACACCTGCGTGGGAATCTGCCTGATATGTGGCAGAGCGTCCCCTGCCGCCGGTTCGGATGGTGTCCCGTGGCTCATCCCATTGCAGGAATGGGCTGTCTCGTCCCGGTATGACTTCATATTCTTCGTAATATCCCGTGCTCATCTCGTTGAGTAGATATCGGTTGGAACCGGCGACTTCCTCCTGAGCCATACAGGGTGAAGCCATAACGCCTCCCACAAGGAGCAGGGCTATGATTATGATTATCCGTTGCATGATCGCCTCCTATTTGTAGGCGTTCACAGACTCCACAACCTTGCCCTCGGGTTTGGGCATTGAAGCCAACAACTCAAATTGCTTTTGCAGTTCGGCCAGATTGGCATCCTTGTGGTGGTGACAATTCTGACAGGAGTTCGGGATTTCGGGATTTTCTAGAGTTCCTGACGGGAGCAACGTCTTGAAGACGTGGCTGTGAATATCGCTGGATTCTGCACTTTTGGCGATACGAGGCATATGACATCCCACACAGTTGGCGAATGAGTGGATGGCATGTGCCATGTTGCTGTTCTGTTGTTTATGACAGCCCAGACAGGAAGCCGACCCTGCGGCCTTGGTTTGGAAGCGGGTTGAGGGCATGCCGAGTTGGTGTACGGAATGGCAGGATGTGCAGGTCACACCTTCACGGCGGTGTTCTGACTTGAGCCAATCGATGTACTGCTGGTGGTGGCCTTTGGAGAATTCGTTGGGGTACATGTGTTTCTTGTCGCCCGCAGCGTATGATGTGGATGTATAATACGGCTCCAGAGCCTTGCCAGGAGTGTAGCCCACGGGCCAGCTTGAACCTTTGGCCATGGTGGATTTGCCTCGGTTGTGACAGCTTCCGCAGACCTGCACCGAAGTGCCGCGAGGCATTTTGGCCGGGTTGAGAATGGTCTCACGTTTTTCGAACACAGCTGTTTTTGGCAGCGCAACATGCCAGGAGCCGGCTCCATGACAGGCCTCACAGCCAACACCCGGTTCGGTGAAGGTGCTGTTGGCAGGATATTCCAGGTCGAGTTTGGTGCCGGTAGTATGACAGCCTCCGCATTTGAGCAGCCAAGGACGTTTTTCCCAGTCTTTTTCGTGGTAGTTGACCCAACGTCCGGTCTCGGTGTTGAATTGGATGGGTGAAATATAGAGAATGCCATTTTTTTCGATAATGTAACGTTGCTTCCATTCGTTGCCGATAGTGTACTTGATGTCTTCTTTGTTCGGGAAGTAGATGTCATTCAGAGGCAGTTTGAGTTTACCCTTGTCTTCGAGCAGTTTGAAGTCTGCTTTGATATTATCCAGATTGATATCCACGATAAAGGCGTCGGCGTTGACTGTGACATCCTGAGCCATGCGGCTATGATTGGTGACCTTCCATGAATCGTAGTGCTCAAGGTGGCACGTTTTGCAGGTTTCCGAACCAACGAAATTCTTGGGCTGTGACGTAATTTTTTTTACATCGAAGACCGGTTCACCGGTTGTGCATCCGACCAGTAGCATGGCAAAGAACGTCATGCTGATGAATAAAACACTTGCTCTTCGCATCACTTTCTCCTCATCTGAAATTTAACAGGGATTATCCCTATTCTCTCTGCATAATGAAAATGTTAAAAAAAGAGGATTATAATGGTGGCGCGAGAGGAAAGCCGATGTTTTTGTTGTCGGTTACGTGTTTGTAAAGAATCTGAGATTTAGAGTATCTTGCGAAGAATCCCCCCTTGAGCGTATGCTATATGTCTCCCACCATGGGCCTAAAATTTAATCGGATGTGACGTCATGAAAAATAGTTATAGATTCTTCAACAACTCGGAATGTAAGTATTTCCCTTGTCATAAGACGAGCAGACCGGAAAAGTTCAATTGCCTTTTTTGCTATTGTCCGCTGTATTTTTTTGAAGAGTGTGGTGGGAATTACCGACGGTCTGAAAGCGGCGTAAAGGATTGCACCACCTGTCTGATTCCGCATACATATGAAGGGTACGATTATATTGTTGGCAAACTGAAAGAGCGGTTTGTCGAGATTCGGAGCGAATGCTCACCAAAGGAATAATCAGGGCTGTTTTCTGGATTTGGTTGCATTGAAAGGAGAGTGGGTCATGTAAAAGTCCAACTCACGCTTCAGTTGTTTTCTTTCTCTGGCAGCTGTTCGTTCCTGGGTTTCAAGGTCTTGATTGGAATCCTGAAATCGGGAAATTGAGACAAAGCAATTCTTGATGCGTTGCAATTCGTCGTGGCGTTTCTTTCTCCAAAAATAATAGGCCAAAATTTTGGCCGCACTTTTTATGTCTTCCTTGGAATAGGGGATTTTTGATCGATCAAGTGGGAAATCATTTTCATCCTCAATCAGAGGAAGGACGGCCATCAGCACTTCTTTGGACCGTTGGAGCGACTGAGGGCTGATGCGGTAGACCTTGACGCTTCGTTTGCGACTGATGAACCATTTGATGGCATAGAGCAGAAAGGTAAGGCTGAGTATGACGACCCATACTTGAGTATCTATCATGATGTTTCCTGAGAGAAGTGGATGTCAGTCTGTGTGTACATATCGTCTCTTTAGTATCATTGAGGCAGCATGAATTCCATGAGATTTTGACGATAATCTGAGGGGTCGGCACATTCGGTGATTTCTACGGAGTCGGGAGCTTCGGGGTTTTGGGTCGAGAGGTCAATGTCCCAAGCTTTAATAGGGCGCATTTGTTTGTCCATGATGACCTTGATTTTTGGGTAAAGCGGTTGTTGCGCATTGGATTCGAAGACCAGCGCATAATTGCCGGTATTCAAACGGACAAAGCTTCCAGATGGGAATATCCCCAGACATTTGATGAACAATTGGATTTCCGTAGGGTCGAAATCCTGGTCACGCATGCCATACATGATTCCCAAGGCTTTGTTGGGCAGGATGGCGTGTTTGTAACAGCGGTCACTGGTCAGAGCATCGTAAATGTCGGCCAGACACAGGATGCGGGCAAAGGCCGGGATGTCTTTGCGTGTTAATCCGTCTGGATATCCGGTGCCGTTGAATTTTTCGTGGTGCGCCCGGACCGCGACGAGCACCTTGGATGGAATTGCTCTGTTTTTGCTCAGAATCGTGCGTCCATACACAGGGTGCCGTTTCATCTCTTCACATTCAAATTTGGTGAGTCTGCCGGGTTTGTTGACGATCCGACTTGGAACGGTTGTCTTGCCTAGATCATGCATCATGCCTGCGGTACCGAGCAGGATGAGGTCATCGCGGGACATGCCGATGAATTCACCGAAGACCACGGCGATGGCGGCCACGTTTATGCAGTGGGTGTAAGTATAATTGTCAAAGGAAGACAGTTTTGACAGGCAGACCAACGTGTCCGGGTTGCTGACGGCTGAGTCCACAATGGCGCTGGCGGTTTCCACGGCTGTGTCATAATCAATTTTTCGGCCCAATTTTGCATCGTTGACGATCCGCATGGCGTAGGTCATGGCACTTTCATAGGTGACGCTGGCGGTCTTGATAGCTTCTGAAAAGGGTGTGCGCGGCGTGCTTAAAGGCGTCTCTTCGCGCTGGCGAATAAGGTGGTCGAGCCGTTCCTCGTCAGATTGGCCGTCGGAATTTTCGGTTTTGACGAAAACCTGTTGATACCCTTCAGCCTTGATACGAGCGACTTCTTCCACGGATGAGATGATCCCCGGATGAGCATACAGATACGGCAGGTGCTTCCACATTTCCGAAGAAAGCTCCACTACCTCCATTCCCTGTTTCAGTTCGTTGATTGGAATTTTTTTTATCATGGTTTTTGTGTTTGGTTAGCGAGTGTGTCTTTGAACCCTGGCCAAGTATTTCACGATGCGCTTTTCTTCCTCTTTGGTGATGTCCAAGAACATCGCACCAAGGGTGAGGATGCCCTTTTCCCGTTTCATATTTCGCACCACTATAGGGAGTTTGAGAGTGCCGTCCGCTCCAAGATTCATGACAACGAACAGGGTGTCGTCCACCTGTGTTGTGGATATCGTATCCCGATTCCCGGCCCGCGCCGAAATCTTGCATCCGGTCTCGCTGACATTGACGACCAGACAATCATGCGCTCCATCCGAAGAATGCAATGCGCCGTCAATGCTGCACCTGGCGCGTTCCTTGCGCCTCAGTTCGATTTTTTCGATGGTGCTGGGGTAGTCGAAGAAGATGAGGGACGTTGGCGAAGTGATGGCGTTGTGCACCGTCGTCTTGAAGCCGTAAACCGTACCTTTGTGGATGTATTTCAGCACGATTTGGCCGCCGAAGGCGAGTTCTTGGCGGATGCGGGAGGGTAAGCGGACATTGGCAATCACATATTCGTAGGGATCGAAACCCACGATCTTGCCTCGATATGATTGTTCGGTTCCCGGAATTCGGATCACAACCTCTTTTCCCAAAGAGATGCTCATCTTGACGCCGGGAATGACCACAACCTTGGCGTCGGCTGGCGCAAGGGTGTTGTTCTCGGGGGTGATGATTTTTTTGGTCATGATACGATGCTACCTGATCTTCGGAGTGATGGATGAACAGTATTTCGTTTTGTAGGCAATATTACTCATCATAGAAGGAAATATATCTGATCTATCCTTACCATGTCGATAGGAGAAAGTCCCGTTTGCGGATAATACTTTGTGTATGAAAATGGAAAAGATCGGTTTAATCTGTTTAGAAGACGACAGCTTCAAACCAAAAAAGTGTTGTATTTTCGTCCTTCCAGGCGTTTTGTGGTAATCCTGCTTTGACGCAGGTTTGGGCTAGGAATGTTTCCCGATCCCAGTCCCATTCTACGGGAACCTGAGGCAGGAGCAGGCCGGACCGCCTTCCGCTGGACATGATTAATCCGTGTCGACCAATTTCCACTAATTTGGGGTTGGGGCATATTTCGACGGGACTCAGGATGGATATTTCATAATCGAGGGCGTCGAATTCATGGCTGGTTACAGGTGGGAATCGAGGGTCTTCAAAGGCCGCGCTATGGGCCATGCTCCAGACGGTTCGATACAGTTCTCCGCTGCCTTGAACATTGCCGATGCATCCGCGTAGTTGGCCACCAAGTTTGAGCGTGACAAAGGCTCCCAATTGTTCCTTGAGGGTGTCGGTTGGCGGTTCTGTCGGACCGTCGGTTTCCCCATTCGGGTTGAGGCCGGAAGAAATGGACTGAACAACAAGTTCTTTGAGATAGCTTTTTTCTTCTTCAGTCAGGTCAAAGCGGAAGTTGGACATGGCTTTTTCCTCATTTTGTGTTTTTCACGGGAGGCACAAACAGCATGCCGATCAGGCCAAGGACAAACAGTCCGATGACAGCCCCCATACCCACACGTTGATTGCCGGAGGCGAGAGTCAGCCAACCCACCAGAAACGGCCCGATGAACGATGTCAGCTTGCCGGAAAGTGCGAGCAGACCGAACATTTCGGTGCGCAGTTTGGCGGGAGCCGCGTGGGCCAAATAGGACCGGCTTGATGCCTGCACTGGTCCCACGAATATACCAATGGCCAGCCCGAAAATCCAGAACAGGGTTTTGTCTGTGACGAGCAGAATGGCTGCGCCCGGAATCACGAGTCCGATCAAGGAGAAAAGAATAGTTTTGCGTGGTCCGAGCCAATCGTCGAGCCATGCAAAGGACGCTGCCCCCAAGCCTGCGGTGACATTCAATCCAATGCCGAAGAGAATGACTTCGGACGCGGACATACCGAAGGTTGCAGCCGCGTAGATGCCGCCAAAGGCGAACATGGTGGTCAGGCCGTCGTTGTAGAACATGCGGGCCAGCAGGAAGATGGCGATGCCTCGGTAGTCGCGGACATGTTTGATGGAGTCGTGTAATTGGGAAAATGCCCCTGTTATCGCTTTTTTAAGCGGAACTCCCGTGGACGGTTTGTCTGGGGAGTAGAGAAATATGGGTAGGCAGAATATTAGATACCAAAGTGCTGTCAGTGGCATGACTGCCCGGATGTGCATGGCTCCTTCGCGAGGGACGCTGAACCAGCCCGGCGGTTGTACGAATCCATAGAGTGCGATGATGAGCAGGATCAGACCACCTGCGTATCCCAGCCCCCAACCCCAGCCGGACCAGCGGCCAATGATTTTGGGTTCTGCCAGATCCGGGAGCATGGCGTTGTAGAAAACCATTGCGTATTCGCTGCCGATAGTGCCGATTCCGGCCAGAAAAAGACCAAGCCAGACGTATGAAGCGTTCGGCTGGACGAACCAGAGTAGAAACGTGGCTGTGATACATACGCCGGTGAACAGACCGAGCCACGGTTTGCGTCTACCAGAACGGTCGGCCACGGCTCCGAGTATCGGCCCGCCAATGCCAATGATCAAGCCCGCCACGCCCATCATGTTGCCCCATTGAGCAATGCCCAAGGTTTCGTTCTCGGCGACGGCTTTGGTGAAATAGGCCGCGAACACAAAGGTTTGCACCAATGCGGCGAATCCCGAGTTGGCCCAGTCGTAAAGAGCCCATGCACGCAAGGCTCGAAGGGGGTGATGGTCTTTATTGGCAGGCATGTGGTTCATGGTACTCTATGGTGTGTGGGCTGCCAATAATTATGCTTTGGCAGCTTCTAGGGTTTTTCAGCCCATAAAACGAAAACAGGATTTTGCGCTTTGAAGCGAAGGTCTCCGGCCAGAGAGTCGGTGGCCGAGGCTTGAAGCTGGGTCACGCCGAAATGCCAACCGAGTTTTTGGAAATGGTCTTTTGCCTCATGCAGGGAGTCGAGCAGGATGCAATGGACAACCATGCGCCCTCGTGGTTTGAGCCGGTCGCAGGCAACGGCAAGCAGGGATGTCTTCTGATTTGATTCGCCCCCCAGTCCTCCGCCGATGAAAATGCGGTCCGGTTCAGGCAGTCCTTCGAGAGAGTCGGGCATTGCGCCAAGCACCGTGTCGACCAGCCATGCGCCGGTACGACGGATGTTTTCGCGGATCATGGCCGCACGAGTTTTGTGTCTCTCTACGGCAAAAACACGGCCACGTCGGGCTAAATGAGATGCCTCGATAGAAACTGAACCACAACCTGCGCCGAGGTCCCAGACCGTGGAGTCCGGTTCGACATTAAGATGGGCAAGGCCAGTGGCCCGTACAGGCAATTTGGTGATCAGGTTTTTCTGATGCAGATAGAAATGATCAGGGATGCCGAGCGTTAACTCGATCTCCGGTGGGTACAAGCGTTCCAGTATAACGAGGTTGAGATCTGAGAATTCCATGCCCCATGTGTCAGGGAGGGCCAATGGACGAATTTGTTCCTCTGGTGAGCCGAGATCTTCAAGGACAGTCATGGCAAAGCAGTCGGCACCGCGTTCGAGTAAAGCTCGTGCGATTTCTGCGGGAGTGTTTTCCTTGTCGGTAAAAACTGCGATGAGATCGGCTCTGACCAGCGCGGCATAGAGTGGCGCAAAATCGTCGCGTCCATGCAGGGAGACAAAATCCATTTTCTGCCATGGCAATTTGAGTCGGGCTGCAGCCAGTTGCATTGTGGAAATATTCGGTTCAACAACGATGTTTTCTCGACCAAGGTCTTCACCCAATCGTTTGCCGATGCCGAAAAAGAGCGGGTCCCCATCTGCGAGTACCACCACGGAGTCACCGACTTTCGCTGCTTTGCGGATCGTGTCGATAATTGGCGGCAGAGGGCCTGTGATAGGTAGTGTTGCACAATTTTTGGGTGATATTGCGTCTTGACAGGCTGCAAGCAATCGCTTGCCGCCGACGACCAGATTGGCAGTGGCTAGAGTCTTTCTGGCAGCGTTCGAAATTTCGAGTGCGCCGGGTGAAAGTCCGAGTATTTTGATGGGTTCCATGATCGACATGCGGCTAATGTAAACGAAACCGAAGAAAGGTGAAAGGAGAATGGTTGTGGAATCGAAAACGTTTGCGGAAGGTTTCCACTCTTTTTCGAGTATGCTATGCACGGCATAATCAATACGAGGATTATCCTGTACCGGTCTCATAAGGAGGACACATGGAATTCTTTCTGGATACGGCCAATTTGGACCAGATACGCGAAGTCAATGAACTCGGTTTGCTTGACGGCGTGACCACTAACCCTACGCTCATGTCTCGCGAGGGTGGCGATTGGCGCGAACAGGCTTCGCTTATATGTGATGCCGTTGATGGTCCTGTTTCGCTTGAAGTCATAGGTACTACTCACGAAGAAATGATTAAGGAAGCTAAGGACCTTGTCTCATTTGGCCCTAATGTGGTGGTGAAAATCCCCATGATTCCCGAGGGAATGAAGGCACTCAAGGAATTGCGTGAACGTGAAATCAAGACCAACGTCACGTTGGTTTTTTCTCCGTCACAGGCATTGTTGGCAGCCAAGCTCGGAGCTACCTATGTTTCACCGTTTGTGGGCAGGCTTGATGGGCTGGGACAGTCCGGTATGGAAAGCGTGGATCAGATGCGGACTATATTCGACAACTACAGCTTTGCGACAAAAATTTTGGTGGCATCCGTGCGACATCCCATGCACGTCATTGAATCCGGGTTGATCGGTGCGGACGTGGTTACTTTGCCATACGCTACTATCATGCAGTTGATGCAACATCCCTTGACGGATAAGGGGTTGGCTACATTTTTGGCCGACTGGGAAGCTTTTCAGAACGAATGATGAACTATTCCATCTGATATAAAAAAAGGGCTGTGTGAAATCACACAGCCCTTTTTTTATTGGTATTCGGATTAGAATCCCGACGCCTTGAAAACTTTTTGTTCCACGGTTTTTAGCAAGGCTCGTACATCTTTCGGGCTTGGGATGTGGCCTCGTTGAAAGGCCTGTGAATGGAGTCTTCCCCGCATGTAATCCTTTGCCCATTCCTGAACGAGGGGGTGGAAAAAAGATACGTTGTTCAAAACGATTTGCGCCTTGGCATGTCCATCGTTTTTTTGTGCATGATGGGAGAAATTTGAAGTGTGAATTTCATAATTATAGAGAACTTCAGGGAGGCGAATAAAATTGGCTCCCGCCATCAGGCATTGTATCCAATAATCCCAGTCTTCATATTCGGTGTTGTCGCGGTAACGAATGCCTGCGTCCCAAACTTCACGCCGGTAGAGGGCAGTGCTCGGCAGGATGTTTTGTATGCGCAACAATCCCTGATTGAATTTGGGAAGTCCAACCTCTCGGGAACCATCAAGCGTGTTTTCCCGGTAATCCGTATAGATCAGGTCAATTTTTGGTGTGTTCTCAAGCGTGTTGACGCATCGAGCCAGATACTCTGGGTGCAGGGTGTCGTCCGGGTCCATGCAGAACAGGTATTCGCCTGTTGCGAGTGCCAGCCCATGGTTTCGTACCGGGCCGGGTTTGCCGATTCGGGACAATGAGATGATTTCAAATCGTTCACAGGGAATGTGTGTCGCCCAGTGAGTTGCTCGCTCTAGCGAATCGTCATTGCTGCCGTCGTCAACAAAGAATATTTCCATGTCTCCAAGCGGCATGGATTGTGCGGCTATGGAGCCGAAAAGTCTGTCGGCAAATCGGCCATAGTTATAGTTGGGTATGACAATAGACACCCTTGGCATGCGCGCCCCTTTATGCTGATATTTCAGCCCTGACGCACGGATACGTGGTGCAGAGCCAGAGTCTCCCATGGGGCGCTCGACCAAAGTTGAACATCGTGTGCGAAACCGTACACGTCTCCCCTATGGTCCTATCGGAAGATGAGGATGCTTTCTTTACCGAGGCAATTGTAAAAAAAGAGTTTTTTTGTAGTGAATGGGTTGAGTTATCGCAATGTGGAACCGTCAAAATTATAGATCTGGTAGTTGACGGATATTCGGTTGTCCGCAAAGGCCTCTGCGTTTCGTTTCGCTTCATTGACAAGAATATTGATGAGGGCGGGCCGCGCCGGATCATCAATCAACATGCCGAGGACCTGCACGGCGGTGTTGGCTTCTCGGATGGTCGGAAGATAGGGCGCGGCGACTCCTGCTTCTTCGCACCAGTCGGCCAGTCGGTCGAAGTCAACCGGATGTGTTTTGGCATGGGTATAAGGAAGTCCTTGCGCTTGTTTGACCAATTTGCCGAAAAACATGCTCCATGTGACATGCGTAAAGCCGCGTTTTGCTGCGGCCTGCATGGAAAATTCGAAGAAGTCCGCAGCCTGAATCAGTGCCAACTCCGGGGTGGTCGGGCTGTGCTCCAGATAGAGTCGTTCAGACCGTCTCCCCGTGGTGAAAATTGCGTAATCCAATCCCTGCGCCTTGGCCACATCCAACCCTTCTGCGACTGTGGCGCGCCATGAATCATGGGAAAATGGTTTGACGATTCCCTGTGTGCCGAGGATGGAAATGCCGTCGACGATGCCCAGTCGGGCGTTCATGGTCTTGTGGGCGATATCCTTCCCTTCCGGGACTTCGATCAAAACTGAGATTTGGCCGTGTGTCAGAGAAGGGGCGGCTGTGAGTATAGCTTTCTCAATCTGGCGGAGCGGTTCGGGATTGATGGCTGCTTTGCCTACATTAACGGGCAGACCCGGCAGGGTGACGCGGCCTACTCCTCTTCCCCCATCAACGTCCACAGACAGTTCGCCGTGGGTCATTGTGTCGACGGAGACAACAGCTTGAATTTCGCATCCGTGGGTTGCGTCAGGGTCGTCGCCACCGTCTTTGATGACGGTAACTCGCACGGTTTCCCCCTCGGGATTGTATCGCTCAATAGGGACAGTCAGCGTGCCGCCGGGGGGCAGGGGGATGTTCACCGAGTCGGGTTGTGCCCGAGTCAAAAGGAAGAGGACTCCCGCCATGGCCGCTGCCGAAGCGCACGATCCGGTGGTTCGTCCTGTACGAAGTTTTTCGGCCATTCTGATCCTAGTCGACTCGGCGTGGCGGTTCGTAAAGGTGGGTTCCCGCCAGGTCGGAAATATTTTTGAGAATATTTTTGAACAAGACCACATGGAAGGGGTACATGGCATACCAATAGAGAATGCCGGTCAGTCCCTTGGGGAGGAATTTGGCGGTCATGGACAAGTCTACGGCATTGCCCCATTGCGAATCGAATTTGAAATCCAGCAGGGCCTCTCCGGGCAGACGCATTTCAGCCAGAAGTAACAGTCTGCGGCCTTCGTCACTGGCCAAAACCCGCCAGAAATCGAGGGCGTCACCCACACGCGGGGTGCCGTTGCCATGCGGTCTGCCGCGTTTCAGTCCCGGCCCAGCCAGAACACGGTCGATAAATCCTCGCAGTCGCCAGAGCGGGTCGCCGTAATACCATCCCTGTTCGCCGCCGATGCGTGTCACCACATCCCATACTTTTGCCGGATCGCCCTGAAGTCGGGCTTTGTAGCCCATTTCAAATCGGGTGCCGCCAGCATACTTGGGGTCGTTTTCCGATGCCCATTCCGGCATGCACGCACTGCCCACGTCAAAAAGACAGGTCTCCACTTTTTGGTGTTCGGTCTTGTCCAAAGCCAGACGAATGGCCTCATGGCAGGACACAAGTTCTTGCGGGACCAGTGTGCGGATGCGGTCGTCCCGACAAATAACTTCGTTACGCAATCCTTCAATCAGTGATCTGGACAGGGTCATGGGCATGGGGGTGATCATGGACACCCAGAAAGATGAAAGGCGCGGCGAGAGAAAGGGGAATGGATAAATGCGTCGTTTTGGAATACCGGCTACTTCAGCGTACAACTGAAATAGTTCCTGATAGGAGAGGATGTCCGGTCCACCAATATCCAATGTCAGTCCTGCTGTCTCATCATTTTCCAAACAGCCGACCAAGTAGCCGAGTACATTCCGTATGGAAATGGGTTGGGTCCTGGTCCGTACCCATTTGGGGGTGATCATGAACGGGAGTCGGTCCGCAAGATACCGCACTAGTTCGAATGAAGAGGAACCAGACCCGACGATTTGTGCGGCGCGCAGGGTTGTCACTTTGGCCGGGCCAAGAGCGAGAATACGGCTTACCTCGGCGCGGGAGCGAAGATGTTTGGACAGCGGATGATCTTCATGGTCTTCACCAAGACCGCCCAGATAGATGATGCGTGATAGGTCCGCGTGTTGCGCTGCCGTGACCATGTTGTAAGCCGCGTCGCGCTCTTGCTCCGCAAAATCCCGGCCGGGGCTGCTCATGGAGTGGACCAGATAGAAGGCTGCGGTGCAACCTTCGGCGGCTCGACTCAGACTGTCCGCATCATGCATATCCGCTTGGACAGCCTCGACATTAGGGTTGTTACCCCACGACCGAGCCTTGATCTTTTCCACGCTCCGGCCAGCGGCGCGCACGGTAAATCCTTTTTCCAAAAGGAGTGGGACAAGCCGTCCGCCAACATAGCCGGTGGAGCCGAGAACCAGAATCGGACCGTGAGTCATGGTGTCCCCCGATTATCTGGGTTTGGTTTCGAAGCGGATTCCGTCGTAGTCGCGCTGGTGCATCCAGCCCTTTTCTTGCAGGCACTTCTCATAGCCTTGGGACTGCATGTGCTTATCCAGCGGATACATGTCCATTGCATTGAGCTTGCAGTCGTCCGAGTCCTTGGCGAATTGTTCGTCAGCCGCTGTGCCGCTGAGGTCCGAATGATACCATGCTCTGGAACATCCTGAGAACATGAGCAGGGCGAGTGTCAAAATGATGAGACTCACGGTGAGAACGAGCTGGCGCATGGCGACTCCCTGTTTATTCGTCTTTCAAATCCCGGTTCATCAAGTCACGAGTGGCCTGAGCCGGGTCTTTGTCTTCATAGAGTATCTTATACACTTGGTCTGTAATGGGCAATTCCACATTGAGTTTTTTGGAAAGGTCGTACAAGGATTTGGTGGTTTTGACGCCTTCGGCCACGGCTTTCATCTCGCTGATGATGTTGTCGAGTTTCTGGCCCTGACCGAGTTTCAGGCCCACCTGCCGGTTGCGGGAAAGGTCGCCGGTACAGGTCAACACGAGATCGCCCATGCCGGACAGTCCCATGAAGGTACGTTCCTGCCCACCCATGGCTTCTCCAAGGCGGCTCAGTTCGGCCAGTCCTCGGGTGATGAGTGCGGCTCTGGCATCATGACCGAAATTGAGACCATCGGCCATGCCTGCGGCAATAGCGATAACGTTTTTGACCGCACCGCCCAGTTCCACACCACGATAGTCAGGTGTGAAATAAACGCGGAAAAATGGGGTGGAAAAGGCTTCCTGCAATTCACGGCCAAGCTCATGGTCTTCACAGCCCAGAGAAACGGATGTGGGCATGTCGGCGGAGACCTCGGCGGCAAAGGATGGCCCGGACAGCGACGCGTAACGGGGACGTTTACCTTCAAGTGCTTCGGCGACCACTCGGGACATGGGGGCCAGAGAGTTTAGCTCGATGCCTTTTGAAGCACAGACGATTACCGGATTCATCGGCAGGATATCCCGGAACCCTTCAAGGGCGGGCCGGATGAATTGACTGGGGATGACGACCAAAAAGTAGTCGGCCCCGGCAAAAGCTGTTTCAGGGTCGGATTCGATGTTGAGCTTTTCGGACAAGGGAACGCCCGGCAGGAATGTCGCGTTTTCTCTTTTTTCACGGATATTGGCCACCACTTCAGGCTCACGTGCCCACAAAGTGGTGTTTACATCGTTCTTTGCGAGCATGTCGGCCAGGGTTGTTCCCCAGGCGCCTGCGCCCAGAACTGCTATTTTCATGCAAGGACTCCTTTCGTGCTTTATACAGTCTTTTAGCATACGTGCGGCGGGAGTTGGTGGCAAGTCCTCAATCCGGGGGGCAGTGAGATGAAATCGTGCACATGGTTGCATCCTGTTTCAGCCGGATGTATAGACCCTCCCATGGCTATACAATTCACCGAGACCGAAGAAAGGATACTCGCTCTGGCAGGCAAGGATTTGCCGGACACCGAGCAGCCGTTCAAGACTATTGCCGAGGCAGTGGGCGTGGACGAGCAGGACGTTATCAACCTTTTGGCCGACCTCAAGGAGCGCAAGATCATTCGTCGCTTCGGGGCTACGCTCAGACATCAGAAGGCGGGCTACGGCCACAACGCCATGGTGGCATGGCGTGTGCCGGAGGAGCGGAGTGACGAAATTGGTGAGATCTGCGCGGCCCGCTCCGAGATTTCTCATTGTTACATTCGACGTACCTACCCGGAGTGGACGTATAATTTATATACGATGGTTCATGGCGAACGCCCCGGTCATGCCAATGAAGTAGTGGCCGAACTGGAGCAGATCATCGGTATTGATGACAACTGCGTGTTGAAGTCACTCAAAGAGCTTAAGAAGACCTCCATGGTCTATTTCAAATAAATAATTCGATACACTATTCGAGGCTGCAATGAACTCAAAAGAACTCTACGCCAAGGCCAAGACCCTTATGCCTGGCGGTGTCAATTCACCACTGCGCGCTTGCAGGTATGTCAATGCTGAACCTGTCTTCATCGAGAACGCGAAGGGTGCGTATCTGTATGATGTAGATGGTCGCAAATACATTGATTACGTTTTTTCCTGGGGACCGCAGATTCTTGGTCATCAGGACCCTGCTGTCTCCGAGGCTGCGCACAAGGCCATTGATCAAGGTTCCAGCTACGGCGCACCCTGTTTCGGCGAGGTCGCTCTGGCCGAGGCCATCAACAAACTTGTTCCTTCCATGGACATGATGCGCATGGTTTCCTCCGGTACTGAGGCCACCATGTCTGCCTTGCGTTTGGCGCGAGGCTACACTGGCCGCAACAAGTTCGTGAAGTTCATCGGCAACTATCACGGTCATGCTGACGCATTCTTGGCTGCTGCCGGTTCTGCCGCAGCTGTTGTTCCCGGCACTCCCGGTGTCCCTGAAGAGGTGACAAAGCACACGTTGCTCGCTCAGTACAATGATCTCGATGCGGTCAAGGCCCTTTTCGAAGAGTCCGGCGACGAGATAGCCTGTATCATCGTGGAGCCTGCCGCAGGTAACATGGGCTTGGTCAAACCCAAAAACGGTTTCCTTCAGGGTTTGCGTGATGTGTGCACCCAGTATGGCGCGGTTCTTATTTTTGATGAAGTTATCACCGGCTTCAGGCTGGCTCGCGGTGGAGCGCAGGAATGCTACGGCATCACTCCTGACTTGACCACCCTTGGCAAGATCATCGGCGGCGGTTTCCCTGTGGGCTGTTTTGGCGGCAAGCGTGAGATCATGGAACATATGGCCCCCGTGGGCGGCGTTTTTCAGGCAGGTACACTGTCTGGCAACCCGGTCGCCATGGCCGCAGGACTGGCAACCTTGAACCGTTTGGCTGAATGTGACTACGCTGCTCTGGAAGCCCGGACCACGGCTTTTACCGAAGAGTTGGCATCCATCGTCGAGGGTAAGGGCAAGCCTGTACATTTGGTACAGATCGGTTCCGCTTTTACCATGTATTTTTCAGACAAGCCGGTGACCAATATGATCGAATCCGGCCAGTGTGATTCTGAGGCCTATGCAACCTACTGGCAGCAAATGCTTGCTCAAGGTGTATATCTGGCTCCGGCTGGTTTCGAGTGTGCCTTTACTTCCTTTGCTCATACGGATGAAGATTTTGAAAAGACGTTGGAGGCGGCTCGCAAGGTTGAATTCTAGACAGTCCTTTCAAATGATAATCTCGACGGGTCGGTACACATGTTTGTGTACCGACCCGTTTTTGTTAGGAAAAAAGAAGGTAATTCTTCTCTTTTTGAGGGGGTATTCATCGCATTTTTCACTTTCGAATCAGGCGTGATGCTGATAAACAGAGAGGATGTCTGTAAAGAAAATTGCATATTACGCCCTGACCAGCAAAGGGCATACTATTGTCAGCCGTCTGGCTGCCAAGCTGGGCGGGACCGTTTACGCGTCCCGACGTCTTGAGGCCGAAGGAGCTGCTCCGTTCGACTCTTTGTCCGAACTGATTTCAGCAACCTTCAATACATTTGATGCTCATGTGTTTGTTGCCGCCGCAGGTATTGCGGTGCGCTGCATCGCGCCACACCTGCAAAGCAAGGAGACTGACCCTGCCGTGGTCTGTCTTGATCAGGAAGGACAGTACGCCATCAGTTTGCTGGCCGGACATTTGGGTGGTGCCAATGAATTGTCCACACGATGTGCTCGTGTTCTTGATGGACAGCCGGTCATTACTACAGCCACCGATTCTGTCGGCGTTTTGTCCATAGATATGCTCGCTCAGTCTCGAGGATTGGTTATCAACGACATCAGCCGCGTCAAATTCGTGAATATTGCCCTTTTGGAAGGAATGACAGTCCAACTGCATGATCCTGAGGACTGGCTTGGCTTGGCGTGGGATATGAGTTTTGAAGGGATAAGCGACCCTGCCGACTGGGATAAGAATCGTCCCGGTATCTGGGTGACATGGCATGACGATTGTCCGCAAGGGGCACTTTGTCTGCATCCACGTATGCTGCATTTGGGGGTTGGATGTCGCCTTGACGTGTCCAAAGAGGAGATTCTCGATCACGTACATGCGGTATTCAAGGCGAAGGGGCTTGCTTTGAAGAGTATTGCTTCTCTGGGGTCGGTTGAAGCCAAACGTCATGAGGCCGGATTGCTGGAAGCAGCCCATGATTTTGGCGTTGATCCTGTTTTTTATTCTACCAAACAGCTAGCATCCATCGATGTGCCTACGCCGTCCGATATGGTATTAGCACACATGAATGTCCCTTCCGTGGCCGAGGCTTCGGCCCTGCTGGCGACGCATGGCGGTGAGCTGGTTGTGACCAAGGAAAAGACCAGCACCGTGACGCTGGCTGTTGCGAGGGCCAAAGGTGATTAAGGCAGTCAGTTTGGGACCGGGTGATGAAAGTTTGCTTACTCCTGCGGCCAGAAAGGCTCTTGAGGAAGCGGACGTAATTGCCGGATATAAGGGATACATTGAACTGACGCCGCCTGAATTACTTGAAGGCAAGGAAGTCGTGTCCACCGGTATGATGGGCGAGGTTGAACGGGTCAAGGCTGCTGTGGAGTGCGCTCGTTCAGGCAAAAAAACCGTCATGGTGTGCAGCGGCGACGCCGGTATTTATGCCATGGCCGGATTGATCCTGGAAATTCTTGAAGCCGAAGGATTACTCGAGAAAATTCCCTTTGAAATCATCCCCGGAGTGGCTGCTTTCAATGCGGCTTCGGCGCTGCTTGGTGCACCGCTCATGCACGATTTTGCTTCCATCAGCTTGAGTGATTTGCTCACACCTTGGGAACTTATCGAGAAGCGACTGGCCGCTGCTGCCGGTGCTGATTTCGTTATTGCCATCTATAATCCCCGTTCCAGAAAACGGCATGATCATTTGCAAAAAGCTCTTGATATTATTGGTGAATTCCGTGGGCCTGAGACACCTGTCGGTGTTGTGGGGAAGGCTTACAGGCAGGGACAGTCAGTGAAGGCCGTGACCTTAAGCAGCGTGGATGTTGAGGCCGTTGATATGCAAACCGTACTCATTGTGGGCAATTCAGCAACAAGGATTACGGGAGGCCGATTATTGACTCCGCGTGGGTATCATCAAAAATATGACATTTGATGTCGTGAGAAAAGTAACAAAAGCCCCTTGCCTTGAAGGACCTTTATCAGGTAAAAGCGGGGGTCTACGCTAGCATTCCCTCGCTTGACAGGGGGGGGATACATCATTTATCCCGCTAAGTAGAGAGTGTGACTGTTTATTTTTTTATGCAACAGGAGGAACTAGGTAAATGAAGAAATCACTGATCATCAGCCTTATGGTTGTCGCTCTGGTATGTGTTTTCGCGCTGCCCGCAGTTATTGCTGGCAATGCAGCTCCCGACCAGATCACCATGACGGCTCCCGAGGGCGTCAAGGCAACTAAAACAGCTGTCGAATTCCCGCACAAGAAGCATTCTGAGCTCGGTATCGACTGTATGGTGTGTCACCATAAGGCCGAGTCCAAGGAAGCAGTCAAGGGCTGTGCCACTGAAGGCTGTCACATGGACGCCAGCAAAGCCGCCAAGAAAGACCCGAAGGGCTTCTACCAGGCTTTCCATAACAAGAAGTCCAAGGCTTCCTGTCTTGGCTGCCACAAGGTAGAAAAGAAGGCCGGCAAGGCAGCCCCCGTTAGCTGTAAGGCCTGTCACCCCAAGAAGTAAAACGCTAGGGTAATTCGAGGGGGGCTGTTGAAGACAGCTCCCCTTTTTTTTAAACCTTCTCTCAGGAGGTACATATGACCCCGGCTCCCCCGCCTTCCCCCAACGACAAGAATGTTGATATAAGCGACGTCTTGAACGATACCGCGCCCGAAAATGAAGGGCTGGATCCAGATTCCGTGGATGCTGATTTCGAGCAGGAGCTTGAAGATCTTTTTGCTGACGATCTGGATGACGACGTTTCCACTGACAGCGACGACGGGCCAGTTATGCTCGACGATGTTGCGGAGGACGACCCTATCGTGCTGGATGATATTGCCGAAGAAGCGGATGAAGTCATTGATCTCGACGCCGTGGCAGCATCTGCCGCCAGTGCCGATGAAGTTGACGAGTTGATCGTGCTGGATGATATCATTGAAGATGATGAGGATGAACCGCTGGTGCTCGACGATGTTGTTGAGGAAGTGACGGACGAGAGTGCCGCTGAGGTTGAAGCCTTGGTGGACGATATCGCCGAGGTCAATGACCCCGAGCCGGAGCCTGAATCCGAAGCCGATGAGGACGCCATCGAATTGGACGACCTTGTGGCGGAAGTGGATGATTCGGATGACGATATTCTGGAACTTGATGATCTGTTGGAAGAAGAAGCCCTCGAAGCTGAAGAGGATGCTGTTTCCGAACCGGACGTTGAGGAAATGTCTTCTGATGTGATGGAAGAGCTCCCTGATGATTTCGCCGAAGATATGGCTGAAGATATGATTCTTGAGGAAACGGAAGAGCCTGCAATTGAGGCTGTGTCCGAATCTGAAGTTGAAGAAATTTCTCCAGAACCCGAAGACATGATGGACGTTGCCTTGGCCGAAGAATCTGCACCGGAAGTCCCGGTGGAGCAGGCGGTGCCTGAGGCTGATATCGAATCCATTATGGATGAGCCCGAGCCGGACCCCGAACAGGAAGACAGTAGTGCGATTGTGGCCGGGAATGTGTTTGCCGACATTCGCAAGATCGAAAAACCTGCCGAAGAGGCTGACAGCGAATTGACCGGTTTGGAAGCGTTGGAAGACGACGCCATCGAAGATGTGGACAGTTTGCTGGACAATGTTGAAGTTGATGTGTCCGATGTCGTGGATGTTGAAACAGACGAAGACATGGATATTCCCGATCTGGATGCTGACTTGGACGATGTTCTGGCAGCTGAAATCATGCCGCCTGACGCAGGGCATGACGTGTCCGATGATGTGGACGTAGATCAGCTTCTCGTGGATGTCCGTTCCGAGGCAGGCGAGGCGTCAATGGCTGAATTGCAAGACAAGGTCGCCATGCTTGAATCGCGTGTTGAAGATTTGGAAAAACGATTGCGTGACGAAATAGCTCAGATGGTCCCGGAAGAGGCCGCACGCATAATTCGTGAAGAGATTGTCGCCTTGGCGAGCGAACTTGACGATTGATCCTTTTTTTATACGAATACATGAAAAGCCGACCCTTGGGTCGGTTTTTTTTTGTTAAACCCATTGCGCCGACAGGCGCAGGACAGAGTCCTGCGTGTTCGATCCCATCCGCCAAAGGCGGTTTTCTGTTCTGATTTTAAATCAACAATCAGTATTTTTAAAATTGAGAGATGTTCTTTTCTTGTGGGATCAGGTTCCACAAAAGGTTTGTTGAACTCGTTCCGACGGTTCTGGCGGGGAGCGATATTCCTGATGGTTCGGTTGGTCTGCGTATGGTGTACTCAATACTTCGATCAGTTTGTGAGTGGGGGCAAAATCTCCATGATCTTCTGCTGCCCGGATAGCTTCTTCGACGCGATGGTTACGTGGAATGATTGCGGGGTTGGTTGCATGCATGGCGTGGCTGGTTTTTTCCGCACTCCGAGGGTCCTGATTGAGCAATTCTCGCCAGTCTGTAATCCATTGTATGATTGTTTCACGTGAGGAAAAGAGTGCCTTAAATTGTGCTGAATCCGTGATCGAATCTCCCAGAATGCGGAATGATTCCGTGAAATCCACATGGTCCTGATGCATTATTTCGAGTAGCCGTTTGGCATGAGCGAATCCATGATCGCTTTCTTTTGAAAGGCCGATCTTGGCGCACATGCCAGTACGGTAATAGTGAGCAAAAGACGGCGTGAATGAGGCGAGGATATCTTCGCCGAGGTTGTGGGCGGTTTGTTCGTCCGTGTGCAGAAGTGGGATGAGGCAACCGCCCAAGCAACCCATGTTCCATTGGGCTATGAGAGGCTGTTGATTATAAGCATATCGCCCCTGATGGTCGATGGAGCTGAAGACCTGAGCCGGGTTGTATTGGTCCATGAAAGCGCATGGGCCGTAGTCGATGGTTTCGCCGGAAATAGTGGTATTGTCGGTATTCATGACTCCGTGAATGAACCCGACGCACATCCACCGGGCCAGCAGCTCTGCCTGAGCATGACAGACGGCATTGAAAAATGTCGCATATGGATTGTCTGCTTTTTCAACTTCGGGATAATGACGTTGAATGGTGTAGTCTGCCAGTTTTCTGAGTGCTTCTTCGTCGTTCCTTGCGGCGAAATATTCAAAAGTCCCAACCCTGATAAAACTGGCAGCCACACGTGTCAGGATCGCTCCGGGCAACGTCGTTTCTCTGTGAACGGTTTCTCCGGTGGCGACCATTGCCAAAGCGCGGGTGGTGGGGATGCCGAGGGTGTGCATGGCCTCGGATATCACATATTCTCGGATGACCGGCCCCAGAGGAGAACGGCCATCGCCACTTCGTGAAAATTGAGTTTGACCGGACCCTTTGAGTTGGATGTCGAATCGTGTTCCCTGCTTGGTGATTGCTTCCCCCAAGAGCACGGCCCGACCATCTCCCAGTTGATGCACGAAGTTTCCGAACTGGTGGCCTGCATAGGCTTGTGCAATGGGTTCCATACCGTCCATGAGCACATTGCCGGAAAAAAGTTCGGCTAGTTGGATGTGGTTATCGGGGAGGGGAAGACCGAGTTTCTTCGCCAGTGAGGTGTTCATGCGAATAAGACTGGGTTTTTCGACGACAACGGGGTTGATCCGTTGAAAGAATCGATTTGGGAGTCGAGTATAGGTGTTGTCGAAAATCATGATTGCCCCAAGAGGTTTTTCCAGGCGGGAAGGAGGGAATCTATGGAGTTGGAAAATAGACGTATATAGTCGATTTCAATGTTAATCATTTCGGTATCGTTTCGTCTGAGCCATTCAGACATCCACGCAAACCGCATACCAAGAATGAGTTCCGGTAAGAGGGCAAAGTTTGTTTTTTCGAGGCAGCCGGTTTTCTGGAGTGTCGACAAGAGGGTTGGAGTCAGGCCGCGAACGAGGGCCAGAGGGTCTTCAATGCCGATACAACCGAGGCAGTTGGCCACATCGAACAGTGCGGGCCGGATGCCAATGAATTCCCAATCAATGACTGCGGCAACGGACTGGTCGCGCCAAATGGTGTTGAGCGGGTGGAAATCTCCGTGACACAGCGCTTTGGGGAGGTCCTCCCATGCTTCGAAAAGAGGGACTAGCGAGTCTATAGCCGGGAGCAATGCATCATGGATTTTTGGTTGGCGCGGTGCAAGCTTCGCCATGAGTTCGTTAATGTAGTTTTCCAGAATAAACGGCGGTTCTGTGTCGAATTCCCGGATGTTTGCACCGGCGGTATGCAATGCCGCAAGGACGGCACCGAGATTGTGGCCTCGTTCTTTGTCTTCGATGAATTCCGGTTGTGGCAGAGGAGTACCGGGAACGAATGGAGAGAGTTGATAATAATCGTTTTCATGTTCGGCCACAAAACGTCCGTTGAGATCCGGGAGGTAGGCTGGTACCGGGAACCCCGTGCCTTCGAGGAAAGACAAGGCGCGACCGATTCGTTCTCGGTGGTCAAACTGGCCGGGGTGAAGATGCTCCAGCACCCATACTCGTCCTGTATCGTCTTCCACCGGAGCACGCCCCATGCACCGTTGGGGGCTGCCGGGCAATTCTATGTCAGGAATGTGTCGGCCTGGAGCCAACCCCCACAAGGTGAGTCGTTCAATCATTATGAATTATTCCTGAGGAAGGCCGAATGCGGCGTACAGGGCTTCCATGTTGTCCCGAATGATAGCCTGTTCAGAGGCTGGCACTTGTTTATCGACTTCAGCCTTGTACGCTTCCATCTGTCCGCCCATCTGTTTGTTCAACATCTGTTCCATCATTTTCTTTTGCTCTTCCGGCATGTCTTCCATCTGCTTTTTGACTTGTTCGTTCATGATGTTGATTTGTTCCACATTCACCATGGCCATGGAATGGCTGTATATGTACATGAACCGTTCTTCATTCCACCCTTTGCTTTTGACTTCGGCCAGAATCTTGGCAGACAAGGCTGCGCCGCTGACCTCTCCCATGTCCTGCTGGGACTGGGCGGTCATACTCGGGATATCCGGAAGGTCTGTGAGAAATTTTTTGAATTCCGTATCGGAGAAAGGACCACCGAGTTCTTCGACAATGGTCTTTGCCTCTGAAGATAGGTTCGGATCGTCGGCAACGTCATCACCGCCACAGGCAGTCAGCAGGCCGAGGATGAAAAGCAGACAGAAGGCGTATGCACATTTTTTCATGGTATCTCCTTGTACTGATAATGGATTGGATTCCTCTATCAGGATATATGGGGTCCGGGGGTTTCCGTCAACAAAACCTCAGATGTTTCGGATATCCGCGACTTTGCCGTGGTAGCGCCGTGGATTATTATGAAGGAAGTCGACTAGCCCTCGTGCAGATTGTTTGGGTGTCATGAGCAATCCATCTTTTTTCCACGGTTTGAAGACTGATTTGAGTTGGTCCGCACCACCTCCTGTGGAGTTTCTGGCATCTTTTTGCATACGTGTTTCCACGATACCCGGTCGCCAGATGACCGTGGTAATGACCGGAGCTTCAGCGGCCAATTGACGGGCCAGATGTTCTTCGGCGGCTTTGGCTGTACAATATGCCCCAATGCCGGGTTGGGCGCGTTCCGCCGCACCGGAGCCGAAAAAAACGGCCAACCCTTCACCACGTTTAAGAAGAAGAGGCGTGGCATGGCGAATGAGTTGATGCCCGGCGCCTACGGAAGCGTTCATGACTTCGCGGAATCGGGTTTTGGTGGTTTCCCAAACCGTGGGGCCGGGTGCGAGAACACCAGCGGCATGGATGAAACCGTGAAAGTTGCCGAGTTCATGGGCTGTTTGGACCAACTCCTGAGCTACGTTGGAGGAGGATACATCACCCGCCAGACATTCCGCTTTGACGCCAAGAGCACGGCATGCATCGCGGGCTTTTGTCAGTTTTGATTCGGTGCGCGCTCCAAGGACGAGGTTGACGCCATCATATGCCAGTTCACGGGCAAGGGCAGCGCCGATACCCATGGATGCGCCTGTCAGGACAAGGGTTTTATTCCTGAGTGAAGTCATATACAGTGTGCCTTCATGTAAAAAATTCAGAGGATGAGGAAGAGAATACCCCATGACGTTGAAAGTGAGCAAGCGAAGACCGTTGGTGGCCCAATCCGAAATCAGGAATATGACGCTGGAATGCGCGCGAGTGTCCGGCGTGAACCTGGCACAGGGTGTGTGTGACTTGCCCGTGCCGGATGTGGTCATCAAGGGGGCAGAGGAAGCCATGAAGGCGGGCACCAATATTTATACCCGCTTCGATGGGTTGCCTCGGTTTCGTGAAGCTATAGCTGCCAAGCAGAAACGATATACCGGCATGGATGTGAACCCGGAGAATCAGGTGGTCTCTTCCGCCGGAGCCACGGGCGCATTTTACGCAGCCTGTCTTGCCCTGCTCAACGAGGGCGACGAAGTCATCGTTTTCGAGCCATACTATGGCTATCATATAGTGACCATGGCTTCGCTTGGTATTAAGCCGGTATCTATTATTCTGGAGCCGCCGAATTGGGAGTTTACCGCCGAAGATTTGGAGCAGGCCGTAACATCAAAGACCCGCGCCATGATTTTGAATACCCCATCCAACCCTGCGGGCAAGGTGTTTTCCCGTAAGGAATTGGAACTCATTGCCGATTTTGCCGAGTCTCATGATATTTTTGTTTTTACCGATGAGATATATGAGCATTTCGTGTTCGACGGCCATGAACACATCAGTCCTGCGACTATTTCGGGCATGGCTCGGCGGACGATTACCATTTCAGGTTTGTCCAAAGTCTTTGCCATCACCGGCTGGAGGCTTGGGTATGCCATCTGCGACCCGGAATGGGCTTTGCCTATCGGCCATTTTAGTGATTTGGTCTATATCTGTGCGCCTGCTCCTTTGCAGATTGGTGCGGCCAGAGGACTGGAAGAATTGGGGCCGGAATATTATCAGGGTATATCAGATGACCACCAGATGAAACGGGATATGTTTTGCGACACCTTGCGAGATATCGGCCTGACGCCTCACGTACCGGATGGCGCGTATTATACGCTGGCGGATGTGACTTCATTGCCGGGGAAGACGGCCAAGGAGCGTGCTTTGCATCTGTTGGAAAAGACTGGCGTGGCCTGTGTGCCTGGTTCCGCTTTTTATTCCGGCCCAGTAGGGGAGACGTTGGTTCGCTTTTGTTTTGCCAAGGAAATGGATGCCCTTGAGGACGCCATGAACAGATTAAGGGGGTTGGGATAATGACTGATGCACAAAAGCAGGAGTTCAAGGTGTACGCTCAGGCAGAAATCGAAGCCTTGAAAATGGAGATTCCTCGACTCAAGGAATTGCTTAAACCAGTGGCCCCGGACAACGCCATCGGACGTATTTCCCGCATGGACAATATAGTCAATCAGTCCGTGGCCGAAGCCCAGCACTCAAAGAGCAAGGTCCGGCTGGTCCGTTTGAAGGAAGCCCTGAGACGGGTGGACGAAGACGAGGATTTTGGTTTGTGTGTCGAATGTGAGGAGCCGATCCCCATGGCTCGGCTCAAGGCCATGCCTGAAACAGAACTCTGCGTGGATTGCGCGGAGTAATCTTTCGATAGTTTTACGCTCCAAAAGCCATCGTGTAGATTCGCTTGAGCATGAAGGACGGCATTTCGCTGTCCCAGTGCCCGGTGGTTTTTGCCCACGTCCACACAAGCATCAGGACTGCTACGGTACCGA
The DNA here is from genome assembly GCF_027923765.1 of Pseudodesulfovibrio nedwellii. Taxonomy (NCBI): domain Bacteria; kingdom Pseudomonadati; phylum Thermodesulfobacteriota; class Desulfovibrionia; order Desulfovibrionales; family Desulfovibrionaceae; genus Pseudodesulfovibrio; species Pseudodesulfovibrio nedwellii. The sequence goes on along the minus strand of NZ_AP026709.1, from coordinate 2,115,859 downwards.
TGCCTACGGTTAACCATGGTATGCCCTTCCGGCCAGCCACGGAAAAGGATAGGCAGCCGTCCACTGGGCATTCTGCTATACATTGTGCGCAACCAATACATTCGGGTGATCGAACCATTTTTTTGTCCTGTACTCTGATACCGGCAGGGCAATGTGCCGTGCATTTTCCGCAATCAATGCAGGTGGTAGTGTTGCGTTTGACATGGATCGGGCCGATCCATGCGAACAGGCCGAGAAGTGCGCCATATGGACAGAGGTAACGGCACCAGAAATTGCGGACGATGAGGCTCAGTAGGGCAAGCACCCCGATGACGGTCAGTGACAGGGCGGACGGACTGGTGAAGAATGCGAGCATTTTCGCGTCGGACACCATGTTGTACGGTCCGGTGATGAATGCCTCCAGCGAGCGGGCGTCCATGGAAAATATGGCGAAGCAAAATCCGCCGAGCAGCAGATATTTAATGCCGGTTAACGGTATGTTGATCCATTTGGGCGGAGTTTTGGAAAGGTTTATCCTGCGTCCGGCACGTTCGAGGAGATTGGAAACGAAACCGATGGGACAGACATAGCCGCAGAAGCCTTTGCGAAAAAGAAATGCCATGAGCAGGGCAGCGATGAAAATGGATAACCCCGCTGGATGGATGCTGTCCCACTCTCCAGTCGTTATGAATCGGCGAAAGCCGAGCAGGGCGCTGATGGGCAGGAATCCTTCCACGGCACCCGGTTTGGGGACAAACGTGTCGGACAATCCGTTTGCCCATGCGAGGAATGCGGCAAAGCGGAATCCGACATAGATGCAAAAGAGTGTGAATGCGGTCTGAACAATAAGACGGAAACGAATCGGAGATATATTTTTCATGAAGTGCCTGTCTGGTTTCAAGGACCTCTATCCAATGTCGGGCGTGACGGCAACCGTGTGCACAGGTTGCACATGTACGCGGGACGGAGTGATCAGGCTTTGTCTTCCGGTTTCATCGATTTTATATCTGATATATCCATTTCTTTGCATATATGAGAACCGAGACCAAAGCCGGCTTCGGCGAAAACGTTGAATGATGTGCTGACACCGGCCTCGCGGAGGACATCAACTTCATCGTCATAGGTCGCCATAGCCGCGATTTGTCCAGGGAAACCACGTTCTTTGAGCTTTTTTACGACATAGAGCTGAGAAGCGAGGTTGGGCATGGTTAGAACAACCAGCCTGACCATTGCTCCTGACGTAGGAAGTTTGTGCCAGAAATCCGGGTCAGAAACGTCGGCGAGACCAACGTGCTTTCCATTTTCTAATAAGGTGTCCACGGTGTCCGCATTGAAATCAATACCAAGCACCACAGGACCGAATTTTTCAGTGAAATAGTCGTATGCACCGGTTCCAACACGTCCCATCCCTAGAACGACGATCTGCCAGGTCCCGGCATCGTATTGTTCTTCATCCGGGTGGCGTTCCTCGGTTTCAAATTGTTTCAGGAGAAGGCGTACTTTTTCGAAAATGGTGTCAGCTATCTTGTTGAAAGGCGAGGCTATGACGAACGAGATGGACAGGGCTACGGCAATAGCGAGGAGCCAGTCGCGTTCGAGCCAGCCATTGGCAACAGCCAACCCTCCGACGATCAGACCGAATTCGCTGTAGTTGGCCAGATTCAGGGTAGTGATGAGACTTGTCCGTGCTTTCATACGGAATCTGGAGAACAGGAAGAAGAACAGTGCCACCTTGATGGGGATGACCATGACGAGCAAAAGTGCTGCATTTAACGTGGCGAGCGAAGGTAGTCCGGCCAGTCCGATTTCAAGGAAGAACCCGACCAGCAGGAAATCCTTGATGGAATAGAGGGATGATGCAAGGTCGCTGGCCCTTGCGTGTGGTGCGAGCAGCATGCCCATGATGAGCGCGCCGAGGTCCGCCTTCAGCCCTACAATATTAAAGGCCCATGCTCCGGCCACGAAAGCCAGGAAAAACCCGAATAGAACCTGCAGTTCTCCATGTCCTATACGATTGAGTATGCGCATGAACAGCCAACGGGCTATGGGCAGTGCGCCGATAACGACAATCGCCCATATTGACGGAATTTTGCCTGTGGAAAAGGTAAGAAAAAGCACTGCGAAAATATCTTGAATGATCAAAACGCCGATGGCTGTTCTGCCGTTGAGCGAGGAGGAACGACCGCTTTCTTCAAGTATTTTTACAGCGAAGACTGTGGAGGAAAAGCTGAGTGCAAAGGCGATCAGTAACGCTGTTTTCAGGTTCAGTCCTGCAAAAAATGTCATGCCTGTTGCGGCCAGCCCCATCAACCCTGCCGAGAAGATGGCCACGGTGATGAGCATGTGCAGAGAGGCTCCGGCCCAGACTTCGGGTTTGAGGAGATTTCTGATTTTGAGTTTGAGGCCGATGGTGAAGAGTAGGATGGTCACACCTATATCGGCTATTTCCTGAATGATCGGTCCAGAAGTATATCCCTGCGTTGAGAGCGCAAACCCCGCGACAAGATATCCCACCAATGGAGGCAGACCGACCCGACTTGCCAGGTAGCCGAAGCCGAAGGCGAAAAAAATGATGAGCGGGTCAAGGTGCATGGCAGCTCCTAGTATTCGTCTTTATCGCGGACTCGGACGACGCCGCGTGTGATGATACCGACCATGAGTGCAAACATTATGTAGCTGACAAGACACTGGAAAATCAGCATCAATTTGCCATCCCAGGTTTGTGGTACAATGTCACCGAATCCTAGTGTGGTCATGGTGACCACCGTATAATAGAATGAATTGAGAAAAATGTCGCCGCCGTTCACCATGAATCCAAATGGTGGAGCGCTTCCGAGGAGGAGGTGTGCACCTTCCAGCGTGGCGTTGAGCAGAGTGAAACCGGCAAGCATGGTCATGTAGATTCGCATAAGTTCGGATACTTCATTCCAGGTTGCGATGTTGCCTGGTTTGAGCATCCTGACAATATGATGATTGAATGCTTTGAGGTGTAAACCAAGAATAACGACGACAATTATGGTGATAAGGATAACGCCTTCGGCGTGGAGCAGAAGCAACACATCAAGCGCTCCTCCGATGAATCCTACAAGGGTGGCGTGTCGCAACATTTTCTTTTCGACGGGGTGTTGCGAACGATCCCCCACTCGTTTGAGGCGTCGATTTCTGTCCCTATGGAAAAGCCAGACAATGCCCGCTGTGAGCGTGCCGTTCAGGACGGCGATAATTACATCTTCCAGACTGAACATGCCCTTGGCCAGAGCGACAATAACATCCTCCGGGAGGATGCCGTTCAACAGGTAAAGTAGAAAGACCCCTACAAAAAAACAGGGGACAAAGTGAGTGAAGGCCACGCTCCAAAAAGATGAATTTGATTTTTGTTCCATACTGCAATGGATTATTTGCACAAAACAGTCCTCGTTGCAATGGCGCGGCCTATTGCGGAGAATGCAGGGGGATGATCGTACGGGTTTCGGGTTGGAGTAATTCAAAGGTTTTGCCCCAATGCTTTTTGATGAGTTGGTCCACCAGGCCGGAGTCTCTGGCTTCTTCAAGGGCCGAGCGAAGAGTTTCTGCCAATTGGGGGCGGGTTGGGCTGACATAAAAAATGAAATCACGATTATAAACGAGCATAATGTGCGGTTCGATGACAAGTTCAGAATGGTTCTCAACTTCATCCATGACTTCATTTATTCCTCTGGAAAAGTAGTCTACACCTCGTGATTCGTCTGCGACCATGCGGTAAAGGAGCCTCCATTGCGTGACTTCCAGATAAGGAAGGTCATTGGCTTTCCATACGCCGACATCAAACCATTGGGTACCGAATCCACCGATCTTGCCAAGCTCCTTGAAGTCTCGAAGGGTCTTGACGTCTTTGTAGTCTTCTTTTTGATCGCGGGGGACTAGGAGGACACGTTTTCCGATCATGCCGTTGGTCAGCTTCACAGGGACAGGAAAATAGCGTTTGTCTCTTTTTTGCGAGCGGACGAGCCAAAGAACGCTGAGTTCTCCGGTTTCCAGCATGGTTCGTTCTCGCAGGTGAGGAATGTCCGAAACTTGTTCGATGGCCGCCAGGTGTCCGGCCTTTGATAATGCAGTGGTCAAAAGGTCGACGAAGTAGCTGTGGATGCCGTCAGAATATGCCGGTACCCTGATGGTCAGGTAGTCGGCGTGCGCTGTGTGTGGGGTCGTGGTAAACGAAACCAGAATAAGTATGATGATGAAAATACGGGGAAAATGCATGAGACACTCCTCACGCCAATATTCTCCAAGGGGGAAGACAAGTCAATAAGTATGGTTGGCATGGCTTTTTACTCAGTGGAATACGCCGTTTTAGACGGCTTGATCTCCGTCCGCCACTCTTCGCCGAGCTTGACTATATCCGGGATCTGGCTTACCAAACCACCTCTTTGCCCGCGCTGGACGGGAGTTTTGCGCGTGATAGATAATTGGAAAACGAGATAATTCCGGGAGATAGGACAGTTGTTCGAGAGCCTGCAAGAAAGACTTGGCAACACTTTTTCGAAGTTTAGCGGCCAGAAGACCCTTGATGAAAATAACATCAAGGAAGGTCTGCGTGAAGTGCGTCTTGCGCTTCTCGAAGCTGACGTTAACTTCAAAGTAGTCAAGCAGTTCGTTGACCAAGTCAAGGAGCGAGCCCTCGGCGACGAGGTCATGAAGGGATTGGATCCCGGTCAGCAAATTATCAAGATCGTCAACGAGGAGTTGATTGAACTTCTGGGTGGCGAACAACAGGGGTTGGACATCAAGGCCAAGCCGCTGAAGTTGATGATGGTTGGCTTGCAGGGTTCCGGTAAGACCACCAGCTCCGGTAAGCTGGCGATGTTCCTGCGTAAGCAGCACGGCAAGAAGCCGTACCTTGTACCTGCGGACGTTTATCGTCCGGCTGCAATTGATCAGTTGAATACATTGGCCAGACAGCTTGATGTGCCTGTGTATCCATCCACCACAGACATGAATCCGGTGGATATTTGCAAGGATGCTCTGGTTAAGGCCGAAGAGTTGGGTTGCGATCTTATCCTCTTCGATACCGCTGGTCGATTGCATATTGACGAAGAGCTGATGGGCGAGCTTGTCAATATCAAGAAGGAATGTCAGCCACAGGAAATTTTGTTCGTGGCAGATGCCATGACAGGTCAGGATGCGGTCACGGTTGCCGAAAGCTTCAATCAGAAGCTTGAGATTTCCGGTGTGATTTTGACCAAGATGGACGGTGATGCCCGAGGCGGTGCAGCCCTGTCCATCAAGACCGTGACCGGCAAGTCGGTCAAGTTCGTTGGTGTGGGTGAAAAGCTCTCCGAGCTGGAACTCTTCCATCCTGACCGTATAGCCTCTCGTATCCTTGGCATGGGCGACATGATGACGCTCATCGAGAAGGCACAAGGTGAAATCGACGAGGAAGAAGCCAAGGTCATGGCCGAAAAGATGGCCAAGGCTGAGTTCGATTTTGAAGATTTTCTTGGTCATATGCGCAAGCTCAAGAAGCTTGGTTCCATGGAAGGTCTACTCAAGATGATTCCCGGTATGGGGAATATCATGAAGCAGATGGGCGACAATGTGATGCCCGAAGATGAGATGAAACGCACTGAAGCGATTATCTCTTCCATGACCTTGAAAGAGCGCCGTCAGCCGAAGCTCATCAATGCGAGCCGTAAGGAACGTATTGCCAAGGGTTCCGGTGTTAAGGTTGCCGACGTGAATTCGCTCATCAAGAACTTTAAGCAGATGAGCAAGGTCATGCAGTCCATGATGGGCGGCGGCAAAAAGAAGAAGGGTAAGTTCGGTCTGCCCAATTTGCCCGGTCTGGGTGGCGGTAAAATGCCAGACATGGATGCATTGGGCGGCATGGGCGGAATGCCCGGGATGCCGGGAATGCCCGGAATGCCAGGTATGGATATGGAAGAAGGCGGCAAGCGCTCCCTTTCCAAGAAGACTCTGAAGGCGCGCAACAAGAAGAAATTGAACAAGAAAAGTAAAAAAAAGAAGAAGAAGAAAAAATAGGAAATGAAGACTACCCGTCTTTAATCTATATTAACTTGCCATAAACTCGGCAAAAACGTATTAATCAATTATTGGGAGAATAAGCTCATGGCAATGAAAATCAGACTGACCCGGATGGGTTCCAAGAAGCGTCCCTTCTACCGCGTGGTGGCTCTCGACTCTGCTGCCCGTCGTGATGGACGTCCCGTTGAATTCCTCGGGCATTTTAATCCGATGGTCGAGCCCAACGAAATCGTGCTCGACATGGAAAAAATTGAGAAGTGGTTGGAAAAGGGCGCACAGCCCAGCAACACCGTTCGTTCTCTGCTGAAAAAGGCCGGCAAGTAGCCTCGTGCTTCAACACGCAGGTGGGTCTGTTGACCCTTGCCTGCATGGTCCGGTTTACATTTGGCAGCTCAAGTTCATGACACGCGACGACGTGTCAGCCCCGGAGGTGACGTCATGTTGAAAGAGATGATTGAGTACATTGCCAAGTCCCTGGTGGACAACCCGGACGAAGTGCATGTTTCGGAAATCGAAGGCGAACAGACCTCGGTAATCGAGCTCAAGGTGGCCAAGGAAGATCTCGGCAAAGTTATTGGCAAGCAGGGCCGTACGGCCCGCGCCATGCGTACTTTGTTGGGTGCCGCATCCACCAAGGCTCGGAAACGCTCCGTCTTGGAGATTCTCGAGTAGTTTCGGTAAATCGATGACCATTAAGCAGTCCGCCAAGGGGTTTATCCCTGTGGGTGGGGTGGTCAAGCCGCACGGAATTCGAGGGGAGTTCTGCATAAAGAGTTATGCAGACTCCCCGTCCATTTTCGGTGCGATTGACGCTCTGTACCTTCAGGATGGTAATAAATCCCCGAAGCCCATTACCGTTGGTTCCTGGCGTGAGCACAAAGGACTTGTCCTGCTCACGGCTCAAGGCGTGACCGATCGCGATCAGGCAGATGCCCTTCGTGGTCGGACTGTTCTCGTGCGCGAGGAAGATTTGCCTGAGTTGGATGGCGATGAACATTATTTCTATCAGATGATAGGGTGTCGCGTTGTCCTTACTGACGGTGCAGATGTGGGCGAGCTTAAGGGGTATTACGAGACTGGAGAGCAGGATACCTGGGTTATCGTCAATGATGCCGGGACGGAAATCCTGCTTCCTGCCGTGCCTGAGTTCGTGCTCGACATCGACCTTGATGAAGAACTCATTACTATTGAGCCTCCAGAAGGGTTGTTGGATTTGTATTTGAATCCCGAGCCGCCGAAAAAGAAGAAAAAACGCCGTCCTCCCCGTAATAAAAAGCCAAAGCAGTCATGAACTACCATCTGGTTTCCATATTCCCGCACTATTTCGATTCCCCGCTTTCAAGTGGCCTCATGGGTAAGGCTGTAGAGGGTGGACTGGTCAATCTTGATTATGTGGACGTGCGTCAGTTCGCTGGAGGAGTCCACAAGTCTGTGGATGATCGTCCTTTTGGCGGCGGTCCCGGTATGCTGCTTAAGCTCGACCCCATGATCAAGGCATTGGATTCAATCGAGTCCAAAGGCTGCATCATGATGCTGTCGCCGCGAGGCAAGCCGCTGGATCAGGCCATGGCCCGCGAGTTGTCGCAGGAAAAGGATATAACCCTCATCAGTGGCCGGTATGAAGGTATAGATGAGCGTCTGCTTGATTTGTATCCTATCGAGCTGGTCTCGGTGGGCGATTTCGTGCTCAACGGTGGTGAGGCCGGCGCTGTCTGCCTTTTGGAAGCTGTGTCACGTCTGTTGCCCGGTTTCATGGGGCATGAAGACTCAGGCGAAGAAGAGTCCTTCTCCGCTGGTTTGTTGGAATATCCGCACTACACTCGTCCTGACGATCACGAAGGATTGAAAGTGCCGGACGTTTTGCGGAGCGGTGACCATGGCAAAATTGCCGACTGGCGGCGTGAATGCAGCCTGTCTACCACGTTGAGTGATCGCCCGGACATGCTGCCCGAAGCTCGGTTGACAGTGGAAGACATAGATTTTTTGCGAGAACAGCCGCGTACCCGTCTGGGGCGTAATCTGTATATCGCGTTGTGCCATTATCCCGTGGTCAATAAGTTCGGTGAGAAGGTGGCGGTTTCCGTGACCAATCTCGACCTGCACGACATGGCACGGGTGACCCGTAGTTATGGTCTGGGTGGCTTCTATGCAACAACGCCCATCGATGATCAGAAGGCCTTGGCTGACAAGCTTCTTGGTCACTGGAAAGATGGTGCCGGTAGTCTGGCAAATCCTGACCGAGCCGAAGCCTTTTCCAAGGTAAAGGTTTTTGACGACATCGACGCTGCTGTCCTTGACATCGAGGCACAAACAGGGCAATGTCCCCGCCTCGCGGCTACTTCAGCACGGCTGGATCGTCGTAAGAAGGCTGAGCCTGCAATGACGTATAAAGAGTTGCAGGGATGGCTTGCCAACTCTCCGGTTTTATTGATTTTTGGAACTGGACACGGTTTGGCGGAAGAAGTCCTCTCCAAAACCGAAGGCGTGTTACGCCCCGTTAGGTATTTGGATGACTACAACCATCTGTCGGTTCGAAGTGCGGTTGCTATTATTGTCGACCGGCTTGTCGCAGATGAGTACTAAGAATTTAGGAGATTATCATGGACATCATCAAGAAAATTGAAGCCGAACACATTCGTTTGGATATGCCCGCTTTTAAGGCCGGTGACACCGTCAAGGTTCACTACCGTATCATCGAGGGTGAGAAAGAACGTATCCAGGTTTTCCAGGGTGCAGTTCTTCGTCGTCGTCGTGGTACCACTAACGCTACCTTCACCGTTCGTAAGATTTCCGACGGTATCGGTGTCGAGCGTGTGTTCCCCATGAACTCCCCCTTCATCGACCGCGTCGAAGTGGTCTCCGAGGGTAAAGTTCGTCGTAGCCGCATTTACTACCTGCGTAACCTGCGCGGTAAGGCTGCACGCATCAAGTCCAAACAGATCTGGGAATAATTTTTCGGATAAGCGGGCGTTTGCGCCGCTGCTCTCGAAATTCAGATCCTTGCGTATAAGAATACGCGGCGGCCCTGAATTTCGTTCGCATCGACACACTCACCCACTTCTCCAAAAAATTATCGTGATTTTGTTGCGATATATATGCCCGGAGTGTCTTTTGACACTCCGGGCTTTCGTGGATTGTGAGGTTGGATTTGATTGTTGCGTCGTTTGTTCTCAATAAAAGTAATAGTTGTCTAATGGTATGAAGATAGTTTGCTGACAATCGCTAGAATAGTTGAAATCGCGATCATAATGCCAATATAGAGCGACCACGTTTTGAAAAAGTGCCAGCCTGCGCGACACCCTTTGATCAAAGTTGTTTGGAAACTTGAGTGTTTGTTTTCACAAACAATACCTATAATAAGAAACCAGCCCACTAGCCAAGACGGTATAAAAAGATAGAGAGTCCATTTCCCAAATGGGATACAAACAGTGTGGAAAATGATTGCTGTGAATATTATGTAAAAGAGAAAATAGAGTGGGCGTGGCATTATATGATCCTTTTCCTTCTTTTACCAATCTAGGCAAGATATTACTATCCTTTTGAATTAATCAGGTTTGAGGCACAAATGGCGCGGAGGATTTCATGAGTCAGGTGACGTTGTTTTCTGTTGATGGATTTACCGCTACCGAGATTGCGGGTGTGGATGAGGCTGGACGAGGTTGTCTGGCTGGTCCTGTCGTGGCCGGGGCGTGTATTTTGCCTGCGGAGTATGACCTGCCAGGAATGACGGACTCCAAACAGCTTACAGCCGCCAAGCGCGAAGTGCTGTATGATCTTATCCGTGAACAGGCCGTGGCTTGGGCCGTGGGAGTGGCGTGGGCACCGGAAATCGACGATATCAATATTTTGCAGGCGACCTTTCAGGCCATGGGGCGAGCCGTGCGCGGCATGAAAGCCGAGCCAAAATTCCTTCAGATTGACGGTAACAAGACTATTCCTCCCTATGCCTTGCAGTGCGATATCCCGCAGGAATACGTCATCAAGGGTGATGGTAAGATTCCGGCCATTTCGGCTGCATCCATCATGGCAAAAACATTTCGTGATCGACTCATGGTTCAACTCGCTAAACGGTATCCGGGCTATGGCATCTCCAAGCATATGGGATACGGCACCAAAGACCACATGGCCGCTATTCAGAAATTCGGCCCGTGCCGACAGCACCGTCTGACCTTTCGGGGCGTGAAGCCCGAGCCAAAAATTCAAGAGCAAGCCAGCCTGTTTTAACCCGTTCTTTTCCCGTCTTTTTTTATCGACTTTTTAAGCGTGTTATATTTGCCATGCTGCTCGTTGTTTCGAGTTGCATGGCATGGTATATTGCGTTCTATATATGCGGTGAAATCTTGGGTCAGAGACAGGGAGGGGCGATGAACGATCGTCAAAAAAGAATAGTCACTGTGTCTAAAGTGCTTGTCGTTGCGACGGGATTGGCGTTGGCTTTGCCAGTTGTGACGCTCGGGACTGCAATGTGGTCTGATCACATAGTGCTCTTAACGCCTCTTGCTTTCGGTTGTGGTGTTATCGGTGGCTTTGTGAGCATCCAACAACGATTGCAGGGTATCAGTGATGAAGAACTATGTCTGTTGTCGGAGTCTTGGACGTCGGTATTTATTATACCATTGTTCGGGGGCATATTTGCGTTGGTTCTTTACGTACTTTTTATGACAGAGATTCTTACTATTGCGATTTTTCCCAAATTCTGTCTCCCTCCTTTTATTGGGCTTCGGGATTATGATTTGGTCAGCTATGTAAGGGAATCATACCCCGAAAGTGCTCCTGACATGGCAAAATTGATGTTCTGGACTTTTGTAGCGGGCTTTTCCGAACGGTTTGTTCCGCAGGTGATTCAATCGGTTTCAAGTCAGGCGACCAGTTTGACAGGGACTACTGTACCAACATCCACGTCCGGTTATACTGGTCGGGCTGTCGGCGTTGGAGCGAAAAGACGGTCACGGCCTGTTCGTGTGAAGTCGTTGGGGAAGAAGAGGAAGATGCCTCCGGCGGCTTAAGAACCCTTTGAAAAGGGTTCTTAAGAATCTCCTCAACTTTTTGTGTCGCCTTCGGCGAAGGGTTATTATTTTTTAAATCAAGAAAGCCTCGATAGCATTTATACTATCGAGGCTTTCTTATTATAAAAAATTCGCCGAAGGCGACATGGGATTCTTAAGGCCCTCGGCCTTAAGCCGTCGGAGACAAAATCATCAAATAATTCCGCCAAAGGCGGCTTCACAATCTTATTTGTACGCTGCCAACTGGCGGGCTGTGTCGCGGGAAATATCGCGGTCTTTGAGATCCTGCTTCTTGGAATGGACGTTTTTGCCTCGGCCCAGACCAATCTGCACTTTGACCTTGCCGCGACTGAAATACATCTTCATGGGAATTACGGAGAGTCCTTTTTGCTCAGTCTTGGCCTTCAGCATGACGATTTCTTGCTTGTGCAGTAACAATTGGCGAGGACGTTCCGGGTCGTGTTGATCATATACACCGGTTTTGTCATAGGGCGCGATGTGGATGCCTATCAGATAGGCGGAGGCGTCACGGAATTGGACGTAGCCGTCCTTGAACGAGACCTGTCCGGCACGCAACGATTTGACTTCGCTCCCAACCAGAGAGATGCCAGCCTCGAAGGTCTCGAGGATTTCGTATAACCGACGGGCCTGTTTATTGGTGCCGATCGTATTCGCGGAGATTTTTCTTTTTTTCTTTTTTGCCATGTGATTCGCCTAGGAAGGCAGCTCGTCGTTTTCCAGCAGGGACGAGAAAAAGGATACTTCCTCTGGAAAGTGTTTGAAAACATTGTCCATTACTAGATTGTTGATGCGGCTGACAGTGCGGCATTCCAGCACGTCTTTCAAGAGAATACGACAATCGTGCATGTTGATCTGCCGGATAATCCGTTTGATACCGGGAATGGCCTGCGGGGTCATTGAAATGGAATCGATGCCCATGCCGAGTAAGATAGGTACACAGAACGGGTCGGATGCCACCTCGCCACAGAGCGACACTTCTATGCCGGCCTGATGGGCGGCGTCAACCACCAATTTGATGGCGCGCAGGGTGGCGGGATGGAGCGGCTGGTACAAGTAGGACACATGCCGGTTTGTTCTGTCCACGCCGATGGAATACTGAATGAGGTCGTTGGTGCCGATGGAAAAGAAATCGACCTCGTGTGCCAAAAAGTCGGCGATCATGACGGCTGCCGGCAGTTCGATCATGGTGCCCACGGGCATATTCGGGTTGTAGTCGAGACCTTCACGGCGCAATTCCGCCTTGGCTTGAGCAAGCCACGCCTTGGCCTGACGCACTTCCTTGACCCCTGAAATCATGGGGAACATCATGGAGACGTTGCCGTACGCCGAAGCCCGCAGGATGGCCCGAAGTTGGGTTTTGAACAGCTGCGGATTTTTGAGGCAGAAACGGATGGCGCGGAGTCCCATGGCCGGGTTTGCTTCGTTCAGCTCACCGAAAGAAGCGATAAATTTGTCTGATCCAAGGTCCAGTGTGCGGAAGACCACCTTTCGCGGATACATGATGGAAGCGAGGTCTATATATTTTTCGGTCAACTCTTCTTCCGTGGGCAGCTCGGTCCTGTTGAGATAGGCGTATTCTGTGCGATACAGGCCGACGCCTTCGCCTCCGTTGTCCAGAACAGCGGCCACTTCTTCCACCAATTCGATGTTGGACAGTACCTGAACGCGCGAACCGTCAAAAGTTTCTGCCGGGAGATGGCATTGGCGTTTGATCTTGCGGGAGTACGTTTCGAACTTGGCGGCCCGTTCGTTGTAATCTTCGAGTTCCGATTCGGTGGGATTGACGATGATTTTTCCGGCCAGACCATCGATGATGACCAGATCGCCGTCACGTACAGAGTCTTCAAGCTTGTCCACACCTACCAGAGCAGGGATAGCCAGAGAGCGGGCCATGATGCCTGTGTGCGAGGTCTTGCCGCCGCGAACAGTGGCAAAGGCCATGATTTTGTCCACTTGCAACTCGACGGTGTCGGCCGGTGTCAGGTCATGGGCCATGATGATGGCACGACCAGAAATGGCGGTCAGGTCATTTTCAACACCCATGAGTTTGGTCTGAACTCTGTCAGCCACCACTCGTACGTCCTGCATACGCTCACGGATATATTCATCGTGGATGGCCCCGAATGCCGCTTCTTGATCAGCCACGGCTTTTTCGAGAGCCCATGCCGCGTTTAGGCCGAGTGATTTGATGTATCCTTCGGCTGCGCTAGACAGCTTGGGGTCCTTGAGCATCATTAAATGGGTGTCTATGAGAGAACCGTGGCTCTTCAGCTCTTCGGGAACCTGTTCTCGGATGACAGTCAGTTCGTTTTCGACAGTGGCGAAAGCTTCTTTGAGGCGGAGGATTTCATCAGGCACCAAAGCCGCTGCCACCGTCTGCCGGGGCAGGTGTGCCATGTGGTTCCGGTTAACGAAATAGGCCTTGCCAATGGCTATGCCTGTGGCAACCGGTATGCCTGTGATAATCGCGCCAGCCATTTATCCCTCGAATTTGTTTTTGAACAGTTGTTCGAGCCGCGTAAGCGCCTCTTCGGCATCTGATCCTGTTGCTCGCAGTTCGAGCACGTGGCCCGGTTCGGCGGCCAGGGTGAGTATGTCGAGAATGGACTTGGCATCCGCCTCCTGATCCTGATGGATCAGCGTGATAGCAGATTCAAAGGACTGTGCCACCTGAGCAACTCTACCGGCAGGACGAGCGTGCAGCCCGTTTTCACTGGCGACAATCACTTGTCGGGAGATAAAATCTTCTGTGGCCGAGTCTGTTGTAGTGTTTTCGTCCGTCATATATATACCTACCTATTCAAACCGTTTTTATGTCTGATTGAAAGAAAAATCACAAGGCAAATCCAGTCCAGCCCGATTCGTTGATCCAGGTGAAGAGATCGACGAGGCCGACGAATACGGCCACGGCCAGCACGCGGGACAACAATCCCGTCCGCACGAAACGGCCAAATATGAGCAAAGCACTGACGCCGAGTAATAGTTCCCACCATTGATAAGGGCGTGGCCAGATGAGTGTCCAGAGCCAGAGTAGAAGTATGGCATTGGCATATTTAACTCGACGCCCCCAGTTGATCAGATCCCACTGTTTGAGTTGTTTCAGAAATTTGAATCCCTGACGCACGCCGCAGGTGAATGTGTAGATGCGGAATATCTGCAACGCTGCGAGAAAAAATAGTCCAATGGCAAAAGCAAAGTGCGGGTTGCCGCTGAGGAGTAAGCAGATGGACAGCATCGCCCAAAAAATGAGTAGACTTCCGGCAAAAACTGAGTCGCCGATGGCGGACAGGGAATACGCCGTAGTGTCTTTGACTTTGGTTAGCATTTTGGGCGGGAAATGGTCGGTAGCAATGGCCTGCTCCACGTTGAGCAGGATGCCGACCAGGCATGGCGTCCAAAAGGGGTGGGATTGATAGTGGCGTACATACCGTTTCAGGGCGTCCCTGAGTTTTTTGGGGTCAGTATGAATAGCCGTAAGTCCCGGTTGCATGGCGTACATGAGGCCGATGTTCTGCATGCCACGTGTATTGAACCCTGCACCAGCCAGATAGCAGCGCATGAAGCTGCGTACGAAGGCCATGGACTTTGAGTCCGTGTGGAGGGGGAATCCTTTGACGTGCATAATGAGTGGCTAACGTTGCCCCGGCAGAAGGTTCAAACGGATAAGATATTTGCAGCAGGCCACGGCGGCCACGATTTTGATGGCATCCCATGGAATAAATGGAGCGACTCCGGCCAGAAATGCTTTATGCCAGCTTAAATCCAAAGCGAATTTGAGCCACGCTGCACCAGTGGAATAGACGGCCAGAAGCGCTCCCAATCCCCAGATGAGTCCCATGACCCAATGCAGGTTCGGGCTGGTTTTACGGGCCATGCCGCACATCCATGCAGAGATAACGAAGCCGAACAGGTATCCGCCCGTGGGGCCGATCAGATGGCCAAGGCCGGATTTGCCGCCGGAAAACACTGGCAGTCCGATGGTTCCGGCCAGCAGATAAAGGCCGACAGCCAACACACCGCGTTTGGGGCCGAGTATATATCCGGCTAGAAAAATGAAAAAGGGCTGCATGGAAACAGGTACCGGGCCGATGGGCACGACAAGGTATGCCCCTGCGCCGATCAGCGCGGCCATCAGCGCGGTCCAGACAAGCTGGTGAAGGTCCATGAGAGAATCGTTCGTCATCGCGGATTACTCTGTTTCCGGTTGTAAACCGGCATGGTCAATATCCTCAAGGTCAGATGCCACGTTGCCACCTTTAACAGTCAGATAGTCGCCGACCATCAGACCGTTCACGCCGGAACCGAGCAGTTCGGCCTTGCGATTTTCCCCAAACACGGTCAATCGGCCACCGCAGATGCGCAGGGCGCTGTCCGGTAACAGGAACCTGTATAGGGCCACGAGCTTGAGGGCTTCTTCCGGGGCCAGAGGTTTCCTCTTTTCAAGCGGAGTCCCTGCGATGGGGTGCAAAAAGTTGATCGGTACGGAATGCACTCCCAGTTCATTCAACAACAGGGCAAGTTCAACCCGGTCGTCCCACGACTCTCCAATGCCGAAAATACCACCGGAGCAGACATAAAGTCCGGCCTCGACTCCTGCCTGAACAGCGGCCACGTCCTCAGCGTATTCGTGTGTTGTGCACATTTGTGGAAAGAACGAAGCCGATGTTTCTAGATTGTGATGATAACCTTTCAACCCCGCATTTTTCAATGCTTTTAATTGGGCTGGTTTTAAAATGCCCGGAGAGAGGTCTGGAGCCATGCCGAGTGCGGCCACTTTTCTGACCGCTTCGGTAAATCCGGCCAAGTCGCGTTCGCCGACCAACTTGCCACTGGCAACGATGCCGAATCGGGTGACGCCATTCTTTTGGGCAGAGCCCGCCGCTGTGGCGATCTCATTAGCTGGGAGCAGAGGGTATTCGGGGCTTTTGCCGCCGTGATGACCGGATTGAGCGCAAAAAGAGCAGTCTTCCGAGCATGTGCCGGATTTGGCATTGATGATGGCGCACAGGCTGACCTGTGTGCCGAATCGGGCTGTTCTTATAGCGTGGGCGCAGGTCAGCAATTCACCCAGTCTGTCAGAGGGAAGGGTAACGATGTATCGAATATCGGAATCCGCAAGGGGGTGTCCGTCAAGGACTTTGCGGCATATGACTTTTAAACTCATGAGGATGCCTTTGGCTGGAATCGTTGACCGCACACTGTTTTTCGCGGCCAGCACGCTGTTTGTGTGACAGGCACAGGGAGAAGTCAAGTTGAGTGAAAAACTGCACTTTTGATTATGTGAAAAATAGAATTTGAAAAGGGTGTTGACCCAACGCAAAAAAGGGATAGAATCTTGGTTGGAAATTTGAGGAGGTATTGTTTATGTATTTGGAATTATTCTTTTTTGGTTTGATCCTGCCCTTCGTCTTGGTCGCATTCTTTATGGGCATGGAACACGCGTTTTCAGCACACTTTTTGAAAAAAAATTCTTTCTTGCGCCGTTGCACAGCTCGTTTCTGCAAACGGTACCCCGTCTTGTGTGATGACGACGCTACCTTCTACTGCTTTTTCAGGAGAGACGCTTTTCATCGTAGATGATTGATGCGTTGACGTTCTCTTGAAAAATCAGAAGGCCGGAAGCCGGGATTATCCCCGCTTCCGGCCTTCCGCTTTTATCGAGCATATTTTTTAGTCGCGCATGGCGGCATATACCTCTTTGGCAGTCCAACCTGTCGCCCGGTCAGCCACTCTTCTGGCGATTTCTTTGGGCTTGCCACCGTTTTCGGATTCTTCCGCAAGCAGGTCGGCGATCTTTGTTTCATCAGTACGGCCTGTTTCCGAGGGCGGCGCGATGATGACGGTCAGTTCGCCGCGCAGGTCAAGGTCCATATTCTTGATGGAGCCAAGCGTGCCCCGGATAAATTCTTCATATTCCTTGGTCAGTTCCCGTGCCACGCAGAATTCGCGGTCGCCCAGTATTTCAAAGGCGATAGACAGTGTCCCGGTGAGTCGGGATTTGCGTTCAAAAAAGACCAATGTGGCCCCGGTGTCTCGGTGGGTTTCAAAAAGCTTTTCGGTGTGGCTCTTTTTGCGTGGAGGGAATCCGAGAAAGGTATAGGGCAAGGGCGGCAGGCCGCTGGCGGACAATGCCACCACAGGTGCGCTTGGTCCCGGCACTGGAGAAACTCGGATGTCGTTATCACGGCATGCTCGAACCAGTGTGAAACCGGGGTCGGATAACAGCGGAGTCCCTGCGTCGGAGATGAGGGCCACTTCAAGGCCGTCTTCCAGCAAATCGAGTACTCGGGGTATTTTTTTGTCTTCGTTGTGCTCGAAAAAGGACATGAGCCTACCATGTCGTTCCAGTTCTAGCCGTTTGAACAGCAGGCCGGCTCGGCGTGTGTCTTCGGCTAGAATGACGTCCGCTTCGGTCAGTATATGCCGTGCGCGTGGCGACAGATCGCCTGTGTTGCCCAGTGGGGTGGCTATCACCCAGAGTGTACCGGTATCGTTCATATTCCCATTCCGCTTAGGTCAAATGCATTTTCACAATGTTCAACATCCATGGATGACCCCGTATCCACCACTGCGGCCAGATCAAATCGACAAGGATCATCCCACAGGTCGTTTTGTGTCAGGTAATGACTGGCCGCTTTGACCAGTCGGGCCTGCTTTTTGCGGGTCAATCCGTCTGCCGGGGATGCCATGGAATTGGCTTTTCGTGTTTTTACCTCTACGAAAACGATGGTGTCCCGGTCCCGGCAAATGAGGTCCAGTTCCCACTGACGATATCGCCAGTTCCGTTCCAGCACGCGAAACCCTTTGGTCTCAAGATACCGCGCCGCTGCGCTTTCGCCCAGATTGCCAGTCCGTTTTGATGGCAGAAGTTTTGATAAAAGCCCCATGGGTGGGATTGATAGCACAGGGCGTGATGACTTGCCAGAATGCTTCCCCGGCAGTGAAACATGGTGTACAGTCGTTGCTGGAGATAATATTATGCTTAAATACGCAATGATAGGTGGTGGCCCCGGAGCCTTTGTTGGAGAAGTCCATCGGACCGCGTTGGCCTTGAACGGGCAGGCAAAATTGGTGGCCGGATGTTTTTCCCGTGATCTGGAAAAGACGCGGACGCTTGGTGCAGAGCTTGGGGTGGCGGAAGATCGCTTGTACGCCACGCCAGAGGAATTATCTCGGTTGGAAGCCGGCGATATTGATTTTGCGGTGGTGGTTACTTCAAACGAAGCGCACTATCCCAACGTGAAGGCGTGTCTTGAAAACGGTATACATGTCATGTGCGACAAGCCGTTTACCCATACTTCGGCGCAGGCCGAGGAGTTGGTGGAGCTTGCCCGCGACAGGGGGGTGTTTCTTGGCGTATCTTATACCTATGCCGGTTATCCCATGGTTCGGCAGATGCGGGAGATGATTTTGCGTGGTGACATTGGTGCGGTCCGATTCATCAACTGTGAATATCCGCAGGGGTGGCTGGCTGAGATGTTGGAAACAACCGGGCACATCCAAGCAGAATGGCGGGCTGATCCGGTGCGGAGCGGAGGAACCTTATCGCTTGGCGATGTCGGTTCCCATATTGAATATCTCGTGCCGCACGTGACCGGTTTGAAGGTTACGCGATTGGCCGCTCGATTGGATTCATTGGTGGAAGGGCGATTGCTCGACGATAACGGCACCATTTTGACTGAATATGATACTGGTGCGCGGGGTATGTATTGGTACTCGCAGGCCGCCACCGGCATGGTCAATGGGTTGAAAATTCGTGTTTTTGGTGAAACTGGCGGCTTGGAATGGTTTCAGGAAGACCCGGATATTTTGCATCATATGCCGCTTGGTGAGTCGGCTCGGAAGATTCGGCGCGGTACTCCTGATTTGACGCCGGGGGCGATGGCGTATTCGCATACGCCGCCGGGGCATCCCGAGGGATGGTTGTTGGCGTTTGCTAATATTTATACCTCATTTTGCAACACGTTGGTTGATGGTGAGGCTGTCGATTTCCCTACCGGGGAGGATGGGGTGCGTGGAGTGAGGTTTATGGAGGTTTGTCTTGAGAGTTCGAAGAATGACACCGCATGGATTGATATGACGTAATTCTTTTTGAGTTGAAGCAGTCGGGGTTTAAACCCCGACGGGAGATAAGAAGTAATGATGGCCGCTTTCATGCGGCCTTTTCTTTGAAGATGCGCCTTTGGCGAGAGTCATTGTTGGGTGCTGAAGCACCCAACGTTTTCCATGCCCTGCCCTGCGCGGGCGGCGGATCTTTTTGGCTGAGCCGCCCCCATGATCGGCGGTAAGAATCTGATCCAATCGAGTCGGCTCCATCCGATTAAAAGTATAAGCTCTGCCTCTCCCTTTATCCCTCATTTTAAGACAAATTACCTGACTCTCTTATAAGAGTCGCCTCCTTCGATTGGTCAGCTTCTAGGCCGCCAATCAAGGGCTGGGTTTCGTCTTCGTCTGGTTGGGAGGGGAAGAAATCGGCTTCGGAGGGAGAGCGGTGTTGGGGTGTTGGAGCACCCCAAGGCCCTTTATGGATAACGAAGAGCCTTAATCAAAATGGGCATCTTTACCGAGAACAAATTTATAGCGATGAAATGTAGAAGTTTAAAGTTATGTATGGTTATCGGAGAGCTTAGAATCAAAAATTAACACCTACAACGAGAAATTCCTTACAACGACGAGCAATTGATAACGGGCCTTAGAGCCTGTCCTGCGCGGCGGAGCGTAGCCCGATCGAGTCTGTATCACAGACAATCCTATCGGGCAGTGTAGCCGCGTACAGGCTCTTGGGTCCGCTATCAGGCTCACACCGAAAAGGCGTTTTTTGCCTCCTTTTTTTCGCCTCAAAAAAAGCAGGTCGCCATAAAGGCGAAACCTTTACAATAATACCGTTTGCATTTTCACTGCGGATGCACGCAACGCCCACCAAAAAATGAAGTCCCTCTTTCTTCTTTTCTCATTGTTTTTTCCCACCGTCAGCAGCCAACTCTTTCAAATAAAAATCGTTTATGGTTATCAAAGAGCCTAGAATAAAAAATGAGCACCTACGCTGAGAAGCCCCTTACATCGACGAACAATTGATAACGGGCCTTAGAGCCTGTCCCGCGCGGCGAAACGTAGCCCGACCGAGTCTGTGCCACAGACAATCCTGTCGGGCAGTGGAGCCGCGTACAGGCTCTTGGGTCCGTTATCAGGCTCACACCGAAAAGGTGTTTTTTGCCTCCTTTTTTTCGCCTCAAAAAAAGCAGGTCGCCGTAAAGGCGAAATCTTTGCAATAATACCGTTTGCATTTTCACTGCGAAAGCACGCAACACCCACCAAAAAAGAAGTCCCTCTCTTCTTTCCTTATCTTTTCTTCATTCTTAAAACCGTTATTCAAAGCAGATTGACACCCCCCCATCACCCTCGTAGGTTCATTCCATGTCCAAATACGCCCCATCCCTGACCAAAGCTCATCAGGCTTTTTTGTCCGACCTCTTCCCTCATGACGGATGCGTCCTATCTCCCGAAGGCCTTGCTGTTTTCTCTGCTGACGCCAGCGGCGAACGAGCCATGCCGTGGGCTGTTGTCAGGCCTGAAACTCGTGAGCAGGTGCAGGAATTTCTCAAGTGGGCCGATGTCGAGCGTATGCCGATTTATGGTCGCGCACGTGGCACTGGTCGTGTAGGAAGCGCCGTACCGAGTCTCGGCGGTGTGGTCGTGTCCATGTTGCGTATGAATCAAATTCTGGACGTGAATGAAGACGACTTCGTGGCTGTGGTCCAACCTGGTGTGGTGACGGCTGATCTTCAAGCTGCCTGTGCGGCAAAGCAACTTTTCTATCCGCCGGACCCGGCCAGTGTGAAAATTTCCACTATTGGCGGGAATATCGCAACCTGCGCCGGAGGCCTCAAAGCCGTGAAATACGGTGTGACGCGAGATTGGGTGCTTGGAATTGAAGCGGTCCTTCCGGGTGGCAGAGTGCTGCATATGGGTGGCCGTTCCCATAAGGATGTTGTCGGGTTGGACCTGAAACGCCTTTTTGCTGGAAGCAATGGTACGCTTGGATTGTTCACGGAACTGACGGTCAAACTTATTCCCTTGCCCGAAGCTTCGGCCTCGGTGCTGGTTGGTTTTTTTGATTTGGCTTCATCCATGGAAGGGGCCAAAGCTGTGTTTCGAGCGGGAGTTCTGCCTGCGGCCTGTGAATTCATGGATGGCCCCACTATTCAGGCCATTCGCATGGGCGACGATATCCCGCTGGCAGATGATGCCCAAGCCGCACTGTTATTGATGGTGGACGGAACTCAGAAAGGCGTGGATGCCGAGGTCCGGCGTATGGTCGCGGCTCTGGAGTCTGTACATCCTGTTTCAATGGAAGTCGGCAGTGGGGCCGAAGCCGAAGCTCTGTGGGATGTACGGCGATCCATTTCTCCGTCTTCATTCCGCATCAAACCAGACAAGCTGGCCGAAGATATTTCCGTGCCGCGTGGGAGCGTAGGACAGGCCGTTGCTGCAGCTCATGATATTGGACGAGAGCACGGTTTGCAGGTCCTTTGTTTTGGACACCTTGGCGACGGCAACATCCATGTCAGCATCATGCACGATGGGGCGGTGCAGAACGAAGTTGAGAGCGCGCATCTTGCCAAGGACGTTGTTTTTCGTATGGCGTTGTCGCTGGGCGGTACTATTTCCGGGGAACATGGCACAGGCCTGACCAAGGCGTCTTTCGTGAGCGAACAGTTATCAGTGGATGAACTGCAATTAATGGCCGATATCAGGCATGTTTTTGATCCCAACGGTATCATGAATCCCGGCAAGGGGCTGTAACCCGTGTCTGGTGAGTGCATTCTGTGCGGTAAATGTCTTGAAGTCTGTCCGCTTCTCCGGGCAACGGGACGAGAAGAACTTGGCCCACGTGCCAAGGCTGATTTATGCCGTATTTTGTCTGAAGACCCGAATTTGTTGTCTGAAACCGATGTTGCCAAGCTCGTAGGGTTCTGTCTTGGTTGTGGACGATGTAGGGAGGTCTGTTCGCAGGGTGTGGACGTTCCTGCGTTGGTGGCAGGATTGCGCGGTGCTCACCCTGATTTCAAGGCGTGGCTGTGGAAGACATGGTTGATGCAGGCGAAAAATGTATGGTCACCAGGTTCTGCGGCGGCCAAACTCTTTCCAGAACAGCTTGTTCCAGAAAAGTTCGGCCCTATGCTCAAAATGTTGGCTGGTCTCAAGGGGGGGCCGGGATTGGAGCCGTGTCTGGAAGTGGCGAAGTACCCCGATACCTACCGGGGTAGAAAGATGCTCCTGTTTGCAGGCTGCACCGCCAACTTTGTGCAGACCCGTTGGCTTTCGACTGCACTCAAACTGTTGGACGGGTTGGGTGTGGATGTTCTGCCCGATGATTTCAAATGTTGCGGTTCCGGTCTGAAAGCTGCCGGGTTCGCAGATGAGTCATCTTCCATGGCCGCCCACAATGTGCGGGTCTGGCGTGATGCCGGACACCCCCCGATTGTGACGTTCTGCGCCTCATGCCACGCTGGCCTGCAAGCCTATGAAGGGTGCTTTGAGAGCTTGAAAGAACAGGAAATGTGGCAAAATATGCTTTTGTCTTTATCGAGTGTTTTACTCGATACTCCCTTCGTGCTATCGCACAACATGCCGGAAACGTTGGCGTATCATCAACCGTGCCATACGCGAGGTGATGATTCGGACCATGTGTTGCTCAATGATGCTTTCAAAGACCGAATGGTCGGGGCAACAACCAAGCAATGCTGCGGTTTCGGTGGGGTCATGCGTTTGGCAGCACCCGGTCTCACCGACCCGGTCAACCAGCAATGCTGGGATGCGCTTGCAGGAGCGGATGTCGTCATTACAGGCTGTTCAGCCTGCGTGACCCAACTGGCAGCAACAGCCCCTGACGGCGTAAAAGTGGGGCATTGGTTGGAACTCATCAAGTGAAATGGTGAGTAATTTTTGTTTTAACCGGCTTCACATGCCGATTCAGGCCTGTATGACTGTCTTTTTCGGCATTGTGGCCGCTGTTTGGTATGAGCGGTTGCGAGGTACCGGCTAACGGGGGGGCTGCTCCCTTTCGTTGGTCTTTCCTTTGTGCTATTGCATTCCCGCCGGGAAAAACCGCGATTTCACACGTCTGTCGCGTTGACAAAGCGGATTCCGATTATATCATGCTTCACAGTGCCACGGTGTGAATTTGCCGTGTGCCTTGCTAAGATCGCATAAGACTCCCAGGAGACCATATATATGCTGAAATTTCTCTTCGGTTCCAAAAATGACCGATATCTGAAGAAGATCAAGCCCCTTGTCGAGCAGGTGAATGCCTTTGAGCCAGAAATGCAGGCGTTGTCTGATGCCGACATTCAGGCCAAGATAGCCATGTGGAAAGGGCAGGTTGCCGCCGGGGAAAAGACCCTGGACGAACTGATGCCCGAATGCTTTGCTTTGGTCCGTGAAGCGGGTCAGCGGGTATTTGATCCGCCTATGCGTCACTATGACGTGCAGCTTATTGGTGGATATGTCCTCCATCAGGGCAAGATCGCGGAAATGAAGACCGGTGAAGGCAAGACGCTTGTCGCGACTTTGGCCGTTGTACTTAATGCATTGTCCGGTAAGGGCGTGCATGTTGTCACGGTCAACGACTATCTCGCCTCCCGTGATGCCGAGTGGATGGGCCAATTGTACAACTTCCTCGGTTTGACCGTAGGCGTTATTGTGCACGGCCTGAACGATCAGGAACGTCAGGAAGCCTACAACGCAGACATTACGTACGGCACCAACAATGAGTTCGGTTTCGATTATCTGCGCGACAATATGAAATTTTATAAGGAGCAGCTGGTTCAGCGGCCGCTCAATTTCGCCATCGTGGATGAAGTCGATTCCATTCTTATCGATGAAGCGAGAACTCCGCTTATTATTTCCGGTCCCGGCGAGAAATCTTCTGGGTTATACCGTCGTATCGATACCATCATTCCCAATTTGATCAAGTCTTCGCCCACTGACCCTGAAGACAAAGACGCTATCCCCGATGGTGATTTTGTGCTGGACGAGAAAACCAAGTCCATCACTCTGACTGACGCTGGTGTGGAGAAAATCGAAGGGTTGCTCGACGTGGATAACCTGTTTGATCCGCAGCACATCGCACTTCAGCATCATGTGCTTCAGGCACTCAAGGCGCACCATTGTTTCCAGAATGATGTCGAGTACATCGTCAAGGACAATCAGGTCGTGCTGGTCGATGAATTTACGGGTCGCCTCATGCCGGGGCGTCGTTTGTCTGATGGTCTGCATCAGGCCATTGAAGCCAAGGAAAATGTCAAGGTCGAGGCTGAGAACCAGACCCTCGCGTCTATCACTTTCCAGAACTATTTCCGCATGTATGACAAGCTGGCCGGCATGACTGGTACGGCTGACACCGAAGCCGTTGAATTCGGGCAGATTTATAATCTTGAAGTCATCGTTATCCCTACGCATCAGACGATGGTTCGTATTGATAACCCGGATTCCATCTACAAAACGCAGGAACAGAAATATCAGGCTATCGCCGAGGATATCGAGGATTGCTACCGCCGTGGTCAGCCCGCGTTGGTCGGCACCGTGTCCATCGAAAAATCTGAATTACTGTCTCGGTTGCTTAAGAAACTCAAGGTCCCGCATAGCGTGCTCAACGCAAAGCAGCATGAAAAGGAAGCCGAGATCGTGCTTGAGGCCGGACACAAGAAAAAAGTCACCATCGCCACCAATATGGCGGGTCGTGGTACTGACATCAAGCTCGGCGAGGGAGTGTGTGAACTCGGAGGCCTACACATTATTGGCACTGAGCGGCACGAATCTCGCCGTATCGATAACCAGTTGCGAGGTCGTTCCGGTCGTCAAGGTGATCCGGGTTCCTCCCGTTTCTATTTGGCACTGGACGATGATCTCATGCGACTGTTCGGTTCTGATCGTTTGCAGGGCATTATGGAGAAGCTCGGTCTGGAAGACGGCATGGCCATTGAGAATAAGATGGTCTCAAATGCCATTGAAAAATCTCAGACACGCGTGGAAGGACATCATTACGAAATTCGTAAACAGCTTCTGGAATATGACGATGTCATGAATCAGCAGCGTGAAGCCATTTATTCTTTGCGTCATGACCTGATGAAGGCCAAGGAAGTCGAAGAACTGGCTTTGGAATATTCCACTGATCTCGTTGAAGACATTTTGGAACCTGTATTGGACATGAAGGACCCGGATCAGGAGACCATTGATTCCGTGCGTGCCCGTCTGGAAGAGGTTTTCAATTTTGAGCGGTTCGAGGCATGGCAGGACGTCGAACTGCCGAGTCGGGAACAAGCCGCAGAATGGGTGGATGATATTTTTGCGTACCTGCGAACTTCCACCGGAGATCATTATCAGGAAATCATGCGCTACTTCATGCTTGATTCTTTGGATCGCAATTGGAAGGAGCACCTGCTGAATATGGATCATCTGCGTGACGGCATCGGCCTGCGTGGATACGGCCAGAAAGATCCGAAGCAGGAATATAAGCGTGAAGGGTTCGAATTGTTTGCCGAGCTGGTTTATACCATCAAGGAAAATGTCATGCGCGCTTTTTCTCACTTGCGCATCGAGGCCGAAGTCAAGGACGAAGAGTTTAAGCACGAAGGTTCCGAGGAACTGGAGTACACTGACCACGAATCCGAGAAGGACAAGAAGGTCACGCCGGTCAAGAAGGCTCCCAAGGTTTCCCGCAACGCTGCCTGCCCGTGCGGTAGTGGTAAGAAATACAAGAAGTGCTGCGGTTCCTAATCCGTAGCCTGAAATATGTTGGTGAAAAGCCGGTTCTTTTGTGGGGCTGGCTTTTTTTTGTGCTGAAATGTGCCAGCCATGAAGGAATGAGTCCCTTTAGGGTCTTATGCGTGTGCGATATGTTGGGTCCCAACATATTCCGACTTGAGGAAAAGGAGGGTGGTTTGTCACGATGCCATGTCAGCGCAGGGAATCACGGCGGAGAGTCTTGCCATTGCAACGATGCAGAGGGTACAGGTGTCCAATGACAGAGACGCATACAGTTCATAAGGCCGAGGAGATGATTGATCCCTTGGCAAATTTTATAATATGGCCGTTCACAGAAGGTTCGGGATGTCCTGTTTCGGATATTCTTGAGCCGCATTTGCATGATTACTTTGCCATCCAGTTTGTGACTGAAGGCAAGGGGGTGCATGTTATCGATTTTCAACCCTATGACATTACGTCGAATTCTTTGTATTTCGTGTCGCCCCACCAACTGCATTTGTGGAGGCCCGAGGGGGATTTGAAAGGCTATGTCATGGCCTTTACCGAAGATTTCATGCGCTCGCCGGAATCGCCTGTTGTCAACATGGCAGATCTGGAGTTTTTTTATAGTTCCGCTCATTTGCCTCAGTACCATGCTTCACCGGATCAGGCGGCGGTCCTGCTTGATCTGGTGGAGAAGATGCGTAAAGAGTTTGATGGACGGAATGAAGGGTTTGTGTCTGTTCTGCGGGCTTTTTTCCATATCTTCATGGTTAATCTGCAACGCATGTATGCTGAAAGTGTGACCGTGGATTCCATAGAGCGAGAGCCTGACTTAGTCCGCCTGTTTAAGAAAATGGTTGCCGAAAAGTACCTTTTGCAGATGTCTGTGCAGGACTACGCCGATGCCTTGGGTGTGAGCGTGTCCAGGTTGAATTCTGCAGTCAAGGAAGCCACCAGGACCACGCCCGGCCAGATAGTGCGTACCGAGATGGTCATGGCCGCCAAGCGGATGCTCGCTCACTCCGATATGAACGTGTCGGAAATCTGTTTTGAACTCAGCTTTGACGATCCTTCCTATTTTGGCCGGTTCTTCAAACGGGAGGCTGGAGTCACGCCCTCAGGTTTTCGGGAGCAGATGCGAGAAAAGTACCATTCTTTTGTACGATAGTTCCTGTTGATTCCAGTGCGCTTTCCCTACCATACAGCCATTAACTGAATGTATGGAGGTTTTACAATGACATTGAACGAAGTGCACGAGGCCATTGCCAAAATCGGTTGCCTTTCTATGACGACTTTGGACGGCGATGCCATGCACAGTCGCATTATCAGCGTATGTGGTGGTGACGAGGACGGCGTGTATTTCCTGACCATGGATTCCAAGCCCTTTTATCATCAGCTCAAGGCTAATCCCCGGATTTCCGTGAGTGGTATTTATCCTCATGGTCGCAAGGAAAAAAAGAATTCGGTTGGACAGCCGTATTTTGCTCCGGGTTTTACGTTGCGTATCACGGGAGAAGTTCGTGAAGTGACCCAAGGTAGTATCATAATCAAGGCCGAGGCCGGTGACGAGACAATGCAATATGTTTTTGAAGAACAGGAACGGTATCCTGCCATGCGCCTGTTTTGTCTTTATAAGGGCAAGGGCGAAATCTTTGATTATGATTTTGAAGAGGAACACCGTGATCACAAGTTGTTGCGCTCCCGTTTTTCCTTTGGCGGTGAGACTCACAATGAGGCTGGCTGCTGGATAACGAATGATTGTGTGAGTTGCGGAGAATGTCTTGAAGTCTGTACTTTCAAGGCTATTATTCCGGGTGAACCCTATTCCATCAACGGTGCACGGTGTGATGAGTGCGGCAGTTGCGTCAGTGTGTGTCCGCAGGAATCCATCGAATTGCCGTTGACATTGTAACAGAGGGCCTGCCGGTCTTGCCAGAAACAGGGCAACCGCGTACCCATGTCGGTTATGTCGCGTTTTTTGATAGCCCTTGTTTTTTTGTTGACGTGTTCGCCAGTTGTCTTGGCCGATACCGAATTCAGCACGACCCAGCCGGATTTTTTGCTGACTGCACCGACCAATGTGAGCAAGAAACTCCGTCTGGAGACGGCCTTTGATTATGTGGGTGGTGCGGACTTCAGCAATGGGCTTGGCGGTGTGGAAGTCTTCCGTACCTCGCTGTCAGTCGACTATTCGATTTTCAAACTTTCTTACATGGCTTCGGATTTCGCATGGACGCACACGGAAGGAGTTGCCAAGACCTTCAGTGTCGGCGGTAGTCTGACGCCATGGGACATCTTGCATGATTTTACATTGCAGGCCCGTTTACTCAACGACACCGTTGGTGATCGTTGGCGATACTGGGTTAACGGTGAAGTGGCCTCCTCTTTTGAAACAACTTTTCCCGGTGCCGTGGGTGTCGGCTTTGACGGCGGCATTGCCTATGATTTCTGGCAGGGGTGGATGCTCGGACTGACCGCCAGAACCGTGGCCCTATCGCCGCTTAATCAGGATCTTTTGGGAGAGGCTGAAATTGGACTGGCCGTTGCAGTGTCACAAAAGGCCCTCCGTCGGACTTTGCAGTCTCTTGGACTGTCTGACGACGTGCTGAACGGTTCGGATGCAATTAATTTTAGCTTTGCCGTATCCCGGGTTGAGAAGACGTATCGACTGGATTCCGGCAACTCTTTGTATCAAAGCGGGTATCTTGGTGTTGTTCACTCCAAGGCCGGGTTGTATTTGGATTATGCACCCAATGAGGACATTGTCATGTCCATCGGGCCTGAGTATCATTACTTGCGGGAATACCGACTGTATAATTCTGCTGGATCATACCAGTCGTCACACAAGTTGGATAATGCTTTTGGCGGGTATGTTCGGGTCCTTTGGAAATTTTAGTTTTTATTGGGCAAAAAAAACGGACAGGCATATGCCCGTCCGTTGAGAGTTCTCGTGTTGCAGAAGGATGTTTATCCTTGCACTCCCATATAGTTGACTGCCATGGTCCAGAGTTGTTTTAGTTCGTCTTCCGTCAGGGAGTACCCTTTGGATGTGACGAATTTCGCCATGCCAGCCTGATCCTTGACTTCTTTTGCTTCATTGACCAGGGCCGGGTTGGACATGACGTCATTGACCAGGCGTGTTACTTCATCTTCGCTCACGTGTTTCCTCCGAACGATTTATTTCACTTTGACAACGGTAACGCTGTTTTGGGGCGATCCTTCCACCATCCTGTCGCTGTATACCATGTAGATAATGACGTCCCGTTTCTTGTCATAGAACCGAACGACCTGCATGGATTTGAAGACCAGCGAGGTGCCTTTCTTGAATACCTTTTTTCCGTCTTTTTTCCCGTTTCGGATTTTCTCCGGTACGGTGATGTCTCCGGTACAAACGCACTCAATGGAAGCATCGGACGGGTCTTCGGCTACGCCTATCATACCTTTGACTCCACCCTTGCGCGCACGGCTCAAGTAGCAGGTCACGCCCGGAATATCCGGGTCGTCAAAGGCCTCTACCACGATGTCGTCATCGCGGGAGAACATGTGGAAGACGGTATCCACCGTGCCGATGGTTTCCGAAGACACGGGAGCGGGTACCACCATGCACACCAGAAAGGCAAGCATCAAAATACGAGTAAGACGGCCGAGAGCCGAGTGACGTTTCCTCAAGGGACAAATGTAGGATTTCATTCCGATATGACTACCAAGGGCGGGTCAGGAAAGCAAGTTGAGGAGAGAAGCTCGGGCTGTGAAGGCAAAGTGCGTTGTTTCATTGCAGAACGTGTTTTTTGAGTAGGGCTGGAATGGAAAAAAGGGAGAAGGACAAGACCTCCTCCCTTTGAGAATGTTTGATATGGATGGTTTGGGTTATGCTTTGGCTTCGGCTCGTTTTTTTGCACGAATCTTAAACGATTCTTGTAATGAGCAAAGGCAGGGTACGACTACTAGAGTCAGAATGGTGGCGATGCCGAGACCGAAAATAACGGCCACGGCCATGGGGCCCCACCACTGAGAGCTTTCGCTGCCAGTGTCCAAACGGAAGTTGATGAAGTCGAAGCTTACACCCGTTGCCATGGGCACCAGCCCCAACACCGTTGTGATGGCGGTGAGCAGCACTGGGCGGAATCGGGTCAGACCCGCTTCGATGATGGCTTCACGCGCTTCTACGCCTCGCAGTTTCAATTGTTCATAGTAGTCAATGAGCACGATGGCATTATTGACAACCACGCCTGCAAGACTGAGCACGCCGACGCCGGTCATGATGACGCCGAAGGCCGTGCCGGTAATTAGCAGGCCGACCATGACGCCTCCCAGTGACAGGATGACAGCGGTCAGGATGATAAACGGTGTGGAGATGGAATTGAATTGGGTGACCAATACGATGAAGATGAGGAATAGGGCTGCAGTGAACGCGGTCTCCAAAAATGAGGAGGCCTTGCGTTGCTCTTCCTGCTCGCCGGTGAACTGATAGCTGTAGCCACGTGGGAATTCGAATTCGGTCAGCCGGGTTTTGATATCCGTAATAACATCTTCAGCCAGTCTGCCTGATACATCGGCAGATAATGTGACCACACGCTTTTGGTCGATACGGTTGATGCCGCCGAGTCCTCCACCCAAGGTCACCGTGCATAAGCTGGTGATGGGGATAGGCTCGCCATTGGGGCCGGAAACCGTGATCCGTTTGATGTCCTCAAGCGAATTACGGTCCTTTTTAGGCAGACGAGCGACGATATCGTATTCATCCTTGCCTTCGCGGTAGACACCGACTTTGAGGCCGTTGATGGCGGTTTTGACGGCCCGTGAGATGGTGTAGGCATCCACGCCGAGCAGAGCCGCTTTTTCTTTGTCTACATCCACGCGGATTTCAGGTTTGGCAGCCACATAGTTGTCTTTGAGGTCAACCATGCCGGGTACGTCCCTGATGGCGCGTTTGATGGCTCCGGCCAATGCGCCGAGTTTGCGCAGGTCTGTGCCGTATATTTCAAGATTGACGGGGTCGCCGGTGGGCGGTCCCATTTTTTCGGATTCAGCCTGAATCTCTACGCCACGGATGGCGGCTTGAAGTTTGTCGCGGATCTCACTTGTGATTTCCGACGAAGGCCGTGAGCGATCCTGAATGTCCATGAAGTCGAGTTTGACCAGACTGTAATGTGTGCCGATTTCATCGGATGAACCGGATTCACCCGTGTTGGCTATGATGTATTCAATATCTTTGTAATCTTTGGTGATGTCCTCGACCACGCGCACGATAGCATCCGATGCGTCCAAATTGGTGCCGATGGGAGCCTTGATTTTGACGTCCGTGCGTTTAGGCTCGGTCGTAGGCAGAAACTCCACGCCTTTGCCGAATGCGCCGAAGGCTACGATGGACACCACAAGGAATGCAAAGGACAGGCCGAGGACCGTGAGCCTATGGTTCAGGGACCATTCCAAAATAGGCCGGTACAAGTCCTTGAATCGTTCCATCATGCGGTCAATGGCGCTTGGTTTCACTTTCTCATCGACATTGGGGATGCCTTGAAACTTGGCAGACAGGACGGGATTGATGACTAGAGCCACAAACAGGGAGGCGAACAGGGCTATGATGACCGTAATGGGCAGATAGCTCATGAATTCGCCCATGATACCGGGCCAGAAAATCATGGGGAAGAATGCGCCCACCGTGGTCAGAGTGGAGGCTATAACCGGCCAGGCCACTTCGTCTGTGGCGTCATGGGCTGCCTGAATTCGGGTTTTCCCCATGTGCATGTGTCGGTAGATATTTTCCACGACCACAATGCCGTTGTCCACGAGCATGCCGAGGCTGAGGATGAGTGAGAACAGCACAACCATGTTCAGTGTGATGGAGACAATGTCCAGTACGCTGAAGGTAATGAGCATGGATAACGGGATCGCCAGTGATACGAACAAGGCTGACCGTCCTCCGATAAAGGCGAAGACGACGATCAGCACCAACAGCAGGCCGGTGATGATGTTGTTCTGGAGGTCGGCGACCATATTGCGGATGTCATCCGATTTGTCGGCGGTCAGATCGATGGCCAGTGTAGGCGGCAGGATTTCCCGTTCTTCATCAATGATGCGTTTGACTGCGTCGTTGATCTCGATGATGTTTTCGCCTGCCCGTTTCTTGACTTCGATGGTCACGGATTGTTTGCCGTTGAAACGGCTGATGGATGTCGGGTCTTTGTAATGGTCGCGAATGGTGGCGATATCTCTCAGATAGACGGGTCTACCATCCTGTGAGTGGACCACGATTCGGTCGATTTCATCCGGTGTTTTGAAGTCGGCAGGTACACGAACAAGGTATTTGGCTTGTCCGATCTCCACAGAACCACCGGGGGTGTTGACGTTGGCGTTGCTTACTGATTTGAGCAGGCTGGACAGTGGGATGTTGTAGAAGGCTACGCGGTCCATGTCGAATTCCACATGGATTTCGCGCTCAAGACCACCGATGATTTTGGCCTCCAGTACACCCGGAACTGCTTCAATGAGATCTTCTAGCCCTTCTGCAAAGACTTTGAGTCGTTTTAATGTGAACGGACCGGACAGCACCACGTTCAGAATGGGCATCTCCGAAAGATTGACTTCGTTGATCATCGGATCGTCAGGGAGATCCTGAGGCAGGTCGGGCTTGGCCTGGTCCACCTTATCGCGCACTTTTTGCAAGGCATCGTCGATGTCCACGCCGGGGTTGAACTCGACCTTGATGATGGACACGCCATCGTCGGAGATGGAAGAGATTTCCTTGGTGCCGGATAATCCGGTGAGCTTTCGTTCGATGGGCATCGTGACCAATGTTTCCATATCTTCTGGGGCTACGCCTTCAAAGGTAGTTTGTACGAAGATATAGGGGATGGTGATGTCCGGGTCGCTTTCCCTGGGCAGTGATGCGTAGCTCGCAAGACCGGCTATGATGATGAAGACCAACAGCACCATGACGGTGGACTGTCGGTTGAGGGCAGCCTTGTTGATGATCATTGTGCGTTCACCTTGGTTCCGTCTTCAACCAGTGTGTGACCTGATACGATCAACTTGTCGCCAATCTTGAGGCCTTTGGTGACTTGTGCGTGGTCGCCTTCGACAACGCCGATTTCGATGGTACGGGCACGGGCCACGCCATCTTCTTCAACGTAGAGCAGTCGTTCCCCACCCTGATTGATGATGGCGTAAAGTGGAGTGGTAACTGCGTTTTTGAGGACGCGACGCTCCAAAGAGACGCGGGCGAGCATGCCTGCGCGGATTGCTCCGTCAGGATTATCGGTGAGTACGCGAGTTTCAAAGGTTTTGGATGCATTGTCTGCTTTGAAAGAGATGAAATCCACAACGCCTTTCCAGACGCGGCCGGGGATGGCGTCCACGGTGACAGTCACTTCCAGCCCTTTTTTGATATAAGGGATATCCATTTCAGGCACGTTGATGGTCGTGCGGATGACGGACGGATCAACAATGTCCACGAACATGTCACCGGCCTTCACCCGTTCGCCGCGATCCAGATACAAGTGGTTGACGATCCCGGAAATGGGAGCACGGACCACGCCGTATTCAACGTTGACTTGCATTTCGCGCAGGGAGGCTTCGGAACGGGCCAGTTCAGCTTCCATGCGGTCAAATTCCTCTTTGGCCAGAACACCCTTTTTCAGGAGTTCGCGACGACGACGGAGCTGTTCGGTGACGAGCTTTTTGGTGGCCTTTGCCTGATCGAACCGTGCGCCGCTGGAAGAGACATCCAGTCGGCCGATAAGGGCGTTCCTTTTTACCCGGTCTCCTTCCTTGACGCCGAGCCATATAACAGTACCGGAGCTTTCCGAGGACACGCAGACATCGTCGTCTGGTTCTGTTGCACCGGGCAGGTTGAGCATGTCGATCATGGTGATCGGTTCAACCTTTGAGGTGACGACCCTGACCGCTTTGGATTCGATCATTTTCGCTTCGGTGGGTGTGTCGTTACAGCCTGTGGTGACAAGCATGATGGCGCACAGGGATACGAGAGTAAGATATTTTTTATACATGGCATTTCTCTTTGATGGCTTTAAGTCCGCCCAAGGCGAACGTGGTCAGGAAGTCCGTCGAAAAGTCGAGGTCCTCTATGGTTTGCAAGGCGAACTTTGGATCATCCATGGCCATGAGGAAATAATGGGTCGTCATGGATGTGGCGGCGATGCAGGCATTGTGGATGACTTCGGGATCTTCGCAGGGAGAGATCAGTTCTTTGATGACTGGATATATGACTTTTTGCTCCAGCTCCTTGTGGCACTCGAAGACTTCAGGTTTGTGATCTTCAGCAGTCAATTCCTGCAATATGAGCCGGACTCTGTTTAATGTGAGCCCCTCGGGGTCGTTGTATACGCATAAAGAACCCAGTTCGGCGTAGATGTATTCGCGGAATTTTTCTTCTGGCGTTGTCTTGGTATCCATGCGTTTTTGAAGGTCGGCTTTTTCGACAAACTCCTCCATCCAGAGGGCGAGAACTCTATAGAAAAGGTTCTGCTTGTCGCCGAAATGATAGTTGACGGCCGCGACGTTGACGTCGGCGATAGCACAGATATCGCGGACTCTTGTCTTGTCAAAACCTTTTTCACAGAAGACGTCGCTTGCTGCAAAAAGTATCTTGTTCCGTGTCGTTTCTTTGCTCATGACTTCTCCATACGTTCTATTCAATCAGCATTTTAAACAGTGTTTGAAATGTCCGTATAGAGGGACTCCATATTTGTGTCAATGGAAGAATTAAACATTGTTTAAATCCGTGTTTGGTTTGTGCGGCTTGGAGCCCCTAAATACCTCGACGGAACGGGGTGGGGCATGCTACTAAATTTCCAAAAAAGAAAGGGGCTTTTCGGTTTCTTCCTTTTTTCCCGCCCGGCACCCTGACTATGTTGGTCAAGGCCATTTCCCACCGGGCGGTTTTTTCCATTGAAACCCGGGAGATTATAATGGATAAGATTGACAAGCAGGCCTTGCAGGTCGCCAAGGAAGTGGTGATCAAATTTATCGAGGTCGGACGTATTTCCCCTTCCAATTTTGGGCAGAATTTTGATGTCATCTACAAGGACGTCATGCGTACTGTCACCGGCCAGACTGTCGGAGATGGCTCTCGCGAGGCTGAACTGGCGGAAAAGAGCGAATAGATGACCAAGCCAGAATGCCAATCCCACACTGGCGCGAGTACCCACGCAGAGCATGGCAAACGAGTGGCCGACATGTTTGGTCGAATTGCCGGATGGTATGATTTCTTGAATCATGCCTTGTCGTTGGGGCAGGATATTTATTGGCGTTATCGTTTGGCTAAGGCTGCGCGGCCTGCCCCTGATGGTATCGTGCTCGATCTTGCTGCCGGGACCATGGATGTTTCCGTGGAACTGCTCAGACAATATCCGGGATGCAAAGTTGCGGCCTTGGATTTCGCGCTGCCCATGCTTGAGAATGGCAAGGTAAAAAAACTCAAGAAAGGCCGTGAATCGCGTATTTTCCCGGTTCAGGCTGATGGTCGAGCACTGCCTTTGCCTGATGAGTCCATGTCAGCGGCCACTATCGCCTTTGGTATCCGTAACATCTTGCCGCGTGAAGATGCCTATGCCGAATTTTATCGGGTGCTCAAGCCCGGTGCACGACTTTGTATTCTTGAGTTCGGAACAGGCTCCAAGCGGGTCTGGAAAGGGCTGTACAATTTTTATCTCGACAAATTGCTTCCTTTCATAGGAGACCGGATTTCCGGTGATCCTTTCGCGTATAGATATCTCGCAGAGACCATCAAGAGTTTTCCAGATGAGCGAGCGCTCGGTAATGAACTGCTTTCAGCTGGATTCGAGCGTGTCTATAATGTGCCGTTGATGTCTGGCATTGTGTATTTGCATGTGGCTGAAAAGCCTGTCCAAACGGTAAAGGCTTCAGCCCCCGAGGGTGCGCTGATACCGAAGACGACTGTGCCCAAAAAGAAAGCCGCCCCGAAAAAGGCGGCTGAGAAAGCAAAGAAAAATCCGATCAAGAAAAAACCTAAGGGTGCAAAGAGCGTCCAAACGAAATAACGAGCAGGCCGAGAATAATTGCGGCTAGACCGATGAACCGCAGGAACTTTGGTGGTTGCTCAGCCAGTCGAATAAGCATGAGCGGCATGCGCTCGGCAAAGAGAAAATAGGGAATGCCTTCGAAAACAAAGGCTAACCCCACCGCAAGGATAAGAAGCGACCAGTCGATGTTCATGGCAAATAGATAGCCATAGAACAGTGTCGGTGTCCACCCGAACGGGTTAATGGAGAATAATGAGCATGATTTCTTTTGATCAATTGAAGAGCAAGGCCGACAGTATCGCTATTGTTGGACTGGGTTATGTGGGATTGCCACTGGCCGTGGCTCTGGGGCGTCATTTCAATGTTATTGGTGTCGATGTCTCCGAAAAGCGTGTGGCAGAATTGAACCAGCGTATCGACCGTACCAATGAGGTGGACTTTTCCACGGTTGGTGACGATGTGGATTTGACCTTTTCGGCCGATTTGGCTGATTTGGCGAAGGCTCGGCTTATTCTGGTGGCTGTGCCGACACCCATCGACGAATTTCGTAGCCCTGATTTGCGTCCGGTTAAGGGTGCGAGTGAGTCTGTGGGCAAGCATTTACAACGTGGTTCCGTGGTCGTTTACGAATCCACGGTATATCCCGGCCTGACTGAAGAAATTTGTGTCCCGATCCTTGAAGCCGAGTCCGGTCTCAAGTGCGGCGAGGATTTCTGGGTGGGTTATTCTCCCGAGCGGATTAATCCCGGCGATAAGATTCACCGGCTGGAGACCATCGTCAAGGTTGTAGCTGGCCAGAATGAGGAGTCCGGCAAGCTGTTGCAGGATGTTTACGGTACCGTGGTCAAGGCTGGAACACATCTGGCCCCGGATATTCGTACGGCGGAAGCTGCCAAGGTTATCGAGAACACTCAGCGCGATCTGAATATTGCGCTTATGAATGAACTTGCTCTGATTTTTGATACCATGGGCATCGATACGTTGGATGTACTCGAGGCCTCCGGTACAAAATGGAATTTCCTGCCTTTTCGCCCTGGTTTGGTGGGCGGACACTGTATCGGTGTTGATCCGTATTATCTGACCTTCAAGGCCGAGGCCATGGGATTCCACCCTCATGTTATTCTAGCTGGTCGTGAGATCAACGATAATATGGGCAAGTTTATTGCCGAATCCACCATCAAGCGGCTTATCAATAATGACTGCAAGATCAAGGGTGCCCGTATTGGTGTGCTCGGTTTGACTTTCAAGGAAAATGTGCCAGATCTGCGCAATACGCGGGTGGTCGATATCCTTGAGGAATTGAATGATTACGGCGTGGATATCCTGGTGCATGACGCCGAGGCGGATCATGAAGAAGCCCGTGATGTTTTGGGTATCGAATTGTGTGAGCTGGACGAAATGCGAAATTTGGATGCGTTGATACTGGCCGTGTCTCATGATGAGTACGCGACTATCCCGGTTGCTGATTTGAAAGGGTGGTTTGCCAATCCCGACACCGCACTGATTGTGGATGTGAAAGGCTTTTTCGACCGCGCAGAACTTGAAGCTGAAGATATCGCATATTGGCGATTGTAAGGATTCCACATGATTGTAGTAGTGACGGCAACCCCCAATGAGATGAAAGCTGTTTTTCCTGATGCGCCGAGAATGGCACAGGGGGAAATGGTGGAACATGACTTCAATGGGCACACCCTGCTTCTGGCCGTGACCGGTGTGGGGCTGGTGAATACGGCCTTGATACTCGGAGCTCTTCTGGAGCGGGATGATGTAGATGGTGTGGTCAACATGGGTATTGCCGGAGCCTATGATTTGGATGAATTCCCCATGTTGTCCACCTGCTATTGCTGGCAGGAAACATGGCCCGAATATGGTCTGCTGGATGAAGAGGGGAGTGTTGATCCCAAGGGGATCGGGTTTCCGCAGGGTCAAGCTGATGGGCAGATCGTCTGGAATCGGGTCAAGCTGAATCCGGTGAATGATGCCAAAGTTATGGAACTGACGCTGGGGGACAAATGGCTGCGTGCCTCTTCTGTCACTGTCAGTAGTGTAACTGGTACTCCCGAGCGGGCAGGCTGGCTCAAGGTGTCCTGCAATGCCAACGTGGAGAATATGGAAGGCTTCGGAATGGCTTATGGCACCAAACGGGCGGATATGCCCTTTTTGGAAGTGAGGACCATTTCCAATATGGTCGGTTCCCGTGATGCCGAGGATTGGGATTTGAAAGGAGCGCTCAGGCGGCTCGGCGAGGCTGCCGAAACGCTTTTTACCGCGTAAAACGGGGCTTGCCCCTCAACCCGCAACCTGACATAGTATTGAGATATGGAAGAACTTTTACGATATTTTCAACGAGAACTCCCTGAGATCAACGGTTTTCTCGACAAAGAGGCCGATCAGCTGAATGGGCTGGTCCGGGATGTTGCCAAGCATATTATCGGCTCTGGCGGTAAACGTATCCGGCCCCTACTCACCTTGTTGTTTGCCCGTTCGCTCGGGTATGACAAGGATGATCATCACGCCATTGCCTGTTCGCTTGAGCTGTTGCATTCGGCCACACTGCTGCATGACGACTATCTCGACGATGCCGAGTTGCGGCGTGGCAGACCTGCTGCGCATCTGGTCTTTGGCCGTACCGAGACTATTCTGGCAGGCGATGCCCTGTTGGCCTTGGCCAATGAGATGGCTGCCCGCTACGGCAATGCCAAGCTTTCCTGGTTGCTGGCCAAAGGCACCATGGAAACCGCTGTGGGCGAGATCGAGGAAATAGCTTTTTCCAAAGATCCTTCTTTGGACCGTCAGACCTATATGGAAATCATCATCGGCAAGACAGCTCGACTCATTGAGTGTGCCTGTCGATGCGGTGCTGTTTTGGCCGGGGCGACTCCAGAACAGGAGGATGCAGCCGGTGAATACGGTCTGAACCTTGGCATCGCATTCCAATTGGTGGACGATGCTTTGGATTATGCGTCTCCCACTTCCGAGACCGGCAAGCCTGAAGGCGGCGATCTTAAGGAAGGTAAGGTCACATTGCCGTTGATTTTGCTCATGGAAGAAGGCGATGAAGCCGGGTGTGAAACTCTGCTGGAGGCCCTCAAGGAGAAGTCG
The DNA here is from genome assembly GCF_027923765.1 of Pseudodesulfovibrio nedwellii. Taxonomy (NCBI): domain Bacteria; kingdom Pseudomonadati; phylum Thermodesulfobacteriota; class Desulfovibrionia; order Desulfovibrionales; family Desulfovibrionaceae; genus Pseudodesulfovibrio; species Pseudodesulfovibrio nedwellii. Next base: position 2,076,978 of record NZ_AP026709.1, on the reverse strand, counting down.
CTGACAGACGAGCAGTGTCAAGATCTTTTGGCGCAGGTGAGGGAAGGCCGATATTCGGAGAAGACTCGCGAAGAGGCCGCGGCGTATGTGGAGAAGGCCAAGGCGTGTTTGGATGGTTTCGAGCCTGGGGAAGAACTCTCCGTGCTTAAACAGGCTGCGGATTTTGTGCTGACCAGAACCAAGTAATTTCAGGCCGGTTCCCAGGCAGGGGATCGGCCTTCTGCTTTTAATAAAATGTGCGGTTGCCTGTCGACATGCCAATGCGCGGCAGCCGGTGAGGAGAGATCTATCATGTTGTGTCGTATCGTCGTTGGACTAAAGCAAGGCGTCCGTGACGTGCTGGGTGAGCGAGTCGCCCGCAAGATCAAGAGTGAACTTGGTATGGATGTTCAAGACATTCGCATTGTCAATGTTTTTACTCTGGAAGGATTGTCGCAGGAGCAGGTTGATATGGCTCTGGAGCGAGCAGCCCTGCACGATCCGGTTCTGCATGAAGTGGCACTTAAGCCGCTGGCACGTGATTTTGACTGGATTGTCGAGGTCGGGTTCCGTCCTGGTGTGACTGACAACGAAGGTCGTACCGCTCGGGAAACACTCGGTGTGGCTCTCGGGTTGGACAAAGAGGCTTTGGAAGGGGTCAAGGTTTATACCTCCAAACAGTACCTCATATGCGCTGACATGAACGAGACTGATATTCAGCATGTGTCCAAGGACCTGTTGGCCAACGAATTGATTCAGCGGTATGAGTACAAGTCCACGGGAACATGGAAGTCCGATCCCGGCTTTGAGGCCAAGGCTGCTCGTGTTACAGGGCAGGCTTCCGACGAAGTGGTCATTATTCCCTTGTCCACCATGTCCGATCAGGAAATGACAGACTTTTCTCGCGCCAATACCTTGGCCTTGTCTCTGCGTGAGATGCATGACATCCGCAGTTACTACGCTGATTCTGCAGTCCGAACCGAGCGTGAGTCCATGGGCATGTCTGTGGACCCCACTGACGCAGAGATTGAAGTGCTGGCCCAGACATGGTCCGAGCACTGCAAACATAAGATTTTCAGCGCGAAGATTAGCTATGAGAACACTGAAACTGGCAAGACCATAGAGCTTTCCAGTCTTTACAAGACGTTCATTCAGGGTTCCACCAAGCAGATTCGCGAGCGTAATGCCGCCATCCGGGAAGGCGGTGACTACTGTCTGTCGGTTTTCAAGGATAATGCCGGTGTCATTGGTTTTTCCGACACCATGAATGTGTGTGTGAAGATGGAGACGCATAACTCTCCCTCCGCCCTTGACCCTTACGGCGGAGCATTGACAGGCATCGTGGGTGTTAACCGTGATCCCATGGGCACAGGTATTGGTGCGAACCTCCTGTGCAACACCGATGTGTTCTGTTTTGCCGATCCTTTTTATGAAGGCGAATTGCCTCCGAGATTGCTGCATCCCCGTCGTGTGTTCGAAGGTGTTCGTGAAGGCGTTGAACACGGCGGCAACAAGTCCGGTATTCCCACGGTGAATGGTTCCATTGTGTTCGATGAGCGTTATCTCGGTAAGCCTTTGGTTTACTGCGGTACCATCGGCACCATGCCGGTAACCGTGGCAGGTAAACCTTCCCACGAGAAATGCGCGTTGCCTGGCGACATCATTGTCATGTCAGGTGGTCGAATCGGTGCGGACGGTATTCATGGTGCAACGTTCTCCTCTGAAGAACTGCACGAAGGAAGTCCGGCCACAGCCGTCCAGATTGGCGACCCCATTACTCAGCGCAAGATGTATGATTTCCTTATGCGTGCCCGTGATCGCGGCCTGTATAACGCCATCACCGACAACGGTGCGGGCGGCTTGTCCTCCTCCGTGGGTGAGATGGCCGAAGATTCCGGTGGGTTTGATATGGATCTTGCCAAGGCCCCGCTCAAGTATGACGGATTGAAGCCTTGGGAAATTCTTATTTCCGAAGCGCAGGAACGCATGACCATGGCTGTCCCGCCTGAGAAACTCGACGACTTCATGGCTCTGTCCGTGGAGATGGATGTTGAGTCCACGGCTCTTGGCCATTATACCGATTCCGGCAAGTATCTGGTCCGTTACGGTGACAAGATCGTCACCTGTCTGGATATGGAATTTCTGCATAATGGCGTGCCGCAGATGGAACTGACCGCCATTTGGGAGCGGCCCGAATTTGTAAAAGATGAAGTTCCGGTTCCTGAAGATCAAAGCGGTCTGCTTAAGGACATGCTCGGCAGACTTAATATTTGTTCTAAGGAATACGTGGTCCGTCAGTATGACCATGAAGTTCAGGGCAAATCCGCGATCAAACCCATGGTGGGCGTCAAGGCTGACGGTCCGTCTGATGCCGGTGTGATTCGTCCTGAATTCGGCACGGACAAGGGGCTGGTTGTCTCCCACGGTATCTGTCCGCAATTCTCTGACTACGACACCTATTGGATGATGGCCAACGCCATTGATGAAGGTATTCGTAACGCCGTGGCTGTTGGCGGTGACGTCAATTATATGGCCGGTTGTGACAACTTCTGCTGGTGCGACCCGGTTCAGTCCGAATCCACCCCTGATGGTCGTTACAAGTTGGCTCAGCTGGTGCGTGCGAATCAGGCTCTGGCTCATTACTGCCTCGGTTTTGGTGTTCCATGTGTCTCCGGCAAGGATTCCATGAAGAACGATTACAAGGGCGGCGGCCAGAAGATTTCCATTCCGCCGACCGTGCTGTTCTCGGTCATCGGTGTTATCCCGGACGTAAACAAGTGCCTGACTTCGGATTTTAAGAAGGGTGACGATCTTGTGTATGTGCTCGGTCTGACTCGTCCTGAGTTGGGTGGTAGTGAAGTCGTGCAACAACTTGGATTTTCCAATCCCGATGTACCTCAGGTCGATCTGATCTCCGCAAAAACTCGGTACGAAGCCGTCTTTGCAGCAACGCAGAATGATTTGATCACCGCCTGTCACGACTGCTCTGATGGTGGTTTGGGCGTGGCTCTGGCTGAAATGTGTATCGGTGGCCGTCTGGGAGCCGAAGTGGACTTGTCCAAGGTTCCCACCTGCGGCGACATGAATGTGACCAGCCTACTTTATTCCGAGTCTGCTAGCCGATTTGTGGTGTCTGTTGATAGTGCAAATAAGGATGCTTTTGAAAAACAGTTCGCGGGCCAAACTTTTGCTTGCATAGGCAAAGTAACTGATGACCCTCAACTTATTGTTGAATATGCCGATAATACAGTGTTGCGGGAAGAGGTTGATGCTTTGGCAGGGGCGTTTAAAGCAACATTGGATTGGTAGTAGCGAATCGATTTCAGCGAGTACTTTACCTGCTTGGAAAAACCATCTATGAAATACGGAATTATATCGGGAGGGTGATGGCCCTCCCGAGTGTTCTACACGTTACGGGGGTTGGTTCATGTTGAAGAGAGCGGTTTGGTACAAAGGAAGCCTTATTCTCGTTGTGGCCGCTTTTGTTGTCACGGTTGCAATGGCGAGCGTTGGTCGGACGAATTCCGGTCAATACGTTGGCTCTGAATCGTGCGGCGAATGTCACGAAGAGGAATATGGAAATTTTATAAAATTTGCGAAAAAAGCCCATTCGGGTAAATCCGTAAAAATTATGGCTTCTGACCTGAATCAGGAGGAGCTTGCTGAATGTTATTCCTGTCATATGACAGGATACGGTCAACCGGGTGGTTTCGTCAGCTTTGAGCAGACGCCGGGATTGGCCGACTGTGGTTGCGAGGTCTGTCATGGACCTGGCTATGACCACGTGGAGTCGGGAGGGGACTCCGATTTGATCAAGGGCAGCCTGAGTATGGAAGACTGCACTTCTTGTCACAATCCCCAAAGGATTGACGCGTTTGACTTCAAGCCGCTGCTCTACGGCGGGGCGCACTAGGGGGCAGTATGAAATTTATCAGGAAATCCCTTGGCGTCAAAGTCATCCTGCTTTCTTCCATCTTGACGGTGGTCGCATTCGCAGGACTGTTCATCTACAATTCTATTTCTACAAGGGATCATACCCTGCATGAAGTTGAGTCAGCCGCTGAACGTGTGGCTGATATGCTGTATATTGCCATCGAAGATCCCATGGCAGTGGGGGATAACGAAGGTACCGAGATCAAATTCGAGGATATGGCCGCACGGTACCCGGATACCAAAGTCTATATGACTGACTATAAGGGTGAGGTTACCTACGCCACTGAGCCTGAAGCCGAAAGAAAGAATATTTTCAAGATTCGTCATGAAAATGGGCTTCCCGATCTTATTCGGAAGAGTTTGAAAGAAAAGATCGTTGCGGGTGAACTCATGGATATCGACGGCAAATTGCATTTTGCCGAGGTGAAATCAATTGAGAATAGTGCTGAGTGTTATCATTGTCATGGCAGGAGCCGGAAAATTCTTGGTTCCATGGTCGTGGCCATTGATGTCAGCCCACAGTTCAATGCCCTTAAGGACAACCAATTCAAGTCCGCAGCAATCTCTGTTTTTGGCGTGATTGCATTGCTGACAGCCCTGATCATTTTCATGCGTCGGGCAATTGTTAATCGCATTACAAACATCGCAGCCACCACAGAAGAAGTGAGCAAAGGCAATCTTGATGCCAAGTTTACGGTGACAGGCAGCGATGAACTTGGCTCCCTGTCGCGATATCTCGGTGAGATGGTTGATCAGATCAGGGATCAACTTCAGTACAATCAGAGCGTACTCGATGGCATTGTGGTGCCGCTCTTCGTGTCGGATAAGGACTTGCGTCTTCAGTTTATCAATCCGCCTCTGCGGACAATTCTTGGTCTCTCGGAAGAGGAGGTCAAGGGACGGTTTGTTTCCGATATCTTCGTCTGTGATTCTGAGAATGAGGCCACTTGTAATGCGGCTGACGTCATTGGTCTTGGCGAGCCTGTTACCGGGCGATTCGTTTACCAGCGTAATGACGGTGTAGACTTCCCACTCCTCTTTGAGGCTTCTCCTCTTAAGGATGCAGAAGGCAAGGCTGTGGGCGTCATCTGTGTGCTTATTGATCTGACCCGTGAGGAAGAGGACAAGAAGAACATTGATTTGCAACGGCAGAATCTGCTGGTGGTCGCCAACGAAGTCACCGAAGTTGCCAACAGGCTTAATGAGGCTTCTGACGCTTTGTCTGACCATATGCGTGAACTGGCTCGTGGTGTGGATACTACGGCAGATCAGACCAGTCAGGTCGCAACGGCCATGGAAGAAATGAATGCCACTGTTCTTGAAGTGGCCAGAAACGCTTCCGAGACTGCCGAGGCTTCCAACCGAGCCAACAAGGTTGCCGCTGATGGCGGTACCGTGGTTGGTGAAACTGTGGTCGAAATTAACACTGTGGCTGATATCACTGAAAATCTGGCAGTAGCCTTGGGCTCCTTGTCCAGTCGTGCAGAAAATATCGGCAAGGTCATGGCTGTTATTAATGATATAGCTGACCAGACCAATCTGTTGGCTTTGAATGCAGCTATTGAGGCTGCCCGAGCTGGTGAAGCCGGTCGCGGCTTTGCGGTTGTTGCTGATGAAGTCAGGAAGCTGGCTGAGAAAACCATGGATGCTACCAAGGAAGTGGAAGGTGCCATTTCTTTGATTCAGCAGTCCACGGCAGATGTCGTCAAGGAAATGGACAGTGCTAAGGAACGTGTGCTCAATACGTCTGGCATGGCCCAGAAAGCCGGTGGTGTACTGGACGAAATCGTGCAGCATTCCAACTCCATAGCGGACAGAGTCAACGGGATCGCAGCGGCGGCCGAACAACAATCCTCGACATCCGATGAAATTAATACTCGGGTGACGCAGATTAATGATCTGTCGCAAGAAGTCCTTTCCGGCATCCAGGAATCCAATCGTGGTATTCTGGAGGTTTCGGAAATGGCACAGAACCTGTCGGAACTCGTAGCCAAGTTCCGTAATTAGAGACATCCTGAATATAATGAAAAGAGGCCCGACAATAGTCGGGTCTTTTTTTTTGCGTCAACATGAAGGGTAAGAATTCGTTTTTAGAACGAAAAGTCCGCAAAATAGCATGCTTCAGCCATTTGCACGAAATCAAATTCTACGTTAGTGGGAACTGTTACAAAACGACAGATGATACATCTTGACAGTTGCTGTTTTTGTTAATAGTAATTGTTATTAAATAAATCGGAGGATTCTCCATGGCGCATGAAATGGGTTTTCGCCTTTCCAAACAACGGAAAGTGATATTGGAAGAATTGCAGAAGGTGACATGTCACCCCACTGCAGATGAAGTCTATGATATGGTTCGCAAGATCATTCCCCGTATCAGTCTTGGTACGGTGTACAGAAATCTTGAATTCCTTTCGTCTCAAGGATTAATTCTCAAGCTGGGTGGCCCTGGTGAACAGAAACGATTTGATGGGACAGCTGAACCCCATCCTCATATCAGATGTGAAATTTGTACCGCAGTTGCTGATGTGGAATGTGATATTGTCATTCCGCAATTGCCTGAAGAATATGCTGCGGGTTATAAAATTCTGAATACTAATGTCGAATTCGTGGGCATTTGCCCAAAGTGTCAGAAAGAACAGCAGTAAATATGAATTCGTGACACACTGTTCCTGTGAGCAGTTACGAGCCAGACAGGGAGTCCCTTGTCTGGCTCGTGTCGTTTATCAACATGATTTTTCTGTTTATTTTTAAGAAAAGTAACTTGACAGCATTAAAATTATTAATTAGGAATGATTCCTAGTTAATGAGCGTGGTCAAAATCATATCGTGCAACCTCTGCATAATCGTGTTTTTGATGAGACAAAATAATACGACAACGCCAAATATTTGGTGTAATGAACTGGTGAAAACTCACTAATCAGCATCAACCCGGCATTCAGTCGGGTAGGAGGAGCTTCAATGTCGCTCAAAGGTACACAGACTGAAAAGAATCTTTTGACCGCTTTCATCGGCGAGTCTCAGGCCCGTAACAAATACACCTATTTTGCCAGCGTGGCGAAAAAGGAAGGATACGTTCAGATATTCAATATTTTTACGGAAACAGCCAATCATGAAAAGGAACACGCCAAGCGTTTGTTCAAATTTCTTGAAGGTGGCGACGCTGAAATTACAGCGACTTTCCCTGCTGGAAAGATCGGCACCACGCTGGAAAATTTGTATGCAGCAGCCGCCGGAGAGAAAGAAGAACACGAATGCATGTACCCTGATTTTGCCAAGATCGCACGGGACGAAGGTTTTACCGAGATCGCCTGTGTCATGGAGAACATCGCCATTGCCGAGGCATATCATGAGGAACGTTACAAGTCTTTGATAGCCAATATCGAGGCCGGTAAAGTTTTTAAAAAGGATACTGAAATCGTGTGGCGATGCCAGAACTGTGGCTATAACCATACCGGTACGACTGCTCCCGCCAAGTGTCCGGCCTGTGATCATCCCCAGGCTCATTTCGAAATGAAAGATACCAACTGGTAAACCACATTATTTAAGGAGATTGAGACATGGGAATCAAAATGGGTGAAATTTACAAGTGTGAAGCGTGTGGTAACATCGTCTTGGCTATTCATGAAGGCGCTGGAGACCTCGTTTGTTGCGGTCAGGACATGGTTCTTATGGCCGAGAATACCGTCGATGCCGCTGTCGAAAAGCATGTGCCTGTCATGACCAAGGATGGCGACAAGATTACCGTCAAGGTCGGTGAGGTTGCTCATCCTATGGAAGAAAAACATTATATTGAGTGGATTGAAGTCATGGTCGGTGACACCTGTTTTGTCAAAATGATTAAACCCGGAGATGCTCCTGAAGCCGAGTTCTGTGCTTGTGGCCTGTCCGGTGATATCTCAGTGAGAGCATATTGCAATCTGCACGGCCTCTGGGCTGCGTAGTTTGACGTCAGGAGTGGGACATCCGTATCACTCTTGATGTTTAAAAAGACATCTGTACGGGCGGGCTTTGATGCCCGCCCTTTTTACCCCAAATTTTTGTGGAGCAGCCATGGCAAATCCGGAAGAAATGTATCAATGCCAGACCGTGAATTGCGGGTATATATACAACCCTGATAAGGGTGACCGCAGGGGGAAGATCCCCAAAGGAACTTTTTTCAAAGACATCCCGGATGAATGGCGATGCCCTATCTGCGGTGGCACCAAGAAGTGCTTTCGTCCCCTTATGGGGCCAGGATCAACCAAAGCTGATTGTGAATTGCCGGTTGAAACAAACCCGGATAAGTTGACAGCGGCGGCGGCGACTGCGAATATGACAGACCAAAAGGAGAATGGACCCATGCAGAAATATGTGTGTGAAATTTGCGGCTATGTGTACGACCCTGAGCAGGGTGACCCTGATTCCGACATCCCGGCTGGTACCAGTTTTGATGACCTGCCTGAAGACTGGTTGTGCCCCATTTGCGGCGCTCCCAAGGACAACTTTGTCCCGGAAGATTAAATTTTCGCCTGAAGACTTCGGGCCTGAGACGCGTGCTGTTGCTCGCGTCTCTTTTTGCCATAACGATTGATTGACTGTTCAATGTGGAGAGAGAAATGAAACCAGTTGAAATTAAGAATGATATTTTCTGGATTGGTTCGGTAGACTGGAATCGCCGGAATTTTCATGGCTATTCCAATTCCCCGATGGGAACTACGTACAATAACTTTTTGATCATGGATGAGAATGTTACCCTGGTCGACACCGTCGCGGAAGAGTTCTGGGGTACCCTCCAGTGCAATATCGCTCAGGTGTTGGGTGATCGCAAAATCGATTATTTTGTTATCAACCATCTTGAGCCCGATCACGCCGGTTGTCTGGCGTTGGCCATTGAAAAATACCAGCCCAAGAAAATTTATACTTCTCCCATGGGGCAGAAAGCCATGATGGCCCATTTCCATTACAAGGATTGGCCTGTTGAAGTGGTTCCCACCGGGACTGAAATTTGTATCGGCAAACGGCATCTTTCATTTATTGAGACCCGTATGCTGCACTGGCCTGATTCCATGTTGACCTACTGCCCGGAAGACAAAATAGCCTTTACCAATGACGCTTTTGGGCAGAACTGGGCTACTTCCGAGCGTTTCGCCGATGAAGTGGATCGCTATAAGTTGGAAGAACTGATGCGTTTCTACTACGCGAATATCGTGCTGCCATACTCCCCGGTCGTGCTCAAGACTATGAAGCTCTTGAAAGAAATGAATCTTGAGTTGGACATGCTCTGCCCTGATCACGGTCTTATGTTCCGTGGTGAAGATTGTCAGTGGGCCATGGACAAGTACGTTGAGTATGCTGAACAGAAGCCCAAGAACAAAGCCGTCATCGTCTATGATTCCATGTGGCATTCCACGGAGAAGATGGCCACAGCCGTGGCAAGCGCCTTGGTAGATGAAGGTGTCTCCGTGCGACTCATGTCCATGAAGTACAACCATCATTCCGAAGTTATGCACGAAGTCTTTGACTCCGCTGCCGTGATTCTTGGTTCCCCGACACACAATAATGGTATTTTGCCGCTTATGTCCGACATGATGACGTACATGAAGGGATTGCGTCCGAAGGACAAGATTGGTTCAGCCATCGGTTCCTTTGGTTGGTCCGGTGAGTGCGTCAAGGTCCTGACCCAGTGGCTGAACGACATGAATATGGAAGTCGTGGACCCGGTCAAGGTTAAGTATGTGCCTGATCACGATGCTTTGGCAAAATGCTACGAGCAGGGTAAGGCTATTGCTGCTGCCATTAAGGTAAAGCTTGCTGAATAGTAGTATTGTGACGTTTTGTAGCGTCATTTGAACAATGTGAGTTGTTTGAGAATAGAAATAAAAAGCCCGTCCTCTTAGAGGACGGGCTTTTTCATGTTTCGTGTCAGGAATCGGTCGAGTTGGTTGGTAAATTCCTGTTTGTCTTTAGGACCGATCGGTGGCGGGCCACCCGCTACCATTCCACCGCTACGGAGTTCTTCCGTAAGGTTGCGCATGCGTAGCAGGCCTTTGACATTATCCTCGGTGTACAACTCGCCACGAGGGTTGAGGCCAGTAGCACCTTTATCCACAATGGCATTTGCCAGAGGGATATCAGCAGTGATTACCAGATCGCCGGGTGAGACCTGACGGGCAATTTCATTGTCGGCTTCGTCAAAGCCGGAAGGGACAACAATGGAATTGATGAGAGGCGAAGATGGTACGGAAAGAGATATGTTGGCCACCAGTGTCAGTTTGACCTGACGCCGTGCGACAACCTTGTACAGAATGTCCTTGATAATATTGGGACAGGCGTCCGCATCGACCCATATGTGCATGGTCATGAAGGGACGACCTTATTCCGGGAGAATTTCTTTGACTCGTCCGACCTGACCGTCTTCAAGGCGAACCTTGATGCCATGGGGATGAGTTGGGGATTTTGTCAGGAGTTTGGCGACGACCCCCTGGGTCAGTCTGCCGGATCGTTGGTCTTTTTTCAGGACTATATTTACTTGCAAACCGGGGCTGATATCTTTTCTTTTCTGTCCGTCCATGATTGTTCCTGCTGGAGGGGAGACGCACGACAAGACCGAGCTGTGAGTTCGTCCTGCGAAGGTCAACCTTTTTGTTATTGCCAGCGGCCCTTTTTGTGGCTGAATATCTGGCGGTTGGGGATAATTGAGACTGGTTTGAATTCGCCTGTACGACATTTTTCAGGGGATAATGCAGTCGTTTCCATGATCATTTCACGGTAACTAAGAATCGCAACATATGGAATGGATTTTGAGCTGGAGCGGCGTACTTTGCAGACTACAGTTGCATAGTCGATGGCGTGATAGAGAGCTTTGTAGGAGCCGTTGGAAAGTTTGGTGATCTGCATGCGGCTTTTGGCCAGACGGTGGTTTCTGTCCATGGCTTTGACCCGGACTTTGGCAAAACGGGTGAAATCCGCATGTTTTTTAGCCAAGTCATGATCAAGATAAATCGGTAGATTTTTACTGGATACGGCTGGTGTTGTTGCGCTTGGAGCAGCTATTGCCACCTTGGTGGTGGCGGTAGTGTCTTGAGCATTTGCAGCGGGCACAAAAAAAGCCCCGGTCAGAAATGCGGCCAAAAAGGCTGATAAAACAAATGTCTTCATGGTGTTGAATCCTCTAACCAGAGCTATAGGCTGGGCGACAGTGTCGCCCAGCCATTTCTGTATAGCTCTACTTGGTTTGGATTTCAACCCTACGATTCAGCCTGCGGCCTTCCTTGGTGGTATTGTCATACTTCGGATTGGTTTCGCCATAGCCCTTGGCTTCCAGGCGGGAAGCGTCAATGCCGTTGGCGGTCAGCCATTCCACGACGGAGTTGGCGCGGCGTTCGGACAGACCCTGATTGTATGCTTCTGCACCGGTGGAGTCAGTGTAACCAGACACTTCGTACGTTGCTGCAGAGTCTTCTTCCAGAATCATCTTAGCCTGTTCAAGCACAGGAACCATCTCGTCGGTGATTGCATACTTGTCAAAGCCGAAGTTCAGGTTGAAAGATACAACTTCTTTGGCCATCGGGGTTACTACAGGAGCAGGTGTAGGTTCATCTGCGACTACATCGTAGAAAACCTGTTCTGCATACTGATCCATGGCTGCTGTGTTCATCAAGGTCGCTGCGTCGGTTGCTACGGAGCAGGGGAACGCCTTGCGGATGCCGTTGATGGTGGCTTCGCCAGCTGCGTTGTCGGCAAAGCTGACAACGTGGACACACAGGTTGTCGCCGTAAGTCTTGTACAGATCCTGAGCAACACCGACAGGGTCGGCGCCGATGTTGGAATCTCCATCAGTGAAGATAACCAGAGCGGTTTTACCCGACATGCTGGCAACTACAGGGGCGACATCTGCCAGGCCTGCGCCCAGAGGAGTGCTGCGATTGAAAATTTCATATTCAGTCGTGATACGATCCGCTGCAGCGTCTACAGAAGCCTTGTCGTATGCCTTGGGTGGGCATTTGGCTTCGAACGGGGCAAACATGAACACGGCAGAGTTGTAGTCAAGCTCGGGGATAGCCTTGTTCATTGCCTTGATCGTCTGTACGGCCAGATCGATCTTTTTCTCACCGAGACCTTCATGGGTCATGGCCATAGAGCCTGACTGGTCAACAAAGAGGATAAAATTATCGACTTGTTTGACCATCTTTGCACTTGCGGTTGCAGCCATGGCGAAGGTGAACACCATGACAGCGGCAAGAGTCAGCATGAGCATTTTTTTGGATTGATTCATGATTTCACTCCTTTAGAGATTATTTCCAATGAGTTTGAATAAGCTGGTGCCACATGTTTTATGAATATACGCAAGAGTTGTGCATGGCGCAAGGGGGGGCTGCTAAAAAATAATACAATAATAAATGTATGAAGGCGGCAGGAAAGTCCTGATTCTTCGGGTTGCGTCCCTGTCGCTAACACAGTATGTATAGTTGTTTACACCGTAACGGTGTGTCATTTTTCGTCAACGAGGAGATTTTATGTATATAGTCACGGGTGGCGCAGGGTTCATTGGCAGCGCCATGGTCTGGAAGCTCAACCAGATGGGTATCGATGACATTTTGGTTGTCGACAACCTCTCCACGAGTGAGAAATGGAGCAACCTTGTGGGGTTGCGCTATCAGGACTATTTGCACCGCGATCAGTTCCTCAAATTTATTCTTGAAGGCGATGATCAATTTGAAACTGATGCGGTTATCCATATGGGCGCCTGTTCTTCCACCACGGAACTGGATGCCGATTTCCTTATGGAAAATAATTACCGCTATACACAGTATGTATGTCGATTTTGCCTTGCCCATGGAGCACGGTTCATTAACGCTTCCAGCGCAGCGACCTATGGGAATGGCGAGTATGGTTTCAAGGACGACCATGATGGCATAGATAAACTCAGGCCGTTGAATATGTATGGCTATTCCAAGCAGCTGTTCGATATCTGGGCCAAGGATTCTGGTATTCTCGATCAGATTGTCAGTCTCAAGTTTTTCAATGTATTTGGGCCTAACGAATACCATAAAGATGATATGAAATCGGTCATCTGCAAAGCACACAAACAGATTTTGGAGACCGGCCAACTTAAATTGTTCAAATCCTACCGTGATGAATATCCCCACGGCGGTCAGAAGCGTGACTTCGTATATATTAAGGACTGCGTCGATATTATGGCTTGGTTTTTGGAACATAAGGATACGGGCGGCATCTTTAATATCGGTACAGGAACTGCAAGAACCTGGAATGATTTGGCCAATTCGGTTTTTACTGCGCTGGATAAAGAGCCGAATATTGAATATATTCCCATGCCTGAATCTATTCGTGATAAATATCAGTATTTTACCCAGGCAGACATGGGCAAGCTCTCAGCTGTTGGGTGCGACGTGAAAATGACGAGTCTCGAAGATGGGGCAAAGGATTACGTGCAAAATTATTTGAACCAGGACAACCCGTACCTGACATCCAGGTAGGAAGAGATTTTCTTGAAACGAAAGTTGACGCACATAGCTCTGGTCGCAGGAGCGATCCTTGTTCTCTCGTTGTGCCTGCCGTGGACACTCATCGGCAAGACTCCCGAGCCGAATCGGGTGCGTCGATACGTGCCCGAAGCCCCTGTCGAACAACCTGATCAAGCCGAATGGACTTTTTCCGCTGATCGGGTGGTGGGCGATCATACCAGTGAGTATATGGAAGCCTTTGGCAACTGCTCGTTGAGTCTTGGTGAGGATCAGTTGCGCGCTGATTTTGCACGGTATTATCAGTCCACGGGTTGGGTTTTCCTTAAGGGAAATATCCGAGCGCAGTGGGGTGGTGATTTCCTTCAGGCGGAGGAAGGCGAATTTGATCTGAATAACATGACTGGCTGGCTCAAGAAGGGCAAGTTGTTCATGGCCAAGCCGCATATTTATGTCGAAGCTGATCGGGTCGCCAAGAATAAAGGCGATAGCTATTCTTTCAAAAATGCCAAAGTTACGTCTTGTTCTGGAGAGAAGCCCGCGTGGTCTGTGACTTCCGAGGAAGGCGATGTCACTTTGGACGGTCGCGTTCATCTCTATCGTTCGGCCTTCCGCATCAAGGATGTACCGGTTTTTTATTGGCCGTATATGGCTTTACCCGGAAGAACCAAACGGCAGAGTGGCTTTCTCATCCCTTCTATTTCGAGCAGTAAAAAACTTGGTATGCAGGTCAACCTGCCGTATTATTGGGTTATCAACGACGAAATGGATGCCACTTTTTATCAGAATTACATGAGCAAGCGTGGCTACATGCAAGGCATTCAATTTAGGCACGCTGAAGACGCTGATACCAAGGGGTTGTGGCAGGTGGATGTGATGCGGGATAACCGTAGGGCATCCACTGAAGCTGACGAGTGGGATGATTATCAGGGAGACGGTCTGACCCGAAATAATCAGGATCGCTGGTGGGTCCGCAGTAAATATGATGGTTGGCTCGGCAGCCCCAAATGGAAGGTCAAGTTGGATCTTGATTTGGTATCTGATCAGAATTATTTGCGCGATTTTCAAGATGGTCCAACCGGGTTCGATACCGCCCGTGAAGATTTTGTTGATATTTTTGGTCGTGATATCGAGAACAAGGATTCCCTGGATCGTTTCAGTACCGCCTATATAAGTCGGAGTTGGGATCGATTCGGTGTGGTCGGATTGGTTCAGTATGATCAGAACCTGCGGTTTATGAACGACAATAATCCCACTGACAAGAACGATACAGTCCAGAAAATGCCAGAACTCGATGGTTTTGCTTTTCAGCAGTCGTTGTTTGGATCGCCGCTTGAAGTCTCCATGGGAACGAAATATAATTATTTTTATAGGGAATACGGAAACTCCGGTCACCGATTCCGTGTAACCCCTGAAGTGAAAATGCCCATCAAGACCAGTTTGTTGACACTGATTCCTTCGGTGTCTGCCGATTACACTGCCTACAGTCTGACCTCGCATGAAAAGACCGGCGAGCTTACAGTTGATGGGCCGGGTGGTCGAGATCAGGTTATCAACACCGACGAAATTAAAGGCGGTTTCCAGAGCCGTACCCTGTGGTCTGCCGGTTTCACTGCGTTTTCAGAAATGACCAAGACATTTACTATTAACGAAGCGGCTAAGCCGGAACTCAGTCTGGCAGGAACATCCCGCTGGACTCGCCTTAAACATTCCATCGTGCCTCGTGTACAATACGGGTACACCCCGACCGTTACCGGCCAGTCCAAGCTGCCGTATTTTGATGCCTATGACCGTATCGACGGGGAAAATAGGGTGACGTATTCGTTGACCAACACCCTCGACAGACGACGTGACAGTGTGATGTTGTCACCCGGCAAAGACGGCGAACCTGTGGCAAAAACTTCCATCGATTATCTGGATTTCCTGCTCTTCCGCGTGGAGCAGTCCTATGATTTGAAAGAGGGAAGTCGCAATGACCAGAGATCAAAATATGAGCGCCGTCCGTTCTCTGACGTCATGGCAGAATTGCGGATCAAACCGGATACGTTCATTGAGATCCTGACCAGAAACTGGTTCTCTCCATACATGAGCGACATGACCCAGAGCGAAACTTCGCTCAAGTTGCTCGATGATGACTTGGGTGAAATTGTTGTTGGTTACGATTTTCAGGCCGAAGTTGACGAATACCTGCGGGAACGGACAGATGAAATGTCCATCCTGAGGCTTGAAGCTAAGTGGCAGGCGTCTGAAGATTTTGCGATCAGCGGCAAGTACCGTCATGATTTCGTTTCGAGTCGTGATATTGAGCGGACGCTCCAACTTGATTGGGCGGCCGAGTGCTATTCATTGTATTTTGCCTTTACCCAGAAGCCTAATGACAATCAGTTTAAATTGGGTTTTGACCTCCTGAGTTTTTAGCATGACACATATACCTGAAATTAAAATTCTGCCTCCGGGCTTGAAGAATCAGATCGCTGCCGGTGAAGTGGTGGAGCGACCTGCCAGCGTGGTCAAGGAATTGGTGGAAAATAGCCTTGATGCTGGGGCTACTCGTGTGGATGTGACGCTGGAAAATGGCGGACGTGCACTCATGGTTGTGCAGGACAATGGTTCGGGCATCAATGGGGATCAACTTAATTTGGCCGTAACTCGGCACGCCACCAGCAAAATTCGTGAGTTCGGAGATCTGTCCGCCATTGGTTCTTTTGGCTTTCGTGGTGAAGCGTTGCCCAGTATTGCTTCGGTGTCGCGGTTTGTGATGACCTCCTGTGCGCAAGGAGCTGATGAAGCTGCCTCTATCGAGGTTCGGTCTGGTGAAGTCGTTGGTGAAGGGCCTGCGGCCCTGGCTTCCGGTACTCGTGTTGAGGTGCGGGACTTGTTTGCCAACACTCCGGCGCGGCTTAAATTTCTCAAGACTGAAGCCACGGAGAATCGTCGTTGTCAGGATACGCTTATGCGGACCAGCCTGGCTCATTTGTCCACTGGATTTTCTTTGACCATGGGCGGACGGGAGGCTTTTCGACTGCCTGTGGATCAGGACCTGACGACCCGACTGAGTGCATTTTGGCCGCCGAATATTTGTGAAGGGTTGACGCCATTTTATTTTGAGCGAAATGGGTACCGTGCTCACGGTGTCGCTGGTGCTCCGGCCACCGCGCAAGGGCGAGGCAACCGTATTTTGCTGTATGTTAATGGTCGTCAGGTGCAGGACAAGCTCATGCTTTCCGCTGTCCGACAGGCATATAAAGGTATGCTTCTGTCTCGCGAATATCCGCAGATCGTCTTGTTCCTTGAGCTGCCTCGTGATGAGGTGGATGTGAATGTGCATCCGGCCAAGCTGGAAGTTCGGTTCGTTGAGGAAAGTCAGGTGTTCTCCACTATTCGAGGCGGCATCATGCAGGCCCTGACCGGCCCCGGTATGGAAACCATGTCCTCTCCCGAACAGACTTTTACTCGGCCTATGCCTTCAAGCGGTATTCCGGCTGCCACTGGTTCCATGTTTTCATCGACATCGGCCAAGCGGAACCATCAGCCCGCGCCCATGGGGAATGGACCTAAATTTTCTACATATCGAGATTTTCAGTCGGACACGGTTCATTCAAAAAATCTCGATTTACCGATGCCGCCATCGGCCTCCATGGTTCGGGAACCTGCTGCGCCACAAATGTCCGGGCGACCAAACGCTGTTCAGGAAGCGCCGTTGGCCGGAAGTGGTTTTACCTATCTCGGTCAGATTGCGGATACCTATCTTGTTTTGCGTCAAGGTGATTCCATGGTGCTTGTGGATCAACATGCGGCTCATGAACGGGTGTTGCTCGCAGCCATGCGTGATCAGCGAACAAAGGGTGATTCTCAGCCGCTGGCTCTGCCTTTGGAAATCCCGTTGCATTCCAGTCAGGTCGAAATTTTTCAGGATGTGCGTAAGGAATTGCGTTCTATGGGCTTTGTTCTTGAATTGGACGGCCCTACCAAGGTGCTGGTTCGCGGTATTCCGCCCACTTTGGATACGGGTAAGGCCAAGGAGTATCTGACAGATGCGTTGGCTGAGAAGGCGCGTGGTTTGGACGATCTTTGGACCATGATGGCCTGCAAGACCGCTATCAAGGCCAATCAGCCTTTGGCCGTTGATGAAGCTTTGGCCTTGCTTGAAGTTTGGTTGGAAACCCCGGAGCGAGACTACTGCCCTCATGGACGGCCTACTGTTTTGCACTGGTCTGCATTTGATCTGGAAAAGTTATTTAAGAGAAAGTAATGGCTATAGAATACAATAAGCTGCGCGTCACGATCCACACTGATCGTTTGCGTGAGAACTACCGTCTTTTCAAAAAAAACCATGACAACGTTATCCCGGTTATCAAATCTGACGCATATGGTCACGGTTTGGCCGAAGTTTGTCATGCCTTGGAAAGTGAAGGCGCGGATACCTTTGCCGTTGGGTTCGTCAATGAAGCCGTTTTATTGCGTCAGTCCGGGTGTACCAAACGAATTTTTGCCTTGCTTGGACCATTGGGCGATGATGATATTCAGGCCCTTTGGGAGCATGACATCCTGACCGCTATTTCGCATTTTGATCAACTCACTCGGGTAATCAACGCCGCGGAAAAGAATGGTCCACTGAATATTTGTCTCAAATTTGATACCGGCATGCGACGGCTCGGATTCTTGCCCGAAGAAGTGGATAAAGTGACCGAAGCCCTCAAGAAAAGTCGGGTGACACCGGTTATGGCGACTTCGCATCTGGCCTCGGCAGACGAACCGGAATGTGGAGAGCGTGTCACCATGCAGGCTGCCAGATTTCAAATCGCTTTGGACGGTTTGGCAAAAGCGGGTTTTGACGTGGAAGCCAATCTGGCGAATTCCGCCGGAGGCATGGTCCACGAACAGTGCCGTATGGATTCCTTACGGTTGGGGATATCTCTGTATGGAGGCAACCCCTTTCAGGATACTGAGTGGGAATCGCGTGGGCAGGGGTGTCGTTCAGCAATGGATGTGTCTGCCCCGGTCTTACAGGTCCACCCCTTGAAAAAAGGTGAATCCATCAGCTATGGCTGGACGTTTACTGCCGAGCGTGATTCGGTGGTTGCGATTATTGGAGTCGGGTATGCCGACAATTACAGTCGCTCTTTGTCCAACACGGGATACATGATCATTCATGGCAAGCGGGTACCTATTCGTGGGCGTATCTGTATGCAGATGACGGCAGTTGACGTAACCGATCTTATGGGTGAAGGAAGGGGCGTTGTCCCAGGGGATGAGGCTTTTCTTTTGGGTGGGCCGGGGAATACCCCTATCACCCCTGAGGAATTAGCCGGATGGTGGAATACCATTACCTATGAAGTTTTTTGTCTGCTGGGAATGAACCGGCGGGAATATATTTAATAAGGAGAACACTATGCCTGCAGTGCAAGATGACGAATGGGTTGTTGCCGAGAGCTATCCCATTAAAGAAATGGAAGCGAATGGCGTGACGCCCAAGTGGCTGGAAGGCAAGTGGCTGAACGTGGCCGAAGATATGGCCTTGATCCCGGAAAACAACGTGCGCGTCATCGAAGACAATGGCGTCTGTCGCGTGGAAGTGTCCATGTATCTCATGGAATGCATGCGCGGTTTTTAACCGACTGATTTTATCGGAATAATGAGGTGTCCTTCCCTTTGGGGCACCTCTTTTTTTGTGTCTGAAACCTTGAGTATTCTAACAGGGTTGTGGCTTTGCGGTCATTTTGTCACACAACCGTAACAATCCGTAACATTACATTTCGGGAACGATTGTGTTACACAGCGCACGCGTTCGGCAAAGGGGATATCCATATCCCTTTGACCAACTCCAGCCGCTGCGGCGCTCAACGAGGTAAGGGAAATGAGGCTTGGCTCTTTTCAAATGCGTATCCTGTTATGGACCTGGGCTCTTTTGCTCCTGGTTCTGGGCGTGATATTCTTTTACTCCACATCCATTGTGGGGGATGAGCTTGTCACGGATACGGAGATGCGGTCCCACAGCGAAATCGAGTCCATCAAGTGGCTGATCAGCGACCACCAGACCTTTGCCTCTGAAAAAGATTTTGCCGAATGGGTGGACGCCTTCGGTTTTAAACTCGGCTCGCGTATTACATATATAGTAGGTGGTCGGGTCATTGCCGATTCCGACGTGATCTATTCCGAGCTGACAACGCTGGATGATCACAGCACACGGCCCGAAATTATTGCCGCCCTCAAAGACGGGTGGGGATCAAACGTCCGTCACTCCGACACATTGCGCAAAGACATGCTGTACGTAGCCTCAGAAATGAGTGTTGTCTCAGGTGTTCCCACCGGAGTGCTGCGCCTCGCGGTGTCGTTTTCCAAGGTGAGCGAACGACTGAATGTTTTACGTACCAATTTCATTTGGATTTTTCTTGCCACCCTTGCATGTGCCGTACTCATCAGCTTGATTATGTCCCATAACATGAGCCGGGATATCAGAACCTTTTCCGAACTGGCCCGCTCTATTGGTGAGGGCAACTACTCCAAGCGGCTGCGGGTTCTTCCGGGGGGTGAATTCAAGCCTCTGGCAGAATCGGTCAACGCCATGGCTCAGTCCATCGAGCGCAGCATGCAGGTTGTTCATGACCAGAAAGGACAGCTTCAGGCCGTGTTTCAGGGTATGCGTGAAGGTGTGATGACGTTGGATTCCAACGGGCGTATCGAGTCATACAATACCGCACTTGAAGACATGTTTAATATGGCTGAAAGTTCTGTAGGACGGACACCCATCGAAGTCTCTCGGCGTGTCGAGATTCAGGACTTGGTTGATGATATGTTGGGCGAATCCGAAAGCGGCGAACGTGCTATTCAGATCGATTTGATGGATTCGCGTACCGTGGAAGTCAGTGCTGAACCTTTCATGGATCAAAAGGGTGTGCGTAAACTCATTTTGGTGTTTTATGATATTACTGAAATGAAGCAGAGCGAGAAAGGGCTGAAGGATTTCGTGGCGAATGCTTCGCATCAGTTGCGTACTCCTTTGACCTCCATCAAGGGTTACACCGAGACATTGCTGCATATGCCTCCTGCCAAGCCCGAAGACGGGCAAGGATTCTTGGAGACTGTCCTCAAAAATGCGGACCACATGGACAAGGTCATTTCTTCCATGCTTGCTTTGGCAAAGTCTGAGCAGATGGGCAAGAAGCTTGATCTGGTGCCGGTTTCAGCACATGAATTTATGACTCGGGCCATTAATGACGTTTCGCCTTGGGCCGAAGAACAGTCAGTCGCCATAGAGCGGAGAACTCCCGACGGTGGCATGATGGTCATGGGTGAGGTTGACGGGCTTTTGCACGTGTTCCACAATTTGCTGAACAATGCCGTGAAGTACAGCCCTGATGGAGGGAAGATCACGGTCAGCGCCGAAGATGACGGCGAGTCCATCGTTTTTTCTGTGGAGGATCAGGGGCCGGGTATATCTCGGGAACACTCCACCAAGGTCTTTGAAAGGTTCTACCGCGTCGATGAGAATACCATTGACGGGTCCGGCAGCGCGGGATTGGGTCTTGCCATCTGCCGTCGTATAGTGAAAAATTTTGGCGGAGAAATCTGGCACGACGGATATGGTGAAGGGACTCGCGGAGCGCGTTTCTGTTTTCGTCTGAATAAGTCCTCGTAGTCGGTTACGCGCGGAACATTTAACCAATTCCCTCGAAAGAGGGGCATCATAATGGATATTTACGATCTGTTTTTGTACTTGTCTCTGGGCGCGGGCTTCCTCATGGCCTTCAACCTCGGGGCAAACGATGTGGCGAATTCCATGGCTTCGGCTGTGGGTGCACGGGCCATCACCGTGAAGCAGGCCGTGTTCATCGCCGGAACTCTTAATTTCGTCGGTGCGGTTTTTCTCGGTTCACACGTTACGGCGACAATCAGTAAAGGGATTATCAATCCAGAAGTTATTACTGATCCGAAGATTATCATGATCGGTATGTTTGCGGCGTTGCTTGCTGCGGGCATTTGGGTTTTGGTGGCGAC
This sequence comes from Pseudodesulfovibrio nedwellii, assembly GCF_027923765.1. NCBI lineage: Bacteria > Pseudomonadati > Thermodesulfobacteriota > Desulfovibrionia > Desulfovibrionales > Desulfovibrionaceae > Pseudodesulfovibrio > Pseudodesulfovibrio nedwellii. The sequence goes on along the minus strand of NZ_AP026709.1, from coordinate 2,055,607 downwards.
GTTAACATCGCTACCAGTCTCATCAACCCACTCCATTGTTGGAGCTATCATGGGGTTTGGTCTTGTTGCCGGTGGTCCTGATGTGGTCAATTGGCTCAAAATGGGTGGTATCGTCCTGTCTTGGATTATTTCACCGTTTCTTGCCGCAGGCATCGCCTATTTTATTTTTTCGCATATCAGGAAGTATATTCTGTACAAACGAAAATTTATCGAGCAAGCAAAATTTTGGGCACCAATTTGGATCGCTGTGACTCTGTCCATGATATCCTTGTCCTTTCTGTATAAGACCCCGGCAGGGAAATCCTTGCATTTGCATTGGGCGCAGTCCTTGGCCATAGCCGTTGGTCTGTCGTTTCTTGCATGGTTTTTGGGAAAGCTTCTTGTCAGTCGTATTGTCATTAACGAGGAAGAGGGCGCAGAGGGTGTAGAGCGGATCTTCCGTAAAATGCAGGTGGGTACGTCCTGTTATGTAGCCTTGTCACAGGGCGCGAACGACGTGGCCAATGCCATCGGCCCTGTTGCCGCCATTTACCTGATAGCCAAGGAGCACGTGCTGCTCTCCAAGGCGGAAGTTCCCTGGCCCATGCTTGTTTTGGGAGGGTGTGGCATTGCTATAGGTATTGCCGTACTCGGCCATAAAGTCATGGCAACTGTCGGGACCAAGATCACCACGTTGACCAATACCCGAGGTTTTGCCGTCGATGTTGGCGCGGCTTCCACCGTGCTGGTGGCATCCAATCTCGGGTTGCCTGTTTCTACGACCCACGCAGCCGTGGGTGGTGTTGTCGGCGTTGGTCTGGCTCGCGGTTTTCACGCCGTTGATTTCCGTGTTCTGTTTAGAATCGTGGCCTATTGGATAGCTACAGTTCCCATTGCGGCGCTGACCAGTATTGTTATCTTTGTGCTGTTGAAATGGTTGTGTTACAGCTAGGTTACGAAATTAACGACGATCCTTTTCAAGAGAGGTTATACATATGTCTTTGAAAATTCCTTTTTTCGGTTTGCTTGCCAACCGTTCGCCCATGGACGGCCTTGTTGAACACTATGACAAGATAGCAGAGTGCGTTGCGGCCATCGACGATTCGTTGGAGTGCTATGTGTCTGGCGGTGTTTGTCGTGAGTTTGAAGAATTGACTCGTTCCGTGGACGAAATCGAGAATCACGCCGATTCCATCAAACGCAACATTCGCAACCATCTCCCTAAAGGGCTGTTCATGGCCGTGGAGAAGCCGCTGTTCCTCAGTTACACCAAGAGCCAGGACAATATCCTTGATGCTGCTCAGGATGCTTTATACTGGTTGGCTATGCGCAAGGTCGTTATCCCTGAAGATGTGCAGAAAGACCTGATTTTCCTGCTTGACGGCATTGCTCGTTGTACCGTTTTGCTTGGTCCCGCCTTGAAGTCCACCATTGCCATCATTCACGGCGAGTCTCTGGACCGCGAAGGGACCAAAGAGTGCTTTCGTAAGGTGCGTCGTGAACGTGACAACGTGCGTCACATGAAGAATGCCCTGCACAAGAAGATTTACGATAAGGATATCGATTTTAAAGATATCTATCAGCTGATTCATTTTGTGGACTGCCTGGATAACATGGGACATAATACAGAGAATTGTGCCGAGTTACTTCGTTCCATGATGGCACGTTAAGCGCCAATATATTCGGCTTTTATAGCCGAGCAGAGTATTAAGGGCCTATTCCGTTTTGCACGGAGTAGGCCTTTTTTATATTGGGCCAAAAAAAAAAAAAATAGTTCTTGAAATTGAAAATCAATCTCAATATAGTCAACTCATGTTTCGCATTAAAACACTTTCGATTTCTTCGAACACAGCTTTTGGCTTCCCTTTGTCAGCTTCCTTATTTGGACGATGTATGTGCCGGTTCGCATGAATGCGAACCGGAGATTTTAATATCGCAAGAATAAGGAGCTAATTATGACCCAGTTACGTCAACTTGGATTGTTGAACCGTGAAGGAATGAAAGCCTGCAACGAAGGAAAGACTGATGATGCGCTGTTTCAGCTTATTCAGGCCGACCGATTGGCAAAGTCAATGAATTCACGTTTGCATGAAGCAAAAGTCCGCAATAATATAGGTTTGGTGCATCAGGTTTCCGGTAAAGAAGAAGAGGCTTTGGCCTGCTTCCGCCTTGCTGCTCTTTTTGCGGTTGAAGGCGCTGGTGAAGGGAATGCTTTGCATAAAACCATTGTTCGCAATCTGACACGTCTTGAGTCTGTCCGTCCGGCAGGTGCTGTGTAAATGCTTGCCGGCAACAATTTTGCGGAAGGAGGTGCCGGAGCGAAAGCTCTTCCCGTACGCCCTGATTCCGCTCATTTTGTAACAACAGTCCTGCACCAGTTTGCGGAGTCTTTGGGGTTCGCTATAGATGCCAAAGATCCGTACACTTCAATGCATTCCGAGGAAGTGGCCGAAGTCTCACACGCTTTGGCGCTTTCCATGGGGTTGTCCCCTAGTGAGGCGGATATTATTCATGTGGCAGGACACCTGCATGATATAGGTAAGATTGGTGTACCAGATTCCGTGTTGAAAAAACGAGGATCATTGAATGCCAGTGAATGGCAGTCTATTCGTAGGCATCCAAAAGCTGGAGCTGACATTCTTCGTCCGGTGTCTTCCCTGAAAAATCTTGGTGTCGTGGATATGGTGTTGCATCATCATGAACGCTATGACGGCACTGGGTATCCTCATGGTTTGAAGGGGATTCAAATACCGTTGGGTGCGCGAATTATCGCGGTTGCGGACAGCTTGTCAGCTATGTTGCAGGATCGACCGTATCGTGTATCCAAGGATTTTGATGCGGCCAAAGAAGAAATTGTCAGATGTTCGGGAACACAATTTGATCCCCGTGTGGTCTATGCGCTTGAGAGAGTGGCAGACGCTGTACGAGGTATGGTCAATATTCTTTCATCCAGTGACAAGGTCGCCTGACGGAACTCTTTGAATGGTCCTGCAACGAGAAATCCCCCCTGCGTAATAACGCCGGGGGGATTTTATGTGCATAAAGACTGCGGACTGCGAAAGGCCGTTTATGCCTTGGGCGGGTCTGGCAGCTCCAGCATGGGCTGGATGATCTGTTCTAAAGCCTTGCCTGTGATGGTATCGCGGTGGACTTTCAGGTACGGGTAGCCTTCGTCACCGGAGTTAGCGACTTCCGGGTCCAAAGGAATACGGCCGAGGAATTGGACGCCCGCTTCTTTAGCCAGTGCTTCGCCTCCACCTGATTTGAAGATTTCGTGGATAGTTCCACAGTTGGGGCAGGCGAAACCGGACATATTTTCGATGATGCCGAGTACGCGGTTGCCCACTTCACCTACAAAGGAGACGGAGCGGCGGACATCGTCAATAGCCACGCCCTGCGGGGTCGTGACGATGACACCCATGGCCGTGGGTCCGAGGGTCTGCAAAGTGGACAGCGGTTCGTCGCCGGTGCCGGGAGGGCAATCAACGACCAGATAATCCAGCTCGCCCCACATGACATCTTCAACGAACTGTTTGATCAGTCCCATTTTGACTGGGCCACGCCAGATAACGGCCTGACGGTCGTCTTCGAGCAGGAAGCCAAGAGACATGACCGAGAGGTTTTTGCTCCAGGGGACCGGTTCCATGGTGCGATCGCCCATGTGTGGCTTTTGGCCTTTCAAGGAAAGCATGCGAGGCAGGCTCGGACCGTGGACATCGACGTCAAGCAGGCCGACTTTTTTTCCAGCAAGCGACAGTGCCACGGCGATGTTGGTAGCGACGGTGGATTTGCCCACGCCGCCCTTGCCGGACATGACCACGATTTTGTGCTTGATGCGGCCAAGGGTCTGTTGCAGTTTCAATTCTTCGGGATTGTCACAACCAGTCGTGCTCGTGCAGCTCCCGTCAGGTGCGGCAGAAGAGCATCCTTCGCATTCACTCATGATATACTCCTAAAAAAAATGGCGGTTTGACGCCGCCTTTGCAATGTCTTTTACCACCCGTGGAATCTCGGATTCCTGCGGGTTACAGAGAGATAACCACACTCGTGAAAATGTCAAATCCGGGTACCCGGCATGACCAGATTGTCCAGAGTTTTGTTGAGAAATCCATCGAGAATTTGATTTTGGGTGCCCGTGAGCCAAGGCAGGACGGTTACGCCGCCTTCTTCGAGCCTAGCGCGTGTCTGATTGCAGATGGCACCGCATAAAAATACAGTTACCCCGCAGGCCAATATGGCGGATGTCCTGTCCATAGGGTCCTTTGAGGGAAGGGATAGGAGGCCTGCGGGGTAAAATTTGGTGTCACGTATTTCAAAAAGCTTGTATCCATCTGCGTTTTCACACACAGATGCTAACCGGTCCTGGTAGCACGCCAGGCAGATGAGATTTGCAGAATCTGCTTTCATGCTCACTACTCCAAAAAATCCGGCGGGCTTGAGCCGGTTAAAATGAATATAGCATAGAGCATGCCACTCTTTATAACGTTGTTATTTCAATTACTTGAGTTTTTGTTGGCTATCATAAGGGCGAAAAAATAGCCTTTTATAGCCCCGGACGGGGATAATTATTAGCCCTCTGGCTCGGTGAGCATTTTGCGCAGAGTGTCTTTGGTAATACCCAGTTCACGGCAGGCGGCCATTTTTTTACCGTTGTTGCGTTCCACGGCATGTCTTGCCGCTCGACGTTTGATTTCATTCATGGAGCCGCGCAAAGGATCAGGGCCGTGGATGTCATGGTTGTCTGGGTGTAGATATTCCGGCAGATGTTCAACCTGAATGAGTCCTTCGCGGCAGAGAATAAATGCGTATTCAAGGATGTTTTCCAACTCGCGAACATTGCCGGGGAATTCGTGATGCAGCAGAATGTGCAGGGTGTCTTCGCTGACGCCCTGAATGGACTTGCCCTGTATCGCATTGAATTCACCAAGGAAGTGGTCGATGAGCAGGGGGAGGTCTTCGTGGCGTTCCTTGAGTGGCGGCAGGGTCAAAGTGACCACATTGAGTCGGTAGAACAAGTCTTGCCGGAAACTGCCGTCTGCAACGGCCTGCTCCAGGTCTTTGTTCGTCGCGGCGATAACACGCACATCGGCATGGATTGGTGCGACGCCTCCGAGTGGTTCGTACATTTTATCTTGCAGGAAACGGAGGAGTTTGACCTGGAGTTTTCCCGGCATGTCGCCGATTTCATCAAGGAAGACAGTGCCACCGTCCGCCATTTCAAAACGTCCAGGCTTGTCTGTGCGAGCGTCCGTAAATGCGCCTTTTTTATATCCGAACAGTTCGGATTCAAGCAGTGTGTCCGGCAGTGCACCACAGTTTACAGGCACAAATGGGTTGTCTTTGCGTGGGCTTAAATTATGGATGGCTCGAGCAAACAATTCTTTGCCAGTACCTGATTGGCCGAGAAGCAGCGTGGTTGCTTCGCTTTCACTGATGCGGGGCAGGATGCGGAATATCTTTTCCAAGGGCTGACTGCGTCCAACGATATTTTCATATCGGTAAACATCCTTGGCTTGCTGACGTTTGACATGGATTTCTGTCAGGTCGCGGAAGGTTTCGACGCCGCCGATCATTTGGCCTTCGCTGTCACGCAATGTGGATGCGGAAATGGATATGGGCAGGGTGGTGCCGTCGTTGCGGACGATGAAAATGGACTTGTTGACAATGCGACCACCGGCTTTCATACATTGGCCGATGGCACAATTGCCGTCACACAGCGAAGAACGAAAGACGTCCCAGCATTTGCATCCGACCGCTTCATCCTGATTGATGCCAGTGATGCGTTGGGCTGCCTCATTAAAATAAGTAATGTTCCAGTCTGTATCTACGGTGAACAGACCGTCTGCAATGGAGGCGAAAACGTCTTCAAGGGGGAGATTGGCTGGAAATGACATGAGGGGATGGTACTCTTGGACTGGTGTTCTGCCAATGAAGAAATGAAGTTTTGGGCGAAAAATTATCCCTTTTGTAGGGAGGTGGCTGTGTTTTTCAGCGATGAGGAATGAAAGATGCGCCTTCGGCGAGAGTCATTGTTGAGTGTATATCACTGCCCAAGGCGGTCCTTTTGTTTTTCTCTTCCCCTTTTTATCCAAAAAAAAGGCCCCTGTTCGTACAAGCGAGCAGGGGCCTTTTTTTTATTTAAAAAGAATTATTTCTTCTCAGCACGTTTGTCGCGAAGCCATTTGTACCACTGCTCCATATTCTCGCCCGAGCGGGCAGAAATAGGCATAACCTCGATTTCCTTGTTCAGGGCTGTGGCGTGATTCTTGGCTTTGTCCATGTCAAAGTCAACGTAGGGGAGCAGGTCCACCTTGTTGAGCAGCATGACTGCAGAGATGTGGAACATGAATGGGTATTTTTCCGGCTTGTCGTCACCTTCGGCAACGGACAGCAGGGTAACCTTGAAGTCCTCACCCACGTTGAATTCTGCAGGGCAGACCAGATTGCCGACATTTTCGATAAACAGGATGTCCAGACCTTCGGTGTCGATGGCCTTGAGTGCATCCAAGACCATACCGGAATCCAGATGACAACCGCCCTCGGTATTGATCTGTACGGCCTGTGCGCCGGTTGCGGCCACACGCTGTGCATCGTTATCGGTCTGGAGGTCGCCTTCGATAACGGCCATCTTGAACTCGTCTTTGAGGTCGGTCAGGGTACGTTCCAGAAGGGTTGTTTTACCCGCGCCAGGAGAACTCATGAGGTTCAGGCACAGGATTTTCTTGACGCGAAATTTCTTTTGCAGCTCGTCGGCCAGACGATCGTTGGCCTCAAGCACATTGCGAACTATAGTGACTTCCTTGGACATGATCTCTCCTTGCTATGCTTCTTGCTGGTCGTCCACTTCTATGGAATCGATCAGTAGCTCTTTACCTTCCAGTACGTGGTGGCCGAGTAATGCCTCACATTTCGGACAGGGCATGCACCTGGCATGCTCCGGGCTGAACTCTTCGCCACACTCACCGCACGCGACCTTGACCGGTACCTCGATAATCTCAAGCTCAGCCCCATCAAATTCTCCGCCGGGGATGAGTGCGTCCCAGGCGAATGTCAGGGATTCAGACACCGCTCCGGCCAATTGACCGTTTTTGATGGTGACTTTCTTGAGCCGCTGGCCGTCATATTTGACCATTTCTTCTCGTAAGATGCCGAGGATGGATTCGACTATTGACATTTCATGCATGGACGAAAGCAGTACCCCTTTTTGAGCGTGTGGGCAAGGCTTCCTCCATATGTGTTTGTTTCTTTTTTCGTTGTCACACAAAGGGTTTGGGAAATAGATATTTTTTTGAGGGGAATGTGTTGACATCTCTTTGAAAGTCCTTAATTCTTTCCCAACTTGTTCTCAGGGCGGGGTGGAAGTCCCCACCGGCGGTAATCTGGTTTTGCCAGAAAGCCCGCGAGCGCCTCCCTCTGTTGGGAGGGTCTAGCAGACCCGGTGTGATTCCGGGGCCGACGGTAACAGTCCGGATGAAAGAGAATGAGGCAGTCCCGTATTCGCCGCCGAGCATTCCTGCTCCCCACGGCGTCAGGTCGTGACGTGTGAAAACGTGCTCGACTGCCTGTCTTTGCGCCCTGATTCATTCATACTCTTTTTAGGAGATTCATGATGAATCAGTCTCTACTTAATCAGTTCGGCGATCCTATTCAGCGGGTCGAGAACGCACTCACGGCACTCCGTGAAGGTCGTGGCATTCTTGTCACGGACAACGAAGGTCGTGAAAACGAAGGCGATCTTATCTTCGCCGCCGAAACCCTTACTGACGATCAGATGGCTATGCTCATTCGCGAATGTAGCGGTATTGTCTGTCTTTGCTTGACCGATGAAAAAATCCGGTCCCTTGAACTGCCCATGATGGTTGATGAAAACAGCAGCCAGTATCAGACCGCGTTCACCATTTCCATTGAGGCGGCCACAGGTGTCACCACTGGCGTATCAGCGGTTGACCGTGTGACCACCGTTAAGACGGCTATTGCCGGAAACGCTACGCCTGCGGATATCGCCAGTCCCGGCCATGTCTTTCCGCTCCGCGCCCGTCCCGGCGGAGTGCTTGAACGTGGCGGTCATACTGAAGCCACAGTGGACATGACACGTCTGGCCGGTCTAGAGCCGTGCGGTGTCCTTTGTGAAGTCACTAATCCTGACGGCACCATGGCCCGAACCCCGGAAATTATCGACTTTGGCAAGAAACACAATATGCCCGTCTGCACCGTGGACGATATCGTGGAATACCGCAAAGCCCGCAAGAGCGAGGCCGCCTAACGTCTGAAGGTACGATAACCGACAAACAAAATATGTGCTCCTCCAAGGCCCCGCTATCTCCTAGTCGGGGCCTTTTTCTTGTGACACGGCTTGGGAGAGCTGCGCATCTGCACATTTTTCGGGCGTAAATCAATCCTCAACGTAGCCGGGCTACGCCTGCGGTCGATTTGGCCCGAGAAAATGCACATCTGCACCACTCTCCCAAGCCTCATACTGTCGGGGGGAGGAAAGGCGTTGTTGGGGTGCTGGCGCACCCCAAAGCACTCCATGTTTAAGAATGGTTGAGAATTTTTTTCGTTTATCCCCCCCCCTCGCGAAGCGATACAGAAAGTTTTGGAGAGTCCAGAGAACCTTTTTAAAAAGGTTCTCTGGTCCCGCTGAAGGCGACCGCCGGTAGGCCTGCCGGAGGCCTCACAAGGCAAAACCATTGACATCGGCCCCCTATCCGGTGTGAACTGTCCATCCGAATTTTTATTTAGAGGAGTATCTAATGCGTAGTAAAAAAATGACTGGTGGATTGGAAAAGGCCCCGCACCGCTCGCTGCTGTATGCGACCGGGATGTCCAAGGAAGAAATGGACAGGCCGTTGATTGGCGTATGTAACGCAGCCAATGAGATTATTCCCGGTCATGTACACCTAGATACCATTACCGAAGCCGTGAAAAGAGGCATCATGCTGGCAGGCGGTACCCCCATGGAATTCCCGGCTATAGGGGTGTGTGACGGACTGGCAATGAACCATGAGGGCATGAAAATGTCCCTGCCGAGCCGCGAAATAATTGCCGACTCCGTGGAGATCATGGCGACCGCCCATCCCTTTGACGCGATCGTGTGTATTCCTAACTGCGACAAGATCGTGCCGGGTATGCTCATGGCTATCCTGCGACTGAATATTCCAGCGGTTGTCGTGTCTGGTGGCCCCATGCTGGCAGGCCGGAAGAAGACTGCTGACCTGATTAATGTTTTTGAAGGCGTGGGCAAGGTCAAGGCTGGCACCATGACTGAAGAGGAACTGACTGAATTTGAACAGTCCGCCTGCCCGACCTGCGGTTCATGCGCGGGCATGTTCACGGCCAACTCCATGAACTGTCTGTCCGAGTCCATCGGGCTGGCCCTGCCCGGCAACGGTACTATCCCGGCTGTCATGTCCGCCCGTGTACGGCTGGCTAAGCAGGCCGGTATGCAAGTTATGGAAATGCTGGAACGTGACATCAAGCCGCGTGATATCGTCACCGAGAAAGCCGTGCATAACGCCGTGACAATGGATATGGCTCTGGGCTGTTCCACCAATACCACGTTACATCTGCCCGCACTGTTTGCCGAGGCCGGTCTTGATTTGAATCTTGAAATGTTCAATGAGATCAGCAAAAAGACACCGAACCTGTGCAAGTTGTCCCCTGCTGGCCCTCATTTTATGGAAGATCTGAACGAGTCAGGTGGTATTCCCGGCGTGATGTCCGAACTGGTCAAACGAGATTTGCTTAATCTTGATGTTATGACTGTTACGGGTAAAACGCTGGGTGAAAACCTCAAGGATCTGGACGCCAGGGTTACGAATAATGAAATCGTCCGGCCCATTGATAATCCGTATTCGGAAGAGGGCGGTATCGCCATCTTGTACGGCAACATCGCGCCTGAAGGATGCTGTGTGAAACAGTCTGCCGTGGCTCCAGAGATGATGCAGAATACTGGAGTAGCCAAGGTATATACGACAGAAGAAGATGCGGTTGAAGCCATTCTTGGTGGCAAAATCGTGTCCGGTGACGTGGTGGTCGTGCTGTATGAGGGTCCCAAGGGCGGGCCTGGTATGCGTGAAATGCTCACCCCCACCTCGGCTATTTCCGGCATGGGGTTGGGCGAGTCCGTGGCTCTATTGACCGATGGCCGTTTTTCTGGTGGCACACGCGGCGCAGCTATCGGGCATATTTCGCCCGAAGCAGCAGCTGGCGGCCCATGTTGTTTGATCCAGAATGGCGACCAGATTGAGATTGATATTCCGGCACGGAAAATTCATCTGCTGGTGGACGATGAGGAACTGGAAGAGCGACGGAAAATTCATGTGCCTGTGATCAAGGAAGTGAAGTCCCCATTTCTGCGTCGTTATGCAAAATTGGTCACTTCAGCTTCACGTGGTGCGGTGTACGAAAAATAATCAATAATAGAAAAATCTGTATAGCCGGCCGGGGAAATCCCGACCGGCTTTTTTATTCCCAACTTTTTCTAAGATGTTGCATATTATGAGAGTTTCTGTGTAGGAAATGATAAGAGTGAATTGTTTTGGCGGGACTTATCGGCGTGTGAGTGAAAAGGGGAAAAAATGGGTGTGCGTGGTTTTTTGTTCGCTGTTGTTCTTGTCTTGGTGCAAGCGGTAACAGCTTCAAGCGAGAGTATAAAAGTCGTTACTGAAGAATGGCCGCCCTATAATCAGAAAGTCTGTGAAGGAGTGGGCGGCGTGGTGACAGACGTTGTCCGGGCCACGCTGGACCGAGCCGGATTTGAGTACTCTATTGATATATACCCTTGGGCTCGTGCGTATGACATGGCTCAAACTCATAAGAATGTCCTTATTTATTCTATTTTCAAACTGCCGAGCAGAGAACCGCATTTCAAATGGATCAAGGTTGAAGGGCTGTCTATTGACATGTATTTGTTCAGTCCGAAGCATCGTAGAGATATAGCTATTTCCACTTTGGACGAGGCCAAGAAATATCGGGTCGGTGTAACCCGTGAAACTTCCACACATCATTTTTTGCTTTCCCAGGGATTTCAGGACGGGGTCAATCTTTTTCCCGTTAACTGTGAGCAACAGAATAATTTGAAATCTTCCCAGAACGTCGGGCGTATAGACCTGACAACCGGAGATAAGCTGTCGCTGGCCCATTGGCTTAAGCAGTCTGGACAGCCTTCTGACTACTGGGTTCCCCGAGTGCCGCTTTTTACCGAGGATTTTTATATGGCGTTTGGCAATGAAACTTCTGATGCAGTCGTGGAACGTGTGCGAAAGGCCTTTTTGGAGATTCGAGCAGAAGGGCAACTGGATGCCATCGTGGATAAATACTGGCGTATGTTTGAATAGCGCCTCTTCACTATGGGGAATATCCCCTTCCAGAAATGAGAAAAGCCTCCTTGCGGAGGCTTGTTGTTTTCTCAGTGCAAAAAAGGAAGATGTTTTCTTTATAGCATGTGGCGTGCCAAACTTTTTTACATCGTAAATATATTTTTTAAGCCCAACGAAAACAGGTGGTTACTTCATAGTGTTTTTGTCTCCTTGAAAGGTTGTTTTGTCCCGTACGGGTACAAGAATTTTAACTTCTTCAAGAACATCAGCGATGCAGACAAAATTTTTTAACTCGTTGAAATGAAAAAAGGGCTGCCCGAGAGCAGCCCTTTTGGGTGTGTATGAGTATGTGAGGCTATTTGTATTTTTCCATGGTTCGGGCAAAGCCTTCTGTGGCTCGCAGGATGACATCTTCGCCTACGCAAAAGGCGAGTCTGATGTAGCCGGGGCAGCCGAAGCCGGTGCCGGGAACAGCTAGGATTTTTTCTTTCTGCAAGGCGGCGCAAAACTCGATGTCATCTCCGCCCGGAGCTTTGGGGAAGAAGTAGAAAGCACCTTTGGGCATGGTGTACTCACATCCCGCGTTGTCCAGGACTGAGGCCATGGCCTTGCGGCGGTCGTCGTAGATCGAGGTGTCCACGGAGCTTCCCAGCGCTTTGCCGAGAATCTTTTGGGCCAGTGCCGGGGCGTTGACGAAACCGAGGATGCGGTTCGCAAGGACGATGCCGCCGACGAGCATATCCTTGTCCTTCATGGCCGGATTGACCAGTGCATAGCCGATGCGTTCACCAGCCATGGACAGGTTTTTGGAGAAGGAGGAGCAGACAACCGAGTACGGATAGACGTCCAACATGCTCGGGACTTCCACGCCGTCAAAGGCGAGAAAGCGGTAAGGCTCGTCAGACAGGATGAAGATCGGTTTGTCGCGGCCTTCATTGTGCTTGTGAAGAATGGCGGCCAGGCCGTCGAGCTCTTTGCGGGAGTAGACCGCACCTGTAGGGTTGTTGGGTGAGTTGATGAGTACCACGCGGGTTTTGTCCGTAATGGCGGCGTCCATTGCATCAAGGTCCAGTTCAAAGGTCAGGGGTTTGGCCGGGACCGGGACCAGAGAAGCACCGTAATTTTCACAATAGAAACCATACTCAACAAAGAATGGTGCCGGGGACATGACTTCATCGCCCGGTTCCAGCACGGCACGGAAAAATGAGTTGAGCGCACCGGCTGCGCCACAGGTGATGATCAAGCTGTCAGCGGGAACGTCCACGCCTTGCTCCTTGCTCACTTCTTCAGCCAGCCGTTGACGAACGTCGGGGTAACCAAAGTTAGGCATGTAGCCCATGAAGAAAGGCTTGTCTGCCTGTTCGGCCAGCCCGACCAAGGCATCTTTGATGGCGGCAGGCGGCGGCAGGTCGGGGTTTCCTAAGCTGAAGTCGCAGACAGCGTCTTCACCGAATTCCTTTTTCAGGGCAATACCTTCCTCAAACATTTTGCGAATCCATGAGGACCGCTTCATGTAGCCGGATATTTGGGATGAGATCAGTTGCATTTGTGTCTCCTTTTTATCGAGTGAAAGGTCACTGTAAGGGAAAGAAGTTCCGCTCGCAAGACAATGAGACAGTGAACAGACCCTGTTTGTTTTCCTTCTTATATTTCGATGTGTTGCCATTTCGATCGCTGCCTTGCGTCGATTTCGAATCAGGGCTAAGTGGGGAACAAAGAGTCGAACCCACCTTTGGAGGGGCGCATGGATACGGCAACCAACGCGACGAAGTCGCAGGCGATTATCGAGGCGCAGCAAACACGCATCGCAGAGCTAGAGTCGGAACTGGGCAAATATCAGGGTGTGCTTGATGCCATGTCCGATGGCATTCTCATTCTGCAAGATACTTTTTTTGATTGTAACAAAAGTGCGTGTCGCATTTGGAAGGCAGACAAGGGACAGATTCTTGGCCGTTCTCCGGCAGAATTCGCCCCGGAAAAACAGCCCAATGGTCGCGATTCTTACCTCATGGCGCAGGAAAAAATACGGGCCGCAGCCGAGGGAACCCCTCAACGTTTTTTTTGGAAGGACAAACAAGGGGACGGCACGCTCATTGATACGGAAGTGTCACTCAAGGCCGTGGCCATCAATAATGAGCAATATGTTGTCGCGACCATTCGTGATATTACCGAAGATTTACGCCGCGAGCGTAAACGCACCATCCTGTATGATCGGATGGAAGGGATCATTGAGAAACGCACGGAGGAATTGAAATCTTCGCATGACGCACTCAAGGATGAGCGTTTCTATCGGACGCAGGTTGAGGATGATCTCGAACGGGCTGACATGGAACTCAGTCAAGTTTTCGAGACTTCGGTAGATGGACTGATCGTTACGGATAACAAGAAGAATATTCTCAAGATCAACCGTGCCTTTTCCGAACTGTCCGGCCACGGCCATGACGATATCGAGAGCAAGAAGTGTTTTGAAGTATTTCCCTGTCATGGATGTGATGGCGTTCACTGCATGGCTTCGACCCGACTCATGGGACGAGATCGGGCCGACTATGAAACAGACTGTCGGGATGCTTCAGGCAAAACTGTTCCCTGTTCGCTCACGGCTACCAAACTCAAGAATTCAGATGGCGTGCCTATCGGTATGGTGGTAAGCTATCGAAATATAACTGATTATCGTCAATGGGTTGAAGCGTTGCAACACTCCGAGGCATTGCATCGTATCACTCTGGCTAGTATTTCGGATGCCGTGTTTATCACCGATGATAACGGGCATTTTATTTATATTAGCCCTAGTGTGAAGACCGTGTTCGGTTATACCGAGCATGAGGTACGGTGGTTCGACGAGATATCCTCTTTGCTTGGTGAGAATTTTTATGATCGCACCCGGTTGGCCGCGTTCGGCGAAATCCGCAATATTGAATTGTCTGTCTGCGATAAGTTGGGGCGTCAGCATGAACTGATGGTCAACGTCAAGAAGGTTTCCATTCAGAACGGTACCACGCTCATCACCTGCCGTGACATTACGGAGAAACGGGTTGCCGAGCGTGAGGCTAATCTCAAGCAGGAACAACTGGTTCAGGCGGGCAAGATGGTCAGCCTCGGCATTTTGGTGTCGGGTGTGGCGCATGAGGTGAACAATCCCAATAATTACATCATGCTCAATTCCCAGTTGCTCTCTCGCATGTGGGCCGGGGCCATTCCTGCGTTGGATCGGTACTATGATGATAACGGTGACTTCACCCTTGGCGGCCTTAAATACAGTCAGGCTCGTGACCGGGTGCCGCGCCTGTTTGATAGTGTGTTGGAAGGTTCGGAGCGGATCAAGCGAATTGTCAAGGACCTCAAGGATTATGCCCGGCATGACTCCACGGAAATGGATCAGGCCGTTTTTATAAATTCCGTGCTCAAGCATTCCTTGAATCTGCTGGCGAATCAGATCAAGCAAGCCACCTACAATTTCGAGGTGCAGTATGCTCATGGTCGCCCGATGGTCCGTGGTAATTATCAGAAAATTGAACAGGTAATCATCAATCTCGTGCAAAATTCTTGTGAAGCCCTGCCTGAAAAGAATTGCGCTATCACCGTGGTTACCCGGTTGGATGCAGAGAGTGGTAGCACGGTCGTCGAAGTTGTGGATGAAGGAACCGGTATTTCCAAAACCGATTTGCCACATGTAACCGATCCGTTTTTCACGACCAAACGGGACATCGGCGGCACTGGACTGGGATTGTCCGTTTCCCACAAGATCGTGAGCGAGCACTGTGGCACTTTGGAATTTCTCCCTCGAACAGGTAAGGGCACACGGGCTGTTTTGACCCTGCCAGCCGAACCTCATTCTAGTTAGGACAACGTATGTATACACCGCACGTACTTATCGTGGACGATGAACCCGCATCCATTGACAGTTTTGAGTTGATACTCATGGCCGGAGGCGTGGGCAACATTATGCGTTGCGATGACAGCCGTCGTGTTTTGGATATTTTGGCCGAGTATCCTGTAGACCTTATGCTGCTTGATTTGGTTATGCCTCATGTAACGGGTGAGGAATTGCTTGAACAGATCAAGGATGCACACCCTAACGTCGAGGTGGTTATTATTACCGGCATCGACACTGTTGATTCCGCAGTGAATTGTATGCGACTGGGCGCGTTCGACTATCTGGTTAAACCCGTGGACGAAACACGGCTTATGTCCACCGTGACCCGAGCCTTGGAGATGCGTCGACTCAAGCGGGAAAATTCCAGTTTGCGAAGTGGCTTTTTGTCCGATGCATTGGATCACCCTGAGGCCTTTTCTCACATGATAGCTCGTGATGCACGTATGCTTAGGATGTTCAAATATGTGGAAGCCGTGGCCGGTTCCGGTCAGCCCGTACTGATTACCGGGGAATCCGGCACTGGCAAAGAATTATTGGCCCGCGCTCTGCACACTTTGACGGCAAAGGATAAGCCTTTTGTGCCGGTGAATGTGGCTGGTGTGGATGACACCGTGTTCAGCGATACGCTGTTCGGACATCTCAAAGGCGCGTATACGGGCGCACAAAATGCACGGGCTGGACTGGTGGAACAGGCCTCCGGCGGTTGTTTGTTTCTGGATGAAATTGGTGATCTTTCCGCGGCATCACAGGTCAAACTTTTGCGACTCATTCAGGAACGGGAGTATTTTCCGCTTGGAGCAGACCTGCCCAAATCTGCCGAGGCCCGTGTTATTGCCGCGACTCATTGTGATCTTGAGGGGACCCGTGATGATGGGCGGTTCCGTGCGGATTTGTATTATCGATTGTGTATCCACCATGTTCATATTCCGTCTTTGCGGGAACGCCCTGACGACATCCCGTTGCTGATCGATCATTTTGTACACAAGGCCGCTGGTCTGTTGAATCGGGACGTGCCCAAGGTACCGGAACGATTGATCGTCGGACTGACGGCCTATGCGTTTCCTGGTAACGTGCGTGAATTGGAATCCATGATTTTCGACGCGGTCAGCAATTGTTCTGGAGATGTTTTGCCTGTGGCTCCTTTCCGGGAACGGTTGGCTGTAGAAAATGAAGTGCAGCGAGTGGAGTTGGGATTTCCTCATACAGTGGGTTTCCCTGACCCGCTCCCCACTTTGGCTCAAGTTTCCGATCTGTTGGTGACAGAGGCCATGAAGCGGGCTGGCGGCAAACAAACGACTGCGGCTCGAATGCTTGGCATTTCCCAGCCAGCTTTGTCCAAGCGGTTGAAACGGATGGTTGCTGGACAAGAATGACGTGTTTGCACGTGGGGTATAACTAAAGGAATATAATAATTTTTATTATAATTTTATTTTAATCCTGCAATTTCAAGTAAATAGTTTAAAAACGTTTCGATATTATTCCAGTTGGAATAATCGGGGCGTTTTTTTGTGCCTGTATGCTTTTTATTTTACGCATTTATTTAAGGCACTTGTAGGGATGTGGATTGCTGGCACAGTTCTTCCTATAGGAGTTGAAAACACAGGATTTACTCCATGTATGACAACACTCCAGAAGGAGGAGCGAATGAGTAAAATTAAGGAAACGGCCATAGGGGAAAGCAAGGGCTTTTCGCGTCGCGGCTTTCTGAAGACTGCGGGTAAGGCTGCCGGTGGCCTGGCTGCGGGAATTTTTTGTCTTAAGGAATCAGGCTCGTTGGCCTTTGCCGCCCGTCCCGAAGGGTGCGATGTCCCTCCGGCCCGATACGAATTGCGCTTTGATCCCAATATTTGTGCAGGCTGTGCCTACTGCGAAGTCGCCTGCGCCCAGTTCCATGCCGGTGACGCTGATCCTTTGGCAAGCCGCAATACTTTTACCCTTAAGCCTGTGCTTGATTTCATCGGTGTGAGTGCGTTGTCCGCCAATGCTCCGGGCTGGCCCCAGGATTTGGCCCGTGCCACTTTTGCTGAATTTTCCGACAATGAACTGTGTCAGCAATGTGCATCCCCTGAATGTATGGATGCTTGCCCCGAGAATGCCATTTATGTGGACCCGAAGACCGGAGCTCGTGTGGTCAAGGAAGAGCTGTGTGTCGGTTGTGGCGATTGTGAAGAGGCCTGTCAGTTCAATATGATCAAGGTCAATCCTCATACGGACAAGGCCGTCAAGTGTGATTTGTGTGGCGGCGATCCGCAGTGTGTTGCCTGGTGTCCCACTCATGCTATCACTTTCCACAAGATTTAATGACCCCCAGGAGAAACTGACATGACAAAAGAAGTTTACGGAAACATGGGGATAATCCTGCGCGTGGACCTGACAACCGGGTCGGTAACGCGTGAGGATGCCTCCAAGTATAATGAAAAGTGGCTGGGTGGTCGTTGTCTGGCACACTATCTGTTGTTCAATGAAGTGGACGTGGCCAAGACCGATCCATTGTCTCCGGCCAATAAAGTTTACATCGGTACCGGCGCACTGGGTGCGACCACTTTCCCCAGTTCCGGGCGTACTCACGCTTGCTATCTTTCTCCCATGAACTATTCCGGTTGGGGTGATTCCAACTGTGGCGGTCATTTTGGACCGGCTCTCAAACGGTGTGGTTATGATATGTTGGTCATTAGCGGCAAGGCCAAGAAGCCTGTGTGTCTGTATATCGAAGATGACGAGGTTCGTCTTGAATCCGCAGCCGACGTGTGGGGCAAGGGTACCATAGACACCCAGGCTGAACTGATTGAGAAGTATGGCGAGCCGACCAAGCTGCTCTGCATCGGTCAGGCCGGTGAGAATTTGGTTCGTTATGCCAATGTTCGTACCGAGACTACAAACTCCATGGGCCGTTGTGGCATGGGTGCCGTTTTTGGATCAAAAAATCTCAAGGCCGTGGTTGCCAAGGGCTCCAAGCCGGTCAAATTGTTTAAGCCAAAGGAATTTTACAAGGTCACCAAGCAGCTCCGTGACGAGTTGATGGACCCGAAATTCGGTAAGGTCCATAGTGCCAGTTATGACCTTATGTCCAAGTGGGGAACACCTGGTATTACCAATTTGATCGGGACCACGGGTATGGTACCCATCCGCAACTGGCAGCGGTGTGGCATTGATCCCAAGTTTGATCGTCTGGTGCGTTCGTGGAGTAAGGATCACGGCACCCGTCGTGAAGCCTGTTTTGCCTGCCCCGTCCATTGTCATGCTGCCTATGCGGTCAAGGACGGTAAGTATCCCACACGCGGTGGTGGGCCGGAATATGAAACCACCACGGCATTGGGTCATAAGTGTGATATCACCGACGATAAGGTTGTCCTCAAGCTCAACACCATGTGTAACGATTATGGTTTGGACACCGTTGAGACCGGTGCCATGTTTTCCACCTTGATGGAATTGATGGAACGGAAGCTTATCAACAAGTCGTTTTTGGATGATATCGACATGCAGTTCGGCAACGGTGATGCGTGTGTTGCCATGATGCCCAAGATCGTGTTCCGTAAAGGCTGCGGCGATAATTTGGCCAATGGCCCGTATCGTGTTGCCAAGGCTTTGGGCGAGAAAGCATTACAGTCTGTTTATCATCAGAAAGGTATGTGTGCCACGGGTGTTGAGACTCGTTCCACCATCGGTTCTATGCTTCAGTTCGCGGTTTCCCCGCGCGGCTCGCACCATCTGAATGGTCTGCCTACGGCAGAGTGGGTCAACATCCCGCCCGTTGCCGTCAAGGTGTCTGGTTTCAAGGAAGGTGGCGACGTTCGTTCTTACCATCCCGAAGCCAAGGCCCGTCTGGTACAATATTACGAGAACATGTTCTTCCTGTCCGACAGCCTCGGTATCTGCAAGTTCAACTTCGGCCATCTTGGCTACTGGCATGATAAGGTCGAGGACCTTGATCACATGTACGACCTGATTTGTCAGTCCATCTACTATGCCTCCGGCATCAAATACACGACAGAGGAATTGTTTGAGATATTCGAGCGGTCCAATCAGATCGAGCGTGCCACTATCGTCATGCGCGGCATCCGTCGTGAAGATGACCAGCCCAACTGGAAGTGTCTGAACAAGGAATGTCCGGGTGAACATCCGGTCGGCCCGATCCCGTTGCCTCCCATTGACGGCGTAAAGTACAACAAGATTCTGGACGCCTACTACAAGCAGCGCGGCTGGGATATGGACGGCATTCCCGAGACAAAACATCTGAAGAAGCTCGGCCTCGATTTCGTGGCCAAAAAAATGAATAAAGCACTCTCCGCATAGTTAACCAACCGAACAGAAAAGGGCGAACCACATGGTTCGCCCTTTTCGCTTTAGAATATTGTTTGGTGATTATTTACTGTGTCAGCCCTTGAGGCCAGACATAATAAAATCCTGCTTTGGGCGGCATGATGAAGCTGGCATCCAGGCCGAGCAGGTTTATCTTGGCTGGATCAACCGAGTCCAGCGTGTTGTATGGATTGTCGTTGGGGTAGGTATCGCGGCGGTAGCTGACGATTTGGCAGTCTTTCGGCAAGCCGGACAAGCTTCGAGCTTTGGCGAATGCATCCTGAATGTATCCCACCTGATCGATAAGGCCGATTTTTTTTGCCTGATTGGCCGTGAACACACGCGCAGTCTTTACGGTTTCCATATCAGCGTCGGAAAGTTTGCGGTGTTTGGCGACCAGCATGTGGAATCGCGCCGCGAAATCATCAATGATAGCCTGGAACAGGGCGTCTTCTTCTTTGGTTGTTGGACGGAAGGGGGAACCCATGTCCTTATCCCTACCAGATTTGGAGACTTCAACGTTTACGCCGACTTTGTCCATGAGGCCGACCAGTTTGGGTCGCATGAAGATTACGCCGACTGAACCGGTGATAGTGGTAGGATGGGCCATAATCCAGTCAGCAGGCAGGGCCGCGTAGTAACCTCCTGATGCCGCCACATCGAACATGGCGACAACGACTTTTTTACCGGTGCGTTTTTTGAAGCCGATGATCTCATGATAAAGTACGTCCGAGCCGGTGGTCGTTCCTCCGGGGGAGTCGATGGCAAGGACTACGCTTTTCACTTCGTCGTCCATTTCAGCGAGTTTTAATGCGCTAACGAGTTCCTGTACTTGGCTTGGTTTGGCGGCCAGCATTCCCTGTTTTGGTTGGGATGACAGGAATCCGCGTAAATGGATCAGGGCTATTTTGCCTGTGCCTTCACCTTCCACTACGAATTCTTTGAGAGGTTCTGTGGCTGGGGATGCGAAGATTTTTATTTTTGGCGCACACGCCGGAAGGGTCATTAGGGTTATTAAGAGTGTAAGGATAATACGAGATCTCATGGGGCCTCCAGAATTACTTTTTGATTTGAATATACTAGCTATTTGATAGGTTCTTGCCAAGTAGGATTGAAGAGAAAGGAAGGCTGCGTTTCGCAGCGATGAAGAATGGAGGATGCGCCTTTGGCGAGAGTCATTGTTGGGTGCTGAAGCACCCAAGGCTTTCCATGCCCTGCCGGGCGGGCCTTCTTTTTTGGCAGCGCCCAAAAAAGGAGCAAAAAAGGTCGCTTGCGCTAGTTTTGCCGCCTCCATGATTGGCGGCGAGAATCTGATCCAATCGAGTCGGCTCCACCCTATCAAAAGTATAAGCCCTGCCTCTCCCGTCATCCTTCAGTTTAAGACAAATTACTTGATCTCCTGACGAAAGCCGCCTCCTTCGATTGGTCAGTTTCTAAGCCGCCAATCAAAGGCTGGGTTCCGTTTTCGTCTGATTGGGCGGGGAATAAATAGTCTTCGGAGGGAGAACGGTGTTGGGGTGCTTGAGCACCCCAAGGCCCTTTATGGATAACGAAGAGCTTGGAATAAAAAGCGAATACTTATGATGGAAAAAACTGGTCACGATGACATGAAGATTCAAAAAACATGTGTGATATCGAAGATCTTAGAATCAAAGATGAACACCTACACCCAAAAATCTCTTACAACGACGGGCAATTGATAGCGGGCCTTAGAGCCTGTCCCGCGCGGCGTAACGTAGCCCGACCGAGCCTATACAATAGACAATTCTGTCGGGCAGTGGAGCCGCGTACAGGCTCTTGGGTCCGCTATCAGGCGCACAATGAAGAAGGCGTTTTTTGCCTCCTTTTTTTCGCCTCAAAAAAAGCAGGTCGCCGTAAAGGCGAAACCTTTGAAATAATGCCGTTTGCATTTTCATTGCAAAGCACGCAACGCCCACCAAAAAAGAAGTCCTTTCTTCCACTTCCTATTCTCACTGCGAAAGGACGCCCTCCAATTTAAAAAGAAAGAAATAGCCCCCCGCAGGGGATTACATGACCAACACAAACCCCAGGCCGGCGGCGACCTCTCCAACCATGACGGCGCAGCCGAGAAAATCTCCATTGGCTCCACCTACTTTTACGGCCAGTCGATAGATCGGGATCAGCATCAGCGAGACGATAATTGTGCCTGCCACAGTCGCGGCGATTCCCGCTAGAAATACTCCGGCGATGAAGGCTATTCCGGCAGACAGAAGGGCCGTGCCGAGCGTTGCTCCGTCAATGTACAGTTTGCCGAGGCCCGGGCGGGTCAGATGGCGGACATGGTAGCCGAGCCAGACCGAGGCGGCCCGACCGAGTACAAAGGTCCAGAGTATTGCGCCGTATGCTTCGACCGTTGCCATTTCGTGGAACAGGATAACCTGTCCGACAATGACCATTATTAGTCCGATAATACCGAATGCGCCGGACCGGCTGTCTTTGATGACTTCCCAGAACCTCACGGGGTTGGTGTGCGTGGTGACTGCGTCGCACACATCCGACAGCCCGTCGAAATGCAGGCCGCGAGTGATGAAAATACTAAGCAGCACCATGAGCCATGCTTGAATCCATGGGGCGTTATCGAATAGTCCCAGTCCGAAGGGCATGACAACGACCGCGCCGAGCAGAAGGCCGACGGGCACCATGTATTTCATACATTGGTTCATGGCCGCTTCCGGGATGACGCGCGCTGGGGCGAGTCGGGTCAGGAAACCGAGAGTGTCGAGAAAAGTGCGGAATATCATGAGTCCTCCCAGGAAAGTTCTATTGCGTCGCCCATGGACAGGCCGAATCGTTTGGCTGCGGATCGTTGGTTGACCGCGATTTCAAGGAATCCCTGACTGCCTTCCAGCAGACCGGGTGCGCCTTCGGGCATGTCGGCGTATGTGGTGACATAGGCCAGTTCGCCCCCGGACGGTGAGACCATGTGAATGACCTCTGGTTTGCCGAGACTGCCTGCTTCAAAATTGAGCACGCAGTTGCCGAATCGATCGATGTGCAGCACATGACCACGCGCCTGCCCTATAGTGATGAACGGATTGCTCCATGATTGAGTGACCAGTTCGGCGGGGTCTATTTCTTCGCCCAATCCCTTGAGGCTGCCACCCAGTGCGAGCCAGGCCACCAACGGGGCGAAAATGTCTCGGCCGTGGAAGGTGTGCGAGACTTTTTTCGGGGCATCCATGGCGCGGGAAAGGTCAAAAACGCGCACGTCTTCCCATGTGTGTTTCATGGCCAGCGAGAGCAGTCCGTTATCCGGGGCGACCATGAGCCTGTCGCCGATCTGGAGGCAGGCAATGCGTCGGTCCGTGCCCACACCGGGGTCGACCACGGCCAGTATGACTGCGTCCTTGGGGAAATGTTCATAACTTGCGGCGAGGAAAAATCCGGCCTGCGCCACGTTGAACGGGGCCACATCATGTGAAATATCCACCACCCGGCAATGAGGAGCTTTTTTGGCAAGCACGCCCTTGAGTTGGCCTACATACGGGTCGGTCAGGCCGAAGTCCGTTATCAGGCCGATGCAGCGATGTTCTGTTTCCTCGGTGCGGGGGGAGAATATCATTTAATACACCTTTCTTGACGAGAACCCCTGGCCTTGGACGTGGAAGCCCGAGCCCATGATGAAGAACGCATCCGGGTCAATGGTGTAGACCAGTTCCTCCAGTTCCTTGAGCTGGATGGAGGCAATCATGGTCAGGATAACTTTTTTGGGGTCGCCGGTATAGCCGCCTGTGCCGTCGAGGATGGTCACGCCCCGGTCTAGATCGCCGAGGATGGCCGCGTTGATGGCCGCTACGTGATCCGAAACAATCATGATCATTTTGCGTTCCGAGAACATGCCGAGCACGTATTCGATGCCGAACGCGATGACAAAGGTCATGACGATGGAATAAAGCACGATGTCCATGGCAAGGAACAGGAAACCGCCTGTGAAGCCGATCATGTTGAACCAGAACTCAAACGAGCCCATGGACATATTGAACTTTTCCTTGCAGATCACGGCCAGAATATCGGATCCGCCTGTGGAGCCGAGTGAGCGCAATGCCACGCCCACGCCCGCGCCCATGATGCCACCGCCCGTGATGATGGCCAGCCAGATGTCGTCCATGTGCAGTGTCCACGGGATGATGTCGATGAACACCGACGAAATGACCATGCCGTAAAGCGAGTAAAAAAAGAATCGTTTGCTGACGAACACCCAGCCGAGCACGAATACCGGCAGGTTGAGCAGAAAATACCATTGGCCTGTGGAGAGTCCTCCAAAGGCGTAATAGCAGAGCAGGGCAATGCCGGACATGCCTCCAGTCAGCAGCCCGTGCGGGATGGCGATGGCCTTGACTGAAAAAGCGACAAGAAACGAGCCGAATGTCAGCAGGGCGAGGTTCCATGGGACGCCAAAGGTCATGGCGCGCAATTTGTTTTTGTATTTGTAATCCATATAGTGTCTCCGCCCATGGTTCTAGCCGGTTTTCCGGTCTCTGAAAACCAAAATCGTGTGGCGGACGGGTGTCGATCATGGGCTTGCGCGTCGCAAGGAATGAGGGTACTGCGGTCTGTCCGCCGCGTGCGGAATATATTTCACATCAAGGATGACCTGTATGAAACTGACAGACCTTATTGGAAAAGACGACCTGATTGCCTTGCAGAACGAACTGCACGACACGTTCAGTTTTAACGTCGATATAATGGACGCCGAGGGCAAGAAAGTTGTCGGCCATACCTGGGGCAACGAGCTGTGTCCTCTTATTCGTGATGATGCCAAGGGCTTCGGTGCCATTTGTGCTCCGGCCGGGCAGATGTTTCACCATATGCTCAGCACTACCAAGGAGCCTATTGCCGAGTTTTGCGACGGCGGCATGATGCGGGCGGGAGTGCCGGTCATTCATGACGGTGAGTATATCGGTGCTGTTGGCGGGTGTGGGCTTGCCTCTGACGACGACGAAGTGGATGCCTTCACCATCGGAATGATGAGTGATTTGGATGAAGCTGTCGTTGAAGAGAAGGCCAAGACCGTAACGGTTGTTTCCGAAGCCAAGGTTAAGGAAATTCAGGAATATATCGCAAAGCGGATTCAAGATCTTATTGATTGATTCCGCTTTTAGTTAAAGATGAAGAATGCAGGAAGGCCGCCCCATTAGGGGTGGCCTTTTTTTATTGAGCATGTAGCTGAGTGGTGCGGTTGAAGAGGTGAGCCGTCACTGGCGTTCCTCCAAGATTTTTTTCATGCTTTACCGTGATTTTACGGTTCAATTGTCCGAGCGACTGAGATCATTTCTTATTGTTTTATGGCTTCAGCCTCGACTTCATACGTCATCTGGTGGTGTGGGGCTTCCGTAGGGATTTTTCCGAACCCTTTTTCAACCATCCCGAGTTCTCGAATAATGTAGCCCACGTTTTGTAGTATTTGTTTTATCTGATGACTGGAAAGGGGCGTGGAGATATCTTCAGCGCTTTCTCTTATGCGCATGGCCTCTTCAAGAAGTTTTCCAATCGCTCGTTCGAAAGCGTTTTGTGTATTAAGGGTTTTGTTGACGAGGTCGTCGATGATTTGGATTGCCTGTTCGGCGTTTGGATTTTCCATGTTGTAGTATGCCCTCCAATTCAGTTGTTTTGAATTTTAAAGCAAATTTCGCACCCTGTTCTATTTATTTTTATTAATAGATTGTGTTGATTTGTTTGTTTTTGAAGAAGAAAGCCGTCACTGGCGTTCCTCCAAGTTTTTTGTTGCCCTCCTCCGCAGTTATGCGGCAAAGGCCGCATCCTGCCCAGACGGGCAGGTGCACTTCGTGCGAACCGGGATGCCCTTCGGGCTCGGCGGGGGCCGTTTTTTTGTTGGGGCAAAAAAAGGGCCGAAAAAAAGCCCCTTTCTAGCTTGGCCGCCTGCACACCCGTACCTAAGAATCTCCACCGACCGGTTGCGCTCCCGAAACAGTCGCCGAAGCGGCTTCGGGTTTCGAAGAGTCGCTCCGCCATTCGGGGAGCTTCTAAGGTTCGGGTTTGATGCTGGGGGTGGGAATGATTTGGAAGACTCTTTGCTTGTGGATAGGCGGTTTAAGAGGAGAGCCGTCACTGGCGTTCCTCCAAGTTTTTTGTTGCCCTCCCGGCGGGGGCCGTTTTTTTGTTGGGGCAAAAAAAGGGCCGAAAAAAAGCCCCTTTCTAGCTTGGCCGCCTGCACTCCCGCACCTAAGAATCTCCACCGACCGGCTGCGCTCCCGAAACAATCGCCGAAGCGGCTCCGGGTTTCGAAGAGCCGCTCCGCTGTTCGGGGAGCTTCTAAGGTGCGGGTGTGTAGGCTAGCTTTGTCTTTTTGTACGCGATATAGATTTTTAAACAAAGTGAGTTGGCTTTAAAATAAAATGGAGAACCATATGCAGATGATAAGTGTTAAAGTCCATAATTTTAGAAGTTTTAAAGACGTGACTTTTAAGATGGATGGATATTCTCTATTGATTGGAGAGAACAACGCGGGAAAGTCAAATCTTATGAATGCCATTCGAGTCTTTTATGAGGATGGGATAAAGTTTAACTATGAAACTGATTTTCCGAAATTTGAGACGGATGAAGAAAGTTGGATCGAAATTGAATATGTACTTAAAGACGACGAACAGGAATGTCTAAAAGAGTCATATCAGTCCTCAGATAACCTGTTAAGAGTTCGTAAAATTTTGTTTTCTAGGAATAAAGAAATATGTAAAACGAGTCAGAGTAATATTTATTGTTATGAGAATGGGGTGTTGTCTGACAAATTATTTTATGGGGCTAAAAATATATCACAAGCAAAGCTTGGTAAGGTTATTTATATCCCAGAAGTTAGTAAAATGAATGATGCGATGAAGCTTACGGGGCCTTCACCTTTTAGAGATTTATTAAATTTAGCATTTAAGAAAGTTATTTCTAACAGTAACGCCTATCAAACTTTGCAGGATTCATTTCTTGAGTTTAATTTGTCTTTTTCAGATGAATGCAACACAAGTGATTTTTCAATACAAAATGTTATTAATGACATTAACAAGTCTATTGAAAGCTGGGGAGTATTGTTTGGTGTAAATATTAATCCAGTTGATATTGATACAATTGTTAAAAGTCTTGTCTCTCATTATATTGAGGATGTCTCGCTAGGTAACGCAAAGGTTAGACTGGATTCCTACGGGCAAGGGATGCAGCGGCATATCATTTTTACATTAATACGCCTTGCATCGAAATATAATGATTTAAATTCTTCATCAAAAGATGGTGTTTTTGATCCTGATTACGTGTTGATTCTTTTCGAAGAACCGGAAGCTTTTTTGCACCCTTGTCAACAGGAATTACTCAATCGGAATTTAAAAAAGATGGGGCGTGGAAATCAACAAGTATTAATAACATCTCATTCACCAGCATTTGTTTGTCGTAATATAGTCTTTTTGCATTCCTTGATAAAAATAAATAAATCTAATGCAATATCGAATGCTTATCAAATAAAAGGAAATGAGCTTGAAGATCTTTTTGCTGAGAATGGTGGGCTTTTTTACCATTGTTGCAATTTGATGGCAGACAAAGCCACAGATGATGATTTGAGGAGATGTCTTAAGAACAAGGGGCTAGGGGCTGATTCATTTGATATAAATGCCAAACTAGAAGAAGAGTCTCTTAAATATCTTTTGTGGATAGATACAGAGCGATCATCGATGTTCTTTGCAAAGACTGTGTTGATTTGTGAAGGAGCGACTGAAAAGGCTCTATTCGATTATTTGTTGAGTACTGATTGGGGAGATTTAAAAGAAAAGAATGTTTATGTTTTGGATGCGATGGGGAAATTTAATATACATAGATATATGAATTTATTTTCAAAAATTGGCATTGACCATGCTGTTTTATTTGATCTGGATGGTGGGAATAGTTATCATCGTGTTGTTAATGATTTTATAAAAGAAAATAGAAATATATTTACAAAAAATATTCTTACTTTTCCTCAAGATTTAGAGACTTTTTTGGAGATTGACCTGCCTGCTAGAAAAGATCTTAAACCATTAAATTTAATGCAAGCTCTTTTTGAAGGGACAGTAAAAAAAGCTAGGCTTGAAGAGTTAAGGGAGTTAGTAGCATCGTCATTTGTTGATTCTTCCTCAGCCATTCCATCTCTCAAGCCTTAGAAGCTGATGATTTTGCCGGAGCGGCTCTTCGAAATTTGGAGCCGCTTCGGCGACTATTTCGTGGAGCGGAGGCGAAATCGATCAGATTCTTGGCTTGGGAGTGCTGGCGGCCAAGCTAGTGCAAGCGCCTTTTCTTTCGTCTATTTCTTTTGGCGCAGCAAAAGAAATGGACTCCGCCGGAAGGGCAAGAAAAAAACTGGGAGGAACGGCAGTGACGGCTCTCCTCTTCAAGCCGCTGCAAGCGTCCCCTCCCAAAGCACCGCCGCAGAAAGCGGCATCATTATCTCCTCTTTTCTCCCCGTCGGGGTTTTACCCCCGACTGCTTCAGTCCGCGACCAGCGACCATATATATTAGACAACCACACCCAAATCCTTTACAAGACTGTTCCGAAACGCCGTCTCCCACGGGTCTTTCCGTGTGTCCGGCAAAAAATGCGCTCCCCCAAAAGGCATTATGAGCAAAATAGAAAATATACGTAATTTCAGCATCATCGCCCATATCGACCATGGCAAGTCGACCTTGGCCGACCGCATTCTCGAACTCACCGGCATGGTCGGCGACCGCGAGAAAAAAGACCAGTACCTTGATAAAATGGAACTGGAACGCGAACGCGGCATCACCATCAAGGCGCAAACCGTGCGAATTCCGTACACCGATACGGACGGCGAAAAATATATCCTGAACCTCATCGACACGCCCGGCCACGTTGATTTCAGCTATGAAGTCTCGCGTTCGCTGTCGGCCTGCGAAGGCGCACTGCTCGTGGTCGACTCTACGCAGGGCGTTGAGGCCCAGACCCTCGCCAACGTGTACCTCGCCATGGACAACGACCTCGAAGTTATCCCGGTGCTCAATAAGATCGACCTGCCGAGTGCAGACCCCGAGGCAATCAGCCACGAGATCGAAGACGTGATCGGTCTGGACTGCTCCAACCCGATTATGGTTTCGGCCAAAACCGGCTTGAACGTGCAGGAAGTCATCGACGCGGTCATCAACCTGCTGCCTCCGCCCAAAGGTGACCCGGAAGCACCGCTCAAGGCGCTTATTTTCGACTCATGGTATGATTCGTATCAAGGCGTTGTCGTGCTGTTCCGCATCCTCGACGGCAAGCTCAAGAAGGGCGACAAGATCAAAATTTTCTCCACGGGCAAGGAGTTCGACGTCACACGAGTTGGCGCGTTCATGCCCGAAGCCGCGGACATCAAGGCCATGGGACCGGGCGAAGTCGGGTTCATGTGCGCATCTATGAAAGAACTCGGCGACGCACCTGTCGGTGACACCATCACCTCGGCTGAGAATCCGGTAGTCGAGCCGTATCCCGGCTTCAAGCCGGTCAAGCCCATGGTATTCTCCGGCCTGTATCCCATTGAACCGGCAGAGTATGAAACGCTTAAGGCCGCACTGGAAAAACTCCAGCTCAATGATGCGGCGTTCAGTTACGAACCGGAAACTTCGCAGGCTCTGGGCTTCGGCTTCCGCTGCGGATTCCTCGGTTTGCTGCACATCGAGATCATTCAGGAACGGCTGGAACGCGAGTTCGAGGCCAAGCTCATCACCACGGCTCCGTCAGTCATCTATGAGGTGTCGGATATCCATGATGAGATCATGACCATCGATAACCCGTCCAAGTTGCCTGATCCGTCGAATATAGGCAGCATCCGCGAGCCGTTCGTGCGTCTTGAGGTGCATGTGCCCAACGAATTTGTGGGCGCGGTGCTGGCTCTGTGCGAGGAGAAACGCGGCATCCAGAAAAACATGGCCTACCTGACCGAGAAGCGCGTGGTGATTACCTACGAGATTCCGTTCGCCGAGGTCATGTACGACTTCTTCGATAAGCTCAAATCCTCTACCAAAGGATATGCGAGTTTGGATTACGAGATTATCGATTACCGCGAGGCCGACCTTGTGCGTCTCGATATCCTGATCAACGGCGACCCCGTGGACGCATTCTCCTGCATTGTGCACCGCGAGAACGCGGCCCGTATCGGCCGGTCACTGGCTCTCAAGTTGAAACGCTCGATCCCGCGCCAGATGTTCGAAGTGGTCATTCAGGCCGCCATCGGCAACAAGATCGTTGCCAAGGAACGCAATGCGCCGTTCCGTAAAGACGTCACCGCCAAATGTTACGGCGGCGATATCACTCGTAAACGTAAATTGTTGGAAAAACAGAAAGAAGGTAAGAAGCGTATGCGCCGCATGGGCAACGTGGAGATACCTCAGGAAGCCTTTCTCTCAGTACTTAAATCTGACGAAGATTAATAGACCGACCCAAATGCTCCGACGACGACGTTTTCTTCAAGTGGAAACGTTTTGCACATCCGTGCACATCGGCTCGCGTTGTGATACGCCGTGCATTCGAGTCTTCTTACAAGAATTAACATTGGACTAGATATTATGACCCAAAGCTCTCTGAAATCCTTTCGCGACTCCATCGAGGCCATTGTCGTCGCCCTGCTGCTCGCCTTTGTTATCCGCGCCTTTATTGTTCAAGCTTTTAAAATCCCGTCCGGTTCCATGTTGGAGACCTTGCAGATCGGCGATCATTTGCTGGTCACCAAGTTCGCGTATGACGTGCGCCTGCCGTCCAATATTTGGCTCGACACCACAGACGGCAAAGTCCTTGCCAAGACCGGCGACCCTGAACGTGGCGATATCGTCGTGTTCAAGTTCCCGGAAGACGAGTCCAAGGATTTTATCAAGCGCGTTATCGGTCTGCCCGGTGAGACCATCGAGATTCGTAATAAAGTAGTCTACATCGACGGCCAGCCTATCGACGAGCCGTATACCCAGCATACCAAATTTACTCGTAATCCCATCCGTGACGACTTCGGGCCGTTCACCGTGCCGCAGGACGAGTTCTTCGTCATGGGCGATAACCGTGAAGGCTCCTATGATTCCCGCTGGTGGGGACCGGTCAAGCGTCAGAAAATCGTGGGCAAGGCCCTCGTCATCTACTGGTCCTGGGGCTCCCTGACAGATATCAGATTTAACCGTATCGGAACCATGTTCAACTAGATCGGTTGTAGAAAAAATAAATGAATAAGCCGCCTGCAAGGGCGGCTTTTTTTGTGGCCGAGAATCGCAAAAAGCCGTTCTGTGTTCTGATGATGAGAACGCTTTCTTTTCAAAAGAACATAGTGTATACCTGCTATACTGTATACCTGCTAAACTCTTTAAGAACATGGAGACAAATATGAGTGATCTTCTCAGAAAAGTAGACAGGGTCTCGATTCTTACGCTTCAAGATAACTATATCGATGTACTGGCCATGGATGGAAACGATACAATCGAACGGCCATTTCTTGTAAAAAATCCTACAAAGACCGGAGCGACATTGTCGTTGAGCCCCGCTGCGGAACATGGATTTTCGACATGCATCACCGTGGAGGCGGACGGGCAGGAACGACGTATGCTTTTTGATTTTGGGTGCTCACCTCATGGCGCGGCATTTAACGCAGACTTATTGAATGAGGACATGACACGTGTCGAGGCGTTGGCGCTTTCACATGGTCATTTGGATCATTTCGGGGGTATGAAGCAATTGGTTGAGCGGACGGGCCGGTCGGATTTGGAACTCGTCACGCATCCCGGGGTGTTCAAGGAGAGTCGTTTCGTGAAGACTCCCACGGGGTATCAGCTTATTTTCCCAACGCTTGCGAGAGCGGATGTGGAGGATTTAGGTGTGTCCGTAGTTGAATCCGAAGTTCCTCGTCAGATGTTGGACGGGAACGCTTTGTTCTTGGGGGAGATTCCTAGAAATTGTGATTTTGAACGGGGGATGCCCAACGCGTTTCAAAAAAACGGCGGGGAAGAATCTTTCGATACCATAGAGGACGATTCATCCATGGTCTTCCATTTGAAGGGGAAAGGGTTAGTTATCCTTTCGGGTTGTGCGCATGCCGGTATAGTCAATACGGTCAACTATGCGCGAGAGGTTACGGGAGTAGACAAGGTCCATGCGATCATGGGTGGTTTCCATTTGACCGGGCCTGATTTTGTCCATGCTGTCGAGCCGACCATAGCGGCTTTTCAATCGTTTTCACCGCAGCACGTGATCCCGGCGCATTGCACAGGACGGGCGGCAACCCTTGCCATTGAAAAGGCCATGCCAGATGAGTTTATTTTGAATATGTCCGGGACGACATTGAATTTTATTTGATGGGGTAAAATGTTCGACATTGTGAATCCTAACCAATGATAAGCCGTCTGTAAGGCGGCTTTTTTTTGTGCTTCAAAGTGGACACTCGACCCCATTAAGGGTAATAATCGCGAAGTCTCAAAATTTTCTAGACTTTAACTTTCACGCGGCGGATTCATGGAAAAACAGACATTATTTGCGGGGATTCCCGATATGTTGGATGAGCAGAAGTATGCTCATGGCGGGAATGTGCGGCGTATGGCCGAGACTGCCGGGTGTGCGCCCGAGGATATTCTTGATTTTTCCGCCAATGTGAACCCGCTTGGACCACCGCCGTGGCTGGGGCAGGTGGTGGGGCAGGCGTTGCAGAACGTAGATTCGTACCCGGATCCGGAATGTCATGACTTGGTCATGGCGGCCTCTGAGAAATACAAGATTTGGCCCACGCAGGTTTTGCCGGGGAACGGTGCGTCCGAGTTGTTGTTCGCCATCGCGGGTATGGGCCAGCATCGGCAGGCCATTATTCCGTCACCCACCTATGTGGATTATGCGAGGGCATGTAAGGCGCACCGACTGCCCATAGTTGAAGCCGGGATGACCGAGGATTTTCAGGTGGATTTTCCGGCCATGGGATCGCTGCTGACCACGCCGTCCGTGGTTTTTTTGTGCAGCCCGAACAATCCCACGGGTACGATGATTTCGCCGGATGATTTGCGTGAGGTCGCGGCCATGTTCCCGCAATCGCGTTTTGTGGTGGATGCTTCCTTCAGCGATTTTCTGCCTGAAGATCGAGATCAGCTTATCCGTAATCGACCGGCCAACGTCATCACCGTTCTTTCCCTGACCAAATTTTACGCCATCCCCGGTATTCGGCTTGGGTTGGCCTTTGCCGACCCCGAGATCGTCTTGCAGATCAAACAACGTATGCCAGCATGGTCCGTGAACACGCTGGCCCAGAGTGTGGGCATCAAGTGCCTCTGCGACACGCAGTACGCCGCCGAGACCCGTGAACAGACGGCGTTGCTCCGTGAGTCGCTTGCCTCGGGACTGCGAAACGTGCCGGGGATCAAGGTCTTGCCGGGGACAGCCAACTACCTGCTTTGTCGGGTGGAGCGTATCGGGCAGGATGCGGTCATGCTCCGTGACAAACTGCTGGCCGAACATCATATAGGTATTCGTTTGTGCGGTAACTACACAGGGTTGGACGACAGTTGGTTCCGGGTTGCTGTTCGGAGTCAGGGCGAGAATGAACAGCTGATCAAGGCCATGGAAGCGGTCAGTGGTACGGCGAAGCCTCCGGTAGTCAAACGTATTAAGCGCACTCCGGCGTTGATGCTTCAAGGTACCAGCTCCAATGCGGGTAAATCCGTGTTGGCTGCGGCGTTTTGTCGGATTTTTTTGCAGGACGGCTATAATGTGGCTCCCTTCAAGGCGCAGAACATGTCGCTGAATTCCTATGTCACGGATCAGGGCGGAGAGATGGGCCGTGCACAGGTGACGCAGGCTATGGCCTGTCGATTGAAACCGGATGTGCGTATGAACCCCGTATTGCTCAAGCCCGGTTCTGATGTTGGTTCGCAGGTGATTGTTATGGGGCAGCCTGTGGGCAATATGGCTGTGCGTGAGTATGTGGAATACAAGCCTCGCGCTTGGGAAGCTGTCAAAACTGCTTATGACTCCCTTGCCAACGAGTATGACATCATGGTGCTCGAAGGGGCGGGCAGTCCTGCTGAAGTGAATTTGAAACACCATGATATTGTGAATATGGCCATGGCCAAATACGCGGATGCGCGGGTATTGTTGGCAGGTGATATCGATCGGGGCGGCGTGTTTGCGTCCATGGTCGGCACAATGAGCTTGCTTACACCCATGGAACGGTCATTGGTGGAAGGCTTTCTCATCAATCGGTTCCGGGGTGACGCCACCTTGCTGGAGCCTGCCTTTGGCCAGATGTTTGAGCATACGGGCAAACCTGTGCTTGGCACCATTCCGTATATCCATTCGCTCGGTTTGCCCGAAGAGGATTCCGTCTCCTTCAAGGAAGGGCTGCTTCCTGACAGTGTAAAATTCCCTGATGACGAATGTGTGGAAGTCGTCGTTGTGGACCTGCCGCGCATATCGAATTTCAATGACATCGACCCGCTGTTTGCCGAGCCGGACGTCAAGGTCCGTGTGGTAACGGATGCCCGCGATGTGGGGACACCGGATGCCATTATTTTGCCTGGTTCCAAGTCGACAGTGCCGGATATGAAAGCACTCAAGGGAACTGGCATGGCTGCGGTGTTGCGTGAGCTGGCAGGCGACGGACACAAGACGCGCATTGTCGGTATATGCGGTGGATTTCAGATGCTCGGCGATATTGTGGATGACCCGTATGGCCTTGAATCAGAGACCACTCGTGTTGAAGGATTCGGCTTGTTGCCTGTGCAGACTTCGCTCGCCCCGGAAAAGACCCTAACCCGTACATGGGGGGTACATTCCTCGTCCGGTCAAAAGGTTCACGGGTATGAAATTCATCATGGTCAGACAACGCCGTTGTCTGAAATTTTGCGTGTGGCTTTGCGCAATAATAACGGCGAGCCGTTGGGATACGGCAGGGCGGATGGGCGTATATTCGGCACGTACCTTCACGGATTATTCGATGCAGATGAGTTTCGTCGTTGGTTTATTGATCAGTTGCGCATGGACAAAGGGCTGTCGCCTCTTGAACAGGTTCAAACCACATTTGACCTGGAAGATGCCATTGATAATTTGGCGAGTGTTGTGCGTGAGGCCGTGTGCATGGATTCCATCTATAAGTCGTTAGGCTTGAGTGGTTGCTGTGCCCAGGCAAGTCTGTTTTACAAACTCGGCGGTTGATTCCTTGTTGTCTTTCTACCGAGGTGAAAAAAAGCTCGGTTTTTTGCCATAGTTTTCATGATGTGTTACGCGTGTAATGCTGTGTAGTTTTGTTGCCGCATCAAGGGGGGGGGCGAGGCTGTATACAATGAGCGCGGGAAAGAGGAGAAAATCATGAAACGGATACTCGGATTGATTTGTGTGTTGACAGTATTGTTGACCACGCCCGCTTTGGCGTTTAACCAGGCTGACGTGGACCGATTGGCTGCCGGGGACAAGAACATGCAGGGCGCAGATTTGAGCGGTGCGCCTTTGTTTGCTGATCCTTATGACGGCGTGAATTTCAGTGGCGCTAACCTGAGCAATGCCACTATGATCGGGCGGGTTTTTCAAAATTGCGATTTCCGGGGGGCGAACCTCAGGGATGCCCAGTTTCGTAGTGCGCGGTTCCTCGAGTGTGACCTGAGCGGCCAGGATTTTTCTGGGGTTAGCTTCAGTCATCAGCAAATGATGCAATGTACCTTGCGCAACGCCCGGTTTAACGGAGCGTTTGTGGAGAATGTCCTGATGCATCAAAATGATATTGCCGGGGCCAAATTCGACAAGGCCACGCTCAAGGGCGGGCGATGGTATCAGGAGGATGGAACCGGTATCACTTGGGATAATATCAAATTTCAGCAACCTTCCATCGTGTTGGACGCCATCAAGATCAGTGAGGTCTACAAACCGTATCTGTCCAGTCAGATTCCGGTCGGCAAGGTCCAGTGGGTGGCCTCGTCAGGACGCCAGGTAGATCCGTCCAAGGTACAACTCAATAAAAAGGTCAAGACCTACGAGCCTGTTACCCCAAAAGGTGTGCAAAAGGGGATGGTTCCGAAGGCACCATAAAAAAATATCGTTTTGAGAAATGGCGGTCTTCGGATCGCCATTTTCTTGTTTTAGTACAATTAGTTGGTCAATAAATGACGCCAGAAAAAAAGACGTGCCAATTGATCTTCTTTTTTACAAAACAATTGTTTGCCTCTTGACTTGTCAGTCAAAAATAGGTTTTGAAGTGGTTCGCTGGCGGTCTGTACCGTTTATGGATGGAATTGCACCACTCAGTGAAAACGTGTATCCATCCGTAACAATTAGATGCCATTAAGGCTAACAGAGACCGCACAGCGGCTATCCAAGGAGGATAAAACATGTACGTCGGACTGAAAATGCTTCGCGACTTCGTTAAAGTCACCCCCCAGACTCTGGTCAAGGACGCCCAGAAGCAGCTTGAAGAAAGCAAGCTTTGGATGCTCCTGGTGGTGGACGAGGACGGCAAGCTGGTCGGCTACGTGCGCAAGGAAGATATCTCCGCTGCCCTGCCCAGCATCATGACCTCCCTGGAGAAACACGAGATCAACTACCTGATGAGTAAGCTGACCGTAGAGAAAATCTACCGCACCGACATCAAGACCGTGGCCCCTGAGACCGAAATCGAGGGTGCTGCCGACATGATGTACGAAATGAACCTGGCCGGACTGGCCGTGGTCGACAGTGCCGGTGAGCTTATCGGGTATATTAATCGAAACGTCATGCTCGACGTTCTTGCCGAAGAGATGGGATACCGCGAGGGCGGCAGCCGCCTCACTATTGAGGTGGAAGACCGTTCCGGTGTACTTTACGAAGTCGCCGGTGTCATCGCCAACATGAAAATGTCCATCATCTCCACCGGCACTTTCTTTTTTAACGGACGCCGCGTTGTCGTCGTCCGCATAGATACCGAAGACCCGTCCGCAGTAGAGGCATCTCTCAAGGACCGGGGCTACAAATTGGTCGCTCCCGACGATTTCAAGGGAGAATGGACCTAAGGGCCTATTCGCCGATTCGGCTGCATATGGACCTGGGCGGTGTTACGTAATTCACCGCCAGGCCGTGCAAACGTCGTTTTGATGGGTTTGCTCTCAACCATAATTGCAGGATTATGGCTTACCTCGACGTCAGTGACGTAACACTCACCTTCAAGGGCATCGCCGCCCTTATGGGGGTGTCGTTCACCGTGGAACAAGGGACCATTGCGTCCCTCATTGGTCCAAACGGTGCCGGCAAAACCTCCATGCTCAACTGCATCAGCGGTCGCTACATTCCCGATGGCGGAGCCAGCGGACCGTGCAAGATTTCATTAGACGACGAATGTCTGCTGTCCCTTCCCGCGCACAAGCGTACGGAATTGGGGCTCTCGCGGACATTCCAAAACATCGCCTTGTTCAAGGGATTGTCCGTGCTGGACAACCTTATGGTCGGGCGACACAGTCAGATCAACTATGGTTTGCTATCGTCCATTTTCTACTGGGGCAAAGCCGTCCGTACTGAGGACAGGCATCGTCGCCGCGTGGAAGATGTGATCGATTTTCTTAACCTATCCCCCTATCGGCACCAACACGCGGGACGCCTTCCCTACGGTGTGCAGAAAAGGGTGGAACTCGGACGTGCACTAGCCGCCGAACCCAAGCTTATCCTTCTGGATGAGCCGATGGCTGGCATGAACCTCGAAGAAACCGAGGACATGGCCAGATATATCTTGGATATCGCCGAAGAATGGGGCGTCACCGTCCTATTGGTTGAACACGACATGGGAGTTGTCATGGACATCTCTGATAAGGTCGTTGTTCTCGATTTTGGTGCCAAGCTAGCCGAGGGTACGCCGGATGAAGTGCAGGCGGACAAGAATGTCATCGCCGCCTACCTAGGAACCGAGGAAGCTACATTTACCGGGAGATAGAAGACAGAAGGTCCGGCCACTTTGGCCGAGATAAAAAATAAGGAAATTTCATGGCAAAACCATATAAGACAACGTTGCCCCGACTGCTGTGCAAACAGGCCGAGGAACGCGGCGAAAAGACTGCCCTGCGAGAAAAGGAGTGGGGTGTCTGGCAGGCCGTGTCCTGGCAGAAGAATCTCAAAGTGACGGCGGAGTTCGCGTGCGGCCTCGAACATTTCGGGCTGGGCAAGGGCGACATTGTTATTCTCATTGGTGACAACCGCCCGGAATGGATCTGGGCAGAGCTTGCCATTCAGGGGCTGGGCGGCATTGCGCTGGGTCTGTATCAGGACTCCCCCGCAGAAGAAATCGAGTATATATTCGCACTGACTGAGTGCAAACTGGTGGTGGCCGAGGATCAGGAGCAGGTCGACAAGATGCTCTCATTCCGCGCAAACCTGCCCAATCTTAAGCATATTATTTACCACGAGCCAAAAGGCCTCAAAGCCTATGAAGCGGACGTGGACGGACTGTTGGATTTCAAGGCTGTCCGTCGTCTGGGCCGTGAAGGCTGCAAGGATGCCGTGGCTCGATATAGAGAGCTGGTCAGCGCGGTCAAACCGGATGATCCGGCATTGATCGCCACAACGTCCGGCACCACTGGCCGTCCCAAGTTGGCAGTACTTTCACACGCCAACCTGCTGTCAATGGCGCACAATTTGGGCAAGTATGACCCCAAGAGCGCAACCGATGAGTTCGTGTCTTTTTTGCCGCTGGCGTGGATGGGCGAGCAGATGATGGCTGTGGCCTCGGCCCTGCTGTTCGGCTTTTGCGTCAATTTCCCGGAGAACCCGGACACAGCATCCAATGACTCCCGCGAGATCGGGCCGCATTTCATCTTTTCTCCACCTCGAGTGTATGAGTCCATCGCTGCCAAAGTGCAGGGCGACATCATGGAGACCACGAAGTTCAAGCGGTTCCTCTACAATTTGTTTTTGCCCATCGGGTATGAATACGTGGATACCGTGTTTGCCGGAGAGACTCCGTCTGCTTGGTTGAAGCTGAAGTATTTTATTGCCGACCAAGGGTTGTTTCGCGCCCTGCGTGATCGTCTTGGTTTCAGCCGTATGCGTTCGGCAACAACAGGCGGCGCCGCTCTCGGCCCGGATATTTTCCGTTTTTTCCATGCGCTCGGTGTCAGGCTCAAACAGATTTACGGCCAGACAGAAATCGCAGGTATTTCCTGCATCCACAAGGAAGGCGAAGTTGATTTTACTTCAGTGGGTGCACCCATTCCGGAAACAGAAGTGAAGATTACGGATGAGGGTGAGATTGTTTCCCGATCTCCAGCGGTTTTTCTTGGTTATTACAAGAACGAGGAAGCCACTCGTGAGACCGTAAACGGAGATGGCTGGTTGCTTTCGGGGGATGCCGGATACTTCGACGACAACGGGCGTCTGGTGGTCATCGATCGTTTGAAGGATGTTATGCACCTCAATGATGGAACCCAGTTCTCGCCGCAATTTTTGGAGAACAAAGTCAAGTTCTCTCCGTTTTTGCGAGAATCCGTTGTGTTGGGCGGCGGGCGTGACTATGTGGCCGCAATTTTGTGCATTGATATGGCTATCGTGGGTCATTGGGCTGAGACTCAGATGATCACATATACCACGTATCAGGATTTGGCAGCCAAGGAAGAAGTCTACGCGCTCATCAAAGCAGAGATTGCGAAGACTAATGATTCGCTCCCCGGAGAGACGCAGATCAAGCGTTTTTGTCTGCTCTACAAGGAATTGGACCCTGACGATGGTGAGTTGACCCGAACCCGCAAAGTGCGGCGGTCAACTATCAACGAGCGGTATGGTGCGTTGATCGAATCACTTTATACCGATGCATGCGCAGTGAATCTGGAAACTGAAATTACGTATCAGGATGGCCGGGTGCGAGAGATGTGTGGCGATATCCGCATAGAAGACATGGAGGCGTAACATGGAATATTATCTGCAACTCATCGTCAATGGATTGGTGGTCGGCGGGATCTATTCCTTGGTCGCCCTGGGGTTCGTCATTATTTACAAGGCCACAAAGGTCGTGAACTTCGCACAGGGTGAACTGGTCATGGTCGGGGCATACATGTGCTTCGCGTTGACCGTACAGTTTAACATCCCGTTTATCTGGGCATTCTTTATCACTCTGGGATTTTCAGTCCTGCTCGGGCTTGCCATCGAACGTATGGTCCTGCGGCCACTCATTGGCGAGGAACATATCTCGGTTATCATGGTTACAGTGGGCATGAGTTCCGTGCTCAAGTCATTGGTACAACTTTTTTGGGGAACCCAGATCAAGGTGTATCCGCAGGTGTTGCCGAGTGAACCGATCGTGATCGCAGGTTTGCCCGTGGCTCCTGTCTATATCGCTGCCTTTGTGCTCTCTGCAGTCCTGTTCGCCATATTCTCGGTTTTCTTTAAATACTCACGGACAGGGATTGCCATGCGTGCCACGGCATTTGACCAACAAGCCGCGCAATCTATGGGGATTGGTATCAAAAATATCTTTGCCATGAGTTGGTGCATCGCCTGCGTCGTGTCTTCTGTGGGCGGTGTCATTCTTGGCAATATCAACGGTATCAACTCCCACATTGGTCATCTTGGACTGAAAGTTTTCCCGGCGGTGATTCTCGGCGGGCTGGATTCCCTGCTTGGCGCGGCACTTGGCGGGTTGATTATTGGTGTGCTTGAAAATGTGTGTGATGGAGCGGCGCGGCAGTTGTTCGGTCTGGGTGGTTTCCGAGAGGTTGCGGCCTTCATCATTTTGGTCATTATTTTAATGATCAAGCCATACGGTCTGTTCGGGACCAAAGAGATCGAGAGGGTTTAGTCATGCAAGGCAAATGCGGTCTCTTTTTCACCTCCTATCGCGGCGAAGCTCGGATTTTTCAATCCGGTTTCCAAAAACTCATGATCGGCCTGCTTGTTGCGGCCCTGTGTGTTGCCCCATTGGTACTCGATGTCTTTACGACATCCGTCATGAACTTGATTTTTATCTCGGTCATCGGCGCGGTGTCCCTTAACTTGTTGACCGGCGTATGCGGGCAGATTTCTCTCGGTCATGGTGCATTCATTGGTGTGGGTGCTTACGCAGCGGGACAATGCTCCTTACACGGCGTTCCATTTCCGTTGGCTATTTTGACCGGAGGTCTGATTACGGCCATGGTCGGCATGGTGTTTGGTGTCCCATCGCTTAGGCTCAAGGGTATTTATCTTGCTATCGCAACGTTGGCGGCCCAGTTGGTGCTTGAATATGTGTTTCTGCACGGTGGAGTGTTAACCGGCGGGTCCAATGGGTTGTTGCTCGATCCTCCGCAGATGTTTGGCTTCAGTTTTGATACCGAGGGCCGGATGTACTATCTGCTTTTCGCCTTTACTGCTGCCAGCCTGCTCATGGTGTCAAATATCATGCGGTCTAAGTATGGACGTGCTTTTGTGTCCATCAGGGATTTTTATCTGTCGGCTGAAATAGTGGGTGTGAACCTGTTTTGGTACAAGCTCATCGCGTTCGGCGTCAGTTCATTCTTAGCGGGTGTGGCCGGTGGGCTGTGGGGGCATTACACGGGGTATATTTCTGCTGAGCAGTTTAACATAGGGCTGTCCATTTCCTATCTCGCCATGATCATTATCGGCGGGTTGGGGTCGGTCATAGGTTCTGTGTTCGGTGCCATATTCATCGTGCTCCTCCCGGAGGTTCTCAATATCGTGGCGAACGGTGTGGGCGCTTATTTCCCTGACATCGCTCAGCACCTTGTGGCCCTGCGCGAAGGTGTGTTCGGATTGGTCCTTATTCTATTCCTGATTTTTGAACCGGAAGGATTGGCAAACCGTTGGCGTTTGGCCAAGGCATATTGGAAGTTGTATCCGTTTGCTCATTAGGCATAATCCCGCGAAACGCGGGTTGAAAATAGAAATGACGTCTCGTTCACAGTGGAGGGACGTGTCAACCTTAATCCCTTAGGAGAATGACTATGAGGGTAGGTACAATCATAACTGCGGTCTGCATCACGCTTTTGGCTGGGCTGATGCTGTTTGGCTGCGGAGGCGAAGACAAGAACTCGGCTGAAACTTCAACCAACGACGCTTCCCCCATCAAAGTGGGTGGCCTCATCGATCTGTCCGGTCCCACGTCGTCCGTGGGTGCTCCCTATGCAGAAGGCATCAAGGGCGGAGTCAAGTACGTCAACGAAAATGGTGGTATCGATGGTCGTATGATCGAACTGAATCTTCAGGATACTGCCTATAATGTTCAGCAAGGACTTTCCCTGTATAAGAAGATGGTCAACACCGACAAGGTTGTCTGCATCCAAGGGTATGGATCGGCTGTGACCGAAGCCCTGATCCGTAATCTGGCTAAGGACAAGGTCCCTGATCTTTCGGCATCCTATTCCGCGCATTTGACCGACCCGAAAAAGGCTCCTTACAACTTTTTCATAGCGGCAGATTATTCCACGCAGGCCCGTGCTGCCATCAAGTATTTTCATGAAAATTGGAAGGGTGAAGGCGCACCCAAGATTGCCTTTATCTATCCCGACCATCCTTACGGTTTGGCTCCCATTGTTGGAGCCAAGGCCTACGCCGAAGAACTCGGTTACGATATCGTGGGTGAAGCCAATGTCTCGCTCAAGGCTATTGACGCCACCACTGAGCTGTTACCCCTCAAGGACTTGGCTCCCGATTTCTGCTGGATAGGCGGAACGACCCCGTCCACATCAGTCATTCTTAAGTCCGCCAAGAATATTGGTATGAATACGACCTTCTTCACCAATATTTGGGGCTCTGATGAAAATCTGCCCAAGTTGGCCGGAGAGGATGCCAACGGCGCATATTCCAATCAGGCCGCCGCTGTTTATGGACAGGATGTTCCAGGCATGAAGGCCATTATGGAAATTACCGACAACAAGCCGCAGATGACACACTATACCCGCGGTTTCGTCTCCGTATTGGTCATGGCTGAGGGCCTCAAGCGTGCGAATGCTAATGGTCCGGTGACAGGCGAGTCTCTCAAGACGGCTCTTGAAACCCTGCGTGACTTTGATCCTATGGGTTTAGCTCCGTTGATTTCCTACTTCCCGGATGATCACCGTCCGAATATGGCTGTGTTTCTGTACGTCATCAAAGATGGCAAGTTGACCTTCGTAAAAGAGGAAATCCTGAACCGTCGAGCCGACTGGCTGGGACATTAAAAACTGTTGAAAAAACCGGGCTGGCGTCGTTGCTTCAGCAAATTCAGACTCTCACGTAGGAAGACTACGCTTCGATCCTGATTTTGTTTTGCGCCTACCTAGTCCGGTTTTTAAACAATTTTTGAAGAAATAGAAAAAGACCGAGGGCGGTTTCAATCGCCTTCGGCCATATCGCGGGAGTACCCCTTGAATAACGTACTGAAGGTTGAAAATCTGGAAGTCGTCTACAATGACGTCGTTCTCGTGTTGAAAGGCTTGTCCCTGGCTTGTCCATTGGGAGAAATCACGGCTTTGCTCGGAGCAAATGGCGCGGGCAAATCGACTACCTTGAAGGCCATTTCCGGCCTGCTGGAAACCGAAGACGGCGAAGTCACGGACGGCACTATCCTCTACAAGGATGAGCCGATTCAAGGAACCATCCCCGAGAAGATTGTCAGGAAGGGTGTTTTTCAGGTTATGGAAGGGCGCCGTATTTTCGAAGATCTGACCGTGGAAGAGAATCTCAAATGTGGCGCATTTACCCGGCCACGCTCCGAGATCAACACGTCCATGGAAAAAGTGTATGACTATTTCCCTCGGCTTCGGGAACGGTGCAAGCAACTTGCGGGCTATATGTCCGGCGGCGAACAACAGATGTGTGCCATTGGTCGCGCCATCATGGCGAAACCCGACTTGCTTCTCCTTGACGAGCCATCCCTCGGTTTGGCGCCACTACTGGTGGAAGAAATATTTGACATCATCAAGAAGATCAACGCCGAAGAAGGCGTGACCATCCTGTTGGTGGAACAGAACGCTCGCGCGGCCCTGTCCGTGGCTCAACAGGCGTACATTATGGAAAATGGTCGGGTCGTTATGGATGGCACTGCCGCTGAGCTACTTAACAACCCGGATGTGCAGGAATTTTATCTCGGCATGGGAAAGAGCGGCGACAAACGATCTTATCGGGATGTAAAGCATTATCGCCGTCGTAAGCGTTGGCTTGGGTGACGGCTGTCCATAGCGGGGTATCTGCACATTTTTCGGACTTCATTTAATCCTTAACGTAGCTAGGCTACGCCTCCGGTTAAATTCCGTCCGAGAAAATGCACATCTACCCCACTCTGAACAACCTTCAGGTGTGATGGGGGGGGGCGCTGTTGGATGCTGGAGCATCCAAGGTGCTTTGGTTGGTGAGAGATTGTTGATTTGCTAGAAATATTTTTAGATCTGTCGTAAAAGGAAAAGACTGTATTTTTAGACTGATTTTTACGCCGCTTTATTTTCTTTTCTCTTTGGTATGACCTGTCAGCGGCGTAGCGACAAAAAGTTTAGGAAGGGGGTTCCAAGGGGGAGAACCCTTTTCAAAGAGTTTCCCCCTTGGCCGCCGGAGGCATCTTCAAATGTACTACAGCGAATATGAGACTGAGCCGCGTGAAAAGCGGATGAAACGGAAGTGGAAGGGCGTACGAGAAGTGCTGCTTGAGGCCGAACAGTCGTCCGGTGAATTTCAGGCGCGTCTGGAAACCATGGGTGCGTGTGCCCGTGATTTCAAGAATTGGGACGACTATGGAAAAATCCCTCCGCTCAGAAAACGGGATGTCATCCAATGGCAGAAGGAATATGGCCTTGGCTGGTTCCTAAACTGCAAACCCGGTCAGTTGTCGCGTATCTATCAGTCCCCCGGCCCCATTTTTGACCCGGAAGGCATGGACCCTGATTATTGGGCGTGGAGTGAGGGCTTTTTTGCTGCCGGATTCAGGCCCGGCGATCTCGCGCAGATGACATTTTCCTATCATATGACCCCCGCTGGATTGATGCTTGAGGAGCCGCTTCGGGATATTGGTTGCGGCGTGGTCCCGGCTGGGCCGGGCAATACAGCCAAGCAGATTGAGTTCTTGATGCAATTGCCGGTCACAGCGTTTGTGGGCATGACCAGTTATCTCAAAGTGATAGGCCAGAAAGCGCAGGCAGCAGGGTTTGATCTGCGTGAAGATTTTTCGCTTGAAAAAGCCTATGTCGCCGCCGAACCACTGTCCGAGATGCTTCGAGCAGAAGTCGAGGACATGTTTGGTATAACCGTCCGCCAAGGCTACGGTACGGCGGATGTGGGATGTATCGCCTATGAGTGCATGGAATTGGGAGGGATGCACCTGTCCAATTACCGGCATGTGGAAATTTGCGACCCGGCAACTGGTGAACCTTTGCCTGACGGCGAACTCGGTGAGGTCGTGGTGACGCCTTTTTTCAC
Source organism: Pseudodesulfovibrio nedwellii (assembly GCF_027923765.1). NCBI lineage: Bacteria > Pseudomonadati > Thermodesulfobacteriota > Desulfovibrionia > Desulfovibrionales > Desulfovibrionaceae > Pseudodesulfovibrio > Pseudodesulfovibrio nedwellii. The sequence goes on along the minus strand of NZ_AP026709.1, from coordinate 2,010,813 downwards.
TGATTATCCGTTGGTGCGTCTGGCTACGGGAGACCTGTCTTCCATCGATTCCTCTCTGTGCGAATGCGGGCGGACGGCCCGGAAACTCACGGGCTGGAAGGGGCGTGCCGATGATACGGCCAAGGTCAAGGGACAATTCATTTATCCCGAACAGGCCATGGCTGTTTTCGCGAAGTATCCTGATGTTTCGTGCTGGCAGATTCAGGTAAAGAATGATAAAGGCAGGGACTCCCTTGTGGTGGTAGTGGAAACTGCTACTCCATTGGATAAAGAAAAGTTCTGCGCCGATTTTCAGTCGGTGATGAAATTAAAACCAGTCGTCGAAACCTGCGCGCCCGGGACATTCCCGGAAGACACGCCCCGGCTCGTCGATGAGAGGACTTTCTATTAAACCGGCTTTTAGCCGGGTTGCGGTCCTAATCGAGTGGGGCGGTGCCAAGCGAGCACTGCCCCTTTGATTTTTTTGGGTGGGTGGCGGCTTTTGATAGCGGCGCATCTGCACATTTTTCGGGCGTAAATCAATCCTCGCCGTAGCTAGGCTACGACTGTGGTTGATTTGGCCCGAGAAAATGCACATCTGCACCACTCTCGAAAGCCTTGAGGTGTCGGGGATGTTTCTTTGAAGAGGGATTGTTCATGTCCCTTATTGTGTCGGGGAGGAGAGCCGCTGTTGGGATGCTTTGCATCCCAAAGTGCTCCCGTTGAGATTGAAGAAGAAGGCACGGTGTTGGTCTGATGGTTGGATATTTTTTGAGTGATAAGATGTGTGGCGTAAGATATAAAAAAAAGCCCGCTTGTGCGGGCTTTTTTGTTTGATTTGGTGTTGTCTATTGGCCGCATCCACCACCACAACTGCCGCATCCACCACCGCCGATCTGATTTTCGGAATCGATGGCGAAACCGTAGTCAGTCATGTCGATGGAGACGGTTCCAGAGGCCTCGGCCAATTCTTCATTGATGAGGAAAGTAAAGCCGGCGTGCTCGACGGATTTATCTCCGTCACGAACTTCGTCCAAAGCCAATGAAAGTCTCATGCCGGAGCAGCCTCCGTCGGCCAGATGGACACGGATGGGCTGAACTTCGCGGTCGGCAAAATATGTGGTCAATTCTTTCTGTGCAGATTCGGTTACGTTAATCATTGGTCTCTCCTGAGAGTTGATGTGTTTGAAACCAAATAAGTAGGAATTAGTCTCTGTAAAGAGGTAAGGGCCTTTTTTTTGTATGCAAAATTGTGCTTTGTTGCGACTCTCAAAAAGATTTTGTCTATAAATTGTATAGATAATAGGGAGTGGCTTTGGTGCAAAGCCACTCCCTATTATTCAAGGATTATTGGACTAATCGATGCATTTCGGAGTCAGTCCCAAGGCTTTTGCCACGCCTTTCCCATAGTTGGGGTCAGCTTTCATGCAGTTGCCGATATGGCGTTGTTTGATTTCTTCCGGGGCATCACCCATTGCACTGGCCGTGTTCTGAAAGAGGACTTTTTGTTGATCAGGTGACATCAGTCTGAACAGTTTGCCGGGCTGGGTGTAATAGTCTTCGTCCTCTCTGTGATCCCAGTTGTATGCCGCGCCATCCAGTTCAAGCGGCGGTTCTTTGTGTTCCGGTTGCTCCTGCCATTCTCCATAGCTGTTCGGCTCATAGCCAAGGGTGTCACCATAGTTACCATCCACACGCATTGCACCGTCCCGGTGGTAGCCATGGACAGGGCATTTGGCAGCGTTAACTGGAATCAGGTGATGATTGACGCCGAGGCGGTAGCGTTGTGCATCTCCATAGGAGAACAGGCGCCCCTGGAGCATCTTGTCGGGGGAGAAGCCAATGCCAGGAACAATGCTCGCCGGGTTGAAAGCGGCTTGTTCCACTTCCGCAAAGTAGTTCTCAGGGTTACGATTCAGCTCCATTTCACCGACTTCAATCAAGGGATAGTCCCCGTGGTACCAGACTTTTGTTAGATCAAAGGGGTTGTGCTTGTAGGTAGCGGCTTCTTTCTCCGGCATGATCTGGACACTGAGTGTCCATTTGGGGAAATCGCCTTGTTCAAGAGTGTCGTATAAATCTCGTTGATGACTTTCACGGCACATACCAACTGTTTTGGTAGCCTCTTCATCGGTCATGTTCTTGATGCCCTGATGCGACCGGAAATGGAATTTGACCCAGAATCTTTCGTTGTTAGCGTTGATAAAGCTGAAAGTGTGACTGCCGAATCCGTGCATATGGCGGTATGATTGTGGGATGCCACGATCGCTCATCGTTATGGTGACCTGATGCAGAGCTTCGGGCAGCGATGTCCAGAAGTCCCAGTTGTTTTTTGCGCTTCGCATATTGGTGCGCGGGTCGCGCTTAACGGCGTGATTGAGGTCTGGGAATTTGAGCGGGTCACGCAGGAAAAAAACAGGCGTGTTGTTTCCTACCAAATCCCAGTTGCCTTCATCCGTGTAAAATTTCAGAGCAAAGCCACGAATATCGCGTTCCGCATCTGCCGCGCCACGTTCTCCGGCGACAGTGGAGAAACGAGCAAACATGTCGGTTTTCTTTCCTACTTCCGCGAAAATGCTCGCCTTAGTGTATTGTGTGATATCCTTGGTCACGGTGAATGTGCCGTATGCGCCTGATCCTTTGGCGTGCATTCTGCGCTCAGGAATTACTTCTCTGTCAAAATGGGCAAGTTTTTCAAGAAACCATACATCTTGCAGAAGTTGTGGTCCCCGTGGTCCGGCGGTCATCACATTCTGGTTATCGGCGACTGGAGCGCCGAAATTGTTCGTTAGTTTTTTCTTTGACATTGGCTTTCTCCTTTAGTGAATAATTTCTTTTATTTAATTATCCAAATTGTTTGGATTTAAATAGAAACCGACAGGGGATGAGCATATCAGCCGAAAAAAGGCGGGAGTATTATTCTTTGAAAGAAGAAGGGATGATAAATTATTAGAAGGGTTGTTGAGTCTCTGTAAGGGCGTAAAAAAGCCCGGACCATTGCGTCTATTTGTACGCAAAGGTCCGGGCCTTGAAAGCAATGTCGTAAAGACGACTTATCGCTGCATTAGCAACCGCAGCCACCGGAGCCGTTAGACTCGCAGGAACCAGCGGAAGAGCATCCACAGCTGGCGCCTTCGCCGCCGCCAACAGGATTTTCAGACTCAACCACGAAACCGTAGTAGGTCATGTCAATCTTGATATTGCCGGTTTCTTTGCTCAATTCCTTGTCAACAAGGAAGGTCAAACCAGCGGCCTCGAAAACTTCGTCTTTATCATTAGGCTCATCCAGAGCCAGAGTCAGGCGAGGGCCTGCTCAGCCACCGGCTGCGAGATAGACGCGAATGGGAGATGCGTCTTTGTCCTGGAAGTAGCCTTCAAGCTGCTTCTGGGCAGCTTCTGTAACTTCGAACATGTTAATTTCCTCCTAAATGTGGTCGAGAAAGGAAGAGGTAAGGTTAATAGGAGTAATTGTCAAATCGAAAGTTGCAGATTATCTGCACTCGATGTTGACCACCCCGTTGGTATGAGCTAATTTCCACCATTCCGAGAACAGCCAAAAAAACGTATGCGAGGCCACCACAATGAAAGAATGCGGGACCATATTATCCGACAGGGAAATGAGCAGGACGCTTGAGCGTCTGGCCTTTGAAATTTATGAACGGCATGGTGACGACGAAACCGTGGCCATCCTTGGCATTCAGCGACGTGGAGCCGATCTTGCCGAGCGGTTGAAAAAATTGCTGGATGAACGTCTTGGGCGCAAGGTCCCGTTGGGCAAGCTAGATATAAACCTGTACCGCGACGATTGGACTACCAATTTGGAACTGGCTCCGACCATCAATTGCTCTGAGATTGGCTACGATGTGGAAGGGCGCACCATCGTATTGGTTGACGATGTGCTTTATTCCGGTCGTACTGTTCGAGCCGCGCTGGAAGCCATCCTTGATTATGGGCGTCCCAAACAGGTTGAACTGCTGGTGCTGGTTGATCGAGGTCACCGTGAGTTGCCTATTCAGGCGGACTATGTGGGCAAGCGAGTCGATACGCTGGGTGACGAGCACGTCAACGTGCTCGTGGTTGAGCGCGACGATGAAGACAAAGTCTGCTTAGTGCGGGGCGATTAATCATGGCTTTTACTCCTTTGGAGCGTGACCCCATTCCGTTGCCGTGCATCACATTAGTGGGCATGGCCTCGGCGGGAAAGTCCACGTTGGGCACTCTTTTGGCCGAGCGACTTGGCTGGGGACAGCTCGATACGGATCGTTATCTCGAATCTTATTATGCCATGCCGTTGCAGGCAATCCTCGACAGGTATGGTCTGGATGAATTTTTGCGCATCGAAGAGCATCTGGTTTCTGAATTGAACCTGACCCGGACGGTTATTTCAACGGGTGGCAGTGTTATCTATGGTTCCAAGGCGATGGGACGGCTTAAAAAGCTTGGACCTGTCGTGTTGCTCGACATTGATGAAACCACGTTTGTCGAGCGTGTGGGAAATGCAGAGAATCGAGGGCTTGCCATCGCTCCCGGTAAGACCATGCAGGACCTTTACAACGAACGGGAGCCACTGTACCGTGCCGCCGCTGACATCGTGGTTGGTACTGTTGAGCATACGCCTGAAGAGAGCGTGGATCTTATTCTCGAACACGTGGATTTCGCATGAAAAAATTGACTCCCAAGGCGGCTTTTCGGAAGCTCGCCGCCATATATGACAAGATGGTTGATCGTTACAATGATGTAGCGGAAACCATTGATATGAAATGTGACGGCTGTACCGACAACTGTTGTCTCTCCTTTTTTCAGCATCATACCTATGTTGAATGGGCGTATATGTGGGAAGGGCTGAACCAGCTCCCCGCAGATCGTTTGGAAGCCATCAAAGCCAAGGCGCAGGAATATGTGGAACAGGGGCAGATGACTCTGGCTCGCGGTCAACGTCCGCACATTATGTGCCCGTTGAATATCGACGAGAATCAGGGCATTTGTGGACTGTACAAGCACCGCCTCATGATTTGTCGTATGCACGGTGTACCCAATATGCTCGTCAAACCCACAGGACAGGAAATTCGTTTTCCCGGATGTTATCGCTGTCAGGAACTCACCGAGGGCATGGACACTCCGCCCGTAGTGGATCGCACTCCGCTTTACAAGGATCTTGTCATGCTTGAGATGCAGTTCGTGGGCAAGAATTTGCGCCAACTGCCAAAAGTGGATCACACCATAGCCGAGATGATCGTCCTCGGACCGCCGAAGCTTCGATAAGCGGCCGATTGCGTCGTTGCTGCGGTCAATCCGCATCTTCACATACTGAAGCGTCGGCTGCGGGGCATGTGTGAGAGCAGAGATATAAAGAATTAAGAAAAGCGCACTGTGTATAAACACGGTGCGCTTTTTTTGATGTATGCGATGCTGTTTAGACGCTTTTCGAGAATCCTGCTTTGGCGAATGTATATTGTCCGGCCTGCAACAGGGCTATCTCGTTTTCTTTAGATGAAATCTGACGATATTTTTCGTCGTCGGGCAGTGCGGAGTTCCAGACATCGGCGATTTCCGAGCGCACGGTTTGAATACGCGATTCCATGTGCTCAAGCGAAAATGTGCCGTTTTTGATCGGTTCGATGGCAGCTTCCTTGAATGCTGCAATGGCCTCTTCCGACAACTCGATGAAGTCGCCGAGAATTTGGCTTGCCTGCTCCTGCACCACTTCCTTGAGGTGCATTTCAAAGGAGTACCCGCCTGAAATGTGAGTGTTGTCCAATTTTATATACATGACCTTCCTCCGTGATGGCCTGTATATTCCTATCGGACAGTGCGCGTGATCGCTTTATGGTTTGTGAACGCCTTGGAGATAGCCGATAAAGTCAGTCACGTTCGCCTTTCGGGCACTGATGTAGTGTGTGACCCATCGGGCGAAGGCCATTTTCCCTCCGTAAATTTCGTATTTCTGCTCAGGTCCGCCAAAGGACAACCCAAGCGTAGCGGCTACCTTGGGGTTAATGGGTAGCTCACATTCCGGGAACGGATCACCCAGCGAGTTTAATATGGTATCGTTTGGCGGCGTGAAACCCAATTCCTTGAGCACTCCTTTGGCTACATGATTCATGAGCATCGGGCCGGGGTGGTTGATTGTGTTGAATAGTCTGGTGTCCTTGTAACTTTCTCGGATGATATGACTGTATGTGATCGGCGTGTGCGCTTCCCGGCTTTCTTCTTGTACAAAGGTCTGTGCAAGGCGTGCAGGGAGGTCGTATTTAGCGGCAATGTTTGCGTGCAAGGCGAGGATGACTGTTTCCTCTGCCGGAAGTCCGAGAGCGACCAGTGTATCCAGATGTTCACAACGGTAATCGAATCCGGTTTTATTTGACCATGTCGGCCAATAGCCTGTGAAGAACATGTTGGGGATGCATAAGGAACGAGCATTGTCTGAAAGTTTGGTAAGCAGTGTTTCTGACGCCAGTTCATCCCAATTGGGTCCGAGAAATTGATATAAAAACAGGGTGCAGTTTTTCCAAATATCGTCGGGGAGAGGCTCTCGAACATAGTTGGTGAAGAGCCGACATTCGTACCTGTCAGCAAATTCCGGGCAGGTCTCAAGTCTTTCGATAAGTGGGGCGCCCTGACAATTGGCGTGAACGATGCAAAGTTCCTTGTTCATAATTGTGTCTGGAACGGGTTGGATTTGTGCGTGAAAAGCATTGAGCTTTAGCTATCATGGTTCCCATTCTACAGCAATATAGGCCTTCGGCGGTTTACAGGGTGGCTTGGACAAGGTATCCCTCGCGGACACGAAAAAATAGATAAGGAAGAGTGTTATGGATACGTTTTTTAAAGCAGCTTTGGCTGCCATAGAGCCAGTTGATCAAGCCCTTGCCAAACAGGGACAGGCCCATCTCGATAATTTGACCAAGCCGCAAGGAAGCCTTGGTCGTCTGGAAGAATTGGCGTTGCAGCTTTATCTTATTCAAGAAGGTCAAAAGCTTTCGGTTGACCCCATGCGCATCTACACCGTGGCCGGTGATCACGGTGTGAATGCTGAAGGTGTCAGTGTGTTTCCTCAGGAAGTGACCAGGCAAATGGTGCTGAATTTCTTGAATAATGGAGCAGGAATCAATGTCCTGGCTGAAACTGTTGGCGCACAGTTGTATGTCGTGGACGCTGGTTGTTGCGGGGGGAAATATGATGAGCATCCCAGCCTGATCCAGGCCAAAGTGGCAGAGGGGACGGCCAATTTGGCAGAAGGGCCGGCCATGACGCATGAGCAGTGTGTGCAGGCGCTTAATCTTGGTATTTCGTTGGCAGATCGTGCCCATGAAGAGGGCATAAAAGTTCTTGGTACCGGCGACATGGGTATTTCCAACACCACGCCGTCCACCGCTCTTTATTGTGCGTATCTTGGGCTTGAGCCTGAATCCATGACTGGTCCCGGAACTGGCCTTGACAAAGATGGCGTTATTTCTAAGGCAAACGTTGTTCACAAGGGCCTTGCCGCAAATTCCGATATTGTTAAGTCCGGTGATGCCGTTGGTATTTTAGCCGCACTTGGTGGATTGGAAATCGCGACTTTGACTGGTCTTATTCTCGGTGGAGCAAAGAACCGTCAGCTTGTGTGCGTGGATGGATTTATTTCTACCGCTGCCTATCTTGCCGCCTGGAAGATTTGTCCCACGGTGCGAGAATATAGTATTATCAGTCATGCTTCCGCAGAACCCGGCCATGCCGCCGCAGTCAAAGCCATGGAGCTGAAGCCCTATCTTGATCTCGGTTTTCGACTCGGCGAAGGAACCGGCGCGGCCTGTGCTATGTTTCTCGTTCGCAGTGCCGCCAATATGTTTAACGATATGGCAACTTTTGCAGACGCCGGTGTCGCTGAATCTGACGTGTAGAGTTGTTTCCAACGTCTGGGGGAAGGAAAGAGGGAAATCCTTTGAGAAGGGTTCTCCCTCTTTCCTTCCCCCAGCCCCCCATCCCATCTTTCTTCCCAAACTTTTTGTAGCGCCTTCGGCGATGCCGTTTGATGGTCGTGTATAGTATAAGATGATTTTTGTATCACACAGAAGAGTCAACAAGGTTTGTTGGTTAGATATGATTTTGCTGTCGTTTTTTTGTACAATTCATTTTTACCACCGAATTCATCTCTTTTCTTAAAAGGCACCAGCAAAGCGCCGTGCCTTCTTTCTTTTTGAAATGGAGTGCTTTGGGATGCAAAGCATCCCAACAACGGCTCTTCCCCCCGGTGAAGTGAGGCTTTCGAGAGTGGTTCAGCTCCTAGGCGGAAGGCTCGAGGCAACCGGAGGCGTAGCCTGGCTACGGTGAGGATTGACTCGCGCCTTCCAACGACGGAGATGGGCCGCTATCGGAAGCCGTGTCTGAACGATTCTCCAAAAAAATAGGCTGGACAAAGCGTCCAGCCTATTTTTTTGGAGAATCGTTCACAAACCTATGCATCGCCGAGATCTCCGGTGACAGCCTGTATGACGTCTCCCTTGGCGTTGTAGGTGCCGGTGGCTTCAACCTTGACGAGCTGACGAGCCATTTCCGGGTTTTCCAGAACCTCACGTTGGAGCCTGACCTTGCGGATATTCTTAACCTGATCCGTCAAATTCGCGCCCTGTGTTTCAAATCCAGCAACTTCCATGATTCGTACCTCCTTGAGAGGGGTGTTGAATATGTTATATGCTTTCTTTATCGGCTTTCCGAAGGAAACCTTTAGGGGATTTGTCGGGTCACGGAGCTTACGTTCCCCCGGGAGACGGACTCCTGTAAGTTTTTTCATAGGCTTATAGTGTGAAATGTTTTTATGAAAAGGCCGCTAAAAGCGGCCGTTTCAGTGCTAGGATACGCGATTATAAACTTCATCGAGGATTTCTTTGCCACCGGCTTTGCTGACCTGATCGGCTAATTCCATGCCCATGTCCCATGCGTCTTTGGCTTTGCCTTCGATCTCCATGCGGATGGGGCGGGAGCCGTCCACGTCAGCCACGAAGCCGGTCAGATGGATAGAGTCGCCATCCAAAACGGACCATGCTGCGATGGGAACCTGACAACCGCCGTCAAGACCGGTCAGGAAGCCGCGTTCGGCCATGACCTGCATCTTGGTGGGAGCGTGGTCGAGGAATTGGAGCATTTCGATCAACTCGGTGTTGTCGGTGCGATACTCGATGCCGAGTGCGCCCTGTGCCACGGCGGGTAGAAATTCAGGCGGTCCGAGTTCTTCTCTTTTGGGTGCGGAGATTCCCAGTCGTTCAAGACCTGCTGTGGCGACGACGATGGCGTCGAAATTACCATCCAGCAATTTTTGGATACGAGTATTGAGGTTACCGCGTAGGGATTCGATTTTGAGATCGGAACGCAGAGCGGCAAGCTGAGATTGGCGGCGCAGGCTTGATGTGCCGACGACGGCACCTTCGGGCAGCCCTTTGAGACCGTCGTATTTGACAGACAGCAGGGTGTCGGTGGATGCTCCGCGTTCGGTGATGATATCTACTTCAAGGCCTTCAGGCAGCTTGGTGGGAACATCTTTCATTGAGTGGACTGCAAGTTGGGCGCGGCCATCAAGCATGGCTTCTTCGATCTCTTTGACAAAGAGTCCTTTGCCGCCGACTTTAGCCAGCGGTACGTCGAGAATCTTGTCGCCCTTGGTTTTGATTTTGAGCAGTTCGACAGTCAAGTCGGGGTATTGGGCTTCAAGTCGATCCTTGATGTGGTCGGCCTGCCAAAGAGCGAGTTCGCTCCCTCTGGTGGCGATAGTCAATGTTTTCATTGGAAACCTTCTGGTGAGAAAAAAGTTAACCGCAATTGGAGCAGTCGCCGCCGGAGCAGCCTGAACAGGGAGACGAAGATGAAAAACTGGAACCAGCGTCTGTATCGCCGCCGCCGGATTCAGGGGCGGAAGCGCCGCCAGCGATCTTGGAGCGGACCGCACTCATGAGTTTGCCGGTTTTTTCTGATTGGCATTTGGGGCAGGGAGGACATTCATCCCGATCAAAGACGAGTTCTTCGAATTCGTGGCCGCAATCACTGCATTTGTATTCAAATATGGGCATGACATGCTCCGAAATGGTGTTTTTTGCCGAGTTCGCCCGACAGAGGGATTCCATATCCGAAAAGGGCTTGACTGGCAATGTGCAGAGGGAATGGTAAGTCGTGATGCTGTTATGTCTAGTCTCGAGAGCTAAAAACAATCCTTTACAGCCAGCACGTCTAATGGGAGAATATAAAATAGTAGAGGTCCCCTTTGGGGTGTTGTTCCATGAATTTTGTCGGAGTATTTAGTGAGTATCATGAACGACGACTTTTTTGCTCTTGATCTTGCCAGTACCCTTGATGATGAAGGTGCCCCCAAGCCTCCTTCCGGTTGGAAGTATATGTCTCGCGGCGGTATGCTTCGGTGCGCATTCTCGACCACTCGCCCTGTGAAGATGGGCATGGGAGCCAGCCAACGAACACATGCCAGTCAGAATTTCTGGTATGTTGAACAAGTGGACCGAGAAGAATTTTCTGGTCGAATGATTAATGATATTCACGTGCCAATCGGCGACCCTGAGTCCATCACAATGCAGGATCTGGTCAGCAACTATACGCCGGAGTTGTCCTATTTTGAGGAATTGGTCCTTCCGGCCATGGCTGTTGCGGCCAATGTTAGCCCGGACGAGGTGAAAGGTGTTGACGCCAGTGGTTTCTTGTCTCTGTTTGGGCTGAGTTTGATTTATCTCTCTCGCCATGAACCTGACAGGGCCAGAGAATTGCTTGATCAACTTGTGCGGGTCAAGGCTGATTTTGACGGCAAGGATCAGTTCCTTTTTAACGACCTCGGTATAGCCCTGCGGAAAAGCGGCATGTATCCGGATGCCATGGTTTATTTTCGTCGGGCTCTGGAATTTGTTGGTGACGATGAAAATCTCTATTACAATTTGGCTCGCGTTCATTACGAGAACAATGATTGGGACGGGTGTCTGGAATATCTTGTTCTCTCACATAGGCTCAACCCGGAGCTGGAGATGACGCGCAGCCTTCTTGAGATGATTGTGGGATTGGATCAGGATCATTCACTGCTCGGTCGGTATGGCAAGCCTATTGTACCGCCGCATATTGCATCGCGGGCGCGGCAGATATTGACCGTCGATTCCGGTAAGTTGAAGCTTGATGAAGAACCGGTAGTCATGGGTATTGAACCCGGAAGAGCTCGGTCAGGTGCTGTCGGCGTCGTGGAATTGAAAAAGCATGGCAGTGACAAATAGTTGATGAGAATTTCTGTGTTTCAAGTGCGTTATTGAAACTCGTTCGATTTCTTATTTCAGACCCCTAAAGCCGGTTTTATTCTCCTCCGATAAGAAAGAAGGTTGAGGGATGGAGTGTTTTTTGGCAATTGCCGGAACTATCTCTCTCTAATTAATGAACGCGGTTGGTGTCGCGGGAGCCCAATGCTCAATGCACAAGGCTGGTAGCACCGTGTTCGGCCACATCATGAAGACTCGCTTTGCATCAGGGGAAGATGCTCGGTGGGGTGATAGGTCGGGCACGTCGCAGCCTTGTAAGGGATTCCCATGAGGCAGGATTCGTATGTCTCCCTAGATGGCAGGGGACAGTTATATACCAAGCAGCGACATGACGGTTTCGATTATGTTTGTTGTATTTTCTCTACTCAGAGAACACATTTGCTCAGCCGGGCGACAACGTTGCGCGGTCAGGGACAAAAGCATTATTGGCTTGTTCGCCAGATGGACGAAGTCTCTTTTGGTGTGCGTGGTGCGGACGGCGATTTTTTGCCTTTCGGAACCGAAGCAATCATCCCTCTCAGTGAGTTGCTGACGTATTATTCGCCAGAGGTCGCGGTTTTCGAGGAGCGGTTGTTGACTGCGGCCAAAGAACATGACTTTCAGATGATCGGTGATCGCCGGTCCATTTTGCGCATAGATCAAGCCAATGTGCGCGGTCTATTTGGCATTGCCCTCAAGTATATCAAGGCCCGCAAACTTTCACGGGCGCGTGTCTTTATTCGCGAATTGCTCAGGTTGACAACTGAGTATGCTGGCAGGGATCAGTTTCTGTTCAATGATTTCGGTATTCGCCTTCGCAAGGTCCGGCATTACGAAGGCGCAGTCCTTTGTTATAGGCGTGGTTTGGTTTTTACGCAGGTCGATGACCATCTCTATTACAATCTGGCTCGGGCCTATTATGAACAGGGCCAGTGGTGGGACTGCATGAACGCGCTGGTGTCATGCTTTGATTTGAATCCGGTGCTGCCAGTGGCCCGTGATCTGGTGGTATTGGTTATGGCGTTGGCCGACAGTGCTCGGCTCAGGATGCGATATGGTAAGCCTCCGGTGCCGGATGGTGTGGCCCGACGGGCAGAAGTGTTGGGTGAGGCGGCTTTCATTCATGATGAGACCGCGCAGGAAACAGCTCGAGAGTTGAGTGTGCGTAAAGAAGATAAAGCGAAGGAAGACCTGTGGCTTCCCGGAAGGGATATTGTCGGGATGTAAAAGGAATTAGGATAGGAAACCGTTTTTGATGGAAAAAAGCCCCGGTGCATGTGCGCCGGGGCTTTTAATTAATCTTGAGAGGATTTGTTTAGCATTTTTTTGCTTGTGGCCAGACTTGATCTACTTTTTCGATGGGTACGATCTTAATCCGTTTGCGTAGTTCGTCTGGAATTTCACTCAAATCCTTTTTGTTTTGAGCTGGAATGAGCACCTTTGTCATACCGCGAGATACGGCTGCAAGGATTTTTTCTTTGACGCCGCCGACTGGCAGGACTCGTCCGCGCAGGCTGATTTCGCCGGTCATGGCCAAGTCCGGGCAGACCGGAGTATTGGTCAGGGCGGAGATGAGCGCGGTCACCAGTGTAACACCAGCAGAAGGGCCGTCCTTGGGCGTTGCTCCTGCCGGGACGTGGACGTGAATATCAAGTTTGTCCGAGAAGCCTGGATCAATGCCGTAGGTATCGGCCATGGTGCGGGCGATGGACAGAGCGGCCTGAGCCGATTCCTTCATCACGTCACCGAGTTTGCCTGTTAAGGTGAGTTTGCCTTTACCGGGCATGGTTGTCACTTCAATGTGCAGGATTTCGCCGCCATAGGGAGTCCAAGCCAAACCGACCGCAACGCCCGGAGGCAGGGTGGTTTCCTTTTCGTCGTCCAAAAAACGCGGTGGTCCGAGCAATGTATACAGATTCTTGGCCGTGACCTTGAATGGTCCTTTTTCGCCTTCGGCTTTTTTGCGGGCCATCTTGCGGCACAAGGTGCCGATTTCGCGTTCCACGTTACGCAGTCCGGCTTCACGGGTGTATTCGCGTACCACCTTGCTGATCAACTTGTCGCTGATCGTCAATTCCTTTTCCTTGAGACCGTTTTCACCAATCTGGCGAGGAAGGATGTACCGGCGGGTGATGACGGTCTTTTCCTGTTCAGTGTAACCGGGAATGCGGATGACTTCCATGCGGTCCAGAAGCGGACCGGGAATGGAATCGAGCATGTTGGCCGTGCAGATGAACATGACCTTGGACAGATCAAAGGCCACGTTCAGATAGTGGTCTGTGAATGTGAAGTTCTGTTCCGGGTCAAGCACTTCCAGCAGGGCAGATGACGGGTCGCCTCGGAAATCCGAGCCGAGCTTATCGATCTCATCCAGCATGATCACCGGATTTCGGGTGCCGCATTGTTTGATGGCCTGGATGATACGTCCGGGCATGGCCCCGATGTAGGTCCGGCGATGACCACGAATTTCCGCTTCGTCGCGCATGCCGCCAAGGGACATACGGTGGAATTTGCGGCCCAAGCTTCGTGCGATGGAGCGACCAAGCGAGGTTTTACCCACACCGGGAGGACCCACGAAACACAATATCGGGCCTTTCATCTTGGGATTGAGTTTACGAACGCTTAGGTATTCAAGAATGCGTTCCTTCACCTTTTCGAGATCGTAGTGATCGTCGTTCAGGATTGTTTCGGCTTTTTTGATATCCAGACGGTCGCGTGAAGTCTTTTTCCACGGCAGTTCCGTCATCCAGTCAAGATAGGTGCGGATGACGGTCGCTTCAGAAGATTCGGCATGCATGGCTTCCAGACGGCGGAGCTGCTTGAATGCTTCTTTCATGACGTCTTTCGGCATGCCTGAGGCGCCAATGCTTTTGCGCAACCCGTCCATTTCTTCAGATTCGTCTCCCTCATCACCCAATTCGCGTTTGATCGCTTTGAGTTGTTCACGGAGATAAAAATCACGCTGCGCTTTATCCATGCCCTCTTTGGCCATGGTTTGGATCTTGTTCTGCATGCTCGCCACTTCTACTTCCTTGAGCAGCTGTTTATTCACCAGCTCAAGGCGTTCCATGGGATCATGGCATTCGAGAATTTTCTGTGCGGCATCCACTTTCATGCGCAAATTGGAGGCAATCAGATCGGCCAGTCTGCCCGGTTCGGACACATTGTTCAGGACTGACATGATGTCCTGTGCAGAGATGCCGCGCAGGGTGAGAATTTTTTCAGATTGCTCGCGTGAAGAACGGACAAGTGCTTCCTGTTCCGCGGTAAGGGTGCCGGTCTCAGGTTCCATGAGTGGTTCCAGTTCGGCGATATGATAAGGCTCGTTGGTTGTGAACCGTTGGACCTTGGCGCGTGCCAGACCTTGGACCAGAACCTTCAGTCGTCCGTCGGGCATTTTCAGCATGCGCATGATCATGCCCACAGTACCGGTCATATATAGTTCGTCTTCTGTCGGATCTTCTACGGCCTCGTCCTTTTGCGTCAGGATGAGAATATAGCGATCTCCAGAAAGTGCGGCGTCAACCGCTTGAACCGATTTTTCGCGGCCGACAAATAGTGGTAGAATCATGTAGTTGAAAACTACAATGTCGCGGACGGCCAGGACAGGAAGTGTCTGGGGAATGTCCGAGGGGTTGGGCCCGGTCATGCCAGTGCCGTCACCAAACAGTCCGGCGTTTCCGCCCTGATTGGTCAGTGCCTCGATGATGTCGGGCAATTCTTCGCCGGGCTTGGGGGCCTCGGATTTTGGGGTGGCAGGTTTGCGGGTCGGGGCCTTATCTTTGATGACATCCGACTTCTTGCGTTTTATCCGCGTCGGTTGGATGGGGGATTTCTTGTTTTTCTTGCTCAAGGGAATAACCTCTCATTTGAGTGCAAACTGAGTGTGTTACACCTAATAAGTCGTTAATTCCTGTTTGCAAGTATATTATTATTGTAAAAAAACTGTTTTTAGCGGCGGATAGAGAAGGAAGGGATGATTTCGTCGGTTTCAGATTGGGTTGTGTTTATCTTTGTAACTCGCGCCAGGGGTGGTCCTTCCCAGAGGTCGCGTTCAAATTTACTGAGTAATTCCGGGTTGCCTTGAGCCAGTGTTTCCACATTTCCATCTGGCAGGTTGCGTACCCAACCTGTCACGCCCAATTCGCGAGCTGTGTCACGGGTCCATGCCCTGAACCAAACACCTTGTACTTTCCCGTGGATGGTGGCGTGGAATTGATGCATCTAGAGATATCCTCCCTCATAAAAACTGTAATAGTCCGTGTCTGTGACCACGATATGATCGTGTACGGCTATATCCAGATTCTGTGCGGCTTCCTTAATCATACCGGTCAGCAGTATGTCTTCTTTGGAAGGAGTGGGATCGCCGCCGGGATGGTTGTGCGCGAGTATGATGCTGACGGCTTCCAATCGAAGGGCCATGGCAATGATCTCACGGGGGAATACTGGCGCGGCATTGACTGTGCCATTGCCAACTTTCTCCCATGCGATGACTCTGTTCTTCGAGTCGAGAAATGCAGTCCAGAATTCTTCGACGCCTTTGCCTCCGAGCCTTGCCATTGCGGCTTCGGCGACATCTCTGGGGTCGGAAAGCGGTATGCCGCTTCGGGCCTGCGCTTCTCCCAGTCTGGCGTAGAGTTCCTGCAATAATATCCAGTGGGCCGTGACCGCCGGGCCAACACCTTTGACTGTGTCTAACTGATCGGGGCGGGCCGTGATTGCACTTTTGAGCGAGCCGAATCTGTCGATCAGTTCTTTTGCCAGTGGTTTGGTGTCCCGACGAGGCAGGACCTGTGCTAGCACAAGCTCCATGATTTCGTAGTCCGCCAGACTGCGGCTGTTGTCCACGAGTTTGGCTTTGAGGCGTTGGCGGTGTCCAAGATAATGCGGTGTGTCAGGTTTGGTCATCGGGCACGGCGGGTTTGACGTTTGGGTTGAAACAGGTCAATTAATCCGGCCATGAGGATATCCAGCGCCTCTTCATATCTGCGTTCACCGGTTTTGAGCGACAGTTCAGCCTCAAGGGCCAGGTCGATCATGCGGGCGACACCGGCTCTGCCCAGTCGTTGGGCGATTGGGGCTTTCTTTTTCAGCATATAAGGGTTGCCCTTGGGGTTCTCCCCATTGGCAAGCATCCAGTACATACGGGCCTGACTTGCCAGAAATCCGATGAGATTGAACAGCATCTGATCTTTGGCCGATTTGGCATGGTCGTCGAGGACCCGTTTCCATACTGAAACTTCAGCTCCGGGTTGACCCAAAGCATCCATGAGATCGAAAAAGGGCATTTCACCGGTTTGCGCCACGAGGTCGACGTGTTCTCGACGAACTGTACGTTCATCGCCTGTGGCCAATTCGATTTTGTCAAGCTCCAGACGTGCGGCTACAGCGTCCATGGGCAGGGCAAAAGCCAAGGCTTGTCCAGCGCCGGGTTCGAAGGTCAATCCTTCTCGCGCTGCCCATGCTTTGACGAAATCGGTCAGGGAGCGTTGATCAAGGCCTTTCGATTCCCATATCCAATTTTCTTTTTTTGCCTTTTTGAAAAGGCCGCGACGGGACAGTGCGACGGGAACCGGTGGGGTTTTTCCTTTCCATTGACCTTCTAGACAGAAGATGGGGAAAATGTCGCTGCCAAGGCCTTTGACCCCGGCGTCGAGTTTGTCCCAGTGGTCAGCCTTGAGGGTGTGGGCGCGGCGGACAACCAACGCCTTGGGCTGAGGGAAAAGTGATTTGATGGTCAGGTCGGTCCAAAACGTGTTTGGCAGAGGTTCTTCGTCATCACCCCAGAATGTTTTGGTTTCCCAGTCATTTTGGCTAGACGCTTTGAGTCGTTCATCAATTTGGGTCTTGATGAGTTGCGGGTCCGGGCAGATCAGAAAAAGATATTTTGGGCGGTTCATGGCGTGCCTAGTAGTTCTGGGTCATGCGGTCAGCCAGTCGTCTGATACCGAGTCGGGTTACTTCGGCATCAGCCTCGGCTTCGTCGCCGGTGAAAAAGGGCCAGTCCTGATACATATCACCTGATTGCCAGAGTACAGAGTCGTCAGTTGTGGATCGGATGACTGCGTTGAAGGTGAATTTGGCAACGGAACGGAGAGTTTCATCACTGCCGCCGGAAACTGCGGTTGGGCGATAGTACTTGGTTATTTTGATGGAAATAACGGAATCTGCTCGGTCTTGGTTGTCGACCCATGTGAAGGTGCCACGGTTGTTTAGTTCATCTCGGAGGAGTTTGCGAATGCGTGGTTCCAGCCATGAGAGTGTTGTCGGATTGGTGACTTCTCGGACGGCAATGGTGTGGTATTCTGGAGGGAGTACGGAAGAGTTGCCTTCGCCGAAGGTGTAGCCGCCGCATCCGGTGAGAATCAGGATGAGAAAAAGAACGCTATATCGAAGAGAGTTCATGTTTGGTCTCCATGTCGGGCTTTTGAATTGAGGAATAGTAATGGGAAATTGCGTAAAGGTCCACTTTGATATGATTGGGAAGGGGCAACTGGGCGGTGGGCCTGAAGAAGTCGGGGTTTAAACCCCGAAGGGAAAGAAGAAGTGAGGAAGAGCCGCTTCCATGCGGCCTTTTTTATTGAAAGATGCGCCTTTGGCGAGAGTCATTGTTGGGTGCCGGAGCACCCAACGTTTTCCATGCCCTCCCGGCGGGGGGGGGTGTTGGGGCAAAAAAAGGGCCGAAAAAAAGTCCTTTTCTAGTTTGGCAGCCCGGTGATCGGCGGCAAGAAGCTGATCGTCGCGCGCAGCTTCCTCCCCTCTTCGTCCTTCAGTTCACTGTTCGAAACGAAAATATTACACCCCCCTAAAGATTGTTTAAACTTCGCCGATAAGTTTTATGAATCGCCGGATTATATTCGGTGTTTCGGGAGACAATGTAGGGGTTGGGAGACCCTTCAAACCCGCAAGGACGCGGGGAGGGAGATTGGATATGGCCAGGGACGGCGATATACTTTTTTCGGTGATTATTCCCTCCACCGGCAACAGGCCCAAGGCTTTGCAAAAAGCGGTTTCATCCGTGGATGAGGCGGCCCGGTTCGCTGGATTGGAGAAAGGGCAGATCGAAATTCTTATAGGCTTTGACGGCGTCAAGGGGAAAACCCCCACGGCGGACTATGTGGTCAGAGCTTTTAATCTGCCCAGGGACAATGACTGGGGGAACGGCATCCGCGATATGCTGCTCAAGGTGGCTTCCGGGGAAAAAATACTTTTTCTGGATGACGACAATGTCATCAAGCCATATGCCCTCAGGCAATATATTAAACATTTCGATGCCGAGATGGTCGTTGGCCGTATCGACACACAGCTCGCCTTTGACCAGCCGTTTCTGCCGGTGTTCGACTCCGGCTCCATGATTCGTCCTGGCAATATAGATCCGCTGTGCCTGTGCCTTTCACGTCGGTTGGTGGTGGATAGATGCGGTGGTTGGAAATATCGTGGCAAATACGAGGCCGACTATCTCAATATCCTTCATTGGCACCGTCGTGCGCACAGTGTCACCGTCATTGAAGAAGTGGTTGGGGTTTATGACGCTGGTCGAAGTCTTGATTGCAGTGCTCTCTCCAGACGACAGATGGGGCTGCTTGATCGACTGGCCGCCGAGCGTGACGTCAGTATCAGCGAACTGGAACGTCCTTTTTCCGGGGGGCTTGCTTTGGCATGATGTCCCGTAGACGGGAAAAGTTTTGTAGTACAGCCGCTGTTCCGATTCCCTTGTGTGTCAGAACAGCGGTCTTTCTTTTTTCGTCGATGTTTTTTACAGTGCGCTCATACTTGCCATCACGAGGAATCAATAAATGACAATGATCAATAAATTGGAAAACAGAAAAACTGCATGGCGTATTTTTACGTTTCATGCAGGCATCTCAATGGCTCTGTTGGTCCTTTCCGTGTTTCCTGTGTTGTTTTATCCTGATCAACCTTATGCGCAGATTACTCCGTTATTGGCTGCGGCCATGGTGCTTGGCTTGTCCCTTTATTGTGCCACTCGATTCATGCGATTGATTGAAGAGGCGCACGACAAGATTTCCACGCTCTCGGCTCATGATGATCTGACAGGATTGCCAAACCGACGTTGGTTTTTTGACCGTCTGGATGAAGAGGTGGATCGGGCGTTTCGGTATGGCAATTCCTTGTCCATGATCATGATTGATATAGACCATTTCAAAAGGGTCAACGATTCTTTTGGGCATCCCCTTGGTGATATGGCGCTGGCCGAGGTTTCTCGTCTGCTTTCGGCTAATGTTCGTACTTCGGACATTGTGGCGCGATATGGCGGGGAGGAGTTTGTTGTTCTGCTTCCTGAAACATTGGCGGATCAGGCCGTTTTGGTGGCCGAGAAACTCCGTATGGTCGTGGAGGTGAATGACATCAGTCTGGAGGGGCCGCAGGTCAAAGTGACAATTAGTTGCGGCGTGGCCGATCTTCGCTCGGTTAAAAATTGTAAAGGAAGTACGAGAGACGCCTTTGTCCTCGCTGCCGACAACACCATGCATCGGGCGAAGAAAAATGGCAGAAATCAGGTTCTTTCCTTTGTCCCTAAAAGTGATCGACAGATTCCCTTAGTCTGATTTTATCCATTGCCATTGGTCTTTAAATGACTATTTTTGTGACGCAGGCTGTCGTTGCAAAGGCTTGGTTGCATCCATCGACTTTGCATCAGTCTGATATGTAACAATTTTTAACATAGATTTTTCCCCTTTCCCACCGTGATCTTTTACGTTAAGTAATGTGTCCCCGATGGGAGTGTGGCAGGCGAAGCCTGTGCATGGAAATTGGGAAAAAATAATATTGAGGTGCGAAGACATGGCACTGTGCAAAATTGAAGAAGCCATTGAGGATATCCGCCAGGGCAAAATGGTCATCATGGTGGACGACGAGGATCGTGAAAACGAAGGCGATCTCGTTTGTGCCGCTGAAGCGGTAACACCGGAGTTGATCAACTTCATGGCTACATATGGTCGTGGTTTGATCTGTCTGCCCATGAATAATGAAATGGCTGACGCTCTTGGCTTGGAACTCATGGCCAAGAAGAACGAATCCGGTTTCGGAACAAATTTCACGGTCTCCATTGAGGCCCGCGAAGGTGTCACCACCGGCATATCTGCCGCAGACCGTGCCACCACCGTGCTGGCCGCAGTCGAGGACGGCGCATCCCCGGAATCCATCGTGACCCCCGGACATATTTTTCCTCTTCGCGCCAAAGATGGCGGCGTGCTCGTGCGCGCAGGGCAGACTGAAGGCGGTTCTGACATCGCCCGTCTGGCCGGGTTCAAGCCCGCTGCCGTGATTTGCGAAATCATGAACGAAGACGGTTCCATGGCTCGGATGCCCGACCTTGAAGTCTACGCTGAGAAGCATGATCTCAAGATTTGCTCCGTGGCTGACCTTATTGCCTATCGCATGAAGTTTGACGGGCAGTCCGTGACCAAGGTCGGCGAAGCCAAGTTGCCCACACGCTGGGGTAACTTCAAATCCGCCGCCTTTAATTCCGAAGCCGACGGTAAGACCCATATTGCTCTGTATATGGGCGATATTCACCCTGACGAACCGACTCTGGTCCGTGTGCATTCCGAGTGCCTGACTGGTGATGTGTTTGGTTCTCTGCGTTGCGATTGTGGTCCTCAGTTGGCCGATGCCATGTGCATGATTCGTAATGAGGGCAAGGGTGTGCTGGTTTACATGCGACAGGAAGGACGTGGTATCGGTCTTGGTAACAAGATCAAGGCGTATCATTTGCAGGATCAGGGTTACGACACTGTTGAAGCCAACGTGAAACTTGGTTTCCCGCCGGATCTGCGTGAATACGGCACCGGTGCTCAGATTCTTGTAGCGCTCGGCGTGTCCAAAATGCGCCTTATGACCAACAATCCCAAAAAAATGGTTGGTTTGGAAGGCTACGGACTTGAGGTCACCGAGCGTGTGCCCATCGAAATCGGTGCATGCAAGTTGAATGAAAAGTATCTCAAGACCAAACAAGACAAGATGGGGCACCTGCTGCATGTTAATGAGACGGGCGACGAATAAACCCTGTCAGATTTGACTTTTCAGGAATTGCTACCGTAATACATTGCATATATTTTATTGTGTAGGGAGAAAATACCATGTCTATAAAGACTGTCGAAGGACAATTGAATGCCCAGGGGCTGAAGTTCGCCATCGTTGCGGCTCGTTTCAACGATTTTATCGTTGATCGCCTCATTTCCGGTGCCGTGGACTATTTGGTCCGTCACGGCGGAAGTGAAGAAGATCTGACCTTGGTTCGACTACCCGGTGCCTTCGAGCTCCCCATTGCCGCGCAGAAGTTGGCTCGCTCCGGCGATTACGACGGCGTGGTCGTGCTTGGTGCCGTCATTCGTGGCGCCACTCCGCATTTTGACTACGTATGCAACGAGTGCGCCAAGGGCGTGGCTCAGGCTAGCATGGAAACCGGTGTGCCCATGGGCTTCGGTCTGCTGACCTGTGACTCTCTTGATCAGGCTATTGAACGAGCCGGTTCCAAGGGTGGTAACAAGGGCGTGGAAGCTGCTTCCGCACTGCTTGAGACTATCCGTGTCTTGGAGCAGCTCTAGTTTATGGCTGGCAAGAAAAAGGGCAATCGGCCCGGCATTCGCAGAGTGGGACGTACTCTGGCTTTTCAGGTGCTTTACTCAATGCGTTTTCGCGACACCAAGAATCCTATGGATATGGAAACCCTGTTTTCCATCTGTCCTTCGGTGCTGGATCAGGAGTCCGAAACTGCACGTGATTTCGCTCATGATTTGGTTATGGGCGTGGACGTCAATTGTGAAGCAATCGACAAGACCATTGATGAAAACACTCAGCATTGGAAGATCTCCCGCATCGCCGTTGTGGAATTGTCCATTTTGCGACTTTCGCTTTACGAGATGATGTTCACCGATATTCCGGTCAAGGCCGCCATCAACGAGGCCATTGAACTGTCCAAAGCCTTTGGGGACGGCAAGTCCCGTTCCTTTGTGAACGGCATTCTGGACGGCGTGGCCAAGTCTCTCAATAAATAAGCATTTCAAATCATAAAAGGTTCCATCATGGCTTTAGGAAAATATAACCCGGAAGCTATCGAGAAGAAGTGGCAGGACATTTGGAAAGAGTCCGGTTGCTTTGAAGTCGAAACCGATCCCGGTAAGCCGAAATACTATGTGCTGGAGATGTTTCCGTATCCTTCCGGCAAAATTCACATGGGCCATGTGCGCAATTACTCCATCGGTGATGTGGTTGCGCGTTTCAAGTCCATGCAGGGCTTTAACGTGTTGCACCCCATGGGGTGGGATGCGTTTGGTTTGCCCGCCGAGAATGCGGCCATCAAGAATGAGACCCATCCGGCCAAGTGGACATATCAGAACATCGACGAGATGCGTGAGCAATTGCAGCGTCTCGGATATTCCTATGACTGGCGTCGTGAACTCGCGACCTGTCGTCCTGAATATTACAAGTGGGAACAAAAGTTTTTCCTCAAGTTCTTGGAAAAGGGCCTTGCCTACCGCAAGGATTCTCCCCAGAACTGGTGTCCTACCTGTAACACCGTGCTCGCTAACGAGCAGGTGGAAGAAGGATTGTGTTGGCGTTGTGAATCCGAAGTCGAGCAAAAGGACATGGAACAGTGGTTCTTGCGCATCACCGACTACGCCGACGAGTTGTTGAAAGACCTTGAAGGTCTTGAAGGCGGCTGGCCGGAGCGCGTGTTGACCATGCAGCGCAACTGGATTGGCAAGTCCTACGGTGCTGAGTTGACCTTTCAGATCAAGGATATGGTAGAGACCATCGATGTCTTCACTACCCGCCCTGACACCCTCTATGGTGCGACCTTCATGTCCGTGGCAGCAGAGCATCCGTTAGTGGAAGCACTCATCGCTGATGCCGACAATAAGGCTGAAGTCGAGGCGTTCGTTAACAATATTCGGAATATGGACCGCATCAAACGCGGTGCTGACGATCTGGAAAAAGAAGGTATTTTCACAGGCAAGTACTGCGTGAACCCGGTCACAGGCAAGGATATCCCCATCTTTGTGGCCAACTTCGTGCTCATGGGCTATGGGACCGGCGCAGTTATGGCCGTTCCTGCTCACGATCAGCGCGATTTCGAGTTCGCCACCAAATACGAGTTGCCCATGCAGGCGGTTATCAACCCGTCGGAAATGCATGACAAGGGTGAAGTGTTGAACGCTGCCGATCTGGACACCGCCTACACTGACCCCGGATTCCTGATTAACTCCGGTGAGTTCGATGGTATGGCTAATGAGTCTGCCAAGAAGGCCGTGGTTGAGCATCTGGACGAGTCCGGCAAGGGAAAGATGGCGGTCAATTACCGTCTGCGTGACTGGAACGTTTCCCGTCAGCGTTTCTGGGGTGCTCCCATCCCGGTTATCTACTGCGAAGAATGCGGTGTGGTGCCGGTCCCCGAGGATCAGCTTCCTATACTGCTGCCGGAAAACGCACAGGTTCGCAAGGACGGCAAGTCTCCGCTGCCCACCATGGAAGAATTCGTGAATTGCGAATGTCCTAAGTGTGGCAAGGCTGCCCGTCGCGAGACCGATACTTTTGATACATTCTTTGAATCTTCCTGGTACTACATGCGCTATTGTGACCCGCGCAATGACGAGGAAGCGCTGGGCGCTGAACATCTGGATTACTGGATGAACGTGGATCAGTATATAGGTGGTATTGAGCATGCTATTCTGCATCTGCTCTATTCCCGTTTCTTTACAAAGGCTCTGCGTGATACCGGGTTTGTCTCGGCAAGCGAGCCTTTTTCCAACCTGTTGACGCAGGGCATGGTGCTTAAGGACGGCGGCAAGATGTCCAAGTCCAAGGGCAACGTGGTTGACCCTAATTCCATGATCAACCAGTACGGCGCAGATGCAACTCGTTTGTTCATTCTGTTCGCTTCACCGCCGGTCAAGGAACTTGAGTGGTCTGACCAAGGTATCGAAGGTGCATTCCGTTTCCTGAGCCGCCTCTGGCGCTTAGTGGAAGAGATGGAAGGTGTGCTGGAGCCGGTTCTTCCTACGGCTGCTAATGATCCGCAGTCCGAAGCCGCCAAGAAACTTCGGTTCAAGGAACACGACACCATTCGTCGCGCTACGCGGGACATCGAAAATGAATTCCAATTCAATACGGTCATTGCGGCTGTCATGGAATTGGTCAATGAGATGTACCACGTCAAGGATGAACTCAAAGAGTCCGATCCTAAGGCCATGTCTTCGGCTATTGCAACAGCTGTGACCCTGTTGTCCCCGGTGACTCCTCATATCTGTGAGGAATTGTGGCATTCCATGGGGCATGAGACTGGCATGACTTCTCAGTCCTGGCCGACTTTTGATGAGAAGGCTCTGGTCAAGGATGAAGTGACCATGGTTGTTCAGGTCAACGGCAAGATGCGTGGCAAGTTCCAGGCACCTAACAATGCCCCCAAGGAAAACGCGGAAAAGATCGCTCTCGAAATGGAGAATGTGGTCAAATTTATCGAAGGTAAAACCGTTCGTAAGGTGATCGTTATTCCTAATAAATTGGTAAATATTGTAGCCAATTAGAAAGACGTTAATTGAATCAAATAGAAGCCCGGAAGGATGTTGTCCTTCCGGGCTTTTTTGTGTGGATTGGTGTGCGTTTATTTCTGATATTTGGATTCGCCGAAGCCGAGAATGGGATAGAAGATGAAAGGAAGTAGGAAAAGGCCAGCTGCAAAGACACCGGGCTGTCCGAATTTTTTGGCCAGCGCAATGGAAAGCAGAATCATCAAGATGATGTTTACCACCGGAATGAAGTAGCCGATGAACCAGTACCATTCCTTGCCACCCATGCGATTGAGAACCCACAGGTTATAGAAGGGAATGAGGCAGGCCCAGCCGTATTCTCCCGCTTTTTCAAAAGTCTTCCACATACCGATACAAACGGCGACAATAATTGCGATGTTGATCAAAGTCATCATTCAGGGAACTCCTCGTATATGGTCTTGAATGTTCTGACTTGAATATATGGATAGTTGGTTTGGGTCAACGGGGGGGGGAGTTTTTGTTTGAAAAGAGAAGAGAAAGGTAAGCAGGTTTCGTAGCGAAGATGAAGGAAAGGGACTTGTTTTTTTTGGTGAGCGTTGCGTGCTTTCGTAGTGAAAATGCAAACAGTATTATTTCAAAGGTTTCGCCTTTACGGCGACCTGCTTTTTTTGAGGCGAAAAAAAGGAGGCAAAAAACGCCTTCTTCGTTGTGAGCCTGATAGCGGACCTAAGAGCCTGTACGCGGCTTTACTGCCCGACAGGATTGTCTGTGACACAGACTCGGTCGGGCCACGCTTCGCCGCGCTAGACAGGCTCTAAGGTTCGCTATCAATTGTCCGTCGCTTTAAGATGTTTCTCGGTGTAGGTGTCCATTCTTGATTTGAGGCTCTTCGTTATCCATAAAGGGCCTTGGGGTGCTTCAACACCCAACAATGACTCTCGCCGAAGGCGCATCTTCAAAGAAAAAGGCCGCATGAAAGCAGCCCTTCCTTATTTCTTATTTCCCGTCGGGGGTTAAACCCCGACTGCTTTAATTATTCATCGAAGCAAAAATCCCTCGCCATAACAACCTGACAAAATCGCCTGTTCAAGGTCTGATTATGATGACCCACAATTTGCTCCCCCGTGAGCACCCCATTGTCGTATGAAGTATGCGCATCACCAATCAAAACATTATCATATCCATGGACCAACGCACTTCGAATAGTGGTATCCACACAACATTCAGTCTGAAGCCCACAGAAGACAAGTTTTTTGGCTCCGAGCTTTTTGAGGTTGGCATCAAAATCAGTATCCCAGAATGCGTCGTAAGAAGATTTAAAGGAAACGAGGTCGCCATTCTGCGGAGCAATTTCAGGCTTGAACAACCAGTTGTGGGAGTCCTTTTCAAATTCAGACCCTGCTTCTTCGGTGGTGTGCTGAATGTAATGTACCGGAATATTCCTTTCTCGCGCCGAAGCAATAAGGCTTTCAATGGTTTTGAGAACGCGGTCGCCTTCAAAGGGAATTTCGTCTGGGGTTTCAAACATGATGTTCTGAACATCTATGACAACGAGAACGGTCTGGTCGGCCATGAATTCTGCTCCTGATCGTAAGTTGTGCGTATGAAAAAAGGCACGCTTTGCAGCGTGCCTTGTGTCTTTATCAAAATCCGTGTTCCCGAAGATAATCCATGGTGATGTCCGGCTTGGTGTCGCCAGCCCCTTTGTCTCCGACCCATGGAGTCACCATGCGCTCCACGTACTTGCCGATGATGTCGGTTTCCATGTTAACCGTCGTGCCAGGAGACCAATCTCCGATGGTTGTCACCTTTTGGGTTTCGGGAATGATGTTCATCTCAAGCCACGTAGGAGCGCAGTCGTTGACGGTGAGACTGATTCCATCCAATGTAATGGAGCCTTTGGGGATGACGTATTTGCCGTGTGCGGCATCAAAGGTGAGGCGGTAGATCTTTGATTCACCGGAAGGACGAATCTCGGCTACTTCGGCCATGCAGTCCACATGACCGGATACGATATGCCCGCCAAAACGGTCACCCATGGCCATGGCGCGTTCCAGATTGACGGAGGAACCCATTCGCAATGTACCAAGGCTGGTGACAGAGGTGGTTTCTTTTGAGGCGTAACAGGTGAACCAGCCATCGCCGAAAGTCTCCACGGTCAGGCAGACGCCGTTGACCGCAATGGATTCCCCCAGTTCGATGTCGTTGAGATCGAATAATGCCTTGATGCGGAATCGCGTTTCAGCGCTCCGATTTTCGGCGACTTCGATACGGCCCATACCCATGACCAATCCTGTGAACATAATAATCCTCGCTGTTGTCTGGCGCTTTTGTATCAGGGTGCGGGGCGGGTGTAAATCCGGGATCAATGAAGATAACGACGGACAAGGTCCTCATAGGCAGAGGAACTGCGGACCCGGTCAATGGCTTTTTGAAAACGATCAACCAGCGTGTCGGGAACGTCTTTGCTGAAGGCGTAATAGGATCGCATTTCAGAAACTTTCCACACGGTTTTGAAGTTGTCTGGGTCGAGACCTCTCTCACGAATAGCTTTGTTGAAAGTCCGCGCTTCCAACGAAATGAGATCGACTCTTGATGATATAAGCATATTAATGCAGGCCTGAACGGATTTAAGAGATTTGATGCGAACTATGTGACTTTTTTTCGCGAGTAACCCTTCCGAAGCATAGCCTTTGACAATGCCAACAGACAGTCCTTGAGCGTCTGTGAAAGACTGTATGTTGATAGGAGAGTCTGCTTTAGCATAAAAAAAAGTTGTGGAGAGAGCGATCGGTCCGGCCCATTTGAAGAGATTTTCTCGTTCTGGTGTTCTGAGCATGGAAAATAGGACAATGTTTTTTTCGGATTCAAGCATTTCGTAGGCTCGAGTCCAAGGAAGGAAATGAAGAGGCGGCGGGGTGACGTTTATTTCCATCCACGCTTTTTTCAGGAGGTCGACGGCCAATCCTGTCTGACTATTATTTTCTGTATAGTTATATGGTTTGAATTCTTCAGTCAGGTATGTGAGGCGAGTTGCCGGATCAGGTGTTGACTGCGCATGGCTCGTGACCACCTGTAGGCAAACGAGGATGATGAATACAATCACATGTCGAAGTCTGTTGAGCATACCTTTCTTTACGATGTGTGCGGGATTGTGACAAGGGGGTTATATTTTTTAGTTATCTTGTGAAGGGTGGGAAAGCGGTGCATCCGGATCTTTGAAAAGATATATGGAAGTCATGTCGATCAGAGCATTATATAAGCGGTCTTGTTCAACATGAGGTTGACCAGTCGCCACCGAGTGCATGGTTTCTTCAAACGCGTTGGCGACTACTTGAGCTGCCGCCTCCATGTCGGTGATACGGAGACGGTCGCTCATGGTTTTGAGAAATTTACTCAGCTTTGTGGTTGTGCCATTGAATTCTGTTGCAGCATATTCTTTAAAATCTTCGTCAATGTATTGCATGGAAAGCATGACCCGTAAAAGTTCCGGGGAATGATGGTGTGCTTCATGTCCTAGTTTGACAATGTGGCCGATCACTTCTCTGCCCGTAGCCCCCTCATCCATCTTGCGGGTGAGCGTCTTGAATATGGACTGGTCGATTTCGATCAGATGCTGGTTGATTATTTCAAACAGAATTGCTTTTTTATCAGTGAAATAGGCGTAAAAAGTTCCAACAGAAACACCTGCCCCTTTGGCAATTCCCTTGGCATTTGTGCCATGGAACCCCTTTGCGCCGAATTCTGCCATGGCCGCATCCATAAGCCGTTTCTTTTTTTCGATACTTCGGGTCTGCTGAGGAACCCTGATAGTGTTTTGTTCGGTCATTGTTTGCTCCGAGGCGAAAGTACCCTGCAAGAGGTTCGGTATCAACCCTTTCTGAGGACGACGGCGTGACTGAAGAATATGGAAGGCAAGCTATCCAGCTCAAACCCCGCCTTGATGGCAGCAGCAACTTCTTCGCGATAGTTGTTGGGAGAGACGTGAAACTTCGGTTCGACAAAAAGCATGCGCCCATTGCGTTTGATGCATTGCGCCATGCGGTGAAAGTAGATGTCGATATCAGGAACTTCGTGCGCCATGTATGCAGAAAGAACGAAGTCCGCTTTTGGGAGCACTCCGATGTCATTTGCATCGCATTTCCACGTTTCCACTCGTCTGTGTAAGCCTGCTCGTTCTACCTTTTCCTCCAGCTTGGCTAATGCTTCAGCCTGAAGGTCCACAGCAATGACCTTGCCAGTTTCTCCTACCATGCGTGCTAACGCCATGGTGAAAAAGCCGACCCCGCATCCTGTGTCAATAACCGTCATGCCCGGGGTAACCATATGGCCGAACATTTTTTTGGGTGGCTGGACGAGCCCCCGTATTGGATTGTCCAAGGTCCATTGAGTGCGCCATGACATGACGTGGTTGCCTTGTTCTCTATATGCGTAGTTCATGAATGCCTCCTTGGCGTTTGTTCATAAAATACAAATATGAGGTCGGGTTCATATTGTCAACATAAAAAATGAACCTTTGTTCATGTTTGTATGTTGAGCGATTATTTTGTTCGTAAAGTCAACATGATATCTGATCCAGTAGTTTTCGTTTTGATGATGCGGAAGTCTACGGAATCAGCCATGGAGATGGATTTGCGGCCAGAGTAAGCCGCTGGAGCGGTATTGTCGCCGAGTATGCGAGGGGTCACGAAGTGGACGATTTCGTCGGCCAATCCCTGCTGGATGAGGGCCATGGAGAATCTTCCGCCACCTTCGCACAAGGTGTAATGACATCCTTTTTCATAGCGGAGTCGTTCGAACCCACAGGAGAGAGTCAGGCCACCGGGATGTCCCGGCAAAGGCCAGACCGAGGTGCCTCGGCTTCGCAAACGGTCAGCGGCTTCACTGTGAGCCGCTATTTCAGTGGTCATGAAAATAGTTCGTTCCGGGCGTTTTCTAAGCAGGGTGTGTGCCGCCGGATCTTCTGGGAGCCGTGATGTGACGACCACGCCAAAAGGTTGGATAAAGTCTGGTGGCAGCTGTTCCATGCGACAGTTCAGGCTTGGGTTGTCGGCGTAGAAAGTGGTGCCGCCGACGACAACGGCTCCGACCATGCCACGCAGATCGTGGACACGAGCAAAAGACTCCGGGCTGGAAACCGGTTCAGGTTTTTTTGCGCTGGATGCGATTTTCCCGTCCAGCGTCGCAGCCATTTTAATGATGTTGAATGGGGAATGCGAGTCCTGCCAGAGCAAAAAGTCGGCAATGAGGTCTTTGCATTGCTGCTCAAGGACGCCCACCACGATTTCGATACCGTGGCTTTGTAGTTTTTCCACGCCGCCAGCGGCAACGGGGTTGGGGTCACGAGTGCCGATAACGACTTTGGTGATGCCTGCTTCAATGATGGCTTCGGTGCAGGGAGGCGTTTTACCGTGGTGGTTACACGGTTCAAGGGTGACGAACATGGTCAGCCCTGTTGGATCGACGCCTTTTTTACTGGCATGGGCCAGACATTCCCGTTCCGCATGAAGTTGGCCGTATCGAGTATGCCACCCTCGGGCGACGATTTGGTCGCCATCCACGAGGACCGCTCCGACGCAGGGATTGGGCGCAGTGGTGCCGCGCCCTTGATAGGCCAGGTCTATGGCCTCGGCCATAAATTGTTCGTCTCTAGATGAATTCGCCTTCCATGAACACATAGTTCACTCCAGCCTCGGCGAGCATTTCTTCGGATAACTCGTCAGGGTAGTTTTCGGAAAAGTATATATTTTCTACTTCGCAGTTGATGAGCATCTTGGTGCAAAGGATACACGGCTTGGTGGTGCAGTAGATGTCGCATCCCTTGAGGTCCAACTGGTGCGTGGCTGCCTGGATGATGACATTTTGTTCGGCGTGGAGCCCCCGGCACAGCTCATGGCGTTCTCCAGATGGAATGTTGAGCTTGTCGCGAAGACATCCGACCTCTTCACAATGGGCGATGTTGGTGGGCACACCGTTGTAACCGGTTGCGAGGATACGCTTGTCGCGTACGGCTATGGCACCCACGGCGCGGCGGGTGCAGGTGGAGCGCTGGGCCACCAAATGGGCAATGCGCATGAAGTATTCAGGCCAAGGTAATCTGTTCGACATGGAAGCTCCTCGAACGGTCAAGGTGTGGAAACCGGTTTGATTTATCTATCATTTCTTACAAGGAAAGGAAACGGTGCATATGGCTGTACACCATGCTTCGTGACAGTGGACTGTGAGCGTCAACAGTCATCGTGAAAAAGGGATCGCCCCCCGGACCGGGGTGCGGAATCTAGATGCCTCAGCCGCCGCCGGAGCCGCAGCCGGAGTCCTGCAATGCATCGAGGTTGAGGCCTCCGCCGTCAGTCTTTACGGCGCAGGCGCTCATGAGCTTTTCTGTCTTTTCCGAGCCACATTTTGGACAGACCACAGTGGCGTCTTGAGAAAAGACAAGTTCTTCGAACTCATTGTCGCATTCTTTGCAGATGTATTCGTATATGGGCATTGCATTACCTTGGATTGACGTTCAAGTTGTGTCCTGCTGTCAATGTGAGACTTTTGTTCATGATGTCAAGGAATGTCGCTTGCACATTGCACGTGATTTGTGCAATGTGTGTGCATAAAAATGCACAAAAGTAGACTTTGAGCGTGAAGACCTTTTTGAATTATTCTTTTAAATCGAACTGTTAAAATGTTGGCACGGTGTGTGCTTAATAAGTCACAGAAGATAACACACACTCTCTTCATCCTGATTGCAAAAAACATTTTAATATTTTCGGAGGAACAATGAACAAAAAGAACATCACCATCACGGCTTTGGCAGCTGTCCTGGTCCTGAGCATGGCCGCAATGGCAATGGCTGGTCAAGGGTATGGACACGGTCAAAGGGCTGGAAACGGTTGCGGCGGCAACGGTGTATACAGTCAGTTGACCCCGGAAAAGCAGGTTGCAGTCGACAAGATCTTTGATAAGTACCAGCCCAAATTCACCGAGCTGCGTGATCAGATGTGGGCAAAACACGCCACTTTGCAGGCCATGGTTAACGGTGGCAATGCCGATGAGCAGAAGATCACCAAGCTGACGACTGATATGACCAAGCTGCGTGCTCAGATGCGCGACACCCGTGATTCCATGCGTGCTGAACTTGAAAAAGAAACCGGTATCGTAGCATTCAACGGTCGTGGTCCCGGACAACGTCAGGGACGTGGATATAATGGCGATTGTTATGGTCAGGGACGTGGCGACGGATATAACTGCAACGGTCAGGGCCCCCGTTTTAACTAGATAATATTTCCTATAACCAGGAAAACAGGACGCTTGCGGGACGGTCTGCCATGGTGGCGGCCGTCCCGCAAATAATAATAAACTTCGGATAGCTTCACGCGTAAAATTCAGTACAGTGGAGTATGCATCTTTTTGAGGAGGCATTTTGACCATGAGGAAAATTACATCCCTGACAGGCCTTTTGTCTTTTCTCATCACGCTGTTGACCAGCGTGATTTTGTACGTTGTACCCGAGGGGCGCGTGGCCTACTGGGCTGACTGGCATCTGCTCGGTTTAACCAAAACCCAGTGGGGGGACATCCATACTACCGTGGGAACGCTTTTCTTGGTCGCCATGTTCCTGCATATCTGGTTGAACTGGAAGCCACTCATGGCCTACATGAAGAATCGGGCGCGTGAGCTTGTGATTTTGACTGTTCCTATGGTCATCAGTCTGGTTCTGACGCTTTTCGTGCTTGTTGGCACATTGCTCGGGTTGCCACCCATGCAGCAGTTGCTCGATTTTTCTGCCGAGATAAAGGACGAAGCAACAACGACCTATGGCAATCCGCCGTATGGTCACGCCGAAACTAGCCCTCTCATGAAGTTTTGTGGTTTTCTTGGCCTTGACGCGGCAAAGGCTGTGGAGACTCTTCACGCTGCCGGATATGATTCCACCATCAACGAGCAGTCTCTCATCAAAGACATAGCCCGTTCCAAGGGTGTCAGTCCGCAGCAGGTTTATGACACCATCCGTGGCGGTCAGGATGTTGATTTGTATAAGGGAATGCCTGCCGTCCCCCCTGCTGGTACAGGTAAGCTTAAGGTTGGGGATGTGTGCAACACGTATGGTCTCGACGTTGACGAAGTCCTTGCGAAGCTCAAGGCTGCAGGCATGGACGCCACTCCTGAAAGTTCCTTCAAGTCCTTGGCCGAGAAGCACGACAGTACTCCCAAGGACGTTTATCTGATTATCAAAGGCAAGTAGCAGAATATGGAAGTTGTTCATTCCGACGGAAAGGAGAAAGGGCCTCTGGTCGCCCTTGTTCTGGCACTTATCGTGCTGGGAGTGGGAAGTCTCTATTTGACTTGGCGATCCATTGCACAACAGCGCAAGATCGTCGAAGATCACATGATTATGACAGGCAACTCCATCCTGCGCGGTGTGGATAATAATATTTTACGTATTGCCCGGAATTTACGCATGACACCTCAGTCTCCTGAACTTTTTCAGGCGATGTCCGAGGAATTATTTGCAGAGCTGACCAAATCCGAAGATATAGTGTTTATTACTCTGTTCGGCGAAGATGGTCGTCCTTTGGTTTCTTCTGCCGTAGAAGACACTCCCGTGTTTAGTCTGCCCGATTCCGTGACCAGCGATATTGAGACTGGCAGGGCGTGGCATGTGATGGCCCAGGTGGGCAAGAAAAGTGTGCTCATTTCCGGCTTGCGCGCTCGGCCTGGTATCTCCACTCTGAGTGGCATGCTTCCTTTTGTCGAAGACGGAGAACATGGTTCAAGTCATATGTCTCGCCGTGGTCAGGGACAAGGTCAAGGGCAGGATCAAGGTCAAGGCATGCGACATGGTATGCAAAGGGAACTGGAAGAACCGCCGGTTTTTTTGGTGGTGGGGCTTAATGCGGAGAAGCATCTGGCCCAGTTTCGACAGTATCGTCGAGCTGCCACGTATCAAACCGGATATGTCTTTCTTGCCGCAGTTGTTCTTTGGTCGTTGGCGTTTGCTTATCTGCGCCGCCGAGGGGCCAGCCGTCAGCTGATTCGTCTCGAGCGGTTCCAGAGCAAGCTGCTCGACAACATGCCCGACGGCCTTGTGACTTTGGCTGAGAGTGGTGAGGTTTTGGCTGCCAATCATTCGGCCAAAAAACTTCTCGCTCCTGAAGGGGAAGAAGGTGCGCCCGAAATTATCGGTACCAACTGGCATGATTTCGATTTTGGAAAGACCCATGATGAAATCGGGCTTGCTGTGCCGTATGAGTGGGAGCAGTTTGATTATCAGGGGCGTCAGCTTGAAATTTTGACGTTGCCGTTCCAGGAATATGACGATGGTGGAGCCCCTGAACTCGGTCAACGGCTTGTGCTCATACGTGACCGCACCCAGCTTCGGTCGCTCGAAGAAGATTTGAACGAGGCCAAGCGATTGGCGGAAATCGGTTCTTTGGCCGCAGGTGTGGCCCATGAAGTGCGCAATCCGTTGAGCTCATTGCGTGGTTTTGCCCAGTTGTTTGCCACCAAGCTCAAGGGGCAGGCTCCGCTTGATCAGTATGCCGCAGCCATGGTGCAGGAGGCGGACCGCTTGAATCGAGTTGTTACGGACTTGCTTTATCTGGCCCGTCCGCGTCAGCTTGATCCCATGGAAATTGATCTATCCACGTTGGGAGATTCCATCAAGCAGCTCATGCGATTCGATTTTCAGGACAAGGAAACTGTGCCGGAATTTGACTTTGGTCCGGAATCGGTCTTTGCGGATCAGGACGCGCTCAGACAAATTTTGCTTAACCTTATCACCAATAGCCTCGATGCCATTGAGGGATGCCCGGAGTGCATGAAGCCGGGGCATATTCTGCTGACTTCGGTTCAGGGCAAGGACGGCGTTTGGCTTATCGTGGCTGACAACGGACCGGGTATGGACCCCAATCTGGAAGGCGACGTGTTCAAGCCGTTTGTGACCGGCAAGAAGACCGGTACCGGTCTTGGCCTTGCCATTGTCCAGAATATCATGCGGGCGCATAAGGGCGAGGTGGTTATTCACTCCGAACTGGGTGACGGCACCGAAATGAAACTTTTTTTCCCGAAGAATACCGAAAGCGATAGCTAAGGAAGTAGATATATGACTGAAGAACGTATTGTCCTCGTTGTTGATGACGAGCCAGGCCATCGGATGATGGTCCGTGCCGTTCTTGAGGAAGAAGATTGGACGGTTCTCGAAGCTGATTCAGGCGAACAGGCCTTGCGAGTTCTGGCCGAGGAAGCCGAGTCGGACACATTTCCCGATGTGGCCATGGTGGACATGAAAATGCCCGGTATGGACGGTATGCAATTGCTCAAGGAGTTGCAGATTCGGCGTCCGAGCATGCCTGTGGTTCTGTTGACGGCCTTCGGCAGTGTCGGCAGTGCCGTTGATGCCATGAAGAAAGGAGCCTTCGACTATTTGACCAAACCCGCTGACAACGACGAGTTGACGGCAGTTATTGGCAAGGCGTTTGAATATCACAAGTTGCTTGAGGAAAATGTACGGCTCAGGGCCGAAGTGAGCGGCGAGGCCGATTTTATTGGGGCCAGCCCCGGTATCGAACGGGTACGCGATCTCATTGGTCAGGCCGGTCCTTCCGAGGCGACAGTACTTATACTCGGACCATCTGGCACGGGTAAGGAACTTGTAGCTGAAGGATTGCATCGGGCAAGCCATCGGGCAAAGCGTCCGCTCATCAAGGTCAACTGTGCGGCTTTGCCGGATGATCTGCTTGAATCGGAATTGTTCGGTTACGAAAAAGGCGCGTTTACCGGTGCGGTCAAGGACAAGCCTGGTCGGTTCCAATTGGCTGATGGCGGCACATTGTTTTTGGATGAAATAGGCGAAATGCCTGCTGCGCTTCAAGCCAAGTTGCTTCGTGCTTTGCAGGAAAAGACTATTGAACCGTTAGGGTCGGTTAAACCCATCCATGTGGATACGCGTATTATCGCGGCTACCAATCGGAATTTGAAAAAAGAGGTCGATGCCGGACGATTTCGGGAAGATTTGTATTATCGGTTGGCCGTGTTGGAGATTCGTATCCCTCCACTGGATGAACGCAAGGAAGACCTGCCGCTTTTAGTCAGTTTCCTGCTGCGTCGTTTGGGCAACAAGAACAACAAGATTATTCGCACGGTAACCCCCGCGTTTCTCGATGCTTTGTCCGGCTATGACTGGCCCGGCAATGTGCGTGAATTAGAAAATGTTTTGGAACGCGCTCTGATTCTGTCTCGTGCCGATGCTTTGGGGACGGACTTGTTGCCACCCCAGATAACTGGTGCGCGTGAGGCTGCTATTCACATAGATTTTACTCCACCAATCTCGGCAAGTCCTGCGGCCCCTGCGAATCTGGAAGAAGCCGAGAAGCAGGCAATCATTCAGGCGCTGGAAGAAAACGGCAATCATCGCGAACGCACGGCGGATGCTTTGGGCATCAGTCGTAGAACTTTGCAATACAAATTGAAAAAGTACGGATTGACGAGGCGTTAGCCGGTCACGAACGCTTTGATTGTCTCAATGCGTTCAAGATAATCCTTTTGATAAAGAGGGCCGCCGTCCGTATAGCGTTCGGCGGTTTTTCTGTGGACTTCGCACCACTGTGCCATGAGCGGATTCTTGAAGATGCGGCTATAGGTTTTAATCATGTGCAGGGTGTTATGGCAGATAGGGGTCAGGTGTCCGGTTTGTGCCAGCAGTTCCGTGTAGTCCGTGCCGAGATCAAGGAAGAAACTCCCCACAGCTTCAGCACAGAGATAATTGCCGCCTGAAGAAAGTTTTTTCAGCATGGTGGATTGATCAAGCTTGTGGGGTTGCCACGGCCTGTTCCACTCGACCGGGATTGTTTCGTTTTGCGTGTATCCGATACGGCCTGTTTTTAGATATGCGGTGATTTTTTCTGCCAACTGTGGCCACATGGACCCGATATGCTCCACGTCACGCCCGGCATGCAGGCCTGTTACGGTTCCGTCTGTTTCTTCCAGAGAGAGCTTGAGGAACGGACAGTGACTTTCGATGCGCTTGTCTGATTCATTCCAGATACCGCCGAAGATTCGGTTCATGTCTACGGTGTGCACGTTACCAAGTTCTTTTTCCCAGGCTTTCATGTGAGCCGGGGCCTCTCGATAGATGTCAGCCCATCCGTCAAGGTAGGAGTGTGGTTCCGGGCCAAAGGCAGGATAAGGAGAGAGTCGCGAAACCACCACAATGGGAAGATCCGGGTGCATGGATCGTAGTGTTGCCAGCATCTCACCGTATCGTTTGAGATACGTGGCCGGATTGGGCTGAATCATGCCGCATTCGGCCTTCATCCATGTTCCCATTTTCGGATGTGATTCCCAGACCACCGGGTCCATGAAGAAAATGTACTTGTCCTGTTTGTGGATGAAGAGCGGGGAGTTTTCATGGAACAGGTTCATGACCAGAAGTTTTGGCGGCGGGTCATTCGGTGTGATGATCTGGAATTGATTGCTCGGGAGACGGCCATGGAAGAAATTCTCAAGCCCCATGTCGAGGACCATACTGGCGAGTTGTGGCGGTACTTGTCCGGGATGACTGGTCAAAGTCAATGGCGAGGCCAGAACTCGATATGTAGTGTCAATTCCTCGGTCTGCCACAGCCCGACTCAGGAAATCCATTTGACAGTTGCCCGAAAAGTAAAGCATTCTTCATCCTTGATGTTGGTATTCTTAAAACTTTCATGAACCGGAGCCGTTCGTCAAGCATGAGTAATTTGACTGTTGAAACATTTGTCCTTGGTATGGAAGAGACCAATTGTTATCTGCTCAGCGTGGATGGTGAAGCCGTGGTTATTGATGTGGGAACTGAACCTCAGCGACTCATTCAACGCATCAAAGAGTTGGGGCTGAAGCTGACTGGCATCTATATTACTCATTTCCATATAGACCATGTGGGTGGGGTTCAGGAGCTTCTTCAGGAGTGTCCCGCGCCGGTTTTCATCAGCGGTGTTGATGAGTTTATGAAAGACTTGTCTCTCGAAGCGGGCGGGTGCCGGGAACTTGTCGAGTTTCTGGAGTTCCCTTTTGAAGAGATTGCTCCGGGACGGCGCAAGGTCCTTGGACACGACATGCTCGTTTTTGATACGCCGGGGCATACTCCGGGTAGTCTCTCCTTTTTTTTCCCGGCGGCGGGTTGCGTCTTTGTGGGCGATCTCATCTTTATGATCGCGGTTGGTCGGACAGACCTGCCTCGGGGGAGTTCGTCAGAGCTTCTTAGATCAATCCGTTCACGCATTTTTATACTGCCTGATACCACTCGGATTTATTCCGGCCATGGTCCCATGACATCGGTGATTCATGAAAAAGAAAACAATCCGCATTTTGTCCTCTGAGTAAGATTCTCCTTTTCTTTACTTTTTTTACTATATTGGTGTAACGTACGCGCTGATTGTCCCTCGACGGTTCAATAAATGCGCGTGCGGAGGCCCCAATGACGTTGTTTTTTGGTTCCATCATTCTGCTTATACTTGGTTATTTTATTTACGGATCGTTTGTCGCAAAAGTTTTTGG
This sequence comes from Pseudodesulfovibrio nedwellii, assembly GCF_027923765.1. Lineage (NCBI taxonomy): Bacteria > Pseudomonadati > Thermodesulfobacteriota > Desulfovibrionia > Desulfovibrionales > Desulfovibrionaceae > Pseudodesulfovibrio > Pseudodesulfovibrio nedwellii. Next base: position 1,972,541 of record NZ_AP026709.1, on the reverse strand, counting down.
AATTGATCCCGGAAGGCCGACTCCGGCCAAGACGATGACCGACGGCGTGGATTATGTGGAAATGCCGGTTTGGAAAGTCTTTCTCATTCAGTTGTTGAATATTGCGGGATTGGGGCCGATTTTTGGTCCGATACTTGGTGCACTCTATGGTCCCATTGCCCTTGTCTGGATTGTTATCGGGTGCATCTTCGGTGGCGCGGTGCATGATTTCTTTTCCGGTATGCTTTCAGTTAGACATGGTGGGTGCAGTATTCCCGATGTCGTGGGGTTGACCCTTGGCAAAGGATTTCAGCAGTTCATGCGCGGCTTCTCTGTGGTCCTGCTCATTCTGGTGGGGATCGTCTTCGTGCTCGGCCCTGCCGGTTTGCTTCAGAATTTGACGGATATTTCTACCCAGATGTGGGTGGTCATCATTTTTATCTATTACTTTATCGCCACCATTTTGCCGGTAGATAAGGTCATCGGGCGCATTTATCCTATCTTCGGTGCTATCCTTATTTTTATGGCCGTGGGGCTGGCTGTGATGATGATAGCCAAAGGGTATTCGTTCGAGAGTTCGACCCTCTTCACACACACCAATCCGCAAGATCTGCCGCTTTGGCCGTTGGTCTTCATCACTATCGCCTGTGGTGCGATCAGTGGATTTCATGCTACTCAGTCGCCGATGATGGCTCGTTGTCTGCCCAATGAGAAATATGGGCATATGGTCTTTTACGGTGGCATGATTGCCGAGGGTATTATCGCTATTATTTGGGCGTCATTGGCTATTGCATTTTTCGACACACCGGAGGAACTCAATGAAGTGCTGGGAACCGGCGGTCCGGCTCTGGTAGTGAACACGGTATCCACGGAACTCCTCGGTGCATTTGGCGGTATTCTGGCCGTTATTGGTGTGGTCTTGCTCCCCGTCACTTCGGGTGACACTGCCTTCAGAAGTGCCCGATTGATTATCGCGGATTTCATGGGGCTGTCTCAGAAAGAAAATATGAAGCGAATTTTTATCGCGGTTCCGCTTTTTCTTGTCGGATTCATGGTGTCATTGACGGAATTCGGTTTGATCTGGCGCTATTTCGGGTGGGCCAACCAGACAATGGCGGCCATTGTGTTGTGGGCGGCTTCGGCACACCTCGCCATGGTGGGCAAGAGCCATTGGCTGACGACGATTCCAGCATTATTCATGACTTGTGTTGTCTCGACATTCCTTTGTTATGCTCAAATCGGATTCAATTTACCCATGCCCGTTGCTACAGGCGTCGGTATAGCTGTTTCCGTGATTTCATTAATTCTGTTCTTGCGGTATCGGACAGGAGAGGCTGCGGCCTCGGCAGCCGTCGACTACACGGAGTAAGGAGAAAAACATGAAAAAAATAAATATTCTCATATGTGTTTTTATTCTTCTTTTGATTGCCGGCGGAGCATTTGCTGAGGACCTGAGTGGCAAATGGTTGGCTGATGTCACGAGTGCCGAGACTCAGTGTGAAGATCTTGGCTGGGACCCTGTCGGCAATTATACCATTGAGATTTTCAAAGGTGAAAAGTCCATCATTATTGTGCCGCAGAGGCCTCATGTCCGGTACGTGGGTAAGTTCCTGACGGATATGCCGAACAAAGCACATTTGCGGGCGACATATATGAAAGATGGCGGATATCTTACCGAGGTTGTGGACATAACGTTTGAAAATGGTCAATCTGCAACGGGGAAGACTTTATGGCAGTGGAGCGACGGCGTTTTCGCGTGCGGCGGCAGTTATTCTTTTGTCTTGAAACGGCAATAGTCTCGAATGAGATTGCTTGTACAGTGTCCAGCAAATTTTGGAGTCATCATGAGAAATAATAAAGTCTGTATCTTCCTTATGGTTCTGTGTCTCATTCTGTTTTCATTTCCCGCATTGGCCGCGGAAAAGACCGTGTCGAAATATGGGACTGTGACCGGTCAGGCCCGGATGTATTATTTTACCCAGCGCAATAAAACTACGGGTGATGATTTTGACAACATCAAAGAGTCATTGGCCTTGGGTGGCTTTCTTAAATACGAAACCCCGTGGCTGGCCGATATGTTTGGTTTTGGTGCTGCCGTATATGGCACTGCTCCGTTGTCCGGTGAATTGAATCAAGCGGATGAGGGCGGTACCGGACTGTTGACCAGCAATAATGAAGGGTTTGCCGTGCTCGGTGAAGCCTATTTCAAAGCCCGGTATTCCAAGACTGAAATGCGGTTGTGGCGGCAACGTCTTGAGACCCCGTTCATCAACAGTAACGACAGTCGTATGATCCCCCAGACCTATGAGGCCTATGGTATCAAATCCAGCGATGTCGAAAACCTGACTTGGAGTCTATACTGGGTGGACAAGGAAAAGGCGCGGGACACGGAACTCTTCAAATCCATGTCTGACATGGCGGGCTTGGACGGAACGGACGGCGGTGTTTTCATGGCTGGCGCGGATTGGACCCCCGTCGAAAAACTCCCGTTGAGGTTCTGGAACTACTATGCGCCTGATCTGGATAATACCTTTTTTACCCAGGCAGCGTATGTTTTCGGAGACCCCAAGGACGTCGGCTTTACCGTGTTGTTTCAGGGTGTTGATCAACGCAGTGTCGGTGATGAGCGGGCCGGGGAATATGGCACGGCTGAAGGTGGTCTCAAGGGAGGCATCACATTCAGCGGTTTTACCTTTGACGTGGGTGGAACCATTGTCGGTAACTCGGCCGGTATCCGTAATTCATGGGGTAACTATCCTTTTTTTAACAACCTAATGAGCTACGCATTTAATCGGGCTGGCGAAAAAGCTTTGTATCTGGGAGCTGCCTATGATTTCAGTCGCTTGGGTGCCGAAGGTTTTACCGCTAATATCAAGACCGGTTTTGGTGACACACCGGATTCCGGCGATAATGCTTCCTTTGACCGGAACGAATACAATTTAAATCTGAATTATGCCTTTGACGGTGGCCTTGAAGGTCTTTCCATTCTCAATAGGTGGTCCTATCAGGATGCAGACGAAGACCTCGGTGGCCGGGATGGTTATCAGGTGCGTTTGAGATTCCAGTACAATTTTCAATTATTGTAAGAGAGGAAGCATCTCCCTATCACCTCATCATATGATCATATAGTATAAACCGCTTTTTCTTCCTGGGTTTTTATTTTAGGGTTAATACTCGGCTTGCTTCATAAAACCTGAGGAATGATTTATGGCAGACGACACCGTCTATAATGGTAGTGGAGATGATATTGCACCGGAAATGCTTGAGGCTGCGAAGGCACTGCTTGTCAAGCGATACAAATATATAAAGAAACCAGATGAATCCATGAAGCGACTGGCTTGGATCGGTGCGACGCATGTTGCCCGAGACATGGTCGCGAGTCCTGAAAGATATGCCCCCGTTGAGTCTGGCAGGGTGATACCTGATGTCTCCCCGTTGGATCCGTTGGATATTTTGCGTCAGGATCATCAACTTCCAGCCTTGCCTCAGGTCTTTCTGGAATTGCAACAGGCGATTTCGAGTGAATCTACTTCGGCGGACGATCTGGCCGAAATAATTAGTCAGGATCCCGGATTGACAGCCTTTTTGTTGCGTATGGTCAACTCCGCATTTTATAGTTTGCCCATGCAGATCGATACCATTTCCCGCGCTGTCACCGTTGTTGGTGTCAATCAGCTTTCTACTTTGGCTGTGGGTACTTCGGTCATCAGTTTGTTTAAGGATATCCCCGAAGAAGTGCTCGATATGGAGCAGTTCTGGAAACATTCGGTTGCCTGCGGGCTTATAGCCAGAAGGTTATGTCGCATTACCGGCCAGGGTGACCCGGAACGAGCATTTGTCTCGGGTTTGCTGCATGACATCGGTCAGTTGATCATGTTGCAGGCTGAGCCGGAAAGAGTTGCAGCTGTTCATGCCCATGCACGGGATAAGGATACTCTCCTGTTTGCCGAAGAGAAAAATTTGCTTGGTTTTGACCATGCGACCTTGGGCGGCATGTTGTTGAGAAAATGGAATTTCCCGTTCGTTCTTGTGGCCGCAGTGCTGGAACACCATCATCCCAAGATCAGCCAGAAAGAGGCAGAACCCGCACTTGTTCATTGTGCTGAAACCATCGCCACCGGTCTTGGCATCGGTTCTAGTGGTGAGTTTTTTGTCCAGCCGCCGAATATGGATGTCTGGACTTCCATGGGGCTTACGCCAGAGCGTATAGATGAAATGGTCGAGGATTTGGATGAAGAGCTGGAAGAGGCCTTTCAGATTCTGATCAAGCAATAGCAGGGCGCTTGAAAACAAAGGGTGTTGCATTGGCCCAATTGACAGGTTCGGTTCAAAGCCTTACTTCTCAACGTCCGAACACACATTGACGGAGATACATAATATGCGTGAAAGAGTTGAAGCTATTCTCGATAAAGTCCGGCCCATGTTGCAGTCTGATGGTGGTGACGTGGAATTGGTGGATATCACCGATTCCGGCGTGGTCCAGGTGCGACTCACCGGAGCCTGCAAAGGATGTCCCATGTCTCAGATGACTCTGAGAAATGGTATTGAACGTATTGTTCTTAAAGAAATACCCGAAGTCAAAGCTGTCGAGGCGGTATAATCCGACTTTTGATAGTTGTGCATACGTGTTGTTGGAACGGTTGAGTTGTCCTCACCGTAGCCAAGCTACGGCTGTTGGTGACTTAAACAGTCTGTCTTTTCGTATGCTCGGGCCATTTTAATATTTATTGAAGTAACCATCGCGTTCGCCCATCCTCGCGAAGCGCAACAAAAAATTTTGGAGATTCTCAAGAACCTTTTCCAAAAGCTTCTTGAGCCGCCGGAGGCATTCCATCATGACCAAGATCGTTTCTCGTTTTGCGCCCAGCCCGACTGGGTATTTGCATATTGGCGGTGCTCGTACCGCACTGTTCTCCTGGCTTTTGGCTCGCGCTACAGGCGGTGAATTCCGTCTGCGTATCGAAGACACGGACCGTGAACGTTCCACGCAGGAAGCCACGGACGCCATTATTGATTCTATGAAGTGGCTCGGTCTTGAGCATGATGGCGAGATCGTGTTCCAATCCACCCGTAAGGATCGGCACAACGAGGTCATTGATCAACTTATCGCGAACGGTCATGCCTACTACTGTCTGTGTTCCAAGGAAGATGTGGACGCCATGCGTGAAAAGGCCATGAAAGAAGGCCGCAAGCCTAAATATGACGGCACCTGCCGTGAGAAAGGGCTGACCGAGGGCGTGGTTCGTCTCAAGACTCCACAGGAAGGGGCCACCGGCTTTACGGATATGGTCAAAGGACCGATCAATGTCGAGAATGTTGAAATGGACGACATGATTCTGCGTCGTTCCGACGGAACTCCAACCTACAACCTGGCTGTTGTGGTTGATGATCACGACATGGGGGTGAACCACGTTATGCGTGGTGATGACCATGTGAATAACACCCCTCGTCAGATCTTGATTTATCGCGCCATGGGGTGGGATGTGCCGCAGTTCGGTCACGTTCCCATGATCCTTGGCCCGGACAAGAAAAAACTTTCCAAGCGTCACGGCGCACTTTCGGTCATGGAATACGAGAAGATGGGCTACCTGCCTGAAGCCGTGACAAACTATCTTGCTCGTCTTGGCTGGTCCCATGGTGATCAGGAGTTGTTTACCATGGATGAAATGGTGGAGTTGTTTTCCCCGGACCATCTGGGCAACTCGCCTTCCGTATTTGACCTGACAAAGTTTGAATGGGTTAACGGCCAGTACATGCAGAAGGCCGACCCCGAGCGTTTGGCTGAAATGCTGTGTGATTTCCTGGCCCGTGAAGTGGGAGAGGAAGAAGCGGCCAGCGTGTCCAAGGCTGATTTTGCCAAGGTCGCGCCATTGCTTCAGCCACGTGCCAAATCTATCGTAGACATGCTGGAACAATCCCGTCCGTTCATCGTGGATGCGAGCTTCCTGCCGTACGATGAGAAGGCCGTGAAGAAATTTCTTACCGAAGAGACCAAGCCTTTGCTGGAAGAGATCGCTGAGCGTATTGAAGCCCTTGACGAATTCACCGAGAAGTCTTTGGAGGATGTGCATCGTCAGTTCCTCGAAGACAAGGATATCAAGTTCAAGATCATCGCTCAGCCTATTCGTGTGGCGATCATGGGCAAGACTCAGTCTCCCGGGTTGTTCGAGACCATGATCGTGCTTGGCAAAGAACAGACCTTGGCCCGTATGAAGCGAGCTATTGAACTGTAAAGACCCTGTATATTAGCCAGCCCTCTCTCAGGCTTTATAGCGTGAGGGAGAGTCTTGTAATAGTATAGAGGAAGCCCCCGCCGGAAGAGATTCGGCGGGGGCTTTGTCATGGGGAGGTGGTTGTTCAATCGCTAAATATTTTGTAAATCCTTTTTCATGGCTTCATAGGTTTGTGTGTCGATTTCTCCGGCTGCGTACCTGCGCCTGAGAATGTCCTCAGCTCTGTCCGGTCCGTTATTCGTGGCGGGTTTTCGAAACATGCGGACCGTGAAATATATGATGAGTCCGATAATGATGAGCTGGAATATGCCGCCAAAATGGAAGGGCATCCATCCGCCCATTCCGTGACCGCTGCCTTGCCAGAAGGCAGGCCCTCCACACCAATTACCTATTGTACTAAAAAATCCCATATGTGTAACCTCGCTCGTGCTTTTACTGAAGAATAGCAGGAGGCGTGCCAAAGATAATGTTCATGCATAATAGTATTTTAAGCAAATATTGTAAAATGTGATATGTGCAGGAGTGCATGTCTGTGCACTCCTTGTGCGCTGATTTTTGCACAGAAGGATCGGTGATGATTCTAAGGAAAGAAATGGTTTTGTTGTGTGATTTTTTACGGAGTCGAAGCATCGGGGGAAAACCAGAGTTCTGGTCGATCAAAAGGAGTTTTATCGGTTAAAAAAGGATTTTCGATTACGAATAATTTTCGACTGTTCAACTTTGCACGCGATATGGATGTGGCAAATTCTTTATTGAACATTGTGTCGAATTCGCCTGTTTGAATGAGAATTTCCAGTCCCCGTTGGATTCGATCAGCCAAATGCGGATGTTGAGGGGATATGAAAAAATAGCTTGGAGTGGGGAAGTAAAGAGCCAATGCCGAGTCGATGTCCAAATCGGGGTGTTTTTGTTTTTGTGCTTCCAGTTCAAAAAAGATTTCATTGATCCCGCGTGGGAAATAGTCAAATCGGTTTGCTTCGAGCATGCCGAAAAGCCCTTCATAATCTGATCCGGTAATAACTGTGAAACCAGCGTCTAGGAGAACTGCAGTTGTGGTCCATTGTTGTCCTGACCCTGCTCTGAGTTTTTTCAATTTTTCGATATTTACAATTTTTTTAAAAAGGCGAGCATCCTTTTTGTTAATGAGGAAAAGACGATATCCTAAAAGTCCTTTTATGATGGGGATGCGGATGGGAAGTGTTTTTGATTCCCATTCTCTTCTTGTTGCCGCTATGTGTATATTGATGTTGGAACCTTCAACCAGTTCGTACAAGGCCCGATTCCTTTTCATCCCGAGTGGGGCCTGTGAAATGGTGAATGGGCCATCGGTCCTTTTTGTTACTTCAAGTGCTTTTCCCAACAATGTGTAAATATAGCAATCAGATTTGAAGTCTGGAGACAGCTTGATGTGGTCCATTGAATATGCGTTTGTCCCTATGCAGACAATAGTGAGTGCCAAGACTATAATTTGTAGTCGCATTGATATCCTTAATTCAAAAGTGCAATAGTTCTTTTTTATCAGAGTATTTCAATAAAGAATATTTGTCACAGTACAAAAGGGCGACTATTGTAAGCTATAAATAGTAACAAGGGAATTGGAAGGGATCAAGGACATGAGTTCTTATAGCTGTTTTTGAATTGAGACAGGAGGGAACCTGTGGCATATTCACAGGGCGCAAAAAAGCTGCCACCGAGCGAATCGGTGGCAGCATAGCTTTCGTAGCTAAAATTCTAAACGGACTTACGCGTCAGTTTTTTTGCGAGCGACGGGCTTAGTCACGGCACCATTGCGGATGCAGCGAGTACAAGCCTTAATGCTGACAACTTGACCGGATTCGAGCTGATGACGAACCTTCTGCAAGTTGGGCATGAAACGACGCTTGGTCTTAATGTGGGAGTGGCTGACATTGTTGCCGCTCTGAGGGCCTTTTCCACAAATATCGCAAACCTGGGACATTGCGACCTCCTAATGTATTCAAATAAAATAGTTCAATTTGGCTTTTTAATCATAGCCTGGAGTTGGTAGCTTCCCCAAGCAGCGGGAGTGATTCATTACCGAGCCTTTTGTGAAATGGCAAGAGTTTTTTTTCTTGACAGGAGAATTTGTTACCATATAGGAAGCAGCGGTTGTCCAGCGGGCCATAATGCTCGCGGACGGAGAATATTATGTTTGAATTATGGATTCCGATTAGTGATATTGCCGCCGAGGGCAAAGATTTTACCTATGATGACCAAGCACTTTGGCGTGATGGGTGGAAAGAGTTCACCATGCCCGTTAAGCCGGGTAAGGATTTGGTGGCGGAGTATTTCCTTTTGCCGCAATCCGAGAATGGTGTGCTTATTCGTGGGACCCTCAAGGGTTCTGTGAATATCATTTGTGATCGATGTGTAAGCCTTTTTGAATTTCCTGTTGATGTAGATTATCATATCTATGAGCAGATTCCGGATGAAGAGTTTGACGAAGTGGCGCGTGTCCGTTTGGAAAACGGCCAGTTGCAACTCGATCTCGGTGCTGTCCTGTGGGAAGAATTCGCTTTGGCTCTGCCTTTCAAGCCGTTGTGCTCGGAAGGATGCAAGGGTATATGTTCCGGGTGCGGCAAGGACTTGAATACCTCTGAATGCGAATGTGAGCAGGAAGAGGGCGACGAAAGGCTTGCAGTTTTCCGCAACTTGAAGATAAAGTAACGCCCCTTGCCCGGATGGCCCAGCTATCCACGGCGAGGTGAAGATTAAAAATAAATATTAAGAGGTATACATCATGGCAGTCCCCAAGAAAAAGACATCCAAGTCCCGTAAGGGCATGCGCCGCTCCCACGATAAGGTTGCAGCTCCCAACGTCATTTACTGCGAATGCGGCGAGCCTACTCTGCCCCATCGTGCTTGCGCTGTTTGCGGCACTTACAAAGGGCGTCAGGTAGTCAGCAGCGACGATGCCTAGCATTGACGCTACCCGGGCACCACGCATTGCCGTGGATGCCATGGGGGGCGATTTCGGCCCCCGCATTGTCGTGCCCGCTGCGGTTGAAGCCGCACGCGAAGGCATTGCTGTTGCCCTTGTCGGCGACGAAGACCATATCAATCGCGAACTTGCCGATCTGAACACCGCCGGGCTGGACATTACCGTTGTCCATGCCTCGCAGGTGGTGGAGATGGACGACAAGCCTGCTGATGCGTTGAGACGCAAAAAGGATTCGTCCATCCAGGTGGCTTGCCATCTTGTGAAAAAAGGCGATGCCGATGGCGTTGTTTCGGCTGGAAATTCCGGAGCCTCTGTGGCTTGCGGTATGTTCATTTTGGGTCGAATCAAGGGCGTTTTGCGTCCGGCTCTTGCCGGCATTTTGCCCACGGAGAAGAATCCCGTGGTGCTCATTGATGTGGGTGCCAATGTGGACTCAAAGCCTCAGCATTTGGCGCAGTTTGGTCTTATGGCCGACGTTTTTGCTCGGTATGTCCTTGAGATGAAGGACCCCTCTGTGGGTATCCTTTCCATCGGCGAGGAAGAAGGAAAAGGCAACGCCGCTGTGCGTGAGGCCTTTGATTTGTTGCGTGAGTCTGATCTTCGGTTTATCGGCAATGTTGAAGGCCGCGACATCTTTACGGGTGAAGTGGATATCGTTGTTTGCGATGGCTTTGTGGGCAACGTGGCCCTCAAGTTGTCTGAGGGTCTGGCTCATTCCCTGAGTCATATCCTCAAGGACGAACTGAAATCCAGTTGGCTGTCCAAGCTTGGAACGTTGTTGTCGTTCCGGGCATTCAAGCGGTTTAAGAAAGTCGTTGATTACGCCGAATATGGCGGAGCACCTTTGCTTGGCCTGAAGGATATTGTCATCGTGGCGCATGGTAAATCCAACGAATTGGCAATAATTAATTGTATTCGTATGGCTGCCACTTCAGTTCGAAATAACGCCAATGGTCACTTGGTTGAGGGGCTAGCTGCCCATGCTGATCTGACCGGAAAACCTGACAAAACCGCCGCATAGCATTCTATATAATTTAAGTTGTGCAAAATATCGCACTGCTTGACCACACCTGCCCATTGGCATACAGACCCAACCCATGATGAACTTCATCCTACGCGGCTTTGGCAGTTACGCCCCCGAGCGCATATTGACCAACGCTGACCTCGAAAAAATCGTCGATACCACTGACGAGTGGATAACCACCCGCACAGGCATCAAGGAACGGCACATAGCTGCTGACGGTGAAACAACGTCTTCCATGGCGTTTGAATCGTCCAAAAAAGCACTGGCCGACGCAGGCATTGAACCTGCTGAACTGACCCATATCATATGTGGCACATTTACTCCGGATTCCATGATTCCTTCTGCTGCCTGCCGTTTGCAGGAAAAGCTGGGTATCAAGGGCCAGATGTGTGTTGACGTGCAGGCCGCATGTTCCGGCTTTCTCTACGCATTGCAATCCGGGCGCGGGTATCTGTGTCTGGAGCCGGAGAGTAAAGTTCTGGTTGTTTCCAGTGAAACTCTTTCTCGCAGAATGAATTGGGAAGACCGTGCAACCTGTGTCCTTTTCGGAGACGCTTCAGGCGCAGCCGTTTTGACCGGCGGTGAGATTACCGATGGCCCCCGTGTCTTGGACGTCATGTTGGCGGCCGATGGCTCACTTGGTGATTTACTCACTGTCAACGGCGGAGGTTCAGCTTACTCCTACGCCTTGGGCGACACTGTCGGCCCTGAATATTTTGTTGAATTCCAAGGCCGCGAGGTGTTTAAGCACGCCGTCCGCAACATGACTTCCATAAGCGAAGCCATTCTCAAACGGAATGGATTTGAAAAGTCCGATGTGGATGTGCTTATTACCCATCAGGCAAACATGCGCATCATTGATGCCGTGGGCCGTCGGTTCAACATCCCGGAGGAACGAGTTTTCGTAAATATCGAGAAATACGGCAACACATCCGCCGCATCCGTGCCCGTTGCATTGGATGAGGCCGTGAAAACCGGATTTATCAAGAAGGGCGACCTTGTGCTGACCCCCACCTTTGGCGGCGGGTTTACCTGGGGTGCAGCCTTGATACAATTCTAGGATTAAAACGGCTGTTTGTTTGCTTTTTCTCTACGAATAGTGAATAGACTTTTACGTTACAATCTGAGTTGGAATTTGCAGTCCGGCACCAATTGGTATATTGGGTGCTGACCAACACGAGCATCACGAGGACAATTGATGAGCGATATGAGCAACGTCGCCCTGGTAACGGGCGGTTCCCGTGGCATAGGACGTACGGTCGCCGAGAGGCTGGCCGCTGACGGATTCGAAGTGTACCTGACTTACGTCAGCCGCCCTGAATCCGCTGAAGAAGTGGTGGCCGGTATTGAAAAGAACGGTGGTAAGGCCAAGGCCTTTCAACTGGACTCCGGCGATCGCGAAGCCGTGACCACATTCTTCAAAGAAGAAATTAAGGGCAAGGTTTCTCTTGAAGTACTCGTGAACAATGCGGGTATTACACGTGATGGTCTGATGATGCGCATGAAAGATGATGACTGGGACAAAGTTCTCCACATCAATCTTACCGGTTGTTTTGTTTTCCTCAAGGAAGCGTCCAAAATTATGGGCAAGCAACGTCATGGCCGCATCGTGAACATCGCCAGCATTGTTGGCCAGATGGGCAACGCCGGGCAAGCCAACTATTGTGCTGCCAAGGCTGGACTCATCGGTTTGACTAAATCCGCAGCCAGAGAATTGGCTGGGCGCGGTATTACCGTCAACGCCGTGGCTCCTGGCTTCATTGAAACAGACATGACCGCCGAACTGCCTGAAAAGGTCGTTGACGCCATGCTCGCACAAATTCCGTTAAAATCCCTCGGGCAGTCCGAGGATATCGCAGCCGCAGTCTCCTTCCTGGCATCATCTGGTGCCGGGTACATCACCGGTCAGGTGTTGGGAGTCAATGGCGGCATGTACATGTAATTTAAGAAAAACATTGATATTGGAGGAAATTATGTCCGATGTAGCAGCAAAAGTGAAAGAGATTATTGTTGAGCAGCTTGGTGTGTCCGCAGACGAAGTCGTTGAAGGCGCAGCATTTGTTGAAGATCTGGGTGCAGACTCTTTGGACCTGACCGAACTGATCATGGCCATGGAAGAAGAGTTTGACGTGGAAATCGACGATGAGGAAGCTCAGAAAATCCTCAAAGTCAGTGACGCTATTTCTCATATCGAGAAAGCTCAATAGATTCGCTCGACTAAATAAAAGTTATTTATTGCGAGCGTCTTGTACACCAGAGTGGTGGAAGACGCTCCTTTTCATTCCAATACGTAGACTTTACGGATAGGTATTATGAACAGGGTTGTTGTTACCAGTGTTTCTGCCATTACTCCCCTTGGCAATGATGCTGATACCAGTTGGGACAATCTGCTGGCCGGGAAATCCGGAGTCGGCAAGATCACCAGATTTGACGCTGCAGACTATGCCACCCAGATTGCCGGTGAGGTCAGGGATTTCGATCCGACCATTTTTATCGGCAAGAAAGAAGCACGTCGCATGGAGATTTTTACTCAATATGCGGTGTGCTGTACCAAGATGTTGTTTGAATCAGCCGGTTGGACTGTCCCTGAGTCCGAGCGTGCTCGGGTCGGCACTGTCGTTGGTGTTGGGTTGGGTGGATTGCACTCTATCGAGGAAATGCATGCCAAGCTCCTGAAAAAGGGCCCAAGTCGCATCTCCCCGTTTTTTATCCCTATTCTCATTGCCAACATGGCTGCCGGTCAGGTGTCCATTGAAGCTGGAGCCATGGGACCTAATATTTGCACCACCACCGCGTGTGCTTCCGGTACGCATGGTGTTGGCGTCGCCTACACCGATATCGCCATGGGCCGCGCGGACGCAATGATTTGCGGTGGCTCTGAATCCACCATAACTCCTTTGGGTGTGGCCGGGTTTAACGCCATGAGAGCTCTTTCCGTTCGCAACGATGAGCCGGAACTAGCTTCCCGCCCGTTTGATGCAGACCGTACAGGTTTTATCATGGGGGAAGGCTGCGGTCTGTTGCTTCTGGAATCCTTGGAGCACGCTGAAGCTCGCGGTGCGAACATTTTGGCCGAAGTGGTCGGATTCGGTGCTTCTGGTGATGCCCACCACATGACCGCTCCGCCGGAAGACGGCGCAGGCATGGCATATGCCATGGAAGCGGCCATCCGTGAGGCGAAGATCGATCCGTCAGAGGTCGATCACATTAACGCGCATGGCACCTCCACCAAATTGAATGATCTGTGTGAAACACGGGCTATCAAAAAGGTCTTTGGTGATCATGCCTATAACATCAACATATGCGCCAACAAGTCGCAGACCGGACATTTGCTCGGTGCGGCAGGCGGCATGGAAGCGGTTTTTGCAGTTAAGACGTTGCATGAGGGAATTATCCCCGGCACTATTAACCAGGACAATCCTGACCCGGAATGTGATCTGGACGTCTGCGCTGACGGGCCGCGAGAAATTCAGGCTAATTACGCCTTGTCGAACTCGTTCGGCTTTGGCGGTACCAACGCCTGCATGCTGTTCAAGCGCTTTACACGATAACGACAAGGGAGGCCAAACGGCCTCCCTTTTTTCGTGGGATCAATTTTCAAATTTTCTTGAAGCGTCTTTTCCTTGCACCCTAATCCCGAACGCTTTACAAAGGCTCTGCTGTACAAAGACCAATCGAAAGGGTTGAACAACCTTTTCGTGACTATATAAGGACGGATCTCCATACCGCACATTCGGACGGCAGCCATTGGACGGAGTCGATGAAAAAGTTGACTTTCGGACAGCGGCGTTATGACTGAACCGACGTGTGATCGGCATGGGAAGCCATTCGCATCCACATTCAACACGAGGGTATCTTCATGGAAGAACTGCTTATCCAGGATCCGGCAGTAGCCGCTGTCATCGCCGATGAGGTTGATCGTCAGGTTTCTAAACTTGAACTGATCGCTAGTGAAAATTTCGTGTCCACGGCCGTGCGCCAAGCACAAGGGTCTGTTTTGACCCATAAATATGCTGAAGGGTATCCCGGCAAGCGTTGGTATGGCGGTTGCGAACATGTGGACGAGGTCGAAGACCTGGCCCGAGATCGTGCCAAGGAGTTGTTTGGTGCTACCTATGCAAACGTTCAGCCGCACTCCGGTTCTCAGGCAAACATGGCTGTCTACTTCGCGGCTTGCAAGCCCGGTGATACTGTGCTGGGCATGGATTTGTCCCATGGTGGTCATCTGACCCACGGTTCTCCAGTCAACTTTTCCGGCAAGCTCTTCAACATGGTCCATTACGGTGTTTCCAAGGAAACCCAGACCATAGATTATGATGCCGTCGAAGCCCTTGCCAAAGAGAACAAGCCGACCATGATTATTGCCGGTGCTTCCGCGTATCCGCGTGTTATCGACTTTGCCCGTTTCCGTCAGATAGCTGATGAGGTTGGTGCCAAGTTGATGGTGGATATGGCTCACATCGCGGGTCTTATCGCCGCAGGTGAACATCCAAGCTGCATTGAGCACGCTCATTACACCACCACCACGACTCACAAGACTCTGCGCGGTCCTCGTGGCGGTATGATCCTCTCCAGCGAAGATTTGGAACAGGAACTCAATTCCAACATTTTCCCCGGCATTCAGGGCGGTCCGCTTATGCACGTCATCGCCTCCAAGGCTGTGGCTTTTGGCGAAGCTTTGGCTCCCGGTTTCGTGGAATACCAGCAGCAGGTCGTCAGGAACGCCAAGCAGCTTGCCGTGTCCTTGCAGGAAGCCGGTTACAAGCTTGTATCCGGTGGTACTGACAACCATATGATGCTGCTCGATCTGTCCGAAAAGGACTACACCGGTAAGGATGCTCAGATCGCCTTGGACAAGGCCGGTATCACCGTCAACAAGAACACCATTCCGTTTGAGACCAAGTCTCCGTTTCAGACTTCAGGTATTCGTGTCGGTACTCCGGCTCTGACTACTCGTGGTATGATCGAAGAAGATATGATCGTGGTATCCGAAGCCATTGTCGCCGCTCTGAACAACATGAACGACGACAAGGCCCTCAAAGGCATCTCCGAAGAAGTCGAAGATTTTGCTCGCGAATTCCCGCTCTTCGCTTGGTAGATTGAGATTTATACAATTTAAAGCCCCGGTTCAGTTGATGCTGAACCGGGGCTTTTTTGTCTCCCCCGGACCCCCATCCCTCTCTTTTCCTAAACTTCTTGTCTGCGCTTCGCGCAAAGGGGAAGTGCTTAATTTATTGGAAAGTTGAAGTAATTATTCGTATATGGTTCATTCTTCAAAGTGAAATGCCACCATTCTTCTTTGAGGTGTGTGAAGCCGTTGTTGCGCATAATGGATTGAAGCAGGGCTCGGTTGGCGCGAACTTTGGGCGGCATGGATTTATTGTCGGGCCAGGATTTAGGACCAAAGAAGTCGAAGGTGGTGCCCATGTCGAGTTCTGTTTTTGTGGTGAGGTCGATGATGGTCAGATCGACTGTGGAGCCGCGCGAGTGGCCGGATTTGGCTGCTATGTAGCCGTCGCGGAAAAGATGGCGTTTATCCACGTCAGGATAAAATTCCGGCTTCGTTCGGGTGTCGTTAATGTCTTTGGCCCAGCGTGCAAAGTGATCGACAGCCTGTTGAGGGCGGTAGCCGTCAAAGATTTTAAGGCCAAGATTGAATGGCTTGAGATCGGTTTGAACTTGTTTGAGTGCGGTGGCTGCCTGAATTGTTAGGATGACTACCGGAGCAGTGTACCCGTCGATCTGTACGCCAACGAAGTTGTGACCGTTGTAATAACGCACGTCGTAAGTGGCATCCGGTATGAATTGATTGAGTCGGACAAATCCATCAGGGAGAGAATCGGCAGAAGCAGGAATTGTCAGCAGACACGTGAGAATAAGTATTGAAAGTAGCAGACGTTGGACGTGAAATATGCGTTGAAACATGGTGCTCCGTTTGTTTGATCTCAATATTTATTCACGATTCTGGATATGGTTCCATCTTTCCACATGGATTTGAGAGCTCGGTTTATCTTGAGCAGGTTTTCCCCTTGTCGCATGCTTTTATGGAAGCCGATGAAATTGGGATCGATGTTGAAAGGCGTTTCCAAAACGGAAAATTTATCGATGTTGGCCTTCAGACGAGGGTCATTCCTAACGATGTAAGTAATTGCGGTTTTGCCGGGACCGATTAATGCAGCATCGGTGCGACCTGCCAGAAGCATACGAAGTCTGATGAGAGGCTGGCCGTCGTAACATGGCGTAAAGACGGTCCCGAGCGCGTTATCATAGGTGTCACCGTATGAAGCGCCGCGAGTCACTCCGATGGTTTTGTCTTTGAGGTCTTGAATGGAATGGAAAGGAAATTCGTGTCCTTTGAGGGTGATCAAGCGCATTTCATCCATGCACATAACTTGTGAGTAGTCGAATATCTTCAGGCGTTCTTTAGTCATGGAAAGACCGAAAATGCCCCCTCTTCCTTCAATGGCATTCATATAAGCCCGTTTCCAAGGGTACATGTGGATGTCAAAAGTCAGGTCTGTGCGAAATTCGATTTCACGCAGAATATCGACTTGGATACCGCAAGGGCTGTTTTCTTTTTTCCAAGATTTAGGTGGTTTGGAGTCTGTGCCGAAGAGAACGATTAATTGTCTTGCCTGACATGGCGTAAACGACATGAGCAGGAGTATGAAGGCAATGAAGACGTGCAACAGGCGCATGAAGATCCTCAGTAAATAAAATTGTCGTTCTCCGATAAGCGTTTCGGAGAGTCGACTGAAAGCCATTGTGTATCAACTTCATAGTGATATTGTTTTGATATATACAATAAGTAGTTCCTAAAAGTACAACTGTTTTTTCAATGACTTGAATAAATATAAGAAAGATATTTTCTATATGTGAGGCTGTCCATTCCGTGAGAATTTTGTCTATGGAAAAAAGGACGGCGGTGATTTGGAAATCTAGCCTCTTTCCATTCCACACATGCGGCATTGGGTGCAATCCATGGATGGGCATTTGGGTGAGACCTTGGCGATTTTTGCCTTTTCCCATTCTTTCCAAAGAAATTCTCGCTTGACGCCGACATCAACGACTTCCCACGGGAAGCTTTCGTCCTTGTCTCGCTCTCTATCGATGATATGGGACGGATCGCCATCCCATCGTTTGAGTGCTTTTTTCCAACCGCCATGCTCAGCTGCGAGCTGGATGAATTCGGCCAGTTCTTCACCCCCACGGGCGAGCACGCCCTGGAGTCGGGCCTGAAAGGGGGAATCGTGTTGTAAAGTGACGCCCTTGAAAGGTTTGACCATGTGAACAAGTTGCTTCATGCGTGCCTCAAGAGAGGCTTCGTCCATCATGGGAGCCCACTGGAACGGTGTGAACGGCTTGGGGACAAGTGAACTGATGCCGATGGTAATGCGCATCAGGTGTTTCTTTTTGCCACCCGGTTCTTCAGAGCGAATGCGAAGTATTTCATTGAGGAATTGTTCAAGTTCTTCATAGTCGGCATCTGTCTCTCCGGGCCATCCGACAATGAGGTAGAGTTTCAGATGATTGACCCCGTACCGGGCGCACAGTCGGACTGCATTCAGGAAATCCTTGGAATCAAGTTTCTTGCTCATCATGCGACGAAGGCGTTCAGACGCGCCTTCCAAGGCAAGAGTTACGGTACGGATACCGCGTTCTCGTAAGTAGACGAGCAACTCTTCGGTAATGCCGTCGGCACGCATGGAAGAGAGCGAAAATTTCTTTTTCTTACTGTGCAGCCATTTCAGGAAGGGAACCAGATCGGGCCAATCAGTCAGGGCTGTACCAACTAATCCTACTTTGGGTGGATCGGAGAGTTCAACGATGCGTTTGAGTTCTTCTATTTTTGCGAGGCGTGGCGGGCGATAGATGTACCCGGCAGCACAGAAGCGGCACCCATACGGACATCCTCGGTTGACCTCAAGCAGCAGGGTGTCTCGAAAAGCAGCTCGGCCCGATATGAAGCAGGAGAACGCAGGGTCGTTCAAGATGCCGGTCGGGCCGGATGTGAGTCTTTTGACCGGCGTTTTTGAGCGTCCAGGGGCATAGACTCCCGGCATATCCTTGATGGCCTCAAGGATTTCTTCCTTGTCTTTGCCATCAAAGACTAGTCGTTTCAGTGTGTCGAAGAGGTTTAAGAATTGTTTGTCAGCCTCCCCCACCCAGAAGAGATCAATGAAGGGCGCAATAGGGGCGGGGTTCAGAAAGGCAATGGGGCCACCGCAGATGACCAAGGGAAGAGAAGGGCGTTCCGCCGCAAGAGGCGGAACGCCCGCTGCCCGGAGCGTTCGAGGAAGGCTGAGGAAGTCCTCCTCGAACGTAATGCTCCAGGCGATTACAGGGAATGAGGATAGTGGGCTATTTGATTCACGTGTTTTTGGATCAGCGCCATCGGTCAATCCCAGCTTGTCCGGGAAGACACGTTCAACGGCCAAGCCGGGTTCCTCGGTCAGCGTCCGATAGACGGCTTGCCAGCCGAGAGTGGATATGGCGGCTTTATCGCCTCCTGGAACAGCCAGAGCTACAGGGAGCCGGCCACCGAGGACGGGAGCGTTAGGCTCCTCGACGCCATAATACAGGGTTCGCTTAACGATAGCGGTTTTCCTCCACGTGAGTTTTCATGGTCCTAGTCAACATTCTTTCGGATGAAGGCCGGGACTTCGAAGTTGTCATCTTCGAAAATGAACTCTTCTTCACCGGGACCGGCAACGACTCGACGAGTCTGTTGTATGGACGGTGCTTCCGTGGTGTTCAATTCTCCACCGGCCTTGCGCAGGTACGCAGGAATGTTTCGGTCGGTGTTGAGCACCTGCTGGTGACCAGAACGACGAGGCTGCGTGTCTGCAGCAGGCTGTCCCATACCGCGAGGCTTGCCGAGTAACAGAACTTTCTGCTGTTCAGCCTTGCTCAGGACAGGTTCGGCATCTTCCATGACGGTTTCGATGCCGGTGGCGATGACAGTGATGCGCATTTCGTCGCCTGCATCCGGGTCAAAGACCGTACCGAAGAAGATCTCGGCGTCGTCATGTGCTTCTTTGTAAATAATATCTGCTGCTTCGGAAACCTCATCAATGAGCATGTCCGGGCCGCAGGTGATGTTGATAAGTACGCCTTTGGCGCCTTCGATGGAGACATCTTCCAGCAGTGGGCTGGTGATAGCCTTCATGGCTGCTTCTTTGGCACGAGTTTCGCCGGAAGCGATTCCGGTGCCCATGAGTGCCATGCCGGAGCTGGACATGGCGGCTTTTACGTCCGCAAAGTCGAGGTTGATCAAGCCGTGTACGGTAATCAGATCAGCGATACCCTTGACTGCGTAGTACAGGACTTCATCAGCTTTTTTCAGCATGTCGGAGAAGGATGCCTTTTTGGCGGCCAACTGGAGCAGACGGTCGTTGGGGATGGTGATGATGGAATCCACCACTTCAGACAGTGCCTTGGCACCCTCGTCAGCTTGTTCCAGACGACGTTTGCCTTCAAAATAAAAAGGCTTGGTTACGACACCAACGGTGAGCGCGCCGAGTTCCTTGGCCACCTGAGCCACGACTGGAGCGGAGCCAGTGCCGGTACCGCCGCCCATTCCGGCGGTGATGAAGACCATGTCAGCGCCTTCCAGAGCCTCGCGGATATGATCCACGGATTCCATGGCAGCCGAGCGACCGATTTCCGGGTTGGCTCCTGCGCCAAGTCCCTTGGTCAGCTTTTCGCCGATCTGGATTTTGTGTTCGGCCAGAGATTTGTCAATGTCCTGATGGTCAGTGTTCGCAACGATGAATTTCACGCCTTTGAGCGCGGATTGGATCATGTTGTTGACTGCATTACCACCACCGCCGCCACAACCGACGACTTTGATTTTAGCGTTACTTTCATGTTCGATTTCAAAGTATTCCATTACGTGTCCTCCTCAGAATATTCCCTGTTGAATGTTCCCTGTATCCTCAAAAAAAGCTCATTCCTTAAGCAATGTCTGTGAACCACTTTTTCATGCGCGACACGATACGGTCGAAACCGGAATCGTCGCGAATCTTGAAGGGCCGGACCTTGTGCAGGCCTTCCTCTTCGGCCCCGTGGAGCAGCAGACCGACCGCCGTGGCATATTTCGGGCTGCGGACTTCAGCGGTCAGGCCGCCAATGCCTTCACCCGGAATTCCGATGCGTACCGGCAGGTCGAAAATTTGTTCGGCAAGTTCTTGCATACCTTCGATCATGACTGTGCCGCCGGTCAGGACTACGCCTGCCGCGATCATGTTCTTGAACCCGGATTTGATGAGTTCCTGATCGACCAGTGCAAGAATCTCTTCGCAGCGCGGTTCGCAGATCTCTGACAGCACGCGCTTGCTCATTTTTCTGGACTCACGTCCGCCCACGCTCGGGACTTCGATGATTTCTTCCTGCGTGACCAGATCAGCCATGGCGCAGCCGAAGTCCATCTTGATCTTTTCCGCCGACATCATGGGTGTCCGCAGGCCATATGCGATATCGTTGGTCAGGTTATGACCACCGAGTGCAAGGACGCTGGTGTGCTTGATGGAGTCTTTGGAAAAGACTGCGATGTCCGTGGTTCCACCGCCGATATCGACCAGAGCCACGCCGATTTCCCTTTCTTCGGGGGAAAGTACGGCCTTGCTGGATGCAAGTGATTCCAAAACGATGTTGGAAACGTCCAGCCCTGAACGGTTGCACGAACGGATGATGTTCTGGGCAGAAGTGACCGCACCGGTAACGATGTGGACCTTCACCTCAAGGCGAACACCAGCCATGCCGAGCGGATCGGCTATGCCTCGCTGGTCATCCACGATAAATTCTTGTGGCAGTGTGTGTAGGACTTCGCGATCCATGGGGATGGCGATGGCCTTGGCTGCCTCGATGACGCGGTCCACGTCGCGTTGGGTGACTTCGCCACCCTTGACTGCGATCACGCCATGAGAGTTGAAGCCCTGAATATGGCTTCCGGCGATTCCGGCGTAGACCGTGCGGATGTCACATCCGGCCATGAGTTCGGCATCCTCAAGCGATTTTTTGATGCATTGGACCGTCTTTTCGATGTTGACGACCACGCCTCGACGCAGACCTGTGCTGGGAGCCGTGCCGATGCCGATGATGTCGACGCCAGTCTCAGAGGCCTCGCCCACCACAGTGCATATCTTGGTGGTGCCGACGTCCAATCCGACGATTAAATCATTTCTAGCCATAAGTAACTCCTCTGTTATTCCCGGTAATCCTGTAATATTTTGATGCGTTTATCCCGCTGTGGGAAAAGTACGCTTCTTTATCCAAATCTTATCGCCACTGGCCGCGATAATTGCGGCGTTCTTGAATTCATTTCTGCGCATGAGGTCGCGCCAGACCACCTTGAGGCGTTCTAACTGTACTTCCCATCTGTCGGTGGAAAGTTTGATTGTCAGTCCTTTGCCCATATCGTGGCCGTCCAGGTAAATTTCCATTTCGTGTGCGCTGGTCAATTTGATCCAGGCCGCCTGAGATTGCGTGAAAGGCGTTTGCCCATCCTTGATCTTTTGTAGGATGCCAGTGAGTACTCGTGGTCCTTCTTCCAATCCTTCCGCTACGCTTAAGATGGGCAGGGAGGCCAGTTCGCCGGGATTCATGGGGGCGATGTCCTCACCCTGTGCATCCGCAAAATAGAGGCCGTCGCCCTTACGGGTCCAGAAAGCCGGAACTTTTTCCTGCACCTTGATATACAGTCGGTTGGGAAGATCTCGGCGTACGGTCACGGATTTGATCCACGGATTAGCCGAGAGTTTACGCTCAACCTCTCCCACGTTCATTTCCATGCAGTTGAGACCAAGGGCCACATTTGCATTGTTCAAAATATCGCCATGGGTCAACCGGTCATTGCCGGTGACGTGGATTTCCTTGAGTTCGAAATAGGGATGAGACGTCATGAGTCTATACCCGTAGAGCAGCCCCACGCCGAGAACAGCGATGAGCGACAGGGCAAGCAGACTCATAATAGTGCGGACAATGAACTGGCCTGTACCTGTCAACCTGCGCGGAGATTTCGGTTTACGCCTGAGCGTATTGTTTCGCTTGCTCCGTTTGTTGTTGAGAGAAAGACGGCTCTGTTTGCCCATGGTCAGGGTACTCACAGTATGATGACCTCCAGTTCGAGGTTGACGTCAAATTGCTCTTTGACGGCGATACGGCCCATTTCAATAAGCTCCAGAGCGGCCGAACTGGTCCCTTTGCCCTTGTTGACGAGGAAATTTGCATGGATGTCCGAAAAAAGCATGTCGCCGAGTCTGGCGCCCTTCATCCCTACCTTGTCGAGCAGTCGGCCCGCACTGTGTCCTTCAGGATTTTTGAATACGCATCCAGCGGTTCTGGCCGTGACTGGCTGGGTGGATTTCTTCTTTTCGTAGTTTTCTTGCATGGTCTTGCGGACTTTTTTTGGATCGGCTTCGCTCAGGGCCATTTCCACTTCCCAGATTAGGCATTTACCCATGGCAATAGCGGGAGAGAAATGGCGATAAGAAAATTCGCATTGGTCACGGTCCAGCCAGATAAGCCCCTGACCGGGCGCCCAGAGTCTGACACGGGTCACGAGATCTCCTATTTCCGTGCCATAGGAGCCTGCGTTCATGGCCACGCATCCACCCACGGAACCGGGGATGCCAGTGAGTCCTTCCAGGCCAGATAGACCGGCCATTTGCGCCCATCCAAGCAGTCCGGGCAGGCGTTGGCCTGCACCGCAACGGACGATGAGCGTGTCGTCATTTTTTTCTACCCGTTCAGGCCCAGGAGGCGTTTCTGTTCGAATGAGGGCTACGTCGAGCTGACCATCCTGTGCCAGCAGGTTGGAACCTTCACCTATAACGAAGGGGCGCAGGGTTTCTTTCAGGAGAAAATTGGACAGGGCATCAAGGTCCTGTTTGTCGCGCACCACGACTTCCACTTCGGCGGTACCGCCAAGGCGTAAGCTCGTTCGCTTGGAAAGCGACGGATTGGAGATGAATTCAAGGCCCATATGTGTTCCTTATTCCTCGTTGTCGTCCGGTTCGTCGGGCTGGTTGAGCCAGTTTTCGCCGATGCGCCAGATTGAGCCTGCTCCTTGTGTCATGAACAGGTCGCCGGGTTTGAGTGTGTCTTTGAGTCGTTTTTCGATGGAATCGAAATCCGGGAAAAACTGCACCTTGGTTTCAGACACCTGTTTGATGCCTTGAGCCAGTGAAAGACCGGAGACGCCGGGAATGGGTGATTCCGATGCCGGATAGATTTCCGTGAGCAGGAGCAGATCCGCGTCGGTAAATGCCTTGCAGAATTCGCCGAACAGAGCCTGAGTCCGTGAAAAACGGTGCGGCTGGAAGGCCACAACCAACCGCCGGTCAGGATAGCATTCCTTAGCGGTTTTGAGGTTGGCCTGAATCTCAGCCGGATGGTGGCCGTAGTCATCCACAACCATGACACCCTTATGCTCGCCTTTGCGGTCAAAGCGTCGGCCCACACCACCGAAGTTGGCAAGACCTGTGATGATGTCTTCTTTTTTCAGTCCCGCTTCCAGGGCCACGCCGATGCAGGCCAAAGAGTTCAGCACGTTGTGAGTGCCGGGTTGGGCTACAGTCACTTCGCCCCATTCTTCGCCGTCCAGATAGACTTTGAACAGAGAGCGTAGGTGAGAACTGATGATTTCGCCGCGCAGACGGTTTTGCTGGCCGATTCCATAGGTCATATACGGGCGTTTGATCAGGGGCAGCAGTCGTTGCACACCCTCGTCGTCACCGCAGACCACGTTCATGCCGTAGAAGGGAATGGAGTTCATGAATCGGATGAATGACAGGTCGATGGCATCCTGATTGTCGTAGAAGTCCATGTGGTCTTTGTCCACGTTTGTCACCACGGTGATGATCGGAGATAGACGCAGGAACGAACCATCTGACTCATCGGCTTCGGCAATGAGATAATCGCCGTCGCCGAGCCGGGCATTGGCTCCATAGGTGTTCAGCTTGCCGCCGATAATGACGGTGGGGTCAAGACCCGCTTCCGTGAAAATTGTCGCCATGAGCGAGGTGGTCGTGGTCTTGCCATGGGTTCCGGCAACGGCGATACCCGTGCGCAACCGCATGAGTTCGGCCAGCATCTCAGCGCGGGGGATGATGGGAATACCTCGTTCACGGGCTTCTACCAGTTCCGGGTTTTTGGACGGGATGGCTGTGGATTTGATGAGCACGTCCGCGTTGCCCACGTTGTCCGCGCCATGGCCGATGAAAACTGTGGCTCCGAGTTTTTCCAGCCGTCTGACTGCCGCCGAAGCAGATAAGTCCGAGCCGGTAATCTCAAATCCCATGTTGATGAGAACTTCTGCGATGCCGTTCATGCCGGAGCCGCCGATGCCCACCATATGAATGGTGTTCACTCGAGCTCGCATTGCCGGACAGGCTTCGCCGCCGATAGTCAGGTATGGTCCTTGTGCTGCCATAACTATAACTCCTACGCCGTCAGGGCTTCTAACCCTGACGCTATATCCGCGGCCGCTTTCACCTTGGCGAATTCGCGTGCCGCTGTTTCCATGTTGGTCAACTGCTCGGGGGTGTTGAGCAAATCCAGTGTGGCGGTTGCCAACGATTCCCCAGTCAGTTCCGACTGAGGGAGCAACCGGGCCGCGCCGATGTCCGACATGGCTTTGGCGTTCATTGTCTGATGGTTGTGCGTGGCCTGGGGGAAAGGCACGAAAATGGCTGGAACCCCTGCCGCCGCGATTTCGAAGACCGTTGTTGCACCAGATCGGCATATTGCCAGATCACAGAGCGCGTATTCAGTCCCCATGTCCTCGATAAATTCGTATACCTGTGCAGGATCGACTCCTGCGGTTTCATAGGAGGCACGAACTCTATTGAAATCCATTTTGCCTGCCTGATGTACCAAGGTTACACCTGCCTCCATGAGCGAGGGGAGTGCCTTGATAACGGCATCATTGATGGGCCGTGCACCCTGACTGCCTCCGAGTATGAGAACTCGTTTGCCTTCAGGACGGGCTCTGCGTTTGGAGGCAGCTTTAATGATGTCGAGTCGCACCGGATTGCCGGTGAGATACGTCTTGTGCGTTGGGAATACCCGTAGGGCGTCCGGGAAACTTAAGAAAATTCGTTTGACCATTTTCCCTAGCACCTTGTTGGCCATGCCGGGAACGGAGTTTTGTTCGTGAATGGCCGTGGGGATACCGAGGATTTTGGCTGCAACCACCGGGCAAAAGCCCGCATAGCCGCCGAAACCGATAACTGCGTCCGGTTTGAACCCCCAGACTGCGGCGATGGCTTTGGGCATCCCTGTTCCGAGCCAGCCCATGCCGGAAATAATACCGGGAATGCCGCGTCCCATAATGCCCGAGGCCGGGAGCTCCAGAAAACGGAGGCCGTGTTTGCGCGCCATGTCGCCTTCCGGGCCGGGGCCGCCCATGAACATGATTTCAACACCCTTGTTGCGCAGGGTGAGTTCCGTGGCAACAGCCAGAGCCGGAAAGATGTGGCCGCCTGTGCCGCCTGTCGTGAGAATGACTCTGTTGAGCGTCATGCTTTAACCCTCCTGGAGAGATTCAGCAGGATGCCTGCGCAGATGAAGGAAACGGTCAGGCTGGAACCTCCGTAACTGATGAATGGCATGGCGACACCCTTGGGCGGTACTGTTCCCAGCACGACCGCGAGGTTCAGGATCATGCCAAGGGCAAGAATACAGGTCACACCGAATGCGGTGAATCTGTCTTGCAGGTCTTCTACTTTGAGCGTCACGCGGAAGGCTCTGATAAGGAATAATCCAATGGCGATGAAGAAAAGTGACATGCCGACAAAGCCGAGTTCTTCGCCGACAACGGCCATGATGAAGTCGTTGTGTGCTTCGGGCAGGAAGAACAGTTTGCGCTGGCCTGCGCCGATGCCTGTGCCGAAAATTTTGCCGGAACCGAAGGCGTACAGGGATTGTACTAATTGGTAGCCTTCATTCTGTGCCGAGGCGAATGGATCGAGGAAGGCAGTCCACCGTTTGAAACGGTATGGGGAGGACGAGATGAGCAACCAGCCCGCGCCACCTGCGAAGATGAGTGAGATAAACAGGTAACTGAACCGGGTGCCGCCCACCAGACACATGAAGAAAAGTAGGCCTGACATGACAACCGCGCCACCGAAATCGGGTTGCAGCAACAATAGGCCGCACAGGAAGCCGGTTACGAGGAAAGGCGGCAGGAAACCGACCGAGAAGGTGCGGACCATGTCCTGTTTTCGGGCGAAAAAGTAAGCGAGATAGAGGACCAGCGCGACTTTGGCATATTCTAGGGGCTGGAGGTTGACCGGCCCCAGGTTGATCCATCGACTGGCCCCGTTGACCGAGACGCCGAGTGGCGAGATACACATGCTGAGTAACACGATGGCAATGCCGACCCATATGTAGGTCATGGAGTAGAGCACGCGCCGGGGAATCTGCATGCAGCAGAACATGGCAGCGAGGCCCACGCCTGTGAACATGAGTTGCCGTTTGAAGAAGAAATATTTATCGCCATAGACCCGTTCGGCCATGATGCCGGATGCGGACAGGACCATGATGAGGCCGAAGCCGCCGAGAATCATGGTGGCAGTGAGCAGCCACGGATCAATGCGGCCTCTGGCGGTTCCGTTTTTCTTCGCGTTGAGTCGGTTAGTCATCGAGACCTCCAACTACACGTTTGAAATCCGCGCCGCGCTGGGCCATTCCGTTGTACTGATCGAAGCTGGCCGTGGCCGGGGAAAGCAGGATGACATCACCAGCATCGGCTTTGGCAGTTTGCCGTTTGATCGCTTTTTCCAGCGTCTCATCCCATGTCACGGTGAAAGATTTGGACAGTTCTGGCTCCAGTTCTTCTCTGGCTCCGCCGAACAGACCTACATGAACAACCGAACCTTTAATGCCCTTGGCAAAAGCGACCACATCGCCTCCTTTCCAAACACCGCCCATAAGAATGCGGACCGGACGATCGAAAGAGCGGACTGCGGCTAAAGCTGCTTCTAGCGTGGTGGCTTTGGAATCGTTGACGTACAGGACGCCTCTTTTCTCACCCACAGGTTCGATGCGGTGAGCCAGCGGTTTGAAATTGAGGATGGTTTTGGCAGCCTGTTCTTTGGTTACGCCGAACTGCTTCACTGCCTGCCATGCGGCTTCCACGTTGGAGCGGTTGTGTTCACCGGGAAGATGGGGGGCGTCGAAGCGGTCTGTTGCGTCGAACCATTGGACATGGGCATTGGTGAAGGAGCGGTCCTTCATGATGTCACGCATGGATTCGTGCATGAGGGCGATGTCTTCGCCGGTCATGCGGTTGAACAGCGTCAGCTTGGCCTCAAGGTATTCGTTCATGTCCTCATGGTAGTCGAGGTGGTTGGCCGCAAAATTTAGGAATACGCCGACATGGGGTTTGAACAGACGGCAGTTTTGGAGCTGGAAGCTGGAAACTTCAAGCACGATGATTTCGGCGGGTTCCATGTCTAACAGATATTCGCACAGGGGGACGCCGATGTTACCGCCCGTGAAGACCGTGCGACCAGCCTGTTCCAGAATGTCGGAAATGAGTGTGGTCGTCGTGGTTTTGCCGTTGGAACCGGTGACAGCCAACATGGGAGCCTCGATGAACCACGAAGCAAATTCCAGTTCGGAGACCATGGTGTGCGGAGCAATGCCTTCCAGTACCGGGGCAAGTTTTTTTACCGGCACACCGGGGGAGAACACTATGATGTCCGCGTCTGAGAAGTGTCTCTTTTTATGCGGTCCGGTGACGAGTTCCACTTTCCCTTTGAGTTCACCCAGAGTGTCTTCGGTCACATCTTCATTTCTGTCCACCACGCGCACGTTGGCACCCAGCACGTCGAGAAGACGGGCTGCGGCCAGACCTGATTTGCCCACGCCAACCACTACGGCTTGTTTGCCGGAGAGGATGTGCTGGTCAATGAAGTTGCGGACGATACGATTCACGATGATGCCTCGATTACCTCAGTTTGAGTGTGGAAAGGGCCATGAGAGCCATGAGTATGGACAGAATCCAGAATCGGACAATGATCTTGGATTCAGGGATGCCTTTGAGCTCGAAATGATGATGGAGCGGGGCCATTTTGAAGATACGCTTGCCGCCTGTCAGTTTGAAATATCCGACTTGAAGAATGACCGAGAGGGTTTCAAAAACAAACACGCCGCCTACAATGGCGAGCAGGAGTTCCTGTTTGGCAAGTACGGCCACGAATCCGAGTGCACCGCCGAGTCCGAGTGAACCGACATCGCCCATGAAGACCTGCGCCGGATGCGCGTTGAACCAGAGAAAGCCCAGCCCTGCGCCGACCATGGCACCGCAAAAAATGGTCACTTCTCCGATGCCCTGTATGCTCTGTACCTGTAAATAATCGGCCATTTTTGCGTGGCCGGACACGTAGATGAAAATAGCAAAGCAGGCCATGGCAACGACCATTGGACCGATGGCAAGTCCGTCGAGTCCGTCTGTCAGATTGA
Organism: Pseudodesulfovibrio nedwellii; assembly: GCF_027923765.1. Taxonomy (NCBI): domain Bacteria; kingdom Pseudomonadati; phylum Thermodesulfobacteriota; class Desulfovibrionia; order Desulfovibrionales; family Desulfovibrionaceae; genus Pseudodesulfovibrio; species Pseudodesulfovibrio nedwellii. Next base: position 1,943,875 of record NZ_AP026709.1, on the reverse strand, counting down.
CCGCGTTGCTCGCTCCGACCATGACCACCATGGCGAAGGGCAGGTAGAACCAGCCGAGGTCAGGGTTGAAATTCTTGAAAAACGGTACGGACAGTTGCGTGGAATAGGCTGGCTCCTGAATGAGCAAGGCAATGGCCACGGCAGTCACCAAACATTGCAGGGAAAATTTGGCCTTGGCGGACAATCCCTGATTCTGTCGCTTGACGACTTTGATGTAGTCATCGGCGAAACCGATGGCACTGAACCCGAAGTATACGAGCAGGGTCAGCCATATGTAGATGTTGGACAGGTCGGCCCAGAGCAGAGTGGACACGCCCACGCTGATCAGGATCATGATGCCACCCATTGTCGGGGTGCCTTCCTTGGCCTGATGCTGAGGGCCGTCTTCGCGGATGTACTGACCGCATTTAATGCGTTTGAGCCAGCGGATCATGGCTGGACCGAACACGATGGAAATAATGAGAGCGGTCAACAACGCCCACACCGAGCGGAAGGTGATGTACCTGAAGACATTGAGAATACCCAGGTCCGTGGAAAGCGGTACGAGAAAATTATATATCACTGTTTGCCTCCTTGGGCGTTCACAGTGCGTCCTGCACATAAGGCGGACACGAAGAGTTCCATTTTGAGGGAACGCGATCCTTTGACCAGAACCACGCCATCGGCCGCGCCGAAGGACTGCCACGCATGGGCGAAATCTTCCTGCGTGTCGACCTTGTGCATTTTCTTGCCGTATTCTCGTGCAACGTCCTCGAAATGGTTTCCTTTGTAGAAGACAACCGCCGGGGAGATGTCCTTGATGGTGCGTCCGAGTTCCTCATGGCGCATAACAGCTTCGTCTCCGAGTTCGCGCATATCACCGAGAACGAGGGCCAATGGTTTGCCGTCAGCCATGTTGGCTGCGGTTTCAATGGACCGTTCCATGGAAAGGGGGTTGGCGTTGTACGTGTCGTCGATGATCATGAGGTCTCCGTTGGGTTTGCAGCAGAACCGTTGGGTGTCCGGTTCAAGCGACTGAACGCCGGAAATAACGTCTGCTCGACTCATGCCGAGAGCATGGGCCACGGCAGCTACACAGGCCAAGTTTTCGGCGTAGTGTTCGCCGCAGAATGGTGCCTCGAATTCTTCCTCGCCCTCGGGGGTCCGAAGCCGGAAACGTCCCAGATTACTGGCTCCGGCCCCGAGAAACGAGGCAACAAAGGAGGTGTGAGAATCGTTGTTGGTGGAAAATCCGATAGGAGCGTCCACGAGTTCGCGGGCAGCGTCCCAGAGTAATGGATAGTCCATCGAAATAATGGCGGAACCGGGCTGGCGTAGATACCTGAGCAGGGTGGATTTGGCGTGAGCGACACCGGCTTCGTTGCCCAGTCCTTTCAGATGGCCGGGGCCGACATTGGTGATGACCGCGATGTCTGGGCTGGCGATAGGGGCCAGTTCTTCCATGTCGCCGCGCTGTGAAATGCCCAACTCCATGATCCAAAGATCTTGTTCAACTGTTGCTTTGAGCATGGACAGGGGCAGACCTATCTGATTGTTGAAATTACGGTAGTTTTTGGCCGTGTTGAATTTTTGTGAGGCCACAGCATAGAGCATTTCCTTGACCGTGGTTTTTCCCGCTGTGCCGGTGACTGCGATGAGTTTGGCTCCGCACATGTCACGCCAACATGCGGCCAGACGCCCCAGAGCGTCTACGGCGTCGCGGACCATGATGACAGGTGCATCTACGTCGTCCAGCATACGTGAAGCAACAATCGCGACAGCACCTTGCTTCACGGCCTGTGCCGCAAATTCATGACCGTCAAAATTCTCGCCGCTGACGCAGAAGAACAGGTCGCCTTTTTCCACTGTACGAGAGTCCGTCTTCACCGAAGCGATGACGATTTGAGTGTGGCCCTCTTCGGCCATGCCGCCGAGGCAGCGTTCTACGTCAGCCAATGTCAGATTCACGAATACATTTCCTCAAGCAGTTGGGCGGTGACTTCCGTATCAAGGAAGGGAATAATTTCACCGTTGATTTTTTGGTTTGGCTCATGACCTCTTCCAGCAACCAACAGAACGTCGCCTGGTTTCATTTCCTTGAGGGCCATGGCTATAGCGGTTTTGCGGTCAGGGTGTTCAATAACCTGAGGGGTGCCTGCCAGTCCGGGGCGGATATCGTCCATGATCATCGTGGGATCCTCGGAACGGGGATTGTCCGATGTGAGCACTGCCACATCTGCATACCGCGCCACGGCCTGTCCCATAATCGGGCGTTTGGTGCGGTCACGGTCTCCGCCACAGCCGAACAGGGTGATGAGTCGTTTGAAATTGAGCGATTTGAGTGTATGCTGAACGTTTTCCAGAGCATCCGGTGTGTGGGCGAAATCGACGAAAACATCAAGGCCGTGATCGTTCATGACGCGCTCAAGGCGGCCGGGAACACCTGGGAAATCTTTCAACGAACGCATGTCTTTGCAGTTGAGCCCGAGTTGAAGTCCAACAGCCTGAGCGGCCATTAGGTTCATGGCGTTGAAAGCGCCGATCAAGGGAGAGTGTATGGTCCAGCTTTTACCCTTGTACGTGGTTTCCAGTTCGATACCCTGTCCGTCCATGGAGGCAATGCGGCCCTGTATCATGTCTCGGTCACCGACTTCCTGTCGTACAGTGGAAATCTCGCCGATGCCGTAGCCTATGGAATTAGGGCATTCTGCCAGGAGGATTCGGCCATACGGGTCGTTGTAGTTGGAAATGTTCGTCTTGGTTTCAGTCGGGTAATCCTTGAAAAGTTTGGCTTTGGCTCTGAAATAAGTTTCCATGTCGCCGTGATAGTCGAGATGGTCCTGCGTGAGATTGGTGAAGACCCCGGCGTTGAAGTCGAGACCGGCCACGCGGTATTGTTCTAGCGCATGGGAAGATACTTCCATGAGAACAACATCCACGTCGGCTTTCTTCATGTTGAAGATGAGTTCGTGAATCATCCAGCAGTCCGGTGTGGTCAGGGAGGCTTCGATTTGGAAACCGGGCCAGCGATAGTTGACCGTGCCGAGTACGCCGACTTTCAGACCGGCGGAAGCGAGCAGGTGCTCGATGATGTAGGATGTCGTGGTTTTGCCGTTCGTGCCGGTAATGCCCACCAACTTTACGTCACGGTCTGTGAGATGAAAATGGGCACGGGCCAGTTCCCCCAGAGCTATTGCGGGATTTTCCACGTACACGGCCAAGGCTTTTTCCTCCACGACGGGAGCAACAAGATCACGGGCACTTTCGGGTGCGACAATATAGCGCGCACCATTGTCCAGAGCACTGGGGATGTAGTCGAGTCCCCGGACCGCAGTCCCGGGCATGGCGACGAAGCATTCTCCATCCTGAACTTTGCGCGAGTCCGTGCGCACAACAAGGCCTTTTTCCGCTTCTTTCAGCAGGGTTTCAAATTCCATAACGCCGTGTTCCTTGTCCTTTTCCTTGCCACTATGAGAGCCAGAGAACAAAAACATCATCCGTACCCTCCGTGTTTTGGTCCGTGGGCCATGGTTGCCCGGCTGCGGGCTTTTGGCTTTTGACCGTCATTCCCTGGCCTTTGAGCACAGGGACTATTCCCATTTTAGTTAACAACTCCAGAGCTCTGCGAACGGGCATTCCAGTAATGTTCGGAACCGCGTTGGTATCGACATGCGCCAGAGGTCCAGAGGCTGCTTGAGGCAGTGTTTCTTCGGCCAGCGAATCGACAGACATGTTTTCGGTAACAACGGTGTCGAGTGTTTCGGACAGCTTGCCGTGGTAGGCCAGAGTCCGCACGGTAACTTCGCGGCAGACCGGGGCCGCGACCATGGAGCCGTAGTTGGATTTTTGTGGTTCGTCGATCATGGTTATGACCAGCAGTTCCGGCTCGTCGGCGGGAACAAGAGCCACAAAGGAAGAAAGGTATTGATCGCCGTAACCACCTTTTGAAGAGGCTTTTTGGGCTGTGCCTGTCTTACCAGCCATGGTGATACCCTGAATGCGGGCTCTACGGCCGGTGCCGTCTTCGTGGACAACGTCCTTCATCATGGAGAGGACTTTGGCTGTGGTCTCGGGACTGAAGACCTGAGTGGCCGTGTTTTTACGTTCAACTCGAGGCTGTTTGACCAGATTGAGGTCTTTGGTGATACCGCCGTTGGCAATGCAGAGGAAGGCCTTGGCGAGCTGAACGGGAGTTGTTCCGATTCCCTGACCAAAGCTGATGGCCGCCAGATCAACGGATGTCCATTTTGTAGCAGGCATGACAATGCCGGACGATTCGCCAGGCAGGCCGAGGCCGGTCTTCTCGCCGAAGCCGAGCTTGGTCAAGTATGAATGATAGACGCTCGCGCCCATGTTTATTCCGATTTTGGCGCAGCCTATATTGGAGGAATACCGAAGGACCTTGTGCGCGGGCAGCCATTTCTCGGGGTGAGTGTCGCGAATGACCTTGCGGGCCACGCGCCATCTGCCATTTTCGCAGTTGATCAAGGTGTCCGGTTCGATCACACCTTCTTCAAGAGCTGCAGCGAACAGGAACGGTTTCATGGTGGAACCGGGTTCGTAAATATCAGTAATGGGGCGCAGCCGCCTATGGGAAGGTTTGGATACGCGTACCATGTTCGGATTGAAGAAGGGCTGATTAGCCATGGCGAGGATGTCGCCGGATTTTACATCGACCACGAGTACGATGCCCGCACGTGCTTCGTATTTGGCGATGGATTTCGCAAGAGCTTGTTCTGCGGCGTGCTGGAGATGAGTGTCAATGGTCAACGTGACATCAAGACCGTTGATGTCCATTTCGCGTCCATGGGCGTCAAGATACAAGCGGCGGCCAGTGGCATCACGTTGTACGACGAACTCCGCTTTGCTTGGCGTCATTCGTTTGTTGAAAACCAGTTCCATGCCTTCCCGGCCCTGACCATCTATGTCCACGAAACCAAGTAACTGTCCGGCAAGGTGCCCATTGGGATAAATTCGATTGAATTCACTGGTCAGGCGAATGCCGGGCAGATCAGCTTTGGCAACAGCAGAGGCTTCACGGTCTGTAACTTGCCGTTTTATCCAGACAAATTTTTTCTTGGATTTGAGTTTCTTGTAGACTGTTCTTCGGGTCAACTTGAGGTCGCGGGAAAGGGTGTCTGCTGCGATATCGATGTTTTCGATTTCATAGGGACGGGCGAAAATTGATTTGGCTTCGACAGAAGTGGCGAGCATCTGACCGTTGCGGTCAAAGATGCGACCCCGTTCACCGTATTCACATTCGGCGGCGAGGCTTTGTTTGGAGGCCTTGTTGGCCAAATATTCGCCGTCATGGAGTTGAACCCATCCGGCTCTAGCCCACAAACCAGTAAGCGCAACCGTAAACAAGGCTATGACTAGCCCTATTTTGATTCCGCTTAGATCGGTGCGCCTTTTTCTGTCCTTTGCCATTGTAATCCCTGTTGTTCCCACTGTGCGGCGCGTATATGGCAGTACGCGAAGCTACCTTGTGTCCGTTATTCGCCGTATCTGTCCCGGCGCGGCCACTCCCAAGTCGAGCCGACTTGCGAGCTTCTTGAGCTGATATGGTGAAACCAGGTTGTTCCTCTCAACCGTCAGCTTCACTGCCAGATCCTCTTTCTGGTCCAGACTCAATTCCATCTTACGTAGATCATAGGCGAGATCCATACGCTCAATGTTCAACCAAACAGCTCCTAAGCCAAGAGTGAGCGCCATGCCAAGGAGGCACAGTGTCATCCAGAGGAGCGTTTTGTCGGTTTTGCTCATACGGTTTCCCCGTTTGGTCCGAGTTTCTCCGCGACTCTGAGTTTGGCACTCCTGGCGCGGGGGTTCACGTTCCTTTCAGCTTCCGAGGCGACCAACGGTTTCTTGGTGAGCACTTTCATTTCGGGTATGCCACCGCAGGTGCAGTGAAGTTGATGCGGGGGGCATTTGCACCCCTTGGCAGCATCCCGAAATGAATGCTTCACCGCCCTGTCTTCCAGGGAGTGAAACGAAATGATGGCCACTCTCGCGCCCGGTTTTAGGCGTCCGATGATGGTTTTAAGGTAATACTCAAGTTCCTCAGTTTCCCTGTTCACTGCTATGCGCAGTCCCTGAAAGGTACGGGTCGCCGGATGATTGCGGGCTGTGTGCCGCATCTTGGGCGGATAGGCCAATCTCACTATGCTCGCCAGTTGGAGCGTTCGTGTGATTCGTTCCTTGTCCCGTGCTTTCAATATTGCAGACGCGATTTTCCCGGCCAGGGGATCTTCCCCATAGACTCTGATGATTCGCGCCAGATCACCGTGTTTCAGCGTATTGACCAAATCTTCGGCCGAAGCGTTGGAATCCGGGTCCATGCGCATGTCCAATGGACCGTCGTGAACAAAGCTGAATCCTCTTTCAGCAACGTCCAACTGCATGGAGGAGACGCCGAGGTCCAGGACCGCGCCGTCAACCGTATCCCAACCGATGTCATCCAGAGCTTCCTCAAAACCGGAGAAGGGGGTGTGGTACAGGTGAACCCTGTTTTCGAAATCCACGAGACGCTTTCTTGCCAGCGTCAAAGCCTCTTCGTCACGGTCAAGCCCCAAAAGTTCGGCTTTGTCACCTGCCGCCTGTAACAGCGCCAGACTGTGGCCGCCCATACCAAGTGTGCCATCCATATAACGGCCACCGGGTTTGGGTCGAAGCCACTCGACAACTTCATGTAAAAGAACAGTCGTGTGCAGCGATGCGGGATCGTTGTTGCCCTGCTTCATCAGAAGGGGAGGGCGACGTTATTTTCAGCCAGCTCTGCGGACACGTCATTGTCCTCTTCAAGCAGCTGGTCGAAGCTCTCTGCAGACCAGATTTCAAACCGTTTCCCTGCTCCCATGACCACCACTTCCTTTTCCAGTTTGCCCGACTTGCGCAGGTGCGCGGGAATGGCTATGCGTCCCTGCTTGCCGACTTTTATTTCGGTGTAGCCGAGATTGAAAAGGCGAATGATGTTCTGGAGGGCGCGACTCGGTGCCTTGATCCCGTCAAGTTCGCTTTCAAGCAACGTCCACTGCTCCGGGGTGATGCCGATGACATGTTTGTCGTAAATGGTCAGCACCATGACCGCGTCCGGTGATTCGGCGCGGATCAAATCCTTGAACTCGGGCGGCAATATGAGCCGTCCTTTGTCGTCAAGACTTCTGTGTGCGTGACCTTTAAACTTCATCTTTCCCCCGGAACAACCGTGTGCCCCACATTCTTACACCAATCTTACACTGATTTCCACTTCTTCCCACCTGTGCTTGAAAATCAAGGGAAAGTCAACCACTCCGCCGAAGAATGATCGGCAAAAATAATCGAGTATCATTGCTTTTTTTGGGGGTGCGGCCTAGACTTGCCGTAAATCTGAGGGATTGGGTTTTTTAAAAAAAGAGTAAATTCAGCGTATAAGACGTTCCCATTTCGGGTAAATCATCCGTTTGAATGGGGGCTGTACAAGGAGGCTGGCATGGATAGGCATATCAAGATAATCGCTACTCTGGGGCCGGGAACCGAGACTTACGAAGCTGTCAGGGATTTGGTGGCTTCTGGGGCGAAGATCTTTCGACTCAACTTTTCTCACGGCGGGCGAGAGTTTTTTGCCAAGATGGTGGAGATCATTCGTCGACTGGAGCAGGAGACAGGATACACCCTGACGGTGCTTCAGGATTTGTCAGGACCCAAGATCCGTACCTGTGATGTGGGGCTTGGCGCTTTCGAGGTCAACAAGGGGACTGAAGTTCTGTTGGGAACACCTGACGAGTATAAAAAAGATAGCGGGCCATTCATTTGTCTCGACATTCCCGAGATGCTGCAGGGTGTGAAGGAAGGCGATCCTGTTGCCCTTGGTGATGGCGTTATCCGGTTTAAAGTCGTCAAGATCGAAGGGGAGCACCTCATACGTTTGGTGGCGACCAATTCTGGCATCTGTCCACCGCGAAAGGGCATCACTTTCCCCGGTACAACCACCACGCTTGCTCCGTTGACTGACAAGGACAAGGCTGATCTGGCCATTGGTATGGATTTGGGTGTGGACGTTGTCGCCATGAGTTTTGTGCAGAAGCCAGAGGACATTTGTAATCTGCGCGCCGAGATGATTCAGTATAAGCGGCGTGTGCCCATTATTGCCAAGATTGAACGGACCGCAGCTTTGGACTGTTTGGATGGAATTCTTCAGGAAGCCGACGGCATCATGGTTGCCCGTGGCGATCTCGGTTTGGAACTTGATCTGGCTGAATTGCCCACGGCGCAGAAACGGATCATTCGTGCCTGCAACAAGTTGGGTAAGCCCGTTATCGTGGCGACCCAAATGCTGCTGTCCATGGTTAATTCACCCATGGCCACCCGTGCCGAGACAACTGACGTCGCCAACGCTATTCTGGACGGTGCGGACTGTGTCATGCTGTCAGAAGAAACCGCTGTGGGGCAGTATCCGGGCGAAGCGGTCAAGTTCATGCGCAAGATCGCCTACGAGATAGAAGCGTACATGTTTGAGACTGGCTTGAGTAATGTGGCTGCGGATGGCGTCAAGGAACATCCGTCTACCTTCTTGGCTCACGCCGCTGCCATGTTGGCAGGCAAGGTGGACGCCAGGGCCATCGTTTGTCATTCCACTTCCGGTGCGACTGCGCGAATCTTGTCTTCGTGCCGTCCCGCACAGTCAATTTATGCCTTAAGTACTGATTCTATGGTTAGACACTTCACAAATCTTTCATTGGGAGTTATCCCTGCAGAACCGCTGGACGTTATAGACGACCATCAGGAGCGCGCCGAAGTATTTGTTCGGCAGTCTCCCGCCTTCAAGGAAGGTGATATTGTTGTTGTCACAGCGGGGCAGCCGGAGAAAGGCAAGGCGGTTACCCAGACCAATGTGGTCAAGCTGTATGAAAAGCTCAAAAAAGAAGAGAACTGATGACTTCTGCGCAGAAACACGACATCCCCGACGGTCTCAATGAGGAATACTATCAGATCAGTGCCGACATTCTGGGCAGTTTTAATAAATACCGTCCACCGTTGAATATCTTTTCGTTCAAGGAAGATGTTTCCCGAATTATCCCTTACTACAAGGTGGGGGGGCGCTTGACCAATGAGCAGATCGAAGAATTGCTCACCATGACCAAAGATGGGATGATCTTTGTTTCACGCGAAGACCATTCTGTGTACGTTAAGCATATCAGTTACCAGCTTGATTTGGTGTTGGTTGACGGAAATCTCAAGGAAAAAGAGATTGCCGACATCTTCACTCAGGCATTGACCCGAAGGCTGGCCGAATTTTTCGAACAGCCGGTGAAAGCCGTGTTCGAGAAGCTCTGGGTGGACCTCATGGTTCTCTCCGAATATCTATACACTGATATTCGCCGTTCCCGCGCGTTGGTTCGTCGACTTCATACCGAACACTCCCTGGAAAATCATTCCGTGAATACTGGATTTCTTGGTTTGGCCTTGTGGGGCAAGATCAAGGAAAAAGGGTTTACTGATGGAGTGAAGCGTAAGACGTTTGATCATGTTCTGGCCGGATTGTTTTTGCACGATCTTGGCATGGCCAAAGTACCGGTTTTTATTCGTTCCAAGGAAAAACCATTGACCGGCGATGAACGGAGTAAGATCAATGCCCATACAAAAGTTGGTTATGAGATGCTCAATAAGCTCGGTTTGCGATTTGCTGAAATCGAGCAGTGTGTGACCCAACATCACGAACGGGCTAATGGATCGGGTTATCCACTCAAGAGCATCAAGCAGGATTTTGCGGGCAGCCTGTGTGCCGTGGCCGACTCCTTTTGTGCCATGATTACCAAGCGTCCTTACGCGGAACCCGTGGGTTTGGTGCCGGCATCCATGGCGTTGGCTCAGGATGCTAAATATGATCGTGAAATTACCAAGGCCTTGCAGATGCTGCTCATGATGGATCTCAAGATGAAACCGTAAGTTTTTACTATTCACAGAAGAATGCAAAAAAGGCTCGGACAATTTTTCGTTCGAGCCTTTTTGCATGTGTTGTTTCGATATCTATTGGGGTGGTGACGCCAGAGCCACAACTTTACTCCGTAGGAGCGGGTAGCGGGTCAGGAGGAACCACGGAATGGGTGGGAAAAATTTGAAGGCACGGTCTTGCGTCAACTGAATATCGTCCACTTCATAGCCAGCCATGACCATGACTTTTGATAACGTGTACGGCGTGAACCAGTACCGATGATCGCTGTTGATATCTTCGTACTGTTTGAGAGCTTTTTTGAAATTCTTGTAGTGGAACGCGTTCGGGACCGTGACGATGCACTTGGCTTTTTCAAGCCCCGGCCTTTGGCGCAGAGTCTCGAGAAATTGGACCGGATTGTCCACATGTTCCAGCAGTTCGCCGAGGATCACATAATCCCATTGAACGTCGTTGACGCCAGGGATTTCGTCGGTGAGGATATTGCCGCAATAGACGTGCGGAAGTTTCATCTCTTCGGAAAGGAATTCGATACCTTTCTCATTGATGTCCACTCCGGCACACAGGCTGGCACTGTCCATGAGCAGCTTATGAAGCCAGACGCCTCTAGCGAGTTTCCGTTTCACCTTGTCCGGCGTATGATCCACGCAACCAATGTGTAGTACTTTGGCCCCTTTGACTACGCGCTGCATATAGGTGAGTCGGCTTCGTTCCTTGAATGAGCCTTTCAGAGTAAAGCTACATCCTGATGAAAATATTTCGCCATGCAGGAATTGGAGAAGAGTTTTATCCAGTTTCAAAATCTGTCCTTGTCGTGTCGAAGGTGACTGTTGACAGGCCCCATTACCGGGGCCGGTCAACAGTCGTTTATTTGAAAATTTGAACCATGTCACGGGTCATTTCGCGGTATACGTCGGTGACGTAGACCACGCCCATGACTCGGTCGCCTTCAACGACAAGAGCCCAGTCGCGACGAGACTTGAGGAAGACGTCCAGTACTACGAGAATGGGGTCGTTGGGCTTGAGTATGGGCGGGTTGGTAATGAGATATTCATCCAGTCGGAGCTGGGTGCAGATCAGGCAGGCGTTAGCAAATTGCTGATCCCAATCCACTTTGCCGTCAGCTTTGAGATTATCGTCCTTGAGAACCGATTTTTTGACTGCCTTGAACAGTTTCCAAAGGTTGATAGTTCCAACGAGCTTACCGCCCTTGTTCTTGACTACCACAACCTGTGAATCAGGGGCATCCACCATGGCTTCACGCATGACGCGAATGGTTTCGGCCAGACTGGCGTCATCCTGTACAGTGGGGTATTCGTCGCGCATCATGTCCCAGGCGCGTTTTCTTAGCATCATAGGGCTTCTCCTCGTCAACGTGTTGTTATCAGGGCATCACTTGTCTCCGTCGTATCGTTTGTGCATTTTTTTGTCCATAACAACGAAGCGGTTAGGGGCACGCATCTTGACTTGTAGGTAAAAGATGGCGAAAGTGCTTATATGCGAAAAATTATTATCATCGTTTTGACGCTTTGTTCTGTGTTGTTTGTCTCCCGGGTTTTTGCTGCCGGGACAGTCCCTTTTGGTCCAGGTGAAAAGCTTACTTATGAAATTCATTGGACATTCATTCATGCAGGAAATGCCGTATTAGAGGTTATGCCCGATACGGACATGGACGGTGTTCCGGCTCGATATTTCAAGGCAACGGCTACCACGGTGCCGTGGGTGGATAAATTCTACAAGGTTCGGGATGTGCTTGAAGCATGGACCGATCTGGATGTGAATCATTCCCTGCGGTATAAGAAGGACCAGAATGAAGGGAAATATCATAAGAAGGTCGATTTGGTATTTGATAAGAAGACCAATCAATCTAGGCGGTATGTGAAGGGCGAGCTCAAGCATACTATCGACCAGCCTGTGGACGCTTTTGATCCCATGTCTGTTCTGTTCAGTTTCCGCAAACAGATACTCTACAAGACCATGCAGTTCGGAGCGAACGTCTCTGACGGCAAGAAGTCCGTGGTGGGCGAGGCCACGGTGGAAGCCATGGAGACTATCGAAACCGGGATTGGCATGATCGACGCTTTTCGCGTTCGGCTGGATATCAAGCATCTGTCCGGAGTGTTCAAGAAGTCCAAGGACGCGGAACTTCTTGTCTGGTTCTCGGCAGATGCCCGGCGTATTCCGGTCAAAGTTAAGTCCAAGGTCAAGGTGGGACACTTCACCATGGAGTTGGTGGATTATCAGCCAGCGACGCCGCCGACTCAAACTGCCGGGAATTAAATCTTAATTTCCTGCATCCGTACCTTGTTGCTGCGGGGAAATTCTCTTTTCAAGAGTGTCTTGAGGAGTTTTTTCATGCCTTTAAGGTCGGAGGAAAACGTGTTTTCCTGAAAGCCGGATTCCGTTATGGTGAAGGCGTTGTCGTTATTTTTAACGATGTGGACAGATCGGTCACGTTTATAGGTCAATAATTCGAGGCCGCTTCCCGGTGTGAGCTTTTTAAGGCGGGTGAGTGTGTTGGGGACAACGTTTGCGATGTCGAGCATCATATTTTTTTTCGCTTGATGTGAAGATCTGCTTCGGCAGGGCCGAGGTCGTAAAGGCGGATCTTGGTTGATCGTGGAAATTCTTTTTTTAATAGGATTTTCAGGAGTTTCTTCATCTTGGTGAGCGAGACGAGAAATCGTTCTTCAAAGAAGCCGTTTTCCACTACATTGAACTCGTCCTCGCCGATTCGTTTAATGACCACAGACCTGTTGCGTTTGTAAGTGCGCAGGTCGATAGCATGCTCCATCGGGAGCTTTTTGAGCTTGCGCAACACGGTTTGCAGGGCTGTAGCCTTGTCGATCATGTCGAATACAATAGACAGCCGTTTAAAAGCATGTCAAACGACCTCTCCTGCAACCAACTGGAGGCACCATGCCCTTGAAGAAAGATGATCTCATCGAATGTACTATAGAATCCCTTGCCTTTGGCGGCAGAGGGGTGGCCCGTGTGGACGGTATGGCCGTCTTCGTGGCGGATGCATTGCCCGGCGACATTGTGAAAGCTCGTATTGTCCGCGCAAAGAAACGTTTTGCCGAGGGCGTGGCCGAAACTCTGGTGACTCCGTCATCACATCGTGTAGAACCGAAGTGTGCGCATTTTGGTCAGTGCGGCGGATGTGCGTTGCAGAATCTTGAGTATGACGAGCAGCTTGCCCAGAAAGCAGCCCAAGTTCAGAGCGCATTGTCCCGTATCGGCGGAGTGGATGTGCCCATGGATGCTCCGGCAGCTTCCCCGGCCATCTGGAAATATCGTAACAAGATGGAATTTTCTTTTGAGCGGCGTGACGGCGGCTTGCACCTCGGTCTGCGGAGTCAGCTCCCGGCAGGCGAGAAGGGATTGGCTCCGGTTCTCGATATCGAGGAATGTCATCTGTGCGCTGGACGCGATATGGAAATTTTACGCATGGTGCGCGAGTTCTGTCGTGAGTCCGGTATTGCAGCCTACGATCCCAAGACTCAGAATGGTTTTTGGCGGCATCTTATCATCCGACATACTGCCCTTGGCGAGGTTATGGTCCATGTGATCACCACCTCGGACTCGCGGAAGTTCAAGCAAGTCGAAGCGTTGGGCGAAGCCTTGGTGGAAAGATTCACTGAGTTGACTGCTTTTGTCCATTCCTCTCGCTCCAAGCGCACCACTTTGGCTGTTGGTGAATATGTGGAATTTCGTCTCGGCACCAAGGCCATCGAAGAAAAAGTTGGACATGCCCGTTATCATATTTCACCCAATACATTCTTTCAGACCAATTCCGCCGGAGCCGAAAAGTTATTCGATACCATCCGTGAGTATGGTGAGTTCGACGGCTCTGAGACATTGCTTGATCTTTACTGTGGCGCAGGAGCTATCGGCGTATATATGGCCGACTCTGTTGAACGCGTCATCGGTTTCGAGATCAGTGAAGAATCCATTGCCAAGGCCTTCTCCTCTGCCAAGCTCAACGGCTTGGAAAACTGTGATTTCGCGGTTGGTTCTTTGGATGATGGACTTGGCGATCTCAAGAGGTTGCCCGAGTTCGACATCGTGGTCGTTGATCCGCCCCGTTCCGGCATGCATGAAAATATGGCCAAAGCACTTCTTCAGTTGGCGCCGCCCAAAATCGTGGCTGTGTCCTGTGATCCTGCAACCTTGGCTCGCGATGTGAAACGGTTGTCCGACAAATACGAAATCAAGCGTGCGCGTGCCGTGGATATGTTCCCCCACACGCATCATATCGAGACGGTTGCCTTGTTGGTTCGTAAATAGGAATTCCTGTCATGTAATGAAATGAGGCCTTGGTGAAAACATGTTCACCAAGGCCTTTTTATTGTCATTTCGTGAATATTCGTTTTGAGCTTTGCGCTGGAGTTACTGTACAGGTATTGTGTGAAAGTCGATTTCATGCATGAAGTCTTTTACGAGCAGTTCGTATTCACCGCTTTCCTTGAGCGCTCGTAAGGCTGCATTGAAGCGCATAAGAAAGTCTTTTTTGTGCGTATGTTTGGCAAATGCGAGATATGTCGGATTACTCAAGAGTGATTTTGGGAGTGGGAGAATCTCTGTGTGTTTTTTGCGTGCGATTTCATAGAAGCCGCTTTCTCTGGACGCGACAACACAGTCCAGCCGACCATCCATCAGTTTTTTGAAGTTCAACTGGTCTCGATTGACTGGTTCCACTTCAAATGTCTTTTGTGCTCTGGCCTTGTCGAATTCCGGGCCATATGACCATCCTAGGATTACCCCAATTCTTTTCCCTTCCAGATCTTTTACACTTTCGAACGTGAACGTTTTGTTTTTTTGAACAAAAACCAAAAGCAGTTCAGTATAAATCGGGTCAGAGTAGTCATAGATCAGGAGTCTGTCAGGTGTTTTGTATATACCGGCTACTCCGGCTGTTCCTTGAGCCCCCATATCCATAGCTCGTTTCCATGGAACAGCTTCAATGGAAACATCGTGCTCCATGCGTTGGAAGATCGCGTCAAGGAGGAGCGAGTACAAACCGGCAGCATGACCATTTTGAAGATACATGTTGGGAGGATTATAAGCGTCAACCACTACCCTGACGGGTGTGGCGGCGTAGACGACTCCAGAAAAGGAGACGATAATAAAAAGAATCCATGTGATAACAATTTTAGTCCAAATATTCATGATGTTAGCGCCGGAAGTGTGTCTTGTTCATGAAATATGAATTTGATTCGTATATAGAGATTATCATTGTTACGTTGAGAAGTAAGCACCAAAATTATTTACGGGATTGATAGGTTCAAATGAAGGGATTTATCTAATTAAAGTTGTGATTCGATGTTCATCCCCTCTTTTCTTGCAATCATTTCGTAATTTCGGCACTGTTTTTCTTCATCGAAAACAGGGAGCGACCATGTCTGTCATCATCAGGAAGAGCTTGCTTGAACTTATTTTTTCCGGCGCATTCATGAAGCGGTGGAATGACAAGTTGCGACCCATGGAGTTAGTGGAAGTGGACAAACAGGGGCACAAGATGATTGTGGCCTGGCTGCTCTTTCTGCTTAATTCAAAGGGAATGGACGTAGCCCGCAAGCGCGCACTTGGTGAGTCTATTATTGAAGGCGGCATTTACGATTATTTGTATCGCCTCATTATTACCGACATCAAACCGCCGGTCTTTTATCGTATCAAGGAAAATCCTGACGATTATCGAACTTTGTCCAATTGGGTTTTGGATCAACTCAAGCCACGGATCATGCCGTTGGGTGAGGGCTTCATGCGCGGCATGAGCGAATATCTCATGCAGCCTGAAGACAAAGGGTTGGCCCGGCGTATTTTGAATGCAGCGCATCTGTATGCCAGTTATTCCGAGTTCAAATTGCTTAAATCCATTAATACCATGGATCATGAGCTTACCGAGATCGAAGACAGTTTTGTTTCTCGGCTGGAAGCGTTGCGTGATTTGAAGGGCGTTTCCGAGTTGCTCAACGAGAATGACAATGTCCTTGGCCGGTTCGCACGTATGTGCGGTCGACTGCGCTACCAGAAACGGTGGTCACAGACTCCACGCGTACCGGAGACCTCGGTACTCGGCCACATGTTTATTGTAGCTTCGTATTCATGGTTTTTCAGTATGGAAGTGGGCGCGTGCCGGGCTCGGTGCCAGAATAATTTCTTTTCCGGTTTGTTTCACGATCTACCCGAGCTATTGACGCGCGATATCATTTCGCCGGTTAAGGGTGCTTCACAAGAGATCGGAGATTTGATCCACGAGTATGAAAATATTGAACTTGAACGGGTGGTACTGACGCCTCTCAGGGATGGTGGATACGCTGAAATCGCGGATCGGTTGGAATACTTCCTTGGCCTGGAGGTCGGTTCCGAATTCAAGGCCACCATCAATCGTGACGGTGAGGTGATTGAGGCCTCGGATGCCAAGCTTGCCGGGGAGTACAATCTGGATACCTTGGACCCCAAGGATGGACCTTTGCTGAAGGTATCCGATTCAATAGCTGCTTATATCGAGGCGCATACGGCCTTGAAAAACGGTATTTCATCTGATCAGTTACACCAGGCTTTGTATCGCATTCAACAGACATACAAGGAAAAGCCGGTTATTGCCGGAGTGCAGGTCAGCGCGCTTCTCGCTGATTTTGATTAGTCTTGTTTTTCCGATACGTATTCATCACGACAAACACTCCTTGAAAAGAATGAATACAGAGTGTATACAAAATTCAAATTGTTAACACGATGTGGCAATTCAACTGAAATTCAAGTTCTTTGTGATGAGGGACTGAGGCGGAATTCATGCATATATCCGAAGGGGTCCTTTCTGGGCCGGTACTTTTGGGCGGGGCTGGTCTTGCAGTTCTCGGTACGTCCATTGGGTTGAAAAAAATAGACTACGATCAGATTATGTCGGTGGCCATCTTATCCGCCGCTTTTTTTATTGCTTCGCTTATCCACGTTCCCATTGGCCCTGCTAACGGGCACTTGATCCTGAATGGTTTGCTGGGTGTAGTACTCGGCTGGGCTGCTTTTCCATCCATATTGGTGGCATTGGTTCTTCAGGCCGTATTGTTCCAGTTTGGTGGTTTGACTGTGCTCGGCGTGAACACATTTACCATGGCTGCTCCGGCAGTTCTTTGTTTTTATGTGTTTCGTCCAATGCTTATTAATGGCAACGGAAGCCGGTTTGCGGCGGCCTTTGCCTGCGGTTTTTTTGCCATGCTGCTCAGTACAATTTTGACTGCCAGCGCACTGGCTTTGTCCGGTGATGGATTTCAGGATGCGGCTCGAATGTTGTTTTATGCCCATTTGCCCATCATGGTGGTGGAAGGTGTCATTACCGGGTTCGCGTATTCATTTCTTGCCAAGGTTAAACCGGAGGTGCTTGCCGCATGACTCGTCTTATTCTTGCCGTTTGTATGGCCATGGTTGCGACGTTGTGCCTTGCCGCTGTGTCAGAGGCGCACAAAGTGAATGTCTTTGCGTACGTTGAAGGCAACACCGTTATCACGGACAGCGGCTACAGCAGAACCCGTCGTGTGCAGGATGGAACAATCGAGGTCCGGGACGGTTCCACCGGTAAATTACTTTTGTCTGGCAAGACGGATGAAACAGGCCGATTTGATTTCGAGATTCCTGCTGAGGTTCGGGCCAATCAGGCCGATTTGCGGCTGCTGCTTAAGGCCGGCGCAGGCCATCAGGCAGAGTGGACCGTGAAGTATGAGGAGTTTAGCGCAGCTAAAGGACCCTTTTCGGATACTACGCCCAACCATGAGCATGTTGCCGTGGCCTCTGTTGATCCATCCAACAAGGATGTGGAAGCCATCGTGCGCCGTGAATTGGCTCCTGTGAAGCGAATGCTTTCAGAAATGCACGACTCTGGCCCATCCGTCACCGAGATTCTTGGCGGCATTGGATACATCTTTGGTTTGTTCGGCATTGTTGCGTATATGAAGAGTCGGAAAAACGAGTAAATCTCATTATTGCTTGCATGAAACAGACTAAAAAGGTCGCGATTCGATTGTCGTGGCCTTTTTTTTATGATAATTCCCCCATGAAATATATCTGATTATTCCAAGTTACTGAAAACTCGACATAAGGAAATACCCATGAAGCTGACAACTCGGAGCCGCTACGGAACACGGATGATGCTCGACATCGCACAGAACTGCCAGGATGGTCCTGTTCGTATTCAGGATATTGCTGAACGTCAGGGAGTGTCTGCAAAATATCTTGAAAAACTTATTCGCAAACTCAAGGAAATCGGGTTTGTAAAATCCAAGCGCGGGCCACGTGGTGGACATTCTTTGGCTGTTCCTGCCTCGGATATCCCCATCGGTGAGGTTGTTCATGCACTGGAAGGCGATGGTTCTTTGGTGGAATGCCGGTCCGGTAAGGAAGAATGCGACCGCATGGATATTTGCCTGACCCGCCGACTGTGGCAGGAAGCTGCTGACGCCATGTATAATCATTTGAATACAGTTACTTTGGCAGACTTGATGCGTGATGCCGAAGAGTGTGCACAGCCTCAGTTGAATCCATTGGATATGCGTCATACTGCATAAAAAACGGGGGAGATCCCCTTCACCTCAATCACTTGTTTATGCTTGGGGAGTGGTGTAATAGTATGGTTGGCTAACCATCTATCATGGAGTGTGAAGTGTGCTATCTTCTCTACGTGATCCTGTCAGTGGGTTAACCCACTGCATTGCGGCAATGCTTGCCATACTTGGCACTGTATTGCTCATCCTGCGTTCGGTCAGTCCTGCCATGCCGTGGCATATTGTCACCTTTTCCATTTTTGGAGGAGGTATGATCCTGCTTTATACGGCCAGCACGCTGTACCATTGGTTGCCTGTGTCTGATTATTGGGTCCGTTTTTTGCGTCGGGTAGATCACTCGATGATCTTTTTTTATATTGCGGCCACCTACACACCCATTTGCCTTATCCCCTTGCGTGGTGCATGGGGCTGGTCCATTTTTGGTGTTATTTGGGGGCTGGCAGCTTCCGGCATCATCATGAAGATATTCTGGATGAACGCTCCGCGCTGGCTTTCTACTGGTATCTATCTTGCCATGGGCTGGTTGGTGCTGGTGGGGATTTATCCATTGTATCAATCCATGTCTGGAACAGCATTGGCATGGTTGGCAGGTGGAGGAGTGGTCTATTCCATCGGTGCTGTAGTCTATGCCATTAAATGGCCTGACCCTTTGCCTCATGTTTTTGGTTTTCATGAAATCTTCCACCTGTTTGTGATTGGCGGAAGCGCATGCCACTTTATCTTGATGTACTGGTACGTTTAGTTCGATCCCAATGAAGTATTCTTTAAAGGCCGTTTATCGACGGCCTTTTTTGTGGGCAAATGCGGATATGTTTTCCATGTATGTCTTATTGGAAGCGTGGATATAAAAAAGGGCGACATCTTTCGATGCCGCCCTGATTGTATGTAGTCGATGGACCTAGTTTTTCTTTTTGTTCATGGCGAGACGCATGCAGAATACAGCTCCTCCCCATGTAACGCCAAGGCCAACAATCATCATGATGATAGCGGAAGTTGTCATTATGGACTCCTAGTCGTTGCGCACGAAGCTACGTGCGGGCTGCTGCTTGTTCAGGGCCATTCCAAGGACAAAAGCCACAGGGAGGAGTGACCAGCCGAGCATGATCAGGTCCTTGGTAGCGTAACCGCCGTAAGGTGTGCCCATGTCGGTGTAGATGTTCATGACAAAGGAGTAGCCGAGAATGGCTACAGTCACGAGCTTCAGGCAGAGCTTCCATGCATTGCCGACAGTGAAGTCGGAGGTGGCATTGACGTGCTTCTGGATGTCGTCGAGACCTACAATGTAGCTCATTAGGATAATCTCAACCAGCGCAACACCAAGGATGCAGAGGTTGTTGATGAAGTGATCAACAATATCGAGAATGAGCAGTCCGCCACCAGTTGTGAAGACCAGAGTCAAGGCAAAGCCCGCTGCGCAGACTATGGATGCGGTCTTTTTACGGCTCCATGCGAACTTGTCGATAAAGGAGGAACTGACGGCTTCCACAATGGAGATGTGGGAGCTGACGCCCGCCATGGTCAGACAGAGGAAGAACAGAGTACCGACAAAAGCAGGAGCTGGCATGGTGTTGATAGCAGCAGGAATGGTGACGAATGCAAGGCCAACGCCTGCACCAGCAACATCAGCCACATTTTGGCCTGTCGCTTCAGCCATGTTGCCCAGAACGGCGAAGATCATGACGCCGGAGAGCATGGAGAAACCACAGTTGATGAACACGGTTATTGCTGCATTGTTGTTGATATCAGATTTTTTCGGCAGATAGCTGGAGTAGGCCAGCATGATGGCGAAACCGATGGACAGCGAGAAGAAGATCTGGCCGTAAGCATCAGCCCAGACCGAGAAGTCTGCCAGTCTGGAGAAGTCCGGGGTGAACAGGTAGTCCAGGCCAGTCATGGCGCCGGGCAGGTTCACAACGCGAACGATGAGGATCAAGACCAGAACGAACAGCAGCGGAATGAGCACTTTACATGCGCGTTCAATACCTTTGCGGACGCCGGATGTGATAGCGAGCCAGGTAATACCCCAAGCCAGGGTGCATGCGCCGAGGATAGGCCAGCGGATGCCGCCCAGTTCGAACGGGGAACCTGTCAGACCAAGGTATTCGCCAAAGAAGAAGCCCTTGGGATCAGCGCCCCATGACTGATTGAAGGCGAAGCCTGTGTAGTTGATGGTCCAGCCGATAACCGCCACATAATAGATGGAAATAGCAAAGGCTACCAAGACTTGCATCCAGCCGAGGAACTCCCATTTGGAGCCGATGGACCGGAAAACTTTGGGTGCGGAGCCGCGATATTTATGTCCCAGGCCGAATTCCATGATCATGAAAGGAATACCAGCTGTGAGAAGAGCGAAAATGTAAGGAATGATGAAGGCGCCGCCGCCATTTTCATACGCCATGTAAGGGAAACGCCAGATGTTTCCCAGGCCGATTGCGGAGCCAACTGCAGCCAGTACGAAACCGGCGCGGGAGCCCCATTGTTCACGTTGAGCCATGTGATCACCTATAAAGTTTGAGATTCTCTCCCGCCCCTCTGGCGGGTCAGGGAAAAGGCGGTCGGACATGGGTTTTGACCTGTCCAGAAACGGAAGCGGGCCAGGACGAGTACAGTACTGTCCGAGGCCGTTTTCAATGCTTTTCCCCAAAAAAGCACTCACCAAATATGTGAAAACAATCCGACTGTCCACTGATAAAAATTGCTTATGGACGAATAAAAATCGGTGATGTGTCGATTTTGCCAAAGAATATAGATATTTTTAAACAAAATGATAAAAGAGGTGTGCTTTTGTTAAGTTTTTCGTCTGATTTTTGGGTCGTTTGTCCTGGCTTTTACAAAAAAGAAAAACAGCCCGAAAAAATTAATTTTTTCGGGCTGTTGGCAGGGTAGAAAGTTAGAAGGTGATGATCGTGTAGCCTTTTTTTTGATACTCGGCGATGGATGGATGTCCGGCCATGTCACCGATTAATTCAATACCCGCTTCTTTGACCGCGTCGAGGACTCCCAATTTGGCAGAACAGGCCTTGCATGCTCCGTCGATCAGTCCGGCATCCTTGGCTTTGAAATATAAGGTGCTGAACGGATTTTCCTTTTTCTCAAGCTCGGGGATTAATGTGACCGAGGCTCCCTCGAATACGATGATGGTATCCTCACCCTTTTCTTTCATGTCCAGGGCGTTGAGTAGGACGTGAACAAAACACATGAGTTCGCCGTTGAAGGCATAGAGACAGTTCATGGGTGCTCCATTATGGTATAGATTCATGAAAAAGGCCCTCCGATGATCGCCGGAGGGCCTGAGTGTCGTCAAATGGAAGTTTAGTCGAAGGCCTGTTCTACTTTCCATTCTCCCCAAACCTTGCCCACAAGGCCGGGGCCGGGGTTTAAGACGGGTTTTCCGGGTTTCCAGCCGGATGGTGTGGCTTTGGTCCCTTTGGATTCGCGGACGAGCTGGAAGGCCTGAATTTGGCGCAGGGTTTCTGAAACGTTGCGGCCAACCGGTGGGGTCAGGATTTCAAATGCCTGAACATTTCCGTCAGGGTCGATGAGGAAACGGCCACGCACATCAACGCCGGCAGCTTCATCGTATACTCCATAAATGGAGCCGACCGCACCGCCGCCGTCAGACAGCATGGGGAAGGGTACTTTGCCTTTGGTGATCATTTTGGAAAGTTCATGGTCATCCCACATTTTGTGAACGAACATGGAGTCCGTGGACATTGACAAAATCTGAACGCCGAGCTTTTCGAATTCTTCATTTTTTTCTGCGACCGCAGAGATTTCGGTTGCTCAGACAAAGGTAAAATCACCGGGATAGAAACAAAGAGCGACCCACTGCCCTAAATATTCTGAAAGGGTCACGGAGCCGAAGCCTCCGTCGATATAGGCGGAAGCGGTAAAATCAGGGGCTTTTTGGCCAACACGAATCATGGGGCCTCCTTGTGATTCGTTCGCTATTTGCGATGTGGTTTCTTCTTTGGGTTGCGTAACGTTTTCGACTTTGGGGCCGGGGCGTTCGCACCCTGCTGCTTGCTTTGTGGGCATAACAGTCTCCATGGGGGTTGTTGGTTGTTCAATATCTATTCATATATTCAATCAAAGTGATAATAGCTACTACTTTTTTCAATACATCAGGTACTTTTCAAATTTACTTGGAAACAAGCTGTGAAAACGACGTTTTTCTGAGGATAAAAGAGAACTTAATGGACGATTGCTTGTCCTCCGTCTCTGCTGACGACGGCTCGGTTGGTGGATGTGTTGCTAATGACCACATTCTTTGTGGCTGGAAAGCGATATTCGATAGCATTGGGATATTTATGTTGGAAGAAAATCTGGTTGTCGGTGACGATGGCACCGGAAGCGGACTCAAGGGAGATGCCGACGTCGGCATAAAATCCTTGAGGTCCATGCGTGATGATATTGTTTCGTATGACGCCGCCGAAATGAGGACTGTCGCCCATTCCAAAACCAATGCCCCGGTCACAGTCGATAATCTGATTGTTTTCGACTTGTGTGCCGCGAGAACCAGACCAAAAATGGATGGCGTATTCAGCAGCTTCTTGAGCTGGGCTCGTGATATTGCGAAATTCACAGTTGCGGACAGTCCAATCCCTGGCATTGTGTGCATCTACGCCGCCGATATAGAAATGAGGTCCAATTTCAGCGGTATATTCGAAAAGACAGTCTTCAATAACACCGCCCATACATCCGGTATTGGGTGCGTCAAGGTTTGCCGAGATTTTGATCATTTGTTCCTGGCAGTCGAGAATGTGCAGGTTGGCAAGACAGGGACGGTGGGCGTTCAACTCCCCGTGGATTTGTACAGCGTGATTCGCCACACGGCCAATGGTCATGTCTCGAAGCGTGAAGTCTGAACCGCTTACATGAAAGACATGGCCGACATCTGAGTCCATGCCAGGTCCCACTAACCATACTGTGTCACGATTCCCGGATTTTGATCGTATCGTTACGCCGTCAGCCTGAATGGATAATGCGTGTTGCAACACGTATTCGCCGTCTAGGAGTATTATCTCCTTGTGTAAACCTTTGTTGGCGGCATCAAGGGCCTGATGCAGTTCTGTCAAGGTACCTACTTCAGTGGCCATGGCTGAAAGTGGAATGGCCAAGCTCAGCATTATCCCGCACAATATTTTTGAAACATAGCGCATGATAAACCTCCTCTTGTCATGGATGTGCCATGAAATGAAGGTTTGTGACAAGAAGTGGGTGAATTTGGGGAAACAGAAATCCCCCTTAAGTATGGCAGGGGTTCCTCGTAAAGTTCGATATAAAGGCAGAATGCTGTATTAACGAAATGGAATTAAGCTTTTTTTCGGGTGGTTAGATTAAAAGTGCTTGTCGAATACGAATTAATGCCTTGGTGGACATTGTAGCAACCAAGGCTTTTTATACGAAATGGACGCTTTGGAGGTTGATCCCCAACGGGAAAAAACGGCCTCTGCCTGTATGATTTGGGTGGTTTTTTTGTTGGTCATTTTTTAGTTATTGTGTTCCGGGGATTCGATAATCATCTGGATTAGGGAATCCAGAGATTCATGGTTGCTACTGATATCTATGGAGTGATCTGCTATATCTATCGGAGTCGCGCCATTCAAAGTGACATTATCCAAAGTGATGACCACTTCGTTGATTTCAGCACCATCCGCATCAGAGATGCTGATCATCAGATCATTGCCATTGTCGGCTTCCGCAAAGGTCACGGTCTGGTCAATGAGGTCATTCAGAACCATGGTGTCGTCGGTGTTGAAATCGGTGATGGTGACATCCTGCGTGGTGCCGTTGATGTAATCATCATTCACGATGACGGTGTCAGACCCTTCACCCAAGGTTACTATGGAGGCGGTATCCGCTATATAGATAAGGTCCTCACCGTCGGTACCGGTCATTGCGTTGGCGGAGTTTGTATCCATCTCGGTGATCTTATTGGCTTCTACATGGATAGGGAATTCCAAAGTTGCCACATCGGTACCACCGTTGCCGTCGGATATGGTGTATTGAAAGCTTTCGGTTACACTGGAGGTGAGGTTTTCCCATCCATTGTGCATGACGTAGGAATACTCGCCGTCTGCGTCGATGTGCAGGTTGCCGTAAGTGCCGAGGATGTTGGTGTCAACGCCGTCAGTTTGGTCAATCGCAGTTCCGTTTACAAGGGTCACGTTCAGAACGTCATCGTCGATGTCGAAGTCGTTAGTTAGAACATCGCCGTTGACGCTCGAAGCACTTAGGACCGGTTGTAGGGCATCAACTTTTATGCCCTCTACATTGAAGTAAGGTACATATGTAACAAAGTCTTCATAATATGGACTGCAACATATGAGTTCAATAGAATTGATTGATTCAACATTGTAATCAGACGCATTAAAAACGAGGTTTCTGCTCGAATGGGTAATGGTTCCACAGTCAGTGCCATTGATACGCAGTTCAACATGACCCGAAATATACGATCCGTTTATACTGATAGTGGCAGTCTCTTTGCCATAATCCGTGAATTCGATAAGAATCCCGTCTTGTTGGTCAAAACCCTCTATTGGGGTCCAATCCTGATATGAAAAGGCATCACCATGTGCCACATCACCATCATACCCCACGCCAATATAGTCATATGGTTTCCCGTTAGTATAGGAGCCTTGATTATGAGTAAAATATGCAGTTCCATCCATTTCAGGTGCGTGTGTCCAACTTGGTATGCGGCTTATGGCGGTGAGTTTGATGTTGTTGACTTCATGTGTCGACATGTTTGCAAATTCGCTGAAGGCATTAAGCACGTTATCTACTATTGTGGAGGAGATAATGATTTCGTTGTTGCTGTAGTCGATGGCGTTGGGCAGATCATTGGTGCCTTCGATGTCGATATTGACTAATTCAACATTGAGGGCGTTGTTTGGTCTCTCGTCATCTGCAATGGTGATGCTGATGGAACGGTTTCCATCAATGACCTTATCACCTGCCACCGAAAAGGTGACAGCGTCTACTGCGTCCTGCAGATCGCTGAATTCATAGTCCGCGGCATGCGTGGTGCTGATGATGGCTGTTCCGGTGGTGTTATCTACGTTAACGGTAAACAGGTTTGTATTCACATCATTCACATCGAATGTATCGCCAGAGACGAAATCGATGTTTTGAATGGTCACAGTCATGACTTCGGGTAAATCATCCACATCATCAAAAACGAGCGACTTGCCACCGAGAATGGAAACCGGATCCGTTCCGACGGTGGTCACACCATCAAGAGCGTAACCGTCTTCGATGAAGTTGGCATTACCAGCCCCTCCAACCGTGACGGTCGGGGCATCATTGCTCCCGTGGATAGCAACAGAAATGACCTGCTCGTCTTGGCCGTCCTCCGTATAGACCTTGAACTTTTCGATTCGGGTTTTGGTGCCTAGGTGCTGGATATCGGCATTGGCAACCATGTAAGTCCATTCACCGGTAGCTGTATTCAGATGCAGGGAACCAAGATTGTTCGTAGTTTCATTGTTAACCGTGTCGGACCATGCGCCGTCTCCGCCTTTGTCGAATAGAGACAGGGTGCCGTTAGCTATGATCACACCATCCTCATGCACGTCACCCGAGGCGGTATCGCCGTTATTGATCACGATGGAGGTTGGATCCGTGGGCACATTGCTCATGCCCATAGCGGGTTGGTTGGAAAAATCTGCTATTGTTGTTTGGGGGTGTATGGTTGCAAAAGAGTCAGTTTGGGTGCCTATAATTCCTGATTGGCTCAGATTATCAACGCCTTCTGCTAAATCGCCGGGGTCGTCGAAATACTTACTCGCAGCGGTTTCCATTTCGTCTTCCGCGTTTGCGTCTCTATTTTTAAAAGCGAAGAGATAGACGTCGCCAGCCACTTCTTCGCCGCCCATGGCTTTGAAAATGGGCAGGCTCCCGGAATCGACCAGAGTCTTGTACCCTACGAGGATAACGGTTCCGTCGCCTTCTATGGTTATTTCAAGATTGCCGTTTCTACTGGCAAAGATCGCGTTGTCGGTGTTGAAGTCAAATTGAACAGGAACACCTGAAGAGAGCGTGTACGTCCGGGTCTGACCAGCATCTGGGATCACAACCTTTAATACCGCATCATTGGAATCAGGCATTGCGTCCTCCTAATAAAGACTAACAATAGAACAACTGTTTGAAATTTAATAATCTTTAACCTATGGGTCTATTATCTTATGTGTCAACATATAAAAGTTAAACAAACCGAAATGTTATTCTGTGGATAATGCGCTGTTGTACTTCAGCAGCTTTATGCTCCCAGCAGACCGGTAACGATAGCAATTTGCCCATTGACGTCATGCTCAGAATGGTCTCACAGCCCTAACCTTTATAATAATAGGACACACGTGGGATATTTGGTGTTCATTCTGACTCATTGTGCCAATACACTGAACCCACTTCTTATGCGTAAAACAAACTGGTTATGATATTTGAAGGCTGCTGTTAACAAAATCTACAGTGAGTCTCACTCCATCTATCTAGTCATATGTCATTAATTAAAGGAATCTCACTATAGCAGCATGGTGGAGAGTTTCACTGTATGACAAGCTCTTGTTAGACAAAGACAATGACCTTGATGGACATTTTGTCAATCAAGGCCTTCCTCTATCCGACATGGGCGCTCAGGACCTAAGTAGAGTGTTCAGTTGGCGTAGACTTCTATTGGATTTAATGCTGCCAACTTATATGAACAGATGCGTTGCCAGACAGGCTGCTATAATATGTTTGGAACACGAAAGGTACAGTATAGAATGGACTCCACAAAACTACATCCATTTAGCCGAAGTCCATGGCGATTCAGCTCCTGAGAACATGCGCGGTGATAGTCGGTGGGGCCACGGCGATAAAGGCGGATATGTCTGTGCGTCGTTTCCAAGTTTTCACTGTAACAATTGATTGGAATAACGTTCAAAATAAAAGCCTTGATTCTCGGTAAAGTACCAAGAATCAAGGCTGTTAATATCACTGGTCGGGGCGAAGAGATTTGAACTCCCGGCATCCTGCTCCCAAAGCAGGCGCGCTACCAGACTGCGCCACGCCCCGTCAGATTCGTGAAGATTTCCACTGGCTTCGTTGCTGCGAAAAAAGTCGGACCCTTGCGTATAAAATACGCGACGATCATGCCTTTTTCTTGTGCCTTGCCAGAGAAAATCCTCACGAATCTGACAAGTCACAAAGAGCTTACGCTCTGGCTGCGTTGTTGTGAAAGGCGAATCTTGGCATATTGGGATATGCGGAGATTCAATTCTCACTGCATTGTGTCAGATGGAGATTCTCGCACTCTGACAAAAAACCAAAAACAAACAACTGCGCCGTGGAGGGATGCATACCTACTGCATATGTTCGCTCTTGGCAAGCCCGACTATCCAATATTTATGCCATGGATGGTTTCGCCGCATTTTGTACACTGGCCGTCCTTGATTCCTGAGCGTTGCAGGGAAAATCCGGAACGGTCGATGAGTTGGGCGTTACAGCCGGGGCAGAAGGTCGTTTGCCTATCAAGTCCCGGCATGTTGCCGATGTATACGTATTTAAGCCCTTTTGACTTGCCGATATCATATGCGGTTTCCAGAGCGTCTCCGGGAGTAACTCCTGAATTGGTCATTTTGTAGTCCGGGTGGAAGCGGGAGATGTGCCATGGCGTATCTGTGCCGAGTTCCTTGGCAATAAATTCTGTCAGTTGGTTCAATTCAGCCGGAGAATCATTGTGGCCGGGGATGAGCAAGGTCGTGACTTCGAGCCACCACTTGAGTTCCTGTTTGATTTTTATGAGGTTGTTCAGCACAGGTTTCAGGCGTGCGCCAGATATTTCTTTGTAAAAATCTTCGGTGAAGCATTTCAAGTCCACGTTGATGGCGTCAACAATAGGTGCCAGTTCATCGAGACATTCCGTGCTCATGAATCCATTGGACACCATAATATTTTTTAGGCCACGCTCTTTGGCGAGAGTGGCTGTATCCTGCATCAATTCGAAAAAGATGGTTGGCTCGGAGTATGTATAGGAAATGGATGCTGCCCCCCGTCTGATGGCATCGTCCACCAATTGTTGCGGTGTCACTGCATGACCTTCAATGATACCGTTTTCGTGTGGCGGTTGAGACAACGACCAATTCTGGCAGAATGAACAGCGTAGATTGCAGCCCATGGTGGCTATTGAATATGTGCGTGTCCCCGGTTGGAAATGATAGAGTGGCTTTTTTTCTACGGGATCAAGGTTTTGAACGGCTATTTTGTCGTAATTTAGCGAATAGAGTGTGCCGTTACGGTTTTCACGCACACCGCATCGTCCCCGCTTACCGGGCTTGATCGGACAGTAGTGGTTGCATAATCGGCAGGAAATCGTGTCGCGTCCAATTGATTCCCAAAGTCTCGCTTCAATCATGGGAAAACCCTCCTGGCGGTATATTACCAGAAGGGTGTGTGTTCGTCATGGGCCGAGAATGAACTCAGTCTTTTTTTGTCTTAGTCGTTGTCGTTCGGGTGGTTTTTTTGCCATCCTCGTCAACAAATTCTTCGGTGGTAGTCGTGGTAGAATTTGAGTTGGCGGGTTTGGATGAGACGCCCCATGGTGTTATCACGGTTTCCCGGTCGTACCAGTCTGTTTCTTCCTTTTGGGGCGGGTCGGAACTGATAGTGCTATCTCCGGCTTCATTGGTGCCGAAAGTGGTCGTGGGCTTTTCGTCTTCAATCTGACGGGTTCCGAATGCATTGTCTTGTCTGTTTTGGGCAGAGTCTTCGTTTTTGAATTTATTCTGGGCCAATGCCGGAGTGATCGTCAAAACCAGGACGGTCAGGATTGCGACGGCTATGGTACTGAAATGGCGCATGGTTTCCTCCATGACAGACGGTGTTCTTTCTTATTGTTTATATACGCGCAGGCCGTAATTATGGCAATGCAATTGGCGGGCCGTCCATTCTCTCCTTGAACTTGAGCGAGCAACCATCTATAGAAGCTCCATCTTGAACGCTTGTTAGGAGAAATATATGAGCGATAGCGCCAAACGTTCCCAGGCATACACCGCAGCCGGTGTGAACATCGAGGCAGGCAATGAATTTGTCGGTCGCATTAAAGATATGGTGAAATCCACCTTCACGCCCGGCGTGGCAACGGACATCGGCGGCTTCGGCGGTCTGTTCAAGCCAGAAATTTCCGGCATGGAAGCTCCCATGCTTGTGGCCGGGGCTGACGGCGTGGGCACCAAGCTCAAGCTTGCTTTCATGTTTGATAAGCATGACACCGTGGGTATTGATCTGGTTGCCATGTCGGTTAACGATGTGCTTGTCCAAGGGGCGAACCCGCTGTTTTTCCTTGACTATTTTGCCACAGGCAAACTGGAATCTGGTGTTGCCGCACAGGTCGTTTCTGGCGTGTGTGAAGGATGTCGCCAGTCAGCGTGCGCACTTCTTGGCGGTGAAACCGCTGAAATGCCCGGTTTCTATCCTGACGGCGAGTACGACCTGTCCGGTTTTGCTGTTGGCATGGTGGATACGCCCAAGATGGTGACCGGCAAGGACGTCAAGGCCGGTGATGTGCTCATCGGGCTCGGTTCTACGGGCGCCCACTCCAATGGTTGGTCTTTGATTCGAAAGATTCTTGGCGAATCCGGTCTCAAACAGGACGACACATTCCCCGGAACGGACAAGACCGTGGCCGAAGTGCTCATTGAGCCGACGAAAATTTACGTCAAGGCTGTCCTTGAAGTCATGGAGGCCTTGACCATCAAGGGAATGGTTCATGTCACGGGTGGCGGATTCTACGATAATATTCCCCGTGTTCTGCCTGATGATGTCACGGCAGCCATAGAATTTGGTTCCTGGGACATGCTGCCGATTTTTGATTGGCTTAAGAATCAGGGCGGACTCTCCTGGCCGGAAATGTTGCAGATATTCAACTGCGGTATCGGGTATATTCTCATCCTTGCAGCAGACAGTGCAGATAAGGCCATGGAGATACTTGACGCTCGCGATGATGTTGAAGCCTATCGCATTGGCGAAATTGTTGAGCGCGAAGGCTCCGGTGAGCAAGTCGAGATTACTTTTCCCTAGTATTAGGTAATATTGAGTTTATGAAAGGCTGCTCTTTGGAGCGGCCTTTTTTTTGATGGTATTATTGTCGGTTTGTCTTGATCCTGATCCTGATTTTATTCTATTGTGAGAGTCTCCCCGTCATTTTGTGATGGTGGCAATCGTGCCCTGCGGGAGGCCGTACGTGGCGACAGGACAAGGCAGGAAGTATGATTCAGCGAAAAATGATGTTGATGACAATGACTTTAGTGTTGGGAGTTGTGTGTGCGGTTGGAATTGTGCCGAGCGCAAGAGCTGATGACAGTGCCCCCCGTATGGAAGTGGAGCAACTGGTAGAAATGATTGACTCCGATGAATTGGTGATCGTTGATGTCCGTCGTGGTCGGGACTGGGACGAAAGTGAGTTCATGATTAAGAATGCTGTCCGTAAACCGCATGATGATACTTCATGGATGGCAGATATGCCTAAAGATAAGACGATTGTCCTTTATTGCGCCTGATACAATGAATACACCAGCGCCCGGGCGGCGCAGGCATTGATCAAGGCTGGCTATAAGAACGTCTATGCTCTTAAAGGTGGATGGGCTGCGTGGGAAAAAAAAGAATATCCGACACAATTGAAATGACAAATTGATGAGAATAAAAAAGCCGCCTTCCAAATGGAGGGCGGCTTTTATCGTTTGGATTTAATATTATCCCAGATACGGATTGAAATATCCGTATTCGATCCAGGGGAGGGCCTTTTTAAGCCGTTTCTTGAAGTTCATGAAGCCCATGCTTGGGGAATGACCGAAGGGTTTCATTAACCGCATGTAAAGGTCAGGATCGAGGTTGAGGTTGCGTAATTGAACGAAGTCGTATTTGCATGACTCGCCCAGTTCGACCAATGCGTCGAATTCTTCCTCGGTATCGGTAATGCCAGGGAAGAAAAGAAGGTTCAATGACACGAACATGCCGACCTCATGGGCCTTGGCAATGGTTTCACGGACATCTTCAAAGGTATAGCCCTTGGGACGGTAGTATGCCTCATATGGGCCTTTACGCGCTGAATTCAGGCTGACACGTATAGAGTTCACGCCAGCTATCTTGAGGGCAGGAATAACCATGTGGCGTGAACCGTTGGTGTTCACGTTGACGGTACCGGAGCCTCCGTCAGAGCGGTATTCCTTGATTGCATCACAGATAAGTTCGGCTTCAGTGAGGGGTTCTCCTTCGCAACCCTGCCCAAAGGAGAAGATGGGGCGGCGTTCACGGGATTCGTGGCGGCGCATGACTTGCACGATTTCTTTGGCCGTGGGCGTGAAACTGATTCGGCATTGCGGGGATGGGAAACCGGAATCTTCGGGTTGCTTGGAAATGCAGCCAACGCATTGGGCGTTACATGACTGTGCCGTGGGCAGAGGGCATTCAAAGCGGCCTAGCGCAAGGTTTTTGGCTGCAGGGCAACCGCTGGTCAAGGCGCACCCCGCCAGATGGTTGACCAATCTGTTTTCCGGCATTTCTGAAATAAGTTGATGAGCTCCGGCTTCCACACGATCTGGTGGAATGTGTTTGAACACTTGTCGTTTGTCGTCGTCTACCTTTTTGGCGCAGACCCAGAACTTGCCGTCAGCAAATCCAATGCCGCCATATGACAGCAAAGGCAGTATTGGCGCATCATCGTCTAAGTCATAGGCCGCAACGCCGGTGAGCGTGTGACCCGGACAAGCAAATGCGGCCACGGCCAGTTCTTCCATGACTTCGGCTTGTCCCGTTTCCGGGTTATAGCCCATGGCGTGACGACCGGGCAGCATGAAGAATTCGGATTCTGCGGGGAGCGGGGTGATTTCATCAGGTCTTGGCAGGCCGAATTCGTCGCCTCGACGGATCATGAGTAAAAGATCCGGATGGTCGAATATTTCACCTTCCGGAGTCGCAAACAGCATCTTTGGCTGTGGTTTTTTCTTGGATGACATAATGGAGGCATCCTAATGGCAAACACCGGGATTGGGCAAGGGACGAATCCATATTATAATATTGCTGGGTTTTCCCCTGTTCTACAAACCTTTGAAATGTGATATCAGGCAAGGTAGAGAGGAAAGATAATAATGCATAATTATTCCCTAAAATATTCATGTATAGCTATGGGCTCGATTGCACTGCTACTGGTTTTGTCGGCGATTACCGCCTCAGCACTCATGCCGCCAGGAGTGTATGCGAAGGCTTCAAGAGAGTCGAAAATTAAAGCCATTGCTACCATAGTCGATGTGAAAACGGTTCTTGTAGGCGAGCGATATACGTCCAAGGATGTTACATTTACACTTGAGTACGCACTTGAAGCTGGTGTCCTCGATACCTTCGTTGGTAAATGTAAGTCTGTGGATACGGAACCTCAGCGAACGAATGCCTTGGTGGGTGGCGATACGTATTATTACCCCGAAGTTGGGGACCGTGTGTTTGTCACTATAGAAGACGATGGTGGTCTTATAACCTCCATGACGTCGATGACACCGGAATTGGATCAGGTAGTGCGCGAGGAACCTGAACGACTCGTATACGGCGTTACCCAAGTCGGAATTTTGAAAAAGGACGGGAGTGGGGTTGAGCCTGTGCTTCGTGACAAAAAAGCGCTTGTTGAGTGATCGTTCGATTTTGGTTTTTTTTATAGGAAGCATGAGCAGAGATGGTATCTCTGCTCTTTTTTTGTCCAAAACGTAAATCGGGTAGATGCCTAGTGGACACCCATGGTGGGTGTGCGTTGTCGAGAGGTGGGATTTTGAATGAGGTTAAGTGTGAGGCCACGCGAAAAAGTCGGCACCCAATGGGTACCGACTTTTGATAGTCTTGTATTCCGATTCTCGGCTAACGCTTGGAGAACTGGAAGCTAGGCGCGTTTTGGACGAGAGCACCGCATCTGCTGCGTTGCTGCGGACTCGCAGTGGACAAGCCACAGCTTCGTCCTTGCGCCTTGCCGTTGCGGCACTCTCGTCCAAAACGTAAATCGGGTATGGTGTCCAGTGGACACCCGTTGAGGGTGTGTGTTGTCGAGAAGGGGGGAGAGATAAAAAATGGATGGAATCGATGTGTAAGTCCACGCGAAAAGGTCGGCACCCAATGGGTACCGACCTTTGATAGTCTTTGTATTCCGATTCTCGGCTTAACGCTTGGAGAACTGGAAGCTGGCGCGGGCGCCGCGGAGACCGTACTTTTTACGCTCTTTCTTACGAGCATCGCGGGTCAGGAGACCGGCGGGCTTCAGAATGGTGCGCAGTTCAGGGTCGATCTCGCAGAGGGCGCGGGAAATGCCGTGGCGCAGTGCCTCGGCCTGACCGGATACGCCGCCACCGGAGCAGTTGGCTTTGATGTCGTACTTGTCGAGCATCTTGACCAGCTTCAGGGGCTGCTGAACAACCATTTGCAGGGTCTTGCGGGGAAAGTAGTCCTCGAAAGGACGACCGTTAACGGTGATCTGCCCTGTACCAGCGTAGAGGCGGGTACGGGAGATGGCGTTTTTTCTTTTACCAGTGCTGTAAGTGAAATCGCTCATGATAATCCCCGATTAAATATCCAAAGGTTTGGGAGCCTGGGCTGCGTGCGGATGCTCGGAACCTGCGTATACCTTCAGCTTCTTGATCTGCTGAGCGGCAATGCGGTTTTTGGGCAGCATGCCTTTGACAGCGGCGGTGATGACGTTCTCAGGCTTGATGGCCAACATCTCGCGGAGGGTCTTTTCTTTCAGACCACCGGGATGATTGGTGTGCTTGTAGTACATCTTTTTGTCCAGCTTCTGGCCAGTGACCTTGATCTTGTCGGCGTTGATGACAATCACGAAGTCGCCCATATCCATGTGGTGGGCAAATTCAGGCTTGTGCTTGCCGCGCAGACGAGTGGTGATCTCGGTGCACAGACGGCCCAGGATCTTGTCCGTGGCGTCGACGATGAACCATTCGCGGTTCGCGTCTTCCGGCTTCGGGCTATATGTCTTCATAAAATTGCTCCTTGCGCAAACTAAGAGGGGGACTTCTACGCATATGAAATGCACATGTCAACCCTCATGCAACGTATTATTTATAATCGCGCGATCAGAAGATGGTGCGCATCTGGGACAATTTGTAACGGGACGTCTCAAACACGCCGGTTCTTCTAACCGGGAGGATGCTTGTGCCATAGATCACGTCAAGTGACAAGTTTTTTCTGCTTTGAGTCGTCAAGGGAGGGAGGCCTCGTTTATTCAAACAACCGTTTTGCGTTGAAGAGAACTGCATGTTACTCTTCTTGAAACCTAAGTGAGGAAAGTCCTATGAAAAAGTTTCTTTTGTGTGCAGTGGTGCTCGTTATGCTCGTCGGTGCTGTAGCTGGTTGCCACCATGAAGTGGAACCTGCTCATGAAGCAAATTTGATTTTGTTGGGTCAATAACAATAATACGTATGAAAAAGAAAAGCCCCTCACATTCAATGATGTGAGGGGCTTTTCTTTATAGGAGCTGTTATTCTGCGATCAGTTCTTTTATTTTGGCAATGGCGTTCGGTATGCCTGCAGCGTTTGAGCCGCCTGCACGAGCCAGATCGGGACGGCCTCCGCCGCCACCGCCGACTTCGCCTGCTACCTGTTTGATCAGGTTGCCAGCCTTGAACCGGTTATGCAGGTCTTTAGTCACTGCAAGTGCGACCGAGACCTTACCTTCGTCATGGCCTGCCACGAGGCAGATGACACCGGAATCAATCTTGGAGCGCAAGGCGTCCATCTGTTCCAGCATGACACCCATGTTTGGGGCTTCCAGTTCAACAGCCAGAACTTTTACTCCGTTGATATCTTCAATTTTGCTCATCATGTCACTGCCCGCGCCGGATGCGAGCTTGGCCTGCAAGGATTTCATCTCCTTGGCCATATCTTTGACTTGCTTTTGGAGGTCCTTGACCTTCTTGGGCAGATCTGCGGGCTGGGCCTTGAGCATGGCTCCGGCTTCGGCAACGGCTTCGCGACGTTCGTTGAGATAAGCTACAGCATTATGGCCTGTCGCAGCCTCAATGCGGCGGATACCTGCGGCCACTCCGGCCTCGGCAGTAATGATAAATGTTCCGGCAATGCCGGTATTATCCAGATGTGTGCCTCCACAGAATTCCATGGATACGCCAGGAACTTCGATGATGGATACGGTGTCGCCGTATTTCTCGCCGAACAGGGCGGTTGCGCCCTTGGTCTGAGCTTCTTTGATGCTCATAACTGAGCGGTCTACCGGAATGGCGTCGAGAATGTTTTGGTTTACGATGGCTTCCACTTCAGCGAGTTCGTCATGAGACAGCCCTTTGATGTGCGTGAAGTCAAAGCGCAGACGATCCGGGCCGACTAGTGAACCGGCCTGCTTTGCATGGTCGCCCAGAACTTTTTGCAGGGCGGCATGGAGCAGGTGAGTTACCGTGTGGTTACGCATGGTGGCCAAACGTTGGGAGCGATCAACGTTAAAGAACGCTGTGTCGCCCGTGGAAAATGTCCCTTCTGTTACTGTTACCCTGTGAGCGGTCAGTTTTTGCGAAGGTTTCACGGTTTCGAGAACGTCAGCCTTGCCGCCGGAAGCAGCAATGGAGCCAGTGTCTCCGGTCTGGCCGCCGGATTCACCGTAGAACGGCGTGGACTTCGCGACTATCCAGCCGGACGAGCCATCGGGCAGAGTGTCGACAATTTTGCCATTAAGAGTGAGCAGGTAGGCGATGTCAGACTGGTCAGCCATGGTTTCGTAGCCGGAGAATTCAGAGGTCACTTCCTGTTCCAGGAGTGTCTGGAAGGTGGAAGCGATGTCTTTTTCGCCGGAGCCTTTCCATGCGGCTTTGGAGCGTTTTTTTTGCTCCTGCATGAATTTGTCGAATTCGGTTTCATCAACGCCCATGCCATGCTGTTCTGCGATGTCGCGTACGATGTCGATGGGGAAGCCGTACGTGTCGTAAAGTTTGAAAGTGGTCTCGCCGGGAACGATGGAGGCCTTGACTTTTTTCAGTTCAGCCAGTTCCTCTTCGAGCATTTCAAGGCCTTTGTCCAAGGTATTGGCAAAGCCCTCTTCTTCACCTTTGACTACTTCGATCATGAAGTCGCGGGTTTCTTCCAGTTCCTTGTAGTGTCCGCCCATGTCGTCAACGACTTTGGAAGCGGTTTTCCACAGGAAGGAGCCCTTAAGGCCCATGAGTTTGCCGAAGCGATAGGCACGGCGAATGAGACGGCGCAAAATATATCCACGTCCTTCATTGGACGGGAGAACCTGATCCGGGATCAAGAAGGCAATGGCGCGTGAGTGGTCGGCAATGACCTGAAGCGCGGTGTCGATCTCTTCGGACTGGCGGTATTTCACACCAGCAAGATCAGCGGTGTACTGGATGATGGACTGGAACAGGTCGGTCTCATAGTTCGAGGCTACGCCCTGTGCCACAGCAGCGATACGCTCAAGGCCCATGCCTGTGTCGATGGACGGGCGGGGCAGATCGGTGCGAGTGCCGTCTTCGGCTTGATCGTATTGCATGAACACGAGGTTCCATATTTCCAGATAGCGGTCACAGTCACATTTGCCGATACCGCAATTCGGACCGCAGCCAACTTCTTCGCCTTGGTCAAAGTGGACTTCGGAGCAGGGACCGCAGGGGCCGGTGTCGCCCATGGACCAGAAGTTATCCTTTTCGCCCAGTTTGAAAATACGCTCTTCAGGGACACCTGCGATTTTCTTCCAAAGTTCGCCTGCTTCGTCGTCATCTTTATATATAGTAATATAGAGGCGTTCTTTGTCGAGCTTCAGTTCTTCGGTGAGGAATTCCCAACAGAACTTGATGGCGTCTTCCTTGAAGTAATCGCCAAAGGAGAAGTTGCCGAGCATTTCGAAAAATGTGTGGTGGCGTGCGGTGCGACCCACGTTCTCCAAGTCGTTGTGCTTGCCGCCCACGCGCAGACATTTCTGCGAAGTGGTAGCGCGGTTGTAGTCACGTTTTTCCTGGCCCAGAAAAAGTTTCTTGAACTGGACCATGCCTGCATTGGTGAAGAGCAGGCTCGGGTCGTCTTTGGGGGTCAGCGGTGAAGACTCCACTATGGCGTGGCTGTTCTTCTCGAAGTATTCAAGGAACCGTTGACGGATTTCGTTGGCTTTCATCTCGCAAATTCTCCAAAAAATGATTTCCAGTTAAAAACGCCTCGAGACACGGACCCGAGGCGTTTTATCTGGGCTAAAAACATTTTATTTGCCGGCGTCTCCGGCTTCTTCGACTTCGTCTCGGTACCCGAGATGAGTCATCAGTTTCTCTTCAATGGATGCGGCCATGTCAGGATTGTCTTCTAACAATTGACGAACGTTTTCTTTGCCCTGGCCGAGTTTCTCAGAACCATAGGCGAACCAGGAGCCGGATTTTTCGATGATGCCGTGCTCCACGCCCATGTCGATAAGTTCGCCCGTACGGCTGATACCCTGGCCGTACAAGACGTCTACCAAAGCCTGACGGAAGGGCGGGGCGACCTTGTTTTTGACGACCTTGATGCGGGCGCGGATGCCATACGCCTCGTCCTTGTCCTTCAGGGTCTGGATGCGGCGGATGTCGAGACGGCAGGAGGCGTAGAATTTGAGTGCGTTGCCGCCGGAAGTCGTCTCCGGGTTGCCGTAGCCGGTCATGCCGATCTTCATGCGAATCTGGTTGATGAAGATGACCACACAGTTGGATTTGTGAATGGTGCCGGTCAACTTTCTGAGCGCGTGGGACATGAGCCGTGCCTGACCGCCGACCTGTGTCTCACCCATCTGCCCTTCGAGTTCGGCCTGGGGAATGAGTGCGGCAACGGAGTCGATAACCACGACGTCAATTGCGCTGGAACGGACGAGCAAGTCTGCGATTTCAAGAGCCTGTTCGCCGTAGTCGGGCTGGGAAATGAGTAGATCGTCTGTCAGGACTCCCAGTCGTTTCGCATAGCCGGGATCGAGGGCATGCTCGGCGTCAATAAACGCGGCATTACCACCGGCTTTTTGGGCTTGAGCAATAATATGCAGAGCCAGTGTGGTTTTACCCGATGATTCCGGGCCGTAAATTTCTATAACGCGACCGCGTGGTACGCCACCAATACCCAGCGCTATATCCAGGCCGATGGAGCCGGTCGGGATGGCAGGGATGGAGTGGGACGCTTCGCCGTCCATACGCATGATCGAACCTTTGCCGAACTTGCGTTCAATGGTAGTCAGAGCAGTGCCGAGCGCCTCTTTGCGCAGGACATCAGGATCAACGGCTTTTCGAGCCATATATTTATCCTCCGGGATTTTCAGGCGGCAACAATTGAGCAACATGTTCAAATACCAGATACGCGTGTGGTGGGCAACAATCATATATATGGTAAAAAAGGGGTGCGTTAATAGTTACTTGCTGCGTTAAATCGGGATGATATGAGAAGGTTGATCGTTTTGTGTTTTCTTGAACGAAAAGGTGTGGCGAGTAGGGGATCGTAAAATTCTTGCCCTTGTCACCGATCTAACATAGTGGTCGCTTCCATGGCGGATATGAATAAACACTATGACGCGCTTGCGTTGTTGTCCGGTGGCCTGGATTCGATTCTGGCTATACGGACCGTGATGGACCAGGGTTTGACAGTGCTCGGTTTGCACTTTGTCACACCTTTTTTTGGCAAACCGGA
This sequence comes from Pseudodesulfovibrio nedwellii, assembly GCF_027923765.1. NCBI lineage: Bacteria > Pseudomonadati > Thermodesulfobacteriota > Desulfovibrionia > Desulfovibrionales > Desulfovibrionaceae > Pseudodesulfovibrio > Pseudodesulfovibrio nedwellii. The sequence continues at coordinate 1,904,742 of NZ_AP026709.1, read as the reverse complement.
ATTGATTCCTTTTTGGAAAGAACACTACGGTATCGATGCCGTGGAAGTCGATATCCGGCAACACTATGTAAACATGATGCTGGATGGTCCTTCTCAGGGGTACGGCAAGTGGCTCAATCCGTGTATTGATTGTAAAATTACCATGCTTTCACACGCTGTGAAGCTGTTGCCTGAATATGAGGCTAAATTTCTTATTTCCGGTGAGGTGGTGGGCCAGCGGCCTATGAGTCAGCGGGCAGATGCCCTCAATCTCATCACTAAACGGGCGCATGTCCGGGACGTTTTGCTTCGGCCTTTGAGCGCGAAGAATCTGAATCCTACCCCTATGGAAGAGTCTGGTCTGGTAGACCGTGAACGTCTCCTTGACTGGTCCGGGCGTGGTCGCAAGCCGCAGTATGCTTTGGCCGAACAGTATGGATTTACCGAAATTCCCACCCCCGGTGGCGGGTGTTGTTTGACCGAGGCTTCCGGGGCCGGCCGGTTCGTCAAATTGTTCATGCACCGTGAGCGTCCGTCTGCCACTGATTTCTCTCTGGCCCGTGCTGGTCGTCAGTATTGGGCCGGAACCCATTGGTTGACTTTTGGCCGCACTGCAGAAGACAATTTGCAGATCGAATCTTGTATTGAGCCTGCTGACTATGTGTTTAAAGTGGAAAATTTTCCAGGTCCGCTTGCTGTAGGTCGTCCTGTGGCAGGAGATTGGAGTACGGAGGCTGTGCATGATGCGGCCGCGCTTATGGCTTCCTATTCCGGTAAGGCCCGGAAGCATTTTGAAGCTACAGGTGAAAAGATCGGTGTTACGGTCAAACGTGGAACATCCTTTGAAAGTGTGAAGATTGCCCCGACCCGCGAAAATGTTTTTGAGTGGGCCGAACCCAAGCCCGAAATCGTGAAGGAATGGAAAAAGTCACAGGCTGATTCCGAAGCCTAGCTTGCTCCATTCATTCGCATAGCATATATATATTTAATGACTATAGACATCATCACCTTTTGCGCTGCCGCAGTTCTACTCTGGTTTGGCGCCAACTGGATCGTGACTTCGGCCGCCCTTATCGCCCGTAAATACAACGTGTCCGAACTGGTTATCGGACTGACAATTGTCGCACTCGGTACTTCGGCGCCGGAATTTCTCGTGACCATGAATGCCGCTTTCCGTGGGCACAACGACATTTCCCTGTCCAATGTGGTGGGGTCCAATATTTTTAATCTTGGTTTTATCCTCGGTCTTATGGCCATGATAAAGCCGTTGGTATCCAACAGGACCGTTGTCTATCGCGATGGCCTACTGTTGTTTTTGACCACCGCAGGCATTCTCGCCGTGTCATTTGTGGGCGAGCTTGGACGTTGGTTTGGCGCCGGGTTGATGGCTTTGCTCATCAGCTATCTTGTTTATCTTGGCATGAATCGCGAATCTCCGGGTGAAGATGAGTTGGAAGAGCTCAAGGACCGGACTGTGAAATGGCTGGATTATGTGTTGCTTATCGGCGGGTTCGCGGCCATCGCTATGGGCGGCCATCTCATGGTGTCTGCGGCCACATCCATTGCCACAACGCTTGGTGTCTCTTCCTGGGTTATCGGGGTGACCATTGTCGCCGCCGGAACCAGTCTGCCTGAGCTTGTCACCTGTCTTGCCGCCTCAGTCAAAGGCAAGAATGAGATGCTGCTTGGTAATCTCATTGGGTCCGATTTTTTTAACTTTGCCGGAGTGCTTGGCCTGACTTGCCTACTCAAGCCGTTGCCTGTTTCTCCAGAGGCATCCAGTGGCCTTATCGTGCTGGTGGGCATGGTTGGATTGGTCTTGATTTTGTTGCGCACCGGCTGGCGGGTTTCCCGTTGGGAAGGAGCGCTCCTGATCGCCATCAATCTCGTTCGTTGGGCACGCGACTTCATGGCGTAATGCTTTGTTACTCGGCTTGCGATAGCGGGCCATCTGCACATTTTTCGGGCTTTGTTTAATCCTCACCGTAGCTAGGCTACGCCTCCGGTTAAACTGCGCCCGAGAAAATGCACATCTGCCCCACTCTCCCAAGCCTCACGGCATCGGGGATACCTTTTTAAAATTCGCGATAACAACCATTTGCGCAGTTGGAAGCGTTATGGTTGTCCTCGCCGTGCTGGGGGTTGTGGCAACCACGCCCCCTTCCACCTCGCATCTACACCACTCTCCCAAGCCTCATGGCGTCGGGGGGGGGGGAGTTTGGACGAGAGAAGTAAAGACGTTTTTAGTTTGATGATACATTTATGATGACCACCTTTGGGTGGTCTTTTTTTTGTGGTTTTAAAGAATGATAATCAAGGTTGTTCCATAGTTATTTGTCACAGACTTGCCATTCCTCGGTGACAGTTCCTCCTCAATGCAACACGGATTCGTAACTTTTTGGGGGTAGTTATGAATCCAACATAAAAACACTGCGTCCTGAGGAGGTCGAACAATGATTATTATGGGAAAAAGTTTTGCAAAATGTGCACTGGTGCTCATTTTGGCCGTCACGTTCATGGTTGGTGGACAAGTCAAGTCTGCCGATGCAAAAGCAAAAACAGCTAAATACGTATTTCTCTTTGTCGGTGACGGCATGGGGTTGCCTCAACGTGCCGCGACTGCTGCCTATACTGGTAAAAAGCTGGCTATTGATGCCATGCCTGCGCAGGGCATCACCACGACTTTTGCTGCCAATCGTTTCATTACCGGTTCCGCTGCATCGGCCACGTCTTTGGCTTCCGGTATCAAAACCAACATCAACTATATTGGCGTGGACCCGGATTTTAAGCCGGTCAAGACCATTGCTGAAATGGCCAAGGAGCAGGGCAAGAAGGTCGGCATCGTTTCTTCCGTGTCCATTGATCACGCTACCCCGGCTGCTTTCTATGCTCACGTTAAGACCCGCAAAATGTATCATGAAATCGATGTGGCCCTTGCCAAGTCCGGTTTCGATTTCTTTGCCGGTGGTGGTTTGAAAGACCCCGCAGGGAAGAAGTCCAAGGCTCCGCAGGGTGATGCCCTCAAGATTGCCAAAGACAATGGGTACACCATCATTAATAACAAGAAAGACTTCATGGCCATCAAGCCCGGTGACGGGAAAATTCTGGCTTGGAACGAATGGCTGCAGGATGGCAAAGCGCTTCCCTATGTCATGGATATGACCGAGAAGGATATCACCCTGCCTGAGTTTACGTCCAAGGCCATTGAAATGCTCGACAATGACAAGGGCTTTTTCCTGATGGTTGAAGGTGGAAAAATCGACTGGGCGTGTCATGCAAACGACGCCACCGCGTCCATTTTGAACACCATCTCCTTTGACGAATCCGTACAAAAGGCACTGGCTTTCTATAAAAAACACCCGAAAGACACTTTGATTGTTGTGACCGGTGACCACGAGTGCGGCGGGCTGACCCTTGGCTTTGCCGGAACCAAGTATGGTTCCCATTTTGAAATTCTGGGTCAGCAGAAAGTCTCCTTCCAGAAATTCACAGACGAAATCTTTGCCGATTTCAAAAAGAAGGGTGGTAACTTCGAAGCCATGAAGCCTGTCATCACCAAAAACTTCGGCCTGAAGTTTTCCGGCGATCCCAAGAAGGACGCTTTGGCTTTGGCAGATTTTCAGATTGCCGAGATCAAGACTGCCTTTGATCGTTCAATGGCAGGCAAGGAAAAGGCCAGTGGTTCGGAATACATCATGTACGGCGAATATGAGCCTATTGCAGTAGCTATCACCCATGTGCTCAACCAGAAAGCCGGCCTTGGCTGGACTTCTTACAAGCACACGGGCGTGCCGGTTTCCACTTCTGCCATCGGCGTTGGTTCCGCTTCCTTTAATGGCAGCTATGACAACGTTGATATCGCCACTAAGATCATGTCTCTCATGGGCCTGAAGGCCAAGCCGCAGTATGTGAATTCCGGCAAGATGCAGATGGCTGCCAACTAGATCAAACTCTCGACATTTACGGGTGGATCGACACGTTCGGTCCGCCCGTTTTTTTCAAGGAAAGCATGTATTCTCCCAGCAAAAAATCTCGTGATTGGTTACTCATCGGCATTTTTACCATCCTTGCCACGGCCTTGTATTTTGTCCCGACGGGTTTTGAGAAAAACAAGGATGAGGATGCTGTTCGCTGCACTGCCGAAGTGGTGGGCGTGGACAACGAAAATATTCAGGAACTTGGCATGATCCGTACAGGCGAGCAGAGCGTGACTTTGCGTATGCTCGACGGTCCTTATTCAGGACAGGAGTTTGACGGGTTGAATCAGCTTCTCGGTCAGATGGATCGAGACAAGGACTTTCGGGTCGGTGACACTGCCTATGTCGTTCTGACCATTGGCGAGGACGGCGAAGTCATCTTTGTCAATCCGCAAGCACATTATCGATTGGGTCTGGAATTGCTCCTGCTTGGCTTGTTTGCCGGATTATTGATACTTTTTGGCGGAATGACAGGCCTGAAGGCACTGCTTTCATTTATCTTTACCGGCATGACCATCTGGAAAGTACTCGTGCCGCTTTTGCTCAAGGGAACTGATCCGGTTTGGCTCGCTCTGTGCGTAGTAGCCCTGCTCAGTGGCGTGATCATTTTTATGGTAGCGGGTCTCAACCGTACAGGATTGACCGCGTTTATCGGGACGCTTCTTGGCGTGATTTCCAGTTGTGCGTTGGCTGCCTATTTTACGAGTAAATTTCATGTGCACGGGGCCGTGATGCCTTTTGCCGAAACCCTGCTGTATGCGGGGTACGGTCATTTGGACCTGACACGTATTTTTATGGCCGGAGTGTTTTTGGCTTCAAGTGGTGCGGTCATGGACCTTGCTATGGATGTGGCCGCCTCCATGGGGGAGGTCGTGTCCAAGAAACCCGGGATTTCGAGGGTGGAGGCTGTTTGGTCTGGTATCCGCGTGGGGCGGGCTGTTGTCGGCACCATGACCACCACGTTGCTGCTCGCCTATTCCGGTGGATATGTGACATTGCTTATGGCATTTATGGCTCAGGGTATTCCGCTGGGGTCCACGTTCAATTTTGTGTATGTGGCTGCCGAGGTGCTTAAGACATTGGTGGGTAGCTTTGGACTGGTTACGGTAGCCCCGTTCACGGCTGTCGTGGGTGGTATGCTTTTAGTGGGTAAAGAAGACCGAGGTGGATTGAACCATTGACGAATGCGTTTGTATAGGCGACACCATGGGTGAATACTAATCGTGCAAGGAGTCTCAATGCTTTCAGTTCTCGGTAATATCATCTGGTGGGTCATCGGTGGCCTTTTCATGGCTTTGGGCTGGTTTCTGGCCGGATGTTTGATGGCCATTTCCATTATCGGACTGCCTTGGGCGCGGTCTGCTTTCGTTATCGCAAAATTTGCTTTGATTCCCTTTGGACGCACGCTTATTCGGCGCGATATCGTGACCGGTGAAAAGGATGTAGGCACCTCGGATTGGGGAATGCTCGGCAACATTATCTGGTTCATTTTTGCTGGTTGGTGGTTGTGCATCGGTCATATCATGGCCTCGCTTGGTTGTTTCATCACCATTATTGGTATTCCATGGGGATGGCAGCATCTCAAGCTTGCGGGCGCCACTCTGGCTCCTATTGGAATGACATCCGTGACCGTGGAAGATGCGGAGCGGTTGTACGGCGTCAGAAAGTAATCAAAAACGTTTGTGCAAAGTGGTGCACCCCTCTTGCCAGAGGGCGAAAACCTGCTTACATATGCACCAGTCGCCGGGATTATCCCGGCTATTATCTGATATTAATTCGGAGGAATTTAATGGCTCAATATCCCAGCATGCAACAAACCGGCTCCCGTGCCGAAGTTGTCAATGCCTTCATGCGTGGTGTCTACGGCTGGATGAGCGCAGGCCTTGGCCTGACCGCTTTGGTCGCCTTTGCCGTTACCCAGTCTCAGACTCTTATGCAGATGTTTTTCGTTGTTGACCCCGCCACCGGTGCCGTGGGCATGTCGACTCTGGTCTTTATTTTGCTTTTTGCCGAACTGGGCATTGTCTTTTATCTGGGCGCGAAAATCAGGACCATGGCTCCGGCCACGGCCACTGCTTTGTTCATGCTTTATTCCGGCCTGAACGGGTTGACCTTGACCCCGATTCTGCTCGCGTATACCGCTGAATCCGTGGCTTCCACGTTTGTTATCACCGCTGGCATGTTTGGTACCATGTCCATCTACGGACTTGTCACCAAAAAGGATCTGACCAGCTGGGGCAGCCTGTTGTTCATGGGGCTGATCGGTATCGTTATTGCCATGGTCGTGAATATGTTTCTGCAGAGTTCCGCTATGGCGTTCGCTATTTCGGTTATCGGTGTGATCATCTTCCTTGGCCTGACCGCTTATGACACGCAGAAGCTCAAGACCATGGGCGAGACTGTCCCGATGAATGATTCTGCAGCCATTCGGCGTGGTACCATCCTCGGTGCTCTGACCCTGTATCTGGACTTCATCAACCTGTTCCTGATGTTGCTCAGACTTTTGGGGAACCGCGAGTAATTTCATACAGTCTTCTTGAAAACCAAATGAGGCCGCATCCGTTCAATCGGGTGCGGCCTTTTTTGCGTATGTTATTCGACGTGTCGTATGGTGATGGATGGAACGGTTAGATGAACTGGTCTGCTGAGGTTCCATCGTTTTAACTCGTAATCACTGAATATAAATCGCCCTGTTTCCGCTATGACAGGTTCTATGTCGGAGGCTCTTTCTCCTTCCAAAATGCGTTTAACCAGTTTTGCAGCCTCCCATCCCTGGGGGTCTGCGGCAAGAACCAACCCACCGAGAGCCTTGTCTTTCCCAATGGAAAAATCCCAAAAGCCAAAAACCGGGATAGGGCTGTTGGCAGAAGTCCACCGGATTACGTTTTCATCAGGCACGTGGTTTCCATCCTCGTCGACGATGGTGTGATAGAGTCCGACAATCATGGCGTTATATCCATGATCTTTGGCGGAAAGAACGGCTTCACGCCAATCTTTTAGCGTGTCTATAAGCCGGATGTTAGTCTCTGTACCAGCGAATCTGAGATTCTGTTGGTTGTCGAAGACCGAGTCGAGCGAGGCATAAGCAGTGGTGCTGTTGTCGTAGAGGACCAGACATTTTTTAAGGCCTCCGTGAAGTATGTCCTGGATGAAAACGATTGAACGTTTGAAGAGCGGGCGCTCAAGGACACCTGTCACCTGATGGTCAAGAACGTGGTAGTCGCGGGGATTTGCATTGATGCCGAGATACACAATTGGAATATGCAAATCCGAAATACGTTTTCCAAGAAGTTTGAGGGCATCGTCATCTGTTATGACGACGACTTTGGGCTTAATGGTTTTGAGTTCTTGGATGGCACGATCTCTGGCCGTTTTGAATTCGCTTCGAGGAATTCTTTTGGTGTTCAGGTCGAAGAATGAGAGAGAAGCGACATTCTTGAGCCCCCGTTTCAGTGCTGCGTTGTGCTCTGCAACCCATTGAAAATCTTTATGGTAGCTGTTGATGACGAAAACACGAGGCATGTCGGCAATGGCTGAAGTGGTCATGAGAAGTAAAGCGATGATGTATATGCAGATTATTTTGAGCATGTGCGGCCTTTTTTGCTTTTTGTCATCCTTTTGCTAATTCTGTTTTTTATATACGTAAGATGGCTCTGTTGTCATAGTATAATTCTGGCGTTGGCTTCTTTTGGCCTGTTCACTTGCGCCTTGCCACGGGTAACAGAGGGACGTATGATTCACCCTGTGCTTTTTTATATTTTTATGGAGTATCATGTCTGAATCAGTGACTGAATTACAGAATATTCTTGCTCCCGTGCTCAAGCCTTTTGGCTGGGTGTACGGCGGAGTTATGCGTATACGTGAAACGCTGTTTCATCGTGGTTTTATGCGGAGATGGGAACCTTCGGTGCCGACTGTTTCCGTGGGCAACATAGGCTGGGGTGGCACGGGCAAGACCCCAGTGGCCGATTGGCTTCTTGGCTGGGCTGAACGGCATGGATTGCAAAGTGTCTTGCTCACGAGAGGCTACGGAGCGCGTCCTACGTCGCTTCCATATCACGTGCAGTCTGGGGCCTTGGCCGAGGAATCGGGTGATGAACCGCTCATGCTGGCCCGTTCCAATGAAAAAGCACGTATTATGGTGGATCCTAATCGCATTCGGGCTGGGAAAGCCGCTATGGAGCGGTTCAATCCTGATTTTGTTATTTTGGACGACGGTTTTCAGCATATGGCGGTCAAACGGCATTGCAATCTTGTTTTGCTTAAGCCGGAAGACCTGATGGAAGGCTGGAATCGTGTTATCCCTGCCGGATCGTGGCGCGAACCAGAGTCAGCCCTCGCCCGAGCCGATGCGTTTATGATCAAGATCGGTCCTTTGGGATTTGAAGCTCTCACGCCGTTCATCGACCGACATCTGAGTCAGTTTTTCAAGCCGGTTTTCAGCTTTCAGATAATGCCTACGGGCGTGCGCCATTTGCTGGGCGGTGATTCGGCGCGTGACTTTGATAAAGGACAATACTTGCTTGTGTCAGGCGTTGGTGACCCTGAGCAAGTCAAGCATACGGCTACGGGATATTTTGGATATCCGCCGTTGCAGCATATGATTTTCAAGGACCATCATCCGTACTCGAAGAAAGATGCGCTTGAGATATCCACCAAGGCTCGCCAGGCAGGATGTAAGGCTGTCTTGTGTACACCTAAGGATGCGGTCAAACTCGGGCCGTTGTGCACCGAGGAGTTTTGGGAGTTTGATCTCCATTTGGAGTTTGGTCCATCCACTCTTGGCGATGATACCGACTTTGAAGCATGGTGGAATCGACGGTTTGAAATTATTGACGCGCGGCTCAAAGATAAGGCCCGCATATAGGAGGCTGTCATGCCTAAAAAAAAACGCAATCAGCCTCGTCCAAGCACGCCGCCTTTGTATGCGGGTGTTATTCTCAAGCTGTTTAAAGAAGTGCAACGCCCCATGTCGCGAGCTGAGGTTATTCGTCAGCTTAGGCTCAAGAAGAGGGATAAGCATATCATCAAGGATCTGCTCAAGGATCTTGTGCGGCAAGGTAAGCTTATTCGTATTCGACGTGGATATGGTTTGGCTGAGTCCATGCATTGTATTACCGGGCGGCTGGAAATCCAGCGGCAGGGGTTTGGCTTCGTGATACCGGAAGACTCCCGGCGCAAGGATGTTTTCATCAATCAGCGGGATATTGGTGAGGCGTGGCACGGTGATAGTGTTGTCGTGTCAGTGCTCGGCGAGCCAAAAAAAGGCCGTAATGCCGAGGGCCGTATTGTTCGTATTTTGGAGCGGGGGCGCAAAACCCTGCCTGCAAAAGTCATCAAGAAGATGGGCGACGAGTGGCTGTGTCGGCCCAGCGACCCCAAGCTGGCGTTTGGGATTATTTGCACCCTCAAGGAAGAGTCCCTCGAATTGAAACCCGGTGATATTGTTATTTGTGTCCCCGGTGAAAAGATGGACCCGACAATGTGGCAGGGCGAAATCACGGAGCTTCTAGGCTCGGAAGTCGATATTGCGGTGCAGGAAGCGTTGGTCAAGTCCAATCACAATATCCGTACCCGATTTCCCTCTGGCTCCGAGAGTCAGGCAGAAGGCTTGCCCTGTGAGCCGTCTGAAAAGGATTTCGTTGGGCGTCGCGACCTTACAGAGAAGCAATTTGTGACCATTGATGGCGCAACAGCCCGTGATTTTGATGATGCCGTTTTGGTAGAGCGACTGGACAAGGGTTATCGTTTGTGGGTCGCCATCGCGGACGTGGCCCATTATGTGGCTGAAGGAACGCCTTTGGACAAGGAAGCCCTTGAGCGCGGCAATTCCTATTATTTCCCCCGGTCTGTTGTACCCATGTTCCCTGAGCGGTTGTCCAATGGCCTTTGTTCGTTGAATCCCGATGTAAAAAGGCTGACCATGGTCGTGTGCATGGACACAGATGAATCCGGTAGGACTCGTTCCGCCTCGTTTTGTCAGGCTGTCATCAAGAGTCATGCGCGACTGACATATACTCAGGTAAAACAGGCAATTCTTGACCGTGATGAAGACGCGCGGCGAAAAATTGAACCAGTGGTACCCATGTTGGAATTGGCCGAAGAACTGGCTCGAAAGATTAATAAACTACGGAGTCAACGCGGTTCCCTTGATTTTGATTTGCCAGAACCGGAAGTCTTTTTTGATGCTGCTGGCGAGGTGTCGGAAATCCGACCCAAACAACGTTCTTTTGCTAATCAGCTTATTGAGGAATTCATGGTCGCGGCAAACGAGGCCGTGGCGCATCATCTTATTGAGCGGGGTTTGCCGTGCCTGTTCCGTATTCATCCACATGCCGATGAAGGGAAATTGCAAAATCTGTTTCGCATGCTTTCCCGCACAGACAAAAGTGTTGTCATGCCCAAGGAGATAACGCCTAAAAAACTTCAGATGCTCGTGGCATCCATGCGTGGCACAGACAAGGAATATGTGGTCAACCGCATGTTGCTTCGTTCGATGAAACAGGCCAAGTATTCTCCGGAAAATGAGGGCCATTTCGGCTTGGCGAGTGAGGAATACGCACATTTTACATCGCCGATTCGCCGGTATGCTGATCTTGTTGTCCATCGTTTGCTCAAGACGGCTATCAGCCTCGACAGTGATTCCGCAGTCAAGATTCCCATTTCCGGCCAGAAAAAATTGCAAAATATAGCGAACCATATCTCCAGTCGCGAACGTATCGCCATGGACGCCGAACGCGAAATACTCAAACGAGTGACTGTGCTGTTTATGCGGGACAAGGTTGGGCAATCTTTTAATGGGGTTGTTTCTCACATCACGGACTTCGGGTTTTACGTGGAGTTGAAAGATGTCATGGCCGAAGGACTTATTCGTCTTTCCTCCATGGACGATGATTATTACACGTATTGGTCTCAGCGGGAAATACTTGTTGGCGAACGGTCAGGTCGAGCCTTTGCCCTTGGACAGCCTGTGGAGGTCGTGCTCGATGAGGTTCATCTGGAACGTCTGGAACTCAATTTCAGCCTTAAATCCGTGGAGGCCGCAGCCGTGGATTATAAGGATTTGATTGAATAGAGCGTTTCTTAAACTTTCAGAAGGCATTTGTTCTTTTGTTTTTGTATTCAGACGGGCCCATTTGCTACAGATTATATTTTTGGTTGACGCATAAGTTTATTTTGACTAAACACTATTCTCATAGAGCAACACTATATATTAACTAAGGCGCAACAATGACGAACGGATTCGAAGCTTTTTTCAAGAGGCTGTGTTCGGAAACAGAAATTAGAAATCAATCGCAGCTTGCCCGTGAATTGAACGTGGGGCGGGCCGCGGTATCCCTTGCCAAAAAGAAAGAATCCATCCCTGCACGATGGATACTTGATCTGTCTGCCCGGTTTGGATTGAATCCGCTCTGGTTGGAAAAAGGCAAGGGTTATCCTCGTTCCGAGGCAGCCGTCGCAGCAGTTGAAGAGGACGGCGCCTCCTATGAGGAAGTGCCCAAGGTACGCGCTCGGTTGTGTGCCGGTGGCGGGTCGTTTGAAACCGATGGAATGGTTGAAGGGTATTACTCTTTTCGTTCTGATTGGTTGAAAAGCCGGGGGAATCCGGCCAATATGGTCCTCATGGAAGTCATCGGTAACTCCATGGAGCCGGAGATTAAGGAAGGGGATATGGTTCTTATTGACCAAGCTCGTTCCGATGTGCTTTCCGGTGGTATCTACGCCGTTGGTGTCGAGGATACTGTCATGGTCAAACGGGTGGAGCGACTGCCCGGTACTTTGGTTCTCCGGAGTGACAATGTGGATTATTCTCCTATCCATCTATCGGGTGACGAATTGAATAATGTTCGCGTCATCGGGCAGGTTCTGTGGGCATCCAGAGAATATCGCTAGTTCTGATTTTTTATAAAACATCAAAATCCCCGTAACGAAAATTCGTTGCGGGGATTTTTTATTTATCTGATATTGTTAATCAAAATGTATAGCATAGGTGTTGTCTTGTAAAAGCCAACAAAATGTAAAATTATAGTTGACAAAATGGGTAGAGGCTGTTTATTAAAAAGCCACGTTGAGTCGAAAAGAACAACAAACGCGTCAAGGCGCGATGTTTCAAGGAGAGAGTCATGCAGGAACGTTTTTGCAAGTGCGGTCACAGGCTGATGGTTCAATACACTCTTGATGGTTTTATTCCCTGGGAAGCGGTTATCGTTGAAGATGACGTAATCGTATCCCCCGTCAAGGTTTGTCCTTGTTGCGGGAGTTATCTCTCCATTCATTTCCTTCGATAATTTTTGATATTTCCGACAGACTCCCGAACCCTGCGGGCTTGTTTGTCCATCCCTGTTGAATGAGGGCCATGCGTGACTCCCCGGAACGTGTGGTCCTCGTTTTTCATTCGGAAAACGGAGCCATGTCGCAAGGGAGGGGGCTGAGCTTTTATTGCCGCAGAGATTTTGGGCTGGGAAGATTAATGACTTCGGTCCTGTTGCGGCCAGATTCTTTGGCTTGATAGAGGGCACTATCAGCCGCCTGAAGCAGGTGCTCGGGGGAAGATTCACAGGTTGGAATCCCGGATGCCACACCGATTGAGACGGTAACATTGGAGCCAACAGTGGAATCTGGATGTCCAAGAGCTGTTTTTGCGAGGTTCTCGTGGATGTTGTCCGCCACGGCTTTGGCACCTTTATATCCGGTATTAGGAAGAATGATGGCAAATTCTTCGCCGCCGTACCGAGCGACCAGATCGCCTGGGCGATGCACTGCATTTTGAAGAGCTTTGGCAACGGCGTAAAGACAACCATCTCCGTTCACATGACCGAGTGCATCATTGTATTGTTTGAAATGATCAATATCGATCATCAACAACCCTAGCGGTTGATCCTCACGTCCATTGCGGACCCATTCGCAAACAAGGGCGTCATCAAAACATCGTCGATTAGCCAGTTCCGTCAGTCCGTCTTGATTAGACATGCGCTCCAATTTACGAGCCAGTTGTTCAAGTTCCCGTTCGCGCATCATTCGTTTGATCATTTCTCGCCGTAATTGCAGAGCGGATCGGACTCGTGCTCGAAGTTCCGTCTTGCCAAGTGGTTTGACAATGTAGTCGGATGCACCTGCTGCAAAGGCCTGGTCAAGGTTCGCTGTGCCGTCATCTTTGGTGATTGCGATGATGGGAATATCTTGAAATTCGTTATGAGATTTTATGGACAATATGGCGGCTATGCCATTGGTGGCGGCGATATCAAGGTCGAGAAGGACGAGGTCTATGGGGACTTCTATTTTGGCGGCTAATGAAAGCGAGTCGAGAGCCTCTTCCAGTGTCGTGACAGCGGAGAGATCCCGGTACCCTGCACCGTGAAGGATTGCAGTAAGTTGGTCCACCGTAGACGGTGAATCATCGACAATGAGAATTTTCATAGCTCATTTTTGTCTAGCAAATATCCAGACTTTTGGCGAGTCAGTAAATGTGACATGAATACAAATAGTTGGTATAATCTTAAGCGAATGGCTGAGGTGCTACAAGATGCTTTATTCTCCGCTGTAATCGGGGATTAGTTTTTGTGGTGATAATCTTTGTTATTATTTTGCAAAAAAGAATTGTGCAGTGTATCTTCTTCGGTAAGGGGATATTACTGTTATATAAGTATTGACCACTTACGTCCGGAGGCTCGATGACTCGGCTGAAATCTGGTGTTCTCATTATTCTTTTCACGCTCACACTCTCTCTTATCCCGTGCATGGCCCATGCGAATGGCAGTGGTGCATTTATCGCTGTCTATAATTCTGGTCGGGCACTGGTCCGAGAAACACGTGTTGTTACGCTCCCGGAAGGCCCTGCCGCTGTTGTGTTTACCGATATCCCTACCACTTTAGAGCCTGCATCGGTTCGGGCAGCGGCTGACGGGATGACGGTTAATGACGTTGAATACAGCTACCATCCAATCACAGCTGGGAATCTTCTCGATGCCTATGTCGGCAAGGAATTGTCAGTGATTCTTCCTGATCCGTCAGATGCAAATGCGCGCATTTTACGACAGGCCACGTTGCTTTCCAATAAGGGACAGCCTGTTTTTTCTGTGGGTAATGAGGTGTATGTGGGTAATTTTGAAGCAGTGCTTCTGCCAAAACTCCCCAAGGATTTTGATACGGAACCGACATTGACCTTGACCACACAGAACGTTGCAGAAGGAAAGAAGAATGTTTCCTTGAGTTATCTTATGGGTGGGGTGAATTGGCACGCGGATTATACCATGACTTTGAGTAAGTCCGGTACAATGGCCGATTTGGATGCGTGGGCTACGGTGACAAACGCTTCTGGGCGTGCATTTAAAAGCGCTGATGTTCGATTGGTTGCTGGTGATGTTCAACGCGCACCTGCTCCCAGAATGGCCCGTAACAAGGGCGTTATGGCTATGGAGTCCGCGTCTATGGACGGTGCGGGGGGCTATGCCTCGGAAGAATCTTTTTCTCAATATCACGTATATTCAGTTGGCCGGTATATTTCGTTGCCATCTCAAGGGTCCAAACAGGTTGGTTTGTTTTCTGCGGTTGATCTTCCTGTGCAGCAGGAATTGACAAGTCGTTTTCATAGTGGCCCCGGTCAGCGAAATGGCAAGGTTTCACAACCTGTCGAGTTGGCGTTGTCTTTTGAAAACACCGAGGTCGGCAAACTTGGTCGTCCTATGCCTGGCGGGGTGGTTCGTGTTTTTATGCCCACTATGGACGGTACACAGCTGTTGGCTGGGGAGACGCGTCTTAACCACACAGCGGTCGGGAATGAAGTTCGTCTTGTGCTTGGCCGCTCTTTTGATGTGAAGGTTGAGCGTACACAGACGCATTTTAAAAAAGTGGGGAAGAACGCCTTTGAAATAGGTTGGAAAATTACAGTCAAGAACGGCAAGTCTACGCCGCAGGATCTGACATTGCGTGAATCCTTTCCGGGTTCATGGAAAATATTGTCTGCTGATGTTGAATACACCGAGGCCGACTCGGGATCCATTGAATTTGCGCTCACGTCGCTGTTGCCTTCCAAGGGTACGGAAGGAAAATCCATCAATTACACGGTTAGGATTGATTATTAGAGGGGATGGCTTATGCCGGATATCACGTCTGTTGCATTGAAAACGCTTAAGGATTTCTATGATCTTATGGCCGCTACCCGGACGGTGCGGTTCAAGACTGTGGCATCACTTCTGGATGGCAACTGTGTGGTGGACGAGGCCGCGGCATCCTTGAGTCATGCGTTGGAATCTTTGGAAGCCGTTCCTGAAGAGGATGGGAAAAAGATTTTGTCGTTGGATGGGACGCGGACCATTGCGCTTGATATGGAGTATGAAATCAATGAAATGCGGAAGGATATTTTTTATTTGGAAGAGGGGGAGGAAACTTTTTTGGAGTTTCTTTCGGACTTTCACTCCGGATTTGATGAATACGTGCAGGCTGGTCGGGAGTTGCTTCACGGGCTTGATTTCAACGCGTTTATCACTGATCGCGACGGAACTATCAACAATTATTGTGCACGGTATCTGACGTCAATTCAGTCCATTTATAATTCCGTTTTTCTGACACGGTTTGCGCAAAATAATGCTCGTAGGCCGGTAATCCTGACTTCTGCACCACTTGATGGGTTGATTGAAATCAGCGTCAACCCGGAAAGTGAGATGTATTACGCCGCATCCAAGGGACGGGAGTGTCTGGACTTGGAAGGTCGTATTCGCCGGTTACCTATTCCCAGAGCCAAACAAGAGGCCATGGACTGTCTGAATGCGCGTTTAACAGAACTGACAGACCGACCAGAATATCAGAAATTCACCTATATCGGCTCCGGTCTGCAATTTAAATTTGGTCAATCTACCGTGGCTCGGCAGGATATCGGCACGTCGATTAATGCTGCCGAATCAGATGCTTTTTTCAAGATCCTTGAAGTTCTGGTTGCCGAGCTGGACCCGGAGTCGAAAAACTTTCGTATCGAGGATACCGGACTGGATGTGGAGATTATTCTCACTGTGGAAACATCCGGTGATGGTCTCAAGGATTTTGACAAAGGTGACGGTGTAAAATTTCTTAATTCCGAGTTGGATCTCCAGATGTATCGGGGACCGCATCTTATCTGCGGGGATACAGGTTCGGATGTCCCTATGCTGGAAGCCGCTCTGGAACTGACCTCCGACGTCCGAGCTATATACGTCACAAAAAACGAGGAATTGGCCAAACGCATAACCGGGTTGACTCGTGGTGCGTTGATCGTGCCCGAACCGGATATGTTGGTCACCATTTTGGGCACGATGAGCCCTGCTATGCGATAAACAACTCAGCTTTGAAGGAGCGATCCGTGTCTGCAATCACTCTAAAAGGTGTCGTCTTCGACCTGGACGGGGTTATCACCAGGACTGCACGAATTCATGGCGAGGCGTGGGAAACTGCGTTTAACGAGTTTTTGAAACAAAACGCCGAGCAAGCCAATATTCCCTTTGAGCCGTTTGACCGGACCGGGGATTATCACAATTACGTTGACGGTAAACCTCGATTCGAGGGCGTGTTGAGTTTCCTCAAGTCCCGGAATATTCGGCTAGCGCCGGGGACACCGGAAGACCCGCCGAGTCTGGATTCCGTGTGCGGAATAGGTAATAGGAAGAACGAACTGTTTCAGAAAATTCTCAAGGACCAAGGGCCGGAAGTTTTTCAAACGTCTGTAGACCTCATTGAGAATCTCAAGCAACAGGGTGTTCGCGTGGGGCTTGCCACATCCAGCCGAAATGGGAAGTTAGTACTTGGTTTGGCTGGGTTAGAGGATGTTTTTGAAACTGTTGTTGATGGTGTAGTCTCGGCAGATCAAGGGCTGAAGGGCAAGCCTGAACCAGATATTTTTGTGACTGCCGCCAAGAATATGGGTCTGAATCCCGGTGAATGTGTGGTGGTTGAAGATGCTATTTCCGGTGTGCAGGCCGGATGCAAAGGGAATTTCGGCATGACGCTTGGCGTGGCCCGAAATATTCAGGGCGAGATGCTTAAACGGTTTGGCGCGGACTGGGTTGTCTCAGACCTTGGTGAAATCACCGTGGAAGATCTGCTGGATTGGTTTGAAAGTGGCATGGCCACGGATGAGTGGTATCTCAGTTACCATGGTTTCGATCCGGGCGACGAAAAGCTGCGTGAAACACTGACTACCGTGGGGAATGGTTATCTCGGTACACGCGGTGCATATGAGTGTGAATGTTCATCTTATTATTTTTATCCAGGCACTTACATTTCCGGTGTGTTTAACAAGACGCCGAGCGAAGTGCAGGGCCGTGAAATCTGGAATAATGATTTCGTTAATTGTCCGAACTGGTTGCCCGTGTCTTTTAGAATCGGGTCCGGTGAGTTTGTCAGTCCGTTGTCCATGGAAATTTTGAGTTACGCGCATCGGCTGAACATGCGTGAAGGTGTCATGGAACGGCATTTGGTGGTCAAAGACCAAGTGGGCCGGATTTCTCGTATCTCGTCTCGTCGCGTGGCCTCCATGGCTGATCCTCATCTGTTGGCTCTCAAATTTGATTTTACACCGCTCAACTATTCGGCAAAAGCCACGGTTCGTTGCTCTTTGGACGGCAATGTAAAGAACGACGGTGTGGCTCGGTATTCCAGCCTCAACACCTTGCATTTGAATCGTGTGGGCGGTGGTAAGGCTGGTGATGGCATATTCCTGCATACCGAGACATCTCATTCGCGATATCAAGTCGTCATGGCGGCCAAGTCGCGGGTCATGGAAGATGGCAAACCATTGGATGTACGCAAGGATGTTCTTCAGGATCGGGCTAAGATTTCCGAGGAAATGCAAGTCTTTGTGCATGAAAATCACAGGTATTCTTTGGAGAAGTTCGTGTATGTGCGGACTTCGCTTGATCGCGAACCGGGGAATCTCAAGGAGATGTGTCTCGACGGGCTGAAGGGTGCCAAGACATTCAAGGGTGTTTTTGGTCCGCATGCCAAGAGTTGGAAGGCGTTGTGGCAGAAGGCAGATATACGCGTGACTGGTGACCGGTTTGTTCAGCGTGTGCTCCGACTGCATATTTTCCATCTTCTGGTTACGGCCAGTCCTCATAACGTCGATCGTGATGCCGGTATGCCTGCTCGAGGGTTGCACGGTGAGGCATATAGAGGTCATATTTTCTGGGACGAAGTTTATATACAGCCGTTTTATGACGCGAATTTCCCGGAAATATCCAAGGCTCTTCTTTTGTACCGATACAACCGACTTGACGCGGCCCGTGAATACGCCAAGGAAAATGGGTATACTGGTGCGATGTATCCATGGCAGACCGCAGATGATGGCTCCGAGGAAACGCAGGAAGTCCATTACAACCCTGAATCGAAGGATTGGGGGCCGGACCTTTCCCGACGCCAGCGACATGTCTCCATTGCTGTCTTCGTCAATACATGGCGATATATATCCTGTACGAATGACAAGCGGTTCCTGACGGATTATGGCGCTGAAATGATGCTTGATATTGCCCGGTTTTGGGGCGGTATTGCAACTTTTGAGGAAAGCACGAGTAAGTACCATATTGAAGGAATCATGGGACCTGATGAGTTTCATGAGGCTTTGCCCGGAAGTGATGAGCAGGGCGTGCGTGACAATGCGTACACAAATATCCTAGTTGTTTGGCTTTTGGAAAAATCGCTTGAAATATTGGAACAACTGCCGCTCAAGGTGCGGGAGAAAATGGTTGTCAAAATTGGTTTGACCGACGAGGACATTGCCAAGTGGCGGGCTATGACTACGCAACTCAATGTCATTATGACCGAGGACGGCATCATTAGTCAGTTCGAAGGGTATATGGGGTTGGATGAACTGGATTGGGAAGGGTATCGTAAAAGGTTCTATTCCATCCACCGAATGGACCGCATCCTTAAAGCGGAAGGGGATAACCCTGATCATTACAAGGTAGCCAAGCAGGCTGATACGTTGATGACATGGTATATCCTTGAGCCTGAAGAAGTGGCGCGGATTCTCAATCAGCTTGGACACAAAGTGGAGGACCCACTCAAGCTGCTCAAGGATAATTATGACTTTTACGAACAGCGTACAAGTCACGGGTCGACACTGTCCAAGGTTGTGCACGCGGTTATTTCTCGCTATATCTATTCCAGTGAAATATCATGGGATTGGTTCATGGAGGCTATGGAAAGTGATATCCGCGACACACAGGGAGGGACAACCATTGAAGGTGTTCATACCGGTGTGATGGCCGGAACGCTCGAAGTGCTTAAACAGGATTTCGCCGGACTCAACATGTCAAGTTCGCCCATGCGGGTTGATCCTGAATTGCCTGCGCATTGGGGGGAAATGCGTTTTAGCTTCATCTGGCGATCCATTTGGTTTGATCTTGTAATTGAGCCGGATCGTGTAAATATGACCGCCTATCACAAGGGTGACAAGGTTGTTCCTGTGGAAATCTTTGGCAAACCGTATAAGCTCAAGCCCGGTATGACAGTGGAGGCCAGACGGTCTCGTTCTGCATAGTACGGATTTCAAAAACCCGCTGATCGGCGGGTTTTTTTGTTTGTGACGCGGGTTTTTCCGGGAGGTCCCACTAATATAAGCTTGCATCCTGGAGTGAAGGAAGGTACTGAGTCGCCTCGCCGAGATATAATTTCGGCAATTCTTTTTTTCAGGAGTTTCCATGTCACTTAGTATCGGTATCGTCGGCCTGCCCAATGTCGGCAAATCTACTCTGTTCAATGCACTCACCAAAGCTCAGAATGCCGAAAGCGCAAACTACGCTTTTTGTACCATCGAGCCGAACAAGGCTGTAGTGCCGGTCCCGGACAGTCGCCTTGAAGTCTTGTCCGATTTGGTCAAGCCGCAACGAGTCCAAAGTTCTACTGTGGATTTTGTGGATATCGCTGGGCTGGTGGCTGGTGCCAGCAAAGGCGAAGGCCTTGGCAATAAGTTCCTTGGCAATATTCGCGAGACTCAGGCTATTTTGCATGTGGTTCGGTGTTTTGACGATGATGACGTAATTCATGTCGCCAATTCTGTTGATCCGTTGCGCGACATAGAAGTTATCGAAACCGAGCTGATCCTGGCTGATGTTCAGGTTTTGGAAAGCCGGCTTGAACGCATGGAAAAGCAACTTAAGGGTGACAAGGCGTTGGCTCCGAAGATTGAGGTCGCCAAGAAGTTACTCGCTCATATGGACGAAGTTCAACCTGTCAGCACCTTTGACAGTGAAAGCAAGTCCTTGGATGAGTTGTTGGTGGAATTGCATTTGATTACGGCCAAGAATGTTATTTATTGCGCGAACGTGGACGAAGAAGGCGTTGTCGAGGACAATGAATATGTGAAGTCGGTCCGTGCGTTGGCAGAAGAACGTGGCGCCGAGTTCGTTAAAATTTCTGCCCGGATGGAAGAAGAATTGGTTGGCCTTGAAGACGAGGACTACCAAGAATTTCTTGAGTCCTACGGCATCGAAGAATCCGGTTTGCATCAGATTATCCGCACAGGGTTTCATTCGCTTGGATTGATCAGTTATTTTACGGCAGGCGTGAAGGAGGTCCGTGCTTGGACTATTTATGAGGGCGATAAAGCCCCTCAGGCTGCCGGTGTTATTCATACTGATTTTGAACGGGGATTTATTCGCGCTGAAATTGCCAGTTACGATCATTTTGTAGAACATGGTTCCGAGGCCAAATGCCGGAGCGAAGGCGTATTGCGTGTTGAAGGTAAAGACTACGTGATGAAGGACGGGGATGTGACGCATTTCCTGTTTAACGTATAGCACTGCCTCGCCTGATATCATTACAGATATTCTTTAATAGTTGAGACCTCGTCGGAAACGGCGGGGTCTTTTGTTTGCAGAAGAGGCAGCTATTCTAATAGTATGACCTTTGTCTTTTTGTTAACTATGAGGGCAATACTTATACCTCAAATGGGAAGGGCTGAGTTGATGAATTTCTTGTTGGTTCGTATTGTGTATTGCGTCTTTTTTGTTGTGCTGTTGACGGGTATTTCGGCCAATGCAGGACAACCTCTTGCGTTTGGTGTGGATGACCGTGATTGGGCAGGACATTATCAATGGGCGAACGGAGCATTGGTTGGTATTGATGCCGACGTGCTTCGTACGGTTGCGAATAAATTGGGATATTCGATTGTTTTCATGCCCCTGCCGTGGCCAAGGGTTATGCTTATGGCAAAAGAAAAGTCGATTGACGGGGTTCTCGATTTGGCTCCAACAGTTCAAAGGAAAGAGTTTCTTTCTTATGTCAGCACACCAATTTCTATGGAATCGACAGTGTTTTGGGTGAAAAGAGGAAGTTCTTATCACTATTCCGGGGCGTTTGATTCTTCCATGAGGATAGGGCTGATGCATGGTTCAGACTGGAGCGACAGATTCGCCCGCGAAGGCATGCCTACTGTAGAGGTCTTTTATTCCTATCAAGCTGTTTTTAACAGTTTGATTGCAGGGAGAATTGATGCATTTGGTGGGTATCTAGCCCCTACACAGGATCAGGTTCGTAGGTTGGGATTTGTGGGTAAGGTGGAACCTTCTGAGCCAATGCTTCATGGACTATCTTACTCCATTGCCTTTACACAGAAAGGAGAACATATCCGACTGGCCAAGACATTTTCTGATGCTCTGAAAGTCTTTTACAAGAGTGCTGAATATGATCGTTTGCTGGAGCAATACGGTGGTGTTGATATTCGCCCTTGGCTGAAGTCCAAAGAAGGAAGAGTTCGATAATGATACGATTGGCATATACTGTTTTTTTTCTGTTATTGATGGCAAATTTTGCTTGTGCAGAGCAGGTGCTTGTTATCAGCGTGGAAAATAAGGATTGGGCCGGACATTATCAGTGGGTTAAGGGCGAGTTGACGGGGATTGATGCTGACATTTTTCGTCGTGTGGCGAGTGAGCTCGGATATGCAATAGAATTTATACCGTTTCCCTGGAAACGTGCGACTCAGATGGCTGAAGATTCATTGACGGACGGTGTTTTTGATCTGGCATCAACAGCCCGCCGGGGATCAGTATTGCATTTTGTGGATACTCCATTGAGTCAGGAAACGATTGTTTTTTGGGTCAAGCCGGACAGTGATTTTTCTTATCAAGGGCGATTCTCAAAGTCATTACGGCTTGGAATTATGCATGGTGAGGATTGGAGTCGGTGGTTTGAAGAAAGCGGCACGCCTATAGTAACCTCTTTTACTTCCTTTGGGGCGGCCTTCAGCAGTCTTGAAGCTGGCCGGATTGATGTTTTTGCTAATTATCTTACCTCAACTCGGGAATTAATTAATAAGCATGGTTTTGAAGAAGAAATTGTTCCTTCTTTACCAATTATTCCAAATTACTATTATGTAGCATTGAGCCGCAAACCTGGACATCGTGCTCTGTCCAAAAAGTTGTCTAAGTCGTTGGCAAAGTTTTTCGATAGTCCTGCGTATGCCGATTTGTTAAAAATATATGGGGTGAAGAATCCGGATAATGCATTTCATCCTTCCAGAAGTCTTAATCAGTGATAGTGAATACACATAAAAAGCCCGCATTAGTATAAACCAATGCGGGCCATAGTGTGCGATGCCTCTAGAGGTTAGTCGTCGAAGTCGCCTTCGGGACCTTTGTCGGTGTCAATCGAGGCAGCCATGGCCTTGATTTTTTCCTCGGTCCATTCGGCAGGATCTTCAAATTGTTTGGCTTTGGGGCCGAGGTCGTAGGAGCCTGCTTCAAGGATCAGGTCGTATGCAATCGGAGCAGTGTCCTGTGCGTTGAAAACGTTGACCAGAAGGTCGTAGACGAATCCTTCCACATTGTCTGCCATGCGTTGACGTATTGCCTGACTTTGGCCCTGCCAGCGGCGTTCGAAGACGAGATTGAGCTTCTTGTAGTTGCCGCCAGAAATGCCGTTGTCGTCAGCGTATGCGACCATCTCATCCCACAATGCATCATCCACGCCTGTACCGGTCACCTTGGCAAAGTGATCGCCGTCCATGATGGCATTGCCGAATTCATTGACCTTCACTCCCCAACCGATCATCTGAAGGGCTGTGGCCACGTTGGCTTTGGTGGTGGCTGTCTGTGCTGCAATTTCGCGCAGGCGAGCAGAATCATTGCCGGAAGTACCGTGCTGTGCACCGGAGGTGCCATACGGTTTAAGCGTTTCATGGATTTTAGCGGTCAGATCGACCTGAATTCCTTCACCAGATGCCTCAATGCCGTGGGTGGTGCCGTTGTTGAGAGCGATCCAGTCAGGGCAAAAATTGTGGGCATTGAGTCCTTGGCACAAAAACTTGGCTTCCACCGGACTGGACAGGCCAAATTCGCCTTTAATCTCACCGATCTCCGTTTCGTAACCGGCCCATGTCGGGATAGTTGGCGCAACAACGAGGTTGGCAAGAAGGTTGAGGTCGTCAGTCATGTGTGAGGCATCGATGGCGATGGAAGTGATGCCTGCATCGAATACCGATGGGATTTCCGCTTTGGCCTCGGCCACGCCATCCCATGATTTAATGAAATAGTGGTCTGCGTGCACGGCTACCGGGATGGTAATGCCGAGCTTGTTACACAGATAATCGACTCTGCGTGCAATGTTCCACAAGGTGGTGGGGCAGTATGTGGCTTCGGAACGTGCGATTTCAATGATGATGGCAGCGTTGGCACGCTGGGCTGCTTTGAGAGCGCCTTCGATAATGAAGATGTTGCGGCCGTTTGCTGCGATGGTCATGGCGCCGCCTTTGGCAGTCATGGCACGATCAATGACCTTGCCACTGACAAGCAGTGCCTGGGAACCTGGGAAATTTTGAACGACGTTCGGCGGACGACCGACGGCGAGTGCTTTTTTGAAAGTATCCTGGGACATGCCCTTCCTCCTTGGAGCGTTTGTGTACAACAGACAGTAGAAACCAAACGTTTCATAAAGTCAAAATGAAACGGTAAGTTGTGATTTGGGAATGCCCATGCCGAAGCCCCGAGATGCGTGAAGCATCCCGGGACGCTCGACGTGTGGTTCGGCTGGGCGCTACATGGTAGCTTCCCGACCGCGCATGAGGTTGGTTGACCGGGGCTTGCCCGTTTTCACGCCCTCAACAGGCATGAGGGTGTAACCCATTTCCCGAGCCATGAATTCAATGATGGCAACGTTGTGCGTTACCTTCACAATTTCGAACATGGTTTCGGCGCCAAGTTTGGCATGTGTGTCAAACGGATTGAGCTCACGAAGCAGTGTCGAATACGGCTTCCTGATGACTCGGGACACTTCCTTGGCCGGAATGCGACCCTCCAGGACCACGTCCTGCATTTTCTTGGTCAGATTCTTCTCAAACATGCTTTACCCCCCACATGTTGAATTTTTCTGCCTTGTGGTGAAAGTTACTCCCTTTTTCATTTTTGTGCCAACGAAAAGTAAAAAAAGGGGGAAGTTCTTTGATGAATGAGAGAAAAAAGGAACCTTTGTAGTGAAACTACAACACGTTACCCCTCATTCCTCTATATAGTATAGGAGAATGAGGGGCTTTGGTTCTTTATTCGTATAGTTTGTTTTTTATTTCTAGCACTTACCCATGAATTGCATAGCGAGCATGGTGATGTCGTCTGACTGTTCGGCTCCGAGTGTAAACTCTTTAATTGAACTATTAACGTCTTTGACCAACTTGGGCGCGAACGGTTCTTCCATGGAAACAAGCAGATTCATGAGGCGGTCTTCTGAGTAGAGTTTTTTGTCCGGATTCATGGCTTCAGTTACACCATCGGTGTAGATGAACATGATATCCCCTTTTTTCATGGTCATGGTCTTGGTCGAGTACTCCATGTCCTCCATGATGCCTGCAACTGGTTCGCCAAAAGGCGGAATCCATTCAGGTGTGCCTCCGCATGGCATAAAGACGGGAGGATTGTGACCGGCATTGGCATATTTGATTTCGCCGGTTTCGATGTTCATGACAGCCAGGAACAAGGTGACAAACATACAGGATTCGTTATCGGCAGAAAGATCGGCGTTGACTTTGGTCAGAACCTCACCGGGGTTGAGTCCCTTTTCTGAGACAACCTTGAGCAATGTTTTGGTCACGGCCATAAAAAAGGCAGCGGGGACGCCTTTGCCGGAGACATCGCCTACCAGGAAACAGAAATGCTTTTCATCCACGAAGAAGAAGTCGTAGAGGTCTCCTCCAACTTCCTTGGCCGGTTCAATGGAAGCGAATACCTCGAATTCCTTGCGTTCAGGAAAGGCCGGGAAGAGCTTGGGTAGGATACCCATTTGTATTTCGCGGGCAATGCGGAGTTCGGACTCGATACGTTCCTTGGCCGCTGTTGTGGAGGTCAGATCCTGAATGAATTCCTTGAGGGACGCCTTCATGTAACGGAAGGAGTCCGTCAGGTCGCCTACTTCATCACGGCTGGATATTTCTGGAAGCATGACGTCCAGATCTCCAGAGGCAATTTCACGGGCGGCTCCCGACAATTGACGCAGAGGGTGTGTGATACGTCGCGCGATGCCCATGGTGACAAAAGCAAGAAGAGCAAAGCCTGCCAGACCTATCAAGCCCATGGTTTTCGAAAGACTGTGGACATCGGCCAGCATTTCATCTTTGGGAAAGAGAATGCCTAGAGACCAGCCGCCATATTCAAGGCCTTTCGAGTACAGGTAACATTCCTGATCATTGATGGCCTTGCCGGCTGCCACGAATGAGGTCACGCCAGAAAGCATGTCCTGGCCCAGTTTGCGGAGCCGGTCAGAACCGAGTTCTTCAGCCAGCGAGAAAATGGTTTGATTCATGACCAGTCGACGATCCGGGTGTGTGATGAAAGTTCCGTGTCGGGAAAGCAGGAAGGCGTATCCAGTGTCAAAGATACGGATTTTTGCCACTCTTTCCTGAAGTTTACTCAGAGAAATATCTGCTGTGACAACACCAGCAAAGGTGGTTTTTCCGTTCTTTGTTCGGAAAAAAGGTACAGCATAAGTCGCCATTACAACACCGCCGCCGCCTTCGTCAAAATATGGTTCAGTCCAGACCGGGTGTCCCAGTTCTTTGGGCAACTGGTACCAATCCATGTAAAAATATCTGTATTTTGCATCTCCGAGCATGGTGAAACCGATGCGGCCACCGGAACGGAAATAGTATGGTGCGAAGTAAAGTTTGTCCGGTTCGAGAGAATACGGTTCAAAGGCTATCGCCATACCGTATATTTCGGGATTGTTTGCTAGTACCCGGCGATTAAGTTCCAAAATTTCTTGCGAAGTCATGGTCGCGTCTTCAAGGGAAAACGCAATGTTTTCAGCAACTTTTTGTACGCTGTAAAGCGTCGCGTCTATGCTGCCTGCGGTTTCGCGAGCGAGAAGACGCGAATTGTCCCGTGTTTGGCGAAGGATGATATCGCGAGAGTAATAGTAGTTATACCCTACGATGGCTCCTACGATAACGAAGGCGCAGGACAGGATGAAAAGCGTGAGTTTGAAAGCAATGGGCCAACGTTTCATTGGAGTGCCCCTTTGTAGAATTCTTCGAAAGTTGGGGCTGTATCTAGAAAACCGGTATCCAGCAACGTTTGACGAACCCGTTCAAAGTCGTCCTTGCGAAGGACTCCCATGGTGGCGGCTTCATCGGTCATGATGATATCTTCCATTCGTTTCAGCATCCATCGCTGATGTGCGCGGTTTGCCGGGACTCTAGCTGATTGCATGCGGTGCATGACTATATCGAGAGCTTCATCCTGATGGGCAAAGGTGTATTCCCAACCCTTGATGGTGGCCCGGACCAGCTTTTGGCACAGTTCGGGGCGCATTTCGACCGTTTGTTCCAGACAGTATATGCCATCTTCCGGGAAATTTAGGCCGGCATCATTGAAAAACAAGGGGTGGAGTTCTTCTTCATCAAGACCGTAGGTAAGAAGTGTGTGATATTCATTATACCACATGCCTGAGGCTGCATGGACTCCGCCGCGCAGGAATAGGTCAAGCGAAGAGGACTGCGGAACCACTGTTACCTTGAGGTTCATTTGACGAAAGAGGGCTCGAGCCTGAATTTGGAATTCGTTACCCCACAGGCCGATTTTTTTGCCATTCAAGTCTTTGAACGAGGTAATGCACGAGGATTTTTTGGCAATGAGCATGAGTGCCGACCGTTGCACGAACTGGCCGATGTTGACGATAGGCAGGGTTGTCCTTCGTTGTAGACCTGTTGTGAGAAATAGGGTGGCGAATTCCGCGTTGCCAGCGTCGAGTTGTTCACTGGCAAGTACATCCGGGCCACCAGATATAAGGGTGAGGTCAATGCCTTCTTCCTCATAGAAACCTTTGTCCTTGGCTACGAAATATCCGGCAAATTGAGCCTGTGGAAGCCACTGCAGAACAAGGCTCGTCTTGTCCAAAGCCTGCGCATAGACAGGGGACAATGCGATGGCCAAGGCCGCAATCAGCAACATGGTACAAGCCGTTGTCCCTGGGATTTTAGTCGATCTATTGTTGAATGGCAGCATCGAATTCCTTGACTTTGTGATTCCAGAGTGGGCTGTCGGGGTCGCCTTTCCAGGCTAGACGCGGGTCAACCTGTGCGATGAGCATCCCTTGCATTATCGAGTGTGTTGCGTAACCGAAAGTGGTGAGTTTTTTCATTGAATTGGTAAGCAGGGATGAGCTGATACCCGTGTCCCGGCTGACGTCATTAATGTCGATTACCACGTAATTGTTGAATTTGATGTTGGCAAGCAGATAACTGATGACTTTGCGATCGGCATTGTCCAGTCGTTGATCTGCCGTCAGTTTGAGAAGCATGGACTGGCTGGTAATGACTGTCTGGTCGGTTTCAATGACGGGTTTGATCTTGGTGGGATCGTTGGCAATGGCACGCATGCCGCCTTCGAGGAACGCGTAATCGAAGTAATCATAAGCGTTCAGGAAGTATTGCAGCCAACGAATTTGTTTGCCGACGGCATCAAAAAAGAGGAGTTTTTTTTCTGTCCAGATACGAGATGTTACAAGGTCAAGGAGTGGGTCCAGCGGGATGTTGCGAATGTCGTCGATTCTGGGGCCGCTGTCTCGTTGGAATGGATCACGGATATCAATGACAACCGTGTTTGGTTCTTTGGAAGCAGCCAAGAATTCGTCATAGGAAATCTGGTGCTGGAGAAATTTTTGGGAATCGATAATACGGTCTGCGCGGGCCGGTGTTTCCCCCATGAGCGTTCCCCTTTTCGGGATGGCGGTAATCCAGTCAAAAATGCCACCGTCATATACGAAAACGTTTTCGAATCCGAGGGAGAGGGCGAGCTGGGCCGCCTGATAGCTTTTGGCGCAGGAATGACCGTTACAATAAAAGGCCATTGGTTTTGCGCTGTGTTTTGGACGGACTTCTTCCAGTTTGTCGGCAAAGTTTTCTAAGGTGAGGGGGAGGAGGATTGCCTTGTTGATGCGGGCAACCTCGTATTCGAGTCGAGATCGGATGTCGACGATCACGGTTATATCATACTCTGCCATGAGTTTGTCTGTCGTGATGGGGGTGACTTCCGGGTAATATGGGCGCAGTGGAAAATCTTCCTGAGCGTGGGCCGGTATGAGCGGGCACAGAAGTGTCACAATCATGAGGATCGCGAGGAATGGAAATGTGTGCGAGTGCGTGTGCATGGTTTTTTTTAACTCTAGGCTGTGACAGTTATCAGGAAACGGTTGAATATCGCGCACAGTCTGTCCGTGCTGTTTTCTAACCTGTGTGTGTCGTTGAAGACGTGGAGATTCGCCTTGTGGGTTTTGGCAAAGCGCAAAGAATTGTCAACGGGGACGACGTCATCGGTCCATCCATGAATAACTGTAAGCTTTTTTGGCAGGTTAGTGAAGACGTGCAGGGCATAACCTTGAAGATAGAAAGCCGGAGCCAACAGAAAAAGGCCTTTGGTTTTCACATGCCTGGCAGCCGCTGCAGCGACATATCCTCCCATGCTCGATCCAACAAGAATGGGTGGACCATCAAGTGCTTTCAGGCGTTTCACAAGATGCTCAACCCGTTCGTCCGCATTTTCAATATTTTGAAAGTCTGGGGCTTCCATGGACAATCCCAACTCTTTAGCCGTTGCCGCCAAGGCTTTGCTCTTGGCTCCCCAGGGGTGGCTGAGAGAACCATGGCACCAGATGAGAGTCGGTTTAGTCATTGTCAGTCCCCGTGTTCTTGGTAGATGTTGAGTCTGTCATTTGGCGAATGGCATCAAAAAGTGTGCTTTTTTTGACCGGCTTGGGAATATGCAGATTCGCTCCTGCGTCGAGGCATCGTTTGGCATCTTCCTCCAGTGCGTGCGCCGTCATTGCGGCAATGGGAATGGGGGTGGCGTTTTGTTCGGATTCCCATGTACGGATAGCCTGTGTAGTTGAATAACCGTCCATCAGTGGCATTTGAATATCCATGAGAATCAGGTCCCATCCGCCCTGTTTGAAAATTTCAAATCCTTCCTTGCCGTTTTCCACCACGGTTAGGAGACATTGCGTGCCTTTTAAATAGGTCTGGATGACGAAAGCGTTGTATTTGGAATCTTCCATCATGAGGATGTTTGTCTCGGGCAACGGCTTTTCATCGCCTTCAATCAGTCCCTCGCCGGGGCTTGATTCGGCTTTTGAGTCAGCGTTGAAACAGACAGTAAAGTGGAACGTGCTGCCGCGTCCCGGTGTGCTTTCTGCCCAGATGCGTCCATCCATAAGCTGTGTCAATTGTTTACTGATGGCCAGCCCTAGGCCAGTGCCGCCGAATTCGCGGGTCGTGGAACTGTCCGCTTGGGTAAAGGAATCGAAAATTGTAGAGAGTTTGTCGCCGGATATTCCCATACCCGTGTCCGTAATGGAAAATTGGAGGGTGGTTTTGCCAGCGGGACCGGGTGCTGTTTGAACCGCGAGATTTACGGAGCCGGAGTCGGTAAATTTGACGGCGTTACCGAGCAGATTGAGTAAGATCTGTCTGAGTCGTGTTGGATCACCTTGCAGCCGATCAGGAACTTGCGGAGGAATTGTGCAGGCCAGCGACAGCCCTTTTTGTTGTGCCTTGGTGTTAATGATGGTGCACATTTTGTCCATAGTTTCTTTGAGTGAGAACCATGTGGACTCCAGCTTCAAATGTCCGGCTTCAATTTTTGACAAGTCCAGAATATCGTCGAGGATTTCCAAAAGGCTTTCTCCGGCAGTGCGGAAAACATTGACATATTTTGCTTGATCTTCGGAGAGTTTTGTTTCCCAGAGAATATCGGCCATACCGAGGATGGCATTCATAGGTGTGCGAATTTCGTGGCTCATGCTCGCGAGAAAACTACTCTTTGCCTGGTTGGCGACTTCAGCGGTTTTTTTGGAATTGCGTATTTCTTCGAGTGCCGCGTTCAAAGAAAGGTTCTTGGCCTCAAGTTCTTCGGTGCGTTTTTTGACGGTTGTTTCCAGGATATTTTGGTGGTTTTGCAGTTTGGAGTTGGCTTCCTGAAGGTCATCAATGAGGTGGCGAAGGGATTCTCGCATGTCATCAATAGCTCGTGCAAGATTTCCGAGTTCATTGGGAGCAGAGGTGTCGATGTAGGCATCAAGATCTCCGTCCGCGATAAAGGCTGCGGATGTCTCAATTCGTTTGAGCGGGGCAAAAAACTTTTTCCGTGTGAATAAATACGACGTCAGGGAGATCGCCCCGATGAGCAACATGGCAAGAATCAGGGTGGCAATGACGTAAATGCCAATTTCCTGATGGTATCTCTCCGTGGAAACTGCGAGGCGGAACGTGCCGATCCAGTCTCCGTATTTTTTGATTTCCACGGAACTTGTCAGAAATTGTCGGTTGTTTTTGAAAAAAGTGAAGTTTTTGTCGGCGAACCGAGGACGGGTTTTAACGGCCATGATTTCTCGGCCAGTGACAACCTGTGCAAACACTACCGTTTCATCCTGAAAGACCGCGTCGATAAAGTCTTTAGCTGAAGCGTGGTCGACCTGCCAGACAGCGGAAGCAAGGCTGGTTCTGGCTAGATGGGAAATATTTTGGGTTTGATCGGAAAGGTGCAGTTTTAGCCGGTAGGCATTGAATCCAATAATGGCGGCAGAAAAACAAAGAACGATGATGCCGATCAGACCCATTTGCAGAATGGCGGCTCTGCGGCTGAGAGAATGTGCTTTGGTCAGCGTGCGTGTGTCCGGGGTCATCTGTCGGTCTCTTTTTCGTGTTTATTTATACCACGAAAGTCATATGATGTTCATGAAAATTTCGCAAGACGACAGAGCAATTTATGGATGTAATGGTCAATAAAAGACGAAAGAGGCAAAAAAAAGACCGGACTAAGTGTCCGGTCTTGGGGTGCGTCGAGAAAATTTTAATTATGCGCTACATCCGTCTAGGTTGAAACCCATTTCGGTGGCCATATATTTCAAAGGGCGAATGTCGTGTGTTACCTTCATGATTTCCAGCAAGGTTTCTGCGCCCAGTTTAGCGCTGACATCGAAGGGGTTGATTTCACGCATGAGTGTGGAATACGGCTTGTTGATTTTTTTGGCTACAACTTTGGCCTGAATACCGCTGTCGAGGATACAGTCCTGAACCACCTTGGTCACGTTCTTATCAAACATATCGCCCTCCCGCATGTTTTGAATGTTGCTTCTTGTCCCCCTGGTCACTGGGACTAGTATAAGCAACGGCTGTGCCAAGAATACGTTATTTTGATTATATTATTAAAATACTAAGGGTTATAAAAAGTCTATACTTTGATCAGTAGAACGGCAGCTGTCGCGTAAACGTCTCTTTTGCAACGTCCTGCAACATAAAAGCGACATAAGTGTAGCTTTGCGACATTTAGAACGTTTGAAACGTAAAAAAATGGGAGTCGCCGAGGCGACTCCCAATATCCCCGGTTAAACCGGGTGTCCGAAACGTATCTATCAGGCTTTTAGGTGTGGGTTGCGGTCCATTCCAATGCCCATAGGAGGTGATTCGTTCGGGACTAAGAGTTTTGGTTGCGATTCCAATCCTGAGACCAGGACTTGAAAGAATCGATGTAGGTCAGCCAGCTACGGCTTCCAAGAATAATTTCCATGATTCTGGATGCTGTGAGGTTGGAAAACATATTTCTTACTCCGTAATAAACAATTTCGTTCTCAGTAAATTGGACAAAGCCTTTACCGGTGTTGCGTCAGGTGTTTTATCAACAGCCGTCCTGACCGGGGCTGTTTTTTAGGCTGCGCATCACATGTTTTATGGTTTCGGCAAAGATGTTTCCAGACTCATAGGGAGTAAGAAGACTGGTGCGGACGGAACCGACAATGTTGCCGTAGATGATCAACGCGGTTTCTTCGAGAGGAAGGTCGCGGATCGATCCGTCTTTAATGCCGAGAGATACGCAGCGTTTCAGCTCATCAATGAAGATGCTGAACTTTTCAGCCACCTTTTCGGCATCTAGGCCGGTTTCCATGTGGCTGAAGGGGGAACACCGCAGGAGGATGGAGAAACGATTCCTATGCTCCTCGGTGAAATCAAAATATGCGGTCATGTACCGTTGAATGGCAACAAGGCCATCGGTCTCTTTGGCAGTGGCTTCTGTCAACCGGGCCACTAACCTGTCAGCCATGTCAAATCCAGCGGCCAGGAACAGTTCCTGTTTACTCCCGAAGTAATGGGAAACCAGTCCGAAAGAGACATCGGCGCGATTCGCTACGTCTTTGACGGTGGCGCCGGTGAATCCCAGTTGAGCAAAGGCTTCCTGGGCGGCTTTGAGTATGGCTTCCTTCTTGGACATGATCTATTTCTCTCTATCGATTGATTGTGCAATCAGCTTGTGATGAAGCTATAGATTGATTGTACAATCAATGTCAAGCGGATTTCAAAATCTTTATTATTCTTTGAGATCATTACCCTGTGTGTGCTGCAATATCTGTTGTGGCACAACGATAAAAGCCCCGATGTCGGGGCTTTTATTTGAATCTTGGTTACGGAGTCTTCTCCATATTTTAGTGAAGGATGTGCACGTTTTTGTGGGGCCGATTATTTCCCTATCTGTTTTTGGATTTTAGCCCAGGAGTCGCGCAGGGTGGCGGTCCGGTTGAAGACCAGTTTTTCACCAGGTTTGTGGTCTTTGGAGTCCGAGCAGAAATATCCAGTGCGTTCAAATTGGAAGTTTGTGCCCGGCTGCATTTTTGCCAGAGCCGGTTCCACGTAACATTCGCTCAGGACTTCAAGAGAATCAGGGTCAACGTAATCCACGAAAGTTTTGCCTTCTTCCGGTGCGTTGGGATTATCTATGCTGAACAGGTTAGAGTAGTTGCGCACCTCGGCTTTGATGCCCTTGGTGGCGGAAACCCAGTGCATTGTTCCCTTGACCTTGCGGCCACCTTCCAGCCATCCGCCTTTGGTTTCGGGGTCGTAAGTGGCGCGGATTTCCGTGACGTTGCCGTCTGCGTCAGTATCGTATCCTGTGCACAAGACGTAATAAGCACCGCGCAGACGAACTTCCCGGTCCGGGCCCATGCGGAAAAATTTCTTCGGCGGGTCTTCCATGAAGTCAGCCCGTTCGATCCACAATTCTTTAGTGAAAGGAACTTTGCGTTTGCCGTAGGATTCGTATTCCGGGTGGAGAGCTATTTCGAATTCGTCCACTTGATCTTCGGGGTAATTTTCAATGACGAGTTTGACCGGATCAACTACACCCATATAGCGAGCGGCGCGGTCGTTCAGGTCCTGGCGCAGGCAGTACTCCAGCAGGGCGTATTCCACCGTGGAGTCAGCTTTTGCAACACCGATACGGTCACAGAAGTCGCGGATGGATTCCGGGGTGAAGCCGCGTCTGCGGAAGCCGGAAATAGTTGGCATGCGGGGGTCGTCCCATCCCGAAACATAGTCTTCCTGCACGAGCTGGATGAGCTTGCGTTTGGAGAGCACGGTACCGGTGATGTTCAAACGAGCGAATTCATACTGCCACGGACGTTGGTTGAATCCAGGCAGGGCTGCCAATTCTTCGTAGATGGCAGCATTCTCACCGAACAGTTCAGGCTGTTTGAGGCCTTCCATGAGGGTGTTCACACACCAGTCGTATACCGGACGGTTGTTTTCGAACTCCAAGGTACAGATAGAATGGGTGATCCCTTCGATGGCGTCGGACAGACCATGGGTGAAGTCATACATAGGGTATATACACCACGTGTCGCCAGTGCGGTGATGATCGGCATGTTTGATACGGTACAGGGCCGGGTCGCGGAGCATGAAGTTTGCTGCGGTCATGTCAATCTTGCCACGCAGGATACACTCGCCATCTTCCAGTTCGCCCGCCTTCATGGCGCGGAACAGGGAAAGATTTTCTTCCACGGTGCGGTCGCGATACGG
The DNA here is from genome assembly GCF_027923765.1 of Pseudodesulfovibrio nedwellii. Classification (NCBI taxonomy): domain Bacteria; kingdom Pseudomonadati; phylum Thermodesulfobacteriota; class Desulfovibrionia; order Desulfovibrionales; family Desulfovibrionaceae; genus Pseudodesulfovibrio; species Pseudodesulfovibrio nedwellii. The sequence goes on along the minus strand of NZ_AP026709.1, from coordinate 1,870,497 downwards.
GGAATTGGTGCCCGGTTCTTTGAGAGTGCCTCGGTTTTCGCGAATTTCTTCGGCGGACTGGTGATCCACATACGCTTTGCCCATCTTGATAAACAGCTCAGCGATGAAATAGAGCTTCTCGAAATTGTCGGAAGCAAACGGGTTGGCGTCCCACTTGAAACCGAGCCATTCTACGTCTTCGCGGATGGAATCAACGTATTCTATATCTTCTTTTACCGGATTGGTGTCGTCGAAACGAAGATTGCACTTGCCATCGTAGTCTCGGGCAACACCGAAGTTCAGGCAGATAGACTTGGCGTGACCGATATGCAGGTACCCATTGGGTTCCGGGGGGAACCTTGTATGCACCCGGCTTCCGTATTTACCTGTTTCGTTGTCTTTTTCGATAATCTGACGAATGAAGTCTTTGCCTTTTTCCGGGACATCGGCCTTGGTGCTCATGAAAAACCTCGTGGTATAGAGTGATCCGTAGACGGATTATATATCGTATTTGAAACGGAAACGTCAGTGATTATCCTGACGGGTCAGGAAATACGGGAAATCGGCAGGGCGGTCAACGTGTCGTGAATTGTCCACAGAGTGACTCTTGGAATGATCAGGACCTAGTGTGGAGCGTGTAACTTTTCGAAGAACGAATTAATGATTCGGTCGAATTCTCCGTTTTCTTTGAGTCGTTTTGTGGCGGCCATGAGTTCTTTGCTTATAGATATCAACCGGGATTTTTTGGAAATGGCGAAATATACCGGAACGGATTTATCGTGACGGAAGGATGCTTTTTTTACGATGTGGTTCAAATTCATTTCCGCAGCCAGATAATCGCCGATGCTTTCCGTGACAATGAGGGCATCAATTCGGCCCGTCACGAGTTTTTTGAAGTTGAGTTCGTTGTTGTGGATGATTTGTTTGTTCAATGTGATGTCGTTGTCGAACCGTTCAAAATACTTGGCACCTCGTTGGACGCCGAGAATTTTCCCGTCGAGATCTTCATAGTTAGCTATATCCATTCCGTCCTTGTGGATGAAGAAGGCCTTGCTTGATTTTGTTTTGTATGGAGGTTCAAGAAAAGTCATAGTTTTTTCGCGGTCAGATCGTTTGAGAATGCCGCTGATAAGATCAGCCTCACCATTTTCAAGCATTTTTATGCCGCGAATCCAGGGGCAGCCGATGAAGCGCGGCGTATATCCGACTTCAAGAAGCAAGGTCCTTGTTAATTCGATATCGATCCCCTTGAAGTTGTCTTCTTCGATGATTTTCCATGGTGGATAGTGACTCACAACAACAATGACTTCTTTTTTTTCATGAAATGTTTCATCCGCGAAACATGGCAGTGCTGAAAGGAGAAGAATGCATGTCACAATGTTACACAATAGGAATTTCATAAAATTGCATTAACTGAAAAAGAGCCTTTCTGCAAAGGTGTAAGGTCTTTCTATGCAAGGAATGAGCATAGAGAGAGTGTGTTGACCCTTGTCGTTAGGTTGCGTAATTTAATTGTCTGTACAATTCATTTTCCAAATAAATAGACACTGGAGAACCAATGCCTTTGTTCACTATAAATTCTGAGAAATGTATAAAGGACGGACTCTGTGCCGCCGAATGTCCCGCTGGATGTATTGTTTTTGAAAACGGGGCGTTGCCAGTACCACACGAAAAAAAACAGGCGTACTGTCTGGAGTGTGGGCATTGTGTGGCAGTGTGCCCTACCGGGGCCATTGCTTTGGAAAGGTTCCCGACAGAAGCCGTGCGACAGAGAAAGGATTTGCGGATATCTCAGGCGCAAGGCGAACAGTTTCTCAGGGCGCGTCGATCCGTACGCACTTTCAAGGAGACCCCTGTGAGCCGGGCAATGCTTATATCTTTGCTTCAGACTGCTGAATACTGTCCATCAGCTCATAACGCCCGACCAACTCGGTGGGCTGTGGCTGATTCTCCAGAGAAAGTCGCATTGGTCGCCAACTCCGTGGTGGATTGGATGCGGAGAGAGGCCGAAGGGGAGACTGCGGTTTCAGGCAGGTTGCATTTACCCGGTATTGTCCGTGCGTGGGACAATGGTCTCGATCTTGTTTGTCGGAATGCCCCAGCTCTTGCTGTAGCTTATGGTCCGCAAAAGGGAATTATGCCGCGTGAGGATGCGGTTGTCGCTGTTACCTATCTGGATTTGGCCGCTTCATCAGTCGGACTTGGTGGGTGTTGGTGTGGGTATGTGATTGCGGCGGCAACATATGATCGTAAGGTGACTGACCTTCTTGGCGTGCCGGAAGATTGTGCTGTGTATGGCGCATTGCTTCTTGGTAGACCTGTTAGAAGCTTATCGTTCATTCCTCCGAGGCCGGAACCGACTGTGCGGTGGATCTAGTGTTTTTTGTGAAAGTTGAACTTTCTGTGCCTTCACTGTGTAAGGAAGCCTGCATGCAATGCGTCCGCTTGTTTTCATGGTGTCTTGTTGTGTTTGTCGCGGCCAGTGTAATGGTCGGAATCGCACACGCTCGTGATGTTACGGTTGGTATCGGGTTTTCATTGCCTCCTTATGTGATCAAAGAGGAGCATGCAGGGCTGGAGGTTGATATTATTCGTGAGTCGTTTGCAGCGGTCGGTATGAATACACAATTCATGTATTTACCGAAGTTGCGATTGCCGGTTGCCTTTGCGGACAGCATGGTTGATTGCGTGGCGACGAATGCTACGTATGATATGTCTTACGAGTCCGGTTTGGAATCTTTTGATTCGGATGTGACCCTTGTCTATCAGAATTACGCAGTGGCTATGAAACGCTCAGGGTTTAACCTTCAATCCATTAACGATCTTAAAGATAAAGTGGTTTTGAGTTTTAATAATGCGGTCAAGTACCTCGGTTCTGAATATGCTGCCATGGCTACCGAAAATTTACAGTATAAAGAATTGGCCGATCAATCGCTTCAGGTTCGTATGTTATATTCCGGGAGAGTACAGGTCGTGGTTTCGGATAAACGAATATTTCTTTACTGGCGCAAAAAATTGCTCAGTGGTTCTGCGTCAGAAGATATTGATATAAAGCAGGATGTCCAATTTTTCTCGATATTTCCACCATCTCCACGCAACCTTTCTTTTAAGGATCGCGAACTTTGTGATGCCTTTAATCGCGGATTGAGGTCGTTGCATAAAAACGGTGCATATGACGTGATTGTTCAACGGTATGCAGGGATTGAGTCGGAATAGGGTCGGCAAGGTTTTTTACGAGGAGAAATCCTCGTTTTTTATAGATAAGTTCAGGGAGTTATGGAGTGGCAGATTCTCATTTTGCATTTGGGTCCGTGCAGGTGGCGGTTAATTATGACGCCATTAATGCGTTGTTTGAAGAGGCTCACGCCGAAGGGCGGGATAGTCTTTTCGAGTACGAAGTCTATGATTTGCTTAAGGAATCTGGCGCTGAAACACCGCCTAAGTGTGTGCTCTTGGAGCGGGGCGCTCGGCCTGATGACGCGACCCTATCGAGTCTGACCGGTGACAAGGTGGTGCTCAAGATTGTTTCACCCACTATAGTACACAAGACTGAAGTCGGTGGCGTGCGTGTCGTGGAAAATTCTCCGGATGCCATCCGTTCTGCTTGGCGTCGTATGCTGTATGAAGTCCCTGAAAATTATGTGGCTTTTCTTGAACGCCAGTCTTCAACAGCCCCGGATCACTACCAAGGGCTTGAAGGTGAGTCGTTGATACAGGCCGTTGCCCGTGATGTGCGCGGCGTACTTATGGTCCAGTTCATGGAGCCGGATTCCAAGGAATTTGGCAATGAGCTTATTGTCGGGATTCGAAAGACGAGAGAGTTTGGTGCTGTTTTAGGGGCGGGTCTTGGCGGGACTGATACTGAAATATATGCCGAGCGATTCAGGAAAGGACAGGCTGTCACCTTGTGTTCTACGGCCATGACCAACGGTGAGCAGTTTTTTCAATTGTTCAAGAAGACCTTGTCCTACAAAAAATTGGCTGGGTTGACGCGTGGCCAGCGGCGTATTGTCACCGATGAGCAGCTTGTCGAGTGCTTTTCTTCATTTATTGATATGGCCAACCACTACTCGCCGCAAAATCCAGACGCACCGTTTCATATTGAGGAGTTGGAAATTAATCCGTTTGCCTACGCGGATTATCTCATGGTGCCATTGGACGGTATGTGTCGGTTTTCTCGCCCCGGCTCAGTACCTGCGCCGAGGCCTGTGGACAAGATCGCTTCGTTGTTGCATCCGAAGACCATCGGCATCATTGGTGTCTCTGCCTCTCGTATGAATTTTGGACGGATCATTCTTAACAATGTGCTTGAAGCCGGATTTGCAAAGAATGATGTGCGGATCATTCGTCCGGGCGTCGATGCAATCGACGGCGTAGTTTGCGTGTCTGATCTTGCGTCCCTTGATCGTAAGCTTGATTTGTTTGTGGTGGCTGTGAGTGCGCAACAGGTTCCGGCATTGGTCGATGAACTTGTGGAGCTGGATGTCGCCAATGGTGTGATGCTGATTCCCGGTGGCATGGGTGAAACCGAAGAAAGCAAGGAACGTGCCGCCGAAGTGATAGCAAAGATCAACGCGGCCCATGCTCAGGGAACCGGTCCCGTTTTTCTCGGTGGCAATTGCATGGGCGTGGTATCGCGTCCCGGCAACTATGATACATGGTTCATCCCGGAAGAAAAGCTGCCTGAATTGAAAGGGTCTCCGCATAGGGCTGCGTTTATTTCCCAGTCGGGTGCATTTATGCTGACTCGGTTGTCTCAATGTCCTGAGCTCAACCCGTCATATATGATTTCCATGGGGAACCAGACAGATTTGACACTTGGCGACATGGTAGCCCACTTTGCAGACTCGGATGCCGTGGATGTAATCGCGGTTTATGCCGAAGGTTTTAACGACATGGACGGACTGGCGTTTTGTCGGTCAGTTCGTCGAGCTGTATTGGCAGGAAAGGACGTTGTCTTTTACAAGGCGGGACGTACCCCTGAGGGAAAATCCGCAACCAGTGGACATACGGCATCATTGGCAGGTGATTATCCCGTCTGTGAATCCTGTGTGCGTCAGGCCGGGGCTATTGTCGCCCAATCTTTCACTCAATTTGAGAACCTGTTTATGTTGGCGGAACGACTTCACGACAAGGTCATTCGTGGTAATCGGCTGGCCGCTATGTCTGGCGCTGGTTTCGAGGCCGTTGGTATGGCTGATTCCATTCAGTCGGACGACTATCGTATGGAGTTAGCCCCGCTTTCAAAAAAGACCCAAGCGGCTTTGAATGAACTTTTCGTGAAAAATCGACTTGATTCGTTGGTTACAGTGACTAATCCGCTTGATATTACGCCCGGTTCCAATGATCAGGTTCATGCTGATGCCATACGTATTTTGGCTGAAGGACCGAATGTTGATGCCGTGGTGGCGGGGTTGGACCCGATGTCGCCAGTCATGCGGACTTTGGCTGATCCTGATACTCCGCTGACCATGGATGATGAACGATCCATTGCTGCTTTATTGGCAGAGCTTTTGCCGACGCTTGATACGCCGGTTATCGGTGTTGTTGATGGCGGGCGGCAGTATGATGCGCTTGAAGATCGTCTCAAGGGAGTTGGGTTGTGTACGTTCCGTACTTCGGATTTGGCGGTGGCCGCGCTTGCTCAGTATATTGAAGGGCGGTTGAATGCGGGGGCGCTTCGACAGCGAGTTTGAAGGAGTAGGTGCTTGAGTCTTTGCGAGGGAAAAAAAGAAATAAGGATGGCCGCTTGAAGCGGCCTTTTTTATTGGAATATGCGGCTTTAGCGAGAGTCATTGTTGGGTGCTGAAGCACCCAAGGCTTTCCATGCCCTGCGCGGGCGGCGGATCTTTTTGGCTGAGCCGCCCCAAAAAGAACCAAAAAACTCGGCTCACGAGCTTGGCCGCCCCCATGATCGGCGGCAAGAATCTGATCCAATCGAGTCGGTTCCATCCTGTCAAAAGCATAAGTCCTTTCTCCCCCCCCCCTCATTTATCAGTTTAAGATAAAATCATCAGATTCCCTTACAAGAGCCGCCTCCTTCGATTGGTCAGCTTCTAAGCCGCCGATCAAGGGCTGGGTTCCGTTTTCGTTTGGGAGGAAGAAATGTGCGTCTTCGGAGGGAGAGCTGTGTTGGGGTGTTATACACCCCAAGGCCCTTTATGGTTATCGAAGAACCTGAATCAAAGGTGGGCACCTACAACGAAAAAGTTCTTATAGCGACGAACAGTTGATAGCGGGCCTTAGAGCCTGTTCAGCGTGGCGGAGCGTAGCCCGATCGATTCTGTGTCACAGACAATCCTGTCGGGCTGTGGAGCCGCGTACAGGCTCTTGGGTTCGAGATCAGGATCACAACGAAGAAGGCGTTTTTTGCCTCCTTTTTTTTGCCTCAAAAAAAAGCAGGTCGCCGTAAAGGCGAAACCTTTGTAACGATAATGAGTAACTCTTTATCGCGAATGCGCAACGCTCCCCAAAAAAAGAGCAATGGCTTCCTCAAAAGGGCAACAGCCCACATGAAAAAAGCTTATTGTGTCGGGTCGACGTAGTAGGTGATTTTTGCTCTGGGTGAAAGATAGTCGTGTGCTTCCTGAGACAGTTGAGCCAATCGGATGGATTTTTCGACCTTGAGGTCTGGTTCGTCCGCTAGATCAACGATGAGGGCTTCTTTTTTGGGAACGTCGGGATCATATAACATAACGCTTGGGTTGAGCTGGTTCTTCGGATTCACAGCCATGACCATGCCGATGTCGCCGTTTGACAACTCGACGACTGTGCCCGGTGGGTATACGCCCAGACAGCGGATGAACAGGGCCAGGTGCTCCACATCATAAATGTGTTTTTGGTGACCAAACATGTAGGACAGGGCAAGGTACGGAGTCATGGAGTTCATGGGGTTGGCATGGTTGCAATGGTTATCGTAAGCGTCTGCGATAGCCACGATACGGGCGAGTCTGTCAATGTCATTCCCGTGAAGTCCCTCAGGGTATCCTGAACCGTCCATACATTCGTGATGCTGGGCCACTATAGTCACAACACCTTGTGGGAAAAGATCAATATCAGCCAGTAATCCTGCCCCGAATGCGGGATGCTGCTCCATTATTTCCTGTTCGGGCCGGGTCAGTTCTCCACGCTTTTTCAAGATTTTTTTTGGGATGCGGTCCTTGCCGATATCGTGGAAGAGTGCGCCCAGGCCGAGAGCGGTCATTTCGCCTTCGGTCACCCCGGCTTCTTTGCCCACGATCATGGCGAGTACAGCGACATTCATGGGGTGGGAGTAAGTAGCCTCTTCCTTACTCATGACGTGCATCAAGTGCAGCGTGGATTCTCGATCGTTCAGGAAATAATCGGTTAACCTGTCCACAAATCCAATAGATTCTTGCAGGGATTGGATGTTGCCGCCGAGAACGCCCTTGAGGATGGAGTTGAAAGCCTTGATGCAGACAGCGAAGCGTTTTTCACACAGCGCGATGTGTTCTTTTTTTTGTCGAAGACGGACTGTCCGTTCATTTTTAATTTCCCACAGGTGGTCGATGACTTCCTGAGAGAGTTCTTTATCAATATCAGGTTGCGGAGGAGTCTTCTCAGTCGGTTTGAGGGGCAGAACGTCGCTCTTTTCCGGGATGCAGATCACATGGGAGATTCCCAGTTTTCGGATGAGCGCGACTTGTTTTTGGTCTTTGATTTTGAAGTTGCTGAACAAAAAAGGATGATCAAACCAGTTTGTTTTTTCCAGTCTGATGAAAACCCCTGGCCTGAGTTGGCTTACGGGGATTCTGTATTCTGTATTGTTTTTGTTCACCATTATGCGGGTGATTTTACCGCATCAGTCAATAACATACAATAGCTTTCACTTTGGCGTAGATAAATGACCATCTGCATACATCTTCAAGCGTTGGCATACGTTTCCCTCTTATGTGTATAGTTCATGAACGAGGTTGATACGCTGTCACTGAAGGGGGGCAGAGATATCATTTGCAAAGTATATCAAAATGATTTAAATAATTTCTGTTGGAATATGTTTTCCACATTCTTTCTATCCGGGAATATTGGTTTTTTAGGCGGTATTGTGATGGCTTCCAAGAGTTCTCAGGCACGAAGGCCTTTTGTTGTTGGTTCGATCACGGTCTTTTTCGTGCTACTTATCGGAGTAGTTGTTTTTAAGGTGGGGCTTCTTACCCGGATGCAGGTACCCGGCAGTGGATTATCCGGTTTGGTTTCTGTCAGGGGATCAGTCGGGTTGGAAAATTTGCGGCTTACCAAGGCCGAAATTTCCACTATCAACAAGGCCGTGGATTTGCACCGCGACACATTTGTTCAAGTCATATTGACGTTGGATGTCAAGGGTGGAACAGAGGTAATCAAGAAGAATACCGAAATGGCTTGGTCATTGGCATTGGAAACCAACGGTAACTGTGAGGTCCGGTCATGGAATCGAAAGGTCAAGCGTGACAGGCTTGTGAAGCAGATGGTTTCTTATATGGCGAAGGCTGCGCGTGAATACAAGGATTTCAAAAAGTTCCCTGATGTAGAACAGAATTTTAAGACGTTGTATATTTAGCGTCAGTTTTTAGAAATTTCAAAGGCCCCGGAGTTGTTTCCGGGGCTTTTTTTTGCGCTATTTCTGCTCCATATCTTTGAGCAAAATATTTAGGGCTTCTATGGAAATGCGGATTTCCAGAAAAGAGATGATAAGTGAAATGATGAGAAAAAGTAGACTGGTACCAAAAAGGAATTGTCCTGCGAGCATCCAGTCTTGAAAAATGGAAACCATGGAAAATATGCAGGCAAGCATGGACATGACTCCGAAGCCCTGCATGTGGCGGATCATGTGAACTCGTACCCGCAGGTTCTCGATCTGTTCACGAATGGAGTCATCTTTTGAATCCCTATATTGATCATGCAGGTTGCGGATACGGCTTCCTAATGACAGGAAGCGGTTGGTAAAAGCGAGCATGAAAAGCGATATGGCCGGGAAAAGTAGAGCCGGCGTGGTCACGGATATTTGCATGAAAGTTCTCCCAGAGAGAGCGCGTGGCGCGAATAGTCAAAGGACGTTTACTTGGTGGGCACAATGGCTGAACCCTGTGTCGTTAGTATGGCTCAGTTTTATCGTATTTGGTTCAGAAAGTGTACCCGAATCCTTTGTCCTCAAAAATGCCTGCTCTACATGGTGTTCAGCGATGCAAGCGAGCTTTTTGTCTTGATTATTAATGCTCACCTCTTAGCTGTGGGAATCCCTTCATGCTTATTCCCGTTCCGTGTATTCCTTAGGACGATTCTTTAATTCTTTTGGTTTCGTCAGTCTCTACGGGCGGATTTTTTTTTTCTTCTTCGTAATTAGGGAACATTGACTTGAGTCCACGCTTTAGGAAATCTTTCGGATTGCCATTGCTGTTGATACTGGTTCTGAATGTCATGGTAACTCCATTTTTTTTATCGTTAAATACCGCTTTTGCCATTTTCTACTCCCTTCTTTGAGGGCTTAATGACTCGCGACAAGCAATTGATATCGACTTTCATTATCAAATGCAAGTGCTATTGTAATAAGGATCTAAGATTTCGTAGATGTTCTATCTTTTCAGATTGATAAAGTGCGGCCCATCATTACAGCTACACGAATGTGACTCTATTTGTTTTTCTGATCGGTAATAAGAAAAGCCGCTTTTGGTGAGAGCACTTAACGTGATCACCAGAAGCGGCCTTACTTAACAATTTTATTACTCATCTATACAGGTGCTATCCTTGAGGCCTGCTGATACCAACCGTGACAGTTTTGGCCTGGTGACGGATGGTGTCGATGGGGCGGGTCATTTCTTCGATGGCTTTGTTCAGCACGGTCAGGATGTCTGTCAGTCGTGCTTCTGACACGAGGATGTCGGCGGACTGATTGACGAGCCAGAGCATATAGTTGGCGAGTCCTGCGGTCACACGGGCAGGCAGAGCCGAATCCGTGGCACCGGATGCGATACGGTCAATGCATTTGTTGAGCTGGACGAGCAGGGTTTTGCGGTCCCATTTATTGGGATCTGCGATCATTTCGCCGAGAACAATCCGTGCTTTACGGAACGGTTCGGCATGGGCATCGATTGCTTTGGCCGCCATGACACCCCACCAGTGTCCAGCCACGGTTTCCAGCACGAAGTCCAGACCGCCGCCGACACGTGGCACCTTGATGGTGGCTTCGGCAATGCCGTCAAATCGGGTCTCGTCTTCGGCACAGAATACAATGGGTGACCCGTTGTGTGCTTTGAATATGGTGGTTTCCTTGACTGTGTCCATGGCGACCATTTCAGGCAGGTCGGAAGCCATGACTAGGGTCAGTGGCTCGGTGGACAGATCGATATGCTTTTTGTCTTCGGTCACATCGCAGGGGATGGACTTGTAGCATAGTTCAGAGAGCTTGATGCGCACTTCCTGAGCCGCAACGCAGTTGGCACCGTTGCCTACCAATGCCCAATATCGGTGGACCGGGGCGAATTTCTTCGCCACTTCACCTATGGCATCTTTGTTGGCGAGTACCTGATCGATTTTGTCGGGTAGGTCTTCAAGCGCTTCAATTTCGGTGAGGATAGCCCCGGCGTCCATGGAATCGAGTACGTCTGCCAGCCACAGGGAGAGCAATTTTCCAGCCGCAATTTGTGAATAGAACGCCTTGGTGGAGGCCACTGCCATTTCCACGTCACGCCCATTTGATGTGTAGATATAAGAGTCTGATTTTTGGACCAGAGGTGAGTTGCGTCGGTTGACAATGCAGTTGACCCACGCGCCCTGATCGCGACAAAGGTCCACAACGCGGTTGGTATCCGTGGTTGTTCCACTCTGGGAAACGGGGATCAGGAATACATCGTTCATACGGTCTTTGCCCATAAAACCGATCAGTTCTGATCCTGTATAGGATTCCACGGACAGGCCAGTTCCGGCCAATGTGCGGCGCAGAAGTTGGGCCACGGCCATGGCTGCCACGGCTGCTGTTCCCTGACCAACGCAAATTATGCGCTTGATAGGTGTCGTTGTGTCCTTGAACCGTTTGACCAAGTCTGGACCGTTACCGAAACCTTCGGGCAGGAATTCGATGGCGTTGTTCTTACGCAGGTATTTGCCGTGCAAGGTATTGCGGACGGAATCTGAAGCCTCGTGGATTTCCTTCTCGATATAGTGGGTGTATTCCCCCCGGAAAATATCTCTGGAGAAGATCTCAATTTTTTCTTCGGCTAATTCAACAGAGTCGCCGGAGTCGAGATAACGGGCAACGGGGATGCTGCCAACCGCATCGGAGTCGCGAAGAATAACAGAGACACCGCCCTGCTGATGGACGGCTATGGGATAAGAACTTCGTGCTCGGGCTGCCATTCCGTACGCTTCGGATGCAACCAGCCAGCCGTCCTGAGTGTTGCCGACGTAAAACGACTGACCGGACCCTTTCTGGGCCAGGAATTGGGAGTCGAAGTCACTCAGGTTTTGCATGACTACGGCAAGCGATCCTTCGCATTGTTTGAGTACGCTACGGAACCGTGTTTCGGCATCGCCGTCTTCAGTCGCGCCGAGATGAAAAAGAACAGGGAGAATTTTGGCGTCTGTGGAGATAACAGGCGGAATGAATGCGCCTTTGCTGGTTACGGTTTCTTCAACCAGAGTCCGGTAGTTGTCCACATCTCCGTTCAGCACGAACATGGTCTTTTCCAGACCGGTGGAGACATCTCCTTCAACGAGACCATCGACAGGGTGGCAGTTGGGGACTGAAATGATGCCGTTGGAAGCCCAGCGGGTGTGGGCGATGATATTTAGGGTTTCCAGCCCTTCAGCCATGTTCCAAAGTAGATCATCGTTGGTGATGAATTCGCGCAGGGCAGCGCCATTGTCGCCGAGCTGACCAACAAGCTGAGCCACTTTGTACAGGAAGCGACATGCCGTGCGTCCGTCAGGGAGTGTGCGGACCAACACTTGGCGTGTGTCGGCGTTATTGATGGAGCAACGCTTTTGGAGTTCGTCTTTTTGCGTCGTACTTAGCGCTTGTTCCGGGTTTATCCCTTTGGGGAGGATAAAGGCTACGGCCACACCTGCAGAATCGCGTCCTCGTACTTCGAGCTTGTCGATGGACTGCAATACCTGTTCGGTGCCCCAGGCCAAGAAGTGACGGTCGCGAGCGTTGGTTTTTTCAGCGATATTTTCAGGCATGATTGCCAGTGTGTCTTGCATGTTACCGAGGACTTCCCGGTCGATCTGCCAAAGGTAGTCGTCCAGGGTTTCGTGCAGTCCTTCAAGGGCGTCGGTGCGTGGTCCTTGTTCCAGCTTGACTGCTGCGGCGTTGCGCATGTTCCGTATAATGTCTCGGATGGAACTCAAGCTGGTGTGAATTTGTTGGTTGCCCACCAGTTGCATGTGTAGGCCAAAGGCCATGAGGTCGTAAAAATGATCGGCCAGTACGCCCAATGGGGCTGCTGCCTGCATAAGGTCGGTACTTGTGCTCGCTTCAGTGAAAGCGGTTTCAAGTTCGGTGAGCCAGCCGGTGTCCGGCGTGTTGAGCCATTGTCTGTTGCTGAGAAAACTGGCGATACCACACATGGCGGTCTATTCTCCTGATGGATGGTTGTCGTCGTGAGGCGCTTTTCCGTGCCGGACCTTTGCATAAGGTTGGTGAAACCGGGTGCGCGGTAGTTGAATTACTGCACATGGCAGGGCTTGGCAAGTTTGGAGAGCCTTGTCTTGTCGGTGTTTTGCACTGAAGGCAAAAAGAGTGTTTATTTTTAAGATTATAACCAACTTTTCAACACTCTAACATGCTGCTATGGTCTGCGCCTATTTTAGAGTCTTTTGATATAAATAGTACTAATAATCGATAGTTGTATGATTGAAAAAAGAATACGCGGTGCACTGTTCTTCCTTCTTTTTATTTCGGGACTGATTCTTTTTCAGGCCGGAAAGCCGATGGCATGGGCGGGCGAAAACTTTTTGTTGGGCATGTCCGCTGCCTTTAACGGTCCGAGTAAAGGGTTGGGTGTGGAGCTGTATCGAGGCTCCATGGCTTATTTTGCTTTTCTCAATGAATCCGGCGGAATCAATGGCCATCATGTGAATATCGTCCCTCTCGATGATGGGTATCAACCTGATCCCGCCATTGAGAACACGATAAAATTTCTTGAGGATGATGATATCCTGTGCCTTTTCAATTACGTGGGAACGCCGACGGTGACGCGTATTTTACCTCTGCTAAAGGGATATAAGGGGCATCAGAAACTCTTGTTTTTTCCGTTTACGGGTGCGGAACCGCAGCGGCAACAGCCATACAGAAGTTATGTCTTCAACCTTCGAGCTTCCTATGTGGACGAGCTTGACGGTTTGGTAAACAGATTTTTGGACAGTGGAAGAACTCGGATTGCTGTTTTTTATCAAGCTGATGCTTATGGTCGGAGTGGTTGGGATGGAACCCGTAAGGCTTTGGCTGCCCGGAATCGGTTTTTGGCTGGCGAGGCAACGTATAGAAGGGGTGCGCGTTTTGAGGACTCCATGAAACGGCAGGTGGATATCCTCCTGCGATCCAAGCCGGATGTCGTGCTGTCCATTGGTTCCTATGCTGCGTGTGCAGCCTTTATTCGCGATGCCCGCGACATGGGACTTGATGTCCCGATAGCCAATGTTTCATTTGTGGGCAGCGAAAATCTTCTTGTTTTGTTGGAAAAAGTAGGGGCCAAGTCTGGGCGTGACTACACCAAAAATCTTGTGAATACGCAGATTGTTCCCAGTTATGAAGATTTGAGTCTGCCCGCTGTCAGGGAATACCGGGAATATATGGATCGTTATGCTCCTTCTCCGCCACCTTTGACGGTTGAATCATACCTGCCGCTCAAGTACAGTTTTACGAGTTTTGAAGGGTTTCTCAATGCCAAGGCCATGGCCCGTATCCTTGCTTCATATGAAGAAGTCCCGACATCAGGGATCCGGTGGGCCGCCGAGTTTATCCGAAATGCCGACCTCGGAATAAATGCTCCCGTTAATTTTAGCCCCGGCAATCACCAAGGGCTGGATAAAGTGTATTTTACAACGGTCAGGGATGGTAAGTTTGTGCCCCTTGATGAGGGACTATGGCAGTCATGGCGCAAATAAAGGGAATGTCCATTTTCTTGAAGACGGGGCTGCTCGCCTTTTGTCTGTTCGGCTGTATTTCCATTCTGACCTCTGCGTTGGCGGCCTATACCCTGCACGATCGTTTGACCAGCGAATACGTCAGCAAGGGGGCGGCCATTGCCACAGCTATTGCCAGCGCCAGCCAGGAAGTCTTGTTGGGACGCAATGCAGCCACGACTCAGGCCATGATTGATCAATATCTTGCGATCGAGGGCGTGGCATATGTTTTTGTCGTAGATTCTGATGGTGTTATCGTTTCACATACCTTTGTTCCTGAAGTTCCTGATGTCTTGAAGCCTTTGCCCAAGTCCAAGCACATGCAGATCGTTACCGAATTGAAGGTTGAGTCACTCGGAAGAGTGATTGATATCTGTGCTCCGGTTTTGGCGGGTGTGGCCGGTTATGTCCATGTCGGGATGGATAAAGAGTTGGTCGTGAGTTATTTTTGGAAAGCGATTTTCGACATGCAGGTCTTACTGTTTTTCACTTTTTGGGCTTGTGTTGGTGTTTTGTATCTGGTTACTCGGCGTATTTCCCGTCCTCTCGATCAACTGACTGAATACGCCCGAAGGCTGGCCGCCCATGATTTTTCTGCGACGATTGACATTCGGACCAAGGATGAACTGAATCTTCTTGGACGGGCCATGCAGTCCATGGGGCAGGAGTTAGCGTTGCTGTTTATGGAAATGAATAGCGAAGTGGACAAGGCTACCGGTGAGCTCCGAGATCATATGGCGTACCTTTCGGCGATTCTTGATAACTTGGCAGATGGTCTGTTGGTGGTGGATGTGACCGGCAAGATTACGGTTATCAACCCGGCCATGCGAAAACTTTTTAATTTGTCTGACAAGGATTATCGCGATGAAATGGTTGAAGATATCTTCCCGTGTGAAGTGTTGGATATGGTTTCTGGCGTTCGCAATTGTTCTTCGGAAATATTGTCTGCCGAGTTGCCACTTTCAAGTGGGCGGATTGGTAAAGCCATAAGTTCTTCCGTCAGTATATCCGAGCCGTGTTCGCAATGCCTGGGTGGTGTCATTTTGGTGCGTGATATCACCAAGGAGAAGGAACTGGATCAGCTCAAGACTGATTTTATTTCTACCGTTTCCCATGAATTACGCACGCCCATGACTTCGGTTCTCGGGTTCTCAAAGATTATTCGGAAAAAGTTGGAACAGGTTATTTTCCCTCTGCTGACACACAAGGATAGTGTGAGTAAGCCTATAGAGCAGGTTCGCGGCAACATGGATATAATTGTTACCGAAGCCGAAAGATTGACCGAATTGATTAATGATGTGCTTGATATCGCACGGATGGAAGCCGGGGAAATCAAGTGGCGTGACAGTGAGGTATCCTTGGCCGAGGTCCTCAGGCAATCCCGAAATTCCACCAAGGGCTTTTGGAAGGCCAAGGGGCTGGAAGTTGAGTTGGACATCGAAGAAGGACTACCCTTTGTGCATGGAGATTCGGGGCGGCTTGTGCAGGTCGTGGTCAACCTTATTTCAAATGCCATTAAATTCACTGAAAAAAGTCCTATTGTTTGCGGTGTAAAAAAAGATGGAGAATTTCAGGAAGTCTTTGTCAAAGATAATGGTGCAGGTATCGCTCCTGATGATTTGGAATTGGTTTTTGCCAAATTTAAACAGGTAGGGGATACCCTCACAAGCAAACCGGAAGGCACGGGGCTTGGTCTGTCGATTTGTCGTCAAATTGTGGAACGACATGACGGTCGAATTTGGGCAGAGAGTGATCCCGAGCATGGGAGCACTTTCCACTTTGTTCTCCTTTCCGGGCGGTCTGGTGTTTGCTTGCCTCCTGAGACGAAACAATGCCTTGGCAGAGTCTTTGCTCCGAAGGTGCCGCCCGAAGTTTTGATCCCGCCAAAGCCTGAGGTCGCACCATTGATTTTGGTTGTGGATGACGATTCTGCATTGATTCGTTTTTTGGAGGAAGTATTTGAAGACAATGGCTTTAGAGTTTGCTCCGCAACCAATGGTGAAGATGCGTTTCGGTTGGCTCAGGAGTTGAATCCCGATCTTATTACTATGGATATCATGATGCCGTTCATGGATGGTCGAGAAGCCATACGGTGTTTACGGAGTTTGCCTGCCACGAGGAATATCCCTGTACTTGTTATTACCGCGTTGAGTGGAGAGCAGGGTGACGGTGGAGATATGGCATTGACCAAACCTGTTGACGAAATGAGGTTGCTGGAAGCGGCCAGGGTGCTGCTTGGGAAGAGGGACGCATGTAAGTCATGCTTGGTTCTGGGCGAGAGAGAAGGGTGCGATCTGGAGAGCCTGTCGCTTTTGTGCACGGGTGATATCGCTTTCATGACCGAGAAGGAGTTTTGGGAATGCAGGGGAACCGAGTTTCGTGGCACAGTCTTTATCCCGGCTGAAGAATATCGGAATATTGATCTGGAAAGATTGACGAAGTTATTGGGCGTATCCATCGTCATCCTTCCAGATTATGGTTGTGAGTAAAATTACATAAGTCTATTATTACAATTGCGAGAGTAGTAGTTTTTATGGCATGTAAAGAGTGTTACGCGCCTTTTATGGGCGGGATTTTTTCCAACGGATTCGTAAGGAGTGAATAATGGCCAAGAAGATCCTCATTGTCGATGACGAGGTCCACATCAAAATGCTGCTTGAGCAGACTCTCGAAGAGCTTGAAGATGAGTTTGAAGTTGAGCTGTTTACGGCTTCTGATGGTGAGGAAGGGCTTGAATTCATTCAAAAAAAACGTCCAGACTTGGTCTTTTTGGATATTATGATGCCTAAGATGAACGGATATGAAGTCTGTAGCATCGTTAAGGAGGACGGCAGTCTCCAAGGCGTCAAAATTATTCTGCTTACGGCCAAGGGGCAGGAAGTCGACCGTAAGCAAGGTATGGAGCTTGGTGCCCTTATGTATATGACTAAGCCCTTTGACCCTGATGAGATTCTAAGGGTGTCCAAAGAAGCTTTGGAATTATAGTCTTTTTAATCAGTATTTTATCGTTTCATGACACCACTTAAAAAATATATACGCCCTGGAGTGCTGCGGAACATACTCCGTAGGGCTCATGAATTGGCCGGAGGTAAAAGTCCTTTGGCCATCACTTATGAAGGTGAAGTGGTTATTGTGGAAGGGACGGACTCCTACGACGGTTTCAGTGAGGCTCTTCCCAATGTTCTTTCCGTGCCTATTCAGTTCGATATCATCCATGGTGGAAGCGTCGTTATTCAGCTTAACGATGGCTGTTCGCCGGAAGAAGGGGAACGCCTTCTTGATTTTATAGGATATTCCATTCAGGAACTCATCGATATGGAGCAGGCTCGACGGTCCATAGCAGAGGAGGCCCTGTCCAAATATCGGGAATTGGCTCTGTTGCACCGGTCGGTCCCGAATATTAATACTTCTTTGGTCATGCGTGATGTCGTCCGTGCTCTTATTGATGAGTGTCGGCGTGAGAATTACCCCGGCGAACTGGGGATGATCTTTCTTTTGGAACCCGGCTCCAAGCAGTATCGATTAGCAGTGCAGTATGGTTTTCCCTTTGGGTCCAACCTGCAGCCTATGGCCGATAGTGATCTCTTCATTGAGGTTGCCGAAGCCGGCCATGGTGAAATCATCAATGATCTGGATAAGGATACTCGATGGGCAGGAGAATTGCCCGGCCTTGGAGCCATGATCATTATTCCAATCGCCTCGCCCAATAGGTGTGAGGGACTGCTTATTCTGGCTTCGGAAAATAAAGGGCTGTTTGAGGCCGCGCATAGACGCAGTCTGTCGACACTGGCTTCTGTGGCTGAAATTTCCGTAAGTAACTCCTTCAACTTCGAAGGTGTGCAGAAGTTAATGAACGCCATTTTGCAGGCGTTGGCCGAAGCCATTGATTCCAGGGACCCCTTTACCGCTGGACATTCTGAACGTGTCGCGCATTTGGCGGTCGCATTTGCTCATGTCTTGAATGAAAAAGGGGACTGCGCCGAGATGACTTTCTCGGATGAAGACCTCAAGGAAATATATTATGCAGGCATTTTGCATGATGTAGGCAAGATCGGTATCAAGGAAGACGTGCTTACAAAACGTACTCGACTGAGTTCACGTCATATGGATGTTGTTAAAGCCCGTTTTCAGCTTCTTGGACAATTCAGTGATTTTGATTGGTCGTCAGCTTTTGAGACGGTGAGTTCTGTGAACAAGGCAATGACTCCAGAAGAGGGTGACCTGAAATTTGTCAAGGAGTTGGGTGAGAAAGTTCTGCATGAAGGCGGAGCGCGTCTGTCGTATCTGTACGACGATGAATTGGAGCATCTCCTGTTGAAGTACGGAAATTTGACCATGGATGAGCGCAAAGAAATTCAGCGGCATCCGGCTGAAAGTGAGCGAATCCTTCAGCATATCCCCATGCATGGCAATTATAACAACATGTTGGCCATTATTCGTCAGCATCACGAACGTCTTGATGGTTCCGGGTATCCAGATGGTTTGAAAGCGGATGAAATCATCATCCAGAGTCGTATGATGGCTATTGTGGATATCTATGATGCCGTGACTCAGGAGCGACATTACAAGCCTGCGTATACACGGAGTGAAGCCGTGAAGATTTTGAAAAAGGATGCGGAAGCGGGGCGATTGGATCACGAATTGACTGCATGCTTCCTTGAAAATCTTGAACGGATCGAAGCTTTGTCCGAACGGGTCAAAATTACTCGTGTCAGTCATCTTTCGGAAATTGGAAATTTTTCTACGCTCTAGCCGATTCCCGGCCATTCTCCCAAAGTGATTTTAAAGATCAGCTGCACATATGTTGTTCGATGTGCGCGAAGGAAAGCTGTCCTCCTGCGAACAGGGCCGTACAGAATGGGCCGAGTTTCAGCCGTGATTTTTTTCTGAGTCGGGTTATTTCATAGAGTCCCAGAATGGGCATGGCTCTGCGAGATGGGGTCAAGCGAATATCCCGGATGTGGTTCAACCCTTCTTCGTGTGAAAATCCGGCTTCTTTCAGAATGGACAAGCAGTGGCTTTGATCCATTGATCCCACAGCCAGTCCGGCGTCGATCATTGCCAAGGCTGCACGACACAGACCTCGTTTATGGTGCGTCAGGCGGTCGAGTGGTGTTTCAAGATATCCCAGTTCATCCATGAGATTTTCGGCAAAGGCAAGCCATCCCGCCATGAAGAGCGGGTTGGTTATTTGTGCCATCGGAGATTTTCCCAAGGAGCGTCTTTGAGAATTGAGCAAATGGCGGCCTGGATAGGTTTGCATGGCTGTCATGAAAGGAAATTCTTTGCGGGCGCGGGCCAAACGAACCGGGTCATCACGGAATCCTCTGCCAGTGAAAAGATGAGAACTGACATAGCAGTGCGAGGGGTCGTTTTCCCATGCGCCGAGGGCCGGATCGAGATGTATGGGGCGCAGAGAAGAAGCCAGATGCAACGGTTGGGGAGCAATGCGCAATCCCATATCGGCAAAAACTTTTGCCAGTGGAGATTCCTGCATAAATGCACGGAGACGGTGGATTTCCCGGACAACAAGGTCCACGGCTTCAAGGTTCTCCGTGGGAGGTCCTTGGTATTCGTCGTAAAGTTCTCGCCAGTTTTTGCCATTGCCAATCTCCGATTCAAACCAGTGCAGAGATTCCAAACGTTTGTTGTATTCTTCTTTTGCTATGGCAAATATTTCGTCAGGGTTCCGTTTTGAGCCGAGTACGTTTTCCGTCATGATGGAAAACGATGGTCCGAGATCATCCGGGATTTCCGGTCTGGATGTAACGAATCGGTCGAAATCCTTGAGGCTGGACAGGGCTTCTCCAAGAAATTTAGGTGCTTTGCCTGTCTGGCCGAGTTCGCTACTGCCCAAATCGGTTAGATACCGTGCGCAGTCTCTGACCATCGTCTGAGAGTCTCCACGGCTGGATGCGCTGATCGCTTCGACGTTAATAGGTGCGTGTGCCAGCAGACTAGGGATGCCTCTGAGCCTTTTGATGAATCTTTTTTGCCGAGTTCGTTCGTTCTTTGCGGGCATTGTCACGGTCTGTTCTAGACCTGTGAAGGCGATTTGCAGGTACAGTTCCGGGGCTTTTTCCCAGGTACGGATACTGTCCAGTTCCGTGATAACTCCACTGGCACTCAAGGCAAAGGCTTGTGCCTGTGCTGCCGAATCGGGTGTGTCCGCTTTGGATGCTGCGGCCAGAAAGTCATCCCTGAATCGCTTAAGTGCAACGCTGTGTTTTGCGATGCCCTTGCGAGACAGGTCGTCCAGTTGGTCGAGCCATTTTGAGGATTCTGTTGCAGGCGGCAGCAAGGGAAAAGCTCCTGATGCACACATAACAGGGAAGTGTTTAGCGAGGTATGCGAAATATTTTTTTGCGAGTTTGATTTTCATGAATGTGCGCTCATGCACGGTTTGGTAGGATTAACCTTCAATGTCCGTTTTGAGCAGTTTGTATACTCTGGGAGCAAGTTCTCCCAGTTCAGCCTTGGAAACCTGATCGTCAGCACCGACAGCTATACCTTTGTGGTGCAGGGTCTCCGTAATGATGGAAGAGCACAGGATAACGGGCAGGTCTTTGAGAAGAGTATCATCCTTGATGGCTCGTGTCAGGCTGTGGCCGTCCATAGCGGGCATTTCAATATCCGAGATCACGGCGTTTACATAGTTTGTCAGCGGTTGTCTCTCATTTTCTGCTTTGGCTTTGATTGATTGCAGGTATTGCCATGCGTGGTCGCCGTTTTCCTCGGCGTGTACCTTGAACCCTGATTCGGAAAGGATATTAGCGATCATTTTTCGGGCCATGCTGGAATCGTCGACCAACAGAACGCGGTGTTCCTCATTGGAAATTTGTTCTTTGACGGCCTCGGTGACTTCATTAGCCGGGGTGGCGCCGGGATTCAGTTCCATGCATATTTTTTCCATGTCGAGAATGAAAATGATGCGATCAGTAAATTTGACGACACCTGTTATGGAGTGTGCGGTCAGCGAAGACACATAGTTGGTGGGAGCTTCGACTTCTTTCCAGTTGATTCTGTGAATGCGGGTCACGCCGGAAACGAGAAAAGCGCTTTTGGTGCGGTTGAATTCTGTAACGATGACTTTGGGAGCCTCGGATGGGGCTCGAGTTTTGCCGAGCCAGTTTGCCAAGTCGATGAGCGGAATGATTTCATTTCGCAGGTTGAAGGCTCCCATCACAGATTCATGGGCCACATCGGGCATTTCCGTTAATTCAGGCATTTGAATAATTTCCAGAACCTTGGCAACGTTAATTCCGTAGAAGCCGCGATAGGTGCTGTTCGGTCGCTCGTCGTCGAGAAAGAACTCAACAATTTCAAGTTCATTGGTGCCTGATTCGAGCAGGATATTGGTCTCACTCATGCGAGGTCTCTCCAGAGTCTCCAAGGTTTGGCAAATTCGAACCCTTTACATATACTAAGGGGTTCGCAGGACGCAAGCTCGGCAAAGGGGCAATCCTAAAAAAAATAGGCTATTCTTCGATGCCGTATTTTTTGATTTTGTAGTGGATGGCCCGCCGGCTGATGCCCAGCCTGTCGGCAGCATTTTTTTTGACTCCGCGGGTCGCTTTCAAGGCTCGGACAATGGTTTCCCGTTCATTGTCTTCAAGTGACAGGCTCGATCCCTGAAGAATTGGAGAATCTGTCGGCAGTTCTTCAATTTGTAAATCCTGACTTGTAATGGTGTCCTCGCCACAGAAGACGAGTGCGGCTTCGATGGTGTTTTTCAGTTCGCGCACATTGCCCGGCCATACGTGGCCGTTTATCCGGTCCATGGCGTCCTTTTTAATGGACAATAGAGGGCGACTTTGAGCAGCACATAACTCGTCGAGAAATCCTGTGACGAGGAGCGGAATGTCTTCCTTGCGTTCACGTAGTGGAGGGATGGTCAGGGTGACGACTTTTAATCGATAGTACAGGTCTTCGCGAAAATCTCCGTCTGCCACCATTCGGGGGAGGTTGGAATTGGTGGCGGCTATGACTCGACAGGAGACGTTCCGTTCGGTGTTGTCGCCAACCCTGCGGATTGTGCCTTCCTGGAGAAAACGGAGAAGGCGGGTTTGCATGTCAGGGGAAATGTTCCCTATTTCATCCAAAAAGAGGGTGCCGCCATTGGCTTCTTCGATGAGGCCTTTTTTATCTTTCATAGCATGAGTGAAAGATCCTTTGACGTGCCCGAAGAGTTCGCTTTCAAGCAGTGTGGGCTGGGTGGAACCGCAGTCCACCACCACGAAGGGGCCTTTGGCGCGTGGACTGGTGTCGTGGAGTATCCGTGCCGCCTTTTCCTTACCCGTGCCGGATTCGCCAAACAGCAGGACCGTGGCAGTGGATCGGGCGACCCGTTCGAGCAACTCCAGAAAACGGGCCATTGTCGGGGCTGTGCCGCCCAGTAATCCCTCATGAGAGAAGTGTGTGGTTGAAGGCTTCCGTATCTGAACGGGAGGGATGCCGGTTTCCAATTTTGATCTGATAAGTCGTACCAGTTCTTTACCGTCGAACGGTTTGGTCAGGTAGTCTGCTGCTCCAGTCTGTATGGCATCCACTGCTCCCGGAATTGTCCCGTGGGCCGTGAGCATGATGATGGGGATATGTGGCCAGTTTTCAAGGACTTCCTTGAGCAGGCCATGTCCTCCCATTCCCGGCATTTTTACATCGGAAACGATTAGGTCTACCTGTTCATTCGCCAGCATTTCAAGGGCCGTTTCGGCCCGGTCTGCGAGTAAAGGTGTCAGGCCGGAAGACAGTAGACGCGCTTCCAGTACTTGCAGGATATTTTCGTCGTCATCCACCACGAGGATGGTCGGTATGTCGATGGTCGTATTCATTATGTGTCCTTATTCATGTCTTGGCGGGTAGGGAGAAACAGAATGTCGAGCCGTGTCCGGGGTTGCTGGTCAGCCAGATGTGGCCTTCGTGCGCCAAAATGATGCGTTTGGATATAGCCAGTCCGAGACCCGTCCCATCCACGCTGTCGCGGACTTCCGGTTCTCGATAATATTTTTGGAAAACCCGATCCTGTTCCTCTTCCGAGATACCTGGGCCAGTGTCCTGCACGCAGAAGGTTACTTTGTCGGGCGAGGTTGTGCCGGTGATGGTCACAGTGCCTCCTTGCGGGGTAAACTTGATGCCGTTGCCCACCAGATTCATGAGGACTTGTCTGATGTGTTCGGGGTCGGCTGTAAAGGTCATGGGTGTAGCTTTTGAAATAAGCGTGATGCCATTGGCCTCTGCAGCGAGGGTTAACCTTTCTAGGGTGGAGGACACAAGCCATTCCCCATCGGTTTCCTGCTTGTGAAGATCGAGTGTCTCGGATTCCATGCGGGAAACTGAGAGCAGTTTAGTCAGCAGGTCGGAAAGACGTGCCGATTCCTTTTCGGCGATGCGCAGAAATTTCCGTTGTTTTTCGTTCACCTCGCCAAACGCGCCGGATTCAACAAGGTCAACAGCCTCGCGGACCGATGTCATGGGCGTCCTGATTTCGTGAGAAAGCATGGCGATGAAATCCGAACGCATTTGTTCCTCCCGTCGAAGGCGTGCGGCCATGGCATTGAAAGCCAGTGCAAGTTCTCCCAGTTCATCACCGGAAAGAATGCGGACATCGCGTGGGGTAGCCCCGGTGCCAAGATCGCGGATGCCTCGTCGTACTTCGGTCAACGATCGATTCAGAAACCACGCCAGTATTAATCCGCCCCCGACGCCGAGAGCGAGACAGGCCAGTAATCCATAGAGGCCGATGTCGGCAGCTCTTTGTCCTGCATCATGAAGCATGTTCAACCGGGTTTCCATGTCGGCCACATTGTCGAACAGGCTTTGTTCCAGAATATCGGTCCACTCTCGGACTGTGACATTAGGCGTCAGGTTGTCATCCGTGGTTTCACCTGGGTCGAGCGTGATTTCATACTCTTTGGTCAACTCTTCCCATTCTTCGGTGTGGTTCGGGTGCTTTTTCAGCGTTTCATCTAAAATCTCACCGAATCGGGTCAGGTCTTCCACAATGAATCCCACAGCGGCTTCGTCTCCACCCAGCAGACGGTAGCGTCGAATGTTGTCCTGCACGCTATACAGGCGTTCCAACATACGTTGAATTGCAGAGTCCAAATCATGATTCTCGGTCACGATTTGGCTTGACACTTCAGCGTCTTGCCGGACCTGCCAGAACAGAAAGGCTGTGGTGGTGAAAAAGATGATAATTAGCGCACTCGCCCAGATGAGGAGCTTGGCGGCAATGGAAAGATGGCGAACCTTAGGCATAGCTTTCTCTTTAGAGTATTCGTGGAGGCAGAGCAATAAAGCTTCGACTGATCATTTGTTTTTTGTTTGCGAAAAAAGGCCATCGCGATTGTTTACGATGGCCTGGTTTTGTGTGTGACGATGAGTCGTCAAAATGTTCAACCAGTTAACCACGGGTTTCAAAGGTCTTGTATTCTTTGTCGTAATCAAGAGCGGAACAGGATACGTTCTTTTTGCCGACGGCCGGTGATTCGGTCATGAGCCGCTCCCGGAATAGGGCGTATTTTCCTGCTTCACCCTGAACCAGAATTTCCGCTTTTTTGTCTGCGATGTTGCGAACCCACCCTGTTAATTCCAACTGTTCCGCAGTCTTGCGAACCCAGGACTGGAAAGGCCCTCCAGCCACTTCCCCTTCAACGATACATTTGTAACTTTTCATGGTGAACCTCCGAATAGGGATTTATTTACACTTCTAACGTACGTGATTTTACAGAGTATGAAAAGAGGGAGGCGTAGAATTTGCCAAGGTCTGGGGTTGTCATTTGTTGAGTACAACGATAGAGTCACTCCCTGCTCTGACCGCTTCTCAATCGTGAAGCAGAGGATTTCCATGCGAAAAATATGTATTTTTGCCGCTCTGTGTGCGTTCTTTTTGTGCGCCTTGCCAGCTGCGGCCTCTTTGCCTCATTATAATTCCGACATCGGCTATACCATATGGCTGCCGAAGCATTGGACCGTGGCCTCGAACAGTGATCTGGAGATTGCTGAAGGGGCGTGCAAGCCGCTGCCTGTGCAGGGATTGATGCCTAACTGGGAGGCCGGTTATATCAATTCTGAAAGCGGGCGTGAATGCCAACTTTTGGTGGAGGCCAAGCCTGGTCGAAAAATGCGTCCGGCAGACATTTCTAATTTTAACAATTTCATTGTTCGGTCATTGAAAAAATCTCCATTGCATGAAGTGGAGAATCCCGGATGTGTGACCCTGAAAACCGCTACCTACTACAAGGACAAAAAAGTCCTGCGGCTTGTGACGGAAATGGGGCAAGGCGATCAGGCAATGCGCGGTCTGACGTATATAATTTATACCCGTAAGGGCATGTTGACGTTTGTCGTATACATTGATCCGACCGACGACCAAACGCAGAAAGCCATTGATACGGCTATGCTGTCTCTCTATCTGGATGACGCCATTCGTTATTGAGCATTGTTGACAGTGTTTCGTCAGGGGGGATATTCTTTTATCAAGGGCAATCATGGTTCGTACTGCGCATTATTTGCAGAGTCGACGTATTGTTTTTATTTTTAGTTGAATAAAGAAGGGGAGTTGTCTTGGGCATACTCCTTGCTCAAGAGTTACTGGAGGCCCGAGTGAAGAAAATTATATTGGGAACAGTCCTCTCTCTACTGATGTTTTCCCCAGCTTTGGCAGTGGATGTCCACTCTCAGACGGACTCTTGGCTCGTGGCCTCCAATCAGCCACAGCGACCAGCCCCGCAGCCACCCCGGAAGATCATTATCAAAGGGAAGGGCGGTAAAGTGACCGGCGTGGAACAAGGTACCGGCAAGAAACCCAAAGAAAAGAAATAATGGATCATTGAATACGACAAAGCCCCCGCAACTATATGGTTGCGGGGGCTTTGTCGTCGTATGTGTTGGGACTACTGAGTGGTGTCGCAAGCCGGGAATTGTGGATCAGTGCCGCTTTTCAGAAGCTTTGTACGGTATTCCGTGACTTCGTCCAGGGCATTCCATTCACTGTACATTTCCAACCAACCGTCGAAATCCATGTATTCTTCGTCCAGATGTTGCTCATGCATTTTGAGCCAGACGTTGAAGATGTACATTTCCACTTTGAATGTGGCATTATCGAACACCTGCGGAAGGACTGTGGCCTCGTACTTCTGGCCGTCCAGACGGGAAGCCACGTAGGAACAGACATTTTCCTGGGATCGCTTGTAGTCGGTGACCGCATTGTTTACCATATCGGCGAAACGATGCAGTTCGGGGCGGTTCTCTTTGATCTTGTCCAACTCTTCGTCAGGCATCTCAATCCGGAGTTCTTCGCCTTTCTCCACCACGAAGTAGAACCTGAGCCATTGGTCGAACTGGAAAACCTCAAGGGCGTCCTTGACCGCATTTTTCACACTCACGCTTCGAATCATTACTATAATCCTTCATTGGGTTAATGTCTTGGATGGGGAATATGGACATCCTTGTGAGCCGAGTCAAGGGAAAATCGAGGTTCGCGGGGGTAGACAAAGTGTTGATGATTGGTATATGAAGTGCGGCTCGCAATAAAGAAAAGCCCTTATCGGCTGAAATATCAAGGAGACCACAATGGCACGCCACAAGAAGCACGAACGTATGAAAGAATTGGATCGTAAACGTCAGCGTCGCAAGAAAGCCCTCAAGGCAGCAGTCAAGGAAGCCAAGGCCGCTAAAGCCTAGCTCGATTGTTTTTTTGACGGTACCAACTGTCGTGTTGACACCGTGAAGTTCCATCGGCGTTGCCTCGCTTCGCTTATGGTGCCTTTACGGGTGTCGACTCACGTCTGGCAACCTACCTGCAGAGTCTTTTTACTTCATTCACAATTTTTCAAGAATTTGCACCATGCCTATTTATGAATATCAATGTCAGTCTTGTCAGTCCGTTTTTGAGGAATGGCAATCCGGTTTCGAGGATAAGGAATTTCCATGTCCCGAGTGTGGGGGAGTCTCCAAACGACTTATCTCTCACAGTTCATTCCACTTGAAAGGGTCTGGCTGGTATGCCGATGGATATGGTGCCACGAAGTCCGGGTGCAAGCCCGGTGAAGCGCAAGAACCCTCTAGTGGTGGCGACAGTGAGCCTTCGACCAAGGCCGAATCGGCCCCGGCTTCGAAGTGTCCTGCCGCGGACACGTCTTCTGCAGGTTCCGCATCCTGATGTATGCACAAGGCAGCTACGGCTGCCTTTTTTCATGGTTTTTCCGGCCTTGAAATTTGGTGCCGCATTGCCATAGTATGCTGATGCACAATTACGCACATTCAACGAAGCGAGAAATATCATGCTTGAACGGTATTCCCGACCCGGGATGAGAGAGTTATGGACCCTTGAAAACAAGTTCAAGGTCTGGCTCGAAGTAGAGCTGGCTGTGACCAAGGGCTGGACCGAACTCGGTAAGGTCCCTCAGGACGCCTGCGACGAAATTCATGAAAAGGCAGACTTTGATCTGAAGCGTATCCTTGAGATCGAAGAAACCACCAAGCATGACGTCATTGCCTTTTTGTCTGCCGTGGAAGAGAAGGTCGGTCCCAGTTCCCGGTATATCCATTTGGGCTGCACTTCCTCGGATATAGTTGACACGGCTAACGGCGTGTTGTTGCTTCGGGCTGGAAATATCCTCGCGGAAGGTGTGGATCGTGTCCTGAAAGTTCTTGATGAGCTTGCCCACAAGCACAAAGGTTTGCTTTGCATGGGCCGGACTCACGGGATTCACGCAGAGCCGACTACCTACGGCCTAAAATTTACCGGCTTCTATGCCGAATTCATGCGCCACAAGGAACGTTTCGATGCGGCCCGTGAAAATATTCGTGTCGGCAAGCTGTCCGGCGCAGTGGGAACATTCGCTCACCTCAGTCCTGAATTGGAAGAACGCGCTTGTGCCATTCTCGGTCTTGAGGTTGATCCACATTCTACACAGATCGTCCAGCGTGATCGGTATGCGCAGTTTTTCACCGCATTGGCCATGATGGCAGGCGGTATCGAGCGTCTTGGTCTGGAACTTAGACATTTGCAGCGTACCGAAGTCTCGGAAGTGGAAGAAGGGTTCTCCAAGGGCCAGAAGGGTTCCTCGGCCATGCCGCATAAAAAGAATCCCATTTCTGCAGAAAATCTGTGCGGTCTGGCACGGCTCATTCGTTCCAATTCCATGGCAGCCATGGAAAATCAGGCTCTCTGGCACGAACGTGACATTTCTCATTCCTCGGTGGAACGCATGATCATGCCCGACACCACCGCACTCATGGATTACATGCTGCATCGCATGTCCGGCGTGTTGGAACGATTGGTGGTCAAGGAAGAGAGTATTCAACGAAATCTTATGGGGTCGTTTGGTCTTTTCTACTCTCAGCGTATTCTCAACAAACTTATTGCTACCGGCCTGAAACGGCAGGAAGCCTATGAGATGGTTCAGAAGGTAGCCCTGCGCTGCTGGGAGAATCGTATCCAGTTTGAAGACGAGATCCGTGTGGATGCGGAAGTAAATAAGCATCTTGCGGCTAACGACCTTGACGAAGCCTTCGACCCTTCGTATTACAAACGATATGAGGATGTGGTCTTCAGCCGCGTCTTTGGGGGAAAATAATATGAATGAATTGAAATCCAAGCTTGCCAAGTTGTTGTTGGAGCTCTCCTACAAAGAGGGCGACTTCACGCTGACTTCAGGCAAGAAAAGTGAATATTATTTCGACTGCAAGCAGACAGCACTCCACGCTGAGGGCGGGTATCTCATTGGACGACTGTTCTTTGAGATGCTTAAGGACTTTGATGTCCACGGCGTAGGTGGTATGACTCTCGGTGCCGACCCTCTGATTTCTAGCGTAACTGTGGTATCCCATCTAGAAGGACGGCCTTTGCCGGGATTTATTATTCGCAAGAAGTCCAAGGGGCATGGCACCAATCAGTACCTTGAAGGTCTGGCTAATTTTAGCGAAGGCGACAAAGTCGTCTTGCTGGAAGATGTCTGCACCACGGGTGGTACGCTGGCAACAGCCGCCGAACGTGTACGTGATGCCGGATTGGAAATTGTCGGTGTACTTGCAGTTTTGGACAGAGAAGAAGGCGGACGGGAAAGGCTCAAGGAAGCAGGGCTTGAATTGAGCGCTATCTTCACTCGTCAGGAGTTGTTGGCCGCAGGCAAATAATTTGACCCGTCGGGGAAGTGTATGGTTTGGGGAAACCGTGGGAGGATTGGGTATACTTATATGCGTGTAGCTGTTGTTGTTCTGACATTGGTCATGTCTGTAAGCATGGCGTTTGCCGAAGGGTGGACCCCCACCCTTTCATCGCACTCGTACGGTCCCGAGCGTATTATTGCCGTGGACAAGGCTTCGCAGGAATTGATCATGCTGGAACACAAGAGTCCGTTGCATGAGGTGTTCCGGTTTCCTTGTACAACGGGGCAATCCACGGGTGACAAGTCGGTGGAAGGTGATCTGCGTACCCCGGAAGGCGTGTATTTTGTCGGGTACCGTATCAATCGCAAGCTCGATTGGGACCTTTATGGCGACATCGCTTATTCCTTGAATTATCCCAATCCTATTGATCGTATCAACGGTAAGACCGGCGGCGGCATCTGGTTGCATGGCCGGGGCAAGACTTTTGTCCCTCGTGACACCCTCGGTTGCGTGGCTCTCAAGGTTCCTGACATGAAGAATGTGGCTCTGGAGTCAGATTATGGGACTCCTGTGGTCATCGCGAGTGATCTTGAGTGGACGGCGGAATCGGGTGAAAATGACGTTACAGCATTGACTTTGGGCCGTGAGCTTGATGCTTGGGCCAATGATTGGCAGCGTCGGGATGAGGGGTTCTTCGATCACTATAACGCCGAGCTTATGACCGTGAGTGACGGGATTGATTTTTCCCGGTTCGTTACGCACAAGCAGAGTATTTTTTCTCGCCAGCCGTGGATTCAGGTTATGGTCGATAATGTTCGTGCCATCCCCGGTCCTGATTATTGGGTAACATGGTTCGATCAATATTATCGTGCACCCGGTATGGCTTCGACCACCGGCAAGCGATTTTATTGGCAGAAAGACGATATCGGACAGTGGCGTATCGTTGGTCGTGAGTATGTCCCAGCTTCAGAAAATCTTGAAGCCAAGTATCTTGCTTCGAAAAACGGCGAAGTGCAGGATCTGGTGAAGGCTTGGCGTACTGCCTGGTTGGCTACAGATCTGGATGCTTACGTGGGATTTTATACCTCTCGAGCCGTACAGGGCAGTCGAAAGGGGCTCATGTCCATTGCCGACTACAAAAAGACGTTGTGGGCTACCAAAGCTCCTGTTAAGGTTGAAATTGATGGTTTGACCGTTATTCAACATCCCAAAGGACTTGCAGTGACGTTCAATCAAATGTTTGAGAGCGCGGACGGGTATAGCGACGTCGGACGGAAGACCATGGTTCTGACCCCGAACGGGAACACATGGAAAATTGACAGCGAGCAATGGAGACGGGGGAGATGATCGATTCGAAATACAGCGTCCTATTCATGCGCGACGACCGGGATGTGACTCGGTATCGTGTCAGCCCGTTTTGGCTCAGGATGTTTATCTTCAGTCAAATATTTTTGTTTCTTTTCGCAGCGGGCGGAATTTATATGGGCGTGCGTGGGTTCAAGATCAACGCTGACCTTCATTCCGAAAAGAAAGACCTTGAGCAACGTCTGGTAGATGCCGAAGTTCGTTTGGAACGACTCGGAAACATGGAAAAGATTCTTGAATCTTATGACCCCACCGAGTTGCAGTCCCTGCTTTCCGCAGCGACGTCTCCTGAGGTCGAAGAACCTGTGCAACAGGTAGAGATCAATCTCAATGATATTTTTGTTCGCGCTGATACACAACAGGTTGGTGTGGAAAATCTTCAGGCAAAGCTTTCCAAACGGAAACTTTCCATTACTTTCGAACTCAACAATCTTCAGGCATCCAAACCCATGGCGGGACAGGCTGATTTCGTTTTCATTAAACGAGACGGAACATCCGTAGCAGCCAAGACCAACAAGAATGACCTTGGATTCCAGATTCAACGATTCAAGCGTATCCAGACAACCTTCCTGCTCCCCGATGGAGTGGATAAGGATGATCTTTTTGGTCTGCGTTTGGAAATTAAAGGGAAGGGTGGAGATGTCATTTTTGCTGAGACGTATCCTCTCTACCACATTCTCGCTTAGCCTGATTGTGATGCTTTTTGTGTCCCACGCCCATGCAGGGTCGTGGGAGCACTCCTTTTTTGCGGGTACACAATATCCGTTGAAGGTGGTTTTTCTCCAAGGTGAGGAGGAAGGGCCGACAATCATGGTGCAGGGTGGTATTCAGGGGGATGAGACTTCTGGGTTCGTCACCGCTCAATTATTAACTCAGGCCAAAGTCACACGGGGTAATGTCATTATCTTGCCACGTGCCAATGTGCCGTCCATCAATCTGCATAAACGGCAGATCAACGTGGACATGAACCGGCGCTTTGATCAAAATTACAATCGATTTTATGAAGACAGGGTGGCCCGTGTCATCCGATTCCTTCTCGCCCAAAGTGATGCCTTTATTCATCTGCATGAAGGGAGCGGGTTCTATAATCCGACCTATGTGGATAATCTGCGCAATCCCAAACGGTATGGTCAGTCCATCATTGTGGATACGCTTGTTTTCGACAAGATAGACTTGGCGCATACTGTGAATTCTGTGCTGGACGAGTTGAATGGAAGTATTCGTACCCGCGATTATCAATTCAAACTTTTCAATACCAAGACGTTCGACAAAGGGACGGCGTATCCCGAGATGCGTAAATCTCTGACTTGTTATGCTCTGGCTGAGCATGGTATTCCGGCTATGGCTGTGGAGGTCAGTAAATCCATTCGTCAGATAGGTTGGAAGGTGCGGCAACAGTTGTCTGCAACTATTATGTTGCTGCGACGTTTCGGTATCAGCGTCATTCCTCCCGAGTTCACTGATCAGGATGTGCGAGCCTATGCCCGCAAGGGTGTCAGTATCAGTGTTAATGGTCGTCCACTTCGTTCTGGAGGGGTGATTAATCTCGTTCCTGGTTCAACGCTGGCAGTGGAGCCGCTTGATAGTGGGCCGAGTGAATTTGCACCCGAACTGGCGCTGTTTGCATCAGATCGTCCCGGCGTGAATTTGATTAATGCTCGACGGATGGTTTTGGAACCATTTTCCGAGTTGGAATTACGTTCTGATGGAAAGCGTATTGCCAAGGCTCATATTAAATGGACCGGTAAGATGCCGCAGTCTCCGGGCGAAGATAAGCCTATGTTTGTCTGTTGGCTCAATGGCAATCCAGTGTTTGTTCGTGACGGTGAAGTCTTGCATGCCGTGCTGGGTGATCAGCTTATCATGGAAGGCATGTGGGGCAGTGACCTGAAGGAGATCATCAATCTTAAGGGGTTTGTTGCTATCCCATGGGCCAACAATGGGCAGGATCTTGGGTGGGAAATTATTCTTGATCCCGATAATTTTATTGGTCGGTATGCTGTGAAATCTGGTAATTCCGATGTGACCCGGTTCAGGGTTATTCGAGAAACTCCCGGTGCTCCCAAAGCGGGATTTTATGTGGATATTGCACCGCGTACTGTGCATGCGCTTAAATTGTCTGATGAGCGTGGACAGACATTGCTTGTACCGTGGATGGCCGGTTTGAATTATCGGTTGCCCGAGGGCCGATATGTGCTGGAAGCTGCATGGAGTAATGGTGCAAATGACAAGTTAATTACGACCACCAAGAATATGCCGCTTGATAGGGGTGAAGCTTTTTCCGTGAAGATTGGCAAGCCGTTGCCGTTGACGGTGCGACAGGCGACAACTTTTGGTGATCTTGGGACTATGACCTTTACTGCAGGGAGTTTTGTCGGGCTTTCTTCTGCAACGAATTAATTTTATTATTTATAATGTTTTTTTGAAATCCGCCTTTTGGCGGATTTTTTTGTTGTAGGCATTGCGTGCATCCGCAGTGAGGGTGTAAACGGAATTATTACAAAGGTTTCGCCTTTACGGCAGGCAAAAAACGCCTTCTTCGTTGTGAGCCTGATAACGGACCCAAGAGCCTGTACGCGGCTTCACTGCCTGACAGGATTGTCTGTGATACAAACTCGGTCGGGCTACGTTTCGCCGCGCGGGACAGGCTCTAAGGTCCGCTATCAATTGTTCGTCGTTGTAAGGGGGGGAGCTCGGTGTAGGTGATTATCTTTGATTTAGGCTCTTCGTTATCCATAAAGGGCCTTGGGGTGCTTCAGCACCCCAACACCGCTCTCCTTTCGAAGACGATTTTTCCTCCGTCCAAACAGACGAAGACGGGACCCAGCCCTTGGTCGGCGGCTTAGAAGCTGACCAATCGAAGGAAGCGGCTCTTCTAAGGGAGTCAGGTTGTTTTTCTTAAACTGAGGGGTGGCGGGAGAGGAGTGGCTTATGCTTTTAATCGGGTGGAGCCGACTCGATTGGATCAGATTCTTGTCGCCAATTATGGGGGCGGCCAAGCTAGCGCAAGCGACCTTTTTTGCTTCTTTTTTGGGCGCTGCCAAAAAAGAAGGCCCGCCCGGCAGGGCATGGAAAACGTTGGGTGCTTCAGCACCCAACAATGACTCTCGCCGAAGGCGCATCTTTTTACAAAATGGAAGGTACAAACTAACCCGTCAAAACGGAAGCTTATGCCTGTCAGAATACAAAATCCTTTAGAATAATAACTCATTGGTATTCATGAAGCAAAGCTCATTTTAACCAACTTAATTACCGAGTGTTTGGCTGTTCTATGTCGTTATTTGTTTCGTCTCCTTCGACCCTTTCCCCTTCCCTGACCACTTTGTCTCATATTTATGCCTGTAAACGGAGAACGGACAGACCGACCAGTCAACATTTTAAATAAGTACATGAGAAAAATTACAGGCCAAAAAAGTGCCAATCCAACACTACTACCAACCGAGATGTTACGGCTGTTTATATAGTAGATAAAAACAGCTACTGCGATGGCTAAATACAATATCATTACTCGTTCCTTTAATTTTGAGAATGTCGTTTTTTGAATATAATCATACCGCAAACAAGTGGATTTATCCCATATGTGTTTTGATATTTAATTTGATTGTGCTCGTTTGAAGGAACTAAAAGCAAGATAAATTTCTGAAATGATAGAACACAAATTATGGGGGAAGAGGGTTCTATGTTCAGGATTTTGAGCGTTATGAACCACCGTTTTTTTGGGCGGGTAGTTTCTCAAAAAAAAGCCCCCTGCAGAGGCAGGAGGCTTTTTTAATTTTTCAGGTACAAATTCTACAGCTTCATTTCTCCGGTGGAGAATTTCTTTTCCAATATGTTGGAGAGCTGAATCAACGGATAACACACTACAAAGTATAATATCCCAACAAGCCCAAATACCATAATTCCTTCCGGCACGCGTTGGACAGTGAGCCATCCGGCACGAGTGATATCTGTCAATCCGATAACCGAGACAATGGATGAATCCTTGATGAGCAGTACATATTGCCCGACAAGAGCTGGCAAAGCCATGCGCAATGCCTGCGGTAACACCACCAGAATCATCGCCTGGTTACGTGTGTGCCCTAAAGAGCGGCAAGCCTCTTCCTGACCTGAGGGGACAGCCTGAATGGACGCAGAAACGATTTCACAAATGTAGGACCCTGCGTAGAGGGTCAGGCTGACCACCGCTGCAGTGAGTGCTTCCATCTGTAAACCAAATTCCGGCAGGATGAAGAAGATAATGAACAGTTGGATGAGGAATGGTGTGCCGCGCATGAAGTCAACATAGATTGAAAGGATGCGCGACATGAATGTGCCTTTGTTGGAGCGCAGAATGCCGGTAATGACACCGATGATGGTGCCGCCGACAAGACTAAGCGCGGAAATCGCCACTGTCACGCCCATGCCTTTGTAGAACATGGGCATGCTATTCATGAGTTGGTCGAAGTAAAATCCCCACATGGCTTATGCGCTCCTGAAGCGCGTCATGCGCATTTGATAGAATTTGGTCAGCCCCTTGAGCACGTAGTAGACGAGCAGGTAGAGGACGGCCACAGTCAGGAAGGCTTCGGACGGCATGAATCGTTCGGAGTTGAGCATCTGTCCGGCGCGAGTCAGTTCCATCACTGAGATGAGGGACAGCACTGCGGAGTCTTTGACCAACACGATGGCCTGCCCGAGCATCGGCGGCAATGTGTTGGCAAGAGCTTGGGGCAGAATGACATAGAAAAACCGCTGATAGACGTTGAACCCTTGTCCCATAGCGGCTTCGACTTGGCCGGCGGGAATACCTTTAATGCCGGCACGCAGGATCTCAGCCACATACGCCCCGGAGTTGAAGGAAAGAGCCACGATGCCGGTTGTCAGCTCATTGACCTGAATGCCGAGGGAAGGAAGTCCGAAGTAAAGAAAATAGAGTTGAGCCAGCAGGGGTGTGGACCGGATGACCTCAATGAAGACCACGGCCGGGGCTGCAAG
This sequence comes from Pseudodesulfovibrio nedwellii, assembly GCF_027923765.1. Taxonomy (NCBI): domain Bacteria; kingdom Pseudomonadati; phylum Thermodesulfobacteriota; class Desulfovibrionia; order Desulfovibrionales; family Desulfovibrionaceae; genus Pseudodesulfovibrio; species Pseudodesulfovibrio nedwellii. The sequence goes on along the minus strand of NZ_AP026709.1, from coordinate 1,834,947 downwards.
CAGTTTGATTCCTGAAATTCTACAGGCACAGGCGACCATGCCCACAATGAGTGAGCCTATGATGCCGACCAGCGAAATCCAGGCAGTATGGTACAGCCCTTCCATGAACAGGGGCATGTACTCCCAGATGATGCGGAAGTTGAAATATTCGAGCATGTGCGACGAATCCGTATGAAGATGCGCCATGCCTCGTGAAGAGACATGGCGCAGCAATTACGGTCTAGTGATCTTTTTCCCAGGCCTTGGAATCGACCCAGTACTTGATGTTTTCGTCGTAGCGGCCATCGGACTTGACCCAACCGAAGAATAGGTTGACCCACTGGCGCAGTGTTTCGTCTTCATGACGGACGGCGAAAGCCAGAGGCTGCTTGGACATGATTTCGCCCACGAAATGCGTAGAGTTCGGGGGGAAGGAAGCCAGACTGCCGGAGATGGAAGTCTTGTCGTTGACGGCCACGTCAGCCTTGCCTGCCATAATGGCATTCAGGAGCATGGGGCCGCCGCCTTTGTAGGACTTGATTTCAGCCTTGGGGAAGAGACGTTTGGCATCAGCTTCGCCAGTACCGCCGAGCAGGACGGCTACTTTCATGCCTTCCTTGTTGATTTGGTCCCAGCTTGTGATTTTGGAATCGGCTTTGGCCACGGCCACGGAACCAGTGTAATAGAATGCATCGGTGAAGGACACCTTGAGTGCACGCTGAAGGTTGGCGGTCATGTCTGCGGCCAGCATGTCAGCTTTACCGGACAACAGGGCAGGAATCAGACCGTCCCAATCGTAATCCAGAAATTTGATTTTGACGCCCATTTCTTTGGCCATCAGGCGACAGAATTCAACGGAAGAACCGGTGCGGTCGCCGTTTTTGTCCAGAAAACTGAATGGGGGACATTGGGTCTGAACGGCAACGCGAAGTTCTCCGCGCTTGACGATCTCAGCCAGTGCATCTGCAGATGCGGTAGAAGCCACGGCCAACATCATGGACAGCATGAGTGCCAGGCAAATGGAAAGACGTTTCATTATTCCTCCTATAATGTTCAATAAAAAGTCTGATCTAATCCGAATATAAGCGAATTGCGGTCAGTGCCATAGTAGGGTCGGGTTTAGCCGTTCCTGCGGTTGCAAGTTCGGCCATCGGGAACGCTACTGGATGTACTTGGCTTTTGCAAGAGCGTGTCGCGGTTTTCTCGGCGTGAGAGTGAGGATTATCAGGAGGTTGGGGAAACGGAAAAAGCCTCTGACAACATATGTTGTCAGAGGCTATATTCTCTGGTGCGCCCGGCACGATTCGAACGTGCGACCTTTCGGTTCGTAGCCGAATGCTCTATCCAGCTGAGCCACGGGCGCGTCGTGGAAAGACTGTTTATGCTTAGGGGGCGTTATACGTCAAGCACTTTTTTAGAAATTTATTAATTTAGTTGAAAAAACGTCAGTAAAACCCTGCACGAGTTCGGCTGATTTCCCTTCTATGCGTATCAGTTCCGTGTCCGGGTGTTCTGCGAATTCCTTCATATGCGGGCTTTTCAGAAGGAAGAGCTTGATGATGGCGTCCACTGTTTGTTGCTTTTTGATGGGAGAGTACACCCCGTTGATGGATAGGGCGATATTTTCATCCCGTCGATCGATGAGTATACTCACATGTGGATTTTTTTTGAGGTTTTTGTTTTTTTTTGATGTTTTAGGTGACAGAAAATAAAACTTCATGACCGCATGGTCCGCGAAATAGTTCATCAGAGACGTGTGAGGCGTGTTGCCATCGGAAGTTGCCAGCACACAGATATCCTTGGCCTTGACCATGTCTTCGATGAATCTTATTTTTTGCTTGCTCATAAGCGAGACACTACAGCACTCTTCAATGCGGGGCCATTATATAATGAAAAGGGATACGGAAGCATGCTTACTCTTGATGAAAAGATAGCCGGGACTGAGTCCCTCATGCAGACATTGGTTGAAAATGTTGATCCTGACGGAGTGCGCGTGGCGTGGACCGGCGGTAAGGACTCCACCGTTGTTCTCTTTATATGGAAGGCTGTGCTCGATAATGTAGGGAAAGGGCCTGTCCATGCAATCAATCTTGATACTGGCTGCAAATTTACAGAAGTCATGGCATTTCGTGACGCCCTGACGGTAGAGTGGGGTATTGATTTGCATATCGCTCGCCCGGAAGTTTCACTGGATGGCTACCCGTTGGCTCAAGATCCGCTTTCTTGTTGTCGAGAATTAAAGGTTGAACCGCTCAAGCGGGCTGTTGTTGAGACCGGTGCCACACATGTTTTAAGTGGTATTCGTTTTGACGAACATCCCGATCGGGTAGGGCGGCGAACAGAAGAACAGCGAAATGATCCCCCGCATTACATGATCAACCCTATTCTTGATTGGACCGAAACAGATATCTGGGCGTTTCATGCCCGTTTCAATCTTCCGCATTGTGAACTGTATGATCAAGGGTATAGATCTTTGGGGTGCAAACCTTGTACGCAACGGCCTGATAACGGTGGATGCGAACGGTCTGGGCGTGCTGCTTCCAAAGAAGCTGTCTTGCCGACTTTGACGAGTCTTGGTTACTTCTAATTTTCACATGAAAAAGTCCTGATTTGTTCCTTTGGCTGGTATTAGCCGTTTTTATTTGAGATTTTTTTCACAAGATTCTTCTCTTTTTTATATCTATTTATATGGGCCTCTGTACCGTGAGCCTTTTATTCCAATATATCAGACGATTATTAGTGTGTTTTTGTGTGTCTTTTTTTGATGTTTGGGTCTTGACCAAACAGTGTTCTTCCCATAAGACCACATGGTTATTAGGCTAAGGGTAAAGTGCATTCGCACTGAAATTCGGTTGGAGGTGAACCGGATTTTCACGTGTCTGTTGTACTCGTTCTCCATTCTTTTGAAACGAGGTCTTCATGTCGAATTTGCTACTGCTTCTCATTCTCCTGCCAGTGGCCTCAGCATTGGTCTGCTATTTCGTTCGGTCTTCCGCCGTTCGAAAGCTGACCGTGCTCGGTACTGCTGTGGTCCTGACGCTTGCGTCTGTGGGACTGCTCATGCAGGGGACTTTTGAGCCGATTGCAGTCGGTTCATTCCTCGGCATCAGCAGCGATTTCCTGATTACGGTTCTGGATTTCGCATTGTTGGGTGTCATTTTTTATCTCGGTCTCAAACACAAGAGCTTACTGATTCAGGGTTTTACCCTAGCTCAGGCTGCACTGCTCGTTTGGTTTGAAATTGTTATGCTTGAGCATGACGCTGTTCCCGCTCTTGTGGGTGACCAGCTCGCTTTGATCATGGTCCTGGTGATTTCCATCATCGGCTCTTTGATCTGCGTGTTTGCCATTCCTTATATGAAGGAACATGAGGAGCATCTGCACCTGAAGAAGTCTCGCCAGCCGCGATTCTTCTTTTACTTGGTGTTGTTCCTTGGCGCCATGAACGGCTTGGTGCTGTCCAATAATATTCTGTGGATGTACTTCTTCTTTGAAGTCACCACTCTGTGTTCCTTCATGCTGATCGGTCACGATGTCACCGAGATCGCTACCAAGAACGCTGTCCGCGCATTGTGGATGAACGCTCTCGGCGGTCTGGCTTTCGTTATCGGCATGATGCTGGTCTACATGAAGGCCGGCACTCTGGACATCTCTGCAATCCTGGCTGCCGGACCTCAGGGCGCGCTCATGATTACTGGCGTTGGCTTTTTGTGCCTCGCTGGTTTCACTAAGGCCGCTCAGGTTCCATTCCAGAGCTGGTTGCTTGGTGCCATGGTCGCTCCGACTCCGGTTTCCGCGCTCCTGCATTCTTCCACCATGGTCAAGGCCGGTGTTTTCGTGGTTCTGCGTTTCGCTCCCGCGTATGTTGACACTTTCCTGTCCACCGGTGTTGCCATTTGTGGCGCATTCACTTTTGTGACCTGCGCAGCTCTGGCCATCGGTCAGTCCAATGGTAAGAAAATTCTGGCGTATTCCACTATCTCCAATCTCGGCTTGATCATTTGCTGCGCGGGTATCAACACTCCGTTGGCTTTGACCGCTGCTGTTATGCTGATCGTGTTCCATGCCGTTTCCAAGTCTTTGCTGTTCCTCTGTGTCGGCACGATTGAGCAGGCCATCGGTTCTCGTGACATCGAAGACATGCGCGGCTTGTATGCCAAGCTTCCCCGTACTGCCCTGATCACCGTGATCGGTATCCTGACTATGCTCCTGCCGCCGTTCGGTGTGCTTATGTGCAAGTGGATGGCTATCGAAGCCGGTGCTGATACCAACATCTTCGTGATTACCATGCTCGCATTGGGTTCCGCGTTGACGGTTGTATACTGGGCACGTTGGGGTGGTTCCTTGATGTGTTCTCGCGAACAGGACACTCGGACTGAATCCCAGCCCATGCTCACCAGCCTGCCGCTGATGTTGCTGTGCGGGGGCGCCATTGTTCTGTCGTTGGCTTCTCCCTGGATTTATAATTCAATGCTTGCTCCCTGGCTCGGTACGGCTCCGTTTACTCTGAGCTTTGGTTCACTGAACTCCGCCACCGGCTCCTTTGCCGTGGTCCCGCTGTTCGTGGTTTTGGGTCTGGGCGTGCTTTTCGCCGCCAAAGCCGCTGCCGGTTTCCGCAGGGTCAAGATTATGCCGCCATATTTAGGTGGCGCGAATTCATCAACAGACGGTACTTACATCGGTCCCATGAATGGTGATGTACCGTTTGCAGCTGGTAACATGTACCTGGGCGAGCTGTTCGCTGAAGGTAAGCTGACGCCTATCTTCAACGCACTCGCGATCGCTTTGATTGTGCTTATGTTGGGAGGGGCGATCTAATGGATACTCTTATTCTCGTTATCATCGGACTCATTGCCGGACCACTTTTGGGTGGTCTCATCGCTGGTCTGGACAGGCGCGTCACCGCGTGGTTCCAGTCTCGTCAGGGTCCCCCGATCATGCAGGCTTTCTATGATGTGGCCAAACTGTTCGGAAAGGAAAAAATGGTGGTCAACCAGTGGCAGATCCTCTGCGCCTGGGTATATATGATCGCTGCTGCTACCTCTTTGGCACTGTTCTTCGCTCAGAGCGACCTTCTGCTCATTTTCTTTGTGCAGGCTGTTGGTGCGGTCTTTTTGGTCATGGGTGCCATGGCCACCAAGTCCCCGTACTCTCAGGTGGGCGCACAGCGCGAATTGATACAGATTCTTGCTTACGAGCCAGTTTTGATTCTGGTTTTTGTTGGCTTCTATATGGTTACAGGCTCCTTCTCTCTGGACGCTGTCTGGTCCCAGGATATGCCGCTCATCACTAAGATGCCGCTGCTTTATCTGGCTCTGGGTTATGCCTTAACCATTAAATTGAGAAAGTCCCCGTTTGACTTCTCCACGTCCCATCACGGTCATCAGGAACTGGTTAAAGGTGTACTCACCGAATATTCCGGTCCCTATCTGGCTCTGATTGAAATTGCCCACTGGTACGAGACCATTTTGGTTCTCGGTTTGTGCGCCATCTTCTGGCACACCAATGTTGTTTGGATGGCCGTGCTGCTGGTGATCACTTACATGCTTGAAATCCTGGTGGACAACACTATGGCTCGCATGACTTGGCGCTGGATGCTCAAGCGTGTCTGGCTGCTCGGTATGGGCCTGTCCATTGTCAATCTCATCTGGCTGTACGCGAGGTAAATCATGTTTGGATCATTCATCAAGAAATCTCGCGCCAAGTCTCCGTGGATCATGCATTTTGATTGCGGTAGCTGTAACGGCTGCGACATCGAGGTTCTGGCTTGCCTGACACCGCTGTACGATGTGGAGCGGTTCGGCATCATCAACGTCGGTAATCCTAAGCACGCTGACGTGTTGCTGGTTACTGGTACTGTCAACCATCGGAATAAAAAGGTGCTCAAGAATCTGTATGATCAGATGCCTGAGCCCAAGGCTGTCATCGCCATCGGCGCATGCGGCAATACCGGCGGTGTGTTCCGCGAAGCCTACAACGTTGTTGGCGGCGTGGATAAAATCATCCCGGTGGACGTGTATGTTCCCGGTTGTCCTGCAAAACCCGAAGCTATCATCGACGGTGTTGTCGCAGGGTTGGCCAAGTTTGCGCAAAAAGTGGAAGAAGCCGAATAGGCGTGTCCACAGAGGTATAATATGAAAGGTACTATTATTGACGTGACCATCGACAATGTTGTCGGAGAGGTCATGAATATGAAGAACGACGGACAACGGTTCGTCACGCTTTCCACATATCAGGAAGGCGAGGGCAAGCTTGGTATTCTTTATCATTTCGATAAGGAATATGAGGATACTCATCTGCGGATGACTGTCGACATGAAGAAGCCTATTCCCAGCGTTTCCGGTGTCTTCTTTGGCGCCATGCTGGTAGAAAATGAAATCCGTGACCAGTGGGACGTCAAGTTCGACGGCATGGTTCTTGACTTTAACCGCACACTCTTTCTTGATCCCGAGGTCACCCAGGTTCCCCTGGTGTCCAACGTCAAGATTGAGCCGAAAAAATAGGGGGCTGAAATGGCTACTACCGTAATTCCCTTCGGCCCGCAGCATCCCGTTCTCCCCGAGCCGATTCATTTGACGCTCAAGGTTGAGGACGAAATCGTTAAAGAAGCTATCCCGGCACTGGGCTACGTTCATCGTGGTTTGGAAAAGCTGGCAGATATTCGCGACTTCCATCAGATGATCACCGTGTGCGAACGCGTGTGTGGCATCTGCTCCATGATTCACGGCACCTGCTATTCGCAGTGCATCGAAGAACTTATGGACATTGAAGTTCCGGCTCGTGCAGAAATGCTGCGTGTTATCTGGAGTGAACTTCACCGTATGCATTCTCACCTGCTTTGGCTGGGCTTGTTCGCCGATGCTTTCGGCTTTGAATCCCTGTTCATGCAGTTCTGGAAAGTGCGCGAGCGCATTATGGACATCAACGAGGCCACTGCTGGTAGCCGCGTTATCGTGTCCGTCAACATCATCGGCGGCGTCCGTGCCGACCTTTCCCCCGACCAGATTCGCTGGATTCTCTCCGAGCTGGAAATCGTGGAGAAAGAGGTCAAGGCCATGCAGGACACCATCATGAACGACTACTCGGTCAAGTCCCGTACCGTTGGTATTGGCTACATGTCCAAAGAGGACGCTTACGTTCTCGGCGCTGCTGGTCCGACCTTGCGTGGTTCCGGTGTCGCATCCGACATGCGCATGATCGGTTACGGCGCATACTCCGAGCTGGATTTTGAACCGGTTGTTGAGACTTCCGGTGACTGTTGGGCTCGTTCCACGGTCCGTTTCCATGAAGTAATTCAGTCCATTGATTTGGTTCGTCAGGCCGTCAGCAAGTTGCCTGAGGGCGATATTGCCGCCAAGGTCAAGGGCAACCCGCCGGAAGGCGAAGTCTACATGCGCGTGGAACAGCCGCGCGGTGAGTGCGTCTACTATATTAAGGGCAATGGCACCAAGCATCTGGATCGGTTGCGTATCCGCACCCCTACATTTGCCAATATTCCGCCGCTCCTGCACATGTTGCCGGGTTGTGAACTGGCCGACGTGCCAGTCATCGTCTTGGCTATTGACCCGTGCATCAGCTGCACCGAACGCTAGGAGAGTTGACATGCTGTTTACACCTACAGTCGTCAAGAACCTGTTGAAGAAACCCGCCACCCGTAACTATCCGTTCGTGGTGCGCGATCCGTTTCCTAAATATCGCGGTGAGCTTGTTATTGACATCGATAAGTGCATTTTCTGCGGCATGTGCTCACGCAAATGCCCCTGTCAGTGCATTACGGTTGATAAAACTACGGGTACTTGGTCCTGCGATCCTCATGAATGCATTACTTGCGGTTATTGCGTCGATGCATGCCCTACCAAATGCCTGACCATGAAGGACACGCACCGCAAGCCCATGACCGAGAAGACCACCTGGGTCGAACAGGGCACACCGCCCAAACCGAAAAAAAAGAAAGCCGCTCCTGCTGCGGAAACTGCTCCTGAGAAGGAAGCTGCTCCCAAGGCCGAAAAGGCTGAGACGAAGCCTGACGCCAACAAGGCCGACAAGAAATAGTCTTCGTCAGCGACAATTAAAAAAAGCCCCGGTTCTTGAGCCGGGGCTTTTTTTGTGAAGGCTGAGGTCTTCAAAAAGGGGTACAATGGGTTATGGTATTGCTTAATGGGTGGAGTCTCTTTATCTTCTTTGAAGAAGTGGATGAAATTAGTCGTCCATTTAATTGAAACAGGACTTATCGCTCAAGAATCATGCAGGAACTCCCATTTCTCCTCGTTATCCTTTCCTCCATCGCACATGGATATTGGAATTTTCTTCTGAAACGCGCACAGAATAAAGATGCCTTTCTCGGCTTGAGCAAAATGGCTGAACCAGTCATATATGCAATACCATTTGCCATAGCGGTAAGTGTCTGGGGGCTTGATCCGGCATCTCTTTGGTATGCGGGGGTGGGAACGTTGCTTTCTGTGGTGAACTATTTCTGTCTCGCCAACAGTTACAAACGACTTGATCTTTCCATTGCATATCCCGTGTCGCGTTCCAGCACTCTGTTTCTTCCGTTTCTGGCATACCTTATTTTTCAGGAAAGCATTGACGCCATAGGCTGGTGTTCAGTCTTTTTTGTCACAGTTGGTGTCCTTGTCGTTCAATTGAAGGATTTACGATTTTCTTCCATCTCATGGAATCGTCAGGGCAGCAATTCAGGTTTGTTGTTTGCCCTTTTTGCGGCTTTTACCGTGGCATTGTATACCTTGTGGGGCAAAGAGGCTGTTCGGCATATGCACCCATTCATTTACATGTATTGCTACACGCTGGCTTCGTGTGCGTATTTTTTGCCTTCCTTGCGACGGCTTGATCGTCTTGTTGTTAAGGAGGAATGGAGCCGGAATAAATGGAGCATCCTTACTGTTTCTGTACTGAATACACTTTCATTTGTTCTCATGCTGATGGCTTTGAACATGGGTAAGGTCACCTATGTCGGGGCATTGCGGCAACTTAGCCTTGTGGTCGGAGTCGGGCTGGGCTGGCTGGTATTGCGTGAATCCTTATCCTTACCACGGGTTCTCGGTGTTTTGCTTATTATAGTCGGGGCGTGTCTGACATATCTTGCGACGTAAGAAAAGGATGCGTTGAAGTAATGTTGCCGGTGGATGCGACTTTTTAAAATATAGCTACAGTTTTTGATTTTAATTCACACCGTACCGCACTTGGCTTGCCGGGGGAAATTGCGTAACGTGCCAATCCTTATGCAACGAAAGCAGACACGAGTCCTGAATATAGGTGCGGTGGGCATTGGCGGGGATAACCCTGTCCGCGTCCAATCCATGTGCAACACCGATACCCGCGATGTTATCGCCACGGTGACACAGATCAATCAACTGGCCGAGGCAGGGTGCGAGATTGTGCGTCTGGCCGTACCCGATGACAAGGCCGCCGCTGTACTCAAGGATATCCGCGAGCAATCTCCGGTACCCCTTATAGCGGACATACATTTCGATTATCGATTGGCTCTGGATGCCGTGGAAGCCGGGTTTGAAGGGTTGCGTATCAACCCAGGCAATATCGGTGACGAGCAAAAAGTGGACATCGTGGTTCGTGCGGCTATGGCCAACAACGTTCCCATTCGTATCGGTGTCAATGGCGGGTCGCTGGAAAAAGATTTGCTTCGGCAGTTTGGTGGCCCTACCCCCGAAGCCATGGTTGAATCTGGCCTGCGTCATGTTGCCATGCTGGAAAAGCGTGGCTTTTACGATACCAAAATTTCACTCAAGACCTCATCGGTTTTGAATACCGTTGCCGCTTACCGACTTATGAGCGAGAAGGTGGACTATCCGTTACATATCGGTATCACTGAGGCCGGAACATTGGTCCGAGGGGCGGTCAAGTCCGCTGTCGGACTGGGACTTTTGTTATCCGAGGGGATCGGCGACACCATGCGTGTGTCGCTCACCCATGACCCTGTCGCCGAGATTGGCGTGGCCTACGAAATCCTGCGTAGCTTGGGCTTGCGTGAACGCGGCCCGGAGATTATATCCTGTCCGACCTGTGGGCGTACCGAGATTAAACTGATCGAGTTGGCCGAAAAGGTGGAAGAGGCCCTGCGTGGAGTGGAGGAAGTCTTTACCGTGGCGGTCATGGGGTGCGTGGTCAATGGTCCCGGCGAGGCCCGGGAAGCTGACATTGGCATAGCCGGAGGCCGTGATTTGGGCATCATTTTCCGTAAGGGAGAAGTGGTGCGCAAGGTCAAGGGCAATGAAAATTTACTACCGGAATTCATGAAAGAAATTAATATGTTCCTGGAAGAAAGGAGAAAATAGAAATATGCGTCTTTCCCGTTACTACATCCCGACTCTCAAGGAGGACCCGGCAGACGCTGAGGTTGTCTCCCACAAGCTTTTGATGCGTGCGGGCATGATCCGCAAACTCACCAGCGGTATTTATAACTACCTTCCGCTTGGCCTGCGCTCCATCAACAAGGTCGCCACTATCGTGCGCGAGGAAATGGACCGCGCCGGAGCAATGGAAGTGCTCATGCCCATGGTTCAGCCTGCCGACCTGTGGGTCGAGACCGGTCGTTGGGATTACTACGGCAAGGAGCTGTTGCGTTTGAATGACCGCAACGGCCGTGACTACTGTCTTGGACCCACGCACGAAGAAGTCATTACCGATTTGGTGCGCGGTGAAATTAATTCCTACAAGCAGTTGCCGGTCAATCTGTATCAGATTCAAACCAAGTTCCGCGATGAAATTCGTCCTCGTTTTGGTCTCATGCGAGGTCGTGAGTTCATCATGAAGGACGCTTATTCCTTCGATAAAGATGAGGAAGGCGCAGAGAAATCCTATTTTGAGATGTTCGAAGCTTACAAAAAAGCCTTTTCTCGCATCGGTCTGCGGTTCAAACCGGTTCAGGCCGATTCCGGGGCTATTGGCGGTGACTTCTCACATGAATTTATGGTTCTTGCCGATACCGGTGAGGACACCATTGCATCTTGTTTGTCGTGTGAATTCGGTGCAAATCTGGAAAAAGCCAAGGTTGCCGCGCCTGCTGGCGAGGACATGACCAACGCCGATTGTCCGGCCATCGAAGAAGTGGATACTCCCGGTCAGCATACCGTGGAAGAAGTTTGCAAATATCTCGGTGTGGACCCGAGCAAGTTGGTCAAGACGCTGCTGTTCGTTGTGGACGACGAGCCTGTCGCCGCATTGGTGCGTGGTGATCGTGAACTTAACGATATCAAGTTGCGCAACCTTGTTGGCGGTAACGAGATTGAGTTGGCAGATGAGGAATTGGTTAAGAAACTGACCAACGCACCTGTCGGTTTTGCCGGTCCTTCCGGTTTGGATAAGGACGTGCCTATTTACGCTGACCATGAATTGTGTGCGGCCACAGATTGGGTGGCCGGAGCCAACAAGGGTGATACGCACGTGAAGCATCTGTCTCTTGGTCGTGACTGTACTATCGAGAAGTTCGCTGATTTGCGTGTGATTGAGCCGACTGATCCATGCCCCGAGTGCGGTGGCAAGATCGAGTTCACCAAGGGTATCGAAGTGGGCCATGTCTTTAAACTCGGTGTGAAATACTCCGAGAAGATGGAAGCCACTTTCCTCGACGAGAATGGTAAGCCCAAGCCCTTGATTATGGGGTGTTATGGCATCGGCGTATCTCGTATTATGGCCTCCGCCATTGAGCAGAACAATGACGAAAACGGCTGTTGTTTTCCGCCGTCCATTGCACCGTTTGAGGTCTGCTTGATTGCTCTCGGCGGCAAGGACCAAGCTGTGACTGATAAGGCCGAGGAACTGTATTCCTCGATTAAGGGACTTGGCGTGGACGCTGCCTACGACGACCGCAAAGAACGTCCGGGTGTCAAGTTTGCCGAGGCCGATCTCATTGGTTATCCCATGCAACTTGTTCTCGGTGGCAAAGGCCTCAAGAACGGTATCGTGGAAGCCAAGGATCGCAAAACCGGCGAGAAGATCGAATTGCCGCTCGACGGTTTTGTCGAAGCTTTTACCGCATGGCGTAAGGAAATTTGGAATAATTGGGGCCTTGAAGTGAAATAGGTTCTGATCGTATATATGGCTACAAGCCCGGCGCGGAATTTCTGCGCTGGGCTTTCTTTTTGGGGTGCCTCCGGCGGCTGGGGGAAGGGGAAGAAGGAAACCCTTTGGAAAGGGTTGTCCCTCTTCCCCTTCCCCCAGACCCCCATCCCTATCTCCCTTCCTAAACTTTTTGTGTGCGCTTCGCGCAAGGGAGGGGAAAAAATTTATTGGTTTTGGAGAGCCTCGCCGAAGGCGCGATAAAAAGTTCTGGAGGGGGAGTCCAGAGGGGGAACCTCTTTCAAGAGGTTCCCCCTCTGGTCACCCGAAGGCATCTTGTTCCCTTCGGGTGACGTGTTCCTTTTTTATTGGCTGTCTGGTCCGTGGGGTGATATGCACTGTATGGCCGGATATATGGAAATGGAGAGAGAAAATGACGATTGAAAGTGGAATTGCCTTGGCATTCGCCACCTTTGTTTTTGCGAGTATCCCGGGACCGGGAGTTTCTGCTCTTGTGGCCCAATCCTTGTCTCGTGGTTTCAAGACCGGAGTCGGATACGCCGCTGGTTTGGCGTGCGGTGATCTGACGTATTTGTTGACGGCTTTGTTCGGCCTTGGATGGATTTCGTCACAGATAGGGCCATGGTTTGCAGTCCTTAAATGGATAGGCGCGGCCTATCTTGTTTATATGGGCGTTAGGGCATGGATGGCCAAACCGCCAACAGAACAGGACTCGGCCTGTGTCTCGGTTCGCGGTAGACGCAGCTTCTTGGCAGGCCTGTGCGTTTCTCTTGGTAACCCTAAGGTTATCGCTTTTTATTGCGGCTTTCTGCCCGGATTTGTCCACATGTCTGAATTGACCACCGTGGATATCATCATGGTCGTTTCTATTATTATCCCCACAGTATTTACGGTCCTTGCCACCTACGCATGGCTGGCCGGTCGAGGTCGTACCGCAATACGCTCAACCCGTGTTTGGAAAATAGCCAACCGCACCGCTGGCTTCATCATGATAGGCGCAGGCGCGGTTATTGCTGCTGAATAAAAAAAATAGCTGATGCACACAACGCATCGTAACACCCTGCGCGAAGCGCACATAAAAAGTTTAGGAGAGTCCAGAGAACCTTTTTTCAAAGGGTTCTCTGGTCCCCCCGAAGGGGCCGCCGGAGGCATCCATTGTCCAATATTCTTTCAGTCAGTGAACTTACAAAATCCGTCAAGGCGCTTCTTGAGGCGGAATTTCCGTTTGTCTGGGTGCGTGGTCAGGTGACGAACTTGGCGCGTCCGGCCAGTGGGCATGTGTATTTTACGTTGACCGATGGCGACGCGGCCTTGTCTGTGGTCTGGTTCAAATCCTCGCAACGGTCTGCCGAGCCGGTGAATCGTGGTGAGGAACGGGTCAATCCGCTCACGGGTGAGATCGAAGAAGAGCAGGGCGCGACAGCTTTGACCGGGAGTGGACTGGAGGACGGCATGGAAGTGCTGTGTGCAGGTCGACTCAATGTATATGAACCGCGTGGTCAGTATCAATTGGTGGCTGAATTGGTGCAGGATCAGGGTGTGGGTGATCTGGCCGTGGCCTTTGAGGCGTTGAAACGGAAACTTGCCGATAAGGGATACTTTGATGAGGATCGCAAAATCGCAGTGCCGAAGAATCCCCGGCGGGTGGCGGTTATTACGTCGCCATCAGGCGCGGCTATTCGGGATTTCCTACGCATTGCCGATACGCGTGGAACGGGTGCGGAAATACGAATTTATCCTTCACTGGTGCAGGGCGATCAGGCCCCGGAACAAATCGCGGCGGCACTGGATGCAGCGGATGCGGATGATTGGGCCGAGGTCGTTGTGCTTATTCGCGGCGGTGGATCGTTGGAAGATTTGTGGGCTTTTAATACCGAGCCGGTGGCGGATGCCATCTATCGCGCCAGGCTGCCGGTGGTGTCCGGTGTGGGGCATGAACCAGATGTGTCCATAGCCGATTTTGTAGCGGATAAACGGGTGGCCACCCCGAGCCATGCGGTGCAGGAATTGTGGCCCCAACGTGAAACATTGGTGCAGAAATTGGACGTGCTCGATATGGGGCTGGGTCGAGCGTATGCGAATTGGCTGCTTGGGAAGGGCAAGGATTTTGAACATTTGCGCAAGGCTCTTGTGTGGCTGTCGCCCGAACGGCGGCTGGAGCGCATGGAAGATCAGTTTACGTCGTTATCAGCTCGGCTTCAGGGCGCGGGATTGGATACTTTTTATGATCATGTTGATGACGCTGTGCGGACAACAGACCGGTTAAACCGGGCCTTTGGCACGGTGCAGGTTGATGGGCTGGCCTCTGAAGTGGCAGGATTGGCGCATCGTTTGACTCAAGGGGCGCAACGGTTCAGTGAAGGCAAGGCACAGGACTTTGAGCTGTTACAGACTGCTTTGCATGGCTTTGATCCCGAAGGACCGCTTGAGCGGGGATACGCATTGGTGCGCATTAATCGGACTGGAGAGTTTTTACGTGACCCGAAAGGGGTGACGAAGGGCGACGGGCTTGATATCAGAGTGAAAGGCGGCTCAGTGGCCGCCGTTGTAACCGACGAGACTTCATCAGACTAATAGGTATATTTATGAAACGGATTTTCCTTCTCCTGTTCCTGGTTATTGCCATGACACTTCCTTTTTCCCCTGTTTCCGTGACAGCTCAGGATTTTGGGCTTGAAGAAGGCGACGGTGTGTTTGTCCTGCCGAAAGATGCTGGCGCTGCCGAGCAAGTGGCACCGGTGAATAACGGGTCTGCTTTGGTGCTGGCCGCCCCTGCCCGTGTGGGCGTTGGGCAACCTTTTTTGGTGCGTCTGACTTCTGATCAACCGTTGGACTCCGTGTCCGTGTATTGGTTGGGCAAGGAGGTCGAGCCGTCCATTTCTGTCTGGAACAACCGACATGTGGCGTTGGTTATGCTTGGCTCCGATGTGTTGGACACAAAAGCAGGCAAGCAGGACTTGTCTGTTATCGCATCGGTGGACGGCAAGGAGAACACTCTGCGCCGTACTGTTCAGGTCACGAGCAAGGAATACCCCAAGCAGGAATTGACCCTGCCGCCGGCCATGGTCACGCCACCTCAGGATGTCTATGATCGTATTTCCGAGGAGCGCAAACAGACAACAGCAGCCAAAAATACACTTACTCCGAAACGGCTCTGGCGTTTGCCTTTGCTGCGTCCGGTGGATGGAGAGATTTCCAGCACCTATGGCTTGCGTCGTATCCTTAATGGCAAATCGAAAAATCCGCATCGGGGTCAGGACATGCGTTCGCCTATGGGTAACCCTGTGAAGTCCGTGGCTGACGGTGTGATTGTATTGGTGGGAGACCATTATTACGCAGGCAATTCTGTGTATATCGACCACGGCAACGGCGTTGTAAGCATGTATTTCCATTTGTCCAAGCCCATTGTTAAAGAGGGCGACAAGGTTCAGCGAGGTCAGGCAATCGGATTGTCTGGTATGTCCGGGCGCGCCACAGGCCCACATCTGCATTTTTCTTTGTCGGTTCTTGGTGAATTGGTTGATCCCCAACCGCTTTTTGATAACAGCGCTGATAAATTGTTGAATTAGGTCCCAGACTCCATGAAAAATATATCCGTCTTGTTGCGCGGGCTTTGCCTGCCGATTGTTGTTGTGTGCTTGTTGTTGCCTGTCCTTGCAGGTGCTGCCGGAATGGTCGAGATCGATTCCCCGGACACGATAGGTGTAGGTAAACCTTTGTTGGTCAACGTGACCTCCTGGTATCCACTTGATGACGTAGTGGTTCATTGGGCTGGGCGTGACGTTCGACCGACCATCACTCAAGGCGGTGGGAAATATCACGCGCTGGTGTATCTTGGAATTCGTCTGCGTGGAGAGCTTGGCGTGTATCCTATCAATGTAACGGCATCTTTTTGGGGCCACACATATACGTTTGCCAAAGACATCACCGTGGTCGAGTCAGCGTGGGGCAAGGAGACTTTGTCTGTTCCGCCGAAGATGGTCAAACCACCCAAGGAAGCGTTGGTACGGATTGCGAAGGAACGAGAACGTATTAAGGCCGTGCTCAATACGGTTTCCCCCGAGCGGTATTGGAAGTTGCCATTTTCCAGACCAGCCAAGGGCAAGATGCTCAGCCGTTTCGGGCTATACAGAATTTTCAACGGTGACACGGCGAGTCGTCACACAGGGTTGGATTTTCGTGCTTGGGAAGGCACTCCACTGTATGCCATGGCTGCTGGAAGAGTTGTCTTGAAAGGGAACTTTTACTATGCTGGTAATTGTATTTATGTAGACCATGGAAATGGTTTTGTTTCCATGTACGCTCATATGTCCAAAGTGTTGGTCAATGAAGGTGACATGTTGACATCCGGTCAGAAAATAGGCCTGTCCGGTGCCACCGGCAGAGTGAATGGGGCACATCTCCATTTGGGAACTTTTGTTCAAGGGCAGGTTGTTGATCCTGAACCATTGTTTTCTATAAATGTTGATACAATGCCGCAGATGGGATGGATTGATGGCATACACACCGCTCAATAGAATACTGCTCGGCGCAGTCGCCCCGATAGCCATTTATTATGTCGGGCGTAAATTCGATATGGCGTTGGTTGGAGCCGTGGCTGCGTCTCTTTGGGGTTTAGGCGTATTGGGTTGGTTTTGGGTCAAGACAGGTGAGGCCGACGGGTTTTCCGGGATTGGTGCAGCCTATGCGCTTTCGGAATTGGCCGGAGTGCTGGTCATGCGTGACCCGGACTGGTATTTGATGTCTCCCATCGTGTCGGATTGGGTGTTGGGTGGGGTTTTTCTCGCGTCCATGGGCGCGCGTAAACCGCTTATTCAGATATTGGCTGAACAAATGGCTGGCATCGATGCTTTTCCCGAGGAGATCAGGACGAGCAAATATTATCGTTCGCTTTGGCTCCGTCTGAGTTTTTTTTGGGGCGGCGCGTATGTGCTTAAGGGCGTGGTGGCGTGGGGTATCATGAATTCCATGTCCGTAGAAATTTATTTGGCGGCAAGGCTTGTCCTTGGCTGGCCGGTCGTGGCCGGTTTGATCGCTTTGAGCTACTGGTATCCCCGGCGATATTGGCAGCGTGTCATGTGACCTGAACGGAGTTGAATATGGCAAAAGATACGTTTGAAAAGAAATTGGAACGGCTCAAAACTGTCGTCGAGAAGCTGGAACGTGGCGATCAGCCTTTGGAAGAAGGTGTGGCCTTGTACAAGGAAGGTCTTGAACTGGTCAAAGGATGCGGTTCCCAGTTGGAGAACGCTCGCAACGAAGTCAGGATCGTGTCCGAAGGGCTGATCAAGGAATTCGACGCATTGAGTGAACTCGGTGATGATGCGGAGGAAGCGTCGTGACCGTCAAGGAACAGTTGGCACAGCGTGCTGAAACCGTTGAGTCGTTTCTTTCCGGGTGCATGAAGGACCGTGGCATTCCGCCTCGTCTGCTCAAGTCCATGGAATACTCTCTGCTGGCTGGTGGCAAGCGATTGCGGCCAGTGTTGGTCCTGTCATGGGCTACAATGTTGGCCCCAGATGAGGCGGACATGGGTGACAAGGTTATGCCGTTTGCGGCTTCCCTTGAGTGTATCCATACCTATTCGCTTATTCACGACGATTTACCTGCCATGGATGATGATGACCTGCGTCGAGGTAAGCCTTCCAATCACAAACAGTTTGATGAAGCTACAGCTATTTTGGCTGGTGACGGCCTGCTTACCGAAGCCTTCGGGTTGATGAGCGCGGCCTCTATCGTCAAGGGATTGCCTGCCGACCGGGTTTTGCGTGCCATTTATGTGCTGGCCATTGCGGCTGGTTCCGGCGGTATGGTCGGTGGCCAGGTTGTCGATATGGAATTTACGGGCCGGGATGACGTGCCGCTTGAAGAATTGCGCGAGATGCATGCCATGAAGACCGGTGCGCTTATCACTGCGGCCTGTGAGTGTGGGGCTATCCTGTCCGGTGCCGATGAATCGGATATCGACAATGCCCGCGAATTCGGCAAGTCCATTGGGGTTGCGTTCCAAATTGTGGATGACGTACTCGATGTTGTCAGCGACACGGAAACACTGGGTAAACCTGCCGGCAGTGATGAGGAAATGGGTAAGTCGACGTACCCGTCACTCATAGGCCTTGAGAAGAGTAAGCAGTTGGCATCACAGCATATCGGTGCTGCCTTGAAACACCTTTCGAATTGTACTGGACCTGAAAAAGAATTTCTTGAACACCTCGCCCGCTACATAGTGGACAGGGTTTACTGATTGGAATAAAGTTTATCCCTTATGATAAAAGACCCCATGAAGACAGAAATCCTGTCTAAAATAAATAAGCCTAATGATGTTCACGGTCTGGAAGGTGACGAACTTGATGTTCTCGCCCAGGAATTGCGTGACATTATCATCAGTCAGGTGTCCGACCACGGTGGGCACCTTGCGCCTTGTCTTGGTGTTGTTGAACTGACTCTTGCTTTGTTCAAGTCATACGACCTTGATAAGGACAAACTGGTCTGGGACGTTGGGCATCAGGCATACGCCCATAAATTACTCACTGGACGGCTCAAGGAATTTTCGACGCTGCGTCAAAAGGGTGGGCTCAGCGGGTTTCCTCGTATGGCCGAGTCCAAGTATGATCATTTTGGCGTGGGCCATTCCTCCACATCCATTTCCGCTGCGCTTGGCATGGCTATGGCGCGCGACCTCAAGGGTGATGATAACGAAGTTATCGCGGTTATCGGGGATGGTTCTCTCACAGCCGGATTGGCTTTTGAGGGGTTGAATCAGGCGGGTGATCTTGGTCGCAAGATGGTTGTGGTTCTCAATGATAACGAGATGTCCATTTCCAAAAACGTGGGTGCATTATCTCAGTTTTTGAGTCGCAAGATGACCACGCCATTTTTGCAGCGGTTGAAGAGCGATGTGGAAGGACTGCTCGCAACTATTCCCAAGATTGGTGATGATCTGGCTGGATACGCCAAGCGCTATGGCGATTCTGTGAAATCTTTTTTTACCCCCGGTATTTTATTCGAGGCATTCCATTTTACCTATGTCGGTCCTATTGACGGGCACGATACGGCCAAGATGGTTAAGGTTTTTGAAGAGATCAAGAAGCTCGACAAGCCTGTGCTCGTGCACGTCATGACCAAGAAGGGTAAGGGGTATGAACCGGCGGAGTCTGATCCCTCCCACTATCACGGGGTCGGTAAATTTATTCCCGAAACCGGTTTGGCTCGTAAATTTTCAGGTTCCGGGCTGCCATCCTATACGTCCATTTTCGGGTCCACACTGTGCGCTTTGGCAGAGAAGGATGAGTCCATCATGGCCATCACCGCCGCCATGCCCGAAGGCACTGGTACCGAATGTTTTTATGAGCAGTTCCCGGAGCGTTTCGTGGACGTTGGAATCTGTGAACAGCATGCGGTCACGTTTGCAGCCGGATTGGCTACACAGGGCTTCAAGCCCGCAGTAGCTATCTATTCCACTTTCCTGCAACGGGCCTATGATCAAATCATTCACGATGTTTGTTTGCAGAATTTGAATGTGAATTTCTTTCTTGATCGTGGCGGTCTTGTTGGCGAAGACGGTGCCACACATCATGGTGCGTTCGACATGAGCTTTTTGCGACAGGTCCCGAATCTTGTGGTTATGGCTCCCAAGGATGAAGCGGAGCTTGCCCAGATGATGGCTACGGCTTTTGCGTATGACGGCCCGTGCGCCATGCGATACCCGCGTGGTACCGGTGTCGGAGCCAAGGTGTCAAAGACTCCCAGAAAAATTGCCATAGGTAAAGGGGAGCTCATGCACGATGGAAAGGATGCAATTATCATTACCATCGGTTCGCGGGTTTATCCTGCCGTGGAAGCGGCCATGGAGCTGGCAAAAGATGGATTGGATGTGGCGGTTTTCAACAGTCGGTTCGTCAAGCCTTTGCCTGAAAAACAACTGCTGGAGTTGGTGGAACGGTTTGAGCGTATCTTATTGGTGGAAGAAAATGCTGAGGCCGGAGGTTTTGGTTCTGCCGTTCTTGAATTGTTAGCCGGACATGATGCTTTGCGAGACAAGATGGTCCGTCAACTTGGTATACCGGATGAGTTTGTTGAACACGGTACGCAAAAAGAATTGCGATCCATGTTGGGCATCGACAAAGCTGGTATAAAGCGGGCTATGCGTTCTTTATGTGAATAATCCTGACTGGTGCAATTCGTTGGCAGAGGATTGTTTCAACGTCCATTTCGCCAGCGCAAATGTGCGTTGGTATCATAGACAAGAGTAGCTGATTGGCCCGTTCCGGTGTCGGAAAAGGCCTTTAGTTCAGCCTAATGACTTTGGTCGTTTAGGTTAACGGCCGCAGCACTTCTTGAATTTTTTTCCGGAACCGCATGGGCATGGCTCATTGCGGCCTACCTTGGGTTCTTTGCGGACAGGCGGACCGGAAACCATATCGCCATCTACATAATACCATTTGCCGTCATCCTTGCGGAAGTGACTGCGTTCGCGGTGAGAAAGTTCCTCTCCATCGATGGCGTAGTTGGCAGAGAATTCCACGATACCGTCGGTATCATCTTCAAGGCCAGCCCAAGTGTCATGGACGGTCAGGCCAAGCCATTCAGCCTTTTCAGACCATTCGCGAACGGATTCTTCGTCGTGACCTTTCAGGGTCTCGGGTGCGAGACTTACCTTCAGGTAGTCCAGTTCGTTGAGCACGTATGCGGAATACCTTGCGCGCATGAGCGCTTCGGCTGTGGGCGCGTCGGCCTTACCGGAAATATAGGGGGTGCAGCATTGGGCGGTTTCTTTGCCGGAGCCGCATGGGCATTTTTGAGACATATTGCTTCCCTCGGTTTGAGTTTGGTTCGCGGATTGTAGAGATTTGTTGGTGAGTGTCAATGAGTAATGATTGAGTCGCTTCGAGCAGCGAGTCTGAAGTTGTCGGGGTTTAAACCCCGATGGGAAATAAAAAGGCCGCTTTGGAAGCGGCCTTTTTATTTGAAAGATGCGCCTTTGGCGAGAGTCATTGTTGGGTGCTGAAGCACCCAAGGCTTTCCATGCCCTGCGCGGGCGGCGGATCTTTTTGGCTGAGCCGCCCCAAAAAGAACCAAAAAACTCGGCTCGCTAGCTTGGCCGCCCCCATGATCGGCGGTAAGAATCTGATCCAATCGAGTCGGCTCCACCCTATTAAAAGTATAAGCTCTGCCTCTCCCATTATCCTTCAGTTTAAGACAAATTAACAGATCTCCTAACAAGAGCCGCCTTCTTCGATTGGTCAGCTTCTAAGCCGTCGATCAAGGGCTGGGATCGGTCTTCGTCTGGTTGGGAGGAAGAAATTGTCTTCGGAGGGAGAGCGGTGTTGGGGTGCTGGAGCACCCCAAGGCCCTCTATGGTGAGCGAAGAGCTGATTAAGTTTGTGTTTGATTGGGAAAAAGAACCTTTGAGGGAAAGATAGCATTGAAATGTTAATTGTTCATGGTTGTCGAAGAGTCTGAGTCAAAAAAGGGGATGAAGTAAGATTCAAAAATTAAGTATGGTTATCGAAGAACCTAGAATCAAAGATGAGCACCTACAACGAGAAGCCCCTTACATCGACGAACAATTGATAGCGGGCCTTAGAGCCTGTCCCGCGCGGCGAAGCGTGGCCCGACCGAGTGTCTGTACCACAGACAATCCTGTCGGGCAGTAAAGCCGCGTACAGGCTCTTAGGTCCGCTATCAGGCTCACACCGAAGAAGGCGTTTTTTGCCTCCTTTTTTTCGCCTCAAAAAAAGCAGGTCGCCGTAAAGGCGAAACCTTTGAAACAATGCCGTTTGCATTTTCACTGCGAAGCACGCAACGCCCACCAAAATAGACTTTCTTCCTCATCCTTCAAGCCCGCTACTACTCAAAGCGAACACTTTTCAAACCCATGATGTTGCTGTACCGTGCCCCCCATGACGAAGAATGATGTAAACAGACATTCCCTGCTTGGCAAAGCCCGGCGTGTGGTGGTCAAGGTCGGTTCTGCCGTGGTCACGACAGGACACGGCTTGAATCCTGATGCTATTGAACGACTTGCAAGGCAGCTTTCCGAATTGAGCGACAGCGGTATGGACGTGGTGCTTGTCACGTCCGGCGCAGTCGCAGCCGGTCGACAGCGTATCGCGGATAATGCTTGCAAACATGGCAAGGATTATAAGGATATGGCAACGCGTCAGGCCGCTTCGGCCATTGGTCAAGGGCGACTGATGCACGACTATGACGAAGCCTTTGCCGCTCATGGAAAAGTTACAGCGCAGATGCTGCTGACACGAAGTGGTCTCAAATTTCGTCGTCGGTTTCTCAATGCACGGAACACCATGGAGCGATTGCTTGAGTGGGGCGTGATTCCCATCGTTAATGAAAATGACACTGTGTCCATCCGTGAGTTGGAGTTTGGAGATAATGATACCCTGGGCGCTATGTGTCTGGGATTGGTCGGTGCCGATCTGTTTATCAATTTGACATCGGCTGACGGGGTGTTTGACAAAAACCCCGAAAATAATCCGGACGCACAGTCCATGCCGACCATCGAAAATATTTGTGCTCTTGATTTGGAATCCATGTGTGACGGCAAGACTTTGGTTGGAACCGGTGGCATGTACTCCAAGCTCCGTGCCGCACGCCGTGCCGCCCAATTGGGTGTGCCTACCTTCATTGTCTCTGGCAAAGGCGAGTTTGATATTGTGGCAGCTCTTGAAAGCGAGAACAAGGGAACGCTTGTTCTACCTCGTGAACATGTTGTTTCCAGCAAGAAATTTTGGCTCGCCTATCATGATGATCCGGCTGGTTCCATACTGGTTGATAGAGGTGCTGCCAACGCGCTTTTGACCAAGGGGAAATCCCTGCTGCCCATCGGCATAAGTGCGGTGGACGGGTGTTTTGAACGTGGAGCATTGGTCTTCATCAAGACGCTTGAAGGCGAGGAACTTGGCGTAGGACAGTCCAATTTCTCGGCTGACGAACTCATTCGCATCAAGGGAAAACATACGGACGAACTCGCCTCCATCCTCGGTCCTCTTGCCTTTGACGAGGCAGTCCATCGGGACAACATGTTGCTCGACGCAGCTATTTAGCCGGATTTCATGCGAAAAATATATCTCGACAAGAATTTGCAGTTCGTTTTCGGCGTCACGCTGATGGCGGTACTCGGTGTCTCAAGTATTATCCCTGCTTTGCCGGATCTCATCACTGGTTTGCAGTTCACTCCGGCCAAGATCGGGCTGGTTATTTCGGTTTTTACTTTACCCGGCGTACTTTTTGCGCCAGTGGTCGGCATCATGGCGGATCGAGTGGGGCGGAAGGCCATCTTGATCCCTTCTCTTTTTGTCTTCGGCGGTTTTGGCTGCGCCTGTTTTTTTGCGCAGAATATTGAGCAACTGCTCGTTCTGCGGTTTTTGCAGGGCATGGGAGCCGCGCCGCTAGGCGTTATTTACGGGACCATGATCGGAGATATGTATCAGGGACGCGAGCGCGGTCAGGCCATGGGGTACAACGCGTCCGTTCTTGCCATGGGAACGGCGGGCTTTCCTGCTTTGGGTGGAGTTTTGGCTTTGCTCGGCTGGAATTATCCATTTCTGCTTCCTTTGTTGGCTATTCCCCTAGGTGTCGCTATTATTTTTAATATGGATGCTCCTGAACCGAAAAGTACAGGCAGCCTCAAGGATTATATGGCTGACGCACTGCGTCAGATGAAGACGCGGCAGGTCCTCTCGCTGTTTGCGACAACCTTGTTGACGTTCATCATTCTTTACGGCCCTATTGTGACATACCTTCCCTTGTTGCTGGATACTCGGTACGGGGCTTCTCCCGCCTCCATCGGTATGATCTTTTTGGTTGCTTCCGGCTTTAGTGGCATAGCTTCCTTTCAGCTTGGAAAGCTTGCGGAACGTTTTGGACAACGCGCTCTTTTGGCTGCCGCTTCTGTCTTTTACGGTCTGTCCATGGTGCTTATGCCTCATGCGCCCGGTATGTGGCATGTCATTGTGCCTGTGATTTTTTTTGGTTTGGCGCAAGGGCTGAACATTCCGACCATCATGACAATGTTGACTTCCATCGCTCCCATGGAACAGCGGGGTGCGTTCATGGCGGCCAATGGATTACTTTTGCGGCTGGCACAAACTATCGCTCCGATTTTCATGGGTATGATCTATGCCTTGTTCGGTATGGATGCTGTTTTTTACGGAGGAGTGGTGTGCGCATTTGCTATTCTGCTGCTGGCTTTGTTGGGTGTGAAAAATATTAAGGCATAACAGCCTCCCCCTAATCATTTTTGTGCATATGTCGATAAGAAAAGCATGACAGGATTACGTTCCCGGCTACAACATGCCTTCAATCCACTGCATGTCTATTGCAGATTGCGCACACTGGGTGTGGCACATGGTGCTGCATCAAGAGTGACGCGATGTTACGAACGCGCTCTGTACCGTTTAGTTCTCGCCTGATACATCTTTTATCAGTGTCATTTCCGACGCAGGAAAACACCGCTTGCCTCCCCTTATGAGTTGTGGAATTGTGCCCGCAACAGCATAAATGGAGGCTGATTGTGCGGATATATCTTGGTTTCGACGATACGGATGATCACGATGCGCCTATGGGAACAGGGCGTCTGGTGCGGGAATTCGGCTATAAGCTTCCCGATGGTTTCTCTTTGCGAGGCATCGTTCGGCATCAACTTCCACGTCTCGAGAATATCCCGTTTACATCTAATAACAGTTCAGCCTGCGCTATCGTTGATATGGCTGATGCTGGTTTGCTCGATACTTTGCGTCGTTTGGCGATAGAACACCTTGAAATCCATTGTGCACCCGGTAGTGATCCGGGGCTGTGCCTCGTCCAAGAATCAGATGTCACTTCGGACGTTGTTGCATACAGCCAACTGGTCACGAGTCGGAAAGTGACCCAGAAGGACGCCATGCGGACGGCTGGAGATATTGAACTCTACGGATTGGGCGGCACGAACGATGGCATCATTGGCGCATTGGCTGCCGTAGGGCTGACCAAATACGGCTGGTGTGGGCGATTCATCGAATACGGAGTGCTTCGCGATCTGCCTGCACGCCTTCGTGTTCACGACCTGACAGACGCCGGAATCAGTGTCGTGTCGGTCGACCGAGACCCATTGGTCCCGCAACCTGAAGACGTAGTGATCGATGCCAACTGGATTCGTCCTTCGCTTTGGGCAGGACAACCCATGCTTCAATTACGCAACGTGCAGCACGGTGTTTGGGAAACTGCTCATGGCAAACGTAAGAAAAAGCATGGGCCGGGCATGAAAAAGGAAATACCTGCTACTTTTGCCGGTACCGCGCAATAAAGCTGTCGAGTCGATCTCTCTGTTTTTCCATGTGATGAATCCATGCGTCCAGGATTTCCAATCCTTCAGGCGTGATGGCGTAGACCCGCTTGGCAGGGCCATCTCCTTCTGCGTCCCATTCTGAAGTGACGAGTCCTTCTTCATCCATCTGACGCAAATGACGGTATATCATGCCCGGAGGGGCGTCTCCGCGTAGAAAACCATATTCTCCAATAGATTGGATTAATTGATATCCGTATGACTGGCCGCTGCTCAAAGCCATGAGCAGGGAGGGCTGAACGTATCTTTGTGGCTTGGCGCCACCAACTTTTTTTGACATTTTTGCAAGGTCCTTCTTGACTCTATGTGCTTTAAGGATATATATCTAGTATAGTCAATTATCCACAAAGGCACAATGCCAAGGAGTAAGCTATGAAAATATTTGTCAGAGAGCGTCGCAGGTCAGACAAAGGTGAAAAGAAGCCTCGTTTCCGCGTTGTCGGAGTTCAGGGTGGGGATTTGAAAATTTACGCCAAGCGTATTCGCAAGGTGGAACTGACCGAGATTGCTGAACACGTTGGAGCTGAGGTTGTGTATCTCACCCGTGACGGCAAAGGGGCGGAAGGCGAAAAAAAATAGTTCGTCTGACGTGAAAAAGGCCGGAAGCATAAGCTTTCGGCCTTTTTTTGTTGGAGAAAGGGGCTTTTAATCCTTGTAAATAATAGTGCCGACGTGTTCGCCTTCCAATGCGGCGTGTAGGTGCTCGGGATGGCGCAGGACGTCGATGATCTGAAAGGACTTCAATGTTTTGGCATTTTTGAGGAAGGTCAGAACCGGGCGTTCCACGATAAGATCTTCAAGGTCCATTTCAATGAGTTCATCCACGTGGATTTTGTCGAAGAACTTCATGGTATCACGATTGCCCTTTTTGGGATCGTTCTCGTACATACCTTTCTCGTCCTTCAGGTAGATGAGGGACTTGGCGCCAATGTTCTCGGCGAGCAGGCAGGCTCCCGAGTCGGTGCGGTGGGGCGGGATTGAGCCGATTTCTGCTGGATGTTCAAAGAATCCATAAGGCGGAATACCAGTGGTGATGGGCAGGTATCCTTGCTGGCAATACATGTGCAACTGTTCAAGGTGGGCTCCATGACCGATCATGGCCCCGCCATGTTTTGCCAAGAGAACAGAAAGCATTTCAGCATTCTGGGCAGAGACCTTGTCGCCTAGTTTGGACAGCACACCCGTGGGCATTCCCAGGTCAATGCCAATATTATAAACATGTCTTGCGCGGGTACCGCCGCCGCACATGAGCAGAATTTTGTGTTTTTCTTTGGCTTTTACCAATTCTTCAAGAATGGGGAACAGTGCTTTGGCACCACGATCCATGATGGACTGGCCGCCGATCTTGAGTACATTTACCTCCGGCTGCATACGGAAGTATTCTTCAGATTCAGTGCTTCTGAGCAGAGCTTTGCCAACCAGAGATTCACCCAGTAGGGGAGTGTCAATGTGCAGTCTGCCTTTTTCGCCTTTTTCTTTGATAAGCTTACCCATGTGGTCCCTCCGTGGGTCAATTGTTGGATGTATGAATCTGAATACTACCTGGCCGGGAGAAAAACACAAGAGAATGATATGTGCTCACATGTTGAAGTGACTACGGAATAATTATTTATTGTGAAATGTGTTTTTGTGTCCGGTCTAAAAAAAAGTCCGCCAAAGGCGGACTTGAAGACTCCTCGGATACGGGAGTAAAAAAAAGGACTGGAAAAAATTATTCGCTGAGTTCTGCGAGTTGTTTCCACATTCTGTCGAGAAGTTTGTCGACACCATCACCAGTGAGTGCAGAGATGAAAAAGACTTCTTCACTAGTGGCTTCGATCTTGGTCTTTATGTCGACCAATTCTTCATCAGTGAGCGTGTCGATTTTGTTGATGACTTTGATCTGTGGTTTGTCGCCCAGTTCGGCATTGTACTCACACAATTCCTGATTGAGCATGTCGTAACCGTCAATCGGGTTTTCCCGGTTGACATCTTCGGCAGCGAGGATGTGCACGAGGAAGCGGTTTCGTTCAACATGTTTGAGGAAGGTAATGCCAAGACCTCGTCCTTCGGAAGCCCCTTCAATGAGGCCTGGAATGTCGGCGATGACCATGCGGTTGAAGTCGTCGTCTTCGATGACTCCGAGATTGGGGACCAGCGTGGTGAACGGGTATGCCGCGATTTTTGGACGGGCAGCGGAAATTTTGGAAATGAATGTGGACTTGCCTGCGCTGGGAAGACCAAGCAAACCGACGTCGGCCAGGATTTTCAGTTCCAGGCGGATCTTCTTTTCCTCACCTGAAAAGCCGGGTTCGGCATAACGAGGTGTGCGGTTCGTGGACGTTTTGAAATGCAGGTTGCCCCGCCCCCCTTTACCGCCTTTGCAGATGATCACTTCAGTTTGATCCTCTACTAGATCGGCTATGAGCTTTTCTTCAATCGTTCCGTCCTCGTTTTCAATGAGTTCGTAGATGAGAGTGCCCACAGGCAGATCAACGATCAGGTCCTCGGCAGCGCGACCATAGCGGTCTCGACCCATGCCCTGTTGACCGTTTTTTGCGCCATACATGCGTTTCAAACGGAAATCGTACAGAGTCATGAGGCGGGAAGACCCACGGAAAATAAGATCTCCGCCCTTGCCGCCGTCTCCGCCGTCAGGGCCGCCCTTGGGCATGTTGGCTTCGCGCCGTAAACTGGCACAACCGTTGCCGCCATTGCCGGACGTGACCTTGATGGTCGCTTCATCTACAAATCGCATGAGACATTACCTCTGCCGCATATGGACGGCGGGAAAACAGCAAAACGGGCAGGAAGCGTTCTGCAACGCCACCTGCCCGAGAAATGCATTTTTTAAACGAGAACTAGGCCTCGGCGGGCAGTACGTGCACGCGGGTCTTGACGACCTTTTTGCGTGTGTACTTCTCAAACTTGACGAGACCGTCGACCAGAGCGAACAGGGTGTAATCCCTGCCCATGCCAACGCCTTCGCCAGGGTGAAATTTGGTGCCGAGCTGACGAACAAGAATGTTGCCAGCCAGAACTTCCTGACCACCGAAACGCTTTACGCCACGTCTTTGTCCGGCGCTGTCGCGACCGTTTCTGGAACTACCACCAGCTTTTTTATGAGCCATTGTATCCTCCCCTCAAGCCGCTAGGCGTTGATGGATTTGACTTTCAGTTGAGTGTAATCCTGACGGTGTCCCTGAGTCTTGCGAGCGTCCTTTTTGGACAGCTTATGAAAGACTACGATTTTTTCACCGCGGATATGGCCCAAGACTTCGCACTCGACTTTCGCGCCCTTCACGTAGGGTTCGCCAATCTTTGTGTCGCCGTCCTTGTCAAACAGGAGAACGGAATCGATGCTCAGGCTATTGCCGGCATCAGCCTTGAGTAAATCTACATTAAATTCAAGACCTTCTTCAACGCGGTACTGTTTTCCGCCGGTCTCGATGATAGCAAACATAATAAAAACCTCCAGTTCGTAAGAGGAGGCAACCTATCCGCAACCCTTGGTGGAAGTCAAGCCCTCATGTGTTTTTTTTGCGTTTTTTTTGTCGATTTTTATCGATTGGGCCAATTCATACAATATAGCTGCGTCTGCATGGTCCCTGCTGTGTGCGGGCCAGAACCAATATGTCAACGCCTAAGGCTCCGGCTCGCTTCACTGTTTGGGCACATTCACGCAAAGTTGCGCCTGTAGTATACACATCATCGACGAGCAGTACGGTTTGTCCTGCGATACCTTTTTTATCTGCTGCGAATGCATTCTTGATATTTTTTTGTCGTTCTTTGTGTCCGAATTGCGTCTGGGGTGGAGTGTTGCGAGTGCGAACAAGCCCCTCCTTTAAAATTGGTCTTTCAAATGTTTTGCCCAATGCTTTTGCTAATTCCAAGCTTTGATTGAAGCCGCGCCAGAGCAGTCTGCGGCTGTGTAGAGGCACTGGAATAATGATGTCTGGCATTCGTATTTTTCTGGCTCTGAATGTGGTGCAAGCGAGCGCAGAGAGGACATGGCTTCTTCCGAAGTTGTTAGAAAATTTATACGAAATAATGAGCTCTCGCAGCAAGTCGGCATATCGGCCATGAAAGTACAGGGTGTCCCATGGCGGTGGGTTGCGTCGACATTCAGGGCATTGGCTTGGCGGTGCATCTGGACGCCCGGACATGGCACCGCATGTGGGGCAGTAGCCGCCAACACGAATCGGAATTGCTTCTTTACAAGATGTACACATCAGATCTGTACCGTGCATGACCACTCCGCAGACCGGGCAGCGTTTGCTTGTCAATTGGGTTTTGCGAGCGAACCAGCGAAACCATTCGGGCATAGGTATCATTGGGCAGAAGCCCACGCCGTGCGACCGAGTTCGATAATCTGCTGTTCGAAATCCGGGTGCGCCTCCATATCATTTTGCTCGTCGATACCTCTGAATATCAGCGGTTCAGCCAATGTGAAATTGAAGTTGTTTAAGAAGTATTTGAGAGTGACTTGTGCTCCTTCAAAAAGTTTGTCACCGGCAGGGCGACCAGCATGAAGCACCACATGAGCCGTACGTTTTGGAAGGTCTGCAACCCATGGTTCTCCAAGTTGTTTGGCTGCCCAGAATTGTTGACTTCGATCGATCCACGTTTTGAACAGGGACGGGAGATGGTAAAAATAGATAGGTGAGGTGAAGAATACGGTCCGGGCCGTGAGCATTGGTTCGAATAGTTCATATGCGTCATCCTGCTGTCCGAGGACACAGCGCGCCATTCCCTGTTTGAATTTTGCTTTTGCACAATAGTCACAGGCAAGGCAGGCCATGACAGAGTGGTTGCGAATGTAGAGAACGTTTGCTTCTCCTCCGGCTTCGGCCACGCCCTGAGCGAGCAGGGTGGCCGTCCGGTCCGAGTTGCCGCCCCGTCGGTGGCTGCATGCATAGATCACGCTTTTGGTCATGTGTCCTCTTTGTTGAAAAGGGGGTTTTTGCGGGTTAATCGTGCGACCACATGGTCTTCATGCTCCTCAAATGCAAAGCTCCAGTCCGGAAAGATGTTTTCGTCATGACGCACTTGAGCCGCTCCCTTGAGGGAAACCTTGGCTTCGATGGCATCGGCCTTGGCGAAACGGAGATACCAACCTATCTCCATGCCCACGCCTCAACATTTGTCGCGGATATCTATGAGAATTGGTTCACTCATTTAAAACTCCGAAAAGAACGAGTTATGGCTTTGTTCGTCGGAAACAGTGGTTTCCGGGCCGTGGCCGGACAGCAATTTCGTGGCAGGCGGCAGGGTGAATATATGCTCGGTCACGGACCGTTTGAGCACATCCAGATCTCCGCCGGGGAAGTCAGTGCGTCCGATGGAGCGGTAGAAAATCAAATCGCCTACAAAGGCGGCTCCTGCTTCGGGGAAATAGAAGGTCAGGCTGCCTGTGGAGTGACCTGGTGTGTGGAAGATGGTGCAGTCGAAGCCGGCAAATTGAGTTTTTCCCGGCTCGATGTTTTGCCACTCGTAAGAGTCCAGAAGTGGCAATCCGTTTTCTCCGCCTCGCCCAAGCCAGGTGTCCAATAGGTCGGCATCTTTTTCACTGCACAGTATCGGGGCGCCCGTAATTTCTGAAAGTTCCCTGTTGCCTGCGGTGTGGTCAAAATGCAGATGGGTGTTTAGGATGTGGGTCACGGTGAGGTTGTTGGCCTTGAGATATTCCACGACCTCGGCGGGGTTGCCGCCTGGATCGATGACCACAGCTTCTTTTTCGCCTGACAGGACGTAGCAATTGGTCTGAAGTGGGCCAAGATTGAATGTCTTTATGGTCATTAAAATGCCTCCAGCATGAGTTCAGACAAGTCTTTGCGCTTAGAGCTTCCCTTTTGATCGGGATGCCCGAGGGCGATGACCGCCTGAAGTTCGTATGTTTCGGGATTGATTTCAAGAGCACCGAGAGAGGTTGCCTGATCGTTCACGATTTGACCGAGCCAGACCGAGCCTATACCGAGCGCATGAGCGGCCAACATCATGTTCTGAATGCACGCTCCGACCGCTTGATGATCTTTCATTTCACTATACATGGCTTCTTTTTCAAGCACGACGCAGATACATGCTGCAGAAGCGCGGACTATATGCGCGTATTTGGTGCATTTGGCCAGTTTGGAATGACGTGGATCATCGCGGGTGATGATCAAGAAACGCCAAGGCTGATTATTCAGTCCGCTGGGAGCCCACTGACCGGCTTCGAGGATAGTCGTGATGTCTTGCCGTGAAACAGGCTCTTCCGTGTATTTACGGATGGACCGGCGAGAAAATATGGCATCAAGGATCGGATTCTCATGTATGTTCATAATTGTGTTCTCCTTCATGGTGAGTGTATGTATTTAGCTTAGGACGGAGAGACGGGCAAGTTTTGTGACCAATGAGGTTTGGGCGGCGTATAATTAAGTGCAGATGAGTTGAAGTTCATGTTTGGTCCATCAGGATTTGAATGAAAGATATACGCGAAGCGGAAATAGTACGTGAAGTGCTTTTGGGGGATACCCAGGCATTTGGACTTCTGGTGCGAGAGTACCAAGGGCCTGTGTATAATCTCATGCTGCGCATGTTGGGCGATACCGATATGGCAGCTGATCTTGCCCAGGAAGCCTTCACTCGTGCCTATGAAAAACTCGGAACCTTTAATGTGAGGAAACGTTTTTTCCCTTGGTTGTATTCAGTTTCTTTGAACGTGGCTCGGGATTGGCTTCGGAAAAGAGGTCGTGACATGCATGTCTTTGTCGATGATGCCGCCGTTATGGTCAGAAATGAAGATTTGATTGACGAACAACAGGCTATACACGCCCGATTGGATGGGGCCAAAGCCTTCATTCTCGTGCAGAAGCTCGATGTGAAATATCGTGAAGCTTTGATTCTCAGATATAAATATGATTTTTCCGTACGTGAAATAGCAGAAACGTTGGAGATTTCGGTCAGTGGGGCGAAAATGCGTCTCAGCAGAGGGTTGGACATGGTCCGACACCAATTCAACGAGGGTTCAAATGACTGATGAACAAAAGAAAATACTGATGGAAGATGCTATCATTGAAAGTATTCGGCGTGCACCGGAAACGGCTGTGCCTGAAGGATTTTCAGAGCGTGTCATGGAAGGGCTTTCCCCGAAGACCCCTTCTGTTTGGACTCGAATATATTTATGGCTGGTCCGACCGCAGGTCATGACGATTCGTCCGTTTCAGGTGATTCCTGTGGTCACATTGGCCGTTGCACTGTTGGCCTTTTCTTTTATTCAGATGAATCCGGCACCGGGTACGGACGGTCTTCAACTGTCGACAGTTAAATTTGTCATGTATGACGGGGGAATGTCCGCTCAGAATGTTTCGGTAGTAGGGTCCTTCAATGGATGGAAATCAGACCGTTCTGTTATGTGGTATAGCGTTGAAGCTGGAGCATGGGTGCTGGAGGCGGAGTTGCCGCCTGGCGATCATGAATATCTTTTTTTGGTGAATGGAAAGAATCTTGTGCCAGATCCGTTGGCGCCGTTGACGCGTGATGATGGCTTTGGAAACAGAAATTCCATTATGTTTGTGGTGCAGAATAATGAACAAGCTTTGTAAAGTAATTTTAGCGAGTGTGCTTTTCGTATTGGTTGTTTTCGGTGTGCAACCAAGCCGAGCCGAAAGCGATTCATTTGCTGGCATGAAAGAGCGCGCCGTGGAGTGTGGAGTTTCGTCAGAAGTCCTCAATGAGGTCGGAGAACTGGTGAAAGCCGGGACTTTTTCCGATGATGAAGGGACAGCTCTTGTTACCCCATTGTTTGCGGCATGTGAAAAAAAACTGCCAATTGCGCCATTACAGGATAAATTGGCTGAAGGCTTGGCGAAGCAAGTTGCGCCTTTACGTATCGGTCTAGCTTTGCAGGTGAAATTAAACGCGTATGAGAATGCTCGTCGCCTCTTGAATCGACATTTGGAACCTGTTGCTTCTGATGTTCTGATTATTGTGGGGGAGGGGCTTTCCAGAGGTGTTTCTGAACATGACTTCGAAGCGTATCTGGCTAAATTCTATGGACAACCTCCAGAAATTTTTTTGACCGGAGCAGAGATGATTTCTTTGCTTGGTCAGATTGACTTTGATCCAGAACAGACTCGTTCCATGCTTAAAGCCGGTTTTGCCTCTGGCGGTTTGACTCCGCAGTGGCGGTATCTTGTGCGAGTCGTTCTTATAGCTAGGCAGCGCGGTATTTCGGATAACGTCATCGGTGAGGTTTCGTCTGGCGTGCTATCCGAGATGGGGACAGTGAATGATGTGTCGGCTCGTCTTGGTTTTACCAGTCGCAGCATGACTGGGAAGAAATAATTTCAGAAGTTTTGCGGTATTTTGTGACCTGAGCCAGTGGGTCTGGGTATATTGTTAGTAGGAATGGTTTTAATCGCGATAATTCCATGGGAGTTTTTTGAGTGAAAGGTTCTATAGCTTTAATATTGGTTTTGATTGTGTTGGGCATGGCGGGGTGTGCCAAAGTCGTCGGCCCGTATTATCTTGAACAGGAAAAATATGCAGATGGGATTGAAATTCTTGGAGAGCATCTTCAAGAAAATCCAGATGACGCATCTTCAGCCTACTATGTCGGGCGATATTATTTGGCATTAGATAAGCCTGAGCAAGGTCTTCCTTATTTAGAAAAGGCCGTGTCTTTGGAGCCGGACAACGCTGACTACGTTTTTTGGACCGGTGTAGGCTACTGGGCAACACTTGATTTTGAACGGGAAGAGGCCGCGTACAAACAGACTCTGCGCCTTAACCCGGAACATATTTCGGCGAATCTCTACCTTGGTCACGGATATGTTGATCGGGGAGAGTGGACTAAGGCTCTGGCCCAGTACGACAAGGTTGTTGCACTGGATAAATATAATCCCGAGGCCCTGTATAATCGGGCTGTTGCTCTGGGCGGATTGGGACGGACCTCGGAGGAAATTGCGGCTTGGAAGAAGTTTCTTGAGTATTACCCTGATGGGAGCCTGGCCATGGAGGCTACGGTGCAACTCAATCTGCAAGGAAACTTTCTCTATCGTAATTTTATCATTGGAAAACGTAATGTTACGCTTAAGAGCATGACGTTCAAACCGGGAACAACTTCTTTGGATGTCGATAGTCGGGCTTCGCTGAACGTGTTGAGCGCGATGATGCTTGCCAATGAACAGCTGTCATTGCACATCGTCTCCTTTCAACAAGGTGATGCGGAACGGGCCAAGGTTAATGCCAAGGCCGTTCGAGATGCCATTTTACGAGGACATTCAGATATTGATCCTTCAAGGCTGCTTTTGAGTTGGTTTGGGACCATCGAGTCGATTGATTACGGTAAAAAAACCTTTACGCTTGAACGCTCGGTGAAATTTGTTACTGAAGTTCAATAACTGTTGGAGGATACATCATGTTTAAAATGATGAATAAAATATATATGTTGTGTGTCGTTTTTATTTTGATGGCGTTGTTGGCTGCCCCTGTTGCATTTGCTCAAACGGATGATGGAGGCACCGGCGATACGGATGTCGCTACGGATACCGGAGATACCGGAGAGACCGGTGATACTGGTGATGCCGATGAATCAGCCGATGAAACATCAACCTTTGCTAATCCGGCTCAAGCTGCCAAGGCCGAATCTTTGGCCGAAGCTGTTGCTGAAGTTGGAGCACAGGCTGTAGCCGATGCCGAGCAGTCTGT
Organism: Pseudodesulfovibrio nedwellii; assembly: GCF_027923765.1. Lineage (NCBI taxonomy): Bacteria > Pseudomonadati > Thermodesulfobacteriota > Desulfovibrionia > Desulfovibrionales > Desulfovibrionaceae > Pseudodesulfovibrio > Pseudodesulfovibrio nedwellii. The sequence continues at coordinate 1,799,903 of NZ_AP026709.1, read as the reverse complement.
CAGCGAAGCTGAAGCTGCTGTGGCTCAAGCTCAGGCAGCCGTCGATGCTGCGGAAGAAGATTCTTCGGAAGAAGCAGAGGCCATGGCTGCGTTAGAGGCTGCAACGGCTGCTTTGACTGAAAAGCAGGTTGCTGCAGATAAGGCTATTGCCAGTGCTGCCTCCATTGATGTTGATAGTATCGCGTCCATGCGGACTGCCGGTATGGGATGGGGTGAGATTGCCCATGAACTGGGTGTACATCCCAGCACGTTGGGACTGGGGCACAAAAAGCAGCATCAGCAAAAGACAAAGAATGTTGGGGTTGCGTCAAATGTCCATGTGGCCGCTGCGTATGGCAAGACGGTCAACAAGACCAATCGTAACGTTAAGTCCGGCGTTGCCAAGACGCCTGGTGTTTCCGGTGGCAAAGGGTCCAAGGCTGTCGGTCTGAGTCGGGCATCCAGCAAGGCCAAGTCCGGTGCCAAGGATTCCAAGTCCTCCAAGAGTTCTTCATCCTCGGGAGGGCGAGGTAATTCCGGGAGTAACGGGAATGGTAATTCTGGAAGTAACGGAAAGGGTAACTCCGGTAACAACGGCAACGGAGGCGGCAACGGTGGTGGTAATGGCGGCGGTAATGGCGGTGGCAAAAAGTAGCTGTTGTTATACTCAATATATCTAAATTCCGAATGGGACTTGTCTGTGTGACGAGTCCCATTTTTTGTATGGGGACCTTGGCCTTGAAAATTGTTGTTGAATCAGGTTATTTTGCAGGTATCGATGAATTAATGAAGGTGCGTGTTTTTTATGACGGATTTTTTTGAAGAGATCTATCTGCAAATCAGCGCAACTATTTTGGAAAGTTTTCCTAAATTTCGTCCACCTGTGGATCTGTATGTATTTGATTCCGCTGTGGGGCAGGTAAAGAAATTTCATAAGGCCGAAGCTCGTCTGGACACGGACGGACAGGCCGAAGTCGCAATGATCGCCACCGAAGGTCGGCTGTTTTTGCTCAGGGATGATTACAGAATCTATGCCAGCCATTTGAGCAAGCGGCTTGGCATGTTGTTGGTAGAGGAAGGTTTTAGTCCCGTGGAAGTGGCAGAAATCTTTTTTCTCGCCTTTCGAGATCGTATGGAACAGTTTTTTGAGCAACCGCAAAAAGGTATGCTTGAATTGTTGGTTAAGGATATTTCCGTATTGGCTGAATACCTTTGGATAGATCCTAGCCGGGTTGAGTTTTTAACTCAGACTCTGGATAAGGAATACAGTCTGGCTGTTCACTCAACCAACTCGATGTTTATCGGGTTGACCTTGCATGTCCATGCCGCAGGACGGGCTGTAGAGAAGGACGGTTTGGCTCGTGTCGCTCTCGGATTACTTCTGCATGATCTTGGCATGACTCAGGTGCCCCGTTTCATCAGGGATAAACAGCATTTCTTGGTGCGGCGAGATCGTGAATCCATTGAAAATCATATCGACGCGGGGCTGAAGATGTTGCAGCGCCTCAAGATTGCCGATCCCGTTGTGTTGGAGTGTATGCGCCAACATCATGAACGCAATGACGGCTCCGGCTATCCCGACCGGCGTTTTGGCAAGGATATTTCTATGGCCGGAAAACTTTGTGCTGTGGCGGATTCCTTTTCCGCCATGATAGGCGTTCGTCCTTATCGATCGTCCAAAGATGTGGCCGAAGCAGCCATTGCCCTGATCAAGGACAAGAGAAAGTACGAACCGACCTTGATTAAGCTTCTCGGTGAAGCTTTGGCTGAAGGAGGCTGGATGAATGGTGCTAAGGCGTCGGTATAGGCGAAAAAGATTATTCTTCGGGTGGAGTATATCGTCGGCCAAGAATGCGACAAAGTAAGCCTATGAACATAACCACTGCAACCATGAGTATGCCGGTCAAAGCCCATCCCCTGTCGTGTGTCACGTCCAGAAACCATTTGCTGCGAATGTAGTTGAGTCTTTTCGCATCCAGCCGTTTCCATCCATTTTGCACTAAGGTGCGCAGGTCATTCCGCCCATCGGCTACGGCTACCCTTAGGGTGTTTCTATATGCGTCTTTCTCTTTCAGGAATCGGCCTTGGGCTTTGAATTTTCGTAAGTAGAAGACTGCGATGGGTTGGTCGGCGACAAAGGCCTTGATGTCTCCATCGACGGCGGCCTTGATCATGTCTCTGGCTTGCGGGAACGGGCGTATGGGGTGGTTTGGCCATGAATGCTGCATGAAATGTTCAGTGTATCCACCTGCCACGATACCCACTGGGAATAGTTTGATATCATCCCAATTCAACCCTTTGGCAATATAGATGGCTGCCGAGAGATTGGTGATCGGCTCTCCGAAGTCAAGATATTCATTTCTTTTTTTGGTATAGAAGAGTCCTCCGTGGACATCTGCTTGACCTGTACGCACCCAGTCCAGAGTTTCTTGCCAGTCACCTAATTTGAAGCGGATATCAATGTTGTTGACTTCGCCGAAGTGTTTCCAGAAATCGATTAAATATCCTTGTGGAAGGCCCTGTGCGTTTATGTAGACCAAAGGTTCGTAGTTTGAGTCGTGTGTTACGATCAATTTTTGTTTTGCAGCAGAAGGAGTCGGCACGGCCAGAAGCAGGAAGAGCACGCCTATCGATAAATTAAGCATACTGGGTGAATGAAAGTGTGGGCGGCGAATCACGGGATGCTGGTCCTAAAGTTGAATATATCCGTTTTTTGCAAACTGCTTGACGTTCTCCCGTGAAATAGGCCCAAAGATAATGTGAGTTTTTGGCGAAATCGATTATTACAAATCAGGAGGATTTCGCCATGAGAAAATCTAGGTACACTGAAGAACAAATTGCCTTTGCCCTACGCCAGGCCGAACACGGCACTCCCATCAAAGAAGTCATTCGTAAAATGGGCATTTGCGAACAGACCTTCTATCGTTGGAAAAAGCTATATGGCGGAATGGGCACCAGTGAACTCCGCAAGATGAAAATGCTTGAAGAAGAGAACCGCAAATTAAAGAGGCTTGTCGCAGATCTAAGCCTCGATAAAGTCATGTTGCAGGATGTGCTGTCAAAAAAGCTTTAAAGCCTGCTCGTCGGCGCAAACTGGTCGATGAATTCAGAATCAATTACGATGTAAGCATCCGTCATGCTTGCAGAGTGGCATTGATTTCACGATCTTTGTACGGTTACCAGCCCAAAACCGATGATCAGGCAGAATTACGCATGCGCATTCATGAAATAGCCGCTGCGCGAGTTCGTTATGGCTACAAGCGTATTCATATCTTATTGCTTCGTGAAGGATGGCAAATCAATCACAAACGCGTTTACCGACTCTATCGGGAGGAAGGGCTTACCCTTCGCAGCAAACGTCCTAAAAGAATTGTAAGCGCGGCTCATAGGCAGCATGTTGAGAATGCTGAAAATCCTAATGAAGTTTGGTCAATTGATTTCATGAGTGACGCCCTGTTTGATGGTCGGCGGCTAAAATTGCTGACTGTGGTAGACAATTACACCCGTGAATGCCTTGCCATCAAAACGGGGCAAGGCATCACTGGGGATCAAGTCGCTGATACTCTGGGATACATTGCAGTCGGTCGATCATTTCCTAGCCGGATCAAATGCGACAATGGACCGGAGTTTACATCAAAGGCCTTGGACAAATGGGCCTATGAACACAACGTTGTTTTGGATTTTTCAAGACCTGGAAAACCTACAGACAACGGATATATTGAGTCTTTTAATGGACGTTTGAGAGACGAATGCCTGAATGTAAACTGGTTCTTGTCTCTGGACGATGCACAGCGTAAGATCGGGGCGTGGCGTGAAGACTATAATGTGAGTCGTCCTCACACATCTCTGGGCAACTTGACGCCGTTCGAATTTGCTAGCCATGCCGGGCAATTGCCCGGCATGGCTGAACCTGAAAAAAGCCAAAAAATCGCATAATGCCCAGCCCTAAAACGGGGAGACCCTCATAATCAGGATCTTTAACAAGAGCCATGGCGGTAAGCATGGGGTTGAAGCCAAGCCGTGCGTAGAATTTTTCCTTGCCCGGGACGCTCCATAAAACCACGCTGGGGGTGTTTAGACGTTTGGTCAGTGCTTTCATTATGCGACTTCCCAAATGTTTGCCCTGATGCTCCGGTAAAATGCATAGGTCATAGATAACTGATTGGTATACTCCGTCTGACAGGGCACGGGCCATCCCCACGAGTTCGTTGTTGAACCATGCGAAGCACACGAGGTTGCTGTTTTCAAAAGTTGCTTGTATTTTGTCCGGTTCACGAATGCTAAGAGGTGCTCGTTTCAAAACATTGGCGGCCACAGCCCAGTCCACGCCGGTCGTGTCAAATCGTAGTTTTATATCATCGCTCATGCCGGTTTCCACCATGTTTTCATGCGGACTGTTTCTCGGTTGTCTGAAAGGCGTGTCAGGGAATGCGTGAAGGTGTCCATATTGTTGTCGGGTTTACCCAGAGTGCAGCTCGCCTGATACGTTTCACCAGCAAAGGACTCGGTTCTGAATTGAATGTCCAGCCCCATGCACCTGTGCGCATTGTCCCATTCTAGTGGCACGGCTTCCATACAATATTCAATATATTTTACGTTGTTCACATGACCATTGATGTCTGTATCGGCCTTGCGGGCCATGATTTCCACGGTATGCTCACCTTGTTTGAGGCGGGTGACGGCTTTGGATGGAAAGACAATGGAGTGGTCACGTTTCGGGATGAATCGTTTGTTGAGCACGGAGTCAGGTTTGTCCGGGCGGTGTGTCTCGACATTAATGGTGGCCCAGGAAGAGGTGGCTCGTCCTATGAGAGTGTCTGTATCGTGAATGAGGAAGTCTCGAAGGGCTACCAGTCGTTCGTTTTCTGAGGGCCATGTTCTTACGCTGACCTGTTCTCCAAATTCAGGCATCCGATCCATCATGACATGGAGTCGAGCCAATACCCAGAAATGACCATTTTGGCGGAGATCGCGCAACCCGAATCCGAGTGAGTCGGCATGGCGAGAGGCTATGTCCTGTAGATAATTACACACGGACGAGATTGATATATGACCATCCGTGCGGGGTTCGTAAGAGCGTATGTTGTACAGGTGCTCAAGAGTGAGGTCATTGGGTGATGTCATGGGCTCTATTCTTTTGTCTGCATGGCACTGTTTCTTATTTTGTCCATTTCTCCGCTTTCGTGCATGCGGGAAAGGACCTCTGTAATGAGCGGGACCAATTCTGCATGTTTTATATGGAGATAGTGGTAGAGTTCCAATTTTGCAAGTGGAGGCTCATGGGCATAGAATTTTTTGACGTATGCTTTTTCACTTTGGGCAGGGTGGATGCTTCGCGTGGCAATAACGACATCAAGACGGTTTGCGGCGAGAAGTTTGAACAGTGTGTCATGGTTTGTTGTACGGAGAACGTTTGGCATCCCCTGCGTCCGTATTTCCGCGTATCTGAGGCCTGCCTTGATGCCGATTCGTCGTTCTTCGAGGCTTTTCCAGCCTTTGATGGGGAAGCTGTTTTTAATGGTGTAGGCCATGATATCAACAGTCATGATTGTTACGGGAATACGAATGAGATTTGGGTGCTCTGATTCAATGTCGGCGATTCGGCAGAGTTCTCCGTCGATGTAGCCTGTATTCGAGTCGACCAAGGCACGGTTTGCTGGAAGAACCTTGCCTTTTACTTCTATGCCAATTCTGGAATAGGCGGTTTTGAGGATGGCCAATATGCCCGTGGCAGCAGTTGTATCATCCTCTCCCATCGCCAAGACCAGTGCTTGTCCAGCAAATGCAGGACAAGCTATGAATATGGTGAGCAATAATGATACGAAAAATTTCATATAAGGTAAAATACCGGAAAAATGTTACCTCGTACAGAGCCCTTTGATGAAATTTTGTATCGTATGACGTGTGGAGTCTTTTGGATGGATATTGATTATGACAGGAAGTTGGCCACGCCTGTAAACACGATTTGAGCGGCCATGGCTGACAGGATCAGGCCGGTTATTTTGGTCAGAACTGCGAGCCCCATGGAGCCGATGACCCGTTTCAGAGCTGGAGCGACAAAAAGCATCAATCCTACGGTCAGGCAGGCTGCAATCAGAGACGCTGCGCCAATGAGTCGTTCTGTCGCACCACCAAGTTCTGCACCAAGAATGAGCAACGTACCGATGGTGGCTGGGCCCACAGTGATGGGGATAGCCAATGGAACCACCGCCACATCCGTATCGTCTTCTGGTTCCGGTCGGGTGCGTTTGCCGGATACTAATGATACGGCAGACAGGAACAGCAGGCTTCCTGCGCCAACGCGGAATCCATCCAACGTAATGCCTAACGTCGAAAAGATAGGGTTCCCGGCAAAGTAGAGTGTCAGCACAATAACCAAGACGGAAATGGTTACCCGAATTGCCAGTTTTCGTTGTTCAATTACGTCCATGTCTTCGATGAATGACAGGAATACTGACAAAACGAAAAATGGCGTCAGCAGGAAAAATAATTTGATATAAAGGGAGATGAAGAGGTTGGTCACGATGGTCATCCCTGCGCGAAGCGCACACAAAAAGTTTGGGAGATTCTCAAGCCCCTTTTTTAGAAGGTTCTTGAGCCCTCGGAGAGACCGCCGGTAGGCTTACCGGTCACATCTCTACTTAACGAGTTTTTCAGCCAATGCTCGACCTTGTTCTCCGCCGCCTGCCATGCGGGATAATTCATCCATGATGGCATCGGTTTCCAGCCGGTTACAGCGGGTGTAGGTCTCCCCGTCCACAACTTCTTTCTTGATGAAGAAATGACGGTCGGCCTTGCCTGCCAGTTGTGGCCAATGGGTAATGAGCAACATTTGCTGGCGGTCTGCAAGGGCGCGGAGTTTGCCGCCAACCGAGTTGAGTGTCAAGCCTCCAATTCCGGCGTCTACTTCATCAAAAATAAGTGATGGCAGGGCATCGTGTTCCTTGGCGTTGTCACCGCGCATGGTGACCAATGCGAGCAGGAATCGTGACAGCTCTCCGCCCGAGGCTATTTTGTCGAGCGGCTGGGCTGGCTGGCCGGGGTTGGGCACCCACATGAGGCGCCCACGCATGTCGTCACAACCGGGATACAACTCGCGTGCTTCAAATTCGAAATGTACTTTGATGTGTTCGGAAAAGCCGAGATCGAACAATTCATCCACGATGCGGATAGAAAGTTCCTTTGCCGCTTTTTTCCGGGCCTTGTTGACTTCGCCGAGTGTTATCTGAAGATTTGACGCGGCTGCGGACTCTTCGCGGGACAGGTTCTTCATGTCCAGAGCACAGGCGTCGAGGAAGGAAAGGTTTTCATCTATTTCCACTTTCATGGTGACGATGTCATCCAGATTGCGTCGAAGCTTTCGTTTGAGCTTGGCCAATTCGAAAAGACGTGATTCGATATCGTCAAGAGACATGGGGTCGTCATCTTCCAGGTTTCCCGGTCCACGTCTGAGTCGTGAGTCGAGATCATGCAACCGAATGCGTAATTCCTCTATGGCTTCGCGGTCCTCGTCGAATCCGGGAAAGAGTCGAGCGACAATTTCCATTTCGCGGGTGAGCAATGTCATGTTGTCGAGCATGCTGATTTCGCCGTGCAGAATGTCCAGTGCATTTTGTAGACATTCTCCGGCACGTTCCCGGTCCTTGAGAATTTTTTTGCGTTCCTCAAGCTCGTTTTCTTCATCCGGCTGCGGATCAACAGCGTCAATTTCCTTTTTTTGATACTCAAAGAAATCGCGCTGTTTTTCTATGTCGTCGTACTTTTCGTTGAGATGACGTTTGCGTTCCAGCACATCCTTGAGCACTGCGAGTTTGTCGTTGCGTTGAATCAGAATGGATTGGTCAGGAATGAAGGAGTCGAGGATTTCCGACTGAAAGGCCGGAGAAAGCAGCTTTTGCTGTCCATGTTGGCTGGTGTGGATGATCAGTCGCGTGCGCATGTCGCGAATTGTCGGCTGAGATGACAGCGTGTCGTTGATGTAGACACGACTGCGGCCTGTCTCGGCGGAAAGTTCACGGCGAATGACTGTTTCGCCTTCAGGCAGCACAAATAATGCTTCCACCGATGCCTTATTGCTGCCGGGGCGGACCAGTTTCTTGTCCATGCGTTCGCCCATGAGGAAATCCACGGCTCGCATGATAAAGGATTTGCCCGCACCAGTTTCACCTGTGAGCGTGTTTAGCCCCGGAGAGAATTCCAGCTCAACGTCTTCTATGAGGGCAAGGTTCTTGATCCGTAACAGTTCAAGCATGAAGCTCCAGCCTAGTAAAAAAGTATCGAGTTGTCCCGTGCGCCATGGGCCTTGGGTAACTCGTTTAAATAATCAAGGTAACGATTGTCCTTATACACCAGTGCGGCCCTGCGGAAAAGAGGAACGTAGCGGTACGGATTGAACACCCCTGTTGTCCCATGCGGCCATTTTTTTTTGGGATTGAGATATGGGGCCGCAAAGTCGAGGGCTTGCCGGATGGATGGCCCTACGGGGTCTGCCCAATTCCAGAGATCAAGCCCCAGGCGTTCGCCCACACTGGAGAGAATTGCGTATGCTTCAAGCGTAGAAAAGGTGGCGTTGCGTGATCGGGGCTGTTTCAGCGCGTAGGGCATGGACCCGTCAGGCATTATTTGGCGTACTATACGCCGTCGTTCGGCCGTACGTATGATGGTTCGGGCTAGGTCTATATCTTCTGCGTACAGGGCATATACGGCAACCTGTGCGTCAAACCATGTGCCGTGCTCGTCGCGGGATTCTGCTTCGCGGCGACCGAATTCACTGTGCATCAGCCATTGAACGTATGCGGAGAACCACTTTTTGATTTTTCGACTGGTCGATTTGGACCATGCGTGGGAAGGTTCAAGTATGAGGGCCGCATCCACCACGCGGATGAGGTCGCGTGTCTCAATGATGCCGGTATGATGACCTTCTGCGACACCTAGCCGTGAGTGGGCATAGAGCATGTTCGGATTGACTCGGGTTGAGGAATCGCTACACCACGCCATGATCAACGCGGTGCTTTTGCTGGCGTATAGCTCGTCGCCTGTGAAATACCATGCAAGAGCCAGTGTTGTTGCCTGCCTTGCCATGCGTGACAGTCGAGAGCGGTCATAAATGTCAGATGAAGCTTCGGGGTTGGCTTCCCCGGGGTGTTGCACATAGGGCAAGCCGTTTTTGATCGCGGGGTTCGGCCACCAGTCAGGCGACAACGACCAGTAATCATGGCGATCGTTGCTTGGGCCAGCCTTTTTTTTCAAGGTGACGGATTCGATGGAAGCATCCAAGGCCTGTTTGGCTTCGTTGATGAAATTTTCATATGCCGGACGAATGGCCGGATCTCGCTGTAGAATTTGGCGTTTTGTTTGATACAAAATGGTTGGCGAGAGTACGATGGTGTCGGGCAGGTTGGTGCCTGCGAGAGCCGGAGTGACCAATAGGATGGCCAAAAGTGACAGAAATAGATGGCGGGTAATGAACCCGGTCATTGCTTCAGCCTTGGGTCGAGTAGGTCGCGTAAGGATTCGCCGAGCAGGTTGTACCCAAGCACCGTAAATAGAATGGCGAGGCCGGGAAAGACAGATAACCACCACGCGATTCCCAAGACTTCTTTACCTTCCATGAGCATATTGCCCCAGGAAGCATCTGGCGGCTGTACGCCGAGGCCCAGAAATGACAGCGAAGATTCAGTCAGGATGGCACCAGCTACGCCAAGGGTGGCGGAAACGAGTACCGGGCCGATGGCATTGGGCATGATGTGTCGGGAAATGATGCGGATGGGCCCAGCACCGGCAGCTCGTGCAGCCAGTACGTAATCTCGCTCGCGGATTGTCAGGGTCTCGGCGCGGACCAGTCGAGCCACCCCCATCCAGCCGGTCAGACCGATGACAATCATGATATTTGTCAGGCTTGGTTCCAGAAATGCGATGACCGCCAGAATGAGGAAAAAGGAAGGGAAGCAGAGCATGACATCCACGCCGCGCATGATGATTTCATCCACAATACGGCCAAAATAGCCAGCGGTCAGGCCGAGGGCCAGCCCGATGGAAGTGGCGATACCCACGGCAACAAAACCGACCCAGAGTGAGACGCGGCCACCAAACAGAATGCGTGAAAAGACATCGCGGCCCAGAGCGTCGGTGCCCATGAGGTGGGTTGTTGACGGAGGCAAGAGTAACGTATCCACGTTGATGAGACTGGGATCGAATGGCGCAAGGAGTGGAGCAAAGACTGCGGCCAGAGACATCAGTCCTACAATGAGACCGCCCAGAATGAGCAGGGCGTGCCGTGCCCATGGGGAGACTCGTTTCAGTGGTTTGCGTTTCATTATTTGCCCCCTTGTCCCACGCGGATACGTGGATCAGCAAGGCCGTAGCCAATGTCAGCCAGCAGATTCCCGATAAGTGTCAATATGGCACCTAGTACTAACGATCCCATGATGAGAGGGTAATCTCGTGACATGACCGCTTGATAGAAAAGTTGCCCAAGGCCGGGCAGGGCGAAGATTGATTCAATGATGACAGAGCCGCCGATCAGAGCTGGAACCGACAGGCCGAGGATGGTGATAACCGGCATGAGTGCGTTTCGTAGGGCGTGTTTGAACAGAACGACACGACTGGACAACCCCTTGGCGCGCGCAGTCATGATGTAGTCCTGCCGCAGGACTTCAAGCATGGAGGAACGCATGAATCGGGACATGCCTGCCCATGAGCCGGAGGTATAGATGAAGATTGGCAGGATGAGGTGCTTGGTCACATCCCACAGTTTACCCATAGGCGACATGGAGTCGAATCCCATGGATGTCAGGCCGGAGATGGGAAGGATGGGCCAGGAAATGCCGAGCCAGAGCATGAGCAGCAGGGCCAGCCAGAATCCGGGCATGGCAAAGCCTATGAATACGACCACGGTTGACAGTTTATCAAAAACGCCACCACGCCACCATGCCGCAGTTACCCCTATGGGAACCGCGATGAGCAGAGTCAGCACCATGGAAGCCACATTCATACCAAAGGTTAAAGGTAGGCGTTCCTTGATCTTGTCCCAGACCGGGCGATGGTCGCCGGACATGGATTGACCAAAGTCGAGTTGTACCAATCTTTTCAGCCAGCTGGCGTATTGAATATGCAGAGGCTTATCTAAACCGTAGAGCTTTTCGAGCTGGAGACGTGCTTCAATTCCGGCGTCGGGGTTCAACGTGGTCTGAAGATCTGTGGGCGAGCCGGGGGCCAGATGAATAACCCAGAAGCTGATAACCGTGATGCCGAGAAACACCACGCCCACCCACAGCAGTTTGATAAGTATCCGTTTCAGAACGTGTGCCATCTATTCTCCATATAATTCCAACCGTCCGTTATTCTTACTGCAAGACGAGCCATGAATCAATGGACAACTCTCTCCCCCTACAATGAGATTTTCAGTTGACATTGCTTCCCGCCTTGGCTATTTCCCCCTTCACCCAACAGCGTGGGGCTGTAGCTCAGTTGGGAGAGCGCTTGAATGGCATTCAAGAGGTCGTGGGTTCGATTCCCTCCAGCTCCACCACAAGAAAGTTAAGGACTTCAAGCATTTGCTCGAAGTCTTTTTTCTTTGGTTTGGGGCCGAAAAACGGTTCTGTGTCCCATATATGTCCCAAATGGAATTTTTATGTGTTTTGGTAGTGTGCGGCCAACTTGTCCTGTACCGGGTTGTGGAGGAGGTTCTCGAGGTTGGTATAACGTTCGGTCATACGCGGATCATTATGGCCGATCATGGATGCTGCGTGTTTTGTTGACCCGCCCGCCAGCACGATGTTGGTACAATAAGTGTGGCGGTGGTCATGGAAGTTGAGCTTCTTGTTGAAGCCGCATGCGTCACGGATGGTCCGCCAAGCCTTGTTGAAGTTGGTGGACCTACAGCCATTGAGTTTCCCGACAACATGCTCGTTTTTCACTTCGATTCCACGCTGTTTTCTCATCTTCTCAAGGTGGGCCTTTCGCTCAAGCAAGGCTTCTCTCGTTCTCGGCATAATTGAGTGAAGCCTGTCGTTCTTATTTTTGGTGCGGTAGAAGTTGATTACTCCTGTGTCTTGAAAGCCCAGGTCAATTTGGGACCATTTGAGGTCAAGTATCTCTTGGCGAGCACATCCATGCTCTACGGCAAGCAGAATCGCCAGCACCATGTAGTGTCGTGTTTTTTGTTTTCTAGCTTGTTCGAGTAATATCTCAACCTCGTTAGGGGTGAGGAATACTTTCCGTTCATGTTGTTTTTCGCTTAATTTCGGGATTGAGGCAGACGGATCAGTAGTGATCGCCTTTTCTTTCGATGCCAGCTTTATTACTTGTTGAACAACGAACAGATACCGATTCGCCGAGGCTGGGGAGTTGCGATGAGCTTCTTTGGCTCGGAAGTCGAGAAGGAGTTCTTCGGTAATCGTCCCGATCAGCTTTCTTCCAAACGTTTTTCGGATTCGTTTCAGACGGCCTATATATCCTGAAGCTGTGACAGGGCTGAGACTCCCTTCTTGTTTGCGTCTTTTCCACTCTTTTTTTTGAGATCACAGAAGTGATTGACGGTCTTGTTTCGTAAGGACCTGTTGGCCCTTGGCATCTCAATTAATTCTCCGCCATCTATTGTAACTTCAAGTTTGGCTTTTGCCGCTTTCGCATCGCTTTTTCTCTTGAACGTGCCGTAATATTTTTTCATTTGTGTTTCCGGGCAGTAGAAGTCTACACGGTATACATCTTTGGTCTTTTTTCTGGGGCATTTCGCAATGGTTACTGTAGCCATGGGCTAGTACTCCTGCGAGCTTCCGCCCGTTTCAATTCCGATTTGGCTGTCAATGAACGCTAGCAAATCCTGCTCTCGGATCAGCTTACGTGATCTTACTCTGATGCAGGGTAAATCGCCAGTGGAAATGATGCGAGAAATGGTGGAACGGTGGACGCGCAGAAAGGTTGCGGCGTCTTGAATTGTAAAGAGGTTAGGTAAGAGTGCTTGGTTATTTTGATACTGCATAGCAGCCTCCATGATGAAGGTTGCCGAACAGCGCCCAGTTCGAATGCTGGTTAGGAATATAGACCCTGGTGAGAGGGCGGTTTCTGGGCCGGATGACTCTTCGGTTCGCGGTTCGGTTTCGCTTTCCTGTTCATCTCATAACCGAGGTTCAATATGAAGAACCAACCAGCAGGATGTGGCGGTCATCCTGCCTATGTAATGCGGTCAGGTGGCGTTCCGCCCATAGGGGGCAGAAGGTCATTAATTATACTCAATGGTACGCCAGGACACATTGAGTTCTGAGGCTTCTGCTTCTGCCAGTATCGCTTGTTCATTCTGGAAGGTGGAGGGATAATAACAGGCTGGTAAGTTTCTTCAAGTTATTCTTTAAATTCAACGGTTTGATTGTTTTTGATGAATTGTGATGAATCAGGGAAGTTCAGAGTGAATGAGGTCCCCTAGGTCCGATTTGTGGTCGAAGACATACAGCATTTGTTGGAGTCTGTTGTTGCTCAGCGACTACAACCATTGTGATTGATCGTGATGCATCGTGATGAATACGGTTGGTTGTGTAGATACAATAATTCTGTGTTCTGTGTGTCTTGATTTTGGGATAAATATCTGGTTTTAAACAGAGAATCATATGTTCATTGGTAAGTTGAAGGGGGCCCATCGTCAAATATGTAGAAGAAAATGGTCATTGTTTTTTCGGTCTGCCAGCCCCTATACGTTGCCCTCCTGCGTTTGGTTTTGGGCCTCCTTTTGATGAACGTACTTCCTGCTGGAGTTTGAGCCAGGCTTCAGCTTGGCTAAATTCCCATTTGTATAAACTAGCGTCACGAATAATGATTTGGTGGAGCAGGAGTCGTTTTTCGCGGACAAATGCAGCACCTTCGGTATCGTTTTTGTCCCACATATCATTAGGGTCAATCCTATCGACAGGATCAAGCGCCGATATTACGGATTCGATATTGCGAATGTCGCCTCCTGTTTTGCAAATAAATTCTTTGGTAAGAGGAAGATGGGGCCATATCTCTGTGAGGTCATGCTCGACAGGCTCGTATTCCTCAGGCGCAAGGATTCCTTTAGATTTTAAATTGATGTAGTTAGGGGGGCAAATGTGAAGTACATTTTGAGTATGTTTTAGGTAGAGGCTCCGAAGCTCCTGTAGCCTCGATGTTTTTCCGATTTTTGCGAGGCGTAAAAGGGCCCGTCGGTGACTTTGGTATTCGGCACAACCGGATTCGTGGAAGCAGCAATAAGGGGCTTTTTTGATTTTGTTGTAACGCTTGAAAACAAAGCGCCAACAATGGGGACAAGTAGTGAAGTGCCCAAGAAATTTGTTTGTTCTTTTTTTTAGGGCAAATCTTTTATCCCAGTTGGCTTTTATAATTAGGAATGCGGAGTATAGGTCGTTAATAAAATCTTCTTGTTCTCCGTATTCGGTAGCGCTAGAAAGCCATTTTATTTTTTTGCCCAATTTTGACCACGAGTTGCATTTGTGAAGGATAATCAATGATTTGGCGAGGACGCTTTTAGGAAAGAGTTGCGAGATGTCTTTTCTGATCAAGTTTGTCACGTCAGCCGGAGTACGTCCTTTGTATCTCTCTATGAGCATTAGTTCTTGTTGTCTTTGGTACATACGTTTGCTTCCAAAAAAAATCAGCTGTGTGAAAAGAAAATCGTAGATAGTCGCATTTTGTATTGTCAGTTTATTGATAACTCATGATGAATTTCGAAGAGGAGAAGAAATCATGAGTAATCAAAAAGTTTTGAATATCTACGAGTTTGCGGAATTGCTAGGAACAACTAGCGCAGCCATCCGTAGTCATTGGCAACGGCGTAACTTTGATGCAATCCCTCGCCCTATCCATTTGGGTAGAAGGCTCGGTTGGCCTATGCAAATTGTGGAGGATTGGCTTCAGAAGAAAATAGAGGCTGATTCGATTTGGCAATAAATTACCCAATCCTTCATTCTGTATTTTAAAATTAGTCACTTATATGGTTTTGTAAAGCGTTGGCCATCCCCATTGAATTCAAATTCTTGGGGGTGAATGCCCCCCCTGTTTCTGCGTCAGGCACGGGAGTTTCCGATAACAACCTTGGCCTTGAGCCCCAGCTTTAGGTCGTCATGGTTAAATGCAGAACTCATGGTTTCAATATCATTTTTGTCCGCTCCAAGGCGACCAGCTTCATAGGCCCAATTTCTTGTTGCTTCTGCCACCTCTTTAGCGATTTTGCGTGCTTCATTCAAATTGAGGTCAAATTCGTCTGCCACACTGTAAGCAAGATCTAAAGAAGCTGTACCATTGTACATGTCTATATAAGTGTGCAACACTCTCGGCTTGTCGTGTGTCGGCGTTGGTTCGAGATCGTAGAGTGGCGAAAGCCGCCATCCTGCGGAACCGTCGTAGAGAAAACCGTGGTTTCGAAGATGATCATCAACATTCGAGATCATGATGTTGAACACCATCCTACGCCATAAGTCCTTTTGGTCCAATGTCGTTTCAGATCCATATCGGGCCAGAATTTCGGCTAATTCAATATAGCTACCGTGGGTTCCATCAGAATAGCTCAGCATACTCATGGCAGACAGGAAAGGAATTCGAATTCCTTTTTTTCTGCGGCCAAAGCGCTTGAGAAGAAGCACATTTTTATCGTTAATCTTTTCTAATCGAGTGGCAGGCGTTGGAATGCCCGCACGCTCTGCCATCTTGAAAGAGAGATACTCCCATAGCTCAACATCCCAATCATCATTTCGGCTAGGAAATTTCGCAATAAGCAGGTCGCCATTTGTATCAATGACGGAGGCCTTTGGTCGTGCCCCGCCCAAGGAGGCACCCGGATCAACAAGGTCTTTGATGTCCTGATCCAGTTCCTGGCGAGCCTGAATTCTTTCAGACGCGTTTAGAAGTCGTCTAAGGTCAACGACTGGGGGAATGCTGTCGTTTGTGTCTGCAGCCATGAAAGGGCCGTTTTTCGTTTCGGCAAAGCGCAAAGCTCCTTGTCTGGAGAAGTCGTTGACCATTAGCAAGTAGTCAGAGTCATGAAGAAGTCGAGGATTACGCTTCTCCACTTTTGCGGCATGAGCTTCACGGCGTTTCATGAGCACTCGCCCCCACCTGTCAGGCGCAGAGTCTCCAATAGAGCCGAACAAGGATTTGCCTGCATCTGTGTGAAAAGCTCCTTCACCAACTTCCAGTGCTGGCTCAAGAGAAAATTTAGACGGAGAGTTCCTCCACTCCGGTGCATATTCAAAAGACGCACTTTCCCCTGCATTGTTGGCATGTACCCACAATGTTCCTACGGGATGAATCCCTTCTTGGAGATCAACATAAACATATATTTTTTTGGCCATGGTGAATTCCTATGCCTTAATATCTCTGGCGCGACGAGGAATGCGCTCTTCATCTAAGGCCTGTCCTACCTTGTCTTCCGAGATGTCAGCCAAGCCCATCCACTCAACACCCAGGCCAAGAGCGAAAATGACGGCTGCATAATTTCCTATGCTCACACCTGAATCACCTTTTTGAATCTTGGCCAAAGTCTCACGACTGATCCCAGCTCGATCAGCGATGGTTACCATTTTTAATCGTCTCCGGAGTCTGGCTTTCTTTAAGGAGTCACCGAGTTTTTTTAATCCGCTACGGACAGATATTGGGAGTTTCTTTTTCATTATTATGCCTATTTTAATTGCCATAAAAATTAATTACAACAAGTATAATAGTCACAAGTAAGGCATGAGTCAATGAGGAATGATATGTAAGTGAATGGTGTCAGATCCAACTCTTGGCTGTTCATGCAAGAACATGCTGAAGGTGTATCTGTTTGCAATTATTTATTTTGTTCAACTCTACATAATGTAGGTCGATTGAGGTCTTAAGAAAGGATGGAGGAGGGGGGGGGGGCTACAAAAACGTTTAGGCAGGCAGTAGGTCTTTATACATCAAAGCGTTACTTTGGGGTGGCAAAAAGCGTTACTGTATGTCGATCTTGGCATACAGTAACGGGGGGAGTAGCCGGAGAAGGGTATTTTGACCTTTTTATACATTTGGGGATCAAACGGCTTCATTTGGTCAGGGGCTGATTCGGCAATTTGCTGCGTACCCTTTTATTCGGCACTTCGAAATAGATCGCTAGCCCGACAATCTAAAGCGTCAGCTAGTACTTTGGTGTTTAGCGCGCTAATATTGCGTTCTCCGCGTTCAGCCGAGCCTACATAAGTTCTGTGTAGTCCAGTCAATTCTGCGAGTCTTTCTTGCGACAAGCCTTTCTTTGTCCGTCGTTCTTTAATGGCCTTTCCAAGCCTCTTCAAAAATGTTCTTTCCTGCTTCGTGTAATTTCCAGACATGCGCATATTCCTCCAAATATTCGCATGGAAGTTTGACTTCTATAAGTCTACAGACTATAAGTATCACAATGCGGGCAAATATTAGTATAACTATCGGAGAATGCAATGGATAATAGCTTTTATTACCAGGCGACAACAGAAGAAGGTGCATGTCCTTTTTGTGGAGAATTCGTGTCCAAGGGAGCTTCTGTCTGTGGTAATTGTCAGGCTGTGCATGGGCAGCAAGTGACAGCTGGAAGCTTCTCAACCATTATTATCCTGTCAATGACAATACTCTACTCCATCAGTGCGTGGCTGATGACCGACTACGTCATTGTTGGGATGATAGTCTTTGTTGTACTGATGTACCTTCACATGTTGTGGATTGGGAAATACCGTACGACTACCGGTTGGTTTCGGGATTGATTTTAAAGGTGGTCGCCGTTGTGGTGTGTGCCATGAGATGAAGAACTAACGTTTGTCTTCCCGGCCTATTGTGTAAACGAGGCTTTCTGAAATTCCATATTCCTTGGCGAGCGAAGGAGCTTTTTCGCCGTCAGTCAGCCGTCTGCGAATTTGTGAACGCTTTTCATCTGACACTTTCGTGGGGCGGCCTAAACGAACGCCTTTCTTTTTTGCCTTGATGAGTCCTTCTTTGCGTCGCTCAAGAGCAACAGCTTGCTCTGCTTTGTAAATGCCTTCAATCAGATTCAATTTTTCTTCAAAGTCTGGCAATACAGGATCGAGCTTAATGCCTTCGCGTTCAAATTCAATGCTGACCCCTTTGTCGGCGATTCGTTTTATTAGCTCAACCAATTCTTTGGTGTTTCTAGCTAGTCGATCTATTGATGGAATATTAAGACGATCGCCTTGTCTGAGTTGATTGATGCATTTTTCGAGTTGGGGGCGATACTCTGTGGTTTTGCTTCCGGCTTGGTCTAGGAATGACACGTCCGATATTAAATACCCCATGTCGTCTTCGAAGTTGGCTTTATTCTTTTCGGTTGGGCCGTAGCGGGTATAGCCTATCAAGCGAGGCTTATCGCTGATATGTTTTTTGAGATCCAGGCCCAAGTCCAAGTCTGCTATGAGGTCGAGATCGTCCTTTTCGTTTTCCATTTTTCTTATGTAGCAATCAACGTTACGCGCGGCAATGGCTGACTAGTTGAAACTCTTGAAGCCGTCTTTACGAGCACATACCAGACAACGGTTCTTTTTGCTTGGTCCTTTGAGTGGTCGTCCGCACCTGGAACATGTTGCATAGACTTGTCGGCGGGCCTGTAGTTCGATCCAGCGCAGGGAGCGAGGTTTGTGCAAGAGGTCATCGTACCGTTGTTTGTCGGGCGCTATGTATGCAAAAAAGAATTTACTGCCGTAACTGTGTGAGGGTTCAACGATAATCATGCTCTCAATTTTGAGGTTTGGGTGATATTGCCTGACTCGTTTAAAAAGTTCTACGACGATATTGATCCAACCTACAGGAACTCTGTAGTTTGCTTTTTCTGTTAATAAATTATGGCCAGCTTTGATCAGATAGCGGTTAAACATCTGTTCGCGTTGAAAGTAGTTATCTGTTTTTCTGTTCTTCATGTCCTTTCTCCACTAGTTCGCGTACGAAGTCATCTATTTCATCTTCAACATCGAAATCTGAATTAATGTCGAGGTAGATGATGCCATAGTTGACTTCAATGATTCCGTTGACAGTAAACTTACCGCTGTAGTTTGTGTGCAGGGTTTTCAATGCGTCCATGACTTCACTATGGAGTCCTTCTCTGTACCTGATTTTTACTTCGTCCAAGTCCTCGAATAGGTCTTTGAAGGTTGTGGTCAGTTCTAAATAGTCAGGTCGTATTTTGATTGCCCGTGGTAGCTTGTGAAGTTGCAGTACGGTATCAATATTTCGTAGTAAATTGATGTGGGATTTGCAGATGTTTGTGGGAGGAGTAACCTCATTAAGCTGAACTAATTGCGCCTGTATTTGTTTGAAGGTCTGGCTGCAATGCAACATTTTGACTGTTTGCTCGCGTTTCTTCAAATCGAAGCGAGAGACAAGTGCTTCGGCTGCTCCCAGTTGAGCGAGTGTTTTGTCCAAGCCGCAGAAGTGCCGGAAATAAGCATCGGCTGCCGGATCATCGTTTTGCAGGACGATCTTGGTAGAGCAATTCGCGACCAGAGCATTGACTTGATCTCGCTGAGAACTGTTTGCATACAGGCTTGAGAGTGCCTGTGAAGCCACCACGTTGATGCAGCCAAATTCACGTGCCTTAGAAAACCAAGAGAAGTCATCGAAAGTGTTGTCCGGTGAGACGTTGATGACGTCTTGGTATTCGTCGGCCATGAAAAAGCAATGCTTAGGGCGTTCGTAATCCTGGTCCAAAGTACGATAGATGTCCGCGTAGTATTTTTCTTTGAGCAGTCGTGCCAGCAGTTTGGCTGCATGTCCCTGCGTATGTTTAAAGCGGAGCAGGACGATCTTATTGTTTTTCAGAAGTTCTCGGTAATCCAGAGTGAGCGAGCAATCCATGCCCGACAGGTTGGCGCACAGAGAATCATCTGAAGTGATGGCTCCTAGGACCAGTCGTGGTGTGTAAAGCTGGAAGGCGAGCTGTTCTTCATACTTGGACGATGTCGTTTGGTCTTGCGGAGTGAAGATATGGAAGGCTGAAGTTTGGACCCTCGTGACAAAAGCGCGTTGGCAGTAATCTTCGGCATCGTATGCACTGTCTAAGTACATTTTAAAAACAGTGCGTGCGAATTCATAATCATTAATGCATTTATCGAGTAATACGAAGTTGGGTACAAATAGTAAATTATTTTGTGATACGTAATGTAGCAACATAGCGACATCGCTGAGTATCCGGGTACCTTTATGGAGCCAGTCTATGTTTCGGCTGTTCTTCATGCCGCTGATGATAAGCGATTCAAACAGTTGGTGCATTTCATCCAAACTGAGCCCTGCCAGAATATTTATGGGAGTGGCTGAAGGATGCGTGCCGATTTCAATGATGTCATCTTCACGTCCGGCGGCTTTGGCTAGCTTGCGTATTTGATCCGTGAAATTGTTTTTGATGTCGATGATGAGCCCAGGCAGTCCGTTCTCGATCAGTGAAGATGCCATGGGCAACATAAATGACGCCGTCTTGCCTCTGCCTACTCCTCCAATAACCAGTACGCCATGTGTCCCCTCGTCAAAGGAGAGTGTGTCTCCTTCGTCAAATTCATAGAGTCGAGGTTGAGTGGGTTGCTTTTGGGTTTTCGCAGACGAGCCACCAGTCAGAACTTGAATCTTTCGCAGGTCCTTTTCTCTGAAAGCTTGAGTCGTTTCCATGATGTCTCCATTGGTATTGATGCTACAAAAAATTTTAAAAGATTTTTGCTCTACATGTCAATACTCAAAAGCGTTACTGTATGCCCTCAAAAAACGTTACTGTATGTCTGAGTCAGACATACAGTAACGGGGGGAGTAGCGTGTTTAGGCTGAAGTTTGGGAGAGGTCGCGGGTTTATGAAATGTAGAGTCTCCAGCGGTAAGAGCGGGGAGCCTCATCCTCAAGTTTTTGGTCATCAAAAATTATGTGTTCGAGCCGGGAGATGGGATTGATTTTGTACTTGCTGGGCAGTTCCGAAAGCGTCAATTCGCACTGAAAGCGCATCAAGCGCAACTCGGGCTTTGAACTTTGCTGAAAAACGTCTTCTCTAAAACATGGTTTGAAATCCTTCTCGTTGGAGAACTCCACCTTAACAACCTGTCCAAAAAATTGCACCCAGCTCTCACCGGGGATGAGGTTGCTGGTACCTTGAGCAAGATTGCAAAGAGTTGATTCTTTCCAAGCCGAATCAAATGTGACAACAGTCTGGAATTTATGTCAAAGGCCTTGGACAAATGGGCCCATGAACACAACGTTATCTTAGGTTTTCAAGGTCTGTGAAATCCACAGACAACGGATATATTGAGTCTTTTAATGGTCGATTGAGAGACGAATGCCTGAATATAAACGGGCTCTTATCTCAGGCTGATGCACGGGGTAAGGTTGAGACGTGGCGTGAAGACTATAATATACGCCGTCCTCACACGTCTCTGGGCAATTTGACGTCGTTTGAATTTGCCATCCATGCCGGGCAATTGCCCGGCATGGATGAACCCCAAAAAAGGCCGGAAACTCGCATAACGCCTTGGCCTTAAAACGGGGAGCCTCTCAAAAAAATTCAAGTTTCCTCACTGCCCGTGGTCCAAAGAGGGGACAAGTTGAGAAAATTTAAAATTTACCCTTTGGGGGAAATTTTAAATTATTCAGTAGACAGGTTTTGTAGGCCTTATGCCCGCCAGTCAGCTTGCTTGCCTAATTCATTGACGGGGACCTTGTGACCGAATGTCCAAGATGTTGGCATTTCGTTTGGAGAGAGGCGTTCTTTAGCCCATTTTCGTATGGAAGATTCTAGTTGGGATGTTTTTTTTCTTCCTGTGGCAGGAACGATGAATGCTTTCAGTCTGGTTCCTTCATTCGGTTGCATGATCCTGACGGCACAATCCACAATATCTGGGTGGGTAGCAAGAATCTTCATTACGCGCGAAGGATAAACGTTGACACCTGCAATCTGGATTGCATTGTCCGTCCTACGTTTGGGTGTAAATGTAGTTTCGTCGTGCCAATCAATGATATCTTGAAGGGAGTATTCCATATGCTCACCTGTTGCGTTTTTTCGTTTCAGTTGGGAATTTTGGTCGGTTTTTTCCCAGTGGCGAAGTAAGGTATAACCGTTTTTGTGATCATTACGAAAACCAACATCTCCGGTTTCCGATGAACCGTAAATTTCATACATGAGCTTGAGGCCGTTGCTTTTTAGTTCGTCAATAATTTCTGCAGGGCAAGGGCCAGTGGAAGTCACCCCGTTAATGTCCTTTATGAATGGAACTTTCATTTCGGCAATTTTTCTCCACAGAAGCGGAAAAGCAATTATGAGGTCGTCATCTTTCAAAGGTTTGATGAGTCCTGGCGTGGGCAATGGAGCCTCCCACCTGACTTCAACTCCTAAGGCTTTTGGGAGTAAAATGGAGAAGAGAAATCCATAAATATGGTGTCGTGGGACAAAGCTTACAATACGTTTATTGCTTCGAAATAATCGGGCTAGAGCTTTTACTTCCTGTGTATGTGAAGTGAAACTATGGGTTGCCGGTTTAGGTTTACCTGTACTTCCAGATGTGAAAAAAAGTGATGAATTCAACTGCTTGCTGCCAATCTTGATGCAATGCTTGGGCCCATTGTGTAATGGTTATTCTTCCCACATCTTCTGGCTGCGGAACATGGAACATGGCGGCTATGGTCTTGGATGCGGTGCAAAGATTTGGTGCATTTTCAAGGAACTAGGGGGGGGGCACACTTTGTTTGGCGTAAATATTTGGAGCCGTTTTCAAATTCCAAAGAAATGACATTTGGTTACAATTTTCATGAATCAAAAATAGTCCCCATACCGATTGTCAATGCCGGAAAGAAAAATGACATTTATAGATTAAAACAGAGAATTTCTGGTGACGACATTCGACTTTTTAAGGCAATGTTCGGGAATTGCAATCTGTTTTCTGAAGAAGGCGACAAGGTGCTGATGAGATTGTAGGTTTTTTAAATAATGATCCATCCCATTTCCTTCGGATTGAATCGACAGTGAGAGATGCATTTTTGCAACATATCGGTAGCGAGCTTGATGAGGTGATGTTGTCACGAAATCAAGAAGAATTATTCACGTATTATGAAAGTAATTTTTCTGAAATATATAAATTGTTGTTGGCTAAGAATAGCGCTTTTTTCAATGACTTGTATGTGTATAAAGATAATATGATGTTGGGATATGATGCTGCTAGAAGTCTAAAGCTTTCCAATTTTTTGCTTTCGAAGTTTGGTGAATTGATATTTGAGATTGCCAAGTGTTCACTCTCAGAAAACCAGATTATCAAATATAGAAAATGATTATCCACGTCACGTAGTGATATGGAAAAGTATATGAGAAATAATTTTTCATTTTGTAATGAATGCTTTCTTTCTATAAGTTATTTTTTGACTTTTTTGCTCGCGCAAATGTTTAGAACAAAAAAAAAGATCGGATCCTTTCTGTAAACGACAAGATGATGTCTGCTCATGGGGGAGGGCTGTTTGAGAAGTTCTTCGAAAGATTCAATTCTGAATCTTTTTATTCTTTTTTTATTCATGGGGCCGCATTTAAAGTTGGAGCATCATTGATTCAAGATGAGTATGATATTGTATTTGTTAACAATATGAGTGAAAAGAGTTTTGTAACATCAGATCAGCCAGTGATTAATACATATATTAGTGACAACATGGAGAGGCCGCTAAATCACGATGAGTTAGAACTTTACTACCCTCTAAATCCCAAGCTTGCTATGTTGCTGACGAAGAAAGCGAAATATTTGAATATAGAAAATATACAAGCAGATAACGATGACGTTTTGCAGTATAACAAAATGCTATCTGGTAATGCTTGGCATTTTGTGTATGGGCTAAACAAAGAGGATGTGATTGAAGCTGTTGGCGCTTGATCGGTATGGGGTTAAGCGTAATTCAGGTGACACCATAGCTATTTGAATGATTAACCGCACCTCATCATTCTAGGAAATTCATCTGAGTTGGATTGTGGCTATCTGATTAAGGCATCCTTTACCATCCAACTAGATGAGATCAGTTATGCCTTACATCGGATGCACCCAAAAGCTCTTGAGTGAGAATAAGCCAGCACAAGCTGTAGAGCCAATCGGCCAACGAGGAATACAAGGCTGGCATAGCAACATATACCAATTGAATTTGCTGCCCATAGGGCCGGGACCCCCTGCCCTATGGGCAACCTCAAAAAAACGACCGGGAATTTCTACTCGTAAGTGGCCCTAGAAAGGGGAACTTTGCAAAGGCTCTGAGTGCGTCAAATTTGATAGTAACTTAAAAAGAAGTCAGCGTACTCTTCTGAGAATGTGCGCATCTCTTCTTCGTTCAGGGCAGGGGCGCAAAAGATGAGCCTTGACCATAAGCCAATTGATTTTACCAGTCCGGTCAGGTGGGTCAGCGCTTTTGTCGGTTCGACCTGACGCAGGCTGCCGTCATTAATGGCCGAGCATATCCATTGAAAAGGTGCATTGCTTGTAAAATCGACAGTGTCAGAAAGAATGTCACTTAATTCCGGTTTTCTGACCACTTCCGAAATGACAATTCGGGCAAGTCTGATGTGTTCTTCTTCGTTCAAGTGCATAAGCATGGCGTGAATAACCTCCACAAGTTGCTCCCTGAGGGGCTTTTCTGACAGGTATTGTGGACATTGTTCAAGGCTGGTGCTTTGCTGAAGGTGTTTTATAATGGCCGAAAAAACGACCTCTTTGCTTCCGTAATATTTGTACAGTGTCCTTTTGGACACTCCGGCTGCGGCTGCAATCTTTTCCATGCTTGTTCCGGAAAAACCACGCATCTCAAATTCGCTGGTTGCCGCTAGAATGATATCCAACTGTTTTTTGCTCATTGTTTTCATATGTCTCCTCTATAATGGTCTGTGTGATATTCGTCCATACACGATGCGACGATAATTCTTCTTCCAATAGGGGGGGCTTCTGATCGAATAATCTGTTTATACAGGTAAAACGGTGGCGTTGATGCATGGGGAAGGGCAAGATTTTTTTCTTGACTTCGGGTAAACGCATCCGTATACCTCACCTGTAGCTGACGTTGATAATGAAAATCAATGCTGGCCAGAGGAGCCCGATGCCAGATTTTTTTTCAGACAAAGGTTAAGTCACTTTACTATTTTACATTGCAGCCAGTCCCGACAGTCAAGCCAAGTCGGGCTATCTATTAAACCTCGTTGAGGAAAGAAATGAAACGAATCAAGAATTCAATGGTGGCCTTCGCGGTCAGCCATTACAAAGCAACAATTTTGTTGACGTTTCTGGTGACGATTATTGCGGGATCGTTTTTCCCCCAAGTTCAAATTGACACGGACCCGGAGCACATGCTTCCGGAAAACGAACCATCCAGAATGTTTCACAACCAGGCCAAGGAAACCTTTAATCTTTCCGAAATAGTTGTTCTCGGAATTGTCAATGAAGACAACCCCGACGGAGTCTTTAATCCGAAGACCCTGAGCCATATTCATGAGCTTGCTCGATATGCAAAGACGCTACGGTGGAAGTCTGAAGAGGCTTTGGGGAAAAGC
The DNA here is from genome assembly GCF_027923765.1 of Pseudodesulfovibrio nedwellii. Classification (NCBI taxonomy): domain Bacteria; kingdom Pseudomonadati; phylum Thermodesulfobacteriota; class Desulfovibrionia; order Desulfovibrionales; family Desulfovibrionaceae; genus Pseudodesulfovibrio; species Pseudodesulfovibrio nedwellii. The sequence goes on along the minus strand of NZ_AP026709.1, from coordinate 1,774,429 downwards.
GGAGGTGTCATCAGTGTTGACATGATCGCCCCGTCTTTGGTGGAGCACATAAGCCAGTCCGGGCCTGGTACTGTCTCTTTTGATTGGCTCATGCCAAATCCTCCCGGGAATAGGGATGAGGCTTTACGCGTACGTGATCGGATAATGTCCAACCCGATGCTTGCGGGGCGGTTGGCTTCCGCAGACGGGGAGGCCCTTTGTCTGTATTTGCCTCTGACGGACAAACGTCTGAGTTACAAAGTCTACAACGCGCTGAATGAAAAAGTTGCGACAATGGGCATGGAAGATGAGGTGCACATCACAGGTTTACCTGTGGCTCAGGACGCCATAGGCGTTGAAATGTTTACTGAAATGATGGTGTCTTCCCCCCTGGCCATGGCTACCATTTTCCTTCTTCTGTATTTCTTTTTCAGAAAGCTATCGTTGACCGTTCTGCCCATGATTATTGCCACATTTTCGGTGGTCATAACCATGGGTTTTATGATCGGACTCGGTTTCAAGATTCACATTATGAGTTCCATGATACCGGTATTCCTCATGTCAATCGCCGTTGTGGATTCCATCCATATCCTTTCGGAATTCTTCGATTCCTACACAGCTGAAAAGGGGCGCAACAAAACGATACGTGAGGTTTTGGGAACGCTTTTCATGCCCATGCTTTACACGTCGCTGACTTCGGCCGCTGGTTTCATGTCCCTGGCTCTGACGCCTATCCCCCCCGTACAGGTTTTCGGTGTGTTTGTGGGGGCGGGGATCATGGTCGCGTGGCTGTTGACCATAATGTTCGTGCCGGCATTTATCATGGTTCTTCCCAAAAGAGCCTTTGCCAATTTCGGTTTCGTCGTGAAACAGGAACAAAAGGCCTCTCCGCTTTCCCGGCTTCTCGTTCGTATTGGGCGGTTTTCTTTCAGACAGGCAAAGCCCCTTATCGTTTTGTTTGGAGTTCTTCTGGTAATTTCGGTGTGGGGTATTACCAAGATCAGGATAAACGACAACCCTGTAAAATGGTTTGCTGAGAGTCACCCCATTCGTAAGGCGGATACCTCCTTGAATAAACATTTCAAGGGGACTTATCCCGCCTATCTCATATTGGAGGGTGAAAAAAATCAGACTGTCACCGATGAAGAACAATATGAAATCAGTCGTCGGTTTACGACTTTTTCTCGAAATGTAGAGGGCGACGGTCAATCAGGTCGGTTGGCGGATCAGTTGCTGAAACTGCTGCACGCGAAAACGTCTTACGCACAGGACGAGTCGTTTTTGGATTCGGCCATAGCGCTTGCTGAAAAGCGTGCAGAAACCGCGGAGTCTGACAACGATTACTTCACCTTTGAGGAATATCGTAATTTCTTCAGCCTTGAGAAGGAAAAGAGAAAACCTTTCAAGCAGCCGGAGGTGCTCGACTATATTGTTCGTCTGCAGGATCAACTTCAGAGCCAGGGGCTGGTTGGAAAAAGCGTCTCTTCAGCGGACGTGGTCAGCAAGATCAATCAGGAAATGATTGATGGCAAGAATAACAATTATCGTATCCCGGAGAAGTTGCAGGGCGTCGGCGAATGCTACATGCAGTATCAGCAGAGCCATCGTCCCCATGATCTGTGGCATTTCGTGACCCCTGACTATTCCAGTGCTTGCACCATGTTTCAGCTTGCAAGTGGAGACAATAAGGTGATGGAGGCCGTGGAGACGTTTGTTGACGAGTACTTCAAGGCCAATCCTCCGCCAGTCGAATTGTCTCACCGATGGGCTGGGCTGACCTACATCAATGTAGCCTGGCAGAACCAAATGGTGGAAGGCATGTTGCGTTCATTTGTGGGTAGCTTCGGTATAGTTCTGCTCATGACCATCTTCCTGTTCCGTTCGGTGAAATGGGGCCTGCTATGCATGATTCCGCTGACCATGACCATTTCTCTGATCTATGGATTCATCGGTATAATCGGCAAGGATTATGACATGCCCGTGGCTGTCCTTGGTGTACTCACACTTGGCATGTCCGTGGATTTCGCAATTCACTTCGTGGAGAGATGCCGGTCCATTCATTCAAGCACTGGATCGTGGGAGAAAACACTACCCCGCATGTTCGGCGCACCGGCAAGAGCCATCAGTCGAAATGTACTGGTCATTGCCATTGGATTCCTGCCTTTGTTGATTTCGTCTCTTGTTCCCTATCAAACAACAAGCATGCTTCTGTCTGCCATCATGCTGCTTTCAGGCGTACTCACCCTTGTCGCCATGCCCGCCATAATAACGATTGCAACACGATGGTTTTTCCCTGACGAGCCGGCACGGCAACAGTCATGAAACAATGAATATACCTTATAAAAAAGAGAGATTGGAAATGAAAAAAGTCTTATTTGGAGTGGCGGTGATCATGACACTGCTTTTGATGGCAAGTGCTGCCTTTGCGACGAATACTCTGGATGCCGACACCATTGTCAGGAAGGCCAACCATGCGGCTCTTTATTTGGGAGAGACCTGCAAAGGGAGGGTTACTCTGACAATTACTGATAGTCAGGATCGTGTTCGCAAAAGAGAGTTGAATATCTTGAGAAAGGATATGCCAGGAGGCGATCAGGCTCAGAGGTATATGACCTATTTCAGGTCTCCGGCGGATGTCCGCAAAATGTCGTTTCTTGTGCACAAAACAGTGGAACCGGGGCAGGACGATGCCCGTTGGCTGTATATGCCGGGACTGGATCTGGTGAAAAGAATCGCTGCCGGTGACAAACGGACCAGTTTTGCCGGATCGGATTTTCTCTATGAGGACATTTCCGGACGCAACATGAGCGAGGATATCCATGAACGGCAGAATGATGTGGATGGATATCTGGTGATCAAGAATACGCCCAAGGTCCCATCGAGTGTCGAGTTCTCCCATTACATGGCGTATATTGATCGTGAAACGTTTATCCCCATGAAGTTGGAGTACTTCAAGGGCGACATGTTATATCGCGTGATGGACGTCCTCAAGGTAGAAAAAATTCCTTCAGGTGACGGAGAAAAAGAGTTCCCCACCGTCACGGAATCTCGATTTAAAAATCTTGAAACCGGAAGTTCAACAATCATGACGTTTACCAATATTCGTTATGATATCCCTCTCAAGGAAAATATCTTCGGAGAACGTTACCTCAGGAGACCGCCCAGAGAGGTGATGCGATGAAAGGATTTTGGGTAGCCGTATGGCTGGGGCTGTTTGCAGCCCTGGCCATACCGGCCTCAGTGCAGGCGGAAGAGGAACTTTCTCCCTTGGGGGAGATGTTGGAGCAACTGGAATTGTATGGGTTTTGGGAAACCCGTATGGGCGCGCGCACACAAAATGACCCGGAAGAGAAAGATATCTCCATTGGTGAAACCAGACTACAGCTGGAAGCGTTTACCAGCACGGAAAACATGGATTTCAAGTACAGGGGGGATATTCGGGGAGACTTGGTTGCGGAGTGTGTGGCCTATGAGACGAGGGAAGCATGGGCCTTTGCCAGACCGTATGATTTTTTGGATGTTAAGGCCGGCAGGCAAATATTAACTTGGGGTACGGGCGGGTTGGTTTTTCTCAATGATTTGTTCCCCAAGGATTGGCAGTCGTTTTTTATTGGGAGGGATGCGGAATATCTCAAAGCTCCGACTTCCTCTGTGAAGGTTGGATTGTTTAGCGATATTGCCAATGTTGATCTTGTGTACACTCCAAAATTTGAGTCGGACAGATACATTAATGGTGAGTACATATCGTACTGGGATGCTTCACGCCAAGCTCTGGTGGGTAACGATCATGTACTCAAGACTGACACGCCGGACCGGTGGTTTCAAGATGATGAATTTGCCGCGCGAATCTATCGTAATATCGATAACTATGAATTGGCTCTCTATCTCTATAGAGGGTTCTGGAAAAGCCCCAATGGGGTCAGTTCCAATGGTAAATCAATATTCCCGGAGTTGAACGCGTATGGCGGGAGCATTCGAGGTGCAGTAGGACCGGGGATCGGTAATGTGGAATTTGTCTATTACCATTCGCCGGAAAGCAGAGGAGGGAAGAACGCTTCCGTTCGTAATTCAGAAATGCGCTATCTTGTAGGGTATGCACAGGAAGTGTGGCAGGATTTCAATGCGAATGCTCAATATTATGTAGAGCATATGCTCGATTACGATGAGTATCGTGAACAACTGACTTCTGGTGATCCACGGGATGAATTCCGGCATGTAGTGACGTTGCAATTGACGCAGCTCCTGATGAATCAAAATTTTACTCTTTCATTGGACACCTATTATTCGCCGAGCGATAAGGACGCATATTTGCGACCAAACATGAGTTACAAGGTCTCGGATGCAATTGTGGTAGGCTTGGGCGCGAATATATTTATGGGAGAGTCTCAGAGCACGTTTTTTGGTCAGTTTGAAAAAAATACCAATATATTCACTTCATTTCGCTATAGTTTTTAATGGCAAGCGCGTCCTTCTTGTATCAGGAGGACGCGTTCATACAGGGGAACAGCTCTTTCTGGTTGACAGAAAATGACTGTTTTTTTATTTACCTCTTAATTGATAATGAAAATCAAAATCTTTACAACGGGAGCCTTTCTTTTGTTTTCAAATGCTGACCAGGTTTCCAGCAGTTCGTGTTCTTCAACCAGCGTTGCGTCGTCCACGTTGGTGCGGAATTTTCCGACCTTGAATATTGAAGATAAAAAGGCATGGTTTGGTCGTTTGTGGCAGGAAGAACAATTGAGCGAAGGTTTATTTGTCAGTGTCTTTGACGCATCGTTGTCTCATGATTTTTCATTGGAGTTTGGCAAAGACAATGCCTTGATTGATTTTGGTTTTTTTTTGGAAGGAACATTTGTCAACACAGTGAATTCGTTGGCTCGAGGTCCCGTTGAATTCGAGAATCGAGCAGGGGAGTACGGCGTAGGGTACGTATCGGAAATGAATGGCTCGTTTCATTTGCCTGCCCGGAGGAAAACACGTGTCATGCATTTGCATGTGTTGCCTTCCACTCTTGGAGAGATGCTTGGATGGGATTTGGAGCGAGTCTCACCCTGTTTGCTTAAGGTCTTGGAAAATAAAAGAAACAGTGCTTTTGTGCATCACCGTCGACAGACAGCTCTTGTGCAAGCGGTAGCCAATGAGTTGTTTTATAGCATTAAAAAACGTTCCGATATCAAGATGTATATAGAGGGAAAGGTCCTCGAACTGCTGGCGCTTGCTCTTACAGATTCACCAGGCATGAGCGCGGTGCCGTCTGTGTGTCCCCGGTTGCGGGATGTCTTGCATGCCGTTCGCGAAGAGCTGGAGAAAAATTACGCATCACCACCGACTCTTTCCGAGATTTCAGCGCAATATCATATGCCCATTGCAACCGTACAAGCTGGGTTCAAGACCCTTTTCGGTATGTCCGTCTTTGCCTTTGTCAAAGAGTATCGTCTGCAAAGAGCCAAGTTGTTTTTTGCCGAAGGAAATATGAATGTCAGTCAGGTGGCTTGGGATATCGGATACACCAATTTGAGTCATTTTTCCGCCGCGTATAAAAAGCGTTTTGGCGTATTGCCGAAAGCCTATCTTAAATCTCTTCGTGAACATCTCCATACTTTTTAGCAGCAGGGAATTCCGTCCTTCGTTTAAAGTCTTTACGCATTGGTTGGATCTATTTTGTTGTTGGGGCAATAAAACTTGTTCTTCGAGTAGAAATTCATAGCTCTGCTTTCCTACAATCTTAGTCGCTATCCCAACGTGGCTAAAGAGTTCTGCCGTTATGAAGCGGCCTGTGGATTTTGAAAGAAGAGAGTGGATGAAATGCGTGTAGTTATATGGAGTTTTGTATTTTCTGTTTTTATAATGGGGATTTGCCCAGAAGCGTGGGCCGCTTCTGGAGATGAAAAAACTGTCAGTAATGATCTGATTTTGGAGCCGGTTGTAGTCAAAGCGGAAAAACGGTCCGAAGAAGCTCAGAATGTGCCTGCCAGTATTACTGTTTTGGAGCAGAATGATATTCGGGAAATGGGCATCGCCGATATGAGTGATCTCGCCGAGCATGTACCCAATTTAGAATTTCATGATTTCGGGAGCAGCAGGCATGGACTACTTTTCTTGCGCGGTATCAAGAGCCTGCCTGGAGAAGGCCCCGGCACTGGATTCAATGTAGATGGCGTCAGTTATTCGAAGTCGTACATGTTTGGTTTTCCTCTTTTTGATGTGGATCGTATCGAGGTGCTCAGAGGGGCGCAAGGGACCTTGTACGGGCGAAATACAACCGGTGGCGTTATCAATATTTATACAGCCCAGCCAGGCAATGAATTTACGTCCACTATAGGAACCACGTTTGGCAATTTTGGAGCCAAGGAGTTGCGAGCCAACGTCAGCGGCCCTCTGATTGAAGACAAGCTCTTTCTGGGACTTTATGGGTTGGGTGACGTCGAAGAAGGCTTCATGGAAAATGATGTCGATACCGGCGGAGATGATGGCCGCAGCAAAGAAGGCAAGGCTGGTCGTGTGAAATTACGTTATCTGGCCTCCGAGGATTGGGACATGACGTTATCTTTAGATGCCCAGCATCGTGACGACGGAGCTTTTCCTTGCCGACGGACCGAACGCAACGCCTATGTCCAAGGTAATATTTTCCCTGCTGATGACGAATATCACTATTCTCACGATTTTGAAGGCAGTCAGGATGTCGATTTTTGGGGTGCCGGCTTGGATTCGAAGTGGACAACGGCCCTTGGCACGGTTCAGTCAATCACTGGATACAGAGGCTACGACAGTTCCGAATGGATTGATGCTGATTTTTCTCCACTGGATTTCATGCGAAAGAGCTACCGTCAGGTGGACAAGGATTTTTCCCAAGAATTTCGCATGATGTCACCGGACGGGAACGGGCCATTGAAATGGATTGCCGGATTGTATCTTTTCCATCTGGATTCCGAAACTAGAGTGGACAATATCTTTGGCGCTGACGCGCCAAGTCCCGGAATGATGGTGCAATTTGATACGGATCGCCAGAATACCGGATGCGCGTTGTTTGGAGAAGGGACATATACGTTGTTTTCCAAATTGGATCTGACTTTAGGATTGCGTGGTGAATATGAGCATGCCGAAGGCGATTCTACGCGGACGAATGTTCAGGCGGATGGAACGTCAACGGTGGTTTCTGGTTTTGACCGGGAGGAAGATTATACCGCTTTGCTCCCCAAGTTGTCTCTTGCCTGGCATTTCTCCGAAGATGTCATGACATATGCTGCTGTGGCTAAGGCGCACAAGAATGGCGGGTTCAACGATGCGTCTGCTCCGGCTGGAGACGAAGCGTATGGCGAAGAAGAAAGTTGGCTGTATGAAGTCGGTGTGAAGTCATTTGCGCTTGATAAGCGTTTGATGGTCAACCTTTCGGCATTTTATACGACCATCGACAGCGAGCAACTTCCATTATTTGAGGTTTCGGTCAAACAGGGATATCTGGCGAACGCTGGTAAGTCCCATCGGGCTGGGCTTGAATTGGAGAGTCGTTTCAAACTGGCCTCATCGTTGACATTGAGCGGAAATGCTTCATGGATTGATGCGCGTTTTGATGAGTACGAGGATGAGGTTCTTGGCGTGGATTATGCGGGTAAACAGGTTTTTTGTGTCCCGGAATACTCCTACGAATTGGCGTTGGATTATCGAGATCAGGTCACTGTGGATTGGGATTTGTTTGGACGTGTCGGAGTGAGTGGCGTCGGACCTCAGTATTTTGACAACGCCAATACCGTCAAACAGGAAGCGTATGAACTGGTGAATATGCGCTTGGGTGCCCGGTGGAAACAATTGGAATGCAGCCTATGGGCCAAGAACCTGCTTGATCGTCAGTATGTGGCGTTTGAAAATACCACGGCAGGCTTGGCAGAAGATGGTAAGCCTCGGACTTTTGGAGTCTCGGTGGATTATACCTTTTAACGGGCGTTGACCGGGATATAATCAATATGAGTAAGTTGTTTCGTGGGCCGAAGTTTGATTCGGCCCACAAGATGATTCTGTTGGCTGTCATGTATTTCTGCCAAGCTATCCCCCTGGGGTATATCTTTGGCAGTCTGCCGGTGATCATGCGTGAAAACAACGTGTCTCTGGTCCGTATCGGCGGGCTTTTCATTCTGCATCTCCCATGGGCTTTCAAGTTCCTTTACGCTTCTTGGGTGGACCATCATTATATCCCCTTTCTGGGGCGTCGTCGGTCGTGGATATTCCCTTTGCAATGGGTCGCCGCAGTCCTCTTGTTGGTAGCGGCACAGACCCCTCCGGATACGGCCTATAACGCCATGTTTCTGGTGTTGATGATGTTGAATATAGTGATGGCTACGAATGATATCGCCGTTGACGGCTATGCCTTGGACATACTGGAAGAACACGAGCGTTCGTGTGGCAATACCATTCAGGCCGGAGCAAGGTATGTTGGATTGTTTCTCGGTGGTGGATTGATGCTCACCTTACATCATTCTTTTGGTTGGAAAGCCTTGTGCATTGTCCTGTCTGCCGTGGTCTTCCTGCTCAGCCTTCCCGTGCTGTTCCACAGGGAGATCCCGCCGGTTTATCGCAAGTACGCGAATCGAAAGGAACAGCCTGCCGGAGTCCTGGCTTTTTTGCGCAGGCGGGACGTCCTCTGGCTGTTACCCGTACTTATTGCCCCGACGGCCTTTGCCTTTAGCAGCATCCAGATGCGTGCTCCGTTGTTTGTAGACCTTGGGTTGGATTCTTCCACTCTGGGTAGACTCATGATGCACTACGCTGTTCCTTTGGGAGTGGTCGGAACTGTTGCCACCGCATGGTTTCTTAACCGCTTCGGCCCCCGCTCCTTTCTTCGTTTGTTTTGTGTCGGTACCATCCTGCTTGCGATCTATGCTGTGCATCTGTCCCATGGCGGGGGTGTTACCCTTTGGGAAGCTGGTGTCATCCTGTCTGCTGATAATATCCTTATGGGTGGCATCAATGTATGGGGCTTCACCCTGATGATGCGTATCAGCGTCGGACGGAACTCGGGTACGGGGTTCGCTGTGCTGAGTAGTCTGTTCATTCTGGTCCCTCTCGTCGCTGCCCCGTTGATGGGGAAATTGGGAGATGTCAGCGGGTTCCCCTTTCTCTACACCTTGCTCACCGGTCTAATGGTTACTGGCTTTATTATCGCGGAGACAGCCCTTTGGTTGTCGCGTAGAGGGGGGCAACGGGAGGCTCTTGCAAAAGTTGTTGTTGAGGGTCCTTTGGAGAAGGTCCCAAGGAGGTAGACGGCGGTACCTGATTTTGTTTCTGGATGCAGAAGAGGAAGACGAGTGGGGTGTCAGTGTCGCAAAGGACTCCCCCCGTCTTCCTCTTTTATTATCTCGTGGTTACCGTAAGTTTGTTTGTTCGATTGAATCGAAAGCAGGTCTGCGATTTCGAGTTGATCGAATCTATGCCAGATTGAGCATATAGGTATGTTCGAAGAATACCAGGGAGGTCTTTTTTAGACCGCTTGAAGCCGCTATGGCTTCGACTTCATTCGGAGCAAGCCGCGAGTGCAAGGGAGGACCAAAGTCCGCTTCCTCTTTCTTGCATTCAATAACGGCCACTTTCCCCTCGGGGCGCAGCACGCGTCGAAATTCGTGGAACATGTCCGAAGCTCGATCACGCACGGCACGGATGTGAAGCACTGTACTCAGCAATATCAGGTCCACACTCCGGGAGGTTAAAGGGAGGTGCCCGGTGATATCGCAGACATGGCCTCTGATGTTGGTCAAACCTTCTTTTTTGGAAGTCGTGGCAAGTTCTTCTATGGAAAGCGATATGGTGTCCAAGGCAATGATTTGCCCCTTGTCCCCCACTTGCGGCGCTGCCAGCAAAGAATATTCCCCAGCTCCGCATCCGGCATCCAGAAGGACCATCCCCTGAGAAAGGTTGAGTTGGTCGATCAATGCTTCCGGTTCATGGAGCCATAGGCTGGTCGGGCCATATCCCTTGGCTTTAGTTCGTTCTCCGCGACAATGTGTCCCGTGTGTTTCAGGCATAACGTGTTTTTCTCCTCAAAGTATAATCTCCGGAAAGCCGGAGTGTTTGTCTAGGTTGTTAACGGGAAAAGGGAGTTGATCAGCCCTGCAGTTCCTTCGTAAACTGTCTTTAAATCGTTCTCATTGGGGCGGCCATTTATGTTGCCGAGTCGTCCGGATTCATTCATCCCCTGCATCTTTTCAGGAATGAAAGCGCCGGGGATGCTCCATTCGGCGGCGACGGAGATCCCCAGATGATCGAACAACTGGCCCATGTATTTCAGGGCAGGAACAGCCTCTGCGTCCCCTGTGTGTGGTCCGGCATACGTGCAGTAAACGCAGGCAAATTTGTCTGACAGACGTGGCGAGCCAGGGAGGATGAGTCCTTCTGTTCGTGCGTGGTCCAATTGCCGTTCGATCCATTTGAGCATCTTCTTGCTCGGTAGCCATGTGTAAACACCTGATCCTATGAATGTGATGTCCGGCTCCAGCAGGGGGAGGATGCTTTCATTATTGCGAATATTGACCGAGTCCACGGAGCATCCTTTGTCTGTGCAGGCTCGCTCGATTTCACGGCTTACCTTTTCGGTCTGGCCGTTGAGCGAAGAATACAGGTTGAGTACATGGGGCATAATTATTCCTTGGGTTACACCGTTGATGAGGGTTCTCCTGAGGCGGCGGTTATTGCCCAAATTTATTTGTGCGGGCAACAACCGCCTGTATTGGAGAGGACGATTGATGCCTTATAAATAGTAGATAAACGAGTCTGTTTTGATTCGATCGTTTTCGTTTCGGTTTCCGTCAAAGGTCAGGTTCAATAAAGGCATTTTTTTCCCCCCATTGGTGTGATCCTGAAGAATGTCGAGAGAGATTCCCGTGTTTTCGTACATGGAAGCAGCGGATATGACTCCGTCCACTTGTGGGAGATTGCCCAAGGCTTTCATGCTTCGATAGCGGCCAAAGGCGCCGGCATAGTATCCGAGGTTGTGGTTTGCCCTGACCATTAGAGCTTCCAGGTCGGATTCGAAGTGACTTTGTTTGCCGAGCGCTTCGCTGATGATCCGGATGAGTCTTTGGAATTCGCGCAGAAGGCTTCGTCTCTGTTCTGCTCTGGGGTAGGGGCTGTGTTTCAGGGTGTCACGCAAGAAGCTCCATAGGTATTCACTGAACGGCGCAAACACGACATGGTGCCCGTCGGATTCCAGCCTTTTGAAAGTGTTGTCGTTCAAGGTATCATTGAAGAGGATCAACGGTTCACCCAAAGCAAAAATGCGTTTTCGGTATTTGAGTTTTTCAAGCCAGATTTGGACATGGTGGGCGATGGAGACAAGGGATTGTTGATTGAGTTCTCCTTTGCGTTCCATGTCTTGAAGAGTCTCGATGAGGTATTCTCTGTGCTCGCTTGGGGCGAGTCGGACCAGATCTCCCGCAAGGAGGCACAGGAACAGGGCTTGTGCTTGATTTTCTTCCATATCCAACAGGTTTTCCATGAACGGTGCCAGAATATTGATTTTGTCAAACCCACTTTCATCAAGTTTCGTGCGCATGAATCGAGCATACTGGCCATCAACTTCGGCACCTTCATTCTGTGGGAGCATGACGGAGAGCTGATCTGTTGTTGCAATATCAGGATCGTTTAAGGTGTACAGCAGATCGCCCAGTAAGGTGGACATGGAGAAGTATTCATTGGTCGTCGTGTGTTGCCGTCCGAGATCAATGGACGCAGCGCAGGTTTCTTTGATCAGCGTCGCATCATATCCGCCTTTGCGCATGGTTTCGCACATGAGCTGGGAATAGGGGTACAGGTTGGGTAACAATATCTTACCCGCCACCGGGAGAGAGGATTCCGACGTGATGGCTACGCGTTTTTCGAGGTCTTTCAGGTGCTCTTTCTTGGGAGAGGTCCGTAGATTGTCCCCTTTGCCCAGGCTATTTACAAATGCCTCCACTCGGGTGATGACGCCTACGGCGGAGGAGTGCTCATCCACTTCGATGGTCAGATAGGGTTTATCCCCCATGATTTCCTTAAAGTAGTGGGCGAGTACCGTGTCTGGTCCGCAACCGTGGTGCGTCAGGAAGATGGCGTGAAGATTCTTCTGTTTGGCTATCAATCCTGCTGCCGCAAGAATGTGCTGTCCAAAGGGCCAGTACATATTTGGATGTTGGTGGAAAATATCCACTTCTGGCAGGTCGTAAAAGGGCAGAGTCTGGTGGCCCATTTGTGCAAGCGTGTCCGCAATGCCCAGGTTCAGGGCGGGGTCGGCCACGCCATATATTTTGGATATGAGCACAAAAGTCTTTCGATCCGAAGGAAGGTCTGCGAGGGCTTTTCCCTGCGCATCAACCTTGGCTTCAAAGGCCTTGAAGGATTGCATGGCCGTTTGCAGGGCTTGTTGAGCCTGTTCCTGATTGGCACCGACTTCCCACCCTAGGTCCATGAAAACCTTGTTCATGAAGTCTTTTCCCTGATTGAAGGCGATGGTCGGTGCCAGCAATTTAATATTTTTGTTTTCCAAATCCATAGCCTTGTTGATAACTTTGAAGGCCAGTTGCATGTACACGCAACCGTAGTTCTGTCTGGCTTGTGATCCGGGATGAGAAACGGTGTAGAGGTCCGGGAAGAAAAGGAAATCTATGTCTTTTCCCACTAATTCAGCGGCATGTCCATTGATCAGTTTAACTGGATAGCATGTTTCGTCCAGAGAGTATTCCTGCGCTAGACGGATGGTTTTTCCCGAGGTGGGTTCGGATAACAATACGTTGCAACCCAAAGCGCGGAAAAAGGGGTAGAACAGTGGAAACATGCCGTAAGTGAACAAGGCGCGGGGAATCCCCACAGTCTTTTTTGTCGGGTCCAGTGTGGTCTCATATCCTTCAAAAATGAATTCCTGTACCCGGCGGTTAAACCGGGAAGCCTCGGTCTGGATCTTGGAAGAAGCAGAAGTTTCCGTCAGTTTCGAATCAGGAGAGAATCCTTTGAATTTGGTCTCTGAATTTTCTGCCGCAGCCATTTCTTCTCGGGCCAGGATAGCGGCTCCGTATGCACCTGTGACACTGAAGAACGGTGGCACGATGATTTCTTTGCCTGTCACGGCACGGAAAGCGTTCACCACGCCCTGATTGTGGGCCACTCCGCCTTGAAGGAATATTCTCTTTCCTACTTTTTTTTGTGATACGACACGGTTCATGTAGTTTTTGATGATGGAGTAGCAAAGTCCGGCCGAGAGATCCTCGGTGTTCGCACCATGGGCCAGATGGGCGGCAATACTGCTTTCCATGAAAACTGTGCAACGTTCTCCCAAGCTGATGGGAGACTCGGAAGCAAGGGCGCTGGAGCCGATTTCATGTAAGGGAATCCCCAATTTTTTGGCCTGTTCTTCGATGAATGAACCTGTGCCGGCAGCGCATATCTTGTTCATTTGGAAGTTGGTGACAGCTCCGTCTTTTAAAGTGATAAATTTGGAATCCTGTCCTCCGATTTCGAAAATGGTGTCCACACTCGGATCAAGAGCAGTGGCTGCTCTGGCCTGAGCCGTGATTTCATCGCGGACGACATCGGCTCCCACCAGACGGCCTGCCATGTAACGGCCTGACCCGGTGGTGGCTACACCTGCGATTTGGATCGCATCGCCTACTTCCTTTTCCAGCTCGGTTAGGCCTGTTCGTACAGCGTGAATGGGATCGCCTGCTGTTCTCAAGTAGCGGTATGCCACGATTTTGTTTTTAACGTCAGTGAGGACCAGGTTGGTGCTGGTGGACCCTACGTCTATACCGAGCCAGCATGGTGTCTGATCGTTGTCCGTCAGGCTTTGGCACTGATGCTTGTCAAAGGCGTCGTTCTCGCCGAACTTGGACAGCGGTTCAAGGTGCATGGCCTCCTGCATGTATGTATTGAAAGGCTCGGCCTGATGTATGGAGTCCGCTATGGACAATAAATTCACAGGGAGTTTTTCCGTGGCTGCAAGAACGGCTGCTCCAATAGCTCCGGCCACACTTGAGTGCTCGTGGACATGGAGTGCTTCCGCAGTCAGGCCGAGTACCGAACATATTGCGTCATTAATGGCTTTGTTCAAAGAAACGCCGCCCACAAACAGCAGGGGGGGGAGTCTTGGGAGTCCTCGCATGACGGCATTACGGTAGTTTTTGACCACTGCATGGGCCAATCCCGCCAGGATGTCTGTAGCCGCGACTCCTTCCTGCTGGTGGTGGATGATGTCTGTTTTGGCGAATACGCTGCACCGTCCGGCTATGCGGGGTACGAAGGTGGCTTTGGCTGCTAAGGCAGAATACTCTTCTATGCTCAGTCCAAGACGGGAAACCTGTTCTTCCAGAAATGATCCCGTGCCCGACGAACAATTGGAGGTCATGGAGACTTTGACCCCGGTTTTGTCCTCGGGGGTGAACCCGGTAATGAACTTGGCAGTCTGTCCCCCCATTTCGATAATGGAGGTGCAGGTGTTATCCAAACGCAACGCCCCTTCAACCAGAGTGGCGACCTCGTTGACTTCCAGCATCCCCCCAGAGTTTGTGAGGATTGCGCTGCCGCTGCCAGTAACGGCACCATAGGTTATGTGTTTTGCTTCCGGTAATTGAACAAGGCGCTGGAGCAGTTGCTTGAGTTCTTGGGTTACATGGCCCCTATGGAGCATGTATTCCGTATGAACGATTGTCCCTTTGGCATCCAGTACCGCTGCTTTGATTGATGCGTATCCAATATCAATGCCAAGACTATACATGGTGATCACCTCGGTGGCAGCAATTCTGCCGTGTGGTCAAAGTGTTAATGATTGTTCTTTTATGAAAATGAAATTCGTTATCAATGCATATGCGTATGAGAGTCATTTCGATTTTTTATGCTCAGTGCCGTGGAATGTTTTTCAGTGAACTTCAGGGTGTCAGCATTATGTGGTGAGCGGAGTCTTTTCAGGCCGAGGTCCAAAAAACGCTGCGTGTTTTTGCCGTAGGGTTTCCGGTTGATCAAAAATTATTTCTGTCTGTTTCGCGTCCGATGTCGTGAGTCGAAGAAGTTGTTTCTGCAAAGGTTAATCTGCTTAACTATTGTTGTAAAAAAATTATTTGAATCGTTTGAGTCGTTCGTCCACCATGCTCTCAACTTGTTCAAGCACCTCGGAGGTAGTGGCTATCTGCTGCGCAGAAAAGCGCTCAGTCATCTTCAGGAACATTTCCAAGCGCTGTTTGGTCATAGACTTAATGAGTTGAGACGCTTTTTCACCTTCAGGAGACAAGGACAGTTGAAATTCTTTGTCGCTGTGCTTTGAAATATTCTTGCTGATAAAGCCTCGTTTAACCAACCTGTTAACCAACTGCGAGGCTGCACTTTTGGTAAAATTAAAATGAGTGGCCACATTGGTCACATTGACATTTCCGCTCTGACCTAAAAACTCGATAGTGCGTACCTCACGCGGAGATAGAGCTATGGATTCGTTCAGCGTAAATGGTTGCTCGTCTATGTGCGTGTGTTTTTCAATGATCCGACGCAATTGGCTATATACGTTCATTCGTGTTTTTTCCTGACTAACCATGCGAACATAGTAAACTTGGTTAACTATCTAGTCAACCCTTTTTGAGATTACACGTTTCGTAGGCAATTAACCCTTTTAAATAGTTGATATAATTATAATAATTTTAACCAATCATACCCGCAGCCGCAAGTCTTGATATTCAAGGGAATTAGCTTGAGGCCCTTTTCCTCTTACCAATCTTTTTTGACTTGGTGGGTTTGAAATGTGGTCCGATAAAGTGAACCCATTTTTAATATGGCTTTCAATACGTCAATGATATATGCCATTTTGCTTTCCTGTCTATGTGTCGGCAATAACTACAATTAAAAATTTTTCACGAAAGGATTTCCAACGTTGTGAAGTCCGACAGCCTTGAAGGGGTCATAAGCTTCCACCCCACCAAATCCGTCCTGGAGCCAAGGAAGGCGATCCTGTATCTCGCCGTCCTTATATGGCGAGTTCGTCATCTCTACCCAAATGCGATTAATTGAGAATCCTTCCCCGTATAGGGGTGCCATTAAATCTCGGGAGACCTTCGCCATTGAGGTTCGATCATCGTTGTTAGCAAAGGTTACTAATAGGGGAGTGGGGTCGCCAGTTAGATCGTAGCGTCCTGAAATGAATGGTTGATGCTTTTTAGTATGCTTCACTCGGTGCCCCGCAGTACGCCATGGTAAAATACGAAGTGTATTTAATCCATAATGATCTCCACGGAAACCAAGAAGAACCACGAGGTTTTTGTCGTCTCCCAGGTCGCAGTAGATGGCCTCTCCTTTGACGTTTGGTTGACGAGAGTGTGGATTAGACGGCCAAATATCGAAGCTTGTGTCATTAAGTTGTATCATGCTTTTATAGTTTTTAAGGCCAGAGGGAGTGTTTACATCCACTCCTATGTAGTAGGTGTCAGTAGCAGCAAAGGTCACGCCTAGTACACTTGCAACAGTGCCAATGAGCACTAGAGCCACTGGGCCAGTCCAGACGAAGACGGCAACGGGCCTGAATGTGTTTGATCCAAAAAGAATAATGAAAAAACCATGATGAGGGCACCCATTGGGAGTACTACATAGAAAGCCGCCGTAGGAAGGGGGGCAATGAAAAACATCCAAATCAATACTCAGATGGGCAATGAAATGAAAAACACAGGATGCCTTTTTACAAAATCTGTGATTTGTTCTTTCAAAATAAGGTACTTCTTCGCTGAATCGTTATCAGGAAATTGTGCGATCAAAACCGAGCCCCTCACTGATTTTCCCAAAAGGGGGCACCTTACTAATTAACACTCTGTAATTAATAGGCATCGTGCAGTTTACTCCCTTTTCTTCCGTCCGCCTTTTTTGGGCTTGAGGCTCCGTCCAAGCAGCATCTTCAGCTTTTCAACGAAGGAGTTACTCCCCAGAGGGCGTCTTGATTTCTCTGCTGTTTTGAGTGAATCAAATTCATTTTCAAAATTCACATAATCAAACCTAGCAAATATATATGCCATCCCACATACCACGTTTTATGCTCTGTGAAACCGAATCCATACGCGATTGGCGCAACAGTTGAGAGTATGGCCCTGCTAGTATTTTTAATTTAGTAGACTACTATTAAAACGGTTTTTCAGAAGTCTTTAACAGTTTTTTTAGTTTTCTTAGAAAAATATTCACATCTCCTGCGTTTTTCGCAAAATTTCACATCCCAAGAGCATCACTTGTTGACTAATCGTTTTCCGATAGTGTAAAATGCATGAAACCCTTGGTGCGCCTAGCCGTTAGCAATTAATCTCCCCCTCTGACTTGGCCTGCTGGGCGGTGCAGCTCGATCTTCTCGAATACCATCCCTAGCCTCCAATCTCGTCAGGCCCAATTGAAGGAACCAACAACAAGATCAAAACGCTAAAACGACAGGCGTACGGCTACCGGGACAAGGAGTTTTTCAAGCTCAGAATCATGGGCATTCATGAGTCAAAGTACGCTTTAACCGGATGAACCCTTAAAATATGCTTTGTGTCCTTTTTGTGTCCCAATCCACAGCGATACCATGCGTAACCCCGCCAAATCAGGCACCACCCGCACGCCGTGAACATGCTGCACAAATCGGAATAAACGGGCGAAAGCTCTGTTTTTATAATTGGTTAAGTTGGTGTTGTGTTCGTTGGAATTCTTGAATGGCATTCAAAAGGTTGTGGGTTCGATTCCCTCCAGCTCCACCACAAGAAAGTTAAGGCTTAGAAGGAAAACCTTCTAAGCCTTTTTTCGTGGGCTATACGAATGATGGACTGCTAATTATTTTTTGAAGGAGTTAAGAAATCTATAGTTCTTTATTTATTGGTGTTTTACTCTTTACGATGGAGACAGAGCACCGTGATATCGTCATGCATGTTTTTGTCTTCGGAGAATTTTGTAACCGAAGAGAAGACGGTCTCTAACAATTCTTCACAACAGCTTCCTTTGTCTTTACGTATCAGCGACACCAAGCGTTTCATTCCGTAAAGGTTGTTTTGACCGTCGTATGCTTCAGTCGCTCCATCGGTGAAGACGACCAGTCTGTCTCCGCTTTTCAGTTTTGCCATTTGGCTTTCAAATTTAATGTTATTGATATTGCCTACTGGAAAGTTGGCTGCGCCTTCCAGATTCGTGAGAGTTCCGTCTGCGTGTTTTAATAGCGGTGGCTGGTGGCCTGCCAAAATATATTCCAAGTCTCCGGTTCGAAGATCGTAGCGGCCTACGACCATGGTGACGTACATGGCTGAAGTGTTGTTCGTCGCAAGTGTGTTGTTGAGCTTTTTCATGATGGCGTTCAGGGGCATGCCCTGCATGGCCAGTGAGCGGAGCATGTGTTGCGTTGCGAACATGAACAGGGCTGCTGGCACACCTTTTCCGGACACATCACCTAAAGAGAATAGCAGTGTGTGTTCGTTCACCATGAAGTAGTCGTAAAGATCTCCACCGATTTCTTGGGCAGGAAGCATGTGTGCCTTGATTGATGCTGTTTGACCGGGGAGGTTCAGCTTTTCAGGCAAGGCGCCTTGCTGAATTTCGGCAGCGATATGAAGTTCACTTTTGATCCGCGCTCGTTCGGCTGCGGTATTCTTTTCATTTTGAATATAATGGGTGAGTTCCTGTTCCATGTGGGCCAAGGCGCGGACTAATTCGACAATGTTTTTATCCTTTATTGATTTGAATTTGGTAAGCGTGTTTTGAGTTTCGGCATCAGCAATCTCTCGCGAAGGGAGCTGTCGTGCATAATTCGCAAGTTGTTTGAGGGGGAGGGTGATTCTTGCCGAAATCAGTTTTGCTCCGAGAAGCCCTAGTACGAATACAGCCAAAGCAAGAATTCCAGCTGTGAGTTGTACACTGGTACTGGCGTCATATGTGTAGTCTCTGTCATAACAAACAGCGACAAAGATATCTTTTTCTTTCGAAAAACCAACAACACAATCCCACCCTTTGGGGTTGGGACCTTCTTGCGTAATCTCGGTAGAAATTATCGATGATTTTGTTGGTTGTTTCGACAGTTGATTCAATAAAAGGGCAATCACAGCGGAAAGGTCGTTCGATCCATCACTTTCAAGAGTGTTTCCTTTGGAATCGAAGATGAAAGCTTGTCTACCTGGGATAGAGGTTGAAGTCAGGAAATTGTCGGATTCCGGAGCCTGTTTCATAAGCAAAAGCGTTTGGTTGATCGCGTTTTTGGCTGAGTTGTCCACAATTTTAGTTATTTGCGCCTGATACATTTCTTCGGAAATGATCCACAAGGGATAGGCGACCAAAATGACTGCCGCTGCAACCAGAATAAGAATTCGTTGATTTATCGACACAATGTATCTCCAGCCGCATGGAGGGGAGAAATGTCTCCCCCCATGCTTATGGCAATAGTCTATTAGTGATCGTCGTGATGCTTGTCAGATCGGGTGTCCCGACCCACGATGCGGCCGGTTTCTGGATCAACAATGACTCGAATCTGAGTTCCGTTGGACATGATGTTGATTTCATAACAGGCCCAGTCATCAATATCTTCGACATGAGCCTGATAGGCGATGCCATTTTCCGTTTTTTCCGCAATGGTCACGGCTTCGCGAAGGCTGGTTTTGGCGTATTTCAGTGAATCGTATCGCTTGCTGATTCGAGCTATGGCACTGTGGATAATTTCGGGGGAGCCGATCTTGAGGACATCTCCTGTCACGGGGGACGTGTTGACGCGAATGATTTCACTGTCGCGAAGCAAAATCACCTCTATGCCCTGTAAGGCAATGTCATCTTCGACCTCTACGCCGATTGCGATGCCTTTTCCGACTTCTTCAGCTTTTTGGATTAATTGGGGTAGGGCTATCTGATGCTGTTCCAGGCTGCGAGTGACAACTGCTGCATCCCGGTAACTATCATCATGATTGCCATGGCCTTCTGCCATCAATGTAACTGGCGAAAGGGCTATCGCTACAGCGAGTATTCCAGCGCCTATACGGTTGTGGGTAGATAAGATTTTCATAGTGTCCTCCGTGTTTGTTGAGGACATCATGAGGGTAGTTGCTTACGCTTGGCTTACAGAAAAATTACATGGGTGAAAGGTGTAAGCTGATTACAAGGAGGGAAGTTTTACCTTGAAGATGCTGCCGCCTTCAGGGGCTTCGGTGACAACAATTTTGCCGTCATGGGCAATGATTACGGCCCGCACGAGACTCAGTCCCAGCCCCAGCCCCTTTGTGGATCGGCTTTTATCCAGTCGATAGAGTTTGTCGAAGATACGTTTCCGCTCTTTTTCTGGAATTCCAGGTCCCGTGTCCTGAACGGTCAGTACGATTGTGTCTGAGGATGTTGAAGCTTTCAATGTCACCACCCCTCCTTCAGGGGTATATTTGAGCGCGTTGTCCGTCAGATTACCGATAGCCTGTGCCATCCTCTGCCGGTCAGCCGAAAGCATGACCTCTTCGCTTTCAACGATTAGTTCTATCCCTCGTTCTTCGGCGATCAGGTCATAAAGCCCAGCTATGTCATGGAGCAGATCGGCGACCGGAAATGATTCCACATTGAGCCGCATCTGACCGGTCTCGGCTTCGGCAATATCCATGAGCATGGAAATGAGTTTGTCGATGCGTTCGATTTCCTCGGCGCAATCTAGAAGAGTCTCTCGTTGTCTTTGGGGTGAAGTGTCTTCAATGACGGCCTGTTCAATTCTCGCCTTCATCCTTGCAAGGGGTGTCCGCAGGTCGTGGCCGACATTATCGAGGGCGTCCCGCATGGCGACCATGAGCGTCTCGATCCGTTGGAGCATGGCGTTGACGAGTTCTGCCAGTTCATCGAATTCCCCCTTTGGTTTATGGATCGGAACCCGGCTGGTCATGTCCCCGGAAGAAACTTTTTTTACGGTTTTGGTCAGTTGCCGGACGGGGCGGAGCACCTGGTGAGCCATAAAAGCGCCCCCTGCCATACCGAATAGCACGATTCCGAGCAGCACAATGGCAAACATGTCGCGCATGCTTTCAACGAGGAATTCCTGGCGTTCAGTAGTTCTCCCTATGTTCAGGATTTGTCCTCCCGGCAAGGTGTAGGCGTATATATCCAGGTCGTTGAATATCGGCAGGTCTACATTTTTCCACTGGCCGGACTTGATTGTGAGAGGGAGTGAAAAGAGGGAAGAAGGAAGTTCGTCAAGTTGTTCGGGAATGGTTTGCCAGATGGTTTTGCCATCGCGGTCTGTGAGGTGGATGTATACATTGCCCAGCCTGTTGGTCTTATGCTGTCTACGTAGTTCGGTAACCAGTTTGGCAAAACCGTTGTCGCTTTGGAGGGATTGGTAAAAGTTTACTTTTTCCATCACGCGTTGCCGTTCCATGTCGGTAACATATCGGTCAAGCAGAAAGACGCTCAGCCCAAACAGCGTAGTGGTACTGAGAAAGAACAGCAGAAAATATCCAGCCACAAGGCGAAATGAGAGCAGGTGGCTTTTAGCTTTGCGTATCACCGAGGACATAGCCCACCCCTCGAATGGTTTGAATCAAGTTTGTGCCAAAGGGCTTATCCACTTTTGCCCTGAGGCGGTGAACAAGCACCTCGACCACGTTGGTTTGGGGGTCGAAACTGTAGTCCCAGATGTGTTCGAGGATCATGGTCTTGGTGATGATACGTTTCGCGTTGGACATCATGTACTCCAGCAGGGCGTACTCCCGGGCATGAAGGAAGACGGGGTGTCCGGAGTGGGAAACCTCCCGCGTGAAGCGATCAAGTTTCAGTCCGTTGACTTTGAGGGTAGAACTGGTTGGCGTTTTGGAGGCGCGTCGGATAAGGGCCTGCAACCGCGCTTGGAGTTCGGCAAAGGAAAAGGGTTTTGTCAGGTAGTCATCACCGCCAGCTTGTAAGCCTGCGACCTTGTCATCCACGCTCTGCCGTGCACTGAGGATAAGAACAGGGGTGTCGATGCCTCTTCCCCGCATTTCCGCGATGATGGTCAGGCCATCGATTCCGGGCAGCATGCGGTCTAATACGGCTGCGTCATATTCGCCGTTTAGAGCGAAATCCTTGCCGTCGCTCCCTGTGGCGGCATGATCCACGGTGAAGCCTGATTCACGAAGGCCTTTGGCGATGTAATCGGCAATGGTCTGGTCGTCTTCTACAAGCAGTATGCGCATTCATTTCTCCTTCAATTCAATCTATGCGAGGGCAAGGGGGAGCGCAAGGTGTTGATAGGGCGTGAGGTCAATGGAGACCGCACGCCTTGATGTTACCATTTGAAGACAAAGAGGATCAGGTACGTCGAGATCATGTAAAGGCTCATTGCCCCTACCGCGAAGTAGACGTGGTTGACCTTGTACCCGAGAACGGTGAGTGAAAGCGCCTGAGCCTTGCTCGGACAGGCGTCCGTGTCCAGACAGTTAAAACAACTGAGGCAGTCTTCCCCGGAGATGGCATTTTTTGTGGACGGGTTAACTTGCATTGGACAAAGACGATCGCACTTTTTGCAACTAATGCAGACATCGGTATCCCGTTTAATTTGAGTGATTTTGAGAGCCCTGTTGATAATGTTGTACCCAGCTTTTTGAAAGCACATGTATTTGCAGAAGAACTGGGGGATAAAGAGAGGGATGAACAACACGGCCCAGTGCTTTATTTTGATGAAGTTCCATGAAAAAATAGTAGATTTGTACATGACGATGTGGTCGCCGAAGTAGCTCACACCTTTGGCGATGAAAAGATAGAGGAAGCAAGCCAAGAGTACATATCGGATAAGCCTGAGCCATTTGTCGTAAGGTTGAGGTATGTTGAATTGGAGTTTCGGAAAGAGTTTATTCCCGATGCGGGTCATGAAGTACGAGGCGGCTCCGAACGGACACGTCCATCCGCAAAACAACGGTCCGAATATTACAATTGATGCCATAACAACGTATTCTGTCTCAAGCTCGAAATCCATACCAAGTGTTTTCACGAAGAGATAGAAGTTGAGGGCGAAAAACAATCGAATAGCATCCCGAGAAAGGGTCAGTGGGGTGTCTTTTTTAAATATCTTCATAGCTATGACCTACTTAATGGCCATGTAAATTTTATATGGTGCGATGTCGTACTCCTCAGCGATGACTTTAATGATACTCTGTTCATTTGCGTCGTTGATATTAAGCTCATGCAAGCGGGCGATGAGTGTGGCGGCATCCACTTCGAGAAACAGAGCCAGCTGCCTGATGGTCAGGCTTTCCGTATTCGGGATGGGGGCTTCGGGATAGCTGACGGTCCATGACTCCTGAACTCTTTCACCCAGTTCAAGGATATTGGCTGGTCCCGGGAGTCCTGCCAGCGTACCTATCACAATCAGGAAAGAAAGGATGGATGCGACCACAGCCTCAGTGAAGAAGTTCATGCCGCTTCCTGGTTTTTTGAAATAGTTCAATAACGGCTTAAAGTTGTAGCCAATGTGGATTAGCGAGGTCACAAGGAACAGCAGTCCGAAAATGATATGAAGTTCCGTGAAAACGTCCTGATCCATTCCCAAAAAGGTCCACCACAGCCAGTCGATGGCATGATCATGTGGGGCCACATAAAGTTCTGCTCCCGTGAGCAGCAGAATAACGAAAGAAATAAAAGTAAATACTGAGATGAGTGCTCTCATCCGAAAGCCTTTGGTGCGCATCGTTTGCCTCCAGTTCGGTTGACTGTGAATAGGGGTAAGTATGCTGAAGGATTCTTTCTTGTAATTTACCTGTTTATTACAGGGGTGTAATAAATTGCCCTGTCGCCGAGATGCTTCAAAAAAAACAATTTTGCAT
The DNA here is from genome assembly GCF_027923765.1 of Pseudodesulfovibrio nedwellii. NCBI lineage: Bacteria > Pseudomonadati > Thermodesulfobacteriota > Desulfovibrionia > Desulfovibrionales > Desulfovibrionaceae > Pseudodesulfovibrio > Pseudodesulfovibrio nedwellii. Next base: position 1,750,706 of record NZ_AP026709.1, on the reverse strand, counting down.
CTTGATGATAAAACTGTTTAGGTCAGATTTGAGTGTGAAGTTAATCATCGGCGGCAGGGGCTGTTTGCGATTCCTGTACGTTACGTTTCCTCTTTGCTACTGAAGGTCTTGCCAAAGCGGAGAAACAAAAATGCCGTCTTCAGCTTCTTTTTCCAGTTGTAGGAATAGTTTCCACGGTACGGCAAAAGTCAGGTGCCCATCCGGGATTGTCATGCGGGTGTGTTTGCGAGCGGCGAGATCAGTGAAGCCGAGGACCGGACGCGGATTGTCCGCCTTTGCCTGAGCGAATACGTAAGTTCCGATCATCTGGCAGGCTCCGCCTTGGGGAGCCATGATATCCAGCAGGCCTTCACGGATGGATCCAGCCAGTGTGATGAGACCGGACAGTTGAAGAGGGTTGACGACGAAGGCAATGGATTCAGGGGTTTCCTGCTCTGTCACTTCGGAAAGCGGCTTCATGATACGGTATTTTTCCTTGAAGTCGTGAATCGGCAGGTCTTCGCTGAACCATTTGCGGGCTTTTTCAGGTGTACAATGAAAACGTTCGCCAATGGTCAGCTTGTTGCGCATGTGTCCCGGTGCGTTGTCGATGATTTCCTGATAGGCGACGGGGTTTTTGGCTGACTCTTTGCCTTTCGAGAAAAAGGCTTCGAATGTATCGGAACCACCCATGGCATAAGGGTAGGCCAACCCCATCCCCAACCCGGCGACGGCACCGGGGCATCCGAAAGTCTCCCGGTCAAAAACAGCTGTTTTGCCCTTGGCCGTTACCTGAGCGAACATGGACATGATGCAGCAGTATTTGCCGGGACGGGGCTGAAGCGCCTTTTCCGGTCGTTTGTCCGAGCGAAGCAGGGCAACGGGATGAAACTCGGGTTTCAAATGTGATGCGATGAGACTTTTCATGATTGACTCCATTTTAATTATGTATTTTTTAATAAAGCCGTCCCTAGCAGAAGGACAGGCCTGTAGCTTTTCAGTGCGTTCCAATGTCGGAATATACAAGAGTGCTGTTGATTGCGTTACTGCCTGATTAAATAGGATCCTTTACATATCAATTCCTGTGCTTGCCATGTCTCACTCGCTTTTTGGAATGCTCTCGGTCGGAATGGCAGCCTTTGCAGAGTGTCGGGGCCTTCCTTTTTTTCACGGTTTGATGACAGCCTACACAGGCTTGTTTTGATGTGTTGTCATGCCAAGCTTGGTAGAACCCGCCAGGTGTGTTTTTGGCTTCTTGGCGGATGTCAACATGACAGGATTGGCAGGCTTCGATTTCTTGTTCGCTTTGAGCTGTGTGATGACATGTGAAACAACTGATCCCTTCTTCCACATGTTCGTTGTGTGAAAAGGGTACTCCAGCCTGCGAAGTTGTTGAATTGGGGGACTGTATGATGTTGTTTTTGGGATGATTTTTGGAAGATGCCATCGTGTAGCTCAGAAGAATGCTCAGTGTGATGAGCAATATTGCTATGATAAGAGATGCTTTTTCCATGGTGCTCTTTCAGTGTGCTGTTCGTGTCGTGTTTAAAAAAGATAAATGCTTTTTTTGCGTTGGTTGTGGAATGCAAGGGGAGCGTGGGGAGTGGGGGTGGTAATGAAATAGAATGATGTACGTATAAAGAAGATAAGACCACGAGGGGGATTTGATTGTTCATGGTTACAACCTCCATTTCAGTTGATTTGAGTGATCTGAAGATGACGAAAGTTGTTTGCCCGGAGATTACGGGAAGATTACGGGGGGGGTAATTGACGAGAACTCTCCCCGGGCAAACTATGGGATTTAGAATGAATTTATTGAAATGATATTGCCTGATTGGGACATACTTGGATGCATGATCCACATCTGATGCACCGTGTGTTGTCAACGCGGGCGACGTCGGTAACGGTGATGGCTCCTGAGGGGCATTCTCGTTTACATTTTTTGCACATCATACATCTCTCAGTATCGATAGTTATTTGTGAAAGAGTGTCGCTCGACTCTGTTTTTGAAATTGGCGATGGAGAGATGGCAGCCCCTTGAAGCCGATTGGTCAGTTGATGGGATTGTCGCTCCTTATTGTGACACTGCTTGTGGCTATGCCGATTTTTGCTTCTTGTTTTCATGCAGTTTTTTCGCATTTTTTATTGATCCTTTGCTTTACGGTGAATCCAAGTGAAATTGTTGCACCAGCAAGGCACAGCGCACAGGCAATCATGAAAGGCTGGTTGCTCGATGGCGTGGTGAAAAGTCCACTTAAGGCGTCAATTACTATGGGAGATATGAATTGACCAAAATAGAGCATGCTGCTCATGACAGCCAGCGCTCGTACACTATCTTTGGGAGCCACGGTAGCTCTGACTGCATTCATAACATAGGGGAAAAGGAATCCTTCCCCAGTCCCGGTAAGGAGTGCTCCGGCGAACACTGTCGTAATATTGTTTGCTTCACCAATGGTGAACATACCTAATCCCATGGTGCATATCGCGACGAATACGGCAGATTTTCCGAGAAGAGTTGTTATTTTTTGGAAAAAAATACCTACGAGGAATGGGGCACCCGTGACCAGTGCGCAAGCAATCCCGGAAGTCGTAGAGCTTCCCATGCCGGTTCCTTCGACAAACAGTGAGATATTGAGCGGAACAGTATAAAAAATTACCATCAACAGCAGCATGAACACTGAGTTGAAGTATGTTTTTCGTGGTAAAGGGGTTGTCTGGCCTTTTTGAGCATGAGAAGTCGGTTCTGGTAGCCAGAATGCGACAACTATAAGAGAGATTAACGCAATGCCGTAAACGCCAAATGAGCATCGCCAAGACATGATAGCCAAGGCCCCGGATACAATTTGGGCAGCCATTCCACCAAAGTGGTTGGCAGCACTGACCCACCCCATCATTTGTCGGGCTTTCTCTCCATGGAAGAATTCTGAAACAAGTCCTGTCGAGATAGGCATGACCAGTCCGACTGACAATCCTAGTATTGCTCGGAAGCCTAGCAATATATAGAAGTTGGCGGAAAAAGCTCCTCCAAGTCCTCCCACAAGATAAAGAATCAGCCCGAGAAGCAGAAGATTGCGTCGGCCGAACCGATCGGCCAGCCTCCCCGTGACCATAGCGGTGGGGATGACGAGTAGTGCGGGAAGTGTCACTATCAATTTGATTACAGAGGGAGACTGTTCCGAAAAGAAGTGAGAGAGACTCGACATGGCTGGAGCGACGATTGCCCCTGCCATAACAGTGATGAGCGAAACGGACAGTATGGCAACCGTTATTTCGCGTTCTTTATTTGTATCCATAGTTGTTCTCCATATTCACAATGATTTTTTTCAATACAATTTTGAATGTGTTGAGTTCTTTTTTTGAAAGCCCTTGTTCTGCCTGTGTCAGGTTCAGTTGAGCCAGAGGCATGAGGGCTTTTAATTCAATGCTCCCTTTTGAAGACAAATGTATTCTGTTGTATCGACGATCCTCTGGAGCCGGTTGACGGGTCACGAGTTTGCGAGACTCCAACCTGTCAATCATTTTTGTCATGGAAGCCTTGCTCTTGAAAGATTTCTCAGCGAGTTCCTGTTGTGTCATTCCATTAGTTTGGCTGAGATTTGTGAGAATTTTCCATTGTTCCGCCGTAGCACAGCATCTCGCGTCAGAAATTTTGCGATTCAAACCCAACCGCAATAGTTGGGATGCTCGATTCAGCAAAGATCCCGTTGAATTTTCTAAGTTGTATTTGATTCTTCGTGTCATTGGTTCTCCGAAGTAGTTACTGTTTATACAGTCAACGATTTGACTATTGGGGTGCATCACAAGAAATCAAAAAAGATTGAGCTAACAGTCTGATTTGAGGCAGTTTTACAGTGCTTTTCAGGGTGTTTTGTGCCTGCCCTTTTTTGATATTTTGCGAAAACAAAGATTATCTGCGGATTACCGCTTTTGTTCACTTCGACTTTTTGTTCGTCCGTGATTTCTGCTTGACAATAATAGTCATGACGATCATTGTCAACGCCATATTAGCCAAGGCTGTGGATGTTCGGTTTTATCACCGCGCAAAAGTTTTGGTCGGGATGGTGTCGGATGACTTTATAGGGGTGTTGAGTTGCATGGCGGAAGGGCGATCAACAGTCCGGAAAAGGAGATCCTCTCTTGGAATTTTAATACAACTAACTTCGAGGATGAGTGATGAGTTTAAGGAAATTGTTATGGGCGTTACTGGCGGTTTGTATTGTTTGGACGCCTGCAAGAGCCGCTGACTCTGTGTCAGAGGCTGTTATGCAGGGACATTTTCGTGGAGAATTGCGTCTTTATTCTTTTGATTCTGATTTTGATCAGGAAAATAAGAGCAACAGTAAAGATACGGCGTTAGGTGGACTTTTCTATTATCAAACCGACCCGTTGAAGAATATCAGCGTAGGTGTTGCCGCCAGGACTGGATTTGATCTGGGAAATTCCAAGACAGACTCTACATATATGTTGTTGCCGACGAACGACGAGAACGAACGTTTTAGTTACGGTGCGTTACAGGAATACTGGATTAAGGGGGAGTGGGCCGATACCGCCATCAAGATTGGTGCCCAGCAGGTGAATACCCCGTTTTTGAATGGGCACGATATTCGTTTGATGCCGAAAACGTATCGAGGTGTCTCTGTCGAGAGCAAATACTTCGACAATCTGCTCCTGCATGCCATGCATTTTACGGATATTATGGGCTGGGCAGATACCGATTTCCAATCCCTTTCACATTTTACTGATCGCACGGGTACAGTGACCGAAGATCGGGGTGTTTCTCTGGTGGGTGCTGTGTGGAAGCCTCTCAAAAACCTGCAGCTTGAAGCATATGATTATCAATTCTGGGACATGTACAACGACATGTACGGTCGCATGAAGTATGATCATCCATTCAATGATACGTTCACCGGCTACGTCGATCTGAGATATTTGGCCCAAAATACTGTAGGTAAAAACCTGTTGAACAAGGAAGACTCCTATATGCTTGGTGCCGGCGTTGGTATCAAGGCGTATGGCGCGGACCTGCAATTCGTGTACGCGAATATAGGTGATGATGATATCGAGAATCCTGGTGGTGGACGGTTGATGCTTCTTCAGCAGGTAGCCTTCAGTAAGCGCGCAGAGGACAATGTATATGCCGGAATATTGCAATATGATTTTGGTTATCTGGGGCTTACTGGACTGACGGGAAATACCTCTTATGGCTACTACGATTCTACCGAATCCGGCCCCAATGCTTCTTTCGACATTAAAGAGTGGGATTTCATGTTGCGGTATAAATTCAGTGAAGCCCTGAAAGGGTGGAGAGCAACTGCTCGCTACGCCATTGTCGATGGTGACAACAGCACAGGCGGTGCTGGCTACGATAGGAACGATCTTCGTTTCCAGCTTACCTACAAATTCGCGTTCGATTTGAACGAATTATTGGATTAATCAAATCCAAAGGCCATACCCCTCCTCCTTGGGAGTGGATCGAGTTTCGCCGATCCACTCCCTTTGAAAGGGAAATACATGTTGAAGTATGGACGTGGGGTGCAGCTTTTCGGACTTGTCCTTGTATAAGATAAACATAAATTTCGGCTTGTTGTTTATTTTTTAAGATAGGAAAGTCTATTTGGGAGTGGCCTTTTGCTTGACAATAATGGTCGTGACTATCATCGTTATGACAACAATAGAATGGGCCACCATTTGAGCCTGTCTCGAAGTGTCATTTGAAGAGGGCGATAGAGAACATTGGCAAGGCAGAAAGCTCTCACATGAAATTTGAAAAAAAGTGGAGGTTTGAATTCATGAATCGGTCTTTTGGAAGTGAAGATATCGATATGACTGCAAAGACCTGCGAGTTCCTATCGGTTCTTCTTAACGAAAAACCTACAGAGGCATTTGTCGAGCAGTTGAGAAAAAACGGTGCCGAATTTCGAGCTCGTCATGAAGTGCCAAACGGCAAGGGACCTTTGGATGAAGGGATTTGTCAGATGTTTCAATACGTCGAAGCGACAAAAGATAAAACAGTATTGGAAGTTTCCAGAGAGTTGGCTGTTAGTTGGACCCGGATTTTTAGAGGGATTGCTCCCGGGTATAGCCCCTTGCCTCCCTGTGAAGCTTTTTATGTTGCTGATGGCAATCAGGAAGTACAGTTGAAGATATTTCTTGAACTGACAAAGGAATATTCGACAAGTGGTTTGGTGGTGGATGCAATGTGTGTGCACCGGCCTGATTATGTCGGTGTTGAGATGGCTTTTGTGCACTCTTTTCTGAAACAGGAGGCCGCTTTCTTGAAAGAGAAAGATTTCACCAAGGCACAGGAATGCAGAGAGTCTTGTCGTCGATTTGCTGCAAATCATTTGGAGAACTGGTTTCCGCTTTTTTGCAAAGAGGCGGAGAAATATTCGGACTCGGGTTTTTATCAGGGATTGCTGATTTCTCTGGCCGGTTTCGTTTCTATGCTGGCACGTGGTGAAGAGGACATGTCCTCGACCTGTGTTCATTAAAGTAAAGTGGGTAGTAAATATTATGTGTAAGAAAGACGCAAATCAAAGAGAAGGCGTGTCCCGGAGGGGCTTTTTGAAGAGGTCCGCAGGACTTATGGCTCTTGCCGCTCTCGGCGGCGGCTTGCCGCTCCAGTCCCCTGTGCTTGCTGCGGGTAAGTCTGCAGAGACTGAAAGTATCAATGGGTTTTGTGATGGCTGTCTCTATAAGAAATGCATGTCCAAGTATACCGTGAAAAATGGTGTTCTCATGAGTTCTGAAGGGCATCCTGACGGTCTCTACAATGAGGGGAACATGTGTGGGCGTGGGCAAGCGCAGGTGATGACCCTCTATGACCCCTGGAGAGCCAAGACGCCTTTGAAGCGGACTAATCCGAAGAAGGGGCTTAACGAAGATCCAGGCTGGGTTGAGATCTCATGGGAAGAAGCCCTGACTACGACTGCCAAGAAAATTGGGGCGGTTATGGAAAAAGATCCCCGTGAGTTTGTCATGCTGTCAGGCTTCGGAGCCTATCCATCATTATATATGCGCCCTTTCAGTGCAGCTGTGGGAACGCCAAACGTCATGTATTCTCCGGGATGTTTCTGCTCGGTTCATTCAGCTTCTGAAATACTGCATGGTTCCTTTGTGGAAGGGGCTGATCTGAATTATTGCAAATTCAGGATCGAGATTGGAAGAGGAGGCGCCAATGTCGGGAGTGCCGATGGAGAAGTTCAGGCCGATGTAAGGTGTTCCATTGATAAGGGAATGCGAACAGTCAAGGTTGATGCTCGAAATTCCACTTTGTTCAGCAACAGTGAATGGGTGCCTATCAGTCCTCAGGGTGGTTTGGCTTTCGCTTTGTCACTTGAACACGTCATTCTTCATGAAATCAAGGTGTTTGATGAGTGGTTTGTCAAGAATCGTACTAATGCCACGTATCTTATTGGGGATTACGGCGATTACGTGCGTCATGCTCAAAGCAACAAGCCTCTTGTTTGGGATACAGACGCACAAACTGCCAAGGAATTTGATGACGCCTCCATTGGAGACTACGCGTTGGATGGTTCCTACACGGTAAACGGTATGACTGCTCGTCCATCCTTTGCGCTCATTAAGGAGAAGGCAAAGGCTTATACGCCTGAATGGCAGGAAAAGATTACAACCATTCCTGCGGCCAAGGTTCGTGAACTTGCAGCCACGTTGGTCAAAGAGGCTCGCATCGGAAGCACCATCGATGTCAATGGGGTCACAATGCCCTACAGACCGGTGTGTGTGAGTATTTACAAAGGACTTACCAATCATCAGACGGGACATCTGGCATACTATGCGGTCATGACTGTCAATATCCTGCTGGGTGCTTTTGATGTCCCCGGCGGCAATCTGGGGTTCAACAATTACCATTACAAAAAGGACGAGGACGGGCATCCGGTGCATTTTCACCTGGGACCTCCTCACCACGTAAAATTCCCGCCCAAGACGCTGGATATGAAAGACCTCATCCCCATGCAGCATGATGTGGGCTATATGTTCACAAACTCTGCAAGAGATCTGGAAGGCCATTGGTTGGATTATAAGCCGAAAGTCGGTTTCTTTTATGGCGGCAACCTGTTCAGCAAAGGTGGTAGCGAAGAAGAGATATCCGAGGGGTTGGCATCGTTTGAATTCGCCGCGGCCATAGCGATCAATATGGACGAGCATACCCATTTCGCGGATATCGTTTTCCCTGAGGCGAACCATTTTGAGACGGATTTCTGTTATGAAAGGGTATTTGAACGTCCTTCCAAGCAGCAATATAAGCAAGGCCCCATGGGTGCCCGTAAGGCGTTGGTCAAGCCTTTGTATGATGGTCGTGCAGCGGATGACATCCTGATTCAGCTTGCAAAGCGGCTTAATATTCTCCCCAAGACCAATATTATCATGTCGAAAATGAACAAGATAAAGGGAGTATCCCCGACGACAACCAATCTTAAAGATGTCTGGGATGCCTGGATCAGTGGCAAGTATGGGGCTGAATGGAACTTTGATAAGGCTGCCGAAGTTGGTCAGATTGCTCTTCCCCCCATTCCGAAAGAAAAAATCTACCAGTATTACTACGCACCGGATAATCAGGTCCGTCTTCCTATCTATCATATCTTCCTGAAAAAAACCGGAGAAGAGATGATTGAGATGTGCAAAAAGGCTGGTACTGAACACCCTGTTGGGAATGAGACCATCCGTAATATATATCAGCCGATTCCTCATTGGGTCGAAGGACCGGAATTCCCGCACGGGAAGGACGGTTTTGATATGAATCTGGTCGGGTGGAGAAATCCGCAATTCCTTCATGATGTTAATAACAGCACAGGAAATCCCCTTCTTCAGGAGGTCGCTTGCAAAAGCCCGTTTTACGGGAAGTTGGTCTTGAATCCCAGAACCGCTCGTCGCAAGGGCTTCAATGATGGAGACATGGTGTATGTGGAAAACCAGTACGGCGTGAAAGTCGGCCCCGTTCCTGTGAAGACTTCGGAGATCATTCATCCCGAAGCTGCAGGTGTTGAGGGTGGCCATTCCCGAAAGGCGTTTTCAATGAACCCCGTGAATCATACGTCCCCGTTGTCATGGAACAGGTTGATCCCGATTAATTGGAAAACAATTGATCCAGTGACCGGTGCCATAGAAATCAGTCCGTTGATTAGGATAACCAAGGCATAGGAAGGAGTAAGATAAATGCGATATGGAATGATAATCGATCTTGCACGCTGCATAGGCTGCAACGCATGCACAGTCGCCTGCAAGAGTCACAATGGAACGCCTAAAGATATATTCTGGAGCCAGGTTCTCGTGGAAGAAAAAGGTGAATACCCCAATGCCCGAGTCGTGCCCACGCCGATTTTGTGTATGCATTGTGAGGATGCGCCGTGTGTGAAAGCGTGTCCGACTGGCGCATCCTATAAAGATGAAAATGGGATTGTTCATGTCAATCAGGATAAGTGCATCGGCTGTAAGTCATGCATGGTAGCCTGTGCGTATGATGCAAGAAAATTCATGGGAGGGGAGCCAAAGTCCTATTTCCCCGGCAAAGAGGTCACAGAACTTGAAGAAGTACAACATACTGAGTTTTCAAGAGGAGTGGTCTCGAAGTGTGACTTCTGTGCTGATCGTCTGAAGGAAGATCTGCTTCCGGCTTGTGTGGGAACATGTCCCGCCCAAGCGCGTATTTTCGGAGACCTGGACGATCCCGGAAGTGAGGTGAGCAAAATCCTTGTCAAAAAGAGCGGCAGAACGTTGCTTTCCCATAAGGGAACAAAGCCTTCTGTATATTACTTGGCGAGGTAGGAGAAAAAACCTTCTCCCTTCCGCTTAAAGCGGGAGAGGTTCGAACCTTTCCCCTCACTTTTGACAAATGAGTGAGGGGAGAGGGGAGAATGCCGGAAAATTTTCGTAATTTTCCGTGAAAGCAGAAATACACTGAGATTCGCTATCTATTTACGGTATGCGATTGTAAAATAGAGGAGTTTTTTTGATATGAGCAATGATAGCAGTGATCGATCTTTATCATCAGTCATAACTTGGAACAAAGATGTGAAAGTCATGCCCTATGCCCTGTTTGGGGTGGTGGCACTTATTGTCGGCGCTGTTGCGGCGATTATGACATTGATAAATGGACATGACACCATGTTTAATTTGAGCCCGGAGGTTCCCTGGGGCCTTCTGATCGCCTCATATGCGTTTTTTGTCCTTACGGCGAGTGGTTTGGCTTTTATCGGTGGGATAGGACATGCCTTTGGGAATAGTGCGTATCTTAAGATCAACAGAAGAATTGTGGTGATGGCATTTGCTGTCCTGCTCGCTGGATTTACACAGATCGGCATGGAACTCGGGCATCCGCTCAGATTGGCTTGGTACATGCTTGTTTCTCCCAATTTTTCTGCACCGATTACGTGGATGGGAGTTCTGTACTCTATAGAACTATTGATTCTTGCTTTTGAATTGTATCTGGTCCTGAAACCCAATCCGACGGAAAAAGATCATCGTAACAGTGCGGTCGTCGGCTTTTGCGCTATGATTTTTGGCGTGTTAGCTGCCGCAACTTTGGGATTTGTCTTTGGATCAAATACCGCACGTCCTTTCTTTCATGGGAGTTATTTTTCTACCTTCTTCGTCGTTTCAGGCATCACGGCTGGTGCGGCAATGCTTCTGTTTGTTCATAATCTGGTCTATTGGGGTCGAGTCCCCTCGTCTCTTTCAAAGACAATGTCTTCACTCGGGAAACTCATGGCGACCGGTATCGGCGTGATGATTTTTCTCTATCTTTGGAAAATTCTGGCAACGGTTTATACTCCGGCTGCCGACGGTGGATATGCTGCAATCAGGGAGTTACTGTCCGGCTCACTGAGCACGAACTTCTGGGGTGGAGAAATCCTTCTTGCCATTGTCCTGCCTCTTTTCCTCGTCTTAATAACCAAAGCGCAAAGCATGAAGATGCTTGGTCTTGCAGGTTTTATTTATATTGTAGGATTCTTTTTCACCAAATATGATTTTATCATAGCGGGTCAGGTGCCCGTTGGTGGGGATGATTTTATCGGTTCCGGGATTAATCGTATGGCCGATTTTCAAGCCTATGTGCCTGCCTCTGGAGAGTGGCTGATTATGCTTTTGGGGTGTGGCGTATTTTTTACATTTTACTTCTTTGCAGAAAAGATTTTGGTTCTCGAAAAAGAATCGTAAATAATAAAAGTAATATTAACAATGTCCAGAAAGGTCTGACATGACTGTCTCCGGCTGACAGAGATCCCTCGCGGCTTGCTGCGGGGGATCTCATCTTTTCGCAACCGGGCTGGTTTATAACATATTGATTTCAGGAATTTTTTGATGAGCTTTAATACGACAAAGGATTTTTTGATGGGCATCAAAAAGCCTATTGGTAAATATACGTATGAGGAATTCAAGGACATGGCCATCTTGTTCCATAATTATCCGGCACCCGGCCTTATGTTTGGCGGATACATGGTTGAGTGCGCCAAAGAATATATGCCAGAGGGCTCTTTATATGAGGTTCTGGTTGAAACGCCTTGGTGTCTACCGGACGCTGCACAGATGTTGACCCCGTGCACCATTGGTAACGGGTGGCTCAAGGTAGTCAATCTCGGTCGTTACGCAGTGACACTTTACGGCAAGTATTCCGGTGAAGGTGTCCGTGTCAGCATCAGCCCGCAGCTTATTGAACCCTATGGTGAATTTCGTACATGGCTGTACAAGCTCAAGCCCAAACAGGAACAGGACACGCCGTTGTTGCAGGCACAGATTGCGCATGCAGGAGCTTCCGTCTGTAAAGTCGAAGAGGTTTCTGTGGAGGGCAGGATTCTGCACAAGCGCAGCAAAGGAATCATTGGTGATTGCCGTGTTTGTGGTGAACCTTACCCGGTGGATCATGGTTCGATTTGCAGAGGGTGTCAGGGGGACAGTCCCTACGTGGGTGTCATAAAAGCTGCTACACCTGTTTTACCTGAAAACATTAAAACCAAGGCTATAGAGGGCGCAGTTGGCAAAACCGCCCTCCACGATATGACGCAGATCGAGCCAGGGAAAAGCAAAGGTCCTGTTTTTCTCAAGGGACACACCTTTAATGTTGGCGATTTGTGCGTCCTCCAGCGTATAGGTAAGAATAATGTATATGTCACAGAGGGCGAGGTGAGTGACGAATGGGTGCATGAAAACGATTGTGCCTACGGTTTTGCTCATGCTCTTTGCGGTAAGAATGTTGTGGTTAAGGGAGAACCGAGGGAAGGTAAATTGGAGCTGTATTCTTCCTGCGCAGGTTTGTTGACCATCGATAAGGATTGTCTGGATGCTTTCAACCATATACCCGGCGTGATGGCTGCTACTCGGAAAGGTCAGTCCCTTGTCAAAAAAGATACGGCTGTTGCTGGCACACGAGCTATTCCATTGTATTTGCCCCGTGCAGATTTCGAAAGGGCGCAAGGATTGTTGGAAAAACCTGTCGTCAATGTGCATCCACTGCGTAAAGCCAAAGTCGGAGTGCTCATTACGGGTAATGAAGTTTTTAACGGGCTGATTCAAGACCTGTTTGAGGGTATTATTACCGCCAAACTTACCGCGTTGGGTAGTACGGTGAAGAAGGTCGTCGTCAGCCCGGACGATAGGAACACGATAGCCGCTTCAGCTTGTGAGTTGGTGAAAGAAGGATGTGATCTTGTCATTACCACTGCTGGACTGTCTGTCGATCCCGATGATGTAACACGCCTTGGATTGATGGATGCGGGTTTGGACAATGTCCTGTATGGCGCTCCCATCCTGCCGGGTGCAATGACTTTGGTAGGTGAATTAAATGGCGTTCAAACGCTTGGTGTCCCGGCTTGTGCCCTTTTCCACGGTCGCACAAGCATGGATATTCTTTTGCCCAGAATGCTGGCTGGACTCAGTGTGACTAGGTCAGACCTTGCAGCATTTGGTGATGGAGGAATATGCATGTCATGCCATGTTTGCACGTATCCCAAATGTTGGTTCGGCAAATGATGAGATGAGCGTTTAAATTTTGGCTACAAATTTTAATTTGGAGAAAATTCTTTCTTGACATTAGTGGCGTGACGATCATTGTCTAGGCTGTCTCGGTGTGAATTGTTCTTGGCGGTGTCCAAAAGTAGAGCCTGAAAGGAGTTTTTGATGAGCAGCACAGGTAAAAGTAAAAAACTTTCACAACGTACAGGGTACTTGCTGTCACGGGTTACAGCATCAATGCAGCTTGGTTTTGATCGTGGTTTGAAAGTTTTTGGCGTTACTCGATCCCAATGGAACGTTATGGCCGCAATGAATGGGAAAGACGTTGAGACTGCGGCGGACGTAGCAAAAATGTTGGGTTTGGATGCGACCGCCGTGACACGGTTGATCGACAGGCTGGAGGACAAAGGTCTCGTCAAGCGTATGCCTGATGCCACAGACAGAAGAGTCAACCGACTCGGGTTGACAGAGGAAGGTCAGAATTTGTTTCCTCTTTTAAGAGAAGAGGCGGATAAGAGCAATGACCGCGTTTTTGGAGCGTTGTCTGGCTCAGAGGAAGAACATTTGAAAGAACTGTTAACAAAGATACTCAATCATATGTCTTCTTCATAAAGAGTCGAAGTCCGTTTATAGACATAACAACGCTAGGTCTCGAGACTTGTGTGATAGGCAATTGTAGTTTTAAGCTTTTGATTGCGCAGATGTCGTGACGTCGATTTGACCTTGCTGCATTTCAGTAACAAGATGACGAATTCGGGGTATATGATTCCTGTAGCCTCTGTTGTGGGGACTATATTTTTCTTGTTGAGGTATAAGTATTGCTGGCTGTGTTGGTTGGAATATCAACATAGTGAGTTAATCCTCATTGGGTTTGATCACGAAATACTTGTGCCAGGCACTGAACCTTTGATGTCCTTTTTGTGTCCCAATCCACAGCGACACCATGCATAACTCCGTTAAATCAGGCACCACCTGCACACCGTGCACATGCTGCACAAATCGGAATAAATGGGCGAAAGCTCTTTGTTCTTTAATAGTTAACGTTGTCGTTTTTTCACAAGAATTCTTGAATGGCATTCAAGAGGTCGTAGGTTCGATTCCCTCCAGCTCCACCACAAGAAAAATAAGGATTTCAAGTGTATACTTGGGATCCTTTTTTTCTTTGTTTTGGGCTGAAAAGTGGTTTTGTGTTCGCTATGTGTCCGCCGCTTCCGATGTAAGCTGACACCTAAGTTGAGAAAATGGGCCACTTAAGTTGAGAAATTTGGGTGGCCCATTTTTTTGTTTGGCACGGTGGGTGCTGTGGGTGTGGTTTGGGGTTGAGGGTTAGATGGTCCAGCCTGCTAGGTTTTGGAGGCGGGTGCAGGCTATTTCGAAGTAGGTGTTGGAGAGTTCCATGCCTATGAAGTGACGGCCAGTTTCTAGGCAGGCTTGGGCCGTGGTGGCGGAGCCTGCGAAGGTGTCGAGGATGGTGCCGCCTTCCGGGGTGATCTGGAGCAGGTCGCGGAGGAGCGGGACCGGCTTTTCGGTGAGGTGTACCCGTTTAACTCCGGCGACAATGGAATGACGAAAGACGCCGGGGAGGCATCGGTCGGTTGCCGGGGCCAGTTTGCCTTTGCTGCCGACGAGGACGAACTCGCATTGTTTCTTGAATTCTCCCTTGCTGGGGCGGGCTGTCGGCTTGTCCCATATCACTATATTACGCCAAAGCTGGCTATTACTACGAAGCGAAGCCGGAATCGGAAGAGAACCTGACGTTAACACGCCTGATTGATGAAAAGTACATGCGATTTTTTGAATATGGTTCGCCGCGCATGACGGATTGGTTGCGAGGACTGGGGTATGAAGTAAATCACAAGCGAGTTGCCAGGCTCATGCGACAAATGGGTTTGCAGGCCATAACTCCGGGGCCACGCACGAGTAAGCCAGCAAAAAGTCATAATATCTATCCGTATTTGCTGCGAAGTGTCGAAAATGATCGGGTCAATCAGGTCTGGAATGCAGACATTACATATATCCCGATGAACTAAGGATTCATGTACTTGGCCGCGGTAATTGACTGGCACAGCCGCTATGTGTTGGCTTGGGAATTATCCAATTCAATGGACTGCTGGTTTTGTGTCTCGGCTTTGGATTGTGGGACGCCTGAGATCTTCAATACTGATCAAGGATCGCAATTTATCAGCAATGATTTCACAAATGTTTTGCTCGCCAAAGACGTTGCAATTAATATGGGTGGTCGCGGCCGTGCCTTGGACAACGTGTTCATCGAAAAGCTGTGGTGGACATTGAAATATGAGGAGATTTATCCGAAGGCACATGCCGATGGTTCAGAGCTATACACGAACCTTGACCGGTACTTTTTAGGTATTACAATGAGGAGCGTGGACATTCGTCGCTGGACAAGAAGACGCCAGCCGAAGTATTCTTTGCTAGTCAGATGCTACATTAACACAGCTTGCAGCTATCGCTCCGCTTCGCCCTCAGCCCTATGGGCTGCCCTTTCAGGGACGGGCTACGCTCCACGACAGCTGCACAAAAGGACGGAACAACGGGAATGTGGGTTCCACTTAAAATTTGGTACTCCGTGGTCTAAAAATAGGGTAAGGCGTAGTTCAACCACCTCTCACCTCTGCCTATCCAAACATCTACATCTTTACAATGGACTTTTGGGACATGGAAAGATAAATGTACATTTATAATAATTATTAAATGGAGAAACAGTCGGCATACTTTTTTATATTTTACTATAAGAATATGCTTAGTGATTCATTCGTCGAGCTTGTTTCGTTTTTTGAGTGCATTGTTCTGACATTTTATCATCCGTTAATATAAATTATCAAATGACATTTGGAGTAGACAAATGCTTCCCCTCATTAATGTAGGTTGTCGTCAACTGAAGGCAATCGATTTGTGGATTGAAAATAATTCTACGATTCTCAACCTCATTTTTTTTGCACTCGGCATCTTTTTCGTCGTCTATTTTTTTTGTTTTTGGGTTTTCCATCCCGCCTGGGTTCATACAGAGTTTCCCGAGCGATCACTTCTTTATCTGCTGAAATCCGGTGAAGATTTGTTTTCAAATTGCATCCAATATGTTTTTAATCAGAATTTAGGGGAAAGCGGTTTTTATAGGCCTCGAGCTCTCTCTTTTTTTATTCAGTACCTTGATACCAACCTTGCATTCAGGCTGTACCAAGAGGCCAACCTGATCGGGATAAAACTGCCAAGCTATGCATTCTCAATTGGGGCTACCGTCGCAGCATATGTGTGGTTTTGGAAAAGCCTTGACCCCAACAATCAATGGGGAATTGGCCTTTTAGGCGGAGCAAGTTTATTATATTACGATATATATATAAATACTTCCTTCATGGTTTTGCGAGGTGGAAAATTCTTGGCAACAGCATCTTGTTTGGTTTGCCTAAGTCTTTTTTTGCGCATGATATCTCAGACAACAACGCGTGATACCTTCATCAAATCTACGGCTATTGCCATTGTCCTTTTCATCTTGGCAACCATCGACGAGCAAGTAACCGCTATTGTTTTTCTCTTAAGTGCAACTGCGTTTTTTATTAGCAAAAAAGAAAAAAAATTCAACCTGGCCGCCGGAACTTTTGGGATAGCAAACATTTTGTTTTTCAGTTACTATTTTATTTGGGGTAAGATTCTTTTTGAACATTTTACGCCGGGGGGGTTGCAAACAAAATCGCATCCTCATCAACTGTATCACGCTTTTCGGCTTTCTTTTGACAACCTATTTCACGCAATCGAAATATTGTTTGCAAATTACGTTGTTGTTGGGTTTTCGGGTCTTATATTTGTGCTTGTTTTTGTTTTTTCAATCATCAAATATTTTTCTTCAAAAAAATGTACAATTCAAGACAGTTCGATTTTAATTACCTTGATTCTTTTTCCAATCCTTATAACTCTCGCGATGATAGCAAGTCATCCACCGATATACAGGATTAAGAGTTTATGGTTTATTTTTTACCTACATGCTCCAGTAGCTCTTCTTTTCTGTGTTGTCCCTTACGCAATCTCCATTGCTCGTTTTAAAACGCAACTTATACAGATGTTTTTTGCACTAGCTCTCATTATCATCTGCGCATCAGGGGTTTACAAATTACAGCCACGATATGATTTTGCCTGTTCTGATAACAATACACTTAAGGTAAATTCTTATTGTGGTGATGTCTCCATATTCCAAGGGGACTAATTTTTGTATAAGCTGCTAATATAATATACGAAACAATTTATGAAGATGTGATCTCATTTATTTTTCACATTCAAATTGCTAGGCTGCTCGGTCCGGTTGAAATTTTTGGCCTTGTGTGCAAACATTTTGGTTTGATTTTATTTTGATATTTTATAAACTATAAGTAGACGTGGATAGAACAATGGCCGAGTCATTTAAAACTCCTCCCAACACACCGGGAAATTCTTTTTGGGGCAGATTGCGTTTTAGACTTCGGCCCCTCTTTGACCTGCAAATGGCTTCATTGATGAAAACCTTGACTCCGTGGCTTGCCAACCGAGCGGGAAGCGTTTTGGAAGTCGGTTGCGGGGGTGCGCCATATCGCCAGTATCTCCCTGACGGATGCAAGTATCAGGGACTCGATTGGAGCGGTGCGTCCAAAGCCTTTGGATATGAAGTCGAAGAAGTCACATATTATGACGGTAATAAGTTTCCTTTCCCTCCCAATTATTTTGAAAGCCTTTTTCATACCGAAGTATTGGAACACATTCAAGATCCACATGAATTCTTACGACAGTGCCATAAAGTTCTGGTCGATGGAGGGAACCTCTTTTTTTCTGTCCCTTTTCAAGCCAGGTATCACTACATCCCTTATGATTACTGGCGCTTTACGCCAACAAGCCTCCGGCTTCTTTTAGAAGAAGCCGGCTTTGAAAATATAGAAATCAAAGAACGCGGCGATGATATAACCGTTGCCGGATATAAAGTCGTATCCGTTTTTTACCGTCTTTTGCTTGGATCATGGCCCGAAAAATTTTGTGGGTGCCTGTTAGCTCCTATCGCAGGGCTTTGCTTGGTAATTGGCCAAATCGGCTTTCGTAAACCGATTGGTTCTCGGGATGACTGCTTGGGCTATAGTGTCACAGCTGTCAAAAAAGGCTAAACACGGCTTTATCAATCTTAGCCATTCAGTATTCATTTTAACCATATGGTTTATCATAATTGGCATATTGCTATTTGGCATAAATCAAACTACACATGTCAAAAACATTCATTACACAATATAATGTAGGGTGACATATCATAATGACAGCTCAACTAGCTCAAAGTATACGACTACTCGTTTTGGAACACGCCAAAAAAGCTGGCGTGGGACACATTGGGTCAGCCCTTTCCATCGTCGATATGCTGGCATCACTTTTTGATACCCGTAATTTCAAAACCGAAACAGGTGCTGATCGTCTGGTTCTTTCCAAGGGGCACGCAGCCCTAGCCCTGTATGCGACACTTCACACCCAAGGCCTCCTCACCAAAGAGGACTTGAACGGTTACTGCGTCAACGGAAGTTGCCTTGGTGTCCATCCGAGTCACGCGATAAACGAGATACCATTCTCTACCGGCTCCTTGGGGCAGGGTTTGTCTTTTGCCGTTGGCATGGCTTTGGGAGACAGGGTCGTTAATAACCCTCGGCGTACATACGCACTACTCAGTGACGCTGAATGCAACGAAGGATCAACATGGGAAGCCCTGCTTGCCGCCGGTCATCATTCGTTAGGCAACCTCTGTGCGCTCATCGATTACAATAAACAACAGGCATTTGGTTTTACAGATGACATTTTAACCCTTGAGCCTTTTGCCGACAAATTGTGCGCTTTCAATTGGAACGTCATTGAAGTTGACGGCCATGATGTTGTCACCATTTGTCAAGCCATCAAGGATGCAGGAACTTCTGAAAAGCCTACTGTCATCGTGTGTCACACCGAATGCGGGAAGGGCGTTTCCTACATGGAAAAACAAGTCAAATGGCATTATTGGTCCATGGATGATGAAAAATATGAAATTGCCATAAATGAGGTGTCCACATGTCGATGAGAAATGATTTCATAGACGCTTTGGTGGAACAGGCGGCGCTTGATGAACGGATTGTTTTGCTGACCGCTGATTTGGGATATACCGTTCTTGAAAAGTTTTCCGATAAGTTCCCTGATAGATATTTTAATGTAGGTGCTGCCGAACAAAACATGCTCGGCATAGCGGCAGGGATGACAGCCTCCGGTCTTATTCCATTTGTTTATTCCATGACGACTTTTGTGACCATGCGCTCATTTGAATTTATTCGAAACGGCGCGGCTCTGCATCAACTGCCTGTCCGGATTATAGGTGTTGGCGGTGGATTCGATTATGGTCACGCTGGTCCGACGCATCATGGGTTGGAAGATATAGCCCTCATGCGCGCATTGCAGGGAGTATCCATATATTGTCCCCTTAGTAATAACCACGCACAAAAGCTCCTTGCCAACACATGGAAAACAGACGGCCCGATTTACTACCGAATCAGCAAGGATCAAATCGATCTCCCTAATGAAAACGAAATTTCGGTGATTCCTGGTGAATTGCATTGTGTCCGAAAAGGTGAAAACGTTGCCATTATCGGCTTGGGGCGTTGTTGCAATGAGGCCATTGAAGCGGCTGACGCTCTTCGTGAACAGGGGATAAACGCTGCGGTGTATGGTGCATACAGTTTAAGCCCTTCCCCCGAGAAAGCCTTGGTTGAAGCACTCAACGGCATCAAAACATGTGTCGTGCTTGAGGACCATTCTATCAATGGGGGCCTTGGTTCACTTGTGGCAGAAGGCATTGCTGAGAATAGACTTGGATGCAAATTGATACGGGCAGGCAGCACGGGTACTCCCAAAAAGGTCTGTGCTGACTATGCCATGTTGAAAGATATCAATAAAATGACCACAAAAGACATTGTCAAGAAAACCTTGTCTGCTTGCAACAATTAGGGAATTCCATTGACAGACATGACTTCACCACAACAAAAATCCCCCTTTTCGTTCTGGGACAAGACAGACATTGCCGCCGCAAAAGGACTGAAAGGCCCGATTATTATCGTCGGGGTTTCCGGTTTCATTGGCACAAATCTGTTTTATCAGCTTTCCGCTTTGCGTGATGATGTTTACGGATGCTCTCGACTGCCACAGGGAAGTTGGCGTTTACAAAAAGCATCACGGGATAAATTACTCTCTCTTGACATCATGAACAGAAACTCCGTGGAGCAATTAGTCCACAGACTCAAGCCTCGCACGGTTTTCAACCTGTCGGCTTACGGCGCATACGCCCGTCAACAGGATTATGAAAAGATTCATAACACCAACTATCTCGGGGTGCTTCACTTACTGTCAGTCCTTGCGGATGCTGGATGTGATGCCTTTGTTCATTCCGGTAGTTCCTCTGAATATGGAGAAAACTGCTCAGCCCCTCTGGAAGACGCACCATTGGTTCCCAACAGTCATTATTCGGTGTCCAAGGCCGGCGCGAGTTATCTTATTGATTTTTATGGACGTACATGTGGTGTTCCATGTTGTAACCTTCGATTATATTCCATATTCGGACCATGGGAAGAAAGGGATCGACTGATTCCTGCAGTGGTTTCAAAAGGGCTGAAAGGGCAACTGCCTCCTTTCGTCAATCCAGATATCTCACGGGATTTCGTTTACGTCGATGACTGCACTCGCGCTATGGTCTTGGCCGCATCCACTGCGTGTATAGAGACCCCTGGAGCGTCTTTCAATATTGCCTCGGGAATCAAAACGACTATTAGAGATGTCGCAGAAACTTCAAAACGTCTTTTTGACATTGAGGAAGAATGCCATTTTGGTGAACACAAAAATCGAAAGTGGGACCTTCCCGACTGGTATGGCGCTCCTGGGAAAGCTCAGGAGGTTATGGGGTGGACTTCCCGTGTGTCCTTTGAAGATGGACTAGCAGAAACCGCCCGTTGGGAAAGAGCCTCTATGGATTTGTTGGATTTCGCAACCCCATATCAAAAGGCCAAAAAGATATCCGCAATTATCGCCTGCTACAAAGATAATCAGGCGATTCCGATTATGCACAAGCGGCTGTCGAAAATGTTCCTTGAACTGGGGGTTGATTATGAAATTATATTCGTCAACGATTGCAGTCCCGCAAATGATAAGGACGTGATTACAGATATCTCCGCACGGGATACGCATGTCATCGGGATCAGTCACTCTCGGAATTTTGGCTCGCAATCCGCTTTTCTCAGTGGAATGGGGATCGCATCAGGGGATGCCGTGGTTTTGCTTGACGGCGACCTGCAAGACCCTCCTGAGATGATTGCTCAATTCTATCATAAATGGCTTGAAGGGTATGACGTGGTATATGGAGAGCGGGTTAAACGAGAAGCTCCACCATACATGCAGTTGGCGTACAAATCGTTTTATCGTATTTTTAAGAGCTTGGCCGACATTTCCATTCCCGTGGATGCGGGTGATTTTTCCCTCATCGATAAAAAGGTCGTCAAAGAAATTCTTCGTATGGGTGAAAAGGATCTGTTTCTGCGCGGCATAAGAGCATGGGTTGGATTCAAACAAACTGGTATCCCGTATGTTCGTCCCGAACGGATGTTTGGCGAAACAACAAACAGCTTTTTCAAGAATATCTGGTGGGCCAAAAAAGCAATTTTCTCGTTCAGCCAAAAACCGTTGCATTACATCCAGGCTATGGGAGTCGGTATGTTTTGCGTCTCAATCTTCTTGGGCATATACTATTTTATTAACTATATGGTGAACCCACCAGAATCCAAAGGGTTCATGACGGTCATCATGCTGGTATTGATACTTGGATCAGTCCAGCTCGTTTCCTTGAGTGTCTTGGGCGATTACATCGGGAAGATACTCGAAGAATCCAAACAGCGCCCTCATTATATCAGAGAAAGTATTATATATGCAGGTGATTTGTATGCCGAAGAAGACAGTATGACCAAAATTATTGATGTGCTTAAGCAACAATAGGAGAACAAGTTGAAATATCTCATTGTTGCTTTCGGCAGCATTTTTCTTGCTTCAATGGCTCAAGCTTTTCTCAAACTTGCGGCTATTTCTATGGAGACCCCTGTGTCCATATTTAAAGATAGTCGTTTGTACTTGGGTGGTTTCCTTCTGATGCTCGCCTTTGTTGGTTGGATTGTAGCAGCCAGCAAAATTGAATTTTCTCGACTCATTCCTATGAATGCATTGAGTTTGGCCATTTCAGGGGGGGTCGGAGTTTGGTTGTTTGACGAAACCATTACAAAACCAATGATGTTTGCCTATGTGCTTATAGTGATTGCTGTTTCTATACTCTCATTTGCTAAGCCGTAACACTTTAATTTTCCAAAAAACTTTTTTTTGCTTTTCTATATGCGGCACTAATGTATGCGGTATCACGTCAAACATGTTTAATGACAAACAAAATATATATTCCTATGAGCACATCACAATCCTTCTCCTATCGGGCATGTCCAATCTGTGGAAACAGAATTAGCACCGTGTTTGCCACACAGAAAATTGATGAAAATAAACTTAACAAATACAGTTACTCTTCTCGTAAGTCACCAGAATTTATGCGGCTCAAGATGGTTAAATGCGATTGTTGTGATTGTGTTTACGCTCCTAGCCCACCAGAAAGAAGTTTTTTGGAACAAGCGTACAATGAAGCGGGTTACGATAGCACCATGGAGGCTTACTGCGCCGCCGAAAGTTATGCCGTAGAATTAAAACCTTTTGTTGAAGAACTGCCACACAAAAAAATGGCCGTTGATGTCGGAGCAGGAAACGGCGCTTTGTTGCCACATCTGAAATCAATGGGCTTTAAACACGTTGTGGGAGTTGAACCTTCTAAGGAAGCTATCAAAACCGCGCCGGAGGAAATACGCGACAATTTGGTCGAGGGTATGTTCTCGCCTGAAATGCTCCCGGAGCAACCGCTCTCCCTGTTTTGCTCGTTTGCCACGCTGGAGCATGTAACATCACCTCTGACAATATTGGAAGAGGCTTATGACCTGTTACAGCCAGGTGGAATGGTTGCTGTTACCACACATAATTATCAGGGAGCCCTCAATAGGATACTCGGCCTGAGATCGCCTATCATCGACATCGAGCATCTTCAAATATTCTGCCCGAAAACTATGGCCTACGCCATGAATCGATGCGGCTTTACCAACATTAGTATTCAGCCGATAGTCAATCGATACCCAATTCGGTATTGGCTTCGTCTGCTTCCCCTGCCGCGGTCAATTAAAGACATGATACTCTCAGTGCTCAAAGCCGTCAGATGTGAAAATGTACAACTTTCTTTTCCCGTTGGGAACATGTTGACGGTAGCTCACAAAATCTAAATGAAAAGTAGCTAAGAGAAGTACATGCAGACAATTTACAAACAAATTACCATTTTAATTGCGGTTCTTGTCCTTGTTCCCATCCTACTTGTCACGCATTCAATGTGGGACAATGATACGGTTGCCATGTATTTTTACACGCAGGACACCGTATATTTGAAAGAAATATTAACTCATGGATGGTATACCGCCTACGCTTTATACTTTGTCTTAGGCAAGGTCTTTCAACTCACGGGTATATTCCCCAGAGTCTTTTTTTCAATCATCACGGCGTGTTCAATCGTTGGCCTAGCTCACGAGACCTTCGTTTACCTACAAAAACAGTTTGAATTGTCCAAAGTAGCCGCATGGTTTGGTGCACTTATTGTGCTGACATTCCCATTGTGGCACGTCACCATGGCGAGCTGCATGTCCATCAGCGTCATGTTTATTTGGACTTTTATGTGGGCAGTCAACCTTCGGTACAAACGTCCTCTTATCTCGTTTATTCTGTTTGTTTTTTCACTGAATTACTATTCATTATTTTCGTTTGCCATAGGTATTTTAGCTGTCGAATATATTATGACCGTCACCAGACAGAACGTCGGTAGGCTTACACGAAATGGATTCCTCTACAGCATCGCACTGACCGTATATTATCTCCTCATCACTTCTTTTGTGGAGGTTCACGGCGAGACTCATGACTATAATCTTCTCGACGTTCACTCCGTCATTGTCGCCGGAATTGGCTACATAGCCGCAAGTGTGGTCATTTTGGGAGGCTGGATGATCTGGAAAAGACAGACCTCAAGCTCCGATGATGCAAATCGTATCGTTCGTTTTCTGCTTTCGTTCATAACATTATTTTTCTTTTCCATATTTGCCTACGTTTATGTGGGACGACCTCTTCGTTTCTTCCAATTCGGCAGTTTCGGCGGCCGTCACGCCATATTAACCTGTGTCCCCTTCGCTATTCTTTTTGCCATCTCTGCGGAAGAGCTTCTCAAACGACATGCGACCAAAACTTTTCATGGAGTTGCGGCTTTTATTTTAACCGCTTTTATCATCCTGTTATATCAAGGATACTCCCATAAGGCTGCCGCCCTCCTGTTCAAGGAGATGCTTGTTTCTTCTCTTCAGGCGATAGAGTCTCCCGAATCCGGCTTTGTCTCTCTTTTGGAAGATGGGTACAAGGCTCCCCGACACGTACATATCTATTCAGTAGCCTTGTGTTTCTATAGAGCATATGGGAAAGGGGAATGGATGCCCAATGGTTTCTGGAAACGACGTGGATACAACTATTCTTTGAACGACTTAAAAAACATATATCACTCAGAAAAAGTAAAAAAACAAATGTTTGCTTTTGAAGTTACAGGAGATGCCTTTACCAAATATCGCTACAAAATTGACAACTATCACCAAGAGGGCCGATTTTGGTATTGGTATAATTATTTTTTTAAAGATTATTCCTATTTCAGTCCTCGTTTGATTAAGATTGAATAATCACAAGTATTTTTGATTGTGTATATTTGTGCCCTGAATGGGCACAAAGAGTAAGGCGGCAAGTCGGTAGATATAAGTCTAAGAACTTTGTCGATTCAAGATCCTTTTAATAACGGCTGTGTATATAGCTGACCTGCTTCCCAAAAACTAGACCACACAAAGTGAGAAAATTCTCGTATAGGTTTACATAACCGATCAGGAGGATTTTCCGATGAAAAAAATCAAATTTACCGACAGTCAAATTGCTTTCATACTTCGCCAGGCTGAAGAAGGCACTTCCGTTGAGGAGGTCTGCCGCAAGGCAGGCATCTCCGTTCAGACTTACTACCGTGGCGCAAGAAGTATGGAGGGCTGATGCCGTCCGAAATGAAACGCCTCAAGCAACTTGAAGAAGAGAATAAGCGTCTCAAGACTATTGTGGGCGATTTGTCTTTGGATAAAGAGATGCTTCAGGATGTGATCCGCCGAAAGCTATGAGGCCTACACATCGCAAGCAGGTTGTAGAGTATCTTCAGATCGTTTGGCAGATTAGTGTTAGACATGCATGCCGTACAATCATGGCTGCCCGATCGACTTTCTACTACAAACCTCACCGCAATGCGCAGGCAATACTAAGAAAATGAATTCGTGAAATTGAGGAGACTCGTATTCGCTACGGCTACCGGCGTATTCATGTGCTGCTCCAGCGTGAAGGATAGCAGGTCAATGCTAAGCGAGTTTACCGAATCTACAAGGAAGAGGGGCTACAACTGCGGAACAAGACTCCCAAACGTAAGGTTTCGGCCAAACGTCGAGAAGCTCCTGTTACAGCTACCCAGCCCAATGAGGTGTGGGCCATGGACTTCATGTTGGACCAACTCTTTAATGGACGTAGGATACGGGTTCTGACCGTCGTGGATGTTTTTACCAAGATCAGCCCTGTTGTTGATGTGCGATGCAGTTACAAAGGCGCCGATGTTGTCGACACACTTGAACGAGTGACTAAAATATACGGTATGCCCAAAGAAATTAGTGTAGACAACGGGCCGGAGTTCATCAGCAAAAACCTTGACCTTTGGGGCTATATGAACGGCGTGACGCTTGGATTCTCGCGTTCTGGCAAGCCAACGGACAATGCTTTTATCGAAAGCTTCAACGGCAAACTTAGAGAGGAATGTTTGAATGCATCTTGGTTTTTGAGCGAAAAAGATGCAAAGTCTAAATGTGAAGGATGGCGGAAGGAATATAATGAGGTTCGTCCGCACAGCTCAATCGACCAGCAAACCCCGATTGAGTTCGCTTCAGCCTCTGGGCAGGCTAGCCTGCCCAGAGGCTGAAAAGTCC
Organism: Pseudodesulfovibrio nedwellii; assembly: GCF_027923765.1. Lineage (NCBI taxonomy): Bacteria > Pseudomonadati > Thermodesulfobacteriota > Desulfovibrionia > Desulfovibrionales > Desulfovibrionaceae > Pseudodesulfovibrio > Pseudodesulfovibrio nedwellii. Next base: position 1,724,574 of record NZ_AP026709.1, on the reverse strand, counting down.
AAATTTTCTCACTCCCCGTGGTCCAGAGATGGGGGCAAGTTTAGGCTACTATATGTCCACCTAAACAAGTAGTCCAGTTCTCTGAGGCCATCTCTCAACGCAATAGGTTTTGGAGTTGTAGGCTTCCTTACGCTTTGTTTTTTCAGATATAAACATGAAAATAAGGCTCAAAAGTTAAAACTTTTGGGCCTTATTTGTTTTTTTACGTGTTTTGATTGTTAAAATCGTTCATATACATCGCGATCAATGGCCTGTCGTCCCGTAGGGAGTTGGGCAGGCGAATTGTTTCTTCTGAGAAGAGTCGTCGTTTGCGAACGAATACCGCCATTTTCGTGGCGGATATTGAAGAAGGCCACTGTTTCGCTGAGATGCGCAGCTTGTGAACTCAATTGTTCCGAAGTCGACGACATTTCCTCCGAGGCCGCTGCAGCCTGCTGGATAACCTGATCAAGCTGATGAATAGCTCTGTTTACTGTCTCGGCTCCAGCATTCTGTTCATCACTTGCCGCTGCGATCTCCTGAATCAATTCGGAAGTATGCTTAATGTCAGGGACCATTTTGCTCAGCATTTCACCAGCTTCTTCAGCCACGGCGACACTGGATGCCGACAAATCGCTGATCTCGGCAGCGGCCATGCCGGAACGTTCAGCCAATTTTCGCACTTCGGCTGCAACCACGGCAAACCCTTTGCCATGTTCGCCGGCGCGGGCAGCCTCGATGGCGGCATTCAAAGCGAGAAGATTGGTTTGACGAGCGATTTCCTCAATAACGGATATTTTGTCTGCGATTTCCCGCATGGCTTCGACAGTTTTTGCAACAGCCTTGCCGCCTTTTTCCGCCTCTATGGCAGACTGACGGGATATGCGTTCGGTTTCACGTGAATTTTTGGCATTTTGACTGATGTTTGAAACCATTTCTTCCATGGACGCTGAGACTTCTTCGATACTGGCAGCCTGTTCCGTTGCTCCCTGCGCCAAAACTTGTGCTGTAGAAGACAGTTCTTCCGCTCCTCCACTGACCGATAAAATTGTAGAACGGACTTCGCTGACAACTGACAAAAGCTGTTGTCCCATGTTCTTAAGGGACTGCATCAACTTTCCGATTTCGTCGTTCTGGATTTTTCCCTCTTCAACATAGGTTAAATCACCTTGTTCAATCCGGCTAAGTCCTTTGTCGACCGTCTCAAGCGGTTTAAAAATAACGGTCTTCACAAGAAATGTGAGAATCAAGGCAGACAAGATTAAGGCGATGATCGCCGTGATAATGTTAAAAATCAGATTGTCGATGGAATCAGTCTGTATTATTTCTATTTTTTCATATGTCCAGACCTTCCAGCCGAGAGAGTCAATAACATAGACACTGCCCTCATAGTCCACACCGTTCATTACAAAACGGATTCTGTCGGTTGAGTTGGAGTCTTTAAAATTCGCGAGAGATGGAACCTCTTCCCAAAGACTTTTGCCGATCTGTTCTTTGTCCGCGCTTGCCATGATGTATCCATCCGGGCGTGAAAGAAATATGTTCTTAAAGTTAAGCGTGTTCTGCGTTATTTCAGTAATTGTTGTTAATGGCAGATTGAGGCAGAGAACGCCTTCAGTCCGCCCGGAAACAGTGATGGGGACGGCCACGGCCATAACGGTCTGTCCGATGGAAGAAACATACGGCGTGGTGACAATACGTTTTTCACCGTTGAAAACACGTCTAAACCACTCTCGACCCACTTTCTTGGCGTTAAAATTTGGGACCTTGCCTTTGGCACCAATTGAAAAAGTGCTTCCATCACTAAGGCAGTAATATGTATCCTTGACGCCAGCCTGTTTTGCGAGTTGACCAAGCAGATTCACTCGGTAGGCAAGCTGTTCCTGTTCATCTGAAGCGGTTCCGCCGTTATAGAGATTGGATATTAGTTCCAGTTCACTGAAGTAAGTGTTTGTCTTTTCTTTGACAGCCTTACCGACTGCCAGGGAAGCAGTGTCCAGTTCCTTCATATGATTATCATAAGATGAGTTGCTGAAACTTCTATAGGAAAACACTGTCATAGTTAAAATGATGATCGTGAAAAAAAGAAACACACTCAGAACTATTTTGTTTTTTGCGCTTATGGTCATATTTTTCCTCATTTTGCTGAAATCAAGAAATAAATCCGGTGCACAACTTTAAAAAGTTATTCGCCGTCCCACAAATTTTTCGACGTATACGACGAGCCTTCCATCATCCAGTGAGAGCCGTCGAGAAAACGGTAGCCGGCATCAAGCCCTTTGATCACCGTCATGTCTTTTTCGTCGAGCACAATGTCGGCGGCGGCTAGATTCTGCTGCAACCGCATGGGATTGGTGGATTTGGGAATGACAGAAGTGTTGCGTGTCATGGCCCAACCAAGCAGGATTGTGGCGAGTGTTGTTTCATACTTTTCCGCAATGGCAATGATGTCTGGATGATCAAGAAGACTTGGTTCGCCTTCTTTGATTTGGTGCGCGGGGCGATGTTTGGAGCCAAGAGGAGCAAAGCCAGTCACAATAATACCGTTATCAGCACAGAATTTACGCATCCTGTTCTGTTGAAGATAAGGGTGCATTTCCACTTGGCTTACCGCCGGCCGAATTGTGCCATTGTCGAGTAGAATCTGAATTTTCTTGGTGCTGAAATTGGATGTCCCGATGTGACGCACCAGTCCTTCCTTTACGCATTCTTCAAGTGCGCCCCACGTTTCAAGAGCGTGTTCCGTCGTCCATGGAATAAGGTCGGTGGCGGACTGTGGGGACATAACCATATGTGAAATTTGTACTGGCCAATGAATGAGATAAAGATCGAGATAGTCTAGGCAAAGCCTCTTGAGAGAATTGACCAAAGCCGCCCGTACATCTTGAGGCCGCTGGGAATTATTCCAAAGTTTGGACGTAACCCACAGTTCTTGCCGGGGAACGCGCGTAGATGTCAGGGCTTCTCCGATTTCCGTTTCATTGCCGTAAACATGGGCGCAGTCAATATGGCGATAGCCTATGCTGAGGGCCTTGGAGACGGCTTGACCGACCTCTCCTTTTGCTGCCTGCCATGTTCCGAGGCCGAGGGCAGGCATTTTGCTGTCAGTGTGCAGTGTCAGATATTTCATGATTCCCCCTACGGAAACGGCCCCGCCAGAAACTGACGGGGCCGGATGTGGTTTGTTGGTGGTTGAGCTACTGTCCCGCGCCGAGCACAGAGGGAAGCCACGTGCTGAGGAATGGGCAGTAGATTACAATGAGAATGCACATTGTAAGGACGAATAGGTATGGCAAAACTGCGAGGGATATTTTTTCCACAGACAGGTTTGCAATACGGGAAGCCACGAAGAGGTTGACGCCCAAAGGAGGGGTCAACATAGCAACTTCGTTGGTGATAACCATGATAACACCGAAGTGAATTGGGTCGATACCAAGACCGACAACCATAGGCAGGAGCACCGGGGCCAGGATGATCATTGTGGAGAGGGTCTCCATGAACATGCCCAGGAAGTAAAGAATACCAACAATCATCAAAAGGACGATCTCAGGATCTTTTGACACGCCGAAAACCATATTTGCCAAACGCAGCGGAGCCTGTTCATAGGTCAGTATCTTGCCGAAAAGCGTGGATGCACCGACAATAAAGAGGACCGTACCGCAGAGCATAGCTCCTTCCAGTAGGGACAACTTGATGTGTTTCCACCTCAGGGCCTTATTGATTACGATACCGACAAACAGAGCCCAGACAATGGCGATGACGGAAGCCTCAACAGGCGTTGCCATACCAGTGTAAATGGAGCCCAGAATAATGAAAGGCGTCGCAAGGGCGAAGCCGCCTTTGGAAAGGCTTTTCAAAAATACTTTCAGGTTAAATGGCGGCTGTTCAACGTCGGGTTTAACACCTTCCAACTTTGCCTTGAGCATAGCCATGGAAGTCATACACACTGCGACCATCAGGCCGGGCAGAATGCCTGCTGTGAACATGGCAGTAACAGATACGTTGGCCAGGATGGCAAAGATGATCATGGGGTTACTTGGCGGCAGTAGGATGCCGATGGTACCACCGGACGAAGCTGATGCCGCAGCGTAAGACGGAGTGTACCCGTTACGCACCATGGATGGGATCATCAGGGTACCGATTGCAGCAACAGTTCCCGGACCTGAGCCGGAGATAGCGGCGAAGAAGGTACACGCCAGAATCGTGGTGATGCCGAGTCCGCCAGGCAAACGGCCGACGAGCTGCTTCACTACATCAATGATCTGTTTAGTAATGTTACCGTATTCCATCAGAGTTCCAGCAATGACGAAACAAGGAATTGCAAGGAGCGGGAACAGGTTCACACCATCGAACAGTGAGTTGTGAATGATGGACATCGGAAGGTAGCCACACGTCGTGATGGCGATGACCGCTGAAATAATCAGGGACATGAAAATGGGCATGCCAATGAAAAAACAGATGATCAGGGATACGATGGTAATAGCAAGAGTAGACATTACGCTTCCCCTCCACCAATTTTTGCGAGGCTCATCAGATCATGATTTTTGATCAGCTCCCAATATTTCATGATCAACCTTAGGTTCATCAGCAGGAAGCATGCTGGCAGCATGGCTTCAACATACCCTTTGACGATACCTAATGTTGGGGAAACTTCGGGAAATTCAAACGCGCTTTGCAGGGCCAAGCCCGACTGATAAGCGATAAAAAAGTTTGCCGCGATCCAGAGTAGGTCTGTGAAGATGGTCATACCGACTCTGATCTTTGGAGGAAAAACCAGAAACTGGGCCGTAATACGCACATGCTGGCTATGTTTCACGGCCAGGACGCCCCCCATGTAGACGGACCATATGAAGCTGTATCGGGACAACTCTTCAGTCCAAGCCAGAGAGGAACTCAGAACAAAGCGCATGAACACCTGGAGTGTGAGGGCGAACACCATAGTCGCCATCAAGGCCATACAGGCACTTTCTTCAAAGTTTGCAAAGAATTTTTTTATAATAGTCATATTTTGATTGTGCAGTAGGAGGTTATGGGCGGGCCGTAGCCCGCCCTTTTAAGACTCGCCTAGTTCTGACCCATGATGTTCAGGGCGTTGTCGACTTTGTCCTTTCCGCCAATGGCTTCGTAGTACTCAGGCCATAAGGCGCGGGCCTTTGTCATCCATTCAGCTTCATCGGTAAGTTCATTCAGCTCCATGCCGTGCTTGATGCAATTGTCCAAGGCGACCTTATTCTGTGCTGCAACCCATTCCCATTCGTATTTGCAGGCCTCGGTGGCAGCTTTTTGAACAAGAATCTGAGTGTTTTCAGGCAGACGTTGGAACCATTTCTCGGAAACGAGCAGCGGGCCGACCCACAGCATGTAATGCAGGTCTGTGATGTATTTCTGTACTTCCCAGAATTTTTGATCCTGATTGATAGAATGAGGGTTTTCCTGACCATCAGCGACGCCTTGTTGGAGAGCATTGAAGGTCTCAGACCAAGCCAAAGGATGTGGCTCTACGCCCCAGGAACGGAAAGAATCAAGCTGAATACGGACTTTGGGCACACGAATTTTGAGGCCCTGAAGGTCTGCCAGCTTGGTGATGCTATGTTGGGAGTTGGTCAGCACACGGTAACCACCGATAAGCCAACCTAGGGGACGGGTTTTGCTCTCTGCAGCAACCGAGTCGCCAAGTCCTTTGACAAATTCTTCATTGCTCAGGAGTGTGTATGCATCTTCGATTTTCGGAAAAAGGTAAGGCAGGATCGAAATAGTAGCAGACGGAGCAAAAGGAGTTAAGTTACCAGCCGCCAAAACTGCTACATGAATTTCAGAGCCACGAAGTTGTTTTACGTTCGCTTGCTCTGAGCCCATGGAGCCGCCCAAGAAAAGATTGACCTGGACATTGCCAGCGGATTCTTGCTCAACAATTTCCTTGAATTTTTCCAATGCAACAGCATGAAGGCTTCCAGAAGGGTTGGCTGTAGCTGCCATGATCATGGTTCTCTGGTAATCTTCTGCAAAAGCAGAAGTAGAGCATACCAACAGAACTGCGGCTATAAGCGGAATCAGTACTTTTTTCATTTTACACTCCAGTTTGACGGGTTAAAAATATGATTTCAGCAATCGAATTTTGAGAGAGAAATTTAAAATCAGTCACAGAATTACTTTGTTGTTCAGCGGCATTATCAATTGTCACCCTTGCCCTCCTCGGACAGCATAAAATTGAGGCCAACTTGACTGTGATTTTCTTCCCAAACCATTAAAAATTAGCAATGTTCAAACCTGTGGCCCAATGCCTAGTGGTCAGTGTGGCATCTAGCTTTTTATTTTCCAGTTTGCTTTGGCACCAAGGTGCCGCAACCATTTGGGAAGGAGAAAAAAGAATTTTCTCGTCGAAAAAACCAGTGTGCGTTTTTTCACGATTTGCAAATGGTGTGCCTTGCATGTGAAAATGATTACTAGGAGGCTGTGTTGTGAAAATAAGTACAATTATTTCAGCGTGTAAGAATCTGAAATCTTAAGTCGTAAAAATACTTTTTATTATTGTGGGAAAAGAGAATCAATAAACTGGCAATTTCTTTTGTTTGAAGCGCGAATCCAATGCTGTGAAAAGTTTCACAGTAGTGTGGCAATCCGACAACATAAGGATGAGAGGGTATTCTATTTTAGCCGTAAGTGTATTAAATTAAAGTAAAAATACAAAAATGTTGCATGTGTGCAACGGTTGCGCAGGCGCAACAGTCACCTGATAATATTCTTGATCAGATTACTCAACAAAAAAAAGGAGGAGCCGAAACTCCTCCTTTTCATTGGAATACAAAGTTGTTTGGTTAGAGTCCGAGAACCTTTTCCGCATTTTTATACATGATTTGCTCCATGATCTCTTCGGAAAGGCCAAAATCCTTGTACATGGCGATAGCATCACGGAAGTCCGCCCCGGGGTGAGCGCTGGCAAAAAGAAGCTTGTCACCGATCAGGTTTATGGCAGCTTTGATGTAAGATTTTCCACCAGGGTGACGTTCATACTCGGAGAGTTCCATGTACACATTTTCATTGCGTTCCGTGACCATTATTGCCTCTTCAACCCAAGGATACCCGCCATGGCTGATGATGATCTTCAATTGCGGGAAGTCACGGGCGACATAGTCGATGTAACGCGGAGCAGAATGCTCCATAACGGCACCAGGAACCAATGTTCCCGGTCCTGTGGCAACAACAATGGGAATATCCAACTCGCAGCATTTGCTGTAAATTGGGTAGTACTTGGCGTCATTGACAAAAATTTTTGCCAGATACGGGTCGATGGCTGCACCGTGCATTCCTTCTTCAGTAATTTGGCGCGTCAATTCATAAATGCCGTTCATTCCTTTGTGAGGGTCAACACCCATGAAGCCAAGAAAAATTTCCGGGAAGTCTTTTACAAAAGAGATGACGCCTTCGTTGTTAGCAGCAGCATCGTAGGTCATGGAGCAGTCACGGCCGGTGATGACGGCCTTTACAACGTTGTGCTTTTTGATCATTTCGACAACTTCCGGGACTTCCTGTGCCACCAGATGTGTCAAATCGATCTTGGCAAACATGCCTTTAAACATGGTGCTGTTGGTAAAGCCGTCAATGGTTGCCTGCGTGTTGGGACGGAAACGGAAATCAATTATTTGCACGGTGTATTCTCCTTATATTTGTGTGCATGAGATTGTTCCGTAAATAGCAAGCGTGATGCCATGCACGGCTGCTTTCTTGTCTGTTCAGACTCTCTTTTATCTTTCTGTGACAATATTCACGTCCCGATTTACCAGCCCATTACATAAAATATATGCACCAGACGTTTTTTTTGTTCATTAAAATTCCCTCAGGTCTTTCGGTCGCATACTTATCTTCGCATTTGGTTGCAATTCATCACGCTGTGCAACAGTGCAACAGTGTTAATAAACTATTGATATTTATCTTGATTTGAGCAGATTGTTGTATGGGTACAACACAAGTGCTTTTTTTCTCAAGGGGGGGGAGATAATGAGGGTATAGAAGATAATCTTTAAAAATCAACACGTTACGCGTTTGGCACTGTAGTTGCTCATGGTGAATAGCGTTTTGAGCGCATGGATTTAACACAACATTGGCAAAAAAATATTGAGTTTAACACAATTTCATTCACCAGGAGAACCATCATGACGAACTATGACTGCTGTCTTTCCCCACAGGAAGAGCGTATCGCGAATAGCGTTGATACCCGAGAGGGCCGTGAACGCGTATACGAAATGCTTGATTCCTTTCATATGACCACCCCGTTTATTGATATCGAACGCGCCCGCTTTTTTACCGAATCCATGAAGAAGACCGAAGGTCAGCCCCTCGTTTTGCGTTGGGCCAAGGCGTTGAAAAACTGCGCTGAGAAGATGTCCGTATACATCACCCCTAAATCCCTCATCGCCGGTCGTTCCGGTAAGCTGGGTCGTTACGGCATCCTGTACCCTGAAATCGATGGTGATTTTTACTCCATCCTCAAGGATCTGGACAAGCGCGAAAAGAGTCCCTTCAAGATTACCCCTGAAGAAGTAGACATCGTTGTCAACGAGATCGCTCCTTACTGGGAAGGCAAGACCTACCATGAGCACCTGAACGGCGCCATGCCTGACGACCTGCGCGGTGTCACCTACGACGACGACCATGGCTTGAAGTCCAAATTTGTTGTTTCCGAGACGTCTTCTTACCGTTCCGCTCTCCAGTGGGTACATGACTACGACAAGGTCCTGAAGCGCGGCTTCAACGACATCAAACGCGAAGCTCTTGAAAAAATGGCTGAGCTGGACGCTGAAAGTCCTGTTCAGACTTGGGAAAAACGTCCTTTCTATGAAGCCATGGTTATCATCTGCGATGCTATTGTCCTCTGGGCACGTCGTCACGCCGACCTCGCCCGCGAGCAGGCAGAAGCTGAGACCGATAAGATCCGCAAGGCCGAACTGCTTGCAATGGCAGACCGTTGTGAACGCATGCCTGCCGAACCTGCAAAAGACTTCCGCGATGCTATTCAGTCCCAATGGTTCGTTCAGATGTTCTCCCGTATTGAGCAGAAGGCTTCCGCCATCATCTCCAACGGTCGCATGGATCAGTACCTGCTTCCTTTCTACGAGCAGGATATTAAGGCCGGCATTTTGACTCCCGAACAGGCCAAGGAACTTCTGGAAAATATGTGGGTCGAAATGGCTCAGTTCATTGATCTGTACATCAACCCTACAGGCAACGAATTCAATGAAGGTTATGCTCATTGGGAAGCTGTCACTATCGGTGGACAGACCCCGGACGGTGATGATGCAACCAACGAACTTACTTACTTGTTCCTTGAGTCCAAGCGTGAGTTCCCGTTGAATTACCCTGACCTCGCAACTCGTATTCATTCCAACTCTCCCGAGCGTTTCCTCGCTGAGATTGCTGAGACCATCAAGGATGGTTCCGGTTTCCCGAAACTCATCAACGACGAAGAAATCATTCCGCTGTACACCGCCAAGGGCGCACCGTTAGATCAGGCCATGGACTATTCCGTGTCCGGTTGCACCGAAGCCCGTATGCCCAACTGCGAGACCTACACTTCCGGTTGTGTTTACATCAACTTCGCCACTGCCATGGAAATGACCATGCATAATGGTCGCATGCTTAAGTACGGTGAAGAAGTTGTCGGTCTCGAAACAGGTGAGGCTGGTGAGTTCAAGAGCTGGGACGAATTCTATGAAGCTTACCTGAAGCAGCACAACAATCTGCTCGTGAAAGCTTTCCGTCAGCAGTACATCGTTGATAGTCTGCGTCCCGAACACTTTGCTTCTCCCCTGGCTTCCGTCCTGCACGACCTGTGCATGAAAGAAGGCATGGACTTGCAGAGTCAGACCATTCCGGGCGGCCTTGAGTATTCCTACTTTGAATTCCTTGGTTACGGCACCGTGGTCGACTCTCTTTCCGCTATCAAAAAGCTGGTCTTCGAAGACAAGAAGCTGACGATGCAGGAAGTCGTAGACGCCCTGAAGGTGAACTTCGAAGGGCACGAAGAAACTCGCGAGATCCTTCGTTCCGCTCCTTGCTACGGAAACAATGATTCCTACGCTGACGCAATTGCCAAGAAAATTGACTGCGTTTGCCAGGAATACGCTCATAAGTACTCCGAAGAACGCGGCGTGAACCTCGACGTTCGTTACGTGCCCATCACTTCTCACGTACCTTTCGGTAAGGTTGTTTCCGCAACCCCCAATGGTCGTGAAGCATGGACCGCTCTGTCCGACGGTGCCTCCGCATCCCACGGTGCAGACCAAAAAGGCCCCACCGCAGTTCTGATGTCCAATTACCATTCCAAGAACCGTGGCATGAAAAATCGGGCATCTCGTTTGCTGAACGTCAAGCTTTCTCCGAAAGTTGTCGAAGGTGAAGCCGGTACTCAGAAGCTCGTTGACCTGATCCGTACCTGGTGCGACCTGCACCTCTGGCATCTCCAGTTCAACATCATCAACAAAAAGACTCTGCTCGAAGCTCAGGCCAATCCTGACAAGTACCGCAGCCTGCTCGTTCGTATCGCCGGTTACTCCGCATATTTCTGCGATCTTTCCCGCGATTTGCAGAACGACATCATCAATCGTACCGAACACGTACAAATGTAACTGATAGACTATATCGCGGGGAGTGGGCTTTGCCTGCTCCCCGCATTTTATTGAACTTTCGGGGCTGCCACTACGCATTGCACGCTTTTTCCCGGCCTTAAAGAATTTCATACTCAAGAAAGGAAACAGTCATGAGTAAACTAAACGAAGGCATTGTCTTCAATATCCAGAATTTTTCCGTGCATGATGGAGCTGGCATTCGAACCATTGTGTTCATGAAAGGATGCCCGCTTCGCTGTGCTTGGTGTAGCAACCCCGAGTCGCAGAAAATGAAGCCGCAGATGGGATACAACCCGGGCAAATGTTTGACCACCGACAAATGTACTCGATGTATACGAATGTGTCCTGAAGGCGCTATTTCTGCTACCGAAGATAAGCTGATAGCCATTGATCCTGAAAAGTGTGTTCAATGTCATACTTGCGCGGACAATTGCGCTTCCGATGCCTTGTGTGTTTATGGCAAAACCATGACTGTTGGCGCGGTGATAGATGAAGTGGAAAAAGAAGCGGCCTTTTACGCCCGGTCAGGCGGAGGGATGACCCTGAGCGGCGGTGAAGCTTTGTCCCAGCCAGAATTTGCGCTGGCATTGCTCAAGGAAGCAAAGAAACGCCGTATCAAGACCGCCATGGAAACCTGCGGTTACGCTTCCTATGAAGACCTTAAGGCCGTCTGTGAATTTCTTGATGAACTGATTATTGATATAAAAGCCCACGACGATGAGAAACACAAGAAGGGTACCGGTGTCAGCAACCGACGTATTCTCGACAATATTAAGTGTCTGGTGGACGATTTTCCGAATTTGCCCATCCTGGTCCGCACGCCGATAATTCCTGAGTTCAACGATACCATCGAGGAAATTCAGAGTATCATCGATTTTATTCCGGTACGTTCGAACATCTCATACGAGTTGCTTCCCTATCATCGCATGGGCCAGCCCAAATACGCATACCTCGGCATGGAATTCCCTTACGAAGGCAAGGCCCTCGACACAGAAATTATGGGAAAACTGCGTCCGCTGGAGAAAGAGGCCAACGACAGATTTCGAAATGCATAACAGGACCCTGTTGCAAGGTCCAAACCTCCTCCCCTGAAAGAAGACGCGCCCCCAGTCTAAAAAGACAGGGGGCGCGTCGACGTTTAAAAAAGTGTGTGAAAGTGCTTATCGCGCTCCATATTTCTTGAGTTTGCGAAACACAGTGGTGCGGTCAAGGTTCAGCTCCTTGGCGAGCTTGGCGATATTGCCCACACGCTCCATTCCGTTCAATATAATGGTTTTTTCCACTTCATCGAGAATACTCTTCATGGATTTTCCGGATATTTTCATACCGTCCAATCCGTCTCCGGTGGAAACACGTATCTCAGTGGTCGGGGAAAACGGCAAGTCCGCCACCTCTATAATATTCTTTTTGGACGTCACCACGCAACCAAGAATCAGATTCTCTAATTCTCGGACATTGCCAGGCCATGTATGATTGAGCAATGAGTCTTCCGTTTCCTGGGTGAACGTTATGTCCCGCTGATATTTTTGACAAAAAGATTTCAAGAAAAGACGCGCCATCGGCAAAATATCGGCCTTACGCTTTCTCAAGGGTGGGATGTCGATAACCGCGACTTTTAGACGATAGTACAAGTCACTGCGGAACCGGCCGGCTTCAACTTCTTTTTCCAGTGATTTATTGGTTGCAGCAACAATGCGGACGTTTACATCTTGAGGTGTGGTTGCTCCAACGCGAACGATTTCCCTGTCCTGTAGAAGCCTGAGCAGTTTCGTCTGCATGAGCAGCGGCAATTCCCCTATTTCATCAAGAAAGAGTGTGCCGCCGGAAGCCGTTTCGATGAGACCAATTTTACCATTTTTATTTCCACCGGAAAATGTGCCCGGAGCATAGCCGAACAGTTCCGTTTCAATAAGATTCTCCGGCATACTGCCGCAATCAGCCTTTACAAACGCTTTGTCAGCTCGGTCACTCAGCCTGTGCAGCTTACGTGCAAAAACATCTTTGCCGACGCCAGTTTCCCCCAGAAGCAAGACCGTGGCATCTGTTTCTGCAATAATTCCCAACTGGCCGTATAATCGCTTCATAGGTTTGCTTTGAACAACTGGCGGCACCTTTTCAAGGGCGCTGTCAAAGCTCTGGAGTTTTTGATAAGCCTCCAGAAGTTCCTGTTGAGAAGACATTTGTTCACGCATTTCAGCTAGTTTTGTAATATCACGAAGATAAGTGACAACAAGTGCAACCTCTTCATTTTCGTCAAATACCGGGTGTCCATCAAGCACCACTTTACGTCCATTGCCGAGTTCTTGCACCCGTGTTTCGGATTGCTTGTTGCGCATAATGTCAGGATTCAAAACAACGTCGAACAGTCCTCGGCGCACTAATTCATGTACCGATTTGCCAAGCAGTTCAAAAGACGGAATGCCGGTAATCAATTCATGCCGTTTATTCAAATAGAGAATAACCCCGTCCGGGTCACTGATGGAAACAGCTTCTTCCATTGTTTCAATGATTTGCGAACAATATTTGTTAATCATAATAACATACTTTTGAAGAGGTGAGCCCTGTGTGTTGAAGGACAGCTTGTTGCGGTGCTGCAACAGAATAGTGCACTTTGTCACAAAGTCCTCAGTGGGGCAAGCGGACCCTTCGATAAATATTTGGCAAGGTAATTGCTTGGTCGAATCCCATGCATAACACCCTGATTTTTTTCTTCGCATGGTTTCTCGGAGGCTTCGTTAACAACATAACTGGTTTCGGGGCAGCCATGGTTGCCATGCCTTTTATTGCGGCTTTGGTTCCCCTTGAAATAGCGGTTCCGACATCAACGCTCATCGTACTGACTTTGAATCTTCAGATGGGATGGAACTATCGTCATTACATCAAATGGAAGCGGTTACGATATCTGTTTGTCGGTGGGGTTGCAGGGACTGTCTTTGGCCTCCAGCTCATGCAGACTACAGATAATAACACGCTCAAATTAGGCATGGGAATATTCATGGTCGCCTATGCTGGGTATTGGTTGCTGGCACCCAAAAAAGTTCACACGGGACTCGGACCTGGTTGGGGCGTATTAGCCGGGTTTGCTTCCACGACACTCGGTGCACTTTTCGGCTTTAACGGTCCGCCGCTCGCCATGTATGTTTTCAAATTGGGTTGGTCACAAGAGGAAGCAAAAGGTGTTCTTGCAGCGTGTTTCATTATGACTGGTGTGACGATACTAGCCGGGCAGGTGCTGGCAGGCATTCATAACATCCAGACGCTAACTTACTATGCCGCAGGCTGCCCCGGAGCTTTAATAGGTGGTGCCGCAGGACTTTTCATATCTCGTTTCCTTTCGCAGAGGGCGTATGGAAATATTCTGCTTCTTCTTATTGTTACCTCTGGAACATACACCATGTTTTCCTGTTTTTGAGGCAAGAAATTTGGCATAAAAAAGAGTTTTTTTAGAAGATATTTAGCCGAGACTAAAAGGGCACAGAGGTTATGCTCGATTGGGTGACGGTATTTGGTGGCGAAAAGGTTTCTATTATTGAGAAGTTGTTTTATGATTTAATTTGGACTTCATTTTGAATGCCATTCAAGAGATTTTGGGTTCGATTCCCTCCAACTCCATCGCAAGAAAAAAGGATTTCAAGTGTATACTTGAAGTCCTTTATGTGACCCCCCTGTTGAGAAGGAGCTGAAAAGCCCAAGCCCAAGTGCGAAGTTTTTGGGCTTGGGTTTTTTTGTTGTTATGATGATTTGTTAATTCTGTTGTTTTCGAAGTCGGACTGGATGACCCGCGTATGAACCTATGACGAAGGCTGCCAATGAGGCCAACGTGGTTGGTACGATAGCATGGACGCCGCCCATGGCTGGTTTTATGATGGTCAGGATAATGAAGGTGGACACGCCGAATATGATGGAGGCGATAGCTCCTGTGGCGTTTGCCTTTTCCCAGTAAAGGCCCAAAACCATGGGGCAAAGGAAAACCGCTTCAAGTCCGCCAAAGGCGAACAGATTGATCCAAACGAGAAGATCCGGCGGTTCAATGGCGGCGACAAAGACCATGAGTCCGATGACGGTAGTACTTATGAGGCTCGCTTTTTTGAGGCTGACAATTGTCATGCGCGACGCATCGCCCTTGAGCCTGTAATGGATGTATAAGTCCTTGATGATAGCGGCGGATACCAAGAGAAGCATTGAGTCTACGGTGGACATGATGGCTGCGAGCGGACCGGCTATGAAGACACCCGCCCACACCGGTGAAAGTAATTCCATGATGAGGCTCGGCATGGCCAAGTCTCCTGCCGGAAGATCGGGAATGACGGCACGTCCCAATGTTCCTGCAAGGTGAGCGCAGAGGATCATGAAGCCTATCAGCAGTGTGCCGATGACCATGGCGTTGTGCATGGCTTTTGAATCCTTGTAGGCCATGCATCGTTGTGTTGTCTGGGGAAGGCCGAGGATGCCGATGCCGACCAGCACCCAAAATGACAGGGTGAAGGGTTGGGGGATAGCGTTTTTTGGGCCTGTTGGGGTGATAAGGCCTGGGTCGATGGCTTTGAGCGAGGAGATGCATTGCTCCATGCCTCCGCCAGCTTTGATGACGGCCAGTAGCACGACGATGACGGCCACAATCATAACGATGCCCTGGATGGCATCAGTCAGGACCACGGCCCGAAAGCCTCCTATTGCTGTATACAACACAACACTGACGCCAAAGAGTACGAGTCCTACAATGTAGGGATAGCCTGTCACCGTCTGAAAAAGTCGTGCGCCTCCGATAAATTGTGCAAGCATGGCGGCCATGAAAAAGACAATGAGGGCGATGGAGCAGAGTATGACCACGGCGTCGCTGTCGTAGCGGGCGCGGAGGTAATCTGTAATGGTCACAGATTGTGTTTTGCGAGCCATGATGGCGAAGCGTTTGCCGAGAATGCCGAGCGTCAGGAAGGTGGTGGGAACCTGTATCATTGCCAGAAGTACCCAACTTAGGCCGAGGCGGTATGCCACGCCGGGACCACCCACAAAGCTACTGGCACTTGTGTAGCTCGCGATAATGGTCATGGCCAGTACGAAGCCACCCAAGGAGCGTCCTCCAATGAAATAGTCCTCAATGAATCCTTGCGAGGAAACAGAGGATTCTGTCTTTTTTCGTGCCCAGAATGCCACGGCAAAAGAAAGAACCAGATACGCGACAACAGGGATAATGGTTGAGAAGTTTGTAGGCATTTAGCGGTTTTTCCTCGAGTTGGCGTTTGTGGCCGAGTGTGTGATGTCAGTGGGAGATTCGTCAGCGTCGAGGGGCATGTCTTTGAAATTAAAGCGAACAACGATCCAGAGGAGAATGGTGACGAGAGGGTACCCAACGATACAACTATAGAAAAACCATTCCGGCATACCCAGAACATATGAATAATCGTCTGGATTTCCGCTGCCCATGCCGTAAGCGCAGACATACCACCAGACAAAATACATGGCGTATACGCCCAATGCGAGCAGGGCTTCCTTGTTGGCTTGTTTGAAGCGCGGGTCCTGTGATTGTTTGTTCATAATGGCTTCACTTTGCAAAACTTTTTCAGAAGGATATGGGTTTGAGGGAAAGCAGTTTAATTGATATTTTTATGTTTCGAAGTCATGCCTCATTTCAGTAAAAGAAATGAGTTTTTCTTCGATGTCTTGAAAGCTGGATTTCCCACCATCAAAGAGCCGTTGCAACAAAACTCCATACATTAAACACAGCACGAATTGGGCGTTCGGCTTTCCAACAAGTGCAGAGACCATGGTTAAGTATTGTTGATTTGCAAATTGCATATTTTTGTCGGTTGAGATTTGGGATGGTGTGAGTGGTCGTAAATAATCAATCAAAAGAGATAATTCCCCTTTGAATTCAGTTTCGATCTTTTTGAATATAGAAATCAAAGCACTAATTCGTTTTTGTTGGTTCATTTTTTTTATGGGCAAATCATGGAAGTCTTGATTCTCAAAAGATGTCACCGATTTCGTGCACGCTGAGAACAGTGCCTCTTTGCTCGGGAAATAGTGATATAGAGCACTCTTGGAAATACCGAGTTCTTGTGCGATTTTACGCATTCCGAGGCCGGAGTATCCGTGTTTTCTAAATATTTTTGTAGTTTTGTCAGTCAACGTTTTTTTGTATTTGTCATGGTCAACAATTTTAGGCATTACATCTACTCCTCTTTTTAGACCGAATGGACTATATTAGATTGACAAGGAAAATCAAGATTGTTATTTCGTCCGTGTGGTCGATAAAAATGCGTTTGCAAAAAGGATGAAAAGCAAAAAGATTATTAGGTAAGGGAGTTCGTAATGAAAATTACTTGGGAGTTGCCTGAATTGAGAAGTGGTTTTTATGGGGTTTTAGATAAATTTATTGGGCCAAGGGCTACCTCCGCTGAAAAGAAATTGCAGCTTTATATCCCGTTGCTGGCGGGGATAGTTGTCATTCTGAAAAGCTATAGTTCTCAGTTTAACTGGAGTGTAGGGCAACAAGTGGTCGCTTTTTTGATAACCTTCGATATTGCCGGTGGCATTATTACCAACTCAACTTCATCGGCAAAGCGTTGGTTTCATAGGGAAGGACAAGGGTTTAAGTCCCATATGAGTTTTGTGTTGCTTCATTTCAGTCAGATATTTTTGATCAACATCTTCTTTATGGATTTTGATTTTATTTGGATCGCCGCTGCCGGTTGCTATTTGGTTTTGGCTTGTGCGTTGGTCCTTTGCACTCCGCTTTATTTACAGCGAACTATGGCTTTGATGCTTTATTCCGTGGGTGTTCTGCTGTCGCTGTATGTTTTCTCGGCTCCGGTTCATTTAGAATGGTTTTTACCTTTGCTTTATCTGAAGTTGCTCGTAAGCCATATTGTGCGTGAAGAACCGTATCGGCCTGAAAATGAGTAAGGGGATAGTCATTCCCTCTGACCTGTTTTAATCATAAAAAAACGCCCGCGAAGACCAATTCGCGGGCGTTTGTGCAAGATGCAGTCATGCTGCATGCACCTGGTAGCTATGCCGTATTCATCATTCGTTTGTTGTCAGTCAGGATGTGAGAAAATGTAATCATCTCCATCCTTATTCCACAAACGAGACTCAGTGTGGTCTAGAGGCCGAAGCGTCCACCGGTTGTCGGGTATCCGTAAATGGAACCGTCTTTGATCTTGATGTCGTCTTCCCAGGGCAACTTGTATTCACCCTTAGCGAAATCTTTGACCCAAGTGTAGGGGCATTCCTTTACTCCACCGGGAACGGCTACGTAACCGCGGGTACCGAGGTTGTAGATGTTGTTTTCCAGGCCCCAGTCCTTGCGTGCCTGATCTGCCATCTTCGGGAAAACTTCGGCGGTGACGATTTCCCAAGGATTACGATGACCCTGCTGAATGGTGGTGCCGTCGAAGTTGCAGACTTGACCTTCACCAAAGTAATAGAAGACGCCATCGTAACCGGCGAGGTTAACTGAAGCGGTGTACATCAGGTTCTGCCAAGCGTTGGAACGGTTGGTCAGCATCCACTGGTCGTTGACCTGGGTGCTGTAGCCAGAAATGCGAATGTAAACGTTGCAGCCATTGTAAGCAGCTTCACGAGCCTGCTCGGGGAACATGCCGTCATGACAAATGCAAACGGAAAGTCTACTGCCACCGGGGCCGTCACATACGGGCTGGCCGAGATCGCCGGGCATCCAAGGCTCGATGGGAACCCACGGATTCAGTTTGCGATATTTCAGGGCAAGTTCGCCCTTGTTGTTGAAGATAACAGCCGTGTTGTAAGGCATTTGATCTTTGTTGGGGTTGCGCTCCATGAGAGAGAACAGGCCCCAGATGTCGTTTTCCTTACAGGTCTGAGCATAACGCTGGAACAAAGGGCCTTCGACATCAAGCAGGAATTCATCGCTGACCCACTTCTTTGTGTTCAGCCCCTGCGAGCTATATTCCGGCCATACGATCAGATCCATGCCAGGATAGCCGGCCTTGGTGTTTACTGTGGCTTCACAGATTCTGTCGATGTTTGCTTCGATGTCGCGGCGCGAGTTAACAATGGGCACAGGGTATTGGACCAAACCCATGAGCATACCTTCAGTCGGACGATTCATGCTGCCGATGCTTCCCATTTAAAACCTCCAATTAATTAGTGAATTGCTATGAAGATCGCGAATATTGGCAATCTTTAATACAGAAACTCTTGAGCGCTCATTGCCTTAGAGCCATTATCGTGCCATTGCCGGTGAAACGACATAACTAATTGAAAATATTCGACTATATTAAATAAGCTGACGCTGTTTGGGACTTCCAACCTACAAATATCGTGGTGCGTACATTGGCGCGATCCCAAAAAATCCCCGTAGCAAAGGGATCATTCTGGCTACAAGGACAATTGTAGCTACAACGATACTTGTGGGGGTTCTGGATTACTGCGTTAAATGAAAGTCATTTTTTATGTGAAGAGCTTGAAAAGAAGTAAAATTCACATTAAGAATAGCAGTCTTTTTTCATCAATGATTTAAGGTGCTTCTGGTATAGAAAGAATGATTTAATATACATTTTATCACACGATGCCATGAAATTGTGTGTGAATTATGACGTTAAATCTATCATGGGGATCATTGGGCTGGCTTTTGCATATGCGGATACATCGTCAGATTGAAAAGCAAGAGGCGTCTTTATATGAAATGGTTTTCAAAATGACGAAATATTTTACGGATGAAAGACGTGGATTCGTGATTGTACGAGATTGAATGAAGAAGTTTGAGTCTTTCTGTGGAGCCGTCGGGCCGTCAGTGAGATCGAGGTAAGATTGTGAACACATCCAGGCAGCAAAGAACATACAACCTGTTGGTCACTAACACGGCCATTGAAGATTTCTCCTTGCGACGTGTAAGCAAAGCGTTCAGACGGTGGCCAGAATGGCAGATTGCCAGTACAGCTCTCGGGGGTATTTCATTTCTTGCTCTGGAAGCGATTGGTGCATTACTTATTATAAACTACGGATTTGCCAATTCACTTTGGGCAATTTTGTCCTTGGGCGTAGTGATCTTTCTTACGGGTATTCCAATTGCCTATCATGCATCAAAAGAAAATATTGATATCGACTTGCTGACTCGTGGAGCAGGTTTCGGATATATTGGCTCCACAATTACTTCACTTATATATGCATTCTTTACGATAATATTTTTTGCCATTGAAACAACGATCATGGCGCAAGCGGTATTTCTTTGTTTTGGGATTCCATTACCTATTGGATACCTGCTCTGTTCGTTGGTGATCATTCCTTTTTCATTTTATGGAATAACGGTCATCAATAAGCTGCATAATTATACGCAATTTCTTTGGCTGTTTCTCTGGATTGTTCCCATAGCCATTATCATTTTCAAAGATCCCGAAAGCGTTACTCGATGGATTTCATACGAAAACCATGTGGGCACAGGCTCATTTGATCCCTTTCTGTTTGGTTCCGCTCTCTCTGTTTTATTTTCATTAATTCCACAAATCGGAGAGCAGGTTGATTATCTGCGTTTTCTTCCTGACAAAACGGATGAGAACAAATTTAAATGGTGGCTGGCAGTACTGACGGCCGGGCCCGGTTGGATCATCATTGGTGCATTGAAAATTCTTTGCGGCGCTTTTCTCGTTGTGTTGTTCATTGAGGCGGGGAATGTCGTGAGCAGTGAAAGTATTGACACTGTTCAACTTTATCTCAACGTGTATGACACAGTAATTGATAACCCTCAGTATGCATTGCTTCTTGTGACATTGTATATTGTTATATGTCAGGTCAAAATAAATGCGACGAACGCTTATGCCGGGTCACTCGCATGGTCGAATTTCTTTTCAAGAATAACAGGAAGCCATCCGGGCAGGGCTGTTTGGCTTTTGTTCAATATCCTCATGTCAATTCTTTTTGCGCAACTGGGTGTATTCAAGACAATGCATTCCATGCTTTTCATCTATGCCATATTTGCATTGTCATGGATCGGTACGATTGTCGCTGACTTAACAGTTATTAAGCCCCTCAAGATTGCTCCGAGAACTATCGAATACAAACGTGCATATCTTTATAATATAAACCCTGTTGGTATTATTTCTCTTTTAGTGTCACTCGCTACAGCCATTCCTGCATATTTTGGTCTCTTTGGTATATACGGAAAATCTTTTTCAACACTGATTGCATTTTCTGTTGCATTTACCGTTGCACCATTGGTCGCTATTTTGACAAAGGGTAAGTATTATATACGTCGAGAAAATACCATTTTGCAGAGTGACACTTTAATGACCTGTCCAATTTGTGAAAAACAATACGGACAGAGTGAAATGGTATACTGCCCTATGCGTGGTAATCATATTTGTTCATTGTGCTGTGTTCTGGATAGTATCTGTGGTGGAAAATGCGAAGATATAGATTTAAAAAAACAAAGAAAGCATGTGGCCTCTCCAAAAGAAGCTTTCATGAAGAAAACGAAAAGATTTCTTCAACACTATCTCATCATATCTGTTGTTCTTGGTGTTGTGTTTTCTTCAAGTGTATTTCTTTCTGAACACACAAATTATCAAATATGGCACAATTTTAAATGGTACGTCATAACAATATACATTTTTACACTTCTTATTATCGCTGTCTGGGTCTGGTGGTTTACCTTGATCCAGGAACGTCGGATTGAAGTTGAGGAAGAGCTTGCTATTCAAATTGATGAATTAGAGCAAGAAGTTCATGCCCGTAAAAGGATCAGTGAAAAACTAAATAAGACAAGCAAACAACAAAAAATGATCTTGGAGAATGCCACTATAGGTATTGCATTTATAGTTAACTCTAAATTGAAGTGGTGTAACAATAGATTCCTTGACATTTGTTTCGTTCCAAGGGGCACCAAAAGACCAATCGCAACAAAAGATCTCTTCCTCGATAAGACTTTATATTCAAGAATCGAAAGAGATTCTGAGAATTTCTTGAGACAAGGAAGGCACTTTAATTGCGAAATACCTTTGAAAATGAATCAGACTGAGAGTGAGTGGCGCAAACTTTCCATCAGCGCCATTGATTCCGGTAACCCCAGTCAGGGTGTTATCTGGCTTTTGAATGATATCAATCGACAAAAGAAAGCCGATAAAGCGTTGAAGGAAAACAGGCAGCGACTGAAGGAATTGAACGAAAGTCTTGAAGGAAAAATCCAGAAGCGGACCAAAGAATTGGAACAGAGCTACAAATCCTTGCATCAGGCAGACAAGATGGCATCTCTTGGAATTCTTGTGTCTGGCATGGCACATGAGATCAACAATCCTTTGAATCTCATCAGCCTGAATTCTCAAACAATGGATGAGATATGGCAAGGCATGATGGAATATCTCAGACAGCAGAATGAAGAGGGTGAAGAAGTCTGGATCGGAAACTTGCCCTTGAGCTATGTTCAGAAAAGCATGCCCAAATTGCTTCTCGGTATTAACGAGGGGTCTGATCGTGTTTCAACTATTGTGCGAAATTTGAAAGATTATTCCAGACAATCTCCGGTCAAAATGGGTGGAGATGTGGATATCAACAAGGCCTTCAGGTCTGCCCACATGCTGCTTACCAATCTCATAAAGAACAGCACGGATAACTTTGTCATAAGTATTAATGACTGTCTGCCTTTGTTCAAAGGCGATTTGCGTCGGATCGAACAAGTCCTTGTCAATTTGATCCAAAATTCTTGTCAAGCGTTGAAATCACGAGAGAATTCTATTCTCATTGAGACCTACGCAATAGAAGAAAAGGTCTATTTTAAAATAACAGATCAGGGAATTGGTATTTCAAAGAAAGACCTCAAGCACGTTAGGGACCCATTCTATACGACGAAAAGAGAGTGGGGCGGCACTGGGCTTGGTTTGTCTGTTTCAGCGGGAATTATCAAGGAGCATGGCGGTGATATCTTTATCGATTCAGAAGAGGGACAAGGAACATGCGTAACCCTGTCTTTCACAGGCTCCAATTGATTACAATAGATTGTAAATGAGGTGAGTTATGGAAAATCATTTGTGTCCTTCACATCCGATTCTTGTTGTCGACGATGAGAAATCTGCGTTGCAAAGTTTCGAAATAGCCTTGTATGCATCTGGTTACTCAAATGTAATCACTTGTGATGACAGTAGAACGGTTATGTCTTTGATGAAGAAAAAACAATTCAGTCTTGTTTTACTCGATTTAGTGATGCCTCATATTAGTGGGCCTGCTTTACTTAAGATGATCAAAGAAAAATATCCATGGATTCCCATCATTATTGTTTCAGCAATTAGTGATGGGAAATCAGTTATACAATGTATGAGGGACGGAGCCAGAGATTACTTGTTTAAACCCGTAGACAAGACCGAATTGGCGAAAAGGGTGAGGAGCACGCTCGAATTTAAGGACATGGAACAGGAAAATGCTAGACTGCGTGAACAAATCCTTGAGACCAAACTGAAACACCCGGAAATGTTCTCAAAAATTCTTACGCAAAATCCCAAAATGCTTTCTATCTTCAAATATTGTGAAGCGGTGGCTGGTAGTCAGAATCCCATTTTGATTACAGGGGAGACCGGAACTGGCAAGGAGTTGATTGCTCAGGCCATTCATCATCTGAGCATGCGCTGTGGTGAATTTGTGGCAGTGAATGTGGCTGCATTTGATGATCCGGTTTTTGCGGATTCTTTATTTGGTCATGTGCGTGGAGCATTTACAGGTGCTGATAAGGCGCGCAAAGGGTTGGTCGAGCAGGCCAATGGAGGTACTCTGTTTCTTGATGAAATTGGAGACCTGAGCCTGAGTTCGCAGGTAAAACTCTTGCGATTGTTGCAGGAACAAGAATATTTCCCGGTCGGTTCTGACCTTCCTAAAAAAGCCAATGTCCGCGTCGTGACGTCAACATTGAAGAATTTGTCCACCTTGAAACAAGAAGGGAAGTTCAGGGAAGATCTCTATTATAGACTTGTCGGCCATCAGGTTACGCTCCCCCCATTGCGCGAAAGGCTTGATGATGTCTCCCTGCTTTTGGATTATTTTTTGGAATGTGAGGCAACTGAACAAGATAAGAAGAAGCCAGCATACCATCCTGAACTCATAAACTTTTTACGGACATACTCGTTTCCTGGGAATGTGCGAGAGTTGAAAGCTATGGCCAGTGATGCCGTGAGTCAGCATTGTTCACGCATGTTGTCTTCAGCCAGTTTCAAGAATCATATCCACAGCGAAGATTCACTTGGGGGAGTGATACCTCATGTTGAAGAAACCAGTTCGTGGGATACGGTGAATTTTTCGCCTGAAAGCCTTCCCCCGCTTAAAGAAGTCGTTACAAAAATATCTACAACACTCATAAATACAGCCATGGAACGGTCTGGTGGAAATCAGAGTGCCGCCGCACGAATACTTGGTATTTCGCAACAGTCATTGAGTCTTAAGCTCAAGAAAATAAATAATTAAACATTTATCCTCATAGAAAAAAAGCCAAGAGTTCCATTATTAAATGTGTGCGTCAGAGCAATTTGTCTCTTATGGAGATAAATTGCTCTGACGCATTCTGCCATCCAAAGTTTTTTTGGTTTTTCTTTTGCAAATTTTTGATTGTATCAAACCAACTCTTACAAGAAAAGTTGTAGCCACCGATTTCATTGTAAGGGCTCAGCCCTTTCAGTTCGCACTCCATTCTCTTCAGTTCTTAAAACAACAATCTTCGTTGTAACCCTTCTCTTTGAATCCTCTCGTGATTATTTTAATTTATCCATAATAACCATGCATTTATCAGTTCTCTAGAAGTTGGTACAGTTGTCGCAATAGAGAGGTCACAACCTTTTCACGGAGAAGACTATGCCAATCTACGAACTGCATTGTAACGGCTGCGACACCGATTTTGAAACACTCGCTCACTCAAGCGATGAGACAATTCCCTGTGTTCATTGTGGCTCCGCCGATACGCACAGATACATTTCTCTCACATCCTACCGCCATGCTGATCACTGGATGAAAAACATGATGAGCGCCATGCACAAGTCTCAGGAGCGCGACAAGCTCAAAAAGGAACTGGAAGCTCAAACGGTATAGACAACACCTGCACACCATCATTCAAGGAGATATAACGATCATGGAAGCGCCAAAAAACAATTCGCTATTTCAATTTGTAGACGCATGCCTACGTGGATGCGGACAGGTCATGTTTCAGAATAACCCTGTGACCGGCTTTATTTTTTTTATAGGGATATTCTATAATTCCTGGGAATTGGGATTCTGTGCTGTTCTTGGGACTGCCGCGTCAACCTTTGTTGCCATAGCCCTTGGTGCGGACAAAGGTCTTATCAAGGCCGGGTTGTTCGGATTTAACGGCACACTCGCGGGTATCGCACTGCCTTTTTATTTCGTCTATAGCCCCGAGTTGTTGCTTTACGTGGTTATCAACGCTGCACTCAGTACCATTATCATGAGTGCACTCATGAATTTTTTGGGCAAATGGGGCATGCCTGCTTTAACGGCACCCTTTGTGCTGGCCACCTGGATTCTCATGTTCTGTGCTTCCAAGTTCGGCATTCTGGAGGCTGGGTCATTGCTGGCAACTTCGATTCCTGATCCGCACACCACGATTTCCGTTGGCAAAATTTCAGCAATGACTTTCCTGGATGGCGTGACCAAAGGCGTTGGTGAAGTCATGTTCGAAGATAGCGTTGTCACTGGAATTATCTTTGTCATAGCCATCCTCGTCAATTCCAGAATATCTGCATTCTTTGCGGTTTTCGGCTCCCTGATTGGCCTGCTCACCGCTTTGGTCATGCAGTCTCCAGAAGCCCCGCTTCGTCTTGGATTGTATGGTTATAACTCGGTGCTTTGTGCCATCGCATTGGGCGGGCTTTTTTATTATCTCAATTGGAAAACATTTCTCTATGCGACTTTCTGCATGATCATCGGTTCCATAGCTCAGGCATCTATAAGCGTACTTCTTGCTCCCATCGGCATGCCGTCACTCACGTGGCCGTTTGTCATCGTTACCTGGATGTTTATGTTCGCAAGCAAAGGTTTTGGTCATATAGCCGCGGTTCCGGCAGAGATGCTTGGTACGCCCGAAAGCAATCTGAAACACCCTTAGTTTTTGGAGAAAATAGTTTCGGGATGAACAGCATCTAGCTGCATCTAAAGGTATCGATCGGCTTTTATAAAAGGCTGGAGGTCAATCGCCTCATTAATCTCCAGCCTTTTTTTATCAACTCATTAGCAAAATTAGTTATGCCATGAAAAAAGACCACTCGATTTATATGTATTGTCCCAACCCTCACTGTCCTCATTTGAATACGAAACATGAGCCAGAATCGTATTTCAACGTATTTTCAATTGAGACAGAAAATTCGGTTGCACCTTCCGCCTGCCCCCACTGCAAAACGGCTCTGCGTTCAAGTTGTCCGCATTGCCACCATACAGTGGAATCCCGACCTTCAAATTTTTGCCCTTTGTGCGGAGGGGCTTTGAATTTGTCACCAGATGAAGCGGTGTTTTGTCATGTTTGTGGCAGACGTATTTATGGAGAAACGCAGGGAGATATTCCGTTGTGTTCCGAAAATTGCGTCAGTGCCTTTATTACAAGCAACATAAAAATTTGTGATCAGTGTGGAATGCGTTTCAACGCTGTAGAAGATGAATCGCATAGTTTCACCAAGGTCCCCGCAGGAGGTGGAATCGATGAAAGTTTCGATTTTTGTTCAAAGCATTGTATGGAAATGTTTTTTTCCGTTTTCAAAAAGGATGCGTCTTAACCACGCATAAAAGTTCCAGAATAACATATTTTATTTATATAATACAAAGGATAACCAATGCGACACGTCATTATAAACGATAAGAAGATAGAATTCCGAGAGAATCAGACACTTCTGGACGTTGCCTCTCAGGCAGGTATCAGCATCCCGACTTTGTGCCAGAGCGAGACATGTTATTGTGACAATAGTTGTGAACTCAGCATCGCTGAAAATATAGATACGGGAGAGTTGATTTCAACATCGACCACGCTTGCCGTGGAAGGGTTGAACATCACAACCGAGTCTCCCAAAGTCTTTGAGGCTCGAAAAACTAAATTGACGTCTATTTTTTCTACCGGGGCGCACAACTGTTTTACAGCCAAGCTACCGGAAGGGAAATGCGCACCCGGCCATCTTGAAGCCAGGGACATGGAGTGGCACGATCACGAATGCCCGGCAAAAGGGGCGTGTGTCCTTCAGAAAATGGCAGGGAAGCACAAGGTGCCTGTTAGGGATGTTCCCTTAGAAATTGAGACGCCGGTTGTTGACAATCGCTCTCCGTTTATTGCTCGAGATTATAGTCGTTGCATCAAATGCGGCCAATGCATCGCAACCTGCCAGGACATTGGCCAGAGCGCTATTTCCCGTCATTCTTTTAATGGAACATGGCATCCAACTGTCGATATGGAAAAGTGCACCCATTGCGGTCAATGTATTGAGGCGTGTCCTGTTGGAGCCCTTTTTGACAAGAAAGCACTTGGGATAACTAAAAAAAAAGTCAAAAAAGTCCAGACGACATGTCCATATTGCGGGACTGGCTGTCAGTTGATCCTTCACGTTAAGGACGAAAAGATCATCAAAGTCACAGCCGATGAAAATATTGCGCCAAACAAGGGGCGATTGTGTGTGAAGGGACGCTTTGGATACGATTTTATCTATTCCAAAAATCGCCTCACAGCGCCTCTTATCAAGGAAAATGGGAAATTCAGGGAAGCGTCATGGGATGAGGCTCTCGATCTTGTTGCTTCCAAATTTATGGAGATTCGTGACGAATACGGTCCAGATGCAATTGCAGGTTTGAGTTGCGCCCGAAGTATTACCGAAGATTCATATAACATGCAGAAGCTCTTTAGGGCGACCATAGGCACCAACAACATCGATCATTGCGCACGAACCTGACACGCTCCATCGGTCGTCGGTCTGACGACAATGCTTGGTTCCGGTGCAATGTCTAATAACTTTGAAGATATCGAAAAGGCGAGCACAATACTCGTTATCGGCTCGAACATGACCGTAGCCCATCCAGTGGTTGCGACGTTTGTTCATAATGCCGTTCAGAAAGGTGCAAAACTGGTTGTCGTTGATCCTCGGGCAACCAAGCTTACAGAGTGGGCGAATATGCACTTGCGGCTGAAAGTCGGCTCTGATGTCGCGTTGATCAACTCCATAATGAATGTTTTGATCACGGAAAATCTGTATGACAAGGATTACGTAGAGCAGTGGGTTGATGGTTTTGATGAGCTTGAGGAAACCGTACTCAGGTACACTCCTGAAGAGGCCGAAAAGGTCACAGGAGTTCCCGCTGAACAAGTCGTTGATCTCGCACGACTGTTGGCTGAATCAAAACCCGCAATGCTTATATATACTCTTGGTATAACGGAACATACTTCTGGTGTTCATAACGTGTTCAGCTGCGCAAATTTGCAATTATTGCTTGGAAACATTGGTATACCCGGTGGGGGCGTAAACCCATTGCGAGGTCAAAACAATGTTCAGGGCGCATGTGATGCAGGTGCTCTGCCGGATTCTTTCCCCGGCTATGAGAAAGTGCATAACCCGGCTGCTCGTAAGAAGTTCCAAAAAGCGTGGAATGTTGGCAACCTCCTCGGCTATGAGGGGTTGCGGCTTCCCGCCATGCTCGAAGGTTTGAAAACAAAAAAGGTTCGTGGATTCTATGTTTTCGGTGAAGATCCGGCTACAACCGAACCTGACATGCACCATGTCCACGGTTGCCTCTCGTCTGCCGAGTTTATGGTGTGTAACGACATCTTTCCTACGAAAACGACCGAATATGCGGACGTAGTTCTTCCATCCGCTGCCTGGAGCGAAGATGACGGGACATTCATTAATACGGAACGTCGAGTCAACCGCGTTCGTAAGGTGTCTCCTCCCCCTGGAGAGGCTCGGCCCAATTGGTGGATTTTCCGTGAGCTGGCAAAGCGCATGGGAGACACTTGGGAATCCTCCAGTGCTCAGGACATCTGGGACAATGAGATGGCGCCGCAATGCTCTATGCTGAATGGAATTACCTATGACCGATTGGAAAATGAATCGTTGCAATGGCCGGTTCCGCATTCTTTGCATCCCGGTACACCGCATCTGTTCAAGGATACGCCGCATTTGTTCCGTGACGTAAAATTCAAACAGGGGAAGGCTCATTTTCAAGCTGTTGATTGGACACCATCTGCGGAGACGCCTGACAAGGAGTACCCTTTAATCTTGAGTACAGGCAGAAGACTCTATCATTACAATTGCAGTTCGCAAACAGCCAACGCGATTGGACTTAATGATTTGCTCAGCGAAGAAATAGTCGATATCGCGCCTGTTGACGCCAAACAGTTGGGCTTTGAAACTGGTGAAATGATTCAACTCACCTCAAGGCGTGGCACCATCACAGTCCGAGCTCGTGTAACGGATGAGGTCCCTAAGGGAATGGTTTGGATGGCGTTTCATTTCTATAAGAATAATTCGAATTGGCTTACTAATTCAGCTGCAGATCCGATTTCGGATACGGCCGAATACAAAGCATGCTCTGTTAGAATCGATTATCCAGTGAATTGAAAACATGGAATCGTAAGTCTATCTTACTCGGTATTGAAGTGGTGTATGAAAATTCGAGAAGGGCTGGGGCACAGACCGGAATGTATGGGGTGACGGTCTGCTGAAAAAAAGCTGTACCAGATAGTTTGAGAGGGTATCTGGTGCAGCTTTTAGATTTGGAGAAGTGAAGAATTGAAATTGAGTTGTGGGGTTTTCCTTTTCTGTTTTACAACAAAATAAGCCCCCTATGCCGAATAATTCTCGGCATGGGGGGCTTTTAAAGAGCTGGAAACTCACGCAGAGAGCCTCATGAGAGGAGGGCTCTGCATTGACGTTTGGAGAATCTCTTTATTGAGCGGCCTTGCGGGCGCTGTCGAGCCAGCTGTCCCATTTGGCCTGATTGCTGGAGATCCATTCATCCACGTGTTTTGCGATATCCC